>CAKNFP010000001.1:1998750-3337500 GCA_930633525.1 Hyphomicrobiales bacterium
TGATCGCCCTCGTGGCGCTCTACCGTCCGGGCCCGATGGCCAATATCCCGGTCTATTGCTCCCGCAAACACGGGGACGGCGAACCGGAGGAGGAGTGGTACCTCCACGAGAAGCTCCAGCCGATCCTGAACGAGACCTTCGGCATCATCATCTACCAGGAACAGGTGATGCAGGTGGCGCAGTCGCTGTCGGGCTATTCGCTCGGCGAGGCCGACCTGTTGCGCCGCGCCATGGGCAAGAAGATCAAGGCGGAGATGGACGCCCAGCGCGAGCGCTTCGTGGATGGAGCCATCGAGCGCGGCCTGACCAAGGCGCTGGCCGACGAGATCTTCGACCTGCTCGCCAAATTCGCCGATTACGGCTTCAACAAGAGCCATGCGGCCGCCTATGCGCTCGTGTCCTACCACACGGGCTATCTGAAGGCGAACCATCCGGTCGAGTTCATGGCCGCATCCATGACGCTCGAACTCGACAACACCGACAAGCTGTCGGAATTCCGGCGGGAGGCCGAGCGTCTCGGCATCAAGGTCGAACCGCCGTCGATCAACCGCTCGGGCGTGGTCTTCGAGGTCCACTATGATGCTGCCGAGCGCGGATCGATCCGCTACGCGCTGGCCGCGCTCAAGGGCGTTGGCCGGCAGGCCGTAGAGGCTTTGGTGGCGGCAAGGGGCGACACGCCGTTCCGTGATCTCGGTGATTTCGCGCGCCGCTTCAATCCCAAGCTCGTCAACAAGCGCACGCTGGAAGCTCTGATTTCGGCCGGCGCCTTTGATGAACTCGAACCGGATCGGGCGCGCAGCTTCGCGGCCATCGACGCGATCACCGCGATCGCGGCGCGTACCGTGGCGGCCGAGGCCGATGGACAAAACGATTTCTTCGGCGGGCCGACCTCCGCGCCGGAGCCCCTGCGCATCCCCACTTATGTGCCGTGGCTGCCGGCGGAGCGCCTGCAGCGGGAATACGACGCGGCCGGGTTCTTTCTCACGGGCCATCCGCTCGACGAATATGGCGCGCTGCTTGAAAAGCTGCGTGTGCAACGCTGGCTGGATTTCGCCAAGGCGGTGCGGGGCGGGGTCAACATGGGGCGGCTCGCCGCGACCGTGCTGGACCGGACCGAACGGCGCACGAAGAGCGGCTCGAAGATGGGTATCGTCAATCTGTCGGACCAGAGCGGGCATTTCGAGGCCATCATCTTCGCCGAGGGATTGTCGCATTTCCGTGATCTGCTGGAGCCGGGCAAGGCCGTGATCCTGCTGGTCCAGGCCTCCGCCGAGGGCGAGGAGGTGAGGGCGCGCATCCAGTCCGTCGAGCCGCTCGATTCCGCGGTTTCGAAACATCACAAAAGTCTGCGGATCTTCCTGCGTGACGAGGCGCCGCTTCCCATCGTCGCCGAAAGGCTGCGGGATCGCGGCGATGGCGACGTTTCGCTGGTTCTGATGCTGGAGGAGAAGCAGGAAGTCGAGGTGAAGCTCAAGGGGCGCTTTTCCACGACACCGCAGATGGCCAGCGCTATCCGGGCGATCCCCGGCGTCGTCCATGTGGAGATGCTGTAGCGTTCATCGCGGCGGCGGAAAGCAATCAGGCGTAGGCGGTATCGCGGATGAAGGCTCCGCAGATATGCGCGGAGCGCGCTTGCACATGGGACGCTTTCGCCTTACCTAGAAGGCCATTCAACGGGAATTTGGAGCCGCTTCGACATGGACTTGTCTCTTGCCGCCGTCGTTCAGTCGATCATGCTGCGAGAAGTCCTGTCCCATGCCTGCTTCCATCACCCTGTTCAATCTGTCGTGGCACGCTCCTGACGGAGCGCCGCTTTTCTCAGATCTCAATCTAAGCTTCGGCCCCGAGCGTATCGGGATCGTCGGACGCAATGGCAGCGGCAAGACCACGCTGCTGCGGCTGATCGCGGGCGAGCTACGCCCCTCGTCCGGTTCCATCCAATCCTCCGGTAGCCTTGGCGTCATGCGTCAGGACGTGCAAGCGCGCGCCGAAACGCTCGCTGACCTCTTTGATGCGAGATCGGCCCTGGCAGTGCTCGACCGTGCTGAACAAGGTCAGGCCGATCCCGACGAACTGGCCGGCGCGGACTGGACATTGCCCGCCAGGATTGACGCGGCCCTCTTGCGCTGCGGCCTGCCGCTGGAGCCGCATGTGCCGCTGGCTGCGCTGTCGGGCGGGCAGCGCACCCGCGCAGCGCTGGCGGCATTGATCTTCGCTGAGCCTGACGTCCTCCTGCTCGATGAACCGACCAACAACCTGGATCGCGATGGACGCCGGGCTGTCCTGGACTTCGTCCGCGGCTGGCGCGGTGGCGCCATCATCGTCAGCCATGATCGCGAGCTTCTCGAAGCGATGGATGCCATCGTGGAACTGACGACGCTCGGCGCCACGCGATATGGCGGGAGCTATGGTGATTATCGCGCGCGAAAGGCCAAGGATCTCGAGGCTGCTCATCACGATCTTGCCGCCGCCGAAAGGGCACGCGCCGAGATCAGGCGTCGCGCGCAGCAGGCGGTCGAGCGCAAGGCGCGCAGGGATAGCAACGGACGGAAGGGGCGCGCCAAAGGCGACCAGCCGAAAATCCTGATGGACGCGGCCCGGGGGCGGGCCGAGGCTTCCGGCGGCGCGAATGCCCGCCTTCGTGATGCCCGGGGTGAGATGGCGGAGGAGGCCCTCGCCGATGCGCGCGAGAGAATCGAAGTGCTTCAGCCCCTGCGCATGGACATGCTCACGACGGGGATGCCGCCTGGCAAGACGGCTCTGCGGCTCGATTCCGTGACAGGCGGATATGCGACCGAGCGGCCTGTCATCCGTGACCTGTCCTTGACGCTGACCGGGCGCGAGCGCGTCGCGATCACAGGCCCGAACGGCAGTGGTAAATCCACTTTGCTTGCGCTGATTACGGGCCAGCTCAAGCCGCAGAGCGGGACGATCGATCGACCGGTGCCGCTGGCGTTTCTTGATCAGGATGTAAGTTTGCTCGCTCGCGATCTCTCCCTGCGCGAGAATTTCTTGCACCTGAACCCGGAGACGGACGAGAACCAGTGTCGGGCGGCCTTGGCGCGTTTTCGCTTCCGCGCCGAGGATGCGCACCAGAGCGCAGGCAGCCTCAGCGGAGGCGAGCGATTGCGAGCCGGGCTTGCCTGCACCCTGGGGCGGCCCGTCCCGCCTGCGCTTCTCATTCTGGATGAGCCGACCAATCACCTTGATCTGGATGGAATCGAGGCCCTGGAAATGGCTCTATGTGCCTTTGACGGTGCGCTTCTCATCGTCAGCCATGACGAGAGGTTTCTCGAGGGTCTCGCCTTGCAGCGACGCGTGGCGCTGGGCGAGATCCCGGGTTGAGCGATCCCGCCAATAAAGCCGGCACTTACCGGCACATAATGGACCGGATACCTTCTTTCCGCACAGGATCTCTTGCATCTCAACGCTGGCGCCCTTATAAGCGCGCCCATTCCACACGCGGGGTTAAGCTCGCGAAGGTCCTACCATAAGGGCCTTCTTGAGATCTCTCACGAGCCATCCGGTGGCCGGATCATCCGGCCCAAGGCCCCGCGGCGGCATCATAACCGGAGTTATAAAGACTATGGCGCTTCCTGATTTCTCCATGCGGCAGCTTCTCGAAGCCGGTGCGCATTTCGGCCACCAGGCTCACCGCTGGAACCCGAAGATGGACCAGTACATCTTCGGCACACGCAACAACATCCACATCATCGATCTCGCCCAGACCGTGCCCGCGTTCTACCGCGCGCTGCAGGCGATTTCCGACACGGTGGCCGCCGGTGGCCGCGTGCTTTTCGTCGGCACGAAGCGCCAGGCCGCCGATGCGGTCGCGGACGCAGCCAAGCGTTCGGCCCAGTATTACGTGAATTCCCGTTGGCTCGGCGGCATGCTGACCAACTGGAAGACCATTTCCGGTTCGATCCAGCGCCTGCGCAAGGTCGACGAGACCCTGAACGGTGGCGCCTCCGGCCTCACCAAGAAGGAGCGTCTGATGCTCTCGCGTGAGCGCGAGAAGCTTGAGCGCGCGCTCGGCGGTATCAAGGACATGGGCGGCGTGCCGGACCTCCTGTTCGTGATCGACACGAACAAGGAGCAGCTCGCCATCAAGGAAGCCCAGCGCCTCGGCATTCCGGTGGCGGCGATCGTCGACACCAACTGCGATCCCGACGGCATCACCTTCCCGGTTCCCGCCAATGACGACGCGGGCCGCGCCATCGCTCTCTATTGCGATCTCGTCGCTCGCGCTGCCATCGATGGCATCTCGCGCGGCCATGGCGACCTTGGTATCGATATCGGCGAATCGGAAGCTCCGATCGTCGAGGACCTGCCGGCTGCCGATGCGGCCGCCTCGGATGAGGTGTTCGAGCGTCTTGGCGCGCCGCGTGGCGCCCCCGATGACCTCACCAACCTCAACGGTGTCGGTCCTGAGCTCGAGAAGAACCTCAATGAGGCTGGCGTCTTCCACTACTGGCAGATCGCTGCTCTCGCGCCGGCCGATATCGCCGCGCTCGACGCCGAGCTTAAGCTGCATGGCCGTATCGAACGTGACGGCTGGGTGGCGCAGGCCCGTTCGCTGACCGATACGGCGAACTGATAAAGACCGTGCCGGTCGCAGGGCCGGCTCTGTCTGAGATAACGGACCTTCATATGAAAGCCTGAGGGCTGTGCCATATGAGGGTCTCGTTTCAGCAGCCAGATCGGAGCCGGCCGACAATGCCGGCTCGTTTGATGTGTTGATTGACGATTGACGTCTGGCCGCGCCTTGCATTGATTTTGTGAGGACGCGGCTCTTTACGATCGAGAGGAAGACGATGGCCAGCATTAGCGCGGCGATGGTGAAAGAGCTCCGCGACAAGACCGGCGCGGGCATGATGGATTGCAAGACGGCGCTCACGGAGACGGGCGGCGACGTCGAGGCGGCGGTGGATTGGCTGCGCAAGAAGGGCCTTTCGAAGGCCGCGAAGAAGTCCGGCCGCGTGGCGGCTGAAGGCCTCGTCGCGGTGGCACTCGCCGGTAACAAGGGCGTCGTCGTCGAGATCAACTCGGAGACCGACTTCGTGGCGCGCAACGAGCAGTTCCAGCAGCTCGCCCGCACCATCGCGCAGGTCGCACTCGACACCGGCACCGACATCGAGGCCGTGAAGGCTGCTGCCTATCCCGGCGGCGGCACGGTGCAGGATGCTCTGTCGAGCGCCATCGCCACCATCGGCGAGAACATGACCCCCCGGCGCGCGGCGAGCCTTTCGGTTGCCGACGGCGTGGTCTCCGCCTATCTGCACAACACGTCCGGCGAGGGCCTCGGCCGCATCGGCGTGATCGTGGCGCTTGCGTCGACCGGCAACAAGGACGAGCTTTCCACTCTCGCCCGTCAGATCGCCATGCATGTCGCGGCGACCAACCCGGTGGCGCTCGACGCCAGCGGCGTTCCGGCCGAGACAGTCGAGCGTGAGAAGGCGATCCTTGCCGACAAGCACGCCGGCAAGCCGGCCAATGTCATCGAGAAGATCGTCGACAGCGGCATCAAGACCTACTTCAAGGAAGTGACGCTGCTGGAGCAGCCCTTCATCCACGATCAGTCCAAGACGATCTCTCAGGTCCTCAAAGAGGCCGAGGGACGGCTCGGAACTCCCGTCAAGCTCGAGGGCTTCGTCCGCTACGGTTTGGGCGAAGGCATCGAGAAAGAGGAAGCCGATTTCGCCGCCGAAGTGGCGGCGGCGGCGGGAAGCCAAGGCTGACAACGACAACGGCGCCGCAAGGCGCCGTTTTCATGTGAAGACCTGTGCAAGGCATGCGCCCGCACGGTGGCATCGATCCCCTGGCCCCGCTATGGGGAATGGATTGGCTCAGACAACGGCGGAGGCACTAGCATGCGGATCAAACGGGCGCTCATCAAACTGTCGGGCGAGGTTTTGGCCGGAACTGCCGGTGCCGGCTTGAACGGCGAGACGCTGACTCAGATCGCGGCCGACATCGCGACGGCGGCCAAGAAGGGCCACGAGATTGCGATTGTCGTCGGCGGCGGCAATTTTTTCCGCGGTGTGCAAGGGCTCACCAAGGGGCTAGACCGGCCGACTGCCGATTCCATCGGCATGCTCGGCACCGTGATGAACGCGCTGGCGCTGGAACACGCGATCGAGGCGGCTGGCGTTCCCGCCCGCGCCATGTCGGCCGTGCCGATGCCATCGCTCTGTGAGAGCTATGCGCGGCGTCGCGCGCTCGATCACCTTGCCCATGGCAAGGTCGTGGTTCTCGGCGGCGGCCTGGGCAGTCCCTATTTCACCACCGATACGCCAGCCGTGCTGCGGGCGGCGGAGCTCGACTGTCAGGCCCTGCTCAAGGCGACCAACGTGGACGGCGTCTATACCGCCGACCCGAAGAAGGATCCGACGGCATCGCGCTTCGACAGCCTGACCCATGACGAGGCGATTGCCCGCAACCTCAAGGTCATGGATACAGCGGCTTTCGCGTTGGCGCGCGAAGCAGGCCTGCCGATCGTCGTCTTTTCCATTCTCGACGCCGGCGCCATCGGCCATGTGCTCGAAGGCAGCGGCCGCGCGACCATCGTGGCGCCCTGAACACCGGGCCGGACATAAACTCCTTGAGCAGACGGCGATTGGATTCGGGGCGCTCTGGATTTTCTCGATCGCGGGCGCCATCCCGAAGTGCCGTATGCTTGCGGGCGGTGTGGTGATTGCCGCTCCCGGGATGCCCAGGCGGCTCATTCCCACGGACTAGATGGCCTTTGTTGGCAAAAACTGTCTTCCACTCCCGCCCATCATGCTCTAAGTCCGCAGATTGTTGCCTTGGGAAGGTTCCTTCCCGGGCTATGGGGTAGCCATCCGCCGCTGATCGGCGGAGGCTTGCGTTGTGCTTGACCACAGGGGCCTCAGGCGCTCAAGGTCGCGCAAACATCGAACAAGAGGGCAAATCTGAGATGACTGCCACGTCTTTCGACCTTTCGGACGTCAAGCGGCGCATGCAGGGTGCCGTACAGGCCTTTCGTCACGACCTGGGAAGCCTCAGGACCGGCCGTGCCTCCCCGACGCTTCTTGATCCCCTGCAGATCGACGCTTACGGCGCGGTCATGCCGATCTCTCAGGTCGCGACGGTCAGCGTGCCGGAGCCTCGCCTGATCAGCGTGCAGGTCTGGGATCGCAGCATGGTCTCTGCCGTTGAGAAGGCTATTCGCGAATCTGACCTCGGTCTCAACCCGCAGACCGAGGGCCAGGTGATCCGCCTGCGCATTCCGGAGATGAATGAGCAGCGCCGCAAGGAGATGGTCAAAGTCGCCCATAAATATGCCGAGGAAGGGCGTGTCGCGGCGCGGCATGTGCGGCGCGACGGCCTCGACGTGTTGAAGAAGCTCGTCAAGGACGGCAACCTGAGCGAGGACGAGCAGACGCGGCAGGCGGACCAGGTGCAGAAGGCGACAGACCAGACGATCTCTGAGATCGACCAGCTTCTGGTCGCCAAGGAAAAAGAAATCCTGCAGGTCTGAACCGAGGTACTGAAGGCGAGCTTATCGACAACGCCTTCAGAATAAGTTTTGTAGCCGCGCTCGGAGACGTCACGCTTCCATACTGAGGAATCGTGGGTCTGATTGCTCCGCCGATTGGCATGAGGCCTATGAAGTTTTTATCATCGGCCTCATGATCGATTTGCGTGCAGATCGGCCATCGGCTCGCACTGGGAGGCGCTCCAAAATGGGTTTGGAAGCTCACTCCGAAATGATACGAATTTCGGATGCGCGCGGCGTACAGCGGCGATAGCGGGGGTGCCGGGCGGTGGGCGTGAGCATGTATGAGGGATTTCAGGCGAATCCATGCGATACGGCGTCTGCGCAGCGTCGGAGGATGGCATGAGCGCGTCGCCTGAGAAGCCGGCCCGCAACCCCGCTGGGGCAGGGGCTCCCAACACGTCCATGCCTCCCATGCCGCGCCATGTGGCCATCATCATGGATGGTAACGGTCGCTGGGCCGCACGCAGGGGATTGCCGCGCTTCGAGGGGCATCGCCGTGGTATGGAGGCCCTGCGCAACGTTGTGCGTATCGCCGGCGATCTCGGCATTTCCTATCTGACGGTCTACGGCTTTTCCTCCGAGAACTGGAGCCGCCCCGCCGCCGAGATCGCGGATTTGATGGGTTTGTTGCGCCATTTCGTGAGACGGGATCTCGCCGATCTCCATCGCAGCAACGTCCGTGTCCGCATTATCGGGACGGATGAGGGCCTTGCCCCCGATCTCGTCGGGCTTCTGGCCGAGGCGGAAAATCTCACGCGCAACAACACCGCGCTAACGCTGGTGGTCGCTTTCAACTATGGGGCGCGCCAGGAAATAACACAGGCCGCGCGCCGGCTTGCGTCGGATGTCGCCGCTGGCCGCCTGGCGGCCGACGACATTTCGGTGGAGCGTTTCTCGGAGACGCTGAACACTGCGGATATTCCTGATCCCGATCTCCTCATCCGCACCTCCGGCGAGCAACGCCTGTCGAATTTTCTGCTGTGGCAGGCAGCCTATGCGGAGCTCGTTTTCACGCCGGTGCTCTGGCCGGACTTCGACCGGGGCTCCTTCGAGGAGGCCCTGTCGGAATATCAACGGCGCGAGCGTCGCTTCGGCGGACTGAGCAGCGCCGCAGGATGACGAAAAATAACGGAACCGCGCCCTTCGAACGTGGACATCCGGCGAGAGCCACTTCCGAGTTGACGCTCAGGATCGCATCCGGCTTCGTTCTGGCCTCGGTTGTGCTCGCGGCTACCCTCTGGGGAGGGCTGCCCTTTGTCATCATCTGGGCAATCGCTGGCGGAGGAGTGGCCTATGAATGGCTCGCTCTGACGGAGGAGAGTGCGGAGACAAGACGTACAACGCGCACGATATTCGGTGTCCTGATAGCCGCATCGGCGCTCGTGCTTCATTGGTACGGAATTGGCCCCGCCCTCCTTCTTGTCGCAGGCGCGGTCGTCGCTCTCATTGCGCTGGATCGACGGGATGCGAAGAGAGACCTGCGGGCAAGCGGGCTCGCCTATGCCGCGGTTATCGCTCTGGTGCCCGTTGCGGCAAGGGACACGCCATTCGGCCTGTTGACGCTGTTATGGATGTTCGGTGTGGTCTGGGGCACCGATATCCTCGCCTATGCCTGCGGCCGGCTGATCGGCGGCCCCAAGCTCTGGCCCAGAGTGAGCCCCAAGAAGACCTGGTCCGGTTTTATCGGAGGCGTCACGGCCGGCACGATCATCGGATGGATGGTGCTCACGACGCCTCTCACCGGCGGGCCGGCGCCTATGTCGGTCGTGGCCATGATAGCCCTTTCAGCCGCCGCCGCCGTTCTCTCTCAGGCGGGTGATCTCGGTGAATCCGTTTTGAAGCGCTATCTGGGCGTCAAGGATTCCGGTCATATAATTCCGGGCCACGGCGGCCTGATGGATCGTCTGGACTCGTTCTGGGCGGTGTCTGTTTTCCTGGGCTGCGCCCTGGTGGTCAGCTCCCTGTGGAATTGACGCGGCGCACGTAAAGCGTGTGTAAATCTTGTGTATGCAATTAATACGTGAATGCGTTGGCGGGACGAGACCAGCCCTTTTGTGCTATCTCACGGGACGAGGTAATCATTCAGACGTGGCGGGCTGAATGTGGGACGTGGTCTCTCTCTTGCCATGATTGCCCCCGCATGTCTGTGCGGATGCCGCTCTCAACAGGCGTAGCGCTTTGTGAAAGCGCTGAGCTCAAATATGAGTAATATTGATGAACAGACTGATATTGCAGCTGTTTTTTTAATATAGATGTCGTTGTCACTTGACTGCGAACCCGACAAGACTATGGATGGCGGCTATGTCGTACCGGTGGACATCCTCATGATCAGAGACCTGCCTTCATGGAATTTCTAAGCGCCATGGGCGCGACGGCCACCTCTTTGGTGGGCTATGTCGTTCCGTTCCTCTTCGTCCTGACCATTGTGGTGTTTGTCCACGAACTGGGGCATTTCCTGGTCGGGCGCTGGTGCGGGGTCGGCGTGCAGGCTTTCTCGATCGGTTTTGGCAAGGAACTGATCGGCTGGACCGACAGGCACGGAACGCGCTGGAAATTATCCGCCATTCCCTTGGGCGGCTATGTGAAATTCGCTGGCGACGCCAATGCGGCCAGCATGCCGGACCGGGACATTCTCGACAATCTGACGCCGGAAGAACGCCGAGTCAGTTTTTTCCATAAGTCCGTTGGGCGCAGGGCCGCAATCGTTGCGGCGGGCCCGATTGCCAACTTCCTGCTGGCAATCGCCATTTTCGGTGGTGCGGCCTATTTCAATGGTCGCCAGGTCCTCGTGCCGAAGGTCGCCGCTGTTCAGGAGAACAGCGCTGCCGCCCGTGCCGGTTTCCAGGCTGGCGACATCGTTCTCGCCATCGACGGTCACCCCATCACGTCGTTCAACGACATGCAGCGCATTGTCAGTGGCCGCGCGGAGGAACAGCTCACTTTTCTCGTCGACCGGGCGGGCAGTGAGACACGGCTGACCGCGACGCCTGATCTCAGGGAAATCACCACGCCGTTCGGAAAGCAGCGTCTCGGCATGCTGGGGCTGCAGGCCGCCTCGAACGATCCGGCCAACTGGCATGTCCAGCGCTTTGGCCTGATCGAGGCGGCCGGCGTCGGCGTCAGCGAGACCTGGTTCATCGTTACGCGAACCTACGACTATGTCGCGAAGCTCGTCACGGGCCGCGAGTCGACTGACCAACTCTCGGGTCCCATCCGCATCGCGGAGGTCTCAGGCAAGGTCGCGTCCATGGGCGGAATCTTCTCGCTCATCAATCTCGCGGCGATTCTCTCGGTGTCGATCGGTCTCATCAACCTTGTCCCCATCCCGTTGCTGGATGGTGGTCATTTACTTTTCTACGCCATAGAGGCCCTGCGTGGCCGGCCGTTGAGCGAGGCTGCGCAGGAGATCGGTTTCCGGATCGGTCTCGCCATTGTTGTCATGCTAATGTTGTTTGTTACGTGGAATGACCTTACGCATCTTGGGCTCGCGCTCAGTCAACGGGGCACGTGACCCTGAGGTCACGGTCCCCGGGGAAAAGTTTGTTAACGGTGTTTGTACGTTTGCATGGACGAGTAAACTCTGTAGAAGCGTTATTCGCCTATGGGATTGATATGGCCGGTTTTCCGGCAGAGAAAAGAACAATGAGGCGGCATCTGATGACGCTGACGACCAAAAGAGGCCGACACTTGGTAAAAGGGCTTCGTTCTGGACTGGTGGCACTTCCGCTGACGGCGGTTTTTGCCGGAGGCGCTTTGGCTCAAGCGATTGTCGTTCAGGGCAATCGCAGGGTCGAGGCTGACACAGTTCGGTCTTACATCACGAGCCCGTCCAATTCGCCGGCTGAAATCCGTCGCGAGTTGATGGCGACCGGGATGTTCACCAACGTGAGCGTCGCGCGTCGCGGTGGCGACGTTGTCGTGACCGTTTCCGAAAATGACCTCATCAATCGGGTCGCCTTCGAGGGCAACAAGAAGCTCAACAAGGACATCCTCGGCTCCGAGGTGCAGACGAAGGCTCGCCAGCCTTATAGCCAGGCGACCGTCGATGCCGACATCGCCCGGATCCGCGAGATCTACAAGCAGTCCGGCCGCGGCCTTGCCTCGGTGACGGCGCGGACGGTCGATCTCCCCAACGGCCGCCTCGACGTCGTCTTCACCATCGACGAGGGTGACAAGACGGGCGTCAAGGAAATCAATTTCGTCGGCAATAGCGCCTATTCGGGTTCGCGGCTGCGGAATCTGATGACGACGACGGAAATGAACTTCCTGTCGTTTCTCAAGACCTCCGACGTTTATGACCCCGACAGGATCGCCTCCGACGAGGAACTGATCCGCCGCTACTACCTGAAGAACGGCTATGCTGACTTCCGCATCGTCTCGACCGACGTCCAGTTCGATGAGGCGAAGGGTGGCTATATCGTCACCATCACCGTGGAAGAGGGGCAGCCCTACAAGGTCAGCGGCGTTCGCGTTGAATCCCAGATTCCGGACGTGTCTTCCGAGCAGCTGCAAGGCATCGTGAGCACGTCGGCCGGTGATACCTACAACGCCGAGGCTGTCGAGAAGTCCCTCGACAGGCTGACAACCGAACTCGGCCGTCGTGGCTATGCCTTCACGCAGGTTCGCCCCGCGGGTGTGCGCGATCCCGACACGCATACCATCGGCATCGACTATGTCGTGGAGGAGGGCCCGCGCGTCTATATCGAGCGGATCAACATCCGTGGCAACTCACGTACCCGCGACTATGTGGTGCGCCGTGAGTTCGATATCGGCGAGGGCGATGCTTTCAACAAGGTGTTGATCGATCGCGCTCTTCGCCGCCTCAACAATCTCGGCTACTTCAAGTCGGTCCGCATCACCAACGAGCCGGGCTCGAGCCCCGACCGCGTCATCGTGAATGTGGATGTCGAGGATCAGGCGACTGGCCAGTTCTCCGTGTCGGGTGGCTACTCCACCTCGGACGGTCTCATCGGTGAAGTTGCGGTATCGGAATCGAACTTCCTTGGTCGCGGCCAGTATGTCCGTCTCGCGGGCTCCTGGGGCCAGCGGGCGCAGGGCGTCGACTTCTCGTTCACCGAGCCTTACTTCCTCGGCCAGCGTATGGCTGCTGGCTTCGACCTGTTCTCGAAGTATACGGACAACACCAACTACTCGCGCTACACCAATCGCGTGACGGGTGGTCAGCTTCGTTTGGGTCTGCCGATCACCGAGGATACGACGGTCACGCTGCGTTACTCGCTGTATCAGTCGAACCTCAAGGTTCCGAACACCTACGACAACCCGTTTAACGACTGCTGGTATCCGATCTACGGCTTCACCGGTCCTTATCCGGATTGTATCTATAACGGTGAGGCGTCGGTCGCGATCAAGGAAGCTGCCGGCAAGACCATCACGTCTCTGGTGGGTGCGACCTTCACCTACAACACGCTCGACAATGTCCGGAACCCACATTCGGGCCTCTATGTCGAGTTCAAGCCTGACGTCGCGGGTCTCGGTGGCGACTCCAAGTTCATCCGCGCCACCGCCGAAGCCCGGTACTATCGCGAGCTGTTCGACGATGTCGTCGGCCTGGTCCGTGTCCAGGGCGGTCACGTCCGTGCGTTCGGCGACAAGGACCTGCGCATCGTCGATAACTTCTTCCTCGGCCCGTCGCTGGTTCGTGGTTTCGCGCCGTCCGGTATCGGCCCGCGTGACATGAATGGTGACTCGTCTGCCAACGCGCTCGGCGGCACGACCTATTTCGGTGGGTCGCTCGAAGTGCAGTTCCCGATCTGGGGCCTGCCGCGTGACCTCGGTCTGCGCGGCGCGGTCTTCGCTGATGCGGGTACGCTGTTCGGCTATGATGGCGCGACAAACTTCGCTCCTTATGGCGTGCCGGAATATTGCCCCGCGCCCGGCACACCGTACACAAGCTACACGGCGCAGCCGACCTGCGTGAACGTGCTCGACAAGAAGACGATCCGCTCGTCGGTCGGTGCCAGCTTGCTGTGGCAGTCCCCGCTTGGCCCATTGCGCTTCGATTACGCATGGGTGCTGTCGAAGGCGACCGGCGACCAGACGCAGCAGTTCCGCTTCTCCGGCGGCACGAGCTTCTAAACCTGTGGACAGAGCGACAGGCGGCTTCAGAAATGAGGCCGCCTTCGCGATTCGAGATATCACGGTTTCATGACAGATCCGGTGTTCTTTCCGCGTATGGCACAGCCGACTTTGGCTGAGCTTTCAGCATCTGTCGGCGTCACTCTGCCGGAAGGCGTGCAATCGGATTTGCGGATATCAGGTGCTGCGTCGCTTGAATGGGCCGGTCCGACTGACGTCGCCTATATGGACAACCCACGCTATGTCGATGCGCTGACAGCGACCCATGCGGCGGCGTGCTTCGTCTCGAAGCGGTTTGCCGCGAAGGTTCCCGCCACGACGGTCGCCCTCGTGACGCCCGATCCCTATCGCGTCTTCGCGCAGGTGATGGCGAGCCTTTACCCTTCGGCTGTGCGTCCCCAGTCGACCTTTGCCGCGGTCGGCATTTCACCGGGTGCGTTCGTGCATCCCGGCGCGCATCTCGAGCCGGGAGTGATCGTCGACCCCGGGGCGGTGATTGGGCCTGACGTCGAGATCGGCAGCGGCAGCATCATCGGCGCGAATGCGGTGATCGGCCCCCAATGCCGGATCGGGCGTGATGTCAGCATCGGCGCAAACGTCTCCGTGCTCAATGCGCTCATCGGCAACCGGGTGATCCTGCACGGCGGCGTGCGCATCGGGCAGGACGGGTTTGGTTTCGCGATGGGGGCGAACGGACATCTGAAGGTGCCGCAGATTGGGCGTGTCATCATTCAGGATGATGTTGAGATCGGCGCGAATACGACGATAGACCGTGGCGCGAGCCGCGACACGGTGATCGGGGAGGGGACCAAGATCGATAACCTCGTCCAGATTGGCCACAACGTGGTGATCGGACGCCATTGCGTTATCGTCTCGCAGGTCGGTATTTCCGGCAGCACGACAATCGAGGACTTCGTGGCGCTTGGCGGGCAGGTCGGTATCATCGGCCATGTCAAGGTCGGTACCGGCGCCCAGATCGCGGCCTCGAGCAATGTGGCGAGCGATGTCCCACCGGGAGCTCGCTGGGGCGGCACGCCCGCCAAGCCCCTGAGAGACTGGTTCCGGGAGATCAAGTCGGTCGAAAAGCTTGCGTCCAATCGCGATCCGGGCGACAGGGGTGGCGATGGCACCTGAACTGCCGGCGCCGATGAGGAGAATATTTTCATGAACGATGGGCCGGACAAGCTCGAAACCGCGGATATCCTGCAGATTCTGAGCTATCTGCCGCATCGCTATCCCTTTCTTCTCGTTGATAAGATCATCGAGATGAAGGGTGATGAGTCATGCATCGGCATCAAGAACGTCACGTATAACGAGCCGCAGTTCGCGGGGCATTTTCCCACGCGGCCGATGTTTCCCGGCGTCTTCATGATCGAGGGCATGGCGCAGACCGCCGGCGCCCTTTGTGTGGCGTCCAAGCTCGCCCAGAAGGCGCGGCCGAAGGAGGTCTATTTCATGACCATCGACAAGGCCAAGTTTCGCAGGCCGGTCGGTCCGGGCGACACGGTTGAGTATCACATGAAGAAAATTAACAATCGCCGCAACATGTGGTGGTTCCGCGGCGAAGCGAAGGTCGATGGCGTGCTCGTTTGCGAGGCGGAAGTCAGTGCCATGCTGGTTGTAGAGTGATGAGCGACATTCATCCAACCGCCATTGTTGAGAACGGTGCGTCCCTCGGTGAGGGCGTTCGGATCGGTGCGTTCTGCGTGGTGGGACCAGAGGTCGTGCTCGGTGACGGCTGCGAGCTGGTGAGCCATGCGGTCATCGCCGGCCGTACGACGATCGGTCCCCGAACCCGCATCTTTCCCTTCGCGTCCATCGGCCACCAGCCGCAGGATCTGAAATTTCGCGGCGAGGCGTCGACCCTGACGATCGGTAGCGACTGCCTGATCCGCGAGGGCGTCACGATCAATCCGGGCACGGAGGGCGGCGGGCTCGAGACCGTCGTCGGCAGCCACTGCGCGCTGCTCGCCAATTCCCATATCGGCCATGACTGCCATGTCGGTGATCATGTCGTTCTTTCCAACAACGTGATGCTCGCTGGCCATGTGACGCTCGGGGACTATGTGATCGTCGGCGGCGGCGCGGCGATCATTCAGTTCGCCCGTGTTGGCTCCCATGCTTTTGTCGGCGGCCTGTCCGGCGTGGAGAACGATGTCATCCCCTATGGGATGGCGCTCGGCAACCGCGCTCATCTTGCTGGCCTCAATATCGTCGGGCTGCAGCGGCGCGGCTTTTCGCGGGAGGATATCCATAGCCTCCGGCGAGCCTATCGTCTTCTTTTCGCGGCTGAGGGCACCTTATTGGAGCGTGTCGAGGACGTCGCTGCCGAATTCGACAAGCTCGCGGTCGTCCAGGAGGTGCTGGATTTCATCCGCGTTGGCGGGAAGCGGGCGATATGCACGCCGCGAGAGGCGTGAGCGACACTCCGGCGCCGACCGATCTCAAGGCCGACGACGCCGGAGCACCGGTGGTTCTTCTCGCCGGGGGTGGTGCGTTACCGGATTTGCTCGCGGCGGCCCTCGAACGCCGGGGCAGGGCAGTTAGGATTTTGGCCTTTCGCGGCTTCGCGGAGCGTGCGCTTGCCCGCCGAGCCGACCTGATCGTCGACCTCATTGACTACAAGCGGACCCTATCGGCACTCAAGGCTTGGAAGCCGGCGGAAATTGTCCTGATCGGTACCGTCACGCGGCCGAAGCCGATAGCTTTCATGGGCGCGCTGTCCGCCTATCGCAATCGTGAGGAAATTGCCGCCATCCTCGGGTCTGGTGACGATGGTCTCCTCGGCGGCGTCGTGCGCCTCATCGAGGAAGAGGGCTTTGCAGTTGCGGGCATTGATCAGCTCGCGCCGGAACTGCTCGCTCCGCAGGGCCAACTCGGCGCCGTCGCGCCGGATTCCGACAGCTGGTCCAGCATTGCGCGTGGCCTCGCCGTGCTCGATTCCCTGTCTCCCTTCGACGTCGGCCAAGCCTCGGTCATCTGTGCGCATTGGGTCGCCGCCATCGAGGGCCCTGAGGGCACCGACGCCATGCTGCGGCGCGTGCAAAAGCTGCGCCGAGGGGCTCGCTTGCGCGCCACCCATGGCGGGGTATTGGTGAAGACAGCAAAGCGCGACCAGGATCTTCGCGTCGATCTTCCCACCATCGGTCCGCGTACCGTGGTGAGAGCGGCTGCAGCCGGCCTTCAAGGCATTGCGGTCGGGGCGAAAACGACGTTGATCGTCGAGATTGAACGCACGGTCCAGGAAGCGGATCGGCGTGGACTGTTCCTGCTCGGGGTCGATCTCCCCCACGGATCCGCCTAGAGCATCGAGCAGATATGCGGATGCGATTTTCGGATAGATTCGGCGCGTGCTCAAATAGATAGACCGGTACGCTCGATTCCATGTGAGCATCCGCCGCTCCAGGGCGGTGGACGGCGGCAAAGGCACGCGTGCGACGATCGAGGAGAAGTCATGCCCGCGCGGATATTCGTGGTCGCTGGAGAGGAATCCGGTGATCAGCTGGGAGCCAGGCTGATGCAGGCGCTCAGCCGGCGTCTTGCGCCCGATGGCGTCACGTTCACAGGTGTCGGCGGGCGGGCCATGGAGGCCGAGGGGCTGAAGAGCCTCTTCCCCATGTCGGATATAGCGGTCATGGGCTTTGCCGCAGTCATCGCCCGGCTACCGACCTTGATCAACCGCATCAAGACGACCGCGGACGCCATCATCGCTCAACGGCCTGAAATGGTCGTCATCATCGACAGCCCGGATTTTACGCACCGTGTCGCGCGGCGAGTCAAGGCGGCCCTACCCGATCTGCCGGTGGTGGATTATGTCAGTCCCACCGTCTGGGCGTGGCGGCCCGGCAGGGCGCGCAAGATGCGCTCCTATGTCGATCATGTACTGGCGCTGCTGCCTTTCGAGCCGGCCGCGCATGCCCGCCTCGGCGGTCCGCCCTGCACCTATGTCGGCCATCCCTTGATCGAGCGTCTCGATACGCTGCGCCCGGGGCCTGGTGAGCGGAGCGAGCCGCCCTATGCTGATCGGCCGCCGACCGTGCTCGTTCTGCCGGGCAGCCGACGCTCCGAGGTGACCCGCCTGATGCCAGTCCTGGGCGAAACGGTGGCTGCCGTTTCGGCAAAGGTCCGCGGCCATGTGAATTGGGTGCTGCCTGCGGTTCCTCATGTCGCGCCGCTGATCGAGCAGGGACTCGCGTCCTGGCCCATCAAACCCACTGTCGTCAGTGGCGAGGAAGCCAAATATGCGGCGTTCCGCTCCGCGACTGCCGCACTTGCCGCATCCGGAACAGTCACGCTCGAACTCGCCCTGGCACGTATCCCGACAGTCGTAGCCTACAAGGTCTCGCGGCTTGAGGTGCAAGTGCGCCATTTCATCATCGTCGAGCACGCAAGCCTGCCCAATATCATTCTCGATGAGCCCGCCGTGCCCGAATTCCTGCAATGGAACTGCACTGTCGATAACCTCGCGGGGGCGCTTCTGCCTCTGATGTCGACGTCTCCGGAACGCGCGGCCCAACTCGCCGCGTTTGATCGCGTGGAAGCAGCCATGAGCATCGGCGCGTCTCGACCGAGCGACAGGGCTGCCGAAGTCATCATCGATGAGTTGCGCGTGCGCCGGCTGCCAGGTTAATCAGTGTCTGAGCCGAGCAACAAAAAAGGGGCCTGAATGGCCCCTTTTTCATGTCGTCAATGAGTTCCAAACTCAGGAACGCTGCGCCATCGGCATATAGTCGCGCTGGGGCGCACCGATATAGAGCTGGCGCGGACGGCCGATCTTCTGGGACGGATCCTCGATCATTTCCTTCCACTGGGCGATCCAGCCAACGGTGCGCGCCAGTGCGAAGAGCACCGTGAACATCGACACCGGGAAACCGAGCGCCTTCAGCGTGATGCCGGAGTAGAAATCGATATTCGGATAGAGCTTCTTCTCAATGAAATACTCGTCATGCAGCGCGATGCGCTCCAGCTCGAGGGCGACGTCGAGCAGCGGATCATCCTTGATACCGAGCTCGTTGAGAACCTCGTGCGTCGTCCGCTGCATGATCTTGGCGCGTGGGTCGTAGTTCTTGTAGACGCGGTGGCCGAAGCCCATGAGGCGGAACGGATCGTTCTTGTCCTTGGCCTTGGCGATGAACTGCGGGATGCGATCGGGCGTGCCGATCTCCGCGAGCATCTTGAGGGCGGCTTCGTTGGCCCCACCATGGGCGGGTCCCCACAGGCAGGCGATGCCGGCGGCGATGCAGGCGAAGGGGTTGGCCCCCGACGAGCCGGCGAGGCGAACGGTCGAGGTCGAGGCGTTCTGCTCGTGGTCGGCATGGAGGATGAAGATGCGGTCGAGCGCGCGCGCGAGGACCGGATTGACCACATATTCCTCACAAGGCACGCCGAAGCACATGCGCAGGAAGTTGGACGTGTAATCGAGGTCGTTCTTCGGGTAAACGAACGGCTGACCGACCGAGTACTTGTAGGCCATGGCCGCCAGTGTCGGCATCTTGGCGATCATCCGCATGGAGGCGATCATACGCTGCTGCGGATCGGAGATATCGGTCGAGTCGTGGTAGAAGGCCGAAAGAGCGCCGACCGAGGCCACCATGACAGCCATCGGATGCGCATCACGGCGGAAGCCCTGGAAGAAGCGGTTCATCTGATCGTGAACCATAGTGTGGCGGGTCACCACATAGTCGAATTCAGCCTTCTGGCTTGCCGTCGGCAGTTCCCCATAGAGCAGGAGATAACAGGTCTCCAGGAAGTCGCCGTGCTCGGCGAGCTGCTCGATCGGGAAGCCACGGTAGAGGAGAATCCCCTCGTCGCCATCGATATAGGTGATGGCGGATTCGCAACTCGCCGTAGACGAGAAGCCCGGATCGTAGGTGAACATCCCGCTATGCTTGTACAAGGCACCGATATCGGCGACGCTCGGACCTATCGTACCATCCTTCACCGGAAGGTCGATGCCCTTTCCGTCAACAGTCAAGGTGATTGCCTTGTCGCTCATGGATATATCCTTCTGCTCAAACGCAGCGACGCCGTCATAGCCAGACCGCATGCAGGAGTTTGGAGGAAATGGCCCAAACTCAAGAATGCGTTAGATTCCAAAAAGTTCGGGCAGGAAACGTCGTGACGTGCGACGATCACGTTCAATCTCATGCCCTTGCTCATGAAAACCATAAAAGCTCAACGGCAATGAATGTCGAGCCGTTCATGCCCCACCTTGGTGAGTTGTCGGCCCATTTCGGATCCGCAATTGACCCCGCGAGATAAGAAGTCACGCAGAATCAATGGCTTGATGCCAGTATCCATCGAGATCCCAGCCCGCCCCGAACATGCTCTAGCTCATCCACGATCATCGTTCAAGCTGCCGGAATGGCTCAGGGCAGCTGATCGCGGATACGGCCTAAACTTTCATCACGTCCGAGTACTGTCATGACATCGAAGAGGCTAGGCGAGGTGCCCCGGCCGGTCAGGGCCGCACGAAGGGGTTGCGCCAATTGGCCGAGCTTCAGTCCCGCCTCGGTCGCGGTCGCCCTCACTGCGGCCTCGGTCGTCTGGTTGCTCCAGTCATTGATTCCCTCAAGCGCAGGAAGCACCAGGGCAAGCCGCTCCCGGCCCTCTGCATTGAGAAGCGCAATCGCCTTGTCGTCGCAGGCGAGAGGTCGAGATACATAGATAAATGAAGCACTATCAAGAAGTTCAACCAGAGTCTTGGCACGCTCCTTGAGACCGGGCATCGCCGCAAGCAGCTTTTCACGCAGGTCAGCCGGCAAGGTCGGCCCGAGGCCGCGCGCCGGCCCGAGCTCCGGCAGAATATCTTCCAGCGCCCGCACCAGAGCCTCGTCGTCGGCGCTTCGCATGTAGTGGCCGTTGAGGTTCTCCAGCTTCGCAAAGTCAAAACGGGCGGGAGAACGCCCGATGGAGCCGAGATCGAAGGCCGCGATCATCTCTTCGGTAGAAAAGAACTCCTGATCGCCATGGCTCCAGCCGAGGCGCACGAGATAGTTGCGCAGCGCCGTGGGCAGATAGCCCATGGAGCGATAGGCGTCGATGCCGAGCGCGCCATGACGCTTCGAGAGTTTGGCGCCGTCCGGACCATGAATCAGCGGGATATGGGCCATGATAGGCACGTCCCAGCCGAGCGCCTCGTAGATCTGCTTTTGCCGCGCGGCGTTGGTGAGATGATCGTCGCCGCGGATGATATGGGTGACACCCATGTCGTGATCATCGACGATGACCGCGAGCATATAGGTCGGCGTGCCGTCCGAGCGCAGCAGTACGAGATCGTCCAGATCCTTGTTCTGCCACGTGACACGGCCCTGCACCTGATCATCGATCACGGTCTCGCCTTCGGTCGGCGCGCGCAGGCGGATCACCGGCTTGACGTCGGCCGGCGCCTCCGAGGACGGACGGTCACGCCAGCGCCCGTCATAGCGCAACGGCCGCCCCTCGCGCCGTGCCTCCTCGCGCATGGCTTCGAGTTCCTGAGGCGTCGCATAGCAATAATAGGCACGCCCGCGCGCAAGCAGATCCTCGGCGACCTCCCGGTGCCGTGCCGCGCGGGAGAACTGGTGAATGGCATCACCATCCCAGTCGAGCCCGAGCCAGCTCAAGCCATCGAGGATGGCGGCGATGGCCGCTTCCGTGGAGCGTTCGCGATCGGTGTCCTCGATTCTCAGCAGCATCTTGCCGCCATTCCGGCGGGCATAGAGCCAGTTGAACAGGGCCGTGCGGGCGCCGCCAATATGCAGGAAGCCTGTTGGCGAAGGCGCGAAACGCGTAACGACGGTTTCGGTCATCTCAGATATGTGCTCTCTTGTGCCAAAGCGATGATCGTGATGGTGCAAAGTCGCTTCCACCTACGGTCGGGCGTCGTTTAGCATGATGCTCGGCCGGGAGTAAGAAGCTCTTTCCCTCACGGGAGGCCATCGTTCCACCGGTTTGTTATCAGCCCAGCCGGTAGCGGCCTGTCTGGCGCCGCGTGTCCGGGAATATGTTTCACGGTCCGGTGCTTTCAAGGCCGGCACGCTTTATTTGCCCGATCAGATGATTGTTCGTTCCTTGCGTTTCTGCGTTTCAGAACCATTCCGTTGCAATCTGGCCGCTACCCGGTCCGTCATTCAGGGTGTTTCGCCCGCATGGCCCGCCAAAAGAACCGCGCGATCATTGTCGCCGATGACGGCAGACCGCCGCGTCTTGCCGCCAGCAGCCTGCTGCCGGGGTGGCATGTCTTCTTTCCAGGCGAGGCGCGCGGCGGCCTTCGGGATCTCTTCGCCGTCGAGGCGGAACGGCGGCGGGCCTTCCTGTGGCTGCCCGTCGCGTTCGGCGGCGGCATTATTCTCTACTTTCTTGCCGACGCGGAGCCGTCCCTGTGGCCGTCAGCGATTGGAACGGCCATCGCGGTTCTCACGGCGGCTGTCACAGGCCGCCATCGCCAGCTTTCCAGGGTGACGCTCGCGGTCGCGGCCGTCATGGCGGGATTTGCCGCGGCGACATGGCGTACGCGCAGCGTAGAAGCGCCCGTCCTCGCCCGGCCGATGATTGCCAAGCTCGGCGGGCTTGTTCTGAACGTCGAGGAGCGCCCGGCGGGACCGCGCATCGTCGTCAGGGTCGCAACCCTTGGAGAACTGGCGGCGAATGCTCGCCCCGCCCAGGTGCGCGTTTCCCTTCGCCCGGGCGCGAGTGTCAAGGCGGGCGACTTCATCGAGGCGACAGCCCGCCTTCTGCCGCCGCCAACTGCGGCGCGCCCTGGCGGCTATGATTTCGCCAGGGATGCCTTCTTCGCCGAACTGGGAGCGGTCGGCTCGCTCGTCGGAAAGGTGACAATCCGTGCGCCACCCGAGGCGCCGGATGGCTGGACAGCACTGACCATTGCCAACGACGTCGCCCGCAATGCCCTGACCCAGCGCATCGCCAACGCGTCAGGGGGGCAGGAGGGGGCTCTCGCGGCGGCCCTGGTCACGGGCAAGCGCGGACTGATCACGGAGGAGGTCAACGACGCCCTGCGCGCGGCCGGCATCTATCACATCGTGTCGATCTCCGGCCTCCATATGGCTCTCGCCGCGGGAAGCCTGTTCTGGGCTGCGCGCGCGCTGCTCTCGCTGTGGCCGGCGATGACGCTCGCTTGGCCGGTGAAGAAAATCGCCGCAGTCGTCGGGATGCTCGGCGCCACCGCCTATTGCCTGTTCTCCGGTGCCGAAGTCGCGACCCAGCGCTCTCTCGTGATGACCATCGTCATGATGGGCGCAATCCTGATCGACCGGCCAGCCCTCTCCATGCGCAACCTCGCCTTGTCCGCGCTGATCTGCCTAGCGTTGCGCCCGGAAGCCCTGCTGGGTCCAAGTTTCCAGATGTCCTTCGCGGCGGTTGCCGGAATGATCGCCTTTACTGTCAGGCCCTCGGGGCTCCTCGCCGGAAGCGCCCCGTCCTCGGGCGCCTACGGCTGGCTGCGGGCCGTGGGGCGATGGGCCTTTCTTCTGACGACGACCACGACCGTCGCGACCATTGCCACGGCGCCGTTCAGCGCCTATCATTTCCAGACCCTTAACCCGTTCGGCCTGCTGGGCAACGCCATGGCGTTGCCGCTGATCGAACTCGCGGTCATGCCGCTCTCGGTGCTCGGCGTCTTTGCGTCCTTCTTCGAGCTTGATCGGCCGGTCTGGTGGCTGATCGGGCAGGCGACGGTCCCGGTGCTGGCCTCCGCCCGCGCGGTCGCCGAACTCGAACGCTCACGCGTCGTCGTCCCTGCCTTCGATGTCGGGGCTCTCGGACTGATGGTCGTCGCCATCCTCTGGGTCACGCTGTGGACGACAGCCTTGCGCTGGGTTGCGCTGTACCCCGCAGCGATCGGGCTCGCGATGGCCCATGGCGCGGCGCCTCCTGACATCTACATCGACCGCGGTGCGAGCGGACTGGCCCTGCGCGCCGCCGACAGCCGGCTCGTCATCCTCGGCAAGCCGTCGGGCTTCGTGCTGGAACAATGGTTACGCGCCGATGGCGACGGACGCGCGATAGAGGATCCCTCCCTGCGTCACGACACGCACTGCGACCGGCTTGGCTGCACCGCTCGTTTGAAGAACGGTCAGATGATCGCCTTCGTTCGTGACAAACGCGCTTTCCCCGAGGATTGCGGACGTGCCGCGGTCATCGTCAGCCCTCTTCGGGCGCCACGGAACTGCAAGGCCGTCACGATCATCGATCGGCGTGTTCTCGACAGCAGCGGTGCCATCATGCTGACGCAGGCCCCCAATAACGCGGGCTTCAGCCAGATCCAGGCCCTATCGACCGCGTCGCGGCCCTGGATCACTGGCGTCAAACCACCGCAACCCTCGGTCAGCCCCTCAGAGCGAAAAATGCCAACCGCCGCTTTGCCTGCCCCAACACGTCAAAGTCTCGATCCTCTCGATGCCACATCGGAAATCACCGGAGAGGGGGAGGAGAGGGAACCGTTCAGTAGCGGCGCAGAAGACTGACAAGCTTACCTTGGATGCGCACTCTGTCAGGGCCTAGAACGCGTGTTTCATAGGACGGATTAGCTGCTTCGAGCGCGATCGATGAGCCGCGGCGGCGAAGCCGTTTGAGGGTAGCTTCCTCGTCATCGATCAGGGCAACGATGATATCGCCGGTATCGGCCATGTCCTGGCGCCGGATAACGACAGTATCGCCATCGAGAATGCCCGCCTCGATCATAGAATCACCGCGTACCTCGAGGGCGAAATGCTCGCCCGCGCTGAGCATCTCGACAGGAATGGCCAAAGTATTGCTGCGGGATTGGATCGCCGAGATCGGCGTGCCTGCCGCGATGCGCCCCATCACCGGAACCGAAATCGTCTTCGGGGCATCGGCCTCCGACGCGGGGGGCAGATTGCGCACGCGACCGAGGCCGCCTTCCACCACGCTTGGGCTGAATTTGCCCCGCGGAGCGGCAACCATCGCGTTGTCGGGTAATTTGATGACTTCGAGCGCCCGCGCGCGATTGGGGAGTCGGCGAATGAACCCACGCTCCTCGAGAGCGATGATGAGGCGGTGAATGCCCGATTTCGATTTGAGATCGAGAGCTTCCTTCATCTCGTCGAAGGAAGGGGGCACGCTTGTTTCCCGCAGCCGCTCATGGATGAAGCGAAGAAGCTCGTTCTGCTTGCGTGTCAGCATGTCGTGACCACCCCGCCTTTCGTTTTGCCCGCTTCCAACGCCACCCAGCATCAGGATCGATCAGTTTTGAGGAGCAATTGCACCGATTCAATACTGTGTGCCTGAAGTAGGAAACAAATCATGAACGACGATAGCTGTTCTCTATGTGTTCCGCAAGCCTGAAAGCGAATGTCGGATTGCGGGCGGGACATCCGGCGCGCTTGCGTCGCCTTTTCTGCCAACCCAGTCGCGTGGGTCCTTTTGGAGATCGTCCGCTCACGCGCCAAGAAAGCGACAAACGGGAGAATTCCCCGGAGAGCGCTCGTTCCTGCAGCTGTGAATTTTTCGGCGGGAATGTCGCCAATAATGAAATTGATGCTTGTTAATTTAAGAGCGGCCGATAAGATCAGCTCAACTTCAAATCAAAGCGGTCGCAAAATGCGATCCGTCACGCTTCCATAGGGCGCGACGGTGGCAGGGGAACTATTGTATGGGCCGTTACATCGTGCAGCGACTCATCCTCACGATTCCGGTGCTCATCGGCATCATGCTGGTGTGTTTTTTCCTCACGCGCCTGAGCGGCGATCCGACTGATCTCATGTTGCCGACCAACGCGACTGAGGAGGCGCGCGCCGCCTTCCGCTCTGTCCACGGTCTGGACAGGCCGTTGTGGGAACAGTTCATCACATTCTTCGCCAACGGGCTCATGGGGGATTTCGGCTCCTCTCTGCGCTTCAACCAGCCGGCGATGAGCCTTGTCTGGGAGCGCCTTGGCGCGACCACCGAACTGGCGGCGGCCACCATGGCCATGGCGCTTCTCATCGGGGTGCCGGCAGGCGTCGCCGCCGCCTATCGCCGCAATACGCCGGCCGACATCACCATTCGCGGCATCACCCTGATGGGGCAGGCGCTGCCGGGCTTCTACCTCGGCATCATCTCCATCATCGTCTTTGCCGTGTGGCTCCGCTGGCTGCCGTCCGGCGGGCGGGGATCCTGGCTCAATCTCATTCTGCCGGCCGCGACCCTTGCCTTCAATCTCGTGGCGCTCATCGCCCGCGTCACGCGGTCCTGCATGCTCGATGTGCTGCGCCAGGATTACATCCGGACAGCGCGCGCCAAGGGTGCCCGGGAGCGCACGGTGCTGTGGATCCACGCCCTGCGAAACGGCTTCATCCCGGTGCTGACGGTGATCGGTCTCCAGGTCGGCCTCCTGATGGGAGGCGTCGTCGTGACCGAGACCGTGTTCTCGTGGCCCGGTGTCGGGCGCCTCGCCATCCAGGCGATCTACGCACGCGACTTTCCCGTGGTGCAGGCGGTCGTTTTCACCTTCGCCATCATATTCGTCTTCGTGAACCTCGTCGTTGATCTCCTCTACGCGGTTCTCGATCCGCGCATCAGCTACAACTGAGGCGGCGCCATGTCTTTGTCCCCGCCCGTCGCTGCAGCGGAACCTGCCCCCATCGAAAGCCGCTGGCGTGGCGTCCTCAAGCGGCTCTTCGCCAAGAAGGCCGCGAAACTCAGCCTTTTCATCATCCTGATCGGCTTTCTGTTCGCGCTGGTGCCTTCGCTCCTGGCGCCGCATGACCCTTACGCCCAGGAACTCACCCTGCGGCTGCGTCCGCCGTCGCTGATGGAGCGCGGCGTGCCCGGCTACTGGCTCGGTACCGACCAACTCGGCCGGGATATTCTCTCGCGCATCATCTATGGCGCGCGCATCACGCTCCTCGTCAGCATCTTTGCGGTTCTCGTCTCGGGGCTCGCCGGGGTCGCGATGGGGCTCATCGCGGGGTACTACGGCGGCAAGGCGGACGCGGTGATCCTGCGGCTGATCGATATACAGCTCGCCTTTCCGCTGGTCCTCCTGGTGATCGCCGTGGTGGCCGTGGTCGGCCCGTCACTCACAAATCTCATCATCATCATGGGGTTGTCGGGGTGGCCGCGCTTCGCGCGCGTGGTGCGCGGCTCTGTGCTGTCGGTGCGCAACAAGGAATTCGTGGAGGCGGCACGGGCGATCGGCGTGAAGACCCCGCGGATCATGGTGCAGCACATCCTGCCGAATGTCCTCTCGGCGGTCATCGTCTACGCGAGCTTCGATCTCGCCCGCATGATCCTCCTGGAGGCGACCCTCAGCTTTCTCGGCCTCGGCGTGCAGCCGCCATCGCCGACATGGGGCGGCATGATCAGCGATGGCGCCAAATACATGAGCTTGTCCTGGTCGGTCTCGCTCACCCCAGGCATCGCCATCGCACTCCTGATCCTCGCCTTCAACATTCTTGGTGACGAGCTTCGCGACGCGCTCGACCCACAGATCTCCGATAACTGACGTCGCGATCGATCCGGCCCGGGAGGGCTCGACCATGATCATTGCTATTCAATTCGAGAACAGCCGCACCGACGACACAAAGCGAGCCGGTGCCAAAGCCATGACGGAGGCGGCGGTTGAGACCCTCGGTGTCAAGCCGGAATGGGTGTCCGTGCTCTATGAGAACTACGACAAGGAGAACTGGGCCATCGGCGGCGAACTGCTGCTCGACCGTCATGCGGCGCGTGAGAAGGCTGCGAAGGCTCAGGAGCCCTAGGTTCAATCGGCATTCAGCATTCTCAGCTGTCATGGCCGGGCTCGTCCCGGCCATCCCGATGGATCGAGGCGCCTTTCCGGTCGGGATCACCGGGACAAGCCCGGTGATGACGGTGGTATCTCTTGAGCAATACTTGAATGTCGATTGCCCCTAGAACAGGCGTGGAATCGCGGCGAATATTAGATCAGTAGCGATTCAAAGAACCGAAATATCGGTATTTATTCACGGTGGACGACCGAGCCAAAGCGCAGCCATATCGAGAACTGGCAAAGCAAGCCAAGGCGTTATTATCAAGAATCCATAACCATCACCAGCCAGACAGGGATATAACCGATGCCCATTATCACCATCCAGTTCGACAAGGGCCGTTCCGTGGAGAAAAAGCGGGAGGTCGCCAACGCGGTGACCGACGCCATCGTGGCAACGCTCGGTGGCCAGCGCGATTGGGTCACCATCCTGTTCCGTGACTATGAGCGCACGGACTGGGCGATCGGCGGGAACCTGCAGCTCGACCGCCACGGCCCGCTGAAGCCCGGCCATCACGACTGATACTGCAATCTTTCTTCTTCTCGAACAAAGGGCGTCACGACAGTGATCATCACCATCCAGATGGAAAAAGGCCGCAACGTGGATACGAAGCGGCGTGCGGCAAAGGCCTTCACCGAGGCCGCCATTGCAACCCTCGGCGCGAAGGCCGAGTGGGTGACGGTGCTTTTCGAGGACTATGAGCGCACCGACTGGGCGATCGGCGGCAATCTGCAGCTCGACCGTCATGGTCCGGGGCTCGTCACGCTCGGCAACAAGGAATAAAAAAAAGGGCCCGGATTGTCGATCTCCGGGCCCTTTCGTCATTGAACCGAAGTGCGGTTTACTTCAGCGACGTATTGTAGAAGTAGAAACGCTGGTCGCCGCTCGGTTTGAAATTTTCAAGCTTGTTCGTCGTTCCATAGAATTCGACGCCGGCGAAAAGAAAGATGATCGGCGCCTCATCATGCATGATGCGCATCGCCTTCTTGTAGATCTCATCGCGCTTGGCGCGGTCGGTCTCACGGGCTCCGGCGTCGATCAACGCATCGAGTTCGGCGTTCTTGATATAGGAATAGCGATAGTCCGACCGATAGGCCGCGATCGCGAAGCCAGGATCATCGGGAACGCCGAGGCCGATCAGTCCGAGAGGCGCGAGCTCGCGGGCAATGAACTGGCGCAGGAATTCGCCGGACTCAAGCGACGTGATCTTCGCCTTCACGCCAACCTTGTCCAGCATGCCGGCGATGGCCTCGCAGAGTTCGCGATCATTCGGATACCGGTTCGACGGACATTTGAAACCGACCTCGAAGCCGTTGGGAAAGCCGGCTTCCGCGAGCAACGCCTTGGCCTTGGCCGGATCATAGGGATAGTCGTCGATCGCCGGGTCGAAGCCGAGCTGGTTCTTCCGCAGGATTTGGCCATGCAGCATCCCGCCCTTGCCGAAGAAGAGGTTGTCGATGATCGCCTTCTTGTCGATGGCGTAGTTCAGCGCCTGGCGTACGCGTTTGTCCTGGACGGGACCCGGGTGAGTTTCAAGCGAGGACTGCACCACCTGGAACACCCGGTAGCTATCGACGCCGATCAGCTTGAGGTCCGGGCGGGCTTCCAGTTCGATCGCCGTGGTCACCGGCAGGTTGACGGCAAGCCCATATTCACCCGTCGTAAGACCTGCCGCCCGCGCGGTATCATCCGGCACCGCTTTCCACACGAGCCGATCGATGCCTTCCGGCAACTTGCCCCAGTACCCCGTGTTCTTGTCCATCACGAGCCGGTCGTCCTTGACCCACTCGGTCAATTTGAACAGTCCGGTGCCGATAGGCTTCTGGCCGAAGCCCTTGGGTCCAACCTCCGCCCAATAGGCGGGCGGCGTAACGAGCACCTGCGCAAGCATCAGCTCAAGGGCGGGATAGGGATATTTCAGACGAAGGCGGACCGTATGATCGTCAACCTTCTCGGCACCCGCAAGTCCGGTCGAGTAGACCGTATAGGCGGATGCGATCTTGGGATCCATGAAGATGCGGAGACTATGCACGACGGCGTCCGCGTTCATCGGCTCGCCGTTGGTGAAGCTTACGCCCTTGCGCAGCTTGATGAGGATCTCCGTCTCCGACACTTTCTCGAAGCTCTCCGCCAGAAGAGGTTCGATCTTGCCGCTGATCGGATTGTTGAAGAACAGCGGCTCCAGGATCGCGAAAGACGGATTGTTGGTCGACAGGGTCCCGAACAGGTCCGCCGGATCATAGGGCTGGGCGATGGTCAGGGTCGCTGCCGCGGCGCTTCCCGACAAGGGCCATGCGGGCGCCAGAAAGGGAAGCGTCACCGCAAGCGCGAGTGCACGCAGGTTGGGGCGCATCTTATTCTCCTCGGAAGTTAAATTATGACGAGCGTATCGTTATTTTTTGAATTTACAAAAGAAAATTTCACAAATATCGTGATGCGATCCATTTCGTTATGAAGCATCGAAGGTAAAGCCCATTCCTGCTCTCGTCAGTAATTCAGCCGCCCTGGATCGCGAAACGGACATCTCCGTCGGCGATCGAATACGACAGCTCCGTTTGGCGCGCGGTCGTTCACTGAAGGACGTCGCGGAACGTGCCGGGCTGTCGATCGCCCTCATAAGCCAGATCGAGCGAGGCCTTTCCTCCGCCTCCGTGCGGGTTCTCGCACGGCTTGCCCACGGTCTCGATGTCGATATCGCCGATCTGTTCGAACCCCCCTTCGACGAGGGAGACAGCGATCGCCCCATAGCGCGCGTCAAGGACCGCAAACGCATCGAACTGGCGCAGACGGGCATTACGAAGGAGCTGCTTACGCCTTTCCGCCGCACACCGCGGCTGGACATCTACATGATGACCATCGAGCCCAATGGGAAGTCGGGCGATGAGAGCTTTGTCCATGACGGCGAGGAAGCCGGCGTCATCCTGGAGGGAAGCCTTGATTTCTTCGTTGACGGGCGGCGTTACGTTCTAGGGCAGGGGGATTGCTTCAGGTTCGCCAGCCAACGGCCCCATAAATACTACAACGCAGGCCCAATTCCCACGAAGGTGATGTGGGTTCTGTTTCGCAGCGACGAGAAATAGCGGCGCGGGACTGCTGGTTGGCGTCTGCGTTTCTGGCCGACAATTGAAGCCCGACTGCCACAATCGCAGCGGCCTATAAAGAACAGAGGAAATCCAGAGGTGTCCGAAGTGTCCCACATCGTCATAGACGGCCTGAACTGTGCATCGATGAACCGTGACCAGATGGTGCGCACCCATGAGGGGGGTATCACGGCGCTCAACTACACGTGCCTGCCGGTACTCGGCGACCTGGTGACCTCCCTCACGCGTCTGCAGGCCGTGCGTGACACCATCGTGGCGATGCCTGAGGTCGCCTTGATCGTGTCCTCGACCGCCGATATTCGCGCGGCCCACGAGACAGGCAGGGTCGGTGTCATCCTCGGCACGCAGAACTCCACGATGGTCGAGGCGGACGTCGCGCTGCTCGGTGCCTTCCGGACGCTCGGCCTGCGCATTTTGCAGCCAACCTACAATGAGCAGAACGCCTTCGGTTATGGTGCGTCCTTTGATGCGACGAGCGATCTCGGCATGACCGAGGCTGGGCACGCGTGGCTCGCGGAGATGCACAAGCAGCACCTCATCGTCGACCTGTCGCATTGCGGCCCGAAGACGACCGACGACTACCTGGCGGCCGCCAAGGAACCCGTCGTCATCAGCCATTCCAACGCCTACGCGCTCTGCCCCAATCCGCGCAACAAGTCCGATGCCCAGGCACGTGCTGTCGCCGAGACGGGCGGACTCATCGGTGCGGTGATGTGGTCACCGCTGGTGAAGATCGAGACCCGGCCGACGCTCGACGACTATATCGACCACGTCGAGCATCTGGTGAAAGTCGCCGGTATCGAGCATGTCTCCTTCGCGACCGACCTTGTCGAGCCGCATCCCGATCCGGTGAAATGGGACAAGGCGGTGGGGCCGAACGGCGAATATCCGAATATCACAGGCATTCTCGGCGATTGGTATCGCTACGAGACACGCCTCAATACCGGCTTTCAATCGATGAGGGATACGCCCGGCATCTGGGAAGCCATGCGGCGCCGCGGCTTCAGTGCATCCGACATCGAGAAGATCGCCTCGGGCAACTGGCTGCGCGTGATGCGGGATATCTGGGGCGCGTGAGGTTCCCTTCTCCCCCAAGAAGGCGGAGCCGACTGACGCAGGATCCAGCCGGGCCAAAAGCCCGGCTGGATTTCTTTTGGAACAGGCGCGGGCTAGAACCGGCTCCCTTCACCTCAAACGCAAAGTGGAGGCGTGGCCGCCTCCAGCCTCTTGCCGGTGGCCGCCGGATCAGCCGCCCCAGACTTCGGCGTAAACGCGCAGCAGATTGCCGCCCATGATCTTGTCGACATCCGAAGGGCTGAATCCCTTGCGCTTCAGCGCTTCATGGAGATTAGGCGTGTCAGCAAGGCTTTCGAAGCCCTCAGTCATGCGACAGGTGAATGTGAACCAGGGGCCCATTACCCCCGTCACTTCCGGATACATGCCGCGCGGCCCGAAGGATTTTTCCCACTGCTCTTCCGACGCGTAGGTCCCTTCGGACAGGTCGCTGCCGAAAGTCACATGGTCGCTGCCGATGAGATTGACGACATAGGCGACCTGTTCCGCCCAGTCATCCAGCGTCGGCCGGGTGGCGTGCCGCGTCATCGGCGGCCAGGGCGTCAGGCCGACGGTGCCGCCCGTGCGCGCCGCCGCACGGATCAACTCGTCTGGGATGTTGCGGAGGCTGTCACACACCGCGCGCGCGTTGGAGTGGCTGAAGATCACCGGGCGCTTCGAGCGGGCGAGAACATCGGCGGCGGTGCGATAGCCCACATGGGACAGGTCGATCAGGATCCTCAACTCGTTCATGAGCCCGACCCAACGCTCGCCCTTCTCGGTCAAGCCATCGTCTCCACCCTTGGCCAGCACACCGCAGCCAAGGGTATTGCGCTCCATGTAGGTGGGCTGGAGAATGCGAAAGCCGGTGCGCTGCAGGATGCGCAAGAGTTCCAGATCCTCCTCGACCACGACTGAATTCTGCGCACCGAGAATGATGGCGAGCTTGCCAGCGGCTTTTGCCGCCTTGATATCGGCGACGCTGCGCGGAATGACGGCGATGTCGCTGTTCTCGGAGATGACCGCGAGGCTTCGCGCAAGCGCCGGCATGGCGGTAGCGAAATCGTGGGGCGGACGGATCGCGGTCAGATTGATCGCCGTCACTCCGCCTTCCAGCGTGCGCAGCATCTGCTCGCGGCTGACGCGCGCACAATTCAATCCATCGACGACGATGGCATCAGATGACGATGATGGCATGACGTTCCTTGCACTCCCATAGTCGTTCGGAACAATCCCGATAGGCGAATTCTTGGTGGCGCCGATCTCACGGCTTCAGAGTTACGCCGTAGAAGAAGAAGCGCTGGTCGCCGCGGGGCTGAAAGCCTTCGAGCTTCTTCGATACGCCGTAGAAATCATAACCGCCGTAGAGAAAGACGATCGGCGCCTCTTCGTGCATGAGCTGCATGGCCTGGCGATAGATGGCGATGCGCTTATCACGATCCGTCTCGCGCGCGCCCGCGTCGATCAGTCTGTCGAGTTCCGCGTTACGCATATAGGAATAGCGCCAGGACGACCGATATTGCGCAACCTGGAAGTCGGGGTCGTCAAGAGGCGCAAGTCCCAAAAAGGCCATTGGCTGCAGTTCGCGGGCCCGGAGCTGGCGCAGGAACTCTCCGGCCTCGAGCGACACCATCTTCGCGCGAACGCCGACCTTGGCCAGCATGCCGGCAATGGCCTCCGACACCTCGCGATCCTGCGCATAGCGGCCGGAGGGGAACTTGAAGCCGATCTCGAAGCCATCGGGATAACCGGCCTCCCGCAGGAGCGCCTTGGCCTTTTCCGGATCGTAGGGATAGTCTTTGAGCGATGGATCGAAGCCAAGCTGTTCCTTGCGCAGCACCTGGCCGTTGAGCGGGAAGGCACGGCCGGCGAACAGGCTGTCGATGATGAGCGTCTTGTCGACGGCATAGTTCATTGCCTGGCGGACGCGCTTGTCCTTCAGAGGACTTGGATGCTCATCAAGCGAGGACAGGATGAGCTGGAATATCCTGTAGCTCGGCACCTGCATCACCTCACGGTCGGGCAAACGCTCGATGTCGCCGATGGCGGTGATGGGGATATTCGTGGCGATATCGAACTCGCCGATCGTGAAGCCCGCGACGCGGGCCGCATCATCCGGCACCGGACGCCAGACGAGACGATCGATGCCCTGCGGGCCCTTGCCCCAGTATTGGGCATTCCGCTCCATGACGAGCTGACTGTCCTTGACCCATTCCTTGAGGACAAACGGCCCGGTCCCGATCGGCTTCTGGCCGTAAGCCTCCAGCCCGACGCTCGACCAATAGGCAGGCGGTGTGACATAGACCTGGGTCAGCATCAGCTCGAAGGGCGGGTAGGGGAATTTGGTGTGCACGGCGACGGTCATGTCGTCGAGCTTCTCGACGCGATCGACCGCCGCGGCGTAATTGGCGTAGGCCGGGGCCTGCTTCGGGTCGAGAAAGACCTTGAAGCTGTGGAGCACCGCATCCGCATTCAGCGGCTCGCCATTGCTGAAGCTGACCCCCTTGCGGATTGCCAGTTTCATGGTGGTCGGCGCGATGAGTTCCCAGCTTTCGGCCAGGAGAGGTTCGGTCTTGCCAGTCGCGGGATTGTTCCAGAGTAGCGGCTCGACAATCACGCCACCGGCATTGAGATTATCCGAGGCGGTTGTGCCGTTCGGCCACAGCGTTTGCGGATCGAACCCCTGCGCCACGGTCACGGTTTTCGTCTGCGCCACGGCCACCGTCGAAGATGCGATGATGGCGAGCAGGATGAAGGCACGGCGCACAGCATGCAGCATGAAGCGAGCTCCCCTTCTGGCATCGCGCGGGCTCGGCTTTCTCACTACTTAAATGAAACCGTTAAAAGCCGGCAACGATGAAATTTTAGGGATCGTATTCGCAAAAATTGAAGTCGAAAAGGATTATTTCATGGACGGAAGTGGGCGCGATGTGCCAACGCATGGAGGCGCGTCTGTATTTTCGAGCTCTATTCTTTGTGGCGACCTTCGTTCGTTAAAAGAAACGGGGCGCGGATGACCCTTGTCAGCCGCGCCCCGCGAACTCCGATGCCTTGTTATCTCTCAGCCCTTCACGGCACCGGACGTTAGGCCGGAAACGAGATAGCGCTGGATGACCAGGAAGAAAGCTGCGGCCGGCAGGGCGAAAACGACAGAGGCCGCCATCATCTCGTCCCACGCCACCGAATACTGGCTCTCGAAAGAGGTGAGGCCGACCGACAGCACCCAGTTGCTTTGCGTCGCGATCAGGGTGCGAGCCAGAAAGAACTCATCCCAGCCGGTGATGAAGGAGAAAGCTGTCACCACCACGAGCCCAGGTACCGCCAAGGGCAGGGTCACCCGGTAGAAGGCGCCCATGCGGCTGCAGCCGTCGATCTGCGCCTGTTCCTCGAGGTCCACGGGAATACGGTCGAAGAAGCCCTTCATCAGCCATGTCGCCAGCGGCAAGATGAAGGCCGCGTCAGCGATCGCCAGCCCGATCAGGGTGTTGTAAAGGCCGAGCTGGCGGAAGATGACATAGAGCGGCACGACGATCAGCGTCGCGGGCAGCATCTGCGAGAACAGGATGAAGATCCCGAAGGCGCCTGTCATCTTGCCGCGAAAGCGCGACAGGGCATAGCCCGCGTTGATCGCGACGATGGTGCAGAAGATCGACGTCGCGGAGGCGACAACGGCCGTGTTGGTCAGCCAGGTCAGGACGGCACGCTCAGTGAAGATCTTTTCATAGGCCTTCAGGGAAATGCTGCTGGGAATGATCCGCGGCGGCCATTCGAAAAGAGATCCGGTGTCCAGAGAGGAGACCAGCATCCAGTAGTAGGGAAAGATCACGATCCCGGCGCAGAGCAGGGTGAAGACGAAGGCCGCCGTGCTCCGGAGAAGCGCGAGCCGCGAGGTGCCCGCTATGGACGCCGGGTTCTTTGTCCTGGCGGAATTCACGAAGGATCTCATGGCGTCTCGCTCCGGCGGGCGATCAGGAAGAAATAGACCAGGCTGAAGCAGAGCAGGATGACGAGCAGCACCGCGCCGACCGCTGAGGCGTAGCCGATGCGCTGGTATTGGAAGGCCACATTATAGGTGAGGATCGACAAGGTTTCCGTCGCGCGGGCCGGCCCGCCCCCCGTCATGGCATAGATCATCGTGACGCGGCGGAAGGAATTGAGGATCAAGATCAGGATCAGGATGACGTTGACCGCTCTCAAGCCCGGCAGCGTCACATGGATGAAACGCCGGAAAACGCCCGCGCCATCCATCATCGCGGCTTCATACTGCTCGTCCGGAATGGTCTGCAGACCGGCCAGCAGGATGAGCATGGCGAAGGGAAACTGCTGCCAGCTCGTGACGAGAACGAGCGCCGGCATGGCGAGCCCGGCGCTGGTCAGCCACGCGGCCGGTGCGCTGAGAATGCCGGCTTCAACCAGGACGTAATTGATGACGCCATACTGGGCATCCAGCATCCAGACGAAGATCATGACGGCGACCACCTCGGGAATGGCCCACGGCATGATGAAAAGCGTCCGGATAAAGCCGCGGCCAGGCATCTTGCGGTTCAGCAGCAACGCAAAGCCGAGACCGAGACTATAGGTGCAGACCATGGTCGCAACACCGTAGGTGAAGGTCACCGTTACGGAATTCCAGAAGGCCGGGTCGCTCCCCAACGCCACATAATTGGCAAGGCCGATGAACTGGCCTTCGCTGTAGCGCAACAGTCGTGTGTTGAAAAAGCTGAGCGCGATGCCTCGCACGATGGGATAAAATAGGAGCCCCGCCATGATGACCCCCGCCGGCAAAATGAGCCAGACAGGCATCCAGTCGAAAGGCGCCGCTCGCGCCGGCTGCAAGGCCGCCGATGGGTCCCGTTTCATGAATTGCTCGCAAATTGGTATTAAACTGGTATTTTATCGCGACACTGAAGCGACGCGCGGCAGGCTAGCCTGTCCCCTGGGATGGGATAGCGGCGCGGGGCGGTGATTCGCTGTCCTTGCCCCGGTCGCTGGCCCGCACATCCAGGAGGCCTTGTCAGCGCGCTAGACGGCCGCACACAAGCCGCCAGCGGCCCCGAATCTGCGATGGCCGTCCGTCTTGGAGTGGTCATTGAGAGGCGCCGGCGGCCCTGAGTGGGAAATTTCAGCCGGCCCCTCGTCTTGTCAGCGGGTCTTTGCCCAGCTTTCCAAGGCTTTCTGCGCCTGATTCAGACCGTCCTCAACGGTCGCCGTACCGGCATAGATCTTGGCAAGATGGTCGGACACAATCTGCCGGAACTCAGCCGCATCGACGGCATAGCCGGGCGGGGCGTAGCCCAGGCCACCGGGGTATTTCGCCGCGATTTCAACCATCTGGCCGACCCAGGGGGTGCTGGCGAGAAATTCGGGGCTGAGCTTCACGTCCGTGCCGGGTATCTGCAGGAGCTTCTCGACATAGGCGCGCTGGGCCGGCTCTGCATTGATGATTTCAAGATACTGGCAGGCTTCGGCCTTGCGCTTCGAGCCGGCGGGGATCGTGTAGTAGGCGCCGCCTGTGATCGCCGCATGGGTCGGTGTCGGCATGACCGTGAAGTCTACTTTCTTGAGCAGACCCGGATTGGTGCTGCTGACCTGCCCGATCACCCAGGGGCCATCGAAGATGAACGCAACCTTGCCCTCTGCGAACATGGTGCGAATCGCGTTGGCGTCGAGGCCCTTCGGGCTCAAGCCGTCGTCGAGAAAGCGCTTGGTCCATGAAACGCCTTTGACGGTCAGCGGATCGTTCGCGGTAATGGTTCCGTCCGGCTTCGACCAGTCGCCACCCAGCCCGATCACCCACTGCATGCTTTGCAGATAGGGGAAAAGCGCGTTCGACATGTTGTTGGGAAAGCCATATCCCCACTGCCCGGTCTTTTCCTTGACCGCCTTGGCGGCGGCGTAAAACTCCTCGGGCGTCGCCGGGATGCTCGTCACCCCCGCCTTCTCCAGGAGATCCTTGTTCACGATCATGGACTGCGGGCTCATGGTGAGCGGCACGCCGTAGGTCTTGCCGTCCTTCTGCGCGAATTTGATCGAGGACAGAAGCCTGTTCTTGTAGGACGAGGCCGCGATGCAGTCGTCCAGTGGCGCGAGCACGCCAGCATCGATGAGCGGCGCGAGCATATTGGTATAAGCCGGCATCAGATCCGGCACATCGCCCGCCGCGATCTGTGTGGTAATGACATTCTCGAAATTGGCCGGAGACAGCACGGTGGCCTCGACCTTCACGCCCGGGTGCTTGGCCTCGAACTCGGCCTTGCGCTCCTTGTGCCAGGCGCCGACCTGGCCCTCCTCCCACATCCAGCTCGGATATTTGAAGGGCTTGTCCTGGGCGAGGGCCGCGCCCGAGAGCGCCGCAAGGCAGCATACGCCAGCGATGATGGATTTCATGATATCCCCCTTATGACCGGTATTATGAACTCAGCTGTTGTTGTCTTGTGAGCCTTCGTATAGAATACATGTTCTATGGAGCGATACAATCCATGACTTCAGATAAGACCGGACTGATGGAGCGCACGCTGCGCGAGGCGATCGAGGAGGGGCGATATGAGCCCGGGCACTCGATTCCGTCCGAGCGCCAGCTCATGGAGGAACACTCCCTGTCGCGCACGACCATTCGACGGGCGATCGATGCGCTCGTCGATGCCGGCCGGCTGGAGCGCAGGCCTGGAAGTGGTACCTTCGTGGTCGACCGGTTGGCGAGCATTCGCCCAAACCCGACACGTTCGGCTCGGCTCGCGTTGATCATCCCGACATTTTCCAGCCCGTTCTACGGCGAGATGATCGACGGCATGGAGCAGGAGGCGCGCAGCCATGATCTCAAGATCATGGCGAGCCAGTCCGAATATCGCTTCGAAAGCGAGAGCGAGCAACTCGCGGAAGTTGCGAGCGATCCCAGTATCGGTGGTGCGGTCGTCGCACCCGGGGCCGTTGACCGACCGACACCGGGAGCACTCAAGGTGATCGAGGCCGGTAAGCCGCTTGTCTATGTCGGTCGCTGGCCGAAGGGGCTCAAGATTGACGCCATCTCGACCGACTATCTGACGGCCGCCAAGCTTGCCGTGGAACACCTTATCGCGCTTGGCCATCGCCGTATCGCCTATGTCGAAGGGGCGCCGCATTTCCACAATTTCTCGCCCTACAGCGGCTATAGCGAGGCGCTGAAGGACGCACGCGTGGCACAGCATGCGGAGCTGGTGTGCCTGCCCGATCTGCCCTCCCAGGAGGCCGGCCACGCTGCCGTGACCGATCTAGTCCGCCGAGGCGTGGAGTTCACGGCCGTCTTCGCGCGCAACGACGTGACCGCCGTGGGTGTGATGCGCGCATTGCGCGAGAGGGGGCTCAGCATTCCGCGCGATGTATCTGTTGCTGCCATCAACAACAGCCTTCTCGCCCGCTCCCTCGATCCGCCCGTGACCACGGTCGATCCTTTTCCGTCGACGCTCGGACGGCTCGCGCTCAAGCTCCTCCACGAAAGGGTCTCGGGGCAGTATACCGGTCCCCCCATACGGATCACGCTGGACCCGACGCTCAATGTGCGGGCGTCAAGCGGGCCGCCGCCGGGCGCGCGCAGATGAGCGGTCCAACGCCAGCAACAGAGGCCAACGTCAGTTTTTCCACGCTGCATGTTGCCGCGCGGCAGACCATGTGCCTTGGCCTTGGACGGGGGGGAGGGGTCCATGGCTGAATGCCATTTCGTCGTTGGCAGCTTCACTGAGAGCTATGCGGATTTTCGTGCGGCCGGGGAGGGCATTTCGCTCGTCCGGCTTGGCGGGGATGGGCATCTCGCGCTCGTCGATCGCCTCGCCGATCTTCCGAACCCGTCCTACCTCAAGCCCATTGGCGACAATCGTTTTCTCGCGGCCATCGAGGTTGACGACGCGCGGAGCGGTATCGCGACAGTCGCAGCCGATTGTGAGTCCGGGCGGCTCCATCTCGTTCATCGTCAGCCGATCCCGGGGCGGGTGTTGTGTCACCTCGACCGGGATCCGACGGGCCAATGGCTCGCCGGCGCCTGCTATGGCAGCGGTCATGTCCTGACGCGCGGCATCGACGCCGAGGGCCACGTCCAAAATGTGGGAAGCATGGTCGAGCGCCACGGCCACAGTATCCACCCGATACGCCAGACCGTTCCGCATCCCCATGCGGTGCGCTTCTCACCGGACGGCAACTGGATCGTGGTCCCGGACCTCGGCACCGATGAGGTTACCTGTTACCCCTTCGGCAACGGCCGACTCGCGTCAACCATGCCGTTCGTTTGGCGCGCACCAGCGGGCTCCGGACCACGGCTTGTTCATTTCAGCCGGGACGGACGCCATGTCGTGCTCGTTCATGAACTGACCAGCGAAGTCTCGTCGCTGAGCTTCCGCGATGGCCTGCTTGAGGAAATCGCGCGTGTTTCGACGCTGCATACGCCATTTACTGGCGAAAACACAGCGGCGGGGCTGCATTGGCATCCCACTCGGAGTATCTTTGCTGTCTCGAACCGGGGCGCCCACACCGTCACGTTCTTCGAATTCGACGATGCGAGCGGCGCGATTTCGCCTTGGTTCGATATTCCGAGCGGCGGTGACAAGCCGCGTGACTTTGCTTTTTCACCGTGCGGACGCTGGGTCATCACAGCGAACCAGAATGACGACAGTGTCATGCTGTGGGATATCGACTGGCAAGAAGGGCGTGGTCGCTTCACAGGCTCTCAGCTTAAGGTGGGAACGCCAAGTTGTATTCGAACTTTAGACTAAATACGGATAGAAATACTATAATAAAAAAATATATATAAATAGAAATACATGAAAAAGGGAGAGTTATGGAAATGAAATATCATTCCCTTCTGGCGGCGGCCTTGATCGCGCTTCCATTCTGTTCAGGGAGCGCCACCGCTGAGCCGAAACGTGGCGGGATTATCAACGTCGCAACCGTCGGCGAGCCGCCGACCCTCGATCCCATGGTTTCGACGGCTGATCTCGTCGGAATTGTTAGTCAACATATTTTCGAAACTCTTTACACCTTCGGCAAAGACTGGAAGATCACCCCGCTCCTTGCCGAGGCGCTGCCCGAAATATCACCGGACGGCAAGGTCTATACGATCAAGCTGCGTGATGGGATCGCCTTCCACGACGGGGGCACCATGACCTCCCGCGATGTGGTCGCTTCGCTCAAGCGCTGGATGGAGAACGCCTCGCGCGGCAAGCAGACCGCCTCCAATATTGCGTCGATTGAGCCAGTCGATGACTTGACCGTGAAGATCACGTTGAAAGAGGCCTACGCGCCACTAGCCGCCCTGCTGGCCTTCAACAATTCGGCGGCAATCGTCCTGAAGGCGGATAATCAGGCGGTTCCCCTGGCCAAGGTGGCTGGTACGGGCCCCTATGCCCTGAAGGAGCGCAAGGCCGACCAATATATCCAGCTCACCCGATTTGACGGGTATAAATCCCGTGCCGGTGAAGCCGATTTTTATGGCGGCGCGCGCAAGCAATATCTTGACGAAATCCGCTTTGTTCCGGTTCCGGATCCCAATACGCGTGTTGAAGGGGCCGTCGCGGGGCAGTTTTCTTATGCGGATTCCCTGCCGGTCGAGTCCTTCGATCGTCTGAAGACCGGCAAGTCGACACCGGTCGTCCTGAAGTCTTTCGGTTGGCCTGTCTTCGTCATGAATACGAAGGAGGGCATCATGTCCAAGCTCGAGACGCGCCAGGCTGTTCAGGCCGCGCTCGATCCCAACGACATGCTGCTGGCCGCGTTCGGTTCCAAGGATTTCTACGAGGTGGACGGAGCCCTCTATCCGAAGGGGTTCATCTGGCATACCGATGCGGGCACGAAGCTCTACAACCAGGCTAATCCGGAGAGGGCCAAGTCGCTTCTCGACAAGGCTGGCTACAAAGGTGAGCCGCTCGTCATCCTGACGAGCCGGCAGTACGAGTTCCACTACAAGATGGCCCAGGTGGCCAAGGCCTATCTGGAGCAGGCTGGCTTCAAGGTGGACATGCAGGTGGTGGACTGGGCAACGCTCACGCAGCGCCGGGCTGATCCGAAGCTATGGAGCATCTATATCACGCATAGCCCGTTCCTGCCGGAACCGGCCCTGTCGAGCTACATGTCGGACGCCTCGCCGGGCTGGTGGTCGACGCCTGCGAAACAGGCAGCCATCGGCCCGTTCAACACCGCGGTCAATACCGACGAACGTGTGAAGTTGTTTGCCAAGGTGCAGGAAACCGTCTTCGCGGAAGCGCCCCTCTACAAGGTCGGCAATTTCAACGCACTCTACGCGCAGGCACCGAACCTGAAGGGCGTGGAACCCGCCCCCTGGCCGTTCTTCTGGAACGCCTCTCTGGACTGACGCAATCGGGACCAATCGTCTGATTGTCCCGGTCGGGGCCGCGTGGGGAGACGCGGCCCTCCTCTCTCACGCAATGGTCAGGGTTATGGTCGGCTATATCCTCAATCGCCTTGTCGGCATGATTGTCGTCATGTTTATCGTGGCGACGGTCGTGTTCGTCATCGTCCGCGTGACGCCCGGTGATCCGGCTGCCGTCATGCTGGGCCCGGACGCGACCGCCGCTGATATCGCTGCGCTGCGCACCCAACTTGGGCTCGACCGGCCTCTGCTGATCCAGTATCTCGGTTTTCTTGAGCAGGTCGTGCGCGGTGATCTCGGCCGCTCGATCTTTCTCGACCAGCCGGTTCTGAGTGCGCTGGCCCAACGCGCCGAGCCCACGTTCTTCCTGACTGTCTTCGCCATCATCATCGCCTGCGCCATCGCCTTGCCCGTCGGCATCTTGGCGGCGTGGAAACGCGGCACCTGGACGGACCAGCTCGTGACGGCGGTGGCGATGCTGTCGGCCAGTATCCCAAGCTTCTGGCTCGGCCTCATCTTCATCCAGTTCTTTTCCGTGCGCATGGGCTGGTTCCCGACCTCCGGCTACGGCGGCCCGGGAGAGAGTTTCGCCGGGCGCATGCAGCATCTCGTGTTGCCCGCCGTGACGCTCGGCATCATCAGTTCTGCACTTATTACCCGCTTCACGCGCACCAGCATGATCGAGGTGTTGTCGAGCGATTACATCCGCACGGCGCGCGCCAAAGGCGTCAGCCACATGAAGGTGCTGTTGCAGCATGCGCTGAAGAATGCGCTCATCCCGATCCTCACCGTCATCGGCCTGACGGCGGCGGTGCTGATCTCGGGCGCGGTGGTCACGGAGACGGTGTTCGGCCTGCCCGGTGTCGGCAACCTCGTTGTCTCGGCTGTGCTGCGCCGCGACTATCCGGTTATCCAGGGTGCGTTGCTGATCGTCGCGGGCCTCTACGTCCTGCTGAATTTCATTATCGACATGCTCTATCTCGTCGTCGATCCGCGGGTGCGCTTCTGATGGCTACGATCGATACCCCCACCTTCGCAACACGGCCGTCGCTGCTCAGGCGCTCGATGCAGCGCAAGACGATGATCGTCGGCATCGCCGTGCTCGCCCTCTTCGCCCTTGCGGGGGCGTTGGCGCCATGGGTCACCCCCTTTTCGCCATCGCGGCTGTCTGTGGCCAACCGGTTGTTGGCCCCCTCGGGCCTTCACCTGTTCGGCACGGATGACTTCGGCCGGGATGTCTTTACACGCGTCGTCTATTCCGCGCGAACCTCACTTTTCGTTGGTTTCGCCGTGGTCGTCTTCTCCTCCGTCATCGGCATCACGCTCGGGCTCCTGGCGGGCTTCTTCCGTCGGCTCGATCCACCAATCTCGCGGCTTCTCGATGCCATGATGTCGTTCCCCGACATCCTGCTCGCCATATCGCTTGTCGCGGCGCTTGGACCGACCCTGGTGAATGTCATCGTCGCGCTCGGCATCGTCTATGCGCCACGTCTGGCGCGCATCGTGCGCGCCTCCACGCTGGTCATCCGCGAATTGCCTTATGTCGAAGCCGCGCGTGCCATCGGCGCCTCGACGCTGCATATCATGATCATGCACGTGTTGCGCAACATCACGTCACCGATCCTGGTCCAGGGGACCTTCATCTTTGCCAGCGCGATCCTCGCTGAGGCGGGATTGTCCTTCCTCGGTGTCGGCGTGTCGCCGGATGTGCCGACATGGGGAACCATGATTAGCCTCGGCCGGCAGTACATGGACCAGGCCTGGTGGATTCTGCTGTTTCCGGGCTTGGCGGTCGTCATAGCGGTGCTCTCGCTTCAACTCGTGGGTGATGGTCTGCGCGACCTGCTGGACCCGCGATTTTCCAAAGACTTATGATCACGCAAGGATAACTCTGATGCTGGAACAATGGGCCCAGGAAGCCGGAGGACGCGCACGCATCCTCGTGCGCAACGTGCGGCCGGTAGCCTTCGGTCGTGGCTCGCCCGAGGCGCAGGTGGACATCTTGATCGACGAGGCCGGCAAGATCGCAGCCGTCGGCCGCGGGCTCGACGCCTCGGACGAGATGCGCATCATCGAGGGCAACAATGCCTATGTATCGCCCGGCTGGGTCGATCTGCACGCACATGTCTGGCATGGCGGGACCGACATTTCGATACGGCCGGAGCAAGCAGGCCTGCAGCGCGGCGTGACGACGATCGTTGATGCCGGATCCGCCGGCGAGGCGAATTTCCACGGTTTCCGGGAATATGTGATCGACAGGGCGCCGGAACGTATCCGCGCCTTCCTCAATGTCGGCTCGATCGGTCTTGTCGCCTGCAACCGGGTGAGCGAGCTCATCGACGTCCGCTCGATCGACATGGACCGTTCGTTGGCTGTCATCGACGCCAATCGTGACGTCATCGTCGGCATCAAATGTCGCGCCAGCGGCGTCATCGTTGGCAGCTGGGGCGTCACGCCGCTGAAGATCGCGAAGAAGATGGCGCGGATTGCCGGCCTGCCGATGATGGTCCATGTAGGCGAAGCGCCGCCGACCTATGACGAGGTGCTTACTCTTCTCGATCCCGGTGACATCGTAACCCATTGTTTCAATGGCAAGGCCGGCTCCTCGATTGTCGAAGACCATCATCTCTGGGATCTTGTGGTGCAATGCGCTGATCGCGGCATCCGCCTCGATATCGGCCACGGGGGCGCTTCATTCTCCTTCAAGGTCGCCGAGGTCGCCCTCCAGCGCGGACTGAAGCCCTTCTCGATCTCCACGGACCTGCACTTGCGGTCGATGGACTCCACGGTCTGGGACATGGCCACGACCATGTCCAAGCTGCTGTCCCTGGGCATGCCCTTCGACGATGTGGTGACAGCTTCGACTACCGCGCCGATGACCGCCGTGGGTTTGCCCGTCGCGGGGCTGCTCGCTGTCGGACGTGCCGCTGAGTTCACCGTTTTTGATCTTGTTGACGACGACCTGACGGTGATGGATTCGCTGGGGCAGACGGCGCATCTCACCCGCGTGTTCGAGCCGCGCTTTGCTATTCGCGGCAGCCACGTGGCGCAAGCAGCGCGCTATAAGCCGCGCCAACGTGAACTCGCGCCGTGCTGTGGTTTCGACGACCGTAACGCAAGACAGGATTGAGGGCTGCCGGGGGGCGGAGGCGATCCATGGGACCCCGAACAAGAGAGGAAGCGACGTTGCTGCTGCAAAAGACATCGTCTTCATGTTTGCTGCCCAGCAATATCTCTTTCCGGGGTTCCATGGATCTGCACGTGCTGCGCCGCATGTCCGGCTTCACTTTCCAGATATCGATCGGGGCAGGGACAGCGCGAAATTCCAAACATAGGCTTTCACTGCCCCTCACAGGCGATCGGTTGAGACGCGTTCGCAGGAGTAATGCATGAGCACCGATATCCGTATGAACCTTGGCGTTCGCCCCATCATCAATGTATCAGGCACCATGACCGGCCTCGGCGCCTCGATCGTCGTGCCGGACGCCGTCGACACGATTACCCGGGTGCTGCCGCAGTTCGTCGAGATCAATGACCTCCAGCGCCGCGCCAGTGAAGTGATCGCGCGGCTGACCGGCGGCGAGAGTGGCTTTGTGACCGCGTCCTGCGCAGCTGGTATCACGCTGGCTGTTGCGGGAGCCATGACCGGCTCGGATCTCGCGGCCGTCGAACGGCTGCCTGATGCGCGCGGCTTGAAGGATGAGGTGGTGGTCCTCAGCGGACATCTCGTCAGCTTCGGTGCGCCTGTCGAACAGAGCATCCGGCTCGCCGGAGCCAGGGTCGTTCCGGTGGGGCAGGTCACGAGCGCCTATGGCTACCAGCTCGCGGGAGCCATCACCGAACGCACGGCAGCGGCGCTCTATGTGGTCTCTCATCATACGGTCCAGTTCGGGCAGATCCCACTGGATGAATTCGCCGCGATCGCCCATGAGAGGGGTGTTCCGGTCATCGTCGACGCCGCTTCCGAATATCACCTTCGAGGGTTCCTGGCGTCAGGGGCTGACATGGCCCTTTATTCCTCCCACAAGTTCCTGGGAGGACCGACCGGCGGCATCGTCGCCGGGCGCAAGGACCTTGTGCGTGCGGCCTTTTTGCAGAACATCGGCATCGGCCGCGGCATGAAGATAGGCAAGGAAGGAATAGCCGGAACGATCGCCGCCCTGAAAGCCTGGGAGCGGCGCGATCATGCCGGCATTCGGGCCCGTGAACTGCGCGCCTTGGAGCTCTGGAAGACCGGATTGGCCGCCCGCGCTGGCATCACCGCCACCATGGTCGCGGATCCGACGGCCAATCCCCTCGATCGCCTCCAAGTCAATGTCAATCCGGAAGCGGCTCATATAACCGCCTGGGATCTGGCCGACGCCCTGGCGGCTGGTAATCCGCCGGTCATCGTGCGTGACCACGAAGTCGAGCACGGCTATTTCTTCATGGATCCGTGCAACCTCCATCCCGATCAGGAACATCTGGTGATGGCCCGTCTCAGCGAAGAACTGGACAAGGCGCAACAGTCCAACAGCGTTATTGCAACGCCGCTCGCCGACCGGCGGAAGCGGCGCGTTGAATCACTGCTGCGCTGGCCGGATTAGGCAGCAAGAGGGGGGCAATCGCCCGCTCCCCGATGCGAAAATGAGCCGGACCGGGAGGAATACAGCCTCGCTCATCCCGGTGCCGGCAACGCTCTCGCGAATGGTCTCGCTCCGGATAGCTGAGAGGGAAGGGCGCGCGAATTGATCCCGCTCGGCGGCAGCCTGAAAGGCTGGCGCCTTGATGACGAAGGTGACATCTCTTGTAGAGATGAAGATCGCTGATAGGTTTTCTGTAATAATGCCCAAGATGACTGATCGAAATATCTGAACGCGATGAAAGCATAAAAAAATATGGTTAATACTTTTAAAGCGGTAAATAAGTAGTATTTCTTGTTGACGAAACAAATTAATATTGAATAAATTTACTCATCATGGAGCAATTTCCATGTGCGCGGGGAAGCGCTTGACGTTGGTAACCTTGGGGAAGGTGAGCCATGTCCACATGTCTTTTCAGAGAAGGTGACGCCATTACGCCCTCCGATCGGCAGGGTTTCGACAAGCGCTGGAGCGCGCCCAATCTGGAGCGCGTCTATACGCCGCTCACCGCCGAGGACGCGCTCAACGCGGCGGAGAATTTTGTCAGAATATATAATCATGATGAAGTTCAGATCGTCAGCGGACGTCATTGCTACGAGAATTTCGTGTATAGCAACAAGACGAAATGCATCGTCGATGTGACTGGGTTGAGGGATTTCGGCCTCGACAAGGACAAGGGATATTATATCGGCACCGGCAATGCTAATTGGGATATGTATCAGATCCTCAACAACGTCTTCGGGAAGACGTTGCCTGCTGGATCGTGCTATTCCGTGGGTCTTGGCGGCCATGTGACCGGTGGAGGCTATGGCCTTCTATCCCGTCTCTATGGCCTCACAGTCGATTGGCTAACCGGAGTCAACATCGTCGTCATTCAAAACAAAAGGGCAGAGCTAGTATACTGCGATAAGGATAATCACTCGGACCTGTTTTGGGCAGTGCGCGGTGGCGGTGGTGGGAACTTTGGGATTATAACTCACTATTATTTCAAGGAGCTGCCGCGATCCCCAGATTATATGTATATCAGCACGATCACACTTCCGTGGAAAAACATCACAAGCGATGTATTATATCAGTATTTTCAAACCTATGCCGAGAATGAATGCAGCCAGGCGCAACAAACGTGGAATAATTTCAACATATTTCACATCAATCATAAAAATACGGGATCCTTATCGCTGTCATCGTTTACCTATTATGACAAACATATGCACGGCGACCTCCGTGATTTTGAGCAGGCCCTGATCGCGACGACCAATGCGCGGAAGCAACGCTACGCCAGCATCGGTGAAACCTCCAACACGCCCGCTCCCCATATCGGCCATCCCGCCTGGTTGGCGGACAATGGCCTTTTCCTGACAGGAGATGATGCTCTCCCCTATCGGAAATATACCTATCTCGAAGGAACCCAGAACGTGAATGGTTCTGGCGCCAATCGGTATGGAAAGTATAAGTCGGCCTATATGAGGAAGGCCGTAACACGATCGCAGAGCGATGCATACTTTAACTACATGACTTTCCAGCCAGATGGCGCCGATCTCAGCGCGACATTATTCCAGCTGGATTCCTACGGCGGACAGATCAATCGGCTACGGGGCACAAGTAAGCCCATGCCTGTCTCTGAAACGGCAATCGTACAACGAGCCTCTATTACAAAAATCCAGTACGAGACTTATTGGCAGGAGGACTCGCAGGATCCAGACGCCAACCAGGCCCTCGCGAGCGCCAACATAAAGTGGCTGCAAGATATGTATACAGCTGCTTTTGCGGATCAAGGCGGCTACCCGAATCCCGATATTCAGGCGGCATCCACAGAAGGATGTTACTTCAACTACTGCGATATTGATCTGGGCGCAAATAATGCCAATTACAGCATGGATGGCGGTTTTTACCCGATCGATAAAGCAATGAATCTCTATTTTCGCCGGAACTATGTTGGCACATACGAAGCGCCGAGCCTTTTCGCCATAAAGCGCAAGTGGAACCCGGACAACTGGTTCGCGAGCAGCCAGTCCATTCCCGCGGTGGACGCTAACAAAGCCGCATGATCCTGCAGCGCGCGCCGGCCTTCGCGGCCGGCGCGTGGGGCGCTCGCAGGACAAGGGCGCCTGAGGCGGCAAGGGTGCTCAGCATCGAGCTATCCTGCCGCCCGAAGGGACGCACAAGCGGCACGCCCTCCGGTCGGTCCATGAGTTCGGCGCGCAGATAATCCTGGCGGAAGTCGTTGGCTGACACGTCTGATGCGAGTTCCGCTTCTTCACTCATGTCAGCGAGGGCGTCGGGATCACCGCCAAGCCGGCGCAGAAGCGGTATCAGGAACAGCTGGGCGCAGACGATTGCCGAGACCGGGTTTCCCGGCAATCCAAGGATGGCCATGTCACCGAGCCGGCCGTGCATCAGGGGCTTGCCGGGGCGCATGGCGATGCGCCAGAAGCCAAGCTCCATGCCTTGCGCCGTCAGCGCCGATTGCACGAGGTCGTGGTCGCCGACCGAGGCGCCGCCGAGAGTCACCAGGACATCGGCCTCAGCCTTCCGGGCCGCATTGATGGCGGCCTCAAGCGCGGCGAAGCTGTCGCCGGCGATGCCCAGGTCGATCACCTCCGCACCCGCATCCTCGGTCATCGCCGCCACGGCATAGCTGTTGGACGTCACGATCTGGTCAGGCCCCATGGGTTCGCCCGGGCGAACCAGCTCATCACCGGTCGCGAGGATGGCCACGCGCGGGCGCCGGCAGACGGGCAGGGCGCCATGGCCCATGGCCGCGGCCAGGGCGAGCAGCCGGGCGTCAAGCCGCGCGCCGGCGCGGATCAGTGCCTGGCCGGCTGTGAAATCGAGTCCGGCAGCACGGATATTGGTGCCGGACGATGACTGATCGGTCACGACGACGGTTTCGCCATCGCGCGTCGTGTCCTCCTGGATCACCACACGGTCGGCCCCGGTTGGCACGGGGGCGCCGGTGAAGATGCGCACAGCCTCGCCCGGATCGAGCGCGCCTTCGTAGCGATGGCCGGCCGCGCTGGTGCCGATGACGCGGAGCGTCGCGGGCAGGGAGGTGACGTCGCTATCACGAACGGCATAGCCGTCCATCGCCGAGGCATCGAAGGGCGGCTGGGTCCGCAACGCCTCGAGATCCTGAGCGAGATAACGGCTGCGGCAGCGGGCAAGCGGCTGGAGCTCAACCGGCAGCGGTGAACCAGCCATGCCGACGATCGTGGCCAGGGCGTCACTCACTGATGTGAGGCCTGCGCCAGCCGCTTTCTTGCCCTCTCCGCTCAAGGCTCTTCCTCCGTGCCCGGATCTGCCATGTCCGGTTGTTCGGCCCGGAAATCGCCGGATTGCCCGCCACTCTTGGCGAGAAGGCGGATCTCGCCGATCACCATGCCCCGGTCTACGGCCTTCACCATGTCATAAATGGTGAGGCAGGCGATGCTCGCCGCCGTCAGCGCCTCCATCTCCACGCCGGTTTGTCCGGCGACTTTCGCCGTTGTCGTCACGCGGACGCCAGGCAGCGCATCGTCCAGCGCCAGATTCACCGTGATCTTCGACAGGGCGAGCGGATGGCAGAGCGGAATGAGATCATGCGTCTTCTTGGCGGCCATGATGCCGGCAAGGCGGGCGGTGCCAAGCACGTCGCCCTTCTTCGCATCACCCGTCCGGATCAGCGCGAGGGTCTCCGGCTGCATCCGCACCACGCCCTCGGCAGTCGCCATGCGGCTCGTAGCAGGTTTCGCCGATACGTCGACCATATGGGCCTGGCCGGAGGCATCGAGATGGGTCAGACCCTTCACGGCCGCGCTGCCTCGCCGAACACCAGCGCCCGGGTCGCCGCCGTCACGTCCGCCTGCCGCATCAGGCTCTCGCCGACGAGAAGGGCGCGGATGTTGGAACGCGCCAGGCGTTCGACATCCGCATGGGTGAAGATGCCACTCTCGCCGACGATGATGCGATCGCCAGGGATGCGCGGCGCAAGGCTCTCGCAAACGGTCAGGGACGTTTCAAAGGTCCGCAGGTTACGATTGTTGATGCCGATGAGGCGCGTGCCGAGCGGCAGGGCACGGTCGAGTTCGGCTCCGTCATGCACCTCGACAAGGACGTCCATGCCAAGGTCACGCGCCGTATCGACGAGCACCCGCGCCTCGTCGTCACTGACGCTCGCCATGATCACGAGGATGCAGTCGGCTCCCCAGGCCCGCGCCTCGAAGACCTGATAGGGCTCGAACATGAAATCCTTGCGCAACGCAGGCAGGCCGGAGGCCGCGCGCGCTGCCTGGAGGTATTCGGGCTGCCCCTGGAAGGAGGGCGTGTCCGTCAACACCGAGAGGCAGGTCGCGCCGCCCTCGGCATAGGCCCGGGCCAGGACCGGCGGATCAAAATCGGCGCGGATCAGGCCCTTGGAGGGGCTTGCCTTCTTGACTTCGGCGATCAGCGCGGGGCGCCCCTGCGCCATGTGGCCGGCAATGGCATCAGCAAAGGGGCGGACCGGTGCGGCAGCACGGGCGCGGCGCTCGATCTCCGCCAGCGGTACGCTCGCCTTGGCGGCCGCGATCTCGCGACGCTTGTAGGCTTCGATATGGGCGAGGATGTCTCCCGCGGGGGCCGTCTGGGCGACACTCATCACTGTTGCTCCTCTGGCGCCGCGTTCGAAACGCGCACGAGATCCTGGAGGACCTTGCGGGCCGCGCCGCTGTCGACGGCCTTGACCGCCAGCACCAATCCTTCCTTGAGATCGGTTGCCTTATCGGCGACGACAAGGCCGGCCGCGGCATTGAGCAGGGCAATGTCACGATAGGCGCCCGGCTTGCCGTCAAGCACGTCGCGCAGGGCCTCGGCATTGTGCTCGGGATCGCCTCCCTTCAGATCTTCCGGACGCGCGAGCGCGAGGCCGAGCTCCTCCGGATGCACGGAAAAGCGCCGGATCTGGCCATTTTCCAGCGCCACCACATCGGTGCGCGCGGCAACGGTCAGTTCATCGAGGCCATCCGTGCCATAGACGGCCCAGACTTTTTCCGACCCCAGCGTCTTCAGCACCGCGACAAGAGGCTCCAGCCAACTCTCGGCGAAAACGCCGAGCACCTGGCGCTTCACCCCGGCTGGATTGGCGAGCGGACCGACCAGATTGAACAGCGTGCGCGTGCCAAGCTCCGCGCGAACCGCCGCGACATGACGCATCGAGCCGTGATGGGTCGGCGCGAACATGAAGCCGACGCCCGCTTCGCGGATGGTGCGCGCGATGCCCGGCGCATCCTGGCCGACCTTGACACCAAGCGCCATCAACACGTCGGCGGCGCCCGACTTCGAGGAGGCGGCACGATTGCCATGCTTGGCGACGACGACGCCCGCGGCGGCCGCGATGATGGAGGCGAGCGTCGAGACGTTGTAGCTGCCGGAATTGTCGCCGCCGGTGCCGACGATGTCGATGGCGTCGGGCGGGGCGGAGACGCGCAGCATACGGGCCCGCATGGCCGACACAGCGCCGACGATCTCGTCGACGCTCTCGCCGCGGACTCGCAGCGCCATGAGGAAGGCGCCGCTCTGGGCGGGTGTCACCTCGCCGGAGAGCAGGGTGTCAAAGGCGGCCTGCGCCTCGTCGCGGCTTAGCGGGGCGCCGGTGGCGACTTTGGCGATGAAAGGCTTGAAGGCATCCATGGCGTTCCCGTCAGTTATGGTTGTGGCGATGCGTCCGGTTCCAGACGGCCGCCAAGTCTAGGAAGTTACGCATGATCGTCGCGCCATGCTCGGAAAGAATGCTCTCCGGATGGAACTGGACGCCATGCACGGGATGCCTTTTGTGCGACAGGGCCATGATAAGGCCGTCATCGCTCTCGGCGGTGACATCGAAGACATCCGGACAGGTCGCGCGGTCAACCACCAGGGAGTGGTAGCGTGTCGCCTTGAACGGCCCGTTGATGCCGCGGAAGACGCTGCCTCCGTTGTGGCGAACCTCGGAAATCTTGCCGTGCATCGGGGCCGGCGCCCGCACGACGTCGCCGCCATAGACCTGTCCCATGGCCTGCATGCCGAGGCATACGCCGAACAGCGGAATGGACGGCCCGGCCTCGGTGATGAGGCTGAGGCAGATGCCAGCCTCGTTCGGCGTACAGGGCCCGGGTGACAGCACGATGGCATCCGGGCCGCTGGCTAGAACATCGGCAACGGTCAGCGCGTCATTGCGATGAACCTCGACATCCGCGCCCGTGCCCGCGACGAGATGCACGAGGTTCCAGGTGAATGAATCGTAGTTGTCGATCAGGACGATACGCGTCATGGCGGAACCTCCTACTGCCCGCGCCTGGCCGTCGCGGCGAAGCGCACGGCTTCCTCCGCGGCTCGGAAGGCGGCTTTCGCCTTGTTGACGCATTCGACCTGTTCCGACTCCGGATCGGAATCGTAGACGATCCCGGCCCCGGCCTGGACGGACATGCGTCCGTTCTTCACTAGCGCGGTGCGCAGGACGATGCAGGTGTCCATCTCGCCGTCGGCGCCGAAATAGCCGATGCAGCCGGCATAGGGACCGCGCTTGTCCTTCTCCATCTCGTCGATGATCTCCATGGCGCGCACCTTCGGCGCGCCGGAGACCGTGCCGGCCGGGAAGGCCGCCACCAGGGCATCGAGGGCATCCCGCTTCGGATCAAGCCGGCCCTCGACATTGGAGACGATGTGCATCACCTGGCTGTAGTACTCCAGGAAGAAGCTGTCGGTGACACTGACGCTGCCGATCGCCGAAACCCGGCCGGCATCGTTGCGGCCGAGGTCGAGCAGCATCAGGTGTTCCGCGCGCTCCTTCGGGTCCGCCAGCAGTTCCTTGGCGAGCGCACGGTCCTCGGCCGGAGTCGCGCCCCTGCGGCGCGTGCCGGCGATCGGGCGCACGGTGACCTTGCCGTCACGTACCCGCACCAGGATTTCCGGGCTCGAACAGACGATCTGGAAATCCAGGAAATCCAGGAAACACAGGTAGGGCGAGGGATTGAGCCGCCGCAATGCGCGATAGAGCGACAGCGCCGGCAGGGTGAAAGGCGCGTCGAAGCGTTGGGACAGCACGACCTGGAAGATGTCGCCGGCGCGGATGTAATCCTTCGCCTTGTCCACCATCGCCTTGAAACGCTCCGGCGTGGTGTTGGACACCGGGATCGGGGCGGGCAGGCTTGCCACATCCGGTCCGCTCTCACGCGGCAGAGGCGCATCGAGCGCCGCCAGTGCCTCTTCGATTCGCTCGACGGCCGCCTCATAGGCGACCTTGGCGGACACACCCTCCTGGGAACGGACCGGCGTGATCAGTGACAGTTCATCCCTGACGGAATCGAACACCACCATCACGGTCGGCCGTACGAGGATGGCGTCGTCCAGATCGAGCGCATCCTGTGGACCACCGGGCAGGCGCTCCATCTGGCGCACCATGTCGTAGCCGAGATAACCGAACACACCGGCCGCCATGGGAGGCAGGCCCGCGGGCAGGGCGATCGCACTTTCGGCAATCAGCGCACGCAGGCTATCCAGAGGCGAGCGATCGTCGAGGCTGAAGGTGGAGCTGCGCAACGCGGCGCGATTGATCTCGACCTGGCCATCGCGGCATCGCCAGATCAGGTCGGGCTTGAGCCCGATCATCGAATAGCGGCCACGGGTGGCGCCGCCCTCGACCGATTCGAGAAGAAAGGTGGGAAGGGTGCCGCCGGCGCTGAGCTTCAGATAGGCGGCGACGGGGGTCTCGAGATCAGCGACGAGACTTGTGCTGAGAACGCTGGCTTCGCCCTTTTCATAGGTAGCGGCGAAGTCTTCGAAAGACGGTGAAAACAGCATGGCTTGTACTGAGGTCCGAACCGACCGTTTGGAACCGGGCGGGAAACCTCACCTTTTCAATTAGGGAGCGTGATCAGCGCGAGGGGTGAAGTCGCGTGATACGTCCAGATCACCGTACCTCCGGACAGATCTGCCCAGAGGGTCGTCAAGCCCCTCTCCTTGGAAAGAGGCTCCCTTGAGAGCGAAGGCTGTGCGCCAGGTTCCTGGCCCGGCACGAAGACCACTCACGCGCTCGCGGTTCGCGGGCTATACCTGACCCGCCGTCTCAACGCCAGAGGCTTGACGAGATCAGCGTCGGCGGGCGTCATCCCGGCAAGGATCCCGCGCCCACAATCCCCGTGTCCACGATCCCGCGCGACGACTGGTCGGCTCGGGATCAGAGATCGTTATTGCCGAAGGCGTTGTTGATCGCCTGCTGGTTGATGGTGACGCCAAGCTCGCTGCGCAGCTTGGAGGTATATTCACTAATCAGATCTTCCCCGACCGCTGTCCGCATCTGATCGCGAATGCGGACCGCATCGCCGGTCGACGTGATGTAAGGCGGAACGGTCGCCTCGGTCACGACAAAGACGACGCGCGTATCCCCGTTCGTCCCGACCGCTACGGATCCCGCCTTGCCGGCCGGTACGGCGAAGATCTGCGTCACGGCGGGCACGGGCAGGTTGCCGCTCGCCGCGCCGCGAGCGAGGCCTGTGGCCGTCTGGACCTGCAGGGACAGCTCAGTGGCGATCGCCTGGATATCTTCACCCTTGTTGAGGCGTTCGACCAACGCACGCGCCTTGTCGGAGAGCGCCTTGGCAATGGCGTCCTCGCGCCAACGCGTCAGCACCTGCTCACGCACTTCGGCGAGCGGACGCTCGTGGGCCGGATCGACGCCGCGCACATCGAACCACTCATAGCCTCCACCGCTCAGCCGGATCGCCTCGTTGTCCGCGCCGACGTCCGAGGCGAAGATCGCAGTGAGAAGCGCCGTATTGCCGGCGACGCCCGGAACGGGCTGGCCATTCTTGTCATTTCCGGCCTGATCCACCGCGGCGATCGTCTGCGCGGTTAGGCCGAACTCCGTCGCGATGTCCGTGAGGGGCTTGGCAGCCAGCCGCTGGTCCTCGATACGGTCGTGAATATCGTTCATCTGGTTCTGCGCGGTCGAGCGGGCGAGCGCTTGACGAATCTCCGGGGCAACAGCCTCGAGCGGCTTCACCGACGCTGGTTCGATGGCCGTGACGCGGACGATCACCGGCCCGAAGCGGCCTTCGACCACCCCGCTCGCTATGCCCTGCGCGAGGGAAAACACGGCATCCGCGACCGCGGTGTCGATCAGTTCGCTCTTCGCAAATGTCCCGAAGGCCATATCTTTCTCGGCGATCCCGCGATCGACGGCGATGGCCTCGAAGGCGGCGCCGGCAGCGAGCTTGGCCGCTGCGGCCTGGGCATCGGCCAGATTAGGGAAGGTGATGCGCTCGACGGTGCGACGCTCCGGCGTGCCGAAACGGGTCGCCTTGTCAGCCTCATAGACGCGACTGACATCCGCGTCCGACACCGAGTCGGGCTTGGCGAGCGCCTCCGGGGTCAGCGTAAGCGTGACAACACTGCGGAATTCGGGAGCCCGGAACGCTGCCTTGCGCGCGTCAAACCACGTTTGCAGGGCTGCATCATCTGGATCGGCGATCGTGCCCGCGCTCGCTGCCGGCAACACGACATAAGACGCGGCACGCCGCTCGGCGCCATAGCGATAGACGGCTTCCTGCAGGGCGATCGGCGTTTCGAGCGCGCCCATCACACCCTCCAGCAGCTGCCGGCGAATGATCACCGCGCGCTGGTCCCTGAGGAAGGAGGCCTCGGTCAGGCCATTGTAGCGCAGCAGCTCATCGAAGCGGCGGCGGTCAAACTGTCCTGCGGCATTGCGGAAGACCGGGTCATCCATCACGGCGCGGGCGAGATCGGCATCCGAGATGGAAAGCCCGAGCTGGGTGGCGCGCACATCCAGTGTCGCCTCGTTGATCAGCCGGTTCAGAACCTGCTGCTCCAGACCGATCCGCCTTGCCATCTCGTTGCTGATCGGCTGGCGAAGCTGCTGCTGGAGACGCTGCAACTCGTTCTGATAGGTATTGCGCAGAGCCTGGACTGTGATCTCTGTCTTGCCCACATTCGCCGCCGTATTGACCGCGTAGCCTTGGAAGATGTCGCCAACGCCCCAAAGACCGAAGGACAAAATGAGAAGGCCGAACAAAACGACGATGATGGCGCGGCCAATGATCGATTTTCCGGCGTTGCGAAAACTGTTCAACATGAGAAGCGGGGTCCGGTCTTAATCAGCGTGAGGCGTTTGGGGTGACTGAGCACAGCCGAACTCGACACGACCAGGCGAGGCCTGACCGGGCAAGGTGGCGGATCATAGAGAGCGCGCTCCTGAGCTGCAATGGACAAAGGCATTTCGTAGCGTCAGCTTTGCGTGAAAGTCCACGGCGGGACGCGTGCCGATAAAACTCGGCGATGCACCACTCCCACAAGAGTGTCCCACGCTGATCAGAGCCGCCGCCATGAGCTGGAGCCGGAGCCACGCTCGATGCCTGCTTGGGCATGAAGCAATCGGAAGGTCCGGATGAACCTGACTAGGCGATCCCGCGCGCACGGGTTAAGGATCGATTCGATCGAAACACCGACGACAAGGGAAATGCTTCATGGCTGGTGGTCATCTGCGTCATCTCGTGGCTGGAAATTGGAAGATGAACGGCCTCAGGGCTTCCACGGATGTGCTGGACGCGGTGATCAAGGGCCATGATGCCGGGCTCGCGGCGCGGGCCGACCTGATGGTCTGCCCGCCGGCCACCCTGCTGGCCGCCTTTGCCGCACGGGCCGACGGCTCTTCCGTCGCCATCGGCGGGCAGGATTGCCATGCGGAGCCGTCGGGTGCCTTCACGGGTGATATCGCGGCTGAGATGATCGCGGATGCCGGCGGATCAGCGGTGATCGTTGGCCATTCCGAGCGGCGCACCCTTCATGGCGAAAGCGACGCCGATGTACGGGCAAAGGCAGAAGCCGCCTGGCGCGCCGGGATTCTGCCCATCGTCTGTGTCGGCGAGACACGCGAGGAGCGCGATGGCGGCAACGCACTCGCCGTCGTCGCACGGCAGATCGCCGGCTCGTTACCGGACACGCTCCCCGGCGATGTGGTCGTCGCCTATGAGCCGGTGTGGGCGATTGGCACGGGCCTCACGCCCACATCGGCCGATGTGGCAGAGATGCATGGCGCCATCCGCCGGCAGCTTGTCGAGCGTTACGGGGAGGCCGGGGGCGCCGTGCGGCTGCTCTACGGCGGTTCGGTCAAGCCCGCCAATGCCGCCGAGCTCATGGCGGTCGCGCATGTGAACGGCGCGCTCGTGGGCGGAGCGAGCCTGGTGGCGGATGATTTCCTGGCCATAGCCAGGGCATGCGGCTCCTGAAAAGAACACTTGATCTCGCGCCGCCCAATCACGATCTGCCGTCTCGGCAGGGAAGGTCTGCATAGAGCGCGGGCAATTCTCCCACGCTATGGTCTTTCCTCGCGGACGGAGACTGTGTTAGAGCGGCACAAATGAATCGAGCTTGGCCGGTCATGCCCGCGCCGGGCGTTGGATGTTGACATGCAAACCGTTATCATCGTCATCCACCTCTTTGTTGTCATCGCGCTCGTCGGTGTGGTGCTTCTGCAGCGCTCCGAAGGGGGCGGCCTTGGCATGGGCGGCGGTGGTGTTTCAGGCTTCATGACAGGCCGCGGCCAGACCAACGCGCTGACCCGCACGACAGCCATCCTCGCGACCATCTTCTTCCTGACGAGCCTTGGCCTGTCAGTGATGGCGAGCATGCAGCGCGGCCAGCGTTCGATCTTCGATTCCGTTCCGGGTGGAGCGCCCACGGCTGTTCCGGGTGCGCCAGGCGCCCCGGGTGCAGGCGGTGGCGTGCTCGATCAGCTTCGCCAGATGCAGGGCGACCAGCCGGCAGCGCCTTCGGCGCCGGCTCCTGCCGCTCAGCCGGCGGCACCGGCCGCGCCGTCGACGCCTCAGGTGCCCGGCTCGCGGTGAGCCGGACGCCGATCGCGCCACGGCGCCATTTCTGATTCTTCGCGACCAGCCGGACCCGAAAGGGCCCATGATATGCGCTAGATGCGCAGGATCAGCGCTGGTTTGCGAGGGCTATACATATTTTCGCCTGGATTGGTCTTATGACCTCTCCCCGAATCGATCGCGATAGAGTAAATGAGGATTCCCATGGCGCGGTACGTTTTCATCACCGGCGGCGTGGTCTCCTCCTTGGGCAAGGGCCTCGCATCAGCCGCTCTCGGAGCCCTTCTGCAGGCGCGCGGTTATAGCGTGCGCCTTCGGAAGCTTGACCCCTATCTCAACGTCGACCCCGGCACGATGAGTCCTTACCAGCATGGCGAGGTGTTCGTGACCGACGACGGTGCCGAGACGGATCTCGATCTCGGCCATTACGAGCGCTTCACGGGGCGCCCCTGCACCCGCAATGACAACGTCACGACGGGCCGCATCTATCTCGACATCCTGAACAAGGAACGCCGCGGCGATTATCTCGGCGCGACCGTCCAGGTCATTCCGCATGTTACCAATGCCATCAAGGAATTCGTCCTCGAGGGCAATGAGGACTGCGATTTCGTGCTGGTCGAGATCGGCGGCACGGTGGGTGATATCGAGAGCCTTCCCTTCCTCGAGGCGATCCGCCAGCTCGGCCAGGAGCTCGACCGGGGGCAGGCTGTCTTCATCCATCTAACGCTTCTGCCGTACATCCCGTCGGCCGGCGAGCTGAAGACCAAGCCGACCCAGCATTCGGTCGCCGAGCTTCGTTCCATCGGCATTCAGCCGGACATCCTGCTCTGCCGCACGGACCGCCCGATTCCCGAGGATGAGCGGCGCAAGCTGTCGCTGTTCTGCAATGTCCGCGAGACGGCGGTCATCGAGGCGCGCGATGTTGCGACGATCTACGACGTGCCCGTCGCCTATCATGCCGAAGGGCTCGACGACGAGGTCCTGGCCGCATTCAGAATTACCGACGCCCCCGCCCCGAATATCGATCGCTGGCAGGGCATTTCCGAACGCATCAAGAACCCCGAGGGCGAGGTCACGATCGCCATCGTCGGCAAATATACGGGGTTGAAGGACGCCTATAAGTCACTGATCGAGGCGCTGACCCACGGCGGCATCGCCAATCGCGTCAAGGTCAATCTCGACTGGATCGAAAGCGAGATCTTCGAGCGCGAGGATCCCGCGCCCTTCCTGGAGCATGTGCACGGCATCCTGGTGCCGGGCGGCTTCGGCCAGCGCGGCGCGGAGGGCAAGATCAGGGCGGCAGGCTTCGCGCGGGAGCGCAAGGTTCCCTATTTCGGCATCTGCTTCGGCATGCAGATGGCCGTCATCGAGGCGACGCGGTCGCTGGCCGGCATTGCGGCGGCCAATTCCACGGAATTCGGCGCAACCGACGAGCCGGTCGTCGGCCTTCTGACCGAATGGCTGAACGGCAACGAGCTGGAGAAGCGTCGCGCCGATGGCGATCTCGGCGGCACGATGCGCCTCGGGGCTTTCCCGGCCTCCCTGTCTGCCGGCAGCCAGGTGGCTGACATCTACGGCATGACCAAGATCTCCGAGCGCCATCGCCACCGCTACGAGGTCAATATGAGCTATCGGCAGCGGCTTGAGGAGCGGGGCCTGCGCTTCAGCGGCGTCTCGCCGGACGGGCTCCTGCCGGAAATCGTCGAGCTCGTGGATCATCCGTGGTTCATTGGCGTGCAGTTCCATCCGGAGTTGAAATCGCGGCCGTTCGAGCCGCACCCCTTGTTCCAGAGCTTCGTAGCCGCTGCCGTCGAACAGAGCCGGCTCGTCTGATGGTCAGCCATCCTCGCGGAATCGACCATCTCGTCGTCGCCGTCCGCGATCTCGACGCGGCGGGTGCCTTCTATGAGGCGCTCGGCTTTACGGTCGGAGCGCGCAACCGGCATCCCTGGGGTACCGAAAACCGGATCGTGCAGTTCGATGGCTCCTTCATCGAGCTCATCACGGTCGGTGAGGGGGCGGTCATTGCCCCACACGGCGAGCGGACATTCAGCTTCGGCGCCTTTGTCCGTGACAGCCTCGCGCGCGGCGAGGGCCTGACCATGCTCGTGCTCGAGAGCCGCGACGCGCCGAGCGATGCGCTCGATTTTGCCGCCGCCGGCATCGGCGATTTCGAGACCTTCTTTTTCGAACGGCATGCGCGACGCCCCGATGGCGGCGAGACGACGGTCGCCTTCACGCTGGCCTTTGCCCGGGACGACCGCGCCCCACAATGCGGGTTTTTCGTCTGCCAGCAGCATTTCCCAGAGAATTTCTGGAATCCGGCATTCCAAAGCCATGCCAACGGAGCTCGAGGCGTCTCGGCTGCCGTCATGACCGCGGAAAACCCGACCGACCATCACATCTTCCTGTCGGCCTTTACCGGGCAGCGCGATCTGCGCGCCACATCGCTGGGCGTTTCCGCGGAATTGCCCCGGGGCCGGCTCGACATCCTCTCCACTGACGCCTTTCGCAGCCTCTACGGCGTGTCCGGCGTGGTCGAAGAGGAAGTCTTCGTTGCCTTTGCGATTGCGGTCGAGGATCTAGACGCCACGGCCGAGCGGCTCGCCAAGGCGGGTATCGCCACGCGCACGGTCGGGCCTCGCCTCATCGTGGCCGCGCAAGACGCCTCTGGCGTCACGATCGCCTTCGAGCCCGTGACGCACGGTGGCGGAAAAACATAACGCCGGACAGGTATAGCGCAAGCGCGGGGGCAACGATGGACGGTATCCTTCTGGTCAATTTCATCGACTTTCTCGTCGATTTTGTCATTTCGATCATCCTGGTTGCGCTCTATCTGGCCGTCTACACCTTCGCCACGACTCACAACGAGTTCGAGCTCATTCGCCGGAACGTCGTCTCTGCGGCGCTGTCCCTTGGTCTCAGTCTCATCGGTTTCGCGCTGCCCCTGTCGAGCGCCATCGTCAATACGACGACCGTTCTGGCACTCGTGCTGTGGGGCATTATCGCGCTGGTTGTGCAGATCATCGTGTACTGGCTCGTGCGCATCCTCGTGCCCAATCTGACGGAGCGCATCGCGAAGGGCGAAATCGGGGCCGCTTGTTTGCTCGGCGCTGCCTCATTGTCAGCCGGCATCATCAATGCCGCCTGTATGACGTTCTGATAAGATGAGGGTTGCAGTTCACGCCTGAACCCCTCATTTTAGGGAAACATGGCTTGGGGTGCCTCGCTTCGCGGGGCTGAGATCATACCCATCGAACCTGTCTGGGTCATGCCAGCGTAGGGAGCCGTCGATGGTTCAAAAGAATTTCGCACGTCAGGACAGTGTCGCCATCATCGGGGCTGGCGTCATCGGCCTGTCTATTGCTTGGCGGCTCGCCCAGCGTGGCCTCGCCGTCACCGTCTTCGACAAGGGGGACGCCGGACAGGGGGCAAGCCATGCGGCCGCTGGCATGCTGGCGGCCTGCGCCGAAATCGAGCCCTCCGAGGAGCGGCTGCTGACCCTCAACAGAGCGAGCCAGGCGCTTTGGCCCGGTTTTGCCGCAGAGCTGGAAGCCGCAAGCGGCGAGCCTGTCGAGCTGCGGACCGAGGGCACACTCATGGTGGCCCTGACGGCTGACGATGCGGCCAAGCTGCGCAACCATGCGGAGCTACAGGGGCGGCTTGGCCTGCCTGTTTCGTGGCTGAGCGGCCGCGATCTCAGGCGGCTGGAGCCGGCGCTCGCCCCCGGCGTCGCCGGAGGGGTGTCCTCGCCCGAGGACCACCAGGTCGACAATCGCAAACTCGCGAAGGCGTTGCGCGTGGCGGCCCTGCGCGCGGGCGTCACGCTCGTTGAGAACACGCCCATCGAAGGCCTGTCCCTGAAGGACGGCCGTGTTGCCGGCGTCATCACCGCCGCCGGCTTGCACGAAGCGGGCAGGGTGGTGCTGGCGGCGGGGCCCTGGTCCCGCGGCATCCCCGGCCTTCCCGCGGAGGCGCGCCCCGCGGTGCGTCCCGTGAAAGGCCAAATGCTGGCGCTCGCGATGGATCCGGCAGCGCCCCTTCTGAAACATGTTGTCTGGGCTCCGGGCGTCTATCTCGTGCCCCGCCTGGACGGTCGCCTCATCGTCGGCGCGACCGTCGAGGAAAAGGGCTTCGACACGGCGATCACCGCCGGCGGGCTATTGTCGCTGCTGCATGCCGCTTGGCGCGCGCTCCCCGGCATCGAGGAACTGCAAGTCCTGGAGACCTGGGTCGGCCATCGCCCCGGAAGCCGTGATGACGCACCGATCTTCGGCGCCGGCCCGGTCGAGGGGCTGATCTATGCGACGGGCCACCACCGCAACGGCATCCTGCTCACTCCGATTACGGCCCGGCTGATCAGTGATTTCATCCTGAGCGGCAAGATGGACCCCATGGCCGAACCGTTTGGCTTCGGCCGCTTCGTGCGCGCGGCAGCGGCATGAGTGGTCAACGCCCGAAGGGGGCCCTGTTGGATCAAGACCTGTTAACGGCGCGGGACGCAACGACGGGATCCCCGCTTGGAGTTGAAACGATGTCTGAACTCATCCGCGTGAACGGCGAGGAAGCTGCCTTGGAGGTGGCGACTGTCGCGGAGCTCGTGGCGAGCCACGCTTCAGCCGAGGCGCGTGGCATCGCCGTGGCCCTCAACGGCGCCGTCCTGCCCAGGGCGAAGTGGCCCGAGACGCGTCTCACCGCAGGCGATCGGGTGGAAATCGTCCGCGCCCGGCAGGGAGGTTGATCGATGAACAGCTTGTCCACCGTCACGACAGCGGATGATCCGCTCGTCATCGCTGGCCGGCGCTTCGATTCGCGCCTCTTTCTCGGCACGGCCGGTTACCCCAACCAGCAGGTCATGCTCGATGCGGTGGCCGCGAGCGGGTCGCAATTCGTCACCGCCTCGGTGCGGCGAATCAGTCTGGACGGCTATGAGGAGAGCCTCATCGACGTGCTGGGAGATAACGTCGGCTTCCTTCCCAACACAGCTGGCTGCCAGACGGCACGCGATGCCATCCTGACCGCGGAACTCGGGCGTGAAGCCCTTGAGACCAATTGGGTGAAGCTGGAGATCATCGGCGACCGCGAGCTGCAATATCCCGATGTCGAGGAGCTTCTGATCGCGACGGCCGATCTCACGGCCAAGGGCTTTATCGTGCTGCCCTATTGCACGGAGGATCCTGTGGCCTGCCGGAAACTGGCGGATGCGGGTGCTGCCGCCGTGATGCCGCTCGGTTCACCGATCGGCTCCGGCCTCGGCATTTCCAATCCCCATCTCATCGAAATCGTCTGCGGCCGCAGCCCCGTGCCGGTGGTGCTCGACGCCGGCATCGGCACGGCCTCGGACGCTGCCTTCGCCATGGAGCTCGGCTGTTCGGCCGTCCTCCTCAACACCGCCGTGTCGCGGGCGGACGACCCGATCAGGATGGCGCGCGCCATGCGTTTGGCGGTGGAGGCGGGACGGCTCGCCCATCTCGCCGGCAGGATCCCCCGTCGCCGCTTTGCCGAACCCTCAAGCCCGCAACTCGGGCTCGTGGAGAGCTGATGCTGCCGCAGCCACCCTTGCTGGTGGTGAGCGATCGCGGGCAGGCCTCGCGGCCGCTCCCTGAGATCGCGGCGGCGGCCTTTGCTGGCGGCTGCCGATGGTTCAGCCTGCGCGAGAAGGACTTGCCCGCAGACGATCAAGTGACGCTTCTGCGCGCGATTAGGGCTCAGGCACAACCGTCCGGAGCTGTCGTCACCGTCCATGGGTCGGCGGCGGTGGCCGCGGCGGCTGGCGTCGGGCTCCATCTCGACGCGACGGGCGATGCCCTGGCGGCGCGCAAGCAGCTCGGCCCGGACGCGCTGATCGGCCAATCGGTGCACAATCCAGCTGAGGCACGGGCTGTGCTCGCGGGCGCGCTTGATTATGTCATCGCCGGCCCGGCGTTCCTGACGGCCAGCAAACCGGGCTACGGACCGGCACTCGGGCCCGATGGCCTGGCCGCGATCGTGGCGGCGACCTCTCTCCCTGTCATCGCCATCGGCGGGCTGGATGCCGCCACAATTCCGGTCTGCCGTCGAGCTGGCATCGCGGGCGCAGCTGTCATGGGTGGCGTCATGCGGGCCGAGGACCCCGCCAATGAAGTCTTGGAACTCATCGCGGCCTGGAATGGTGCTTTGCCGTAGCGAGGGCTTGCGGACGGGCGTTTTCCACCTTCACGCCAAGTCAACCCGACACGCCAAGTCAACCCGACACGTCAAGTCATCCCCGGGCTGCTGGAGGCCGAGCCCGGGGCACCAGGAACACCATCGATCGACAGGATATGCGGCGTGTTCATGGATCCCCCTCCCGGGCCGCTATGCAGCCCGGGAAGGGGATCCATTCCTTTGGTCAGCTTGAGCGGCAACGCAGTCGCAATCCCACTACCCGCGCGCGCGATAGGGCGGCACGCCTTGGTCTGGCAGGAACAGCCCGTCGGGTGGCGCGCCGGTCTGCCAGAACACGTCGATGGGAATGCCCCCGCGCGGATACCAATAACCGCCGATGCGAAGCCACACGGGCTCGAGCAGTGCCGCGAGGCGCAGCCCGATCGACACGGTGCAGTCTTCATGGAAGGCGCCGTGATTGCGGAAGGCGTGGAGATAGAGCTTCAGGGATTTTGACTCGACGAGCCATTGATCCGGCACATAATCGATGACGAGAATGCCGAAGTCGGGCTGGCCGGTGACCGGGCACAGGGAGGTGAACTCCGGGCAGGTGAAACGCGCGACATAGCGCGTGCCGGCCTGCGGATTCGGCACGCGGTCGAGCTCGGCCTCATCGGGTGAGGCGGGCAGGGCGCTGGGCTTGCCCAGCTGCAAGTTTCCAGGCTTGAGGTCGCTTGTCATCTCGGTGTCATCCTTTTACGCCGAATTCTGTGGCCGACGCGGCTTTCGGGCGCAAGCCCGGAAACGATCCGCGTATCGGCCCTTTGCCGCCCGGAGCAGTTGGCGTAAAAGCCGGACGGTGTTTCCAAGGCTGCCGTCCGCGCCGTGGGCGGCCCGTTGTCAATTGTACAGCCCGCTGGTGGCTGGGAGGATGCTTCATGACATCGATCGTCGATATCGTCGCCCGTGAAATACTCGACAGTCGCGGCAATCCCACCGTCGAGGTCGATGTCGCGCTGGAAGATGGCTCCTTCGGCCGTGCCGCCGTCCCTTCGGGCGCATCCACGGGCGCCCATGAGGCGGTGGAGCTGCGCGATGGGGACATGTCGCGCTATCTCGGCAAGGGTGTGCTCAGGGCCGTTGACGCCGTCAATACAGAAGTCTTCGAGGCCATCGGCGGCCTGGACGCCCAGGACCAGATCCGGATCGACGAGGCTCTGATCGAGCTCGACGGCACGCCGAATAAATCCCGAATCGGCGCCAATGCGATCCTCGGCGTGTCGCTGGCGGTCGCCAAGGCGGCCGCGCAGGCAAGCGGCCTGCCACTTTACCGCTATGTCGGCGGTACGCAGGCGCGTGTCCTGCCCGTACCGATGATGAATATCGTCAACGGCGGCGCCCACGCGGACAACCCCATCGACTTCCAGGAATTCATGGTGATGCCGGTCGGCGCGCCGAGCTTTTCCGAAGCGCTGCGCACCGGGGCGGAAATCTTCCACACCTTGAAGAAGGCCCTGAAGGACGCCGGCCACAACACCAATGTCGGCGACGAAGGCGGCTTCGCGCCTAACCTGCCGTCCGCGGAAGCGGCCCTCGATTTCGTAATGCAGGCCATCCGCACCGCCGGCTTCGAGCCGGGCCGCGATGTGGTTCTCGCGCTCGACTGCGCGGCGACGGAATTCTTCAAGAATGGGTCTTACGTCTATGCGGGCGAAGGCAAGACACGCTCCCCCGAGGAGCAGGTGGCCTATCTCGCCAAGCTCGTCGCGGACTACCCCATCGCCTCGATCGAAGATGGCATGTCCGAGGATGATTGGGACGGCTGGAAGAGCCTGACAGACGCCGTCGGCACGAAGACGCAGCTGGTCGGCGATGACCTCTTCGTCACCAACGTCACGCGCCTGCAGGAAGGCATCAACCGGGGCGTTGGCAACGCCATCCTCGTGAAGGTGAACCAGATCGGCTCGCTGACCGAGACGCTCGCCGCCGTCGACCTCGCCCAGCGCAGCGCATACCGGGCGGTGATGTCGCATCGCTCGGGCGAGACCGAGGATTCGACGATCGCCGACCTCGCGGTTGCCACGAACTGCGGACAGATCAAGACCGGCTCGCTCGCCCGCTCGGACCGGACCGCCAAGTACAACCAGCTCCTGCGCATCGAGCAGGAACTCGACACAGAGGCTCGCTATGCCGGCCGCGCGGCGCTCGCCGCTCTCGCACGCGGCTAAGCCCGGAACGACGGCAATGACGACAATGGCCGGGCAAGTCCCGGCCATTTTTTATTGTAAGGCCTGCCGCAACCCGGTCTCCTAACAGCTTTTTAACCACGACCGGCCAAGATGATCGCATGGTAGTTCGCAAACGTCGCCGTGCTGTTCTCATCCCCCTCGCGCTCTATGCGATATCGAGCGCGATCGTGGGCTATTTCGTCTTCCATGCGCACCACGGTGCGCGGGGCCTTGAAGCCAAGCGTGAGCTGAAGCGTGAAATGTTCCAGCTGACAGAGGAACTCACGACGCTGAAGGCCGAGCGGGCCTCCTGGGAGAAGCGCGCTTCGATGCTGCGCTCGGACACGATCGACTATGATGTGCTCGACGGTCAGGTCCGCCAGACACTTGGATTTGTGCATAAAAACGAAGTCGTTATACTTCTTAATGCTGACGGAGAGGGCGGTTCGAAATCCTTCGCGTCGCCTGTCACGCGAGGGTCGCCATCCCCTTAACCGGAAGTCGGTTAAGTTGAAAAACCCGCGCATTTTCAGGCTGTTAGTTGCAGCTGTATCTAATATTTATGCGGTTTGGGGCTCGCCAATAGCGCGGGGGTACGTTACATATTCTCTCAAGAACTCGCTTCGGGAGGATGCAGATGTCCCTAGCTGCTCGAAAATCTTCGCGCTCGGACGCCAAGATTGACTCCGTGACCTCAGACGCCGCCGGCTCCCGCCGCGGCAGCCGCGCCGCGAAGGCGCCGGCGAAGAAGACAGCCACCACAGCGCGCAATTCCGCCAGGGCAGGCTCCACATCTCCAGCTGATTTCACCAAGGACCAGGATCTCGCCGCTTTCCGCGAGATGCTGCTTATCCGCCGCTTCGAGGAAAAGGCCGGCCAGATGTATGGCATGGGCCTGATCGGCGGCTTCTGCCATCTCTACATCGGCCAGGAGGCCGTCGTCGTCGGCATGCAGGCCGCCTCGAAGGAAGGCGACCAGGTCATCACCGGTTACCGTGACCATGGCCACATGCTGGCCGCCGGCATGGATGCCAAGGGTGTCATGGCCGAGCTCACCGGCCGCCGCGGAGGCTACTCCAAGGGCAAGGGTGGCTCGATGCACATGTTCTCCAAGGAGAAGAATTTCTACGGCGGCCATGGCATCGTCGGCGCGCAGGTTTCACTCGGCACCGGCCTTGCCTTCGCCAATCGCTATCGTGACGAAAAGCGTGTCAGCCTAACTTACTTCGGTGATGGCGCGGCCAACCAGGGCCAAGTCTACGAGAGTTTCAACATGGCGGAGCTCTGGAAGCTCCCCGTTGTCTACGTCATCGAGAACAACCGCTATGCGATGGGCACCTCGGTGGTGCGCTCCTCCGCGCAGACGGATTTCTCGAAGCGCGGCTCCTCGTTCAACATCCCCGGCGAGCAGGTGGACGGCATGGATGTCCGCGCCGTCAAGGAAGCCGCAGAACGCGCTATGGAATGGGCCCGTTCCGGCAATGGCCCTTACATCCTCGAAATGCAGACCTACCGCTACCGTGGCCACTCCATGTCCGACCCGGCGAAGTACCGCTCCAAGGACGAAGTGCAGCGGATGCGCGAGGAGCATGATCCGATCGAGCAGGTACGCTCTAGGCTCCTGAACGACTGGAAAGTCCCGGAAGACGAATTGAAGGCCATAGACGCGCAGGTGCGCGAGATCGTCAACGAGGCAGCAGACTTCGCGACCCACGACCCCGAGCCCGATCCGTCCGAGCTCTGGACGGATATCCTGAAGTAGTCCGTCGAGGATCAAGTCCGGCCCCGGCGCATCCGCGTCGGCTGGCCGCCTCGAAGCGCCCTCAGACCGTTCGCGAAAGTCCAGCCCATGCCCATCGACGTATTGATGCCCGCCCTTTCCCCGACCATGGAAAGCGGCAAATTGTCAAAATGGCTCAAAAAAGAAGGCGATAGCGTCCGCTCCGGCGACGTGCTCGCCGAGATCGAGACCGACAAGGCCACCATGGAGGTGGAAGCGGTCGACGAAGGCACGCTCGCCAAGATCCTCATTCCCGAGGGCAGCGAGGATGTGGCCGTCAACACGCCGATCGCGGTGATCGCCGGCGAAGGCGAGGATGTCTCGGCCGCGTCCGCCGCAAAGCCCGCGGACGCGCCGAAGCCCGCCGCCGCGGAATCCACCAGCGCCGTCTCGGCGCAAGAGGTGAAGGCGCCCGAGGCCCCGAAGCCCGCGTCACCCGCGCCGTCAGCCGTTTCCGTGCCGCCACAGCCCAAGGCCCAGCCCGACCCGGAGGTGCCCGAAGGCACCGAGTTCGTGCAGATGACCGTGCGCGAGGCGCTTCGTGACGCGATGGCCGAAGAGATGCGCCGCGACGAGTCGGTTTTCGTGATGGGCGAGGAAGTCGCGGAATACCAGGGCGCCTATAAGGTGACCCAGGGTCTTCTGCAGGAATTCAGCGCCCGGCGCGTGGTCGATACCCCGATCACCGAACACGGCTTCGCCGGTCTCGGCGTTGGTGCGGCTTTCACGGGCCTCAAGCCGATCGTCGAGTTCATGACCTTCAACTTCGCCATGCAGGCGATCGACCAGATCATCAACTCGGCCGCGAAGACGCTCTATATGTCTGGTGGACAGCTCGGCTGCCCGATCGTGTTCCGCGGCCCGAACGGCGCGGCGGCGCGTGTCGCGGCGCAGCACAGCCAGGACTACGCCTCCTGGTACAGCCATATCCCGGGGCTGACGGTGATCGCGCCCTATAGCGCGGCCGACGCCAAGGGCCTCCTCAAGGCGGCTATCCGGAACCCCAATCCGGTCATCTTCCTCGAGAACGAGATCCTCTACGGCCATTCCTTCCCGGTGCCGAAGCTCGACGATTACGTCCTGCCGATCGGCAAGGCGCGCATCGTTCGGGAAGGCGCTGACGTCACGATCGTGTCCTGGTCCATCGGCATGACCTACGCCTTGAAGGCGGCCGAGGAACTGGCGGGCGAGGGCATCAACGCCGAAGTGATCGACCTCAGGACGATCCGGCCGATGGATACGGAGACCGTCGTCGCTTCCGTGAAGAAGACGGGCCGCCTGGTCACTGTCGAGGAGGGCTGGCAGCAGTCGGGCGTCGGCGCCGAGATCGCGGCGCGCGTCATGACGGAGGCCTTCGACTATCTCGACGCGCCGGTGGCGCGTGTGTCGGCCAAGGATGTGCCGATGCCCTACGCGGCGAACCTCGAGAAGCTTGCGCTGCCGTCGGTCGCCGAGGTGATCGCGGCGGTCAAGGCTGTCACCTATCGGTGAGCCGCCATGGCAGGCGCTGCCTTCCCGTTTCCATTCATCCCGGCTCTGGCCGGGGTGGGGGAGACTGGAGGCGCCTGACAATGCTCGCGCTACTCCACCCTCTTGAGGCCGCGCTGGGGTGCATGACCGCTGACATGCCGGCCTACTGGTTTTTGAGGAAACGACCATGCCCGCCAATATCCTGATGCCAGCATTGTCGCCCACGATGGAGAAGGGCAACCTCGCCAAGTGGCTGAAGAAGGAAGGCGACAAGGTCTCGTCCGGCGATGTGCTCGCCGAGATCGAGACCGATAAAGCAACCATGGAGGTCGAGGCGGTCGACGAGGGTATCCTCGCCAAGATCGTCGTGCCTGAAGGCACCGCCGACGTGCCGGTCAATGAACTCATTGCGGTCATTGCCAGTGACGGCGAGGATCCCAAGGCCGTCGCGGCCAGCGCGGGCCAGGGCGGATCAGCCGCTTCCGCCGCAAAGAGCGAGGCGCCGAAAGCCGAACAGTCCGCCGCAGCGCCTGCTGAATCAAAGTCAACGCCTGCTCCTCAGGCGGCCGCAACCGCAGCCGCACAACCGGCGCCCAAGCCCGCGGCGGGTGAGGGCGGCCGGGTGTTCGCTTCCCCGCTCGCCAAGCGCCTTGCCCGGGAAGGTGGCATCGACATTGCCGCGGTCCAGGGTTCCGGCCCGCATGGGCGTGTCGTCGAGCGCGACGTGAAGGCGGCCCTCGCCGGCGGCACGGCCAAGGCAGCGCCGGCTCCCGCCGCCACGGCCCAGGCACCGAAGGCGGCCGCGCCGCTCGCGACAGGCATGGCCGACGAGCAGGTCAAGAAGCTGTTCGAGCCTGGTAGCTTTGAGGAAATCCCGCATGACTCGATGCGCAAGACCATCGCGCGCCGTCTCACCGAGTCCAAGCAGACGATCCCGCATTTCTACCTGTCGGTCGACTGCGAGCTCGATGCGCTGCTCGCCCTGAGGGAACAGATCAACGCCGCCGCGCCAAAGGATGGCGATGGCAAGCCCGCGTACAAGGTTTCGGTCAATGACTTCGTCATCAAGGCGCTTGCCGTGTCATTGATGCGCGTGCCGGATGCCAATGTCTCCTGGACCGACAGCGCCATGCTGCGTCACAAGCATGCGGATGTCGGCGTAGCCGTCGCGATCCCGGGCGGGCTCATCACGCCGATCGTGCGCAAGGCGGAAACCAAGACCCTGTCCACCATCTCCAACGAGATGAAGGACTATGCGGCGCGTGCCCGCACCCGCAAGCTGAAGCCCGAGGAATACCAGGGTGGCTCGACCGCCGTGTCCAACCTCGGCATGTTCGGCATCAAGGACTTCTCCGCCGTCATCAACCCGCCCCATGCGACGATCCTCGCGGTGGGCGCCGGCGAGAAGCGTGTGGTGGTGAAGAACAATGCGCCGGCCATCGCCACGGTGATGACCGTGACCTTGTCGACCGACCACCGCGCCGTCGACGGCGCGCTCGGGGCCGAACTCATCTCCGCCTTCAAGCAGCTCATCGAGAACCCGATGGGAATGCTGGTGTAACGCCTCGTTACGCCGTCATGGCCGGGCTTGGCCCGGCCATAGCGAGACTTGTGGCACAGCCTTTTCGATCGAGATGGCCGGCGGCGATCAGCCCGGACATCACAGAGAGAGTGAGCGTCAATGGCCGATCAATACGACATTATCGTCATCGGTGGCGGTCCCGGCGGCTACGTGGCCGCGATCCGTGCCGCGCAGCTGGGCTTCAAGACGGCCGTGGTGGAGCGCGAGCATCTCGGCGGCATCTGCCTCAACTGGGGCTGCATTCCGACCAAGGCGCTGCTGCGCTCGGCTGAAATCTATCACTACGCGACCCACGCCAAGGACTATGGCCTCGTGCTCGAAGGCACGATCCGCCCCGATCCGGCTGCCGTCGTCAAGCGTTCACGCGGCGTATCGACCCAATTGAACAATGGCGTCGCGTTCCTCATGAAGAAGAACAAGATCGACGTGATCTGGGGGCAGGCGACCATCGCCAAACCCGGGGAGATCATGGTGAAGGACCCGGCCAAGCCGCGCGAGGGCACCGCCGCCGCGCCGAAGGGCACCAAGGGCGCCGGCACCTATGCCGCCAAGCATATCATCGTGGCGACGGGCGCACGCCCGCGCGTGCTGCCGGGTCTTGAGCCCGACGGCAAGCTGGTCTGGACCTATTTCGAGGCGATGGTTCCCGAGACCATGCCGAAGTCGCTGCTGGTCGTCGGCTCCGGCGCCATCGGCATAGAATTCGCCTCGTTCTACCGTACGCTCGGCGCGGAGGTGACGGTCGTCGAGGTGCTGCCGCAGATCCTGCCGGTGGAAGATGCCGAGATCGCCGCGCTGGCGCGCAAACGCTTCGAGAAGCAGCGCATCAAGGTGATGACCGGCGCCAAGGTCACCAGGCTCGACAAGAAGGCGGACAGTGTGACCGCCACGATCGACGACGGCAAGGGCGGCACCCAGAGCCTGACTGTCGACCGGGTCATCTCGGCGGTGGGCGTTGTCGGCAATATCGAGAACCTCGGGCTCGAGGCGCTGGGCGTCACCATCGACCGCGGCACGATCAAGACCGATGGCCTCGGCAAGACGTCCGTCACCGGCATCTATGCGATCGGCGATGTGGCCGGTCCGCCCATGCTGGCGCACAAGGCCGAGCATGAGGGTGTCATCTGCGTCGAGGCCATCAAGGGGCTTCATCCGCACGCCATGGACAAGCTGATGATCCCGGGCTGCACCTACTGCCACCCGCAGATTGCCTCCGTCGGTTTGACTGAAGCCAAAGCCAAGGAAGCGGGTTACGATATCCGCGTCGGTCGTTTCCCCTTCGTCGGCAACGGCAAGGCGATCGCGCTCGGCGAGCCGGACGGCCTGGTGAAGACCATCTTCGACAAGAAGACCGGCAAGCTCCTCGGCGCGCATATGATCGGCGCCGAAGTGACGGAACTCATCCAAGGCTTCGTGATCGCCATGAACCTGGAGACGACCGAGGAAGAGCTGATCAATTCCGTCTTCCCGCATCCGACCCTGTCCGAGATGATGCATGAAAGCGTCATGGACGCCTATGGGCGGGTGATCCATACGTAAGCGGCCGTGGAGACCAGCACATGATCGCTGATTGGCTACCACTGCTGACGGTGCTGGTTGCCGTGGCCGCGACCGGTGTGATCTATGGCCGTGCGACGCCCTGGCCATGGCGGCTGGTTCTGCCGCTCGTCGGCGCCGTTGTCGGTGTCGGCGTGACGTGGCTCGCCATGCAGGCACCGATCGGGCCTTACCTGAGCCCGCTCGTTGCCGTTGTCGTGGCAGTGCTCATCGTGACGCTGTCGCTTTATCTGAAAAGGCGTGGCGTCGGCTAGACTGTCGTGCGTCACGGCCGTCTAGCCAGTAGAGTTGGTCGCCTCGTCCCATCCGCTTTCCTAGCTTGAGCGGAACTGTTCCGGTCTGCTAGCGTTTGTTTCTCGCCGTCAACCGAACGGCAGCTCAGGAAGAGGCTAGAAACATGCAGGGTGTTGGCATTATCGGGGCGATTATCGTCGGGATCCTCGCCGGTTACATCGCCGAAAAGGTCATGAGCCGGAGCCACGGGCTTTTCACCAATCTCATCGTCGGCCTGGTGGGCGCGCTCATCGGTCCCTTCGTTCTCAGTGCCCTCAATCTCATGCCGACAAGCGCGGGTTTCTGGCCGAGCCTCGTGGTTTCGACTGTTGGCGCCGTTGTCCTGCTCTTTATTCTGGGACTGTTCCAGAAGCGGTGACCGCCATCTATTTCGTCGCCGGCAAGTCGCCAGCATCGCCTCGCACGGCCATGGCTGCCGGCTCCACCCGGCGCGACCATTCGCGCAGAGGCCGCTCTATCAGCCGATAGGAGAGGGCGGCAGCGACCACGGTGCCACCGAGATAGGCTGCCAGCAGGCCATGCGCGGCGACAGCCTTCACCAATGCGGACTGGCCGCCGGCCTCCAGAATCGCGCTTACGGGCCGGTAAACCACCCAGCCCATGCCTTTGGCAATGATGAGATGCCAGAGGTAGACGCCATAGGACAGGGCGCCAAGACTGACCAGCGCCGGGGCCTTGAGTAACCTCGAAATGATCCCGCCCTGATGGGCGAACACGATGATCATTGCGGGAAAGAGACCGACGATCGCGAACACGGCCGGAGTCGTGTTGTCGATCAAGGCAAGTCCCGTCAGGAGAAGAGCGACAAGCGCGATTTCAGCGAAGCTCATCGCGCCGGCAGATGCCCAGAGACGGACGTGGCGGGTGGCCTCGAACAGGCGCCACGCCAGGGCGCCGACGAAGAAGCCGAACAGCCCGCGGCCGATGCCGAGCCCTGTGACCGACAGGAAGGTGAAGCGGCCGGGGTCCGCCGGCATCGCGAAAACGAGCGCCAGGCCGAAGCCACTGAGCGCCACATAGATGGAGATGCGCAGGCGATCGCGATCACCGGCCGCCAGCACCACGACGGCGAAGACGAGATAGCTCCAGATTTCAGCGGAAATGCTCCAGCTCGGCCAGTTGAAGACATCAACCGCCGTGGTGCCAAGGGCATGGAGCAGCGCGGCCATGCGCAGGAAATCGCCGAATGTTGCAGCGGCCTGGTTGCCACTCCCGCTCGCGCCAGCCCGCTGCATCACGAGAACCATGATGCCGAAAATGGCGAGCGTGGTGATGTGCAGGGGATAAAGACGCCAGAAACGCCGCCACACGAAGCGCGTCACCGCGCGCGGCGTCGACAGCCGCCGCTCATAGTTCATCGCAATCACGAAGCCTGACAGCACGAGGAAGAAGTCGACCGCCAGATAGAGGGACTGCACGAAGGCCGTCTCGTCGCCCAGGAAAGGTACCGGCGCGTGCAAGAGCGCAACCGCAAGGGCGAACACGCCACGCCAGCTGTCGAGAACGACGATCTGCGACGCTTCGCGGCTCACGAGGTTTGCCCCTCGGGCAAGGGCGTGCGCTGTGGCATCTTCCGACCTGCCCTCCTGGATTTCAGCGCGAGAGCGGGTTTCTCGATCAGCAGCCACGATCCCAAGGCTACGGCCAGCACGACTGGCAGAACCTGGACGATAAGAAGCCACGGGCTCGAGGGGCGGAGAAACTGAAAGACCGCTTGTTCCAGGGGAAAGCCGTAGAGATAGATGCCGTAGGAGAAGTCGGCGCCGGCCAGAAGCGCCAGCGGTGCCTTTGCCGGCCCCAGCCAGCCGGCCATATCAGATCCAACAATGGGAAGCGCGCCCCCGAGCCAGGCAGTCGGGAGAAAGGCCAGCCAAAGCGCCCCATAGCATTCCGCCAGGATCATGACCGGAAGCCCGAGCGTTGTACGGACGAGCGCGAGCGACAACACAATGCCGCCGATAACGAAGCGGCCATCCAGCGGCATCTGGCGGCGGTAGAGCCACGCGCCGACACCGAGCGCGAAGCACATGCCAAGCCGTGCGAAAGAATGGATCGCATCCGGCAGGACCATTCGCGAAGGCAGGCTCATGAGCGCGAAGCCAAATGCGCAAGCCGCGAGCACAACCGCCGGCCAGCGCTTCAACAGGGCAACACCCCCGATGGCGAGAAGGGCGTAGCAAGCGATCTCATATTTGATCGTCCAGATGGTGATCATCGCCTCATGGGCGGGCTGGTTCTCGAACACGCCGGGCAGCGTCGCATGACCATTGAATCGGGGAACGATATCGAGAAGGAAGCGCCAGGTGCCGCTATCGCGGAGATAGGCCCCCAACGGCAGGGACGTGACCAGAGGCCCGATCACGAAGGCGGTGAAAAATGTCGCCATGACAAGGCCTGGCAGGAGGCGCAGAGCACGAGCCCGCGCATAGGCCTTGACGCCACGGCGCTCCAGACTCTGCACCACGAGAAAGCCGGAGAGCGCGAAAAACAAATTCACCGCATGCTGGCCGAGATCGAGCCCTGTTTCATCAAGAAGCGGTTCGCGCACATCAGCGCCACGGAACACGAAGAATGCGTGGCTAACGAGCACACAGCCCGCGAGGATGTGCCGTAACGACAGGAAGTTGTCCCGGCCCCGGGCCAGGCCGTCCGATACCGTCGCAATAGGGGACATTCGTTCCTGCCCTTAGGACATCGTGAGCCAATTCGACAGCGCCCGCGCAGGATACATGCCAACTATGAACCGACCTTCCTTGTGGCTGACGGCCAAGCTCTATATGTAGGAACGGTTGGTGCGTGCGTGACGCGGAGCGAGGCCCCTATGGCGGTTGTACTGGATCTCATCAACGGCAAGGATCGCCGCGCCAAGCTCGGAGCGTCGGCCGATGTCGAGGCCAAGCGCCATCCGGAAAAGGCTCACCGCCCGGACCAGCCGGTGCTGCGCAAGCCGGAATGGATCCGCGTCAAGGCACCGGGCTCCCCGAAATGGGCCGAGACCCACCGCATCGTCCGGGACAACAAACTCGTGACCGTATGCGAGGAAGCGGGCTGCCCGAATATCGGCGAGTGCTGGGAGAAGAAGCACGCCACCTTCATGATCATGGGCGACACCTGCACGCGGGCTTGTGCCTTCTGCAACGTGAAGACCGGCCTGCCGCAGGCGCTTGATCCCAACGAGCCCGAAAGCGTCGCGACCGCCGTCGAGAAGCTCGGCCTGACCCATGTGGTCATCACCTCGGTCGACCGCGACGACCTGGCGGACGGTGGCGCCGCGCATTTCGCAGCGGTCATCCGGGCGATCCGGGCGCGCTCGCCCAAGACGACCATCGAGATCCTGACGCCGGATTTCCTGCGCAAGAAGGGTGCGCTTGAGGTTGTCGTCGCCGCTCGCCCGGACGTGTTCAACCACAATCTGGAAACCGTCCCGTCCAAATATCTGAAGGTGCGTCCCGGCGCGCGTTATTTCCATTCCATCCGGCTGCTGCAGCAGGTCAAGGAGCTCGATCCCTCCATCTTCACCAAATCCGGGATCATGGTCGGCCTTGGCGAGGAGCGGAATGAAGTTCTTCAGCTCATGGACGACCTGCGCTCGGCCGAGGTGGATTTCATGACCATCGGCCAGTATCTGCAGCCGACGAAGAAGCACCATCCCGTGCTGCGCTTCGTGACGCCGGACGAATTCAAGGCGTTTGAGACGACGGCCTATGCCAAGGGCTTCCTGATGGTGTCGTCGAGCCCGCTGACGCGCTCCTCCCATCACGCCGGCGAGGATTTCGAGCAATTGAAGGCGGCGCGTTCCCTCAAGCTGGGCCTGTGATGCACGCTCCCGTGGGGACAAATCGGCCCGTTCTTCCGACTTGCGCCATCGGCACCGCGTCTTCATAAGTTCGCGCCATGCCTTCCTTTCGTGACACCCGTACCGTCCCGCAGCCGCCAGAGGCCATGTTCGCCCTGGTGGCGGACGTGGAGCGCTACCCCGAGTTCCTGCCCCTTTGCGAGAGCCTGAAAATTCGCAGACGCTCCCAGAGCGGGGAGGGGGTCGAAACCCTCGTGGCCGACATGGGCGTTGGTTACAAGTCAATCCGGGAGAACTTCACGAGTCGGGTGACGCTCGATCGCCCCCGGCTGAAGATCCTCGTGGAATATGTCGACGGCCCGTTCCGCTATCTCGAAAATCGCTGGAGCTTTCGTCCGATCGAGGGCGGTGGTTGCACGATCGAGTTCTACATCACTTACGAATTCAAGAGCTTTGCGTTGAAGCTGTTGATGGGCGCCCTGTTCGACAAGGCGTTCGCGCGCTTCGCTGATGCATTCGTTGCCCGGGCGGCGAGCCTCTACGGCAAGGGCGGACCGCTGCCGGCCTCGGTCTAAGGGCGATATCAGCTCTTACGCCACAAGCGGTTGCCGGGCGATCTCGGCAAGCAGGTCGAGGGCCTGCTCGACCGACCGGCGCCGAATGACACCGCGTCCAAGATCTCCAAATCGCCGCTCGACATGCAGCGTCGCGACGCCACGTCGCGCGGCCGCGAAATGCACGAGCCCCACGGGCTTGGCCTCGCTGCCGCCGCCTGGACCGGCAATCCCGGTGATCGCCACCGCGACATCTGCCAGGGAATGGGCGAGCGCTCCCTCGGCCATCGCCCGGGCCACGGGCTCGCTGACCGCGCCATGCGCTGCAAGCAGCGGCTCGGGAACACCGATCGCGCTGTGCTTGGCGGCATTGGAATAGGTGACGAACCCGCCCTCGACGGTCTCCGACGAACCCGGCGCCTCGGTCAGGACGGCGGCGACGAGGCCGCCCGTGCAGGATTCCGCGGTGACGATGCGCAGGCCAAGGCCCCTACACAAATCGAGTACTGCCTTCGCCTGCTCGACGAGATCCCGGTCGATCCGCGTGAACTCGATATCCGCCATCCCTGACGCTCCTTGCCTTGTCTAGGCCCCTTCCGGCAACCTCACGCTGGCCACGGCCTGTGCCGCGATTCCCTCGCGGCGCCCGGTGAAGCCGAGTTGTTCCGATGTCGTCGCCTTCACTGAGACGGACGCAATCGGCAGATCGACGATCGCGGCGATGCGGGCACGCATGGCGTCGCGATGCGGCCCGATCTTGGGCGCCTCGCAGATGATCGTCAGGTCCAGATGATCGAGCCGGCCGCCGCGCGCGCGCAGACGCTCGACCGCATGGGCCAGGAACTGGTCCGAGGCAGCCCCCCGCCATTGCGGATCGCTCGGCGGAAAATGACTGCCGATATCACCGTCAGCCATCGCGCCGAACACAGCATCGGTCAGTGCGTGCAACGCCACGTCGCCATCGGAATGGGCGATGACGCCCTGGTCATGGGGCAGTCGCAGCCCGCCAACCCAGATGTGATCACCGGGTCCGAAGGCATGAACATCATAGCCGATCCCGGCGCGGGCGATCAGTGTCGCCGAAGGTGCAAGGCGCCGCTCCGCTTCCACGATGTCCTCGCCGCTGGTGATTTTCATGTTGCCGGCCTCGCCGTCGAAGATGTGCACGCTGTGGCCCGCCCATTCGGCAAGGGTGCCGTCATCGGTGAAGCCCGTCAAACCTTCGCGGACGGCACGGCGATGGGCGGCGAGCAGCGCCGCGAAGGCGAAGGCCTGTGGGGTCTGGACGCGACGCAGCAGGTCACGGTCCGGTGTCTCGCAGATCGTGCCGTTGCCGTCGACGCGCTTGATGGTATCGGCGATCTTGACGCCCGGCACCGCCGCTGCATGCGCGATACCCGCGGCGACGGCGCGCCCGACGAGTTGCGGCGAGACGAACGGCCGGGCCGCGTCATGCACCAGCACGAAAGCCGGCGCATCTTCCAGGATGGCGAGCGATTCGAGCCCGGCCATGACCGAGAGCTGGCGCGTCGCTCCACCGGGCACGGGCGGCACGAGCCGTTCCGTCACCGCGGCCGGCAGCGCGGCAATGACATCGCGATAATGCGGACCGTCGTCGGGATGGATGACGACGACGATACGCCCGATATCGGTCTGATCGGCGATCGCTGTCAGCGTATGGCCAAGAACCGCGCGGCCCGCGATCTTGCGATACTGCTTCGCGATCTCACCTCCCAAACGTGTTCCGCGTCCGGCCGCCACGATGATCGCTGCAATCTTCGGCATTCGTACCTTGTCCAGTCCAGTGACAGGCGCCTATAGGCCGCGGGCCCGTTACTTACAATGCTCTTGTGACGGATCGTGGGGCCGAGAACAGGCCGGACACGATCTCTTCATGACCCGCAATAAGGGCGGGACAAAGAGTTTTGTTTAATTTATAAGCATGGCCATGAGTGATGCGGAAATGGGCACCCACGCTGACATCCCCCAATGGCGCCCCGATCTCGCCTTGGGTGCCGTGCTCGCGCCCATGTCAGGCATCACGGATGTCGCGTTCCGGCGGATCGCCCATCGCTTCGGCGCATCGCTGGTCGTCTCCGAGATGGTGGCGAGCCAGGAGCTCGTCGATGGCTCGCAGGAAGCCGTCATGCGCGCGGAAGGTGCCGGGATCACGCCCCACGTGATTCAACTCGCTGGCTGTGACGCCCACTGGATGGGCGAGGCAGCGCGCGTGGCTGAGGCCTCAGGCGCGGCGATGATCGACATCAATATGGGCTGTCCCGCCAAGCGCGTGATTGGCGGATGGGCGGGATCAGCGCTGATGCGCGATCTCGATCATGCCACATCGCTGATCGAGGCCGTGGTGGCTGCGGTGGATATCCCGGTGTCCGTGAAGATGCGTCTGGGCTGGGACGACGCGAGCCGGAACGCCGACGAACTCGCCCACCGGGCCGAGACCGCCGGCGCCGTTCTCATCACCGTCCATGGCCGCACACGGCAGCAGTTCTACAAGGGCACCGCCAATTGGGCAGCGGTGCGGCGCGTGCGCGAGGCCACCACGCTGCCTCTCGTTGTCAACGGTGACATGGCCGATGCCTCGGATGCCCGCGCGGCCCTTGACCAATCCGGCGCCGATGCGGTCATGATCGGCCGCGCGGCAGTCGGACAACCCTGGCTGGTCGGCCAGGTCGCAGCCCAGCTGCGCTGTGGAACCGCCCCTGAATCTCCATCGCCGTCCATAAAGACGGAAGCGATTACAGAGCATTACACGACTCTTCTCACGCTCTACGGAAAGAAAATCGGGCTTCGCCACGCCCGCAAACATCTCGCAGCCTATTGCGCGGACGCGGAACGGCACGGTAGCGCGGTGGCCAGCAGGTACCGCGCCGAGCTCGTGACCAGCGAGGAGCCGGAGCGCGTGCTGGCTCTCATTCAGGGGCTTTATGAAGGCTCCCCCGAGAGCCCGGCGCAGCGAGAAGCGGCCTAACGATCGACGAGTCTCGCCAGGGACACGTTAACAGACAGATTTGAACAGCCCACCGGATAGGCATGCGCAAGATCACAACGCCAAGTGCTTCCGCTAATATTGACCCCGGATTCGATCCCGGGCTTATCCTCAATGCGCTCCCTGTACCGATCGTGATGGTGGGGCAGGGCGACGCCATTCTCCATGCCAACAGCGCCGCCGAGGCGTTCTTCGAAGCGAGCCTTCTCGTACTGAAGCGGCAGAGGCTCGTGGACGTGCTACCCTTCGGCTCGCCGGTTCTGGCACTGGCGGAAGAGGCGCGGCGCCGCAACGCGAGCGTCAGCGAGTACCGCATCGAGATCGGCACTCCGCGCACAGGGCATGAGCGGATTGTCGATATTTTCGCCGTCCCGCTTGGTGACGAGGCCCGATCTGTAGCATTGATGCTGCAAGAACGGACAATTGCCGAAAAAATGGACAGACAACTGACCCATCGCGGTGCAGCCCGGTCTATCACGGCGCTCGGCGCGATGCTCGCCCATGAGATCAAAAACCCGCTTTCCGGCATCCGGGGGGCGGCCCAATTGCTGGAAGGCGCGGCCTCCGACGAAGACCGTCTGTTGACTCAGCTGATCTGTGACGAGACCGATCGGATCGTGAAAATCGTCGAGAGAATGGAGCTTTTCGGCGATGAGCGGCCTGTGGAAAGGGGGCCTGTGAACATTCACGGCGTCTTCGACCATGTGAAGCGGCTGGCGCAGTCCGGGTTTGCCCGGCATATCCGCTTCGTCGAGGACTACGACCCCTCGCTGCCGCCCCTGCTCGGCAATCGCGACCAGCTCGTGCAGGTCTTCCTGAACCTCATCAAGAATGCTGCGGAGGCCATCGGTCGTGATGCGCTCGACGGCGAAATCATTCTGTCGACAGCGTTTCGGCCGGGAATGCGGCTGCAACTGCCGGGCTCCGGCGAACGCGTCAGCCTGCCGCTCGAGATCTGCGTTCGCGACAACGGGCCCGGCGTCCCGCCGGACCTCGTGCCAAACCTGTTCGACCCGTTCGTGACCACCAAGGCGTCCGGCAGTGGCCTTGGTCTTGCTTTGGTCGCGAAGATCATCGGTGACCATGGCGGCGTGGTGGAATGCGACGCGGGTGTGCACCGAACGACGTTTCGGGTGTTGATGCCCATGTATCTGGCCCGCGATGGGCGTGGCTCGGAGGACTGAGTAATATGGCGAGAGGCAGCATTCTTGTCGCCGACGACGATACCGCGATCCGCACGGTGCTGAATCAGGCATTGGCTCGGGCTGGCTATGACGTCAGGTCTACAGGACATGCAGCGACGCTCTGGCGCTGGGTAAGCCAGGGCGAAGGCGATCTGGTGATCACCGACGTGGTGATGCCCGACGAGAACGCCTTCGACGTGCTGCCGCGGATAAAGAAGCTGCGTCCGGACCTTCCCGTTATTGTCATGAGTGCGCAGAATACCTTCATGACGGCGATCCGTGCGTCCGAACGCGGTGCCTATGAATATCTGCCGAAACCCTTCGACCTGAAGGAACTGGTCTCCATCGTCGCGCGCGCCCTGTCGCGGCCGCGCGGACAGGCGAAGAGCCTCGGCGATGCCGATGGCGAGGATATTCCGCTCGTCGGCCGCTCCCCGGCCATGCAGGAGATCTACCGGGCGCTCGCGCGACTGATGCCGACGGATCTTACGGTCATGATCACCGGCGAATCCGGCACCGGCAAGGAGCTTGTCGCCCGCGCGCTGCACGATTATGGCAAGCGCCGCACAGGCCCGTTCGTCGCCATCAACATGGCGGCTATCCCGCGCGATCTGATCGAATCCGAACTCTTCGGGCATGAAAAAGGCGCCTTCACGGGCGCGACCCAGCGCAGCGCCGGACGCTTCGAGCAGGCCGAAGGCGGTACGCTGTTCCTCGACGAGATCGGCGACATGCCCATGGAAGCGCAGACGCGCCTTCTGCGCGTGCTGCAACAGGGCGAGTATACGACCGTCGGCGGCCGCACGCCGATCAAGACGAATGTCCGTATCATCGCGGCCACCAACAAGGACCTGCGGATCTCTATCCAGCAGGGCATTTTCCGCGAAGACCTGTTCTTTCGTCTCAATGTGGTGCCGTTGCGCCTGCCCCCCTTGCGTGAAAGGGCGGAGGACGTACCGGACCTCATCCGCCACTTCTTCACGCTGGTCGCACGCGAGGGCTTGCCCCACAAACAGATCGACCTCGACGCGATGGACCGGCTCAAGCGCTATCGCTGGCCCGGCAATGTGCGCGAGCTCGAGAATCTTGTCCGGCGGCTGGCCGCCCTCTACCCCCAGGACACCATCACGGGTCCGATCATCGACGCGGAACTCGAGCCCTCCACCAGCAGTTCGCCTGAAGGCAGCGAGGCACGGGAGGACGAGCAGCTCGCCACCTCCGTCGAGCGACACCTCAATCGCTATTTCGGCGGATTCAAGGATGCCTTGCCTCCCCCCGGCCTCTACCACCGCATCTTGCGCGAGATCGAGGGGCCGCTGATCGGCATGGCGCTGGCGGCGACACGCGGTAACCAAATCAGGGCCGCCGAACTTCTTGGACTCAACCGCAATACCTTGCGCAAGAAGATCCGGGATCTCGATCTGTCGGTTGTGCGCACGCCGGCGCGCTGAATCCAGCTTTGACCCAGGGTCGTTAGAACCGGCCCTTACGGGCGCGCTTTCACCTGTGGGCCCTCCCAAGCGCTGCCTTGGGAATGTCGCAATTCGACAACAGTGTTGTAGCTCTGCATCATTGTCCGGTGCTATTCAACCGATTCGATCCTAGCGAAACGGCGGGCCAATATTTCGTGAGCTTATCGGCGGATCTTCCCAAGGAACGCAAATCCCGCGTGTCCGGCATATTAGGAACGATCGCGGTCACGCTGGCGTTGATCTCGGCGCTGGTGACGTTCGTTGTGCTCGCCGGCATGACGCCGATCCTTCCGACGCATATCGTTGTCGTCTGGGCGCTGTTCATCAACGGCATCCTCGTCCTGCTCCTCGTCTCGGTCATCCTGTGGGAGACATACAGCCTGTTCAGGGCGAGGCGGGAAGGGGCGGCCGCGGCAGGCCTTCATGTCCGCATCGTCTCGCTGTTCAGCCTGGTGGCGGCGCTTCCGGCCATCCTTGTCGCGATCGTGGCGTCGATCACGCTCGAACGCGGCCTTGACCCCTGGTTCACCAGCTCGCTGAAGGGGCTCATCACCAATACGGTCGAGATCGCGCATGCCTATCGCGACAGCCAATGCCGCAACATGGTGCGCGAAACGGAATTGATGGCGGCCGATCTCAATCGGGCCAAGGTGCTGTTCAACGCAGACCGCAAGCTGTTCCACGACTTCATGTTGTCGCGCTCGGTCTTCCTCGGGTTCCCCTCGGCCATGCTTGTCAGCGAAGATGGCAAGGTGCTGGAGCGCATCGAGCAGAAGTCGCTCGAAAATCTCTCGCCCCCGTCGGACGAAGATATCAAGGACGCCAATACCACCGACCCGGTCTGCCTCATTCCGCAGTCCGGCAACCTGTTCCGTTCGCTCATCAAGCTGGATTGGCCGGAGCCCACACTTCTCTATGTGGCGCGAACTGTCGATCCGCGTGCCGTCGAGTTCCCGGCCGCCGCGCAGACAGGTGTCGCTTATTATCAAGCTCTCGAGGAAAAGAAGCTCGGCATCCAGATCGCCTTCGCATCGATGTTCGCGCTGGTCGCGCTCATCGTGCTTTTGTCGGCGGTGTGGTTCGGCTTGAGCTTCGCCAACCGGCTCGTCATGCCCGTCCGCCGGCTGATTCACGCGACGGACCAGGTCGCAAGCGGCAATTTCTACGTGCAGGTGCCTATCCGGCGCGCCGAGGGCGATCTCGCGCATCTTGGCGCGACATTCAACAAGATGACGAGCGAACTCAGGCAGCAGCACGACGGCCTGGTCGCGGCGAGCGATGTCATCGACAAGCGACGGCGCTTCAACGAAGCCGTCCTTGCCGGTGTTTCGGCGGGTGTTATCGGAACGGACGCGGCGGGGATGATCACGATCGTCAACCCGTCGGCGGAAGCGATCCTGCAGGCGGATGGTGGCTCGGTCATTGGCAAGCCCATTGTCGAGGCGCTGCCGGAAGTGGCGCCCCTGCTCGACGAGGTGCTCGCTGGCCGGCAACGACAGCTGATCCAGGGGCAGATCGCCCTGAACCGGGACGGGCGCGAGCGCATGCTCAACGTGCGCGTCACCAGCGAGCAGGCTGTGGGGCAGGACAAGGGCCTGGTCGTCACGCTCGACGACATAACCGATCTCGTCTCGGCCCAGCGCACGTCGGCCTGGGCGGATGTTGCCCGGCGCATCGCCCATGAAATCAAGAACCCGCTCACGCCGATCCAGCTGTCGGCGGAGCGGATTCGTCGCAAATACGGCAAGGTTATTGTCGAGGATCGCGCGATTTTCGACCAATGCGTCGCGACGATCGTTCGCCAGGTCGACGACATCAAGCGCATGGTCGACGAGTTCTCCTCCTTTGCGCGGATGCCGAAACCGACCCATGCGATGGAAGACGTCGTCGACACCGTGCGCCAGGTCGTCTTCCTGATGCGCGTGGGTACGCCGGATATCACTTTCAACGAACAGCTGCCGGAGGAGGGGATCACCGCCTATTTCGACCGCCGGCTGATTTCCCAGGCGGTCACGAATATCGTGAAGAACGCGACCGAGGCGGTAATGGCCGTCGATGGCAATACGCGCGGCATCGGGCAGATCGACGTCAGCGTGCGCGAACAGGACGGCATCATCACGATCGATGTCAGTGACAACGGCAAGGGTTTTCCAAAGGAGCACAGGCAACGATTGCTTGAGCCTTACATGACGACCCGCGAAGGCGGCACGGGCCTCGGCCTCGCCATCGTCGGTAAAATTCTCGAGGACCACGGCGGCGGCATCGAGCTGCTCGACCATCCGGGCGTGAGTGCCGGAGGGCCGGGCGCGCGCGTCCGCATGTGGTTCCCCAAGTCCGGTATTTCCGAGACTGGCAGTGGTGGCGTTGCGTCAACCGACAGCAAGGACGACATCAAACGAAGGGCAATTGGATGAGCGCCGACATCCTCATCGTCGACGACGAAGCGGATATTCGTGAACTCGTAGGCGGCATACTCGATGACGAGGGCCATAGGACCCGGACGGCTGGTGGTTCTGACGAAGCCTTGGCCGCGATAGAAGCCCGCCGACCGCAGCTGGTCTTCCTCGATATCTGGCTGCAGGGCAGCCGTCTCGACGGCCTCCAGGTGCTGGACGTCATCAAGGAGCAGAATCCGGAAGTGCCGGTCGTCATGATTTCCGGGCATGGCAATATCGAAACCGCAGTCTCCGCGATCAAGCGCGGCGCGTATGATTTCATCGAAAAGCCGTTCAAGGCGGATCGCCTGGTTCTGGTGGCTGAGCGCGCGCTGGAGGCCTCCCGCCTGAAGCGCGAGGTGCGCGAACTCCGGACGCGCTCCGGCCAGACCAGCCGGATGGTGGGCCGCTCCCCGATCATCAACCAGTTGCGGCAGACCATCGAGCGTGTGGGTCCGACCAACGCCCGCGTGCTGATCAGCGGCCCGTCCGGCTCCGGCAAGGAGCTGGCAGCCCGCACGCTGCATATGAACTCGCAACGCGCCAATGGCCCGTTCATTGTCATCAATGCGGCGGCGATCACGCCTGACACGATGGAGAGTGAACTTTTCGGGGTCGAGGCGGCCGATGGACGTGGCCGGCGCATTGGCGCGCTGGAGGAGGCCCACGGTGGGACGCTCTATATAGACGAAGTCGGTGACATGCCCCGGGAAACGCAGAACCGCATTCTGCGTGTGTTGGTCGACCAGAACTTCCAGCGGGTAGGGGGCACCACGCGCGTTCACGTCGACGTGCGTATCATCTCCTCCACGAGCCGTGATCTCACGCAGGAGATCGCCGAGGGCCACTTCCGGGAAGACCTGTTTCACCGGCTGGGTGTCGTGCCGATCCGGATTCCATCGGTAGCCGAGCGGCGTGAGGACGTGCCGGAACTCATCAGCTTCTTCATGGAGCAGATCTCGGTGGCCACAGGGCTCGCCAAGCGCGTCATCGCCGACGATGCCATGGCCGTACTTCAGTCGCACGATTGGCCGGGCAATGTGCGTCAACTGCGTAACAATGTGGAACGGTTGATGATATTGACGGGCGGTGATCCTGATGCGGCGATTTCCGCCGATCTGTTGCCTGCCGAAATCGGGACGCTCGTGCCCACCACGCCTGCTGGCAGCGGTGGCGAGAAGCTGATGAGTCTGTCGTTGCGGGACGCCCGCGAGATCTTCGAGCGTGAGTATCTCGTGGCGCAAATCAACCGATTCTCGGGCAATATCTCGCGGACTGCGGAGTTTATCGGCATGGAGCGCTCTGCCTTGCACAGGAAGTTGAAGTCGCTCGGCATTGGCTCCTGAGAGCCGTCGGCCGCGGTTCCCTCGTGTGGAGTGGCCCGTACCGACGCGGGAGGGACACCTAGAATCGCGTCGCTGCGGGCAAGAGATACTTGCGTTTGAAGCATTTCTCCCTTTGTAATGCGTTTCTCGGTCTATCAGCGTCCCGCGTCCGCGCCGCCTCCTGGCAGTGCAGGCAAAGGCAACAACAGGAAGCCGTGTAAGCGAACAAGGACCGACGAGCACGGCGCAAGAAGAAGGTTTAACAAGATGGCGGGCGAACGCGCGCAAAATCTGCAGGACACCTTTCTCAACCACCTTCGCAAGAACAAGGTTCCGCTGACGATTTTCCTCGTCAACGGTGTCAAGCTTCAGGGTGTTGTGACTTGGTTCGACAACTTTTGTGTATTGCTGCGCCGCGATGGGCACTCGCAGCTAGTCTATAAGCACGCTATATCGACGATCATGCCTGGACATCCGATCCAGCTGTTTGAGCCGAGTGACGATATAGGGTCAGAAAAGGTCTGAATGACGCAACCCGATAAGCGTAAGGACGCGTTTCAACCGTCGCCGCCTTCCTCTGTTGATCACGAAGGCAAGAATACTCGCGTTCTCGTGATCGGGCCCTACCTGACACGCAGCACATCCGAGCGCAGCGGCGAGAACGCGGCGCGGGACGCGGCTGCACGGCTCGATGAAGCCGTAGGTCTCGCGCGGGCGATCGATTTGACGATCGTCCGTGCGATCCAGCTCAGTCTCACCAACGTCCGCCCCGCTACCTATCTCGGCTCGGGCAAGGTGGAGGAGTTGGCGGGTATAGTGAAGGCCGATGACATCGAGCTCGTCATCATGGATTGCGCGCTCTCACCCGTGCAGCAACGCAATCTCGAACGGGCTCTCGGTGCCAAGGTCATCGACCGAACGGGACTTATCCTGGACATTTTCGGGCAGCGGGCGCGTACGCGCGAAGGTTCGCTCCAGGTTGAGCTCGCCCATCTCACCTACCAGAAGAGCCGCCTTGTCCGCTCATGGACGCATCTTGAGCGGCAGCGCGGCGGATTCGGCTTCCTTGGCGGCCCCGGAGAGACGCAGATCGAAACCGATCGCCGTCTCATCCAGGAGCGGATGAGCCGAATCGAGCGTGACCTCGAACATGTCAAGCGGACGCGTTCGCTTCACCGCGAGAGCAGGCGCCGCGTTCCCTATCCCATCATCGCTCTGGTGGGTTACACCAACGCCGGCAAGTCGACGCTGTTCAATCGCCTGTCTGCGGCCAAGGTGATGGCCGAGGACCTGCTGTTCGCGACACTTGACCCCACGGCCCGCGCGATCGAGCTGCCTCACGGCTCGAAAGCCATCCTTTCGGACACGGTCGGCTTCATCTCCGATCTTCCAACCATGCTGGTCGCAGCCTTCAGGGCAACGCTGGAAGACGTGATCGAGGCAGACGTCCTTCTGCATGTCCGGGACGTGTCCCATGGCGACACCGAGGCCCAGGCGAGCGATGTGGAGACCATACTTCGCGAACTCGGCGTCGACCCAAGCAATGGGCAGCGCCTGATCGAGGTGTGGAACAAGGCCGACCTCCTTGCGCCGGAAGAACGCGCCAAACTGGACAATCTCGCATCACGCAGGCCAGCCGAACTTCGGCCTGTTCTGGTGTCGGCCGTCAGCGGGGAGGGGATGGATGGCCTGCTTTCCGCGATCGAGTCCCGACTGGCGCAGGGTCGCGCGATCTATCATGTCGTCCTGGAGCCGCAGGCCGGCGACGTCCTGAACTGGCTCTATGAAGAAGCTGAGATTCTCGATCGGCGTTCAGACGAGGATGGCAGCATCCTGTTGGCCGTTCGCATCGCGGACGCCAAGGAACCCCGGTTGCTAAGGCGTTGCCCGGGTGCCAGACGAATCCGGTAAAACGCTCGCTTCGGCAGAGGTCGCAGCTTTCTCATCGTGCTTGGCCTCCTGCCAGAGATCTTCCATCTCATCGAGACTTGCTTCCGCGGTTGTCCGCCCGGCGGAAGCAAGCTGCCTCTCGATATAAGCGAAGCGCCGCTCAAACTTGGCGTTTGTCAGGGCAAGCGCAGCTTCGGCGTCGCCGCCGGCGTGGCGCGCCAAATTGACCGCCGCGAATATCAAATCGCCGACTTCCTCGATCACCGCAGATGGGTCGGCCATCGTCAGCGCAGCGTCGATCTCGTCCAGTTCCTCGCGTAGTTTCGCCACAACCTCGCGTGCCTCCAGCCAGTCGAATCCCACACCAGCCGCCTTGCGCTGAAGTTTATCGGCACGGGTGAGGGCAGGGAGCGTCCGCGCGATGCCATCCAGCAACCCTGCCCGGCCTTCATCAGCCAGACCGCGTTCCTGGCGCCGGCGCCGGCGTTCGGTCTTTTCCTCACTCTTGATACTGTCCCAAAGGGCTTTGACGCGCTCTGGGGACAAGTCCCGCGCCGTGCCGAAGACGTGAGGATGCCGCCGGATGAGCTTGCTGGTGATGGCCTCGACCACGTCCCCAAAAGCGAACTCGCCGGCTTCCTCTGCCATGCGCGCGTGAAAAACGACCTGAAGGAGGACATCGCCCAGCTCCTCGCAGAGATCGTCCATGTCGCCGCGCTCGATCGCATCAGCGACCTCATAGGCTTCCTCAATCGTGTAAGGCGCGATTGTCGCAAAGTTCTGATCGAGATCCCACGGGCATCCGCTGCCAGGTGTTCGCAACGCAGCCATGATCGCAATGAGCTGGTTGATATCCCGAGAGGCCTTCATGCAAGCTCCACAATGGTTCCGCGGCGGTAAGCCATACGACATTCACCGGACATTGCTTCCCAACGTCACGGCTCGTGCAGCAAGGCCAAAGTCATGGGTGTTGGACCACGTGAGGGCAGGCGTTTCAAGGCATGATTGCCTGCCAGGACGATACGCGAAACTTCAGAATGAATTCGCATAAGGCACATTATGGAACTTAATATAGAACCGACTGAACATTCTTGCTGTGTTTCGGTCTGGGCGTTTGTCAGCTGGAATCATGAAACCACCTTCCAACAGGCGTGGAACCAGCGAGGAAGAAAGACGTTTGTACAATAACAGCAAAACATACGGGAGACGAAAGTGGACCACACGGCTGAGACAACGAACTTGATCGGCTCCGATAAAGTCTCGGGGACCGAGGTTTATAATGGTTCTGGAGAACACCTTGGCGAGATATCAAGCGTGATGATCGACAAGGTCAGTGGAAAAGTCGCCTATGCCGTCATGTCGTTCGGTGGCTTTCTTGGAATCGGCGAACAATACCATCCGCTGCCATGGTCAACATTGACATACGATACCGCAAAAGGGGGCTACGTGGTGAATTTAAGCCGCGAGCAGCTTGAGGGCGCACCGCACTACGAGGCGCGCGACACTCCAGATTGGGGCGACCGTGCCTATGAACGGCGCCTTCACGACTACTACGGCGTGAATCCATACTGGGGAATCTAGCCTCACATACAATATTGGCCGCCGCTCCGTCTGGAGTGGCGGCTTTTTTTATGCCCATTCACGATCGTTTGGGATGCACCATCAATGGCAAGGCTCTTGATTCAAAAAAACCTCCGGAGTCCATCAACTCCGAAGGCTACTGTTCTAGCCTATATGGTCCCCACGAGAGGCCCGGGAGAGCAACAGACGAAGATGCCCTGCCCTGTCTGGAGCGCTCCTATGGGTGAGACTGCCTGCTGCGGTAAATTCGCGGATCACTGAAAAGACTGACAACCGTGGGATCCGGTGACACCGTGGCATTGCCGTCCTCGATCCACGCTCTTGAAAAACGCCCCCAGAAGAAAGGGAAGCGGCAATCAAGCGCGGGAGCAAAATCGACCTCGTCGCTCTTTTCCTCGAAAAACGAAAGAAGATCATTGCGCGATCGGATGCGCTCTGCAGTCGCAGCAAAAGGCTCTAAGCTATTTAAAATACTGATAATCTTATCCACGGGAGGACGAAACTCAGACATGATCTCCCGTAAGTCTGCTCTCAACGATGCCAGAGCAGAATCCGTGTCGGAGGTCGACCTGATGCCGTGATGCATGTAAGCGTCTCCTCTCGCCGTATCTCGGCGGAGAGCCGAAATACTCAATCTCTGTCGGGATAACGCATTTGCAGCATCCGCGTTCCCGATGCCGCCACATAATCGAACGAACTATGCCCAAATGTTGAACGAAGGCATGCCGGACTGTCAAGTTAGGCAGATGCTATACCGCATGCGGGTCCGGACGCACGGGTTCGGTCTGCGGGCTCATTGGTCCCGCTGTGCCATCGAAAATACATGAAGATTTAGGGGGCCAAGACGGCGGGCGTGTATGCCCGCCTACCCTGCCCCAGCGAGAGGCCAGGCGCGAACCAGGGGGACGTCCAAGCTGCCAGATTTGACGGCATTGTATGAAGGCGGACGTCGGGCGCTCACAAGGCAGTGATCGACTGCAGCGCGTTGAGCGCGTCCAGAAAAATCTGAAAGAATAAAGCTCCGGTACTAGGAGCAGAATGAGCTCACATCCGGCGCGCGGGGGAGGCGCAAGCTCGCCCGAAGCGACAGCGATAATGGTGGGCGGTAACGGGCTCGAACCGCTGACATTCTCGGTGTAAGCGAGATGCTCTACCAACTGAGCTAACCGCCCTCAATCCGTCGACGTGCGTTGGACGCCACGGAGAAGGTTCAGTCTCGTACCGCGATGGGACGAAACTGAGATGATTTAACGGAGAGCCATCCGGCGAGGCAAGCCTTTTTGAGCTGCCTGGCCGCACGACCCTTCCATCCATGCCCCAGGGGCCACAGAAGCCCCTCCCAAAAAACCTAAAGCCACAGCAACGCCGCCAGACGCCCAGAAGCAGGCGGATCAGCGATCCTGGATGGCTAATTATTGGCCTATGGATACAGGAAGGGCGCCGAGACGATGTAGCCGGGACCCCATTGCCTCAGCACGGCGGCCGCCTCCCCCACAAGCCGGTCTGGCCATTCAGGCCAAGACAAACCTTACTTGCCGTTGACGGCTTCCTTGAGGCCGGCACCGGCCTTGAACTTGGGCGTCTTCGACGCCGGAACCTGAATGGTCTCACCCGTGCGCGGGTTACGAGCGGTGCCTGCCGCGCGATCAGCGACGGCGAAGGTGCCGAAGCCCACCAGCTTCACCTCGTCACCGGCCTTGAGAGCGGCGGTGATGGCGTCGATGGCAGCGTCCAGAGCCTCCGTGGCCTGAACTTTCGTAAGGTTGGCCTTCTCGGCCACCGCCGAAACAAGATCACCTTTGTTCATCTCAAACCTCCTGACCTGCCCTAGGCAGGCGCTTCGTTTGTCCTGCGCGCCGCGCGAGACACGCGTTCATGCCTGAAAGCAGCGCGCGTGTCTCCCCGATGGCCTAGAATTCCATAGAAATCAACGTGTCTGACGCGTAAAAGCAAAAAAAGCCCCCTGACCGGTCGGCCAGGGGGCACTTTTCAACAGCATCCGTTACTTGTTTGCAGCACTTCAGTGGGCCACGAGGGCGTTCGACTCACCGTCGGAAGCGGCCTTCCGAGCCTTGTCTTCCTTCGGTTCATCCCACGTGATCGGCTCCGGCTGACGTACCAGAGCCTCCTTGAGAACCTGTTCCATGCGCGAGACAGGCACGATCTCCAGGCCGCTGCGAACGCTCTCGGGGAGGTCTGCCAGGTCCTTGGCGTTCTCCTCGGGGATCAGCACTTTGGTCATGCCGCCGCGCAGGGCCGCAAGCAGCTTCTCCTTGAGGCCGCCGATGGGCAGCACGCGCCCGCGCAGGGTCACCTCGCCGGTCATCGCCACATCACGCCGCACGGGAATGCCCGTCAGAGTGGAGACGATGGCGGTCGCCATGGCGATACCGGCAGACGGACCATCCTTCGGTGTCGCGCCTTCCGGCACGTGCACATGGATGTCGCGGCGCTCGAAGAGCGGCGGCTCGATACCGAAATCGAGAGCTCGCGAGCGGACATAGGAAGCCGCCGCCGAGATCGATTCCTTCATCACCTCGCGCAGGTTGCCCGTCACCGTCATCTTACCCTTACCGGGCATCATGATGCCTTCGATGGTGAGCAACTCGCCGCCGACTTCGGTCCATGCCAGCCCGGTGACGGCACCAACCTGGTCCTCCGTTTCCGCCTCGCCATAGCGATACTTCGGCACGCCGAGATAGTCGGACACATTGTCCGCCGTCACCTCGACACTCTTGCGCTTGGTGAGAACGATCTCCTTCACCGCCTTGCGGATGAGGTTTGCGATCTCGCGCTCAAGGTTGCGGACGCCTGCTTCACGCGTATAGCGACGGATGAGCGTGAGAAGCCCGCTCTCATCGATCGACCACTCCTTCTCGGCCAAGCCGTGCTTGCGCACGGCCTCCGGGATGAGGTGCTTGCGAGCGATCTCCAACTTCTCCTCTTCCGTATATCCGGCGATGCGAATCACCTCCATACGATCGAGCAGGGCTGGCGGAATGTTGAGCGTATTGGCCGTCGTCACGAACATCACGTTCGAGAGGTCGTAATCCACCTCAAGATAGTGATCGTTGAACGTGGAGTTCTGCTCCGGATCCAACACCTCGAGGAGAGCTGCTGACGGATCGCCACGGAAGTCCATGCCCATCTTGTCGATCTCATCGAGCAGGATCAGCGGATTGGACGTCTTGGCCTTGCGCATGGACTGGATGATCTTGCCGGGCATGGAGCCGATATAGGTCCGGCGGTGCCCACGGATCTCGGCCTCGTCACGCACGCCGCCGAGCGACATGCGGACGAACTCGCGCCCCGTCGCCTTGGCCAGCGACTTGCCCAACGAGGTCTTGCCGACGCCTGGAGGCCCGACAAGGCACAGGATCGGCCCGGTCAACTTATTGGCCCGCTGCTGGACCGCCAGATACTCCAGGATGCGCTCCTTGACCTTCTCAAGGCCATGGTGGTCGGAATCCAGGACGCCCTGGGCCAGGTTGAGGTCCTTCTTGATCTTGGACCGCTTGCCCCACGGGATACCCAGCATCCAATCGAGATAATTGCGCACGACGGTCGCCTCGGCGGACATCGGCGACATCTGGCGAAGCTTCTTGAGCTCGCCCAGCGCCTTCTCGCGGGCTTCCTTCGTGAACTTGGTCTTCTCGATCTTCTCCTCGAGCTCGGCCAGTTCGTCGCGACCGTCCTCGTCGCCGAGTTCCTTCTGAATGGCCTTCATCTGCTCATTCAGGTAGTACTCGCGCTGGGTCTTCTCCATCTGCCGCTTGACGCGGGTGCGGATCCGCTTCTCGACCTGGAGAACGGAGATCTCGCTTTCCATCAGCCCGAGCGCCTTCTCAAGCCGCTCCGCAACGACGGTCGTCTCGAGGATACCCTGCTTGTCCGCGATCTTCACAGCCAGATGCGAGGCAACAGTGTCGGCCAGCTTGGAAGGGTCCTCGATCTGCGCGACCGCAGAGACAACCTCCGGCGAAACCTTCTTGTTAAGCTTCACATAGTTTTCGAACTCGGCCAGCACCGAACGGGCCAGGGCTTCGGTCTCGACCTTGCTGCCGACGGTCTCGGCCAGCACCTCGGCCTCGGCCTCGTAATAATCATCCGTGCGGCCATACGCGCTGATCTTGGCGCGGCCGGTGCCCTCCACGAGCACCTTCACGGTACCGTCGGGAAGCTTCAGAAGCTGCAGCACGCTCGCGACGGTGCCGATCGTGTAGATCGCGTCCGTCGCCGGATCGTCGTCCGCCGCATTCATTTGCGTGGCGAGCAGGATGTGGCGGTCGCTCTTCACGACCTCCTCAAGGGCGCGAATGGACTTCTCACGCCCAACGAACAAAGGCACGATCATATGCGGGAAAACGACAATATCGCGTAGTGGCAGGACGGGATACGTACCGACCGTGCCGGGAACTGCAGCCTGGCGGGGCTTCGCTGTGGTCATCGCCCACTTGTCCTTCGTTTTGCGTCCGCCGATCCCCCTCAAGGGCTGACCGCCGGACGGTCCGCTGGAAGCGCTCACCATAAGAATGGCTGCTTCCAGCCCGCTATCCGATCACCTCGCAATGAGCATGCCGGAATTCTAGCGCACTCAGTAGGTGGCTATCCGACCGCGACGTTTCAAGTTAAGTCCTTGTAACATCGAACACTCACTGCTTTAACGCAAAACGCAGACCTTCGCGCGTAGCAAACGGCGGACCATTGCCACGGTCGTCTTGTACCGAGAGGTCTGCGCGCAAAAAAACGCCACTGGCGTCCACTCGCGCCTACCTGCCATCATAAACGTCAAGAGCCCGTCGAATGTCCATCAGAAATGGATATTCGACCCAACTGCAGCGCACACTAGTCTTGGAAAACCGCCAAGCGCATCACCGCGCCAGCGGCAAGCGATGTCTTGGCTCGGGGATCACGGGCGAGGCAACCCGCAAGACGCTTCGACGGAATCGCCCGGTTGAACACCGGGCGATCCTGTTCAGACGCTAAGCGCTGGCGCTCGTTTCAGCGGCGCGATCCGCATAGATAAACAGCGGCTTCGCCTTGCCCTCAATCACTTCTGGACCGATGACGATCTGTTCCACGCCTTCCAGGCCTGGAAGCTCGTACATGGTCTCGAGCAGGATGCCTTCCATGATCGAACGAAGGCCGCGGGCGCCCGTCCTGCGCTCGATAGCCTTGCGCGCGATCAGCGTCAGAGCGTCTTCGTGGAAGGTAAGCTCGGTCTCTTCCATGTCGAAGAGGCGCTGGTACTGCTTCACCAGGGCATTCTTCGGCTCCTGGAGAATGCGCTTGAGCGCGTTCTCGTCGAGATCCTCCAAAGTCGCGATCACCGGCAGGCGGCCGACGAACTCAGGAATCAGGCCGAACTTCAGCAGATCCTCTGGCTCGACCTCACGGAACACCTCGCCGGTGCGCCGATCATCCGGAGCCTGCACATGAGCACCGAAGCCGATCGAGGTCCCCTTCCCGCGCCCCATGATGATGCGTTCGAGGCCGGCGAACGCGCCGCCGCAGATGAAGAGGATATTCGTCGTATCGACCTGCAGAAACTCCTGCTGAGGGTGCTTGCGTCCGCCCTGAGGCGGCACGCTCGCGACCGTGCCCTCCATGATCTTCAGAAGCGCCTGCTGGACACCCTCACCCGAAACGTCGCGGGTGATGGAAGGATTGTCGGACTTGCGAGAGATCTTGTCGATCTCGTCGATATAGACGATGCCGCGCTGCGCACGCTCGACATTGTAGTCCGACGCCTGCAGAAGCTTCAGGATGATGTTCTCGACATCCTCACCGACATAGCCGGCCTCGGTCAGCGTCGTCGCATCCGCCATGGTGAAGGGTACGTCGAGGATCCTGGCCAACGTCTGCGCCAGCAGCGTCTTTCCCGAACCGGTGGGACCGACGAGCAGGATGTTCGACTTGGCGAGTTCAACGTCGTTATGCTTCGTCGCATGCGCCAACCGCTTGTAGTGGTTGTGCACCGCGACCGAGAGCACCTTCTTGGCGTGATCCTGATCGATGACATAGTCATCAAGGACCTTGCGAATTTCCTTAGGGGTCGGCACACCGTCGCGGGACTTCACAAGCGACGATTTTGACTCCTCGCGGATGATGTCCATGCACAGTTCGACGCATTCATCGCAGATGAATACGGTCGGCCCGGCGATCAGCTTGCGGACCTCGTGCTGGCTCTTGCCGCAGAACGAGCAGTAGAGCGTGCTCTTGGAGTCGCTACCGCCTGTCTTGCTCATGGTCCGTCTCCACTCTGTACCGCCGGGGCACAGGACACCGGCGTCATCAAGCATTCATATAGGCCCGGATCTAAAAAAAGGTAATGCTCTATCACTGCACCACCAAAATCGATCAGACCCCACCTAGTCCAAGGCACATGCAAACATGAGGCCGCCGCGCGATCAATAGGAGGCGGACACCTTGCCGCATATCCACATCACAGCTTTTGAAAGCGCATACGACGGCCAAATGGCCGAAATCAGGCATCCGAATCCGCGCGCTTCACCTGGACCTGATCGATCAAACCGAACTCCCGCGCGGCATCGGCGGTCATGAAATTGTCACGCTCAAGCGCCTGCTCGATCGCGGCAATATCCCGGCCCGTGTGCTTCACATAAATTTCATTGAGGCGCCGGCGCAGGGCTTCAATCTCGCGGGCATGGATCAGGATGTCGGTCGCCTGCCCCTGAAATCCGCCAGACGGCTGGTGCACCATGATTCGCGCGTTCGGTAGCGCAAAACGCTGTCCGGGCTCTCCCGCCGCCAGAAGCAGCGATCCCATCGACGCAGCCTGGCCGACGCAGAGCGTTGAAATGGGACAACGGATGAACTGCATCGTGTCATAGATGGACAGCCCCGACGTCACGACACCGCCCGGCGAATTGATATAGAAGGAGATTTCCTTCTTAGGATTGTCGCCTTCAAGGAACAGGAGCTGCGCGACGATCAGCGATGCTGAATAATCCTCGACGGGGCCTGTAAGGAAAATAATCCGCTCGCGCAGCAGCCGCGAGTAAATGTCGAACGCGCGCTCACCGCGGTTCGATTGCTCGACAACCATCGGCACGAGGGTGTTGTTGTAGACCTCAAACGGATCCCGCATGGCAGATCAGTCTCCTTGATCGCCGGAATTATTCCATGGCGATCATTAACAGATGGTCGTTGGGAGCGGCACGCGCCCTGGCCGATCGCATCCTGTTGAATGGCGATCGAAGGTTGGCCGGTTCGCCCCGGCCAACACCAGATATGCTTCCGGATGGGATCCGCAAGCGGCAGGCGGCTCAGGCGCCGTCCTTCTTCTTGGCACGCGAAGCCTTCTTCGGAGCGGCCTTGCCCTCCTCCTTCGCGCCCTTCGCCTCGTCGCCCTCGGATTCGCTCTCTTCGTCGGCGAACAGAGCCTCACGAGACACGACGTTATCCGTCACGGACACCTGCGACAGAATGTGGTCGACAACCTTCTCCTCGAAGATCGGCGCACGCACTTCCGCCAGGGCCTGCGGGTTCTTGCGGTAGTAGTCCCACACCAGCTTCTCCTGGCCGGGGAACTGGCGGGCACGCTCGACAACGGCCTGCGTGACCTCGTCGTCGGAGACCTTCACCGCAGCCTGTTCACCGATCTCGGCCAGCACGAGGCCAAGGCGCACGCGGCGTTCGGCGATGCGCTGATACTCCGCCTTCGCCTCATCCTCGGTCGTCTCGTCATCCGCGAAGGTACGGCCGGTCTGCTTCATGTCGTTCTCGACCTGCCGCCACACGCCCGCGAATTCCTGCTCAACGAGGCTCGAAGGCAGGTCGAAATCGTACTTCGCGTCGAGCGCGTCGAGCAGCACCTTCTTCACCTTGCGGCGAGACTGCGCCGTGTAGTCGCGCTCGATGCTCGTCCGGACCGCTTCCTTGAGCTTGTCGAGGCTTTCGAGGCCGAAACCCTTCGCGAAGTCCTCGTCCACCGTCACTTCGGCGGCGGCGGCCAGTTCCTTCACCTTCACTGCGAAGCTCGCCGCCTTGCCGGCCAGGTGCTTGGCGGGATATTCGTCGGGGAAGGTCGCGCTCACAGTCACGTCATCGCCAGCCTTGGCGCCGACCAGTTGCTCCTCGAATCCCGGGATGAACCCGCCGGAGCCGATCTCGACCTGGACGCCTTCGCTGGAGCCGCCCTCGAAGGCCTCGCCGTCGATGGTGCCCACGAAATCAATCGTCACACGGTCGCCGGTCGCGGCGGCTTCGCCTTCGGGCTTAGCCACGAAGGCGCGGTTCTGGCGCGCCATGCGCGTCAGCGCTTCGTCCACTTCCGCGTCCGTCACTTCGGCTGTCTCGCGCGTGATCGCGATGTCGGACAGGTCCTTGAGCTGGAAGGCGGGCAGGATTTCGAGCGCGACGGTATAGGCCAGGTCGCCCTTGGCCTCCATAACGGCCTCGACCTCGTCCTTGTCCTCGGAGAGGGTCACCTTCGGCTCGTTGGCAAGCTTGAGGGAATTGTCCTCAATGATCTTGCGATTGGCTTCATTGACGGTGTTTTGAACAACGTCCGCCATAACCGCGCGGCCATACAGCTTGCGCAGATGGGCCATGGGGACCTTGCCAGGACGGAAGCCGTTGATGCGGACCCTGTCCTTCAGGCCAGACAGCTCGCCTGCCAGCTTGGTCTCCAGCTCGGCGGCCGGAACCACCACCTTGAACTCGCGTTTCAGACCATCGGCCCGGGTTTGCGTCGCCTGCATTGTCACAGCTTCTCGAAAATTCGTGTGCTTCTGATGGCCCCTCAGGATAGGCGATGATACGGGGAGCGATGTGGCTTTGGTGCGGGCGAAGGGACTCGAACCCCCACGACTTTCGTCACTGGAACCTAAATCCAGCGCGTCTACCAGTTCCGCCACGCCCGCGCGGGCCCCGCAGCATGCCTGCCCATCAGGACGCGGCTCTATATCATGACAAAGCCCGGTTGCAGCAAAAAAATGTCATCACATTGTCCGCCAGGGGCGCAAGCTGCGCCAGTCAAGACCCGCGCCAGCCGCCAGAGCGCTGGAATACAGGCGAAAACCCTGAAACTCTCAAGCAGTTCGTCAATCTTTGTGCCAGATGGTGGCGCATTCCCACCGGGTGAACTTTGGAAACGTCCGATGCCGGCAGACCCATCAGAATCGACGCGCGCAATTGTCTCCCCGTCCAGCTTTACAGAATTTACGCGACGGCGGTTTCTCCAGGGAGGCCTGGCGGCGACCATTCTGGTGCGTGCGGCTGACGCCAGCGCGGAGGATGCCGGTGAAACCTCCCGTCCCGCCTCGCCTCCGACAACGCCGTCACCTGAACGCGTGGCCCCGGCGGGCAACATGCAGCGCCTGCGCGCAGCGGAAGCATCCTGGCAACTCAAGCCCTCGGGGGATGCGACCAAATTGTGGTGCTTCGAGGAGACTTCGCCCGGTCCTCTTGTGCGGGTCAAGAAGGGTCAGGAACTCGCGATAAAGCTGGAAAACGGGATTTCGCAACCGATCACTCTGCACTGGCATGGCTTACGCGTGCCGAACCGGTTCGACGGCGTTGGAGGGCTGACCGAGGAGCCTCTCGCACCCGGGGCGAGCCGCGAGATCCGCTTTACGCCGCGCGACGCCGGCACCTACTGGTATCGCTCCATGGTCCCGGCCACGGCCGCCGAACAGACCGAGCGCGGCCTCTACGGCGTTCTTGTGGTTGACGAGGAAGAGCCCCCGGCCGTGGATGCCGATCTCGCGATCGTGCTCGACGACTGGGCGCTGAGCGATGACAATCAGATCCGTCCAGGGTTCGGCTCGGTCGAAGACGTCGGCTCGGTCGGCAGGCTCGGCAATTGGCTGACCGTGAACAGCCAGGCCGCACCGGAGACTTTCGCGATCGCCCCCGGTGGGCGGATACGCCTGCGCCTTCTCAACGCGGCCAATGCTCGCCCAATCAGTCTGCGCTTCGAGAAATTCACCGTCGAAGTCATCGCCCTCGACGGCCAACCCGCCGAACCCTTCCCGCCGGCCCGCGACACCCTCGCGCTCTTGCCCGGCAACCGGGCGGATCTGATTCTGCGCGTCGCCCCGGAAGTCGGGATCGCGGGTAGCATCGTGGCCGTTCTTGGTCCGGGCTTGCCGCTGCTCACCATCAAGACCGAGGGCGCCCCCTCTCCTAACGCCAAGGCGGGTGATATAAAGCTATCCGGGAGCAATCTTCCGGAAGTCATTGATCTTGCATCGGCTTTGCGTATCGATCTCGTGCTTGAAGGCGGTGTTGCCGCCGGCTTGTCGCCACCGAGCGATATGTCTCGGATCTGGCGCGTCAACGGCATCGCCTTCACCGATGCCCGCAAGCCTCTCTTTTCGTCCGGGCAGGGGAAGCCCGTGGTGCTCAGCTTGATCAACAAGACTGAGTTCCTGCAGGCACTCCATCTCCATGGCCACACGGCACGCCTTCTGCACGCCCTTGATGACGGCTGGGAGCCCTATTGGCAGGACACGATCGCCGTCCTAGCCGGTCGCACTGTCCGTGTCGCCTTCGTCACCGAAGGCTCTGGCCGGTGGATGATCAGCTCCGCGATCCTCGATCGCCTTGGTGGCGGCCTGGCGACCTGGTTTGAGGTGACCTGAGGTCTTTACGACCGGCTGCTGTGCTCAAGGAGACGCTTGAGCACAGTGGGCAAGGTCTCAGGCAGGTCCTCGGCGATGAGGCCTGGACCAAAGGCGCGCGCCGCCGCCCCGTGCAGCCAGACGCCGGCCGCCGCGGCCTCGCGTCCGGGCATGCCCTGCGCCAGAAGTCCCGTGATGAAGCCGGCAAGGACATCGCCGGTCCCCGCGGTCGCCAGCCAGGGCGTGCCATTGTCATTGATGATCGCCCGTCCATCGGGCGTCGCGATCACCGTATCGGCGCCCTTGAGGACAATGACGGCGCCGGTGTGGCGCGCCGCCGCGACGGCGCGCTGAAGCTTCGACGGAGCTTCAGCAATATCGCGCATAACACTGAAAAGACGAGAGAACTCGCCATCATGCGGCGTCAGGACAGTTGGCGCCGCGTTGGCACGGATGAGTGATGACAGGGCGGCGAGGCCAGTCGCGTCATCAAGAGCAAAGCTCGTCAGCCCGTCGGCGTCGATGACAAGCGCCCGGCCCGCCTCAGCCGCAACCGATATCAGCCCGCGTGTATTCTCACCGACACCTGCGCCCGGCCCGATCGCCAGGGCATTGAGACGTTCGTCGGCGAGCAGGGCCTTGAGACCTTCGGGACCATCGACCGACCGCAGCATGATGGCCGTGAGATGGGCAGCATTCACCGCCAAAGCCGCCTGAGGCGAGGCGACGGTAACAAGCCCGGCCCCAGCACGCAGCGCTGCCCGCGCGGAGAGCCTGGCCGCGCCCGTGGTGGCAATACCGCCAGATACGACAACCGCATGCCCTCGCCCGTATTTGTGCCCGGCAGCCTCCGGCCGGTGATACGCCGGCAGCCACAGCCCAGGGGCATTCGCGGCATAAGGTGAGGCAAGCGCGGTGATGGTCTCGTCACTGATGCCGATGTCGGCGACGGTAACGGACCCACAGTGCAACCTGCCCGGCAACAGGAGATGGCCGGGCTTGCGCCGTGCGAAGGTCACCGTCTCATGCGCCATGACGGCGATCCCGCGCACCGCGCCGGTATCTCCATCGATTCCGGATGGAATATCGGCCGAAACCACATGGGCCTTCGACGCGTTGATCGCTCCTATGGCGGCCGCCGCCTCCCCGTCCAGATCGCGTGAAAGGCCGGTCCCGAACAGAGCATCCACGATGAGCGCCGCACCCGCGAGATCCATGGCGGCGAGGGGGCTGACCTCCCCGCTCCAGGTACCGGCCGCCCAGGCCGCATCTCCGCGAAGCGTTTCCCGTGAGCCGAGCAGATGAAGCGAGACCCGATAGCCTTCTTCGGCGAGGATCCGGGCAGCGACGAAACCATCGCCGCCGTTGTTGCCGGGGCCGCAGACGATAACGACGCGTCGCCCCGCGGGCACGCATTCGGCGGCCCGGTGAGCGACGGCCCGCCCTGCCCGCTCCATCAGCTCCCAACCAGGCACCCCTGCGCCGATCGTGCGCTGATCGGCCTCGCGCACCGCAGCGTTGGTGAGGATCTCGTACATCATTCGCCTCGCCGGTCACTCAGTAGAGCCATGGAGCCGTCGGATCATCCATGCGTAGATAAAGGCCCGCCATGCAGCTCGCGCAACAGCCAATGGACAATTCTCAAGGCAGTCCATGGCGGCTTCCAGGGCAATATCCGACAAGTTTTTCGACTTCACGACGACCAAAGCTCAAAAAGAAATCACATGCATATTTTTTGTGCTGTCCACTGATGAACATTGCGGCACTCAAGGACCCATTCCTCAAACTTCGACATGGCCGCCACCGACCCATTGATGGTAAGAGCCGTCTAGGCACGTTCGGCATCGGAAGCTAGGCAGCACAAGGGAGGCCACGACGGATGAAGAGAATTGATGCAATCATCAAGCCCTTCAAACTCGACGAGGTAAAGGAAGCGCTGCAGGATCTGGGTTTGCAGGGCATAACCGTCATAGAGGCCAAGGGCTTCGGCCGGCAGAAGGGCCATACGGAACTGTACCGTGGCGCCGAATATGTCGTTGATTTCCTACCCAAAGTGAAGATCGAGATCGTCCTTGCCGACGATATGGTGGACAGGGCCGTCGAGGCGATCCGCAAGGCCGCCCAGACGGGCCGGATCGGAGATGGCAAGATTTTTGTATCCAGCGTCGAGGAGGCAATTCGCATCCGAACGGGGGAAACCGGTCTCGACGCGATTTGATCTGAAACAACCTGCGAGCGCCGCGAGCGCGGGTTAATGACGTTTGTGCAACACGAGGAACGAATGATGAAGAGCGCCCAGGATGTGCTGAAGGCGATCAAAGAGCAGGACATCAAATACGTCGATTTCCGCTTTACCGACCCGCGCGGCAAGTGGCAGCACGTCACATTTGACGTGTCGATGATCGACGAGGAAATCTTCGCCGAAGGCACCATGTTCGATGGCTCGTCGATCGCCGGCTGGAAGGCCATCAACGAGTCGGACATGCTCTTGATGCCCGATCCGACCACGGCCCAGCTCGACCCGTTCTTCGCAGCTCCCACACTGTCGATCGTCTGCGACATTCTGGAGCCGACCACTGGCGAATCCTACAGCCGTGATCCGCGCGGAATCGCAAAGAAGGCCGAGGCCTTCCTGCAGTCGACCAAGATCGGCGACACGATCTTCGTCGGCCCAGAGGCCGAGTTCTTCGTATTTGACGACGTGCGTTTCTCCTCGACGCCCTACAACACCGGCTTCAAGCTGGATGCCACCGAGCTGCCGACGAACGGCGACACGGAATATGAAGGTGGCAACATGGGCCATCGCATTCCGGTGAAGGGTGGCTACTTCCCGGTTCCGCCGCTCGACAGCGCCCAGGACATGCGCGGCGAGATGCTCGCGGCCATGGCCTCCATGGGCGTGAAGGTCGAGAAGCACCACCATGAGGTGGCCTCCGCGCAGCACGAACTCGGCATGAAGTTCGACACGCTGACGCACATGGGCGATCAGATGCAGATCTACAAATACTGCATCCACAACGTCGCCAACAGCTACGGCAAGTCGGCGACCTTCATGCCGAAGCCGGTCTATGGCGACAACGGCTCGGGCATGCACGTCCACCAGTCGATCTGGAAGGATGGCAAGCCGGTCTTCGCTGGCAACAAATATGCCGACCTCAGCCAGGAATGCCTGTGGTACATCGGCGGCATCATCAAGCACGCCAAGGCCATCAACGCCTTCACCAACCCGTCGACGAACTCCTACAAGCGTCTCGTCCCGGGCTTCGAAGCGCCTGTGCTGCTCGCCTATTCCTCGCGCAACCGCTCGGCGTCCTGCCGTATCCCGTGGACGGCTTCGCCCAAGGCCAAGCGCGTCGAAATCCGCTTCCCCGACCCGACCGCAAATCCGTATCTGTGCTTTGCGGCGCTGCTGATGGCCGGCCTCGACGGCATCATCAACAAGATCGATCCGGGAGCGGCCATGGACAAGGACCTGTACGACCTGCCGCCGCGTGAGCTGAAGAAGATCCCGACCGTGTCGGCGAGCCTGCGCGAAGCGCTCGGCCATGTCGACAAGGACCGCGCCTTCCTGAAGGCCGGCGGCGTCTTCACGGACGAATTCATCGACTCCTATATCGAGCTCAAGATGCAGGACGTGATCCGCTTCGAGCACACGCCGCATCCGGTCGAGTTCGACATGTACTACAGCGTCTGATCGCTGCTGATATGGCGGGATGAAATGCCCGTCATCATCGTGGATGTCAGAAGGCCGGGGCTCGCTCCGGCCTTTTTCGTCGGTGGCAGCCTTTGCGGTTGACCCCGGCATGGCCCATGCCTATTCCGCTTCCCAGCGGGAGGAACCATGCTGAAGCGCGTTCTTCGTTCAATCGGTTGGCTTGTTGGAGCGGGCGCGGCCGATCATTTCGCCACGCGCAACGAGTTCAAGGATCTCGGCGCTCGCGTCGCGCGTATCGAGCGACTTCTCGAAACCCTCGCCGAGCACAGCGCTGGACAGGTCGAGCAGGCCCAGGCACAACGCTTTCTGCAGGAGAAGACCTGTGCGGAACTGGCCTATCTGAACGGCCTCATGCGCGTGGTCTCCACTGACATCGTGAATGCCAGCGCCGGCCGGCCGATCCTCGGGGCGAAGACGAACACGTTTTCGCAGAATTATGAGGACGCGATCCTCGCGGCGATTTTCGAACGGGTCGGCGCCGGGCAGAAGCGTTTCCTCGAGATCGGCGTGGGCGATGGTACCGAGAACAATACCCGTCTCCTGCTGGAACTCGGGTGGCGCGGCGCCTGGGTGGAATGTGATCCAGCGGCCGTGGCCGCGATAAAGCACAGACTAGCCGACTATCTGGCTGACGGCAGGCTTATCCTGATCGAGGAAGCCATCACCGCCGAGACGGTCGAGGAGGTAGTCGGCCGCTGCGGCTTGTCGGGCGAGATCGATTTTCTGTCCCTCGACATCGACATGAACACGTCCCACGTCTGGCGCGCGATGGCCCTCCGAGCCCGCGTTGCCTGCCTGGAATATAACGCGAGCTTCCCGCCCGAGATCGAGTTCGAGGTCGCATACAACCCCAGCTCCGCCTGGGAAGGCTCGAGCTATTTCGGTGCCTCATTGCTCTCCCTCGACAAGATCGGCAGGGAGAAGGGCATGGCGCTCGTGGGCTGCGACCTCATGGGTATCAACGCCTTTTTCGTGCGCCAAGACCTCGCTGACGCTCATTTCCCCGGCCCTCATTCGGCCGTCGCCCATTATCAGCCGCCGCGCTACGCCCTTGCCGGCTCACGCGGGCACCCCCGCGCGGCGGGCCGCTTCGCTCGCGCCAACGGCTAAGGGAATTTTTGGGACGGCGGGAATCATCGCCACCAAGGAACAAACCACAAGGTCGCGCTTTAGGTGGATGAAACCCCGGAGCCGGCCATGCACCCAGACATTCTCGATCAGTTCGTACGTCTCGGAGCGGCGACCTTGATCGGCATGATCATCGGTCTCAACCGTGATCTTGAAAACAAGCCAACCGGTGTGCGGACGCTCGGTCTCGTCGGGCTTGCGACGGCTCTCGTCACGATCGGCACCCTCGAGTTCGAGCCGTTGAAAGATCATCCCGACGCGCTCAGCCGTGTCGTCCAGGGGCTGATCCAGGGCATATTGACGGGCATCGGCTTTATCGGTGCCGGCGCTATCCTGCGCGATCGGAACACCGGCTCCATCCATGGACTGACGACAGCAGCCTCTGTCTGGGTGACCGCTGCTGCCGGTATCATATGTGGTCTCGGCAACTGGCCTCTGGTGGTCACCGCCGTCGTGGTCGCGATGGTTCTCCTGATCTCGGGCCGCGCCATCGAGGCGGCTGTCGAACGCTGTCTCGGGCGCGCCTCCGCACGCCGGGCGGCCAAACAAGGCGTCGTGGAGCCGCCTATTCCCGAAAGCAACAACGATAGCCACGAAAAAGACGATCGCTGAACTCTCCGTTGCCGACCCGGAAGCGGCCTTTAATCGCGCTAAAAGAACAACAGCAGCGCGGTCGCGGCGCAGGCACTGGCAGAGAGCCATGCCAGAAGCGCAAAGATCTCGGCACTGAACTCGCGAACAGGCCGCTGAAGATCCATGTCGCCAGCTACATCATCGGACCACGTGATCGCCCGCGGGCCCGATCCGATCCGTTTTGTTCTCTTACTGATATGGCGCGTCGAATTCATCATGACGAACGAGAGCACGGTCTTGACCTCCTTGATCGTGCCAATCTGCGCGTTCACGGTTAACGCAATGCTACTCTGACGATTTTGTTACAAAACCCGACCAGATCCTCGCAGAGGCTGCCAAGGGCATTGCAAATCCTTCCAAATCGCCGTTTTGCCCCGCTTTGTTCAGATCCCTTCCCCGAAATATGCGGCCAAGCCACCGCTATTGCTGTGCGTTCGATCACATCCATCGCGTGGCGTACTCATTTCCGACACGCGCAAGACGCGACTTGCCCATCAGGAACACGCGTTGCGAATCAGGGTAGCCTCAGATTCGCCGGGAAGGACTTGACAGATGAGCCGCAGTTGGTTTGTTTCCCGTATGTTCTCATCAAGCGATATGAGAATTGGGGGATAAGTCCCGTGGATAAGTCTCCGGCGGCGGTTTAGACGCAGCCCGCCGTTCGTGGGCTTGTGCGACACTTACTGGTCCGGGTGTTTCGACGAACTGGAGTTCAGAGAGCGACAATGGCAGAGCCAACAGATCTTTTCGGCGGTCGGGACGGCAATGCGCAACGCAAGACCGTCGCAAGGCAACCGAAAGCGACGGGCCTGCCGCAAGCCGCAGCGGTTCCCCCTGCCCTCACCCCCGGTGAAGGTGGCTATACCGCGGCCTCCATTGAAGTTCTGGAGGGGCTGGAGCCGGTGCGCCGCCGCCCAGGCATGTATATCGGCGGCACGGATGACAAGGCTCTCCATCACCTCTTCGCCGAGGTCATCGACAACGCAATGGATGAGGCCGTCGCAGGCCATGCCACCTTCATTGAGGTCGAGCTTACGGAAGGCGGCGAGCTGCGCGTCACCGACAACGGCCGCGGCATCCCGATCGACCCGCATCCGAAATTTCCGGAGAAATCCGCCCTCGAAGTGATCATGACCACGCTGCACGCGGGTGGCAAATTCGACTCCAAGGTCTACGAGACCTCCGGCGGTCTGCACGGGGTCGGCATCTCGGTCGTCAATGCCCTGTCGGAGCGGCTTGAGGTCGAGGTGGCGCGCAGCAAGACGCTCTATCGGCAGACCTTCTCGCGGGGGCTGCCACTGACCGGCCTCGAGACCGTCGGCTCGATCGCCAACCGTCGCGGTACGACCATCCGCTTCAAGCCGGATCCGCAGATCTTCGGCGCCCATGTGCATTTCGATCCCCGCCGCCTCTTCAAGATGGCGCGCTCGAAGGCCTACCTGTTCGGCGGCGTTGAGATCCGCTGGTCCTGCGCACCGGCTCTCGTCGCCAGTCTCACGAATGTGCCGGCCGAAGCGGTCTTTCGTTTCCCAGGTGGCCTCAAAGACTATCTGGCGCGCGAGATCGACGGCATGGACACCGTCGCCGACCAGATCTTTTCCGGCAAGATCACCAAGCCCGGCGGACATGGTTCACTCGAATGGGCCATTGCCTGGCTGAGCCAGGATGACGGCTTCATCACGTCCTACTGCAACACGATCCCGACAGGCGAAGGCGGCACGCACGAAAACGGCCTTCGCGCCGCGCTGCTGCGTGGCCTGCGGGACCATGCCGAGCGTGTCGGGCAGGCCAAGCGCGCCGCCCAGATGACGGCGGACGACGTCGTGGTGAGCTGCGCCGCCATATTGTCCGTCTTCATTCGCGAGCCCGAATTCCAAGGCCAGACCAAGGACAAGCTCGCGACGGTGGAAGCCGCTCGCATCGTCGAGGCGGCCGTTAGGGATGCTTTCGATCATTGGCTCGCGGCAGCTCCCCAGCAGGCCACGAAACTGCTCGACTGGGCCATCGAGCGGGCAGAGGAACGGCTGCGCCGGCGCGCGGAAAAAGAGGTTGCCCGCAAGACGGCCACCCGCAAGCTACGCCTGCCGGGCAAACTCGCCGATTGCAGCAATGCGGGAGCGGCCGGCTCCGAACTGTTCATCGTCGAGGGTGATTCGGCCGGCGGCAGCGCCAAGCAGGCACGCAACCGCGCGACTCAGGCCATCCTTCCCCTCCGCGGCAAGATCCTGAACGTCGCCTCGGCAGGACGCGAGAAGCTCGCGCAGAATCAGCAGCTCGCGGATCTCCTCCTTGCGCTCGGCTGTGGATCCGGCTCTCACTATCGACACGATGACCTTCGCTACGAAAAGATCATCGTGATGACCGACGCCGATGTTGACGGCGCGCATATCGCCTCGCTCCTCATCACGTTCTTCTGGCGGCAGACGCCACGGCTGATCGATGAGGGGCATCTCTATCTCGCGGTGCCGCCGCTCTACCGTCTGTCGCAAGGCGGAAAGACCGTCTATGCCCGCGACGATGCCCATCGCCAGGAGCTGATGCGCACCGTCTTCAAGGGCAAGGGCAAGGTCGAGATCGGCCGCTTCAAGGGCCTCGGCGAGATGATGCCCGCGCAGCTGAAGGAGACCACCATGGATCCGAAAAAGCGCATGTTGCTGCGTGTCTCGGTCCCTCATGATGATCGGCCCGAGACAGCGGACGTGGTCGAGCGGCTGATGGGCAACAAGCCCGAGGCGCGCTTCGCCTTCATCCAGGAGCATGCTGCCTTCGCGACGGAACTCGATATCTGAGGCGCGGAGACCGGGCCTTATGCAGGCCGTCAACAATCTCTGGAAAAAGCAGCTTTTCGCACTTGCGGAGCCGCGACGTTAGCGCGTGGGAGACGCTTCTCGCTATTTGGCTTTTCATTTGTCAAGGCCATCCGTTGACTTTGGTCACGATCTCCCTATGTTCGCGCAGAATGCCATCGTCGGACTGAGTTTTGCGGACGATGGCGTCAGCCGCGTCCTCAGCCACGTGTCATCCTGGCGCGAGCGGGCGCCCCGACATACGGACCACGATGTCATTTTCCGAACTTGGCCTCAGTGACAAGGTGCAGCAAGCCGTTGCCGCTGCTGGTTACACAAAGCCGACCCCCATCCAAGAACAAGCGATCCCGCATGCCCTGCAGCGTCGGGACGTCCTCGGTATCGCGCAGACAGGCACCGGTAAGACGGCCGCCTTCACGCTGCCTATGCTCACACTGCTGGAGACCGGTCGCGCGCGTGCGCGAATGCCGCGCACCCTCATCCTCGAACCGACTCGCGAACTTGCCGCGCAGGTCGAGGATAGCTTCGTCAAATATGGCGTGAACCATAAGCTCAATGTGGCTTTGATCATCGGTGGCGTGTCCTTCGGCGATCAGGATGCCAAGCTAACGCGCGGCGTCGACGTGCTTATCGCGACCCCGGGCCGCCTGCTCGATCACTTCGAGCGTGGCAAGCTCCTGCTCACGGGCATCGAGGTGCTGGTCATCGATGAAGCTGATCGCATGCTCGACATGGGCTTCATCCCGGATATCGAGCGCATCTGCCGCATGGTGCCCTTCACCCGCCAGACGCTGTTCTTCTCGGCCACGATGCCGCCGGAAATCCAGCGGCTCGTCGATACGTTCCTGCATAATCCGGTGAAAATCGAGGTCGCCCGCGCGTCCTCGACGGCCAGCACCATCACGCAGCGTCTCGTGGCCTCTGGTCGTGAGCAGCATGACAAGCGTGAGATTCTGCGACATCTCATCCGCGACGCGACGGATCTGAAGAACGCCATCATCTTCTGTAACCGCAAGCGCGACGTCGCGGTGGTGCACCGCTCGCTCGAGCGTCACGGCTTCAGTGTGGTGGCCCTTCACGGCGACATGGATCAGCGCTCGCGGACCCAGGCGCTGGACCGCTTCCGCAACAACGACGTGCAATTGCTCGTGGCCAGCGACGTGGCCGCGCGCGGTCTCGACATTCCCGATGTCAGCCACGTCTTCAACTTTGATGTGCCCCATCACCCGGAAGACTATGTCCACCGCATCGGCCGGACGGGCCGGGCCGGACGAGCAGGGCATACCGCGATGATCGTGACCTCCGCGGATACCAAGGCTCTTGCTGCAATCGAGGGCATGACCGGCCAGCCCATCGCCTGGGAAGGCAACCCGCTCGATCCCAACGCCGAGGATGAAGAGCCCCGGCGTGGCGGACGCGGGGGAGACCGCAGGTCCCGCGACGGCCGCGGTCGTAGCAGCAGCGCCAGCAGTGGCAAGGAACGCGGTCGCCGGCACGAAGGCGAAAGCGCGAAGGCCGCCGACGGCCCGCCCCGCGCTCATCATGCGAAGCCCGTTGCGGAAAAGACCGATTCGGTCCGGCACGAGCGTGGCCACGGACGCAATGGCCGCCATGACGATGACGGACCGAGCTTCGTGGGCTTCGGCGACCACGTCCCGGCCTTCGTCCTGCAGGCCGTACGCCTCCCAAAAAAGGCGACTACAGCCGAGGACTAGAAGAACCTCAGTTAAAAGAATGCCCCCGGCTTTGATCCGGGGGCTTTTTTTGGAACGAATTGGTCAGGGTCGATTCGATCCCACGGACGTGCCGTCGCTTGTGCCGGCGCATTTTCGACTTCGCATGAGCTTACAGTCTAATCTTGTAGGTCTATTTCTTGCGGAGTGTGTCCGTACCGGCGAACTTGCGCGACACAGCCGCATGCGCCGGTCCACGACTGCGGGTGGCAGCTTGCGCGCGTCCCGCCGCAGCGAAGGCAAGCCCAGCCCAGCGGGCCGCCTCGATCGGATCATCCAGCGCCGAATCCGGCAGGCTCCAGAACGACATCACCACCGTGCGCCCGTCCTTCCGCGTATAGGAGAAGGGCAGCGCGCCGGCCTGTTCGAACAGGGGCCTGCTGCCTTCGTCCACCTTCAGGAAAAGCGTGCCGTCGATTTCCAGCGCGAACATGAGATCGCCGCGATAGATGCCCTGGCCGCCGAACATCCGCTTGACCCGCACGGGACCGAAGGCCTGAAAGATATCGCCCAGATCAGCGGGATCCATAGACGCGCCCTCGCCTGCCCGACGCCGCTTAACCCACGGCGCCGGCCAAGGTCTCCGGACGGGCGGGCGTGATGGCGACGGATTCACCACAGCCGCAGGCCGACGTCTGGTTCGGATTGTTGAAGACGAAGCCGGAAGCCAGCTTGTCGGTCTTGAAATCCATCACCGTGCCGAGCAGGAAAAGCACCGCGTTCGGCTCGATAGCGATGGTCACGCCCTTGTCCTCGACGACGTCCTCGCCCGGCCTCAGCGCATCGGCGTAATCCATCGTATATTCCATACCGGCGCAGCCGCCCTTCTTGACGCCGATACGAAGGGCGATCGCTGGCGGGTCTGCCTTGGCCATCAATTGCTTGACGCGCGCAGCGGCAGAATCGGTCAGGCTCATCACGGTCAGCTTCGGGCGAGGTGCACCCATCGCATCAACACTCCTCACACAGGGTTCAAGGCCCCGGGATTCTCTCTCACATATCTAAAGATAGGCACTCTATACCGCGAGGTCGAGAGGTCCGGCCTCAATAGCTCGCCCAGATGCCGGGCGACGCGAGTTCCAGGAGATGGCCGTCGGGATCGCGCAGATAGATGCTGTGGCCGCCGCGTGGCCATTCGGTCCGTCCCTCTATCGGGATTTCGGCCGCCGCCAGCCGCTTCTCCCATAGGGGCAGGTCAGTCGCGGAGACGGCGAAGGCCACGTGCAGCGGGCCATGGCCGTCATGGGGAGGAATGGTACCCCCGGGCAGCGTCACAGTCTCAAGGGTCGAGCCGCGCCTGAAGAGCAGCAGCACATTCGCGCCTCCCACATCGAAGGCGCAGAAACGGGCATCGCTCGTCAATGCCTCAAGGCCGAGCACGTCGCGGTAGAAGCGCGCGGCACGGTCGAGATCATCGACATAAAGCGCGGTTTCCAGAATGCGACCAAGCTTCGGCTTGTCTGGCATTGCTACCACATGTCGAGCGCAACGCGCGCTTCGTCGGACATCCGGCTTTGATCCCATGGCGGATCAAAGACCATGTTGACGGTCACCCCCTGGACGCCGCCAACGGCAAGGACGGCATTCTCGACCCAGCCCGGCATCTCACCCGCAACCGGGCAACCGGGCGCGGTCAGGGTCATATCGATCGTGATGTGCCTGTCATCGCTGATATCGACCCTGTAGATCAGGCCGAGTTCGTAGATATCAGCAGGAATTTCCGGATCATAGACCGTCTTGAGCGCGGCGACGATTTCGTCGCCCAAGCGCTCGACCTCTCCCTCGGGCAAGGCCGACGGCGCGGCGACCGCCGGAGCGTTGGGCTTCTCTTCCTCAATCGGCGACGCGGGCGACTGGGTCAACGGTCCATCCTTTAAAGGCAACGGTCACTATGAAGCGACAACGATTACAGTCTCACAGTCCCGATGTAGGCGCTCGGACGCACCTGTTCAATCGGATATGCGAACACGCGGTACGCGCCTGCACCCCCCCCCGCTAGTCGAGGAAAAGGTGCTCCGCCTTGTTGAGTGCTTCAACGAAGGCGTCGATCTCCGCGATCGTGTTGTAAAGGCCGAACGAGGCCCGGCAGGTCGATGTCGTGCCGAAGCGGGCAAGCAGCGGCTGGGCGCAATGGGTGCCGGCGCGGACCGCTATGCCCGACCGATCGATAATCGTGGCCACGTCATGGGCATGGGCGCCCTTCATCTCGAAGGACACGATCGCACCCTTGGACTGCGCCTTGCCGATGATGCGAATCGAATTCAGGCCGGCGAGCTTTCTATGGGCGTAATCACGCAATTGGTCTTCGTGATTGAGAATGGCGCCCCGACCGATGGATTCGATATAGCGCACGGCCGCGCCGAGGCCGATCGCCTCGATGATCGGCGGCGTGCCCGCCTCAAAACGATGGGGAGGCGAGTTGTAGGTGACGCGATCGAGGGTCACTTCCTCGATCATTTCGCCGCCACCGTTGAACGGCGGCAGTTTCTCCAGCCATTCACGCTTGCCGTAAAGCACGCCGATGCCGGTCGGGCCATAGACCTTATGGCCGGTAAAGGCGTAAAAGTCCGCGTCGAGTTCCCGTACATCGACGGGAAGATGAACAGCGCCCTGGCTTCCGTCCACCATCACCGGAATGCCACGCGCGTGGGCGAGCCGCACGATCTCCTTGATCGGCATCACCGTGCCCATCACGTTCGACATATGGGTTATCGCGACGATTTTCGTGCGCGGTGTCAGCAGTTTTTCGAATTCATCGATCAGGAAGTTGCCATCGTCGTCGACCGGCGCCCATTTGAGCACGGCCCCATTGCGCTCCCGCCAAAAATGCCATGGCACGATGTTCGAATGGTGCTCGGCGATCGATAGGACGATCTCGTCGCCGGGGCCGATATCGGCGAGCCGCCCGAAGCTCGCGGCGACGAGATTGATCGATTCCGTCGCCGAGCGCGTGAAGATGATCTCGTCCGTGCTTTCCGCATTGACGAAAGAGCGGACCGCCTCACGCGCGTCCTCGAACGCTTCCGTCGCGGTATTGGCGAGATGGTGCAGGCCACGGTGCACATTCGCGTAGCCGCTTTCCATGCAGTTGACCATCGCATCAATCACCGCCCGCGGCTTCTGGGCCGACGCGGCGCTGTCGAGATAGATCAGCGGCCTCCCATGGACCTCGGTCGCGAGGATGGGAAAATCGCGGCGGATCGCCGCGACATCGTAGGTATTATTGGCAACGGCGATATTCATGGCCTTCGCCTCATCTTCCTTGCTCAGGCGGCGCGCCGTGCAGAGTGACACAAGACTGTCCCACTCTGCAGCCCATCCCGGATCTCCGGGAGAGCGGCCGCATACCAGCCGGAATTATCCGGCGCGTCCGGCAAGCCAGCTTGCCGCCAGGTCCGTCAACTCTTCCCGCACGTCGTCCAGGGCAATCGGCTCAAGAGCTTCACCCAGGAATGCCTGCACGAGAAGGGCCTCTGCTTCTGGCCGTGGCAAGCCCCGTGCCATGAGATAGAAAAGCAGCTCGTCATCGAGTTGCCCGCAGGTGGCGCCGTGGGCGCAAACCACGTCGTCAGCGAAAATTTCCAGCTCTGGCTTGTTATTCATTGCAGCGCCTTCGGAGAGAAGGAGCGCCGCGGACATCATCTGGCCATCCGTCTTCTGCGCATGTTGCCGAACGATGATCTTGCCCTGAAAGACACCCGTGGCCTCGCCATCGACCACCGTCTTGAAGAGCTCCCGGCTCTGGCAGCCGGGGACCATATGATCCACCACCAGCGTCGTATCGGCAAGGCTCTTGCCCGCGAGCATTGTCGCACCGCCGATCGTGGCCACGCTGTCCTTGCCGGCGAAGGCGAGGAAAACCTGGTGCCGTGAAATCTGCCCGCCGGCGACGACCCCGGTCGATGTAAATTTCGACTCGGCGCCGAGGGTCACCATCAGGGTCGAAAGCGCAAGCGCGCGACCACCTTCGGCATTCAGCCTGATGTGGGTGATATCGACGGAGGAACCGGCGACCATCTCGACCACGCTGTTGCTGTGATAGCCGATGCCCGCCGGGCCCTCATGGCTCTCGATCACCGTGAAGGCCGTGTCGTTACCGGCGGAAAGGACGATGCGCGGCGAAGTCGCGAAAGCCTTCGTGCCCGTATTGATGAAGCGCAGCACCAGCGGCGCGTCGAGCTTGATGCCGTCGGCGACGCTGATGATCGCACCGTCGGCCACAAAGGCCGAATTGAGCGCGACGGCCGCGTTATCCCGTGCAATGTCCGGGCCGCCCATTTTGGCCAGCAGCGGATGACCGCTGGACAATGCCTCTGCCAGCGACGTGACCTCGACGCCCTCCGGTATAGCCTCGGTGGTGACGAGATGGCCGTTGACGAAGGTGACACGGGCGCCGGAGACGGCAGCGAAGGCTTTGCTGCCGGCGATCGCCGGGTCCGTCTCCGCCAGCTTCGGGCGTCCGGCAAGCGGCGGCGCCTCCTGCATCAGGCTGCGCAGATCCGTATATTTCCACTCCTCGACGCGCCGATGCGGCAGCCCCGCCGCCTCAATCAGCGCGAAGGCCTCATCACGGTGCTTCAGCGTGTTCTGTGTGCCCGGCAAGGTGTTCCTGACGACCTTGTAGAGGTCGATCAGGCCCGCCTCAGCCGGCGTGCGGATGGGAGTTATGACAGACATGGGCTTCCCTCACGCCGCCAGTTCGCGATAGTCGGCATAGCCGTTGGCTTCGAGTTCGAGGGCAAGCTCCTTGCCGCCCGAACGCACCACCTTGCCCTTGGACATGACATGCACCGTATCCGGTACGATGTAGTTCAGGAGACGCTGGTAGTGGGTGATGACGAGGAAGGAGCGGTCCTTTGCGCGCAGCGTGTTGACGCCCTCGGCGACAATGCGCAGTGCGTCGATGTCGAGGCCCGAGTCGGTCTCGTCGAGAATGCAGAAGCTCGGCTCAAGCAGCGCCATCTGCAAGATTTCCATGCGCTTCTTCTCACCGCCGGAGAAGCCGACATTGAGTGCGCGCTTCAACATTTCCTGATCTATCTCAAGCGTTTCCGCAGCTTTTTTCACGCGCCGCATGAAATCAGGCGTGGTCAGCTCTTGCTCGTCGCGGGCCTTGCGCTGCGCATTGAGCACCGATTTCAGGAAGGTCATGGTGGCGACGCCCGGAATTTCCAGCGGATACTGGAAGGCCAGGAAGATGCCCTTGGCGGCTCGTTCGGACGGTTCGAGCTCGAGGATATTCTCACCGTTGAGCAGGATCTCGCCATCGAGGACCGTATAGTCCTCCTTGCCCGCGATGACATAGGACAGCGTGGATTTGCCGGACCCGTTGGGACCCATGATGGCGGCGACCTCGCCGTCGTGCACCTTCAGGCTCAGGCCGTTGAGGATGCGCTTGTCCTCGATGTCGACGACCAGGTTGTTGATCTCAAGCATTCTTCCAATCCCGCATTCGGCTTCCGGCTGTCTCAAGGCGCTTTGCGCCGCTCCGAACCGGAAGGGTTGTTCACGATAAACAGAGGTGAATGGCCTTTGGTTTGGCTGAGCGGGCTGTCAGTCGACGCCCGCTACGCGGCAAAATCCGTCAGCCAACCGACCCCTCCAGACTGATCGAAATGAGCTTCTGCGCTTCGACCGCGAATTCCATCGGCAGTTGCTGCAGCACGTCCTTGACGAAGCCGTTGACGATCAGAGCGATCGCCTCCTCCTCGTTGAGCCCGCGCTGCATGCAGTAGAACATCTGATCGTCGGAGATCTTCGAGGTGGTCGCCTCATGCTCGAAGACCGCGCTGGCGTTCTTCGATTCGATGTAGGGCACCGTATGGGCCCCGCACTGATCACCGATCAGCAGCGAGTCGCAGTTCGTGAAGTTGCGCGCGCCGGATGCCCGGCGATGCGCCGAGATGAGGCCGCGATAGGTGTTGTCGGACTTGCCGGCCGCGATACCCTTCGAGATCACCTTGCTTGTCGTGTTCCGGCCCAGATGGATCATCTTGGTACCCGAATCGACCTGCTGGTAGCCGTTCGAGATGGCGATCGAGTAGAACTCGCCGCGCGAATTGTCGCCGCGCAGGATGCAGGACGGGTATTTCCAGGTGATGGCCGAGCCAGTCTCCACCTGCGTCCAGGAGATCTTCGAATTCGCGCCCCGGCAATCGCCGCGCTTGGTCACGAAATTATAGACGCCGCCCAGGCCCTCGGAATCACCGGGGAACCAGTTCTGCACCGTCGAATATTTGATCTCGGCGTCGTCGAGCGCGATCAACTCGACCACCGCCGCATGGAGCTGGTTCTCGTCGCGCGCCGGCGCCGTGCAGCCTTCGAGGTAGCTCACGTAAGAGCCCTTGTCGGCGATGATCAGCGTGCGCTCGAACTGGCCGGTGTTGCGCTCATTGATGCGGAAATAGGTCGACAACTCCATCGGGCAGCGCACGCCCTCGGGCACGTAGACGAAGGAGCCGTCCGTGAAGACCGCTGAGTTGAGCGTGGCGTAGAAATTGTCCGTCACCGGCACGACCGAGCCGAGATATTTGCGGACCAGTTCCGGATGTTCGCGGATGGCTTCCGAAATCGAGCAGAAGATGACGCCCGCCTTCTTCAACTCCTCCTTGAAGGTCGTGACGACCGACACGGAATCGAAGACGGCATCGACCGCGACGCGCGAGCGGGCGCCCTCGACGCCGGCGAGGATCTCCTGTTCGCGGAGCGGAATGCCGAGCTTCTCATAAGTCTTGAGGATCTCGGGGTCGACCTCGTCCAGTGACTTCGGCGCGGCATTCATCTTGGGCGCGGCGTAGTAGTGAAGTTCCTGGAAGGGAATGGGGGGATATTTCACACGCGACCATGTGGGTTCGCGCATGGTGAGCCAACGTCGATAGGCATCGAGCCGCCATTCGGTCATCCACTCCGGATCACCCTTCTTGGCGGAGATCAGGCGCACGATGTCCTCGGACAGGCCAACAGGGGCCACGTCCATCTCGACCTCGGTCTCGAAACCGTATTTGTATTGATCAACGTCGATCGCCTTCACGCGTTCGACGGTTTCCTGCACTGCAGGCATTGCTCAACTCCTCTCACGGCTTCAAGGGCCGTGGTTGCCCGTCTTCCTGGCCCCGGGGTTCCCTGCCCCGGACCCAATTCTCCCAACTCACGCCGCCCTGTCGCCATGGCGGCGCGCCAAGAGGCTGCGCGTCACCTTGGCAAAAGCCGATGCGAACCGCTCGACATCCTCATCGCGGTTCGCCCAGCCCAGGCTGATACGCACCGCCCCCTCCGCCACCACCGGCTCGACACCCATCGCCGCGAGGACATGCGACGGACGCACCTTGCCCGACGAACAGGCCGACCCCGACGATACCGCGACCCCGGCAAGATCGAAGGCCATCACCAATGTCTCGGCCTTGACGCCGGGGATAGCGAAAGCCGACGTGTTGGCCAGACGCTGCACACCGTCTCCGAAAACAACGACATCCGGAAGAACACTCCGCATGTCATGCTCGATGCGGCCGCGCATCCCAGCCATAGCCTTCATATAGTGATCAATCGCGCCAAATGCGATCGCCGAAGCGGCGCCGAAGCCGACGATCGCCGCGAGATTCTCGGTTCCGGCACGATGGCCCTCTTCCTGGCCGCCGCCACGCAAGAGCGCCGGCCCGAGATCGATTCCCGGATTGTAGACCAGAGCGCCGGCGCCCTGCGGGCCGCCGAACTTATGCGCCGAAAAGCTCAACATGTCGGCGCCGAGCGTCGAGAAATCGATGGGCATCTTGCCCGCGGCCTGCACCGCGTCAACATGCAGGACACCGCCCGCGGCATGAACGAGTTGCGCCACTTCAGCAATCGGCTGCAGAACACCCGTCTCGTTATTGGCCATCTGCAGGGACACGAAGGGCCAGCCTTCGCCACCCGCGCCGAGATGCTCCGCGAGCCACCCAATGTCGACGACACCGTTCCCATCGACCGGAACGACCGTCACCGCCTCTGCCGGAAAGCGCCCGCCCGCCAGAATGCTCGGGTGCTCCGTCGCACCGATGAAGCAACGGGATGGCGGGAGGTCCTTATTCCGCCCCTCGAAACCGCGGATCCGCACATGGGGAGACAGGGCAAGCACATTGGCCTCGGTGCCACCGCTCGTGAAAACGAGCTTGGCGGCCTGGGCGCCTACCAGGGCTGCGGCGTTGGCTCGCGCCTCCTCGATGGCGGCACGCGCGGCACGGCCTTCCCTATGCACGGACGAGCCATTGCCGGATGCCGTCAGGACACGCAGCATCGCCTCCACCACCTCCGGACGGAGTGGCGCGGATGCATTGTAATCCAGATAAACTCGACCCGCCGTCATGCTTGTTTCCAGGGAAAAAGGCCCTACTTCATGGAAGTCTTGCCTTTAACCCCCCTCGTTGTGCTACATACGCTCGTGAAAGCGTGGGCGGCCTTCCAGATGTTCGGTTGTATCATAAGAAGATACACGCATCGGTAGGCCTTAGAATAATTCTAACCGTGATTTATGGCGCTGCAGCAAACTAAGTCAAGGGACGTCGGCTTTTATGTCCCTCGCTGAGTTCGTGCCTTCTCACGGCCATGGTGTCGGAGCCAATGCCTGAAGTTATTTTCACCGGACCCGCCGGACGTATAGAAGGCCGCTACCATCCGGCCAAGGAGAAAGGTGCGCCAATCGCCATTGTGCTGCACCCGCATCCCCAGTTTGGCGGCACGATGAATAACCAGATCGTGTACAGCCTGTATTACACTTATGTGAATCGTGGCTTCTCCGTTCTGCGTTTCAATTTTCGTGGTGTGGGGCGCAGTCAGGGCGCGTTTGATCACGGCCAGGGTGAGCTGTCGGATGCGGCGGCCGCGCTCGATTGGGCGCAGTCGGTCAACCCTGAAGCCCGCACCTGCTGGATCGCCGGCGTGTCCTTCGGTGCCTGGATCGGCATGCAGCTTCTCATGCGTCGCCCCGAGATCGAGGGCTTCCTGTCGATCGCGGCCATGGCGAACCGCTATGACTTCAGCTTCCTGGCGCCCTGCCCGTCGTCCGGCCTCTTCGTCCACGGCTCGCAGGATCGTGTCGCGCCGCTTCGCGAGGTCGTCAGCGTCATCGAGAAGGTGAAGACCCAGAAGGGCATCCAGATCGAGCATGCGGTTGTTGACGGGGCCAATCATTTCTTCGAGGGCAAAGTCGAGGAATTGATGACCACGGTCGATGGCTATCTCGACAAGCGTCTTGGCGCCGTCCAGGAGAACGCGGCCTGAGCCAGGCCTATCGTCCTGATCGCAATTCAGCGCCCGGCCCTCTCGAGCCGGGCGTTTTCATTTCCGGGTGCGCGCGATCTTCATTCGCGGCCGCGCGCCCCATGAAATTCTCCAAGAAACCTGCTACACGGCACGCTGTCGTCCTCACGGACGGCCGACGATGCCGCATTAGATAGAAGCCTGAGAATCCATGACCCGCTTCCGCTCCGACTTTCTCCGCACGCTCGACGAACGCGGCTTCATCCACCAGATCTCGGATCCCGAAGGGCTCGACGCCCTTGCTCTCAAGGGCCGCATCTCCGGCTATGTGGGCTATGACGCGACCGCGACGTCGATCCATATCGGCAATCTGATTTCGGTCACCATGCTCTATTGGCTGCAGGAAACCGGCCACCAGGCGATCAGCCTGATGGGCGGCGGCACCTCGATGGTGGGCGACCCCTCATTCCGCGACGACCAGCGCAAGCTTCTGACCATCGAGCAGATCGAGACCAATATCGCGAGCATCAAGCGGGTCTACGGGAACATCCTGAATTATGGCGGTTCCAACCCGGCGATGATGGTCAATAACGCCGATTGGCTGCTCAAGCTCAACTATGTCGAGTTCCTGCGCGATGTCGGCCGGCATTTCTCGGTCAACCGCATGTTGAGCTTCGATTCGGTCAAGCTCCGGCTCGATCGCGAACAGTCGCTGAGCTTCCTCGAATTCAACTACATGATCATGCAGGGCTACGACTTCACCGAGCTCAACCGGCGCCACGGCACCGTGCTCCAGATGGGTGGGTCGGACCAGTGGGGCAATATCATCAACGGTGTCGACCTCAGCCACCGCATGGGCGGCGCGCAGCTCTATGCGCTGACAACACCGCTGTTGACCAAGGCCTCAGGCGAAAAGATGGGCAAGTCGGCCTCCGGCGCTGTCTGGCTCAATGGCGATCTCTTCAGCCCCTATGATTTCTGGCAGTATTTCCGCAACACGGAAGACGCCGATGTCGGCAAGTTCCTGAAGATCTTCACACGCCTCCCGCTGGACGAGATCGCCAGGCTCGCAGCGCTCGGCGGCAACGAGATCAATGAGGCGAAGAAGGTCCTGGCGACCGAGACCACAGCCATCGTCCACGGCCGAGCCGCCGCTGATGCGGCCGCCGAGACCGCGCGCAAGACCTTCGAGGAAGGCGCTCTCGCCGATACCCTCCCCAGCGTGGATCTGCCGGCGGGAAGCCTTGCGACGGGCCTCGGCGTGCTGAACGCCGCCGTCACCGCCGGGCTTGTCGCCTCGACCGGTGAGGCGCGCCGCCAGATCAAGGGCGGCGGCCTGCGCGTCAATGATGCGACCGTCACCGACGAACGCGCGGTTCTGAGCGAGGCGGATCTAACCGGTGACGGGGTGATCAAGATCTCCCTTGGGCGCAAGAAGCACGTCCTGCTCCGGCAGTCCTGACCTTCACGCGATCACGCGGCACTGGGCGGACCAATCCAAGCGCCGCGTGATCACTCCCAACAGCTGGGAATACCCCGGCCTAATTGGCATCCGGCGACGGCCATCCGCCGTTAGCCCTGAAATTGGCGCTCCCTGTCAGCCTCAGCGCTCGGGAACGGAGCTGGGCGGAAGCATCTCGGCGCGACCGCTGTCGGCGCGGCCAAGGTCGAAAAATTTCCTGAAGATGCCCGGCGCGATAGCCGATAGCGGGTTGATCGTCATGACTGGATTGGCGGTCGTGCCGCTGACGCGGAAGTTGACCGCGAACAGACCCTCGTACTGCCCGCCGCCGAGGATAAGTCCGACGATGGGCAGCTGACTGAAGATGTTGTTCAAGGCATAGGCAGGCACATAGGTGCCGGACAGATCAAGCCGGTCACGCGACGTGTCGAGGTGTCCCTCCAGGCTGACACCGACCGTCGGTCCCCAGACGACGCCTTCACGGATATTGATACGCCCGGTCGCGCGCGTGAAATTCACCTTCAACTTCGTAAAGCTGATATCCGAGGGATCAACTCCCCCGGGGCGTCCCTGTTTGGGGGTTTCGGCGATGATGCGCTGCAGACCCTGATCGTTGCGGATGCTGAAATCCCAGATCGTCAGGTCGCCATTCTGCGGATCATCGCCTGACGGCGACAGGGTGAGATGTGCCGCGCCACCCGCCATCCGCTTGTAAAGATCGACGAAGCGCAGCGCTGATCCCGCATTGCCGGTCTCGACGAAAATGGCGCCTTTATTGCCGAGCTGGCCGCTGATCGGTGCGCTGCCAAGCCGCCCCTTGAGAACCAGATCCGAGACTGTCTTGCCACGGCGGGCCAACTTCAGGTTGGCATTGGAAATGACCTCGTCGTTGTAGCCGGCGAGTATGTTGACGCTGAGATCAAGGTCGATATCCGCCGCCGCTCCGCCGCCGCTCCCGCCATCGCTTAACGTGGCGAGGAAGGGGCGTGCATCCAGAACATTGCCCCGCACGGCCAAACGATACGCGTTGCGGTTGCGGCTCACGTCGAGACGCAGATCATCGCCGGGTGACAACTTGACCTGCGAGAAGCTCGCCTCACGCAGTATGCCATCCGTCGTGAACTTGGCCGTTCCCTTGGCGATGGCGCCCGCATCGAGCGCGATGTCACGCAAATCGTAGCCATCCGCGTCCATGAGCAGGAAGGAAAGGCGCCCCGGCTTGCCGGCGGCCTTGCGCCATCCCGGCAGCAGATCGTCGATTGAAGCGCGCGCCAAGTCGACATCGACGGAGGTCGGCGTCTTCGTATCAAAGCTCTTGACGAGCTTCACCCCAATCGGACCACGAAGCTTGCTCTTCAGATCAAATCCTTTGCGCGCGCGCGCCGCATCGTCGAGAACCAGCGAAATCGCCACTTCGCCCGCACTCGAGCGCAGGAGCTGCCGCATATCGAGGGTAGCGGGAACGCCGGAGATCTGCCCTGTGCCCTTCAGCGTGAGCGCAGTTGTATCTACGTTCAAGGCAAGGGAGGCGTTCTCCAGCCTTTCCTTGCCGCTGATGCCATCCACCGAAAGATTGGTGAGATTGCCTGAGGCAGCCGCTTTGACATCGGCGGCAGTCATGTCCTTGACGAGGGGAACCCCAAGCGAGACCTTGAGATCCGCCTGGCCGCGGACCTTCGCGGGATCGATGTCAATCTGCACCGTCCCCTTCAACGCATCGCTGCCGAGGAGCGCAATGAGGCCGTCGGCCGGTCCGCGCAGTCTGAAGTCGACCGTCGAGAACACCGGCGGCGTGTGATCGGCAACGGCGAAGACACCATCGGCGAGGCTAAGTGAGCGGTTGGCGGGAAGCTGGACCAGCGCCTGGGCAACTTCAACCCGCGTGGTCAGCCCCGTGACGACGCCGGATACCGACATGCCCGTCAGAAGCGGCAATCCCTGGGCAGCAAGCAAGGTGCCATCATTGATCGAGAACGCGAGATGAACCGAGGCGTCCGGAATAGGCTTCTTGTTGCGCGACGCGATCAATTCCTCGCCCGTGAGCCGGGTCTGGAGGACCATTCCCTCGACCGTTCCCCCCGTCAGGTTGTCGACGAGATAGCGCCGGACATCCGCCGCCACGAACGCTGGCCAGAAGCGCAGAACCGAGCGAACCGGAGCCTTCGGCACGGAAACGTCGAGATTGAGCCCCCCTTGATCGGCGACAGTGCCAAGCGAGCCGGTCAGCGAGATATCATAGCCTTTCCCCGCCACCCGTACTTGCTCGAAATTCACCCCCCCGCCGACAGCGCCGGTCATGGCGAGCGCGATATCATTGATGAGCACCGGGGGCTGGCCATCTGTCAGATTCTCGATCGCGGCGCCCGATCCCGAGAGCTTCATACGCCAGAGCTGATCACCCTCGGCGGGCGTTAGCCGTCCCGCCAGTGTGAAACGCGACGGCCCAGCGCGAAGGTCAGCCGACGTGATAACGAGCTCTCCGGCGGCCGCATCCCAGGTCGACGAAACCGCAAAGCTGTCCACGGTCACCGGAGGCTGGTCAGGGTCGTCCATGACGACCACGCCACGTCCGCCACGCAAGGTCGCGTCGAATGCCGAGAGTGTGTCGTTCGCCGCAACCGTCAGATCGAGCTTGGCGGAGAGCGGCATGTCGGTCGTAACGAGCGGGGTCCTAATGCCGTTGAGCGACAAGAGGTCCGAGACTGGCATGTCGTCGACGGTCATCGACACGCGCCGTTCGGTTCCCGCGGCCGCGCCGATCACCGTGCCGGAGACCTGCCATGGGCCGTTCCTGCCTGTCAGGCCGAAGCCGAAATGCAGTTCTCCCGGCGCTGGACGCGCCACATTGAACGAAACGTCATCGAAGTTGATCCGTTGGCGTCGCGTGTCGTCGATCAGTGTCAGCCTGGCTCCAGACAGCCGCACCCGCTCGACACCCGCGATCGCCGAATCGCCTCCAGACACAAGGTCTATGAAGGAAACCGCTCCAACGGCAAGTGGGAGGGTGGACTTGCCGGGAACGGAGCCGGTGGTGGCGGGCGCGTCGGTCCTGGCCTGCAGCGACGGATCCGCTTGTGTCGCTTCCGGTGGATCTGCCTCTCCCGCCGTCAGGGCGAGGCCGCCGTCACGGGCCACGAAGAGGCGAAGATCAAGGCCGCTCAGTTCCACCGAACGGGGGATGATCTCACCGCGAAGCAACGCCCATGGAGAAACAGCGATCTCGGCTTCCTGTGCCTTCAGCAGGCTAAGGCCACGTGGATCGCGCACATCGATCCTGTCTACCCTCAACGTCGGGCCATGGCGCGTATAGGTGATGGCTGTATCCGCCAGGTCGACCTTCCACCCAGGTCCCAACCGTTCCGCCAGATGCAAAGCGATCGGATTGGCGATGTCGCCGATAAGGATGGGGCTGATCAGAATGCGAAGGGCAGCGACGCACAGAAGAATGGCGACGCCACCTGCCACGCCAAGCAAAATGCCGCGCAGGACGCGCGACGGCCGCTTCCTGGTCACTTTTCTAATGCGCCGCCTGGGCCGCAATCTGCGTAGAGCTGCCATATCGAATCAGCAACGGCTCTCAATCAGCGGCCACGGGGCCACGACAGGGACAAAACCTCAAGCCATCCATCTCCTGCGCCACGGTCTGGGATCGAAGAGATGACGGACCAAAAGGCATTCCCGCTCCTTGCTGCATGAGAATTGCTCCGCACAACTGCCAGACAAGTCGGCGCGGCGCGGATTGGCGGCTATAAATTCAGCGGGCCAGACACCCGCTGATACTATAGCCGATCCTGTGCGAAAGCCGATGGCAGATCGTGTCAACGTGCTGGAAGTTTACCGGATTCGTGGGGCACCGGCGCCCCCTGTCGCACTCTAAACCGTCTCAATCTGACGAAAGGAAGGCATCATGACCCTAACGAGCGGATCCGCCGCGCCGGCATTCGACCTGGCGGTTGGCGCGGGCAAGCAGGTTTCACTTGCCTCATTGCACGGTCGGAAAGTGGTTCTTTATTTCTACCCGAAGGACGACACCAGCGGCTGCACACGGGAAGCGATCGATTTCAACGCGCTGCGCGCCGAGTTCGCAGCGGCGGAAACGGAGATCATCGGCGTATCAGCCGATGATCTCGCCAGCCACGTCAAGTTCAAGACCAAGCATGATCTGTCGCTGACCCTCGCCGCCGATCCCGAGAAAGCTGCGATCGAAGCCTACGGCGTGTGGGGGGAGAAAAGCATGTATGGCCGCACCTACATGGGCATAGAGCGCGCGACCTTCCTCATCGACGCGGCTGGCCGGATCGCGCGGATCTGGCGCAAAGTGCGCGTACCAGGCCACGCTGAAGAGGTGCTTGCCGCTGCGCGCGCGCTCTAGGCGCACGGCTCCGACGGAGTTCGGAAAGGCGGAGCTCTCTCCAACGGGTGCGCATCGGACTTATTCAAAAGCCGCATGAGGTCTTCGGTCCGATGCTCTCGCCGCCAGAAGGCGCCTGAAACCAAACCGAATATTACCTTTGGTTGTGTAAAATTTTTATAACAACCTTTTACAGTGATTTAACCGCGCGATGCCATTAATTTCCCATATCTGTAGCAGATGGGGCGAATCGGCATGGCGGACGGGCAGGACCTGTTCGGAAGAGACGAACCGTTCAGGGACCTCGTCTTCGCTGGGCAGGCCAAGCGCAACTATATCTTTATCGGCCGTCCCGTCGCCCTCGCCTTTGCCATGGCATTCGTGCTGGCGGTGGCCTGGGCGGCAGCGGCAACCTGGGCCTTCGCCTTCCGAGACGGGCTCCTCAGCAAGATGGTCTCCCGCCAGGCAGAGTTGCGCTACGAGTATGAGGACCGTCTACGGGACTTCCGCGGCCGGCTCGATGATGTCACCGACAAGCAGGTGATCGACCAGGACATCTATGACGAGCGCATCATGGATCTCCTCAAGCGCCAGGTTCAGCTTGAGGATCGACAGGCCATGATCGACTCCCTGATCCGGCAGGCCAATATGCCTGTCGGTGGTCCCATCGTCGCCGGCGACGCGGCGGGCGTCAGCGTCTTCACGCCTCCCAGCACTCCGCCCACCAGCGGAGTAAGCATATCGAAACCGTCCCGCCCCTCGGTTCCGCCAGGCAACTTTGGCTCGCCACGCCTGCCGGCGCATTTCTCATCCGATAAATACTCGCTCGGCGAGCGCATCCTGCGCGCCAAGCGTTTCGCCGACGTGATGGACAGGCGCCACCTGTCGACGCTCACCGGCCTCAGCCAGCATGCTCAGCGCAATTCCTCACTCCTGAAGGGCGTGATTGCCGAGATAGGGCTCGACCCTGATACGCTCATCGGTGCCGGTCAACGGTCGGCACAAGGCGGGCCGCTCGTGGGCCTGGACCAGGCGAAGACAGATCCGTTCACGCGTTTCGCCGTCACCGCTCAGATCGACCTGACCACGTTGTATAGGCTGCGCCGCACCGTCGACAGCCTGCCCTTGCGGCGACCGGGCTTCGATTCCACGATCACAAGCGGCTTCGGTGTGCGCGCGGATCCTTTCACGCGCGGGCTCGCCCTCCATTCCGGCATCGACTTCGCGCAAGCGGACGGAACGCCCGTGTTTCCGACAGGCCTAGGACGGGTGACCGTCGCGGATTACACGGGTGGCTATGGCAAGATGGTGGAAGTGGACCACGGCAACGGCGTGGTGACGCGCTACGCCCATCTTTCCGAAATCGACGTGCGCCCGGGAACGCCTGTCACGATGGATACCCAGATCGGCAGGGTCGGCAGCACCGGACGTTCAACGGGCCCGCACCTGCATTACGAGACACGGATCGGCGGCGAGGCGATCAACCCCACTCGCTTCCTGCGCGCCGCAGATCTCCTGGCGGAAATTCATTAGGAAGCCCCCGCCTTCCCTGCCCGATCGGTAACCGGACAGGGATTGAAGCAAAGGCGCGATCAGTCGATATCCTCGACCTTGTCCGCAGAACCATAGATGCGCGCGGCGAGCGACGCCTCGATAAAGGGATCAAGCTCTCCATCGAGCACGTCATAAGGCGTGCCGGACGTCACCCCCGTACGCAGATCCTTGACGAGCTGATAGGGCTGCAGCACGTAGGAACGGATCTGGTGTCCCCAGCCGATTTCGCTCTTTGAAGCGGCTTCGGCGGAGGCCGCCTCCTCCCGCTTCTTCAGTTCGAGTTCGTAGAGACGCGCGCGAAGCATGTTCCACGCGGTAGCGCGGTTCTTGTGCTGCGACCGTTCGTTCTGACAGGCCGCGACAATCCCCGTGGGGATATGCGTGATACGCACCGCCGAATCAGTGGTGTTGACGTGCTGACCGCCGGCGCCGGACGAACGATAGGTATCGATCCGGCAGTCCGATTCCTTGATGTCGATCTCGATACGATCGTCGATCACCGGATAGACCCAGGCGGAGGCGAAGCTCGTATGACGCCGGGCGTTTGAGTCGAACGGCGAGATACGGACAAGCCGATGGACCCCCGACTCCGTCTTCAGCCAGCCATAGGCGTTGTTGCCCTTGACGAGCAACGTCGCCGACTTGATCCCGGCCTCTTCACCGTCGGTTTCTTCGATGAGTTCGACCTTGTAACCCTTGCGCTCACCCCAGCGGGCATACATGCGCATGAGCATGCGCGCCCAGTCCTGACTCTCGGTGCCGCCGGCACCGGAGTGGATCTCGACATAGGTGTCGTTCTGGTCGGCCTCCCCCGAAAGCAGTGTCTCGACCTGCCGTCGGGCGGCGTCGGCCTGCAAAGCCTTTATGGCGGCCTCGCCCTCCGCGATGACGGTCGCGTCCTCTTCCATCTCCCCCAGCTCAATGAGGGTGATAGCGTCGTCCAGTTCGCGCTCGATGCGCACTATGGACGACAGGCGATCTTCGAGCTCCGTGCGCTCGCGCATCATCTTTTGCGCGGATTCGCCGTCGTTCCAGAAATTCGGATCTTCCGAGAGAGCGTTCAGCTCTTCCAGGCGTTTTGTGGCAGCATCCCAGTCAAAGATGCCTCCTCAGCAGTCCCACGGACTGCTTGGTGGTTTCGACGAGAGCTTCGATCTCGGCTCGCATGGCTACCAAATATCTCTGTGAATGATCAGTCGCACGAGCGACTCTGTGCTCATAAAGCATCGCGCCGCCGGCTGTAAACCGCGCCGAGCTGCGATGCTGTGAAGGGATTATAGGAAGGCGACGGCGTCTCGTCGATCACGCCGCTGCCTCATCAAAGGCCCGGAGGGATTATCCAAGGGGGAGAGCGGCCACCGTCAATACAGCCCGCCGGTACCGGCACCGACACCGCCCCGCCCGGCACCGTCGACATTTACAGCGCCTGTCGCGCCGCCACCTGCCGCCATGGCAACACCATCAGGAGGCGCCGTGCCCGGCTTGAAGGCTTCAAGAATCGTTCCCTTGCCGCTGCCGGAACTCCGCAGTCCCGAATGGGCGTCGACCTGAATGAGCTTGATCCCGGGCGGAACGCGGAAGGGCGTCGCTGGCTTGTCCTTCAAGGCCATGTTCATGAAGTCGCGGAAAATCGGAGCCGCCAGGGCACCGGCAGAAACCCGCCCGCCAAGAGAGCGTGGCTTATCGTAGCCAAGGAAGACACCGACAGCGAGATCCGGCGAAAAGCCCACGAACCAGACGTCCTTGGCGTCATTGCTCGTGCCGGTCTTGCCGGCGAGCGGCTTCCCGACGCTCTTCACGACAGTGGCCGTGCCACGCTGGACGACGCCTTCGAGGATCGACACGATCTGGTAGGCCGTCAGCGGATCAAGCACCTGCTCACGCTTGTCCACCAAAGTCGGCTCGCGCTGGTCGGACCACGCGTCGGCATTGCAGTTCATGCATTGCCGCTCGTCGTGACGATAGACCGTCTTGCCCCAGCGATCCTGAATGCGGTCGATCAAGGTCGGCTTGATGCGGCGGCCGCCGTTCACGAACATCGAATAGGCCGTGGTCATGCGCAGCACGGTCGTCTCACCAGCGCCGAGCGACATGGAGAGGAGCTGTGGCATGTCGTCATAGACACCGAAACGCTTGGCGTATTCGGAGACGAGGGGCATGCCGACATCGTGCGCCAGCCTGACGGTCATCAGGTTCTTCGACTGCTCGATGCCGTAGCGCAGCGTGCGCGGACCGGCGAATTTCCTGTTGTAGTTCTCCGGGCGCCACATGCCGAGGCCGGGCCCCTGGTCGAGTTCGAACGCTCCGTCGACGACGATGCTCGACGGCGTATAGCCGTTGTCGAGCGCGGTCGCATAGACGAAGGGTTTGAAGGAGGAGCCGGGCTGGCGCCATGCCTGCGTCGCGCGGTTGAACTCGCTCTGGTCGAACGAGAAGCCGCCCACCATCGCAAAGACACGGCCGGTGTTGGGGTCCATCGCGACGAGAGAACCGCCGATCTCCGGGATCTGGCGCAGGCGGAACTGTGTGCCCTTGCCGTCGATCGGCTCGGCATAGATCACGTCGCCTGGCTGCAGCGCGGCATTGACGCGGCCTTTGCGTGTCCAACGGATGCCGTCGAGGCCGATAGTTCCGGTCTCCCGCTCAGCATGCACCGCGCCTGATGGCTCACGGCGCGGCTGCAGGCCGATGGTCGCCTTCTGCGCGTCGGAGGAAAGAACCACGGCGAGCTGCCACGGCTTGACGTCTCCATAAGCCTTGATCTGAGCGAGGGCCGCGCCCCATTCGCCCTGCGACAGATCGATCTTTTGTTGCGCTCCGCGCCAGCCATGGGATTCGTCATAGCGCACGAGACCGTCGACAAGTGCCTTGCGCGCCATCACCTGCATGGTGGGGTCGAGGGTCGTGCGGACAGAAAGGCCGCCCTCGTAGAGTTCCTTCTCGCCGTAACGCTCGGCGAGCTCGCGACGGACCTCCTCGGTGAAGAAGCCTGCAACCGCCGAACTTTCCGGAAGCGAACGCGGCGACACACCGAGCGGAGCCGCCTTGGCCTTGTCGCCATCCGCGCGCGAGACGTAACCGTTCTCGACCATACGGTCGATCACCCAGTTGCGACGCTCGATCGCTGCCTCACGTTGGCGGAAGGGATGATAATTCGTCGGAGCTTTGGGAAGCGCTGCGAGATAGGCGACCTCGGGCAAGGTCAGCTCGTTGACGGACTTCCCGAAATAGTTGAGGGCGGCGGCCGCCACGCCGTAGTTGCCGGGCCCGCCGCCTGCCGTACCGAGATAGATCTCGTTGAGATAGAGCTCGAGAATGCGATCCTTTGAATAGACCGACTCCATGCGCAGCGAGAGGATCAGTTCCTTGATCTTGCGCTCGTAGGTCTGCTCGTTGGTGAGCAGGAAGTTCTTGGCCACCTGCTGGGTGATCGTCGAGGCGCCCTGCTGGCGGCGGCCACCGCTGCGCAAATTGTTGACCGCGGCGCGCGCCACGCCTTCCGGGTCGACGCCACCGTGCTTGTAGAAATTCTTGTCTTCAGCAGACAGGAATGCCGCGACGACGAGCGGAGGGATGGCTTGCATCGGCAGGAACAGCCGCCGCTCGCGCGAGTACTCGGCCAGGATGGCGCCATCGCCCGCGTGGACGCGGGTCGTCACCATGGGCTCATAATCCGCGAGCTGCGTGTAGTCCGGCAGATCCTGGGAATAGTGGTTGAAGACGTAGCCAACCACGCCAGCACCAATCAGGAACAGGATAGCGCCTGCCGTGAACGCAAAGCCGATAAAGCGCAGAATCAGTCGCATACAATTGGTCCAAAGCCGACGCCGGGAGGGCATGAAAACGAGCCCCTCCCAACACCCTGTCGATCGGTCATCCCGCCAGCCCCTAAACGATTACTTCTACCATAAGGTGAGGCAACAGTGCCAGCGCAGCCCGTGTGTACCCAGGTACATCACCGACAACTATGGAGAAAAGGCGACACCGCCCGCTTTTTCGGTGGGCGAACGCTGAGAAAAATAACGGCTGATGGCCTCGTTCAGAGCGTTGGCGGCATTCTTCTGCCACTCATCCGAAACAAGAAGAGCCGCGTCCTTAGCGCTTGAGAGATAACCAAGTTCCACCAGGACTGACGGCACATCCGGGGCCTTGAGAACACGAAACCCTGCGGACCGATGCGGGTTCTTGTTCAGAAGAACCGTGCCTTTGAAACTGTCGATCACATTTCCGGCAAAAGAGCTTGAGAAGGTGCGCGTTTCCCGCTTCGTGAGATCGGCGAGAATCCCGACGATCTCATCGGGATCTTCCGCCGCCTCGACGCCAGCGATTTGGTCGGCCAGGTTTTCCTTGTCGGCGAGGCGTGCCGACTCGAGGTCGGTGGCGAGATCGGAGCCGGTGTAGATCGTTGCGCCACGCACCCCTCCACCGGCTCCCAATGTGTCAGCGTGGATCGAGATGAAAAGATCGGCACCGGCCTGCCGCGCCACACGCGTGCGAGCGCCGAGCGCGATGAAGGTATCCGTCGTGCGCGTCATCATCACCCGATAGCGACCGCTCGCTTCGAGCATGTCCCGCAGACGCTGGGCGAAGGCGAAGACGACATCCTTTTCCAGGACACCATCGCCGGTCTGGGCGCCGGGATCGATACCGCCATGGCCAGGATCGATCACCACCAGTGGCAGCGCTTCGTTCTTGGGACCGTGGGTTACCGTTTTCGGCGTATCCGGCTGCTGACCCGGCAGGCCATCGCCGGAATCGACCATCGGCCGAAGCGCGGCCTTGCGATAAGCGGCGCGCGTTGCCTTGTTCAGCTCAATAACGAGTTCCGCCCCGGTCTCTGTCCGGACGGTTTCGACGCGACCGACCAGAGCCGGCTCGCGCAGATCGATGACGACGCGCGAGCGCTCAGGCGCGAACAGGCCGAATCGGAACGACCCGATGAAATGCCCCTTGCCGGAGGGCGGGCGTCCGGCATTCTTGGGTAACTGGAAATTGACCTCCGGCAAGTCGATGATGACCCTGTCCGGTCGCTCCAGAAGGAAGGCCTTAGCCTCCACGGCTGCGGTGAGCGTGAAAGTCAGTCGCGCGGAATCCTTGCGCGCATCAATCGCGACCGTCGTGGCCCTGATCATGTTGGCCTGACGGGCGGCCGCATCCGCGGACCGTCCGTCGGTTGCCCCTGCGCCTGCAGGAAAGCCCCACAATGGCAGCAGCAGCACCCCGGCCACGGCAAAACGCACGAGGCGTCTCTGGATTTCAGTCGTCGTGTACACAAGGCATCCGTATCATTCACGCTCCATCACCCGCGCCGGCCTCGATCGATCCCCCTTGATCTTTTCCGTTGGCTGACGCACGCGAAGCTTCTGATCCGCCCCACTATGTAAGGCATACGTCACTGATGGTTAATCAATCATTCAGGCTCCTTGACGGTTTGGAAACAGCGTTGCGCGCATATCACCTTGTGGATGACGCTTGCCAAAGGCGGCTATGCATCTGTAATGAAATCATGTCTCCGTTCCGGTGTACGCGCGGCGCCTTGTAAGAATCGGCGCGGCGCCTGCCAGACGAGCAAGGCGGCTGGGCCCATCACTGCCCGCGCCTGCCAGTCGGGTACCTCGGTACGGAATTGAAATAATGGCTGCGGTGGATCCGTGGCCTCTCGCGGAAACCGACTACGGCGTTCGCGGGTTTGATGAGTTAAAGGCTTGGAGGATATGGGCAGCTCACCGGATCGGGCACGCCTCGCAACAACGCTGGCCGTCACAGACACGGCGGCGGAGTTTGCGCACCCGTCCGTGTTTTCCGCCCGTCGTCCTCGCCCAGCCCGTTGTGTATTCCCTATTTCACTTCCATCTGGCGCCGGCCTCCCCCGGCGCGTCAGCGTGCTTTCGCGTGTCCCCGCCTCCCCGGCGGGTTGGACTGGCAGATTGTTCCGGATTGACAGGCCGTCGCTCGACAGCGGCGCCATGGCCTTCAGCATCAAGACGTCCAGGCCCATGACTCTCCGCGCGACGGCCGCCCATACGAGAGTTAACAATGGCCAACAAAATGCTTATCGATGCGGCCCACCCGGAAGAGACCCGGGTGGTCGTGGTTCGCGGAAACAAGGTTGAAGAGTTCGATTTCGAGTCGGCCAACCGTCGACAACTGCGTGGCAATATCTATCTCGCCAAGGTCACGCGTGTGGAGCCTTCTCTGCAGGCGGCCTTCATCGAGTATGGCGGCAATCGACACGGCTTCCTGGCCTTCAGCGAAATCCACCCCGACTACTACCAGATTCCGGTTGCTGACCGGCAGGCGCTGATCGAGGAAGAAGCGCAGGCCGAGCGGGACGCCGAGCGGGACGAGGAGAGAGCCGCCAGCCGCCGCAGCTCGCGTGGGCGCGAGCGTCGCCGCAACGACGACGACTCCGTGAGCGGTGCGGCGACTGCGGCTGCGGACAGCAGCGGGGAAGCGACCACCGGTGATGACGAGGCCGTGCCGTCCGCCACTTCGGGTGTCGAAGCCGCGGCGGACGACAGCCGGCAGGACGGTGATCACGCAGTTTCCGAGGCCGGGGCTGAAACCTCCGAAGCCGCCTCCGATGATGACGGCGACAGCGACGGTGACGATGCCACCCATGAGGATGACGTCGTCGAGCAGGTCGGCGGATCGGCCGATGCCTCCGAGGAGCTGCCCGACCGCCGCCAGCGCCCCCTGCGTCGCCAGTACAAGATCCAGGAGGTGATCAAGCGCCGTCAGGTGCTGCTGGTTCAGGTCGTGAAGGAAGAGCGCGGCAACAAGGGCGCTGCGCTGACCACCTATCTGTCGCTCGCCGGCCGCTATTCCGTGCTGATGCCCAATACCGCCCGCGGCGGTGGCATTTCGCGCAAGATCACCAACGCGGCCGATCGCAAGCGCCTGAAGGAAATGGCCCAGGAACTGGAGGTTCCGGATGGGATGGGGATCATCCTGCGCACGGCCGGCGCCCTGCGCACCAAGGCCGAGATCAAGCGCGACTTCGAGTATCTGCTGCGCCTCTGGGAGAGCGTGCGCGAACTGACGCTGAAGTCGAGCGCGCCCGCCTTGGTCTATGAGGAAGGCTCGCTGATCAAGCGCGCCATCCGTGACCTCTACAACAAGGACATCGACGAAGTTCACGTGTCCGGTGAGGAGGGCTATCGCGAGGCCAAGGACTTCATGCGCATGCTCATGCCGAGCCATTCGAAGGCGGTCCAGCCTTATCGCGACAACCTTCCGATCTTCGTGCGCAATGGTGTCGAGTCCCAGCTCGATGCGATGTTCTCGAACCAGGTGACGCTCAAGTCCGGCGGCTACATCGTCATCAATCCGACCGAAGCGCTCGTCTCGATCGACGTGAACTCCGGGCGTTCGACGCGCGAGCACAATATCGAGGACACCGCGCTCAAGACCAATCTTGAGGCGGCCGAGGAGATTTCCCGGCAGCTGCGCCTGCGTGACCTTGCGGGGCTCATCGTCATCGACTTCATCGACATGGAGGAAAAGCGCAACAATCGCGCGGTCGAGAAGAAGCTGAAGGATTGCCTCAAGGACGACCGCGCTCGCATTCAGGTCGGCCGCATTTCGGCCTTCGGCCTCATGGAAATGTCACGCCAGCGCATCCGCACGGGCGTGCTGGAGAGTTCGTCCGTCCCCTGCCCGCATTGCGCGGGCTCCGGCTTCGTGCGTGCGACACCCTCCATCGCTCTCCATATCCTGCGCTCCGTCGAGGAGACGTTGCTGAAGAGCGCCACGCATAACGTCACCATCAAGACGCCCGCGACGGTCGCACTCTACATCCTCAATCAGAAGCGCGGCCATCTGCGTGATCTGGAAATGCGCTTCGGCGTGACGATCACCGTCGTCGCGGACGAGAGCTTCGTCGGCGCGACGCATTTTGCGCTGGAGCGGGGCGAACTCGCAGTCAAGCCGGAACCCTCCATGTTGCCGGCCCGCGTGCAGGTCGACACCATCATCCCCGAGGAGGAGGAGGAGGACGAGCCCGTCTCCGAGGATGAGAGCGACGAGGAAGCCTCCGAGGACGAGGACAAGCCGGTCGAAGCTGCGCAAGACGGTTCAGCTGCCGGACGCCATCCCGATGGCCAGCGGCGCGAGGCTGAAGGCGGCAACGGCGATGAAGCTGGTCGCCGGCGGCGCCGGCGGCGCCGGCGGCGTGGTGGTCGCGGCGGTGACAATCGCGGCGAGCCCGCAGCCAACGGTTTCCACGCCGAAACAGCCGAGCACGATTCATCCCCGGATGATTCCGACGCCGAGAACGATTCCGACGCGATCGCCGCCGAGGACGTTCAGGGCGAGATGCCGGCTGTCGCGGCAACCGTCGAAGCCGCACCAGCCGACGAGGACGGCGTGGCTCACACGGCCGAATCCGTAGCAGATACCGTTTCGGAGGGATCCGATGTCTCGGCTGGCGAAGAACCGGCCGTGAGCGCTGAGGCTCCGGCTTCAGAGGCTGCGGCCAAGCCGAAGCGTCGCCGCTCCACCAAGGCCGCGAAGGCCAAGGCCGAGGCGACGGCTGCTCCGGCCGAGATCGCAGCGGATGAGGCAAAGCCTGCGGTTGAGGCCGAGAGCGCGCCGAAGGCCAAGCCTCGCCGCCGCAAGGCCGCGGCGACAAAGGAAGCCGCCGTCGCGAAGGAAGAAGTCGCGCCTGTCCAGGAGGCAGCTCCTGACGAAGCGGTTGCTTCGGATACCGCCGCTGGCGAGAAGGACGCGGCCCCCGCGAAGAAGAAGTCCACCCGCGCGCCGCGCAAGCCCGCGGCTACCCCTCGGGCAAAAACGTCAAAGGCCAAGGCTGAGGTGAGCGCTGACGCTCCGGCTGACGCGTCCGCGGCGGAGACGGAGCCGGCATCCGGGCCGGCCCAAAATCGGCCCAAGCGCACAGGCTGGTGGTCGCGTGCGAAAGCAACCATCACGGGCAGTTAGTCTGCTCCAGCCGGGGGCGTTCTCTTCGGAGCAATGCGGGGAACAACCTCCGGATCTGGGCACCAAGATGTAAAAAGGGGCGGTTGAACCGCCCCTTTTTTTATGTCCGGGCGAGAGGCTTTCAGCTTCTACTCGATGGTCGTTGGCGGCGCCTCGCCGATGGTGCTCCGCAAGGGGCGTTCCTCCATGCGGATCAGGGCGCAGAGAGCCACCCCGAAACAGATCGCGGCGGCGATGAAAACCCAGCGGAATGTCGGCGCGAAATCCACCGTGCTGGCGGAGAAGGCGGCGGAGAGGTTTTCATGGCTCAAGCCTTCGCCGCTATGTGACAGCAGGCCGAGTACAATGGCGCCGAAGATGGCGACGGCAACGGCCCCTCCCAACTGCCGCGCGAAATTCATCAGCGCCATGGTCATCCCGAGCTGATGCAAGGGCACAGCATTCTGAATCGATATGGTCGTCACCGGCAGCGATGTGCCCAGCGACATGCTGACAATGATGAAAATCGCTTCAAGGGCCAGAAGGGGCAGGGGCTGCGGATGGATCGCCAGAATGATCAGGCCGAGCGTCGAGACCGACAAGCCGACCATCGGAAGTCGCTTGTAGTGCCGGACCTTTGGCATGAGCACGCCGGAAATGAAGGCTCCGCATACCGTTCCCGCCATCAATGGTATCAGCGCTACACCGCTGACCCCCGGGCTGAAATGATAGACCGTCTGCAGGTAGATCGGCAGATAGATCGACAGCCCGATGAAAGCCCCCATGGAGAAGGCGGTCGAAATATTGCCGGTGCGGACCACCTGGTTCTTGAGCAGCGATAGGGGCAGGAAAGGCTCGGGCGCGGCATACAGGCGGGCGACGAAGCCGACCCAGGCGAGGATGGAAACCACCGCGAGCCCGATGATCTCGATGGAGAGCCAGGGATAGGCGATGCCGCCCCAGTTCAGCAGCAGCATCAAGGAAACGGTTGCGGCGAGCAGGATGACCCCGCCCAGCACATCGATGCGATGCTTGCGCTCATGCCGGGGCAGCTTGCGCAGCAGGCTATAGGTCATCAGGAAGGCGAGGAACCCGAGCGGCAAGTTGATCCAGAAAATCAGGGACCAGTGCAGCTTGTCGGCGAAGAAGCCGCCGAGCAGCGGCCCCAGCACGCTCGCAGACAGGAATACCGATGCGATGAAGGACTGATAGCGGGCGCGTTCCTTCGGCGAGGTGATGTCACCGATGATCGTCTGCGCGAGCGCGATGAGCCCACCGCCGCCGAGACCCTGAATGAACCGGCCGATGATCAGCGCAAGCATTGTCGGGGCGACCGCGCAGAGCACGGACCCAGCGATGAAAATGCAGATGCCGACGAGCAAGGTAATGCGTCGGCCATAAACATCGCTGAATTTGCCATAAAGCGGTGTCACCGCCGTTGCGGCCAGCAGATAGGCTGTCACCACCCATGGCAGATGGACGACATCGCCAAGGGTGCGGCCGATGGTCGGCAAGGCTGTCGCGACGATTGTCTGATCGAGCGCGGCCAGGAACATCGCCAGCATCACGCCGAGAATGATCGACACCACCTCAGCATGTGTGAGTATGCCCTTCTGGGGCGGGGGCGGAGCGATATTCATGATAATCCCTGGCTTCTTCCCTCTGCCGTCAGGGCCGGCAATCAACGTCCTGGAAACGAGACGGGAGCGAGCCACAAGACCCGTTGTCTATAACAGATTGAAACCGGGATGCGATCCGCGATGAGTGGGAGGCTGCCATGTAACGGGCAACCTCCCCAGCGAACTTTGCCGGCTTTCACAGGACGTGAAAAACGATCACCATTTCAAGCGCAAGCCTGCCATCACAGCATGACTTGTGTCCGCCCCGCGGAGTTCCGTGACGTAACTTGCAACGATGGTGGCGTCCTTCCACAGGCTGCCCTCGATCTCGGCGCCGAGGATAGCGGCATCGGGGGAGCGTTTGCGCGAGCGTGAAGTCTGGCCAAAAGCCATCTGGTTCAAGACCGCCGGAACCGTGACGCCAGTCCTTGATCGGTCGTCGATCAGATCTCTCGCCCAGTATGCCGTCAGTTTGACGCTCAGACCGTCGGTTCCCTTGAGAGCCAAGGGCATTTCCATGCGTCCACCGACCAAACCACGAAGGTTGTTGATCGTCGTGGTACCGGCGAGATCCGGGCGAGCCTCGGCGACAGCGCCTCGCGCTCCGGACAATGAGATCCGGTCGAACTCGAGGCCGATTTCTGGAACAACACGTATTCCGGAAACTTGCATCGTGTACCCGGCGAAGGCGCTTGCTGATAACCCGTAGCCATTCGCGTTGAATCGTTGCGTGCCGCGCAATGGATCACCCGCGAAGTGCCGCCGGCTCAAACCGTAGGAGTTGAACGACGCGCCGATATCACCACGCAACACGAATGATCCGAGATCAGCCCGACCATAGAGCGCCGCGTGGAAGGCGCTGTGATCCGTATCCCCGTCCACACTCCGGCCGCTCGTTGTAAGTTGTCCGAGCATGCCGCCGACAAGAAGATTGCCGTAGGATCGGTCGACACCGACGAAAACACCCTTGCTGTCGTAGCGTAGTTTACCGCCGCCGCTTTGCGCGATGCGACCCAAGCCCACGATCGGCGACATCCAGAGTTTTCCGTCAGCTGCGCCGAGCCCGCCATCACCCGTGGACGCCCGGGCGCTATGTCCGAGCAATTGATGCTGCGTGATGAGTGCGCGACTGAAGCGTTGCGCCGCCAGCGCCATCTGCGCCACGTCAACCTGCGAGGGACCCGAGAGGCTATTGTCGCCCTTGGTCATGCCATTGGCATTAACTGAAGGCTTTTCAGAACTGTTCTCAGGCTTCTGCTCCTTGCCTTTATCATCTCCGTCGTCTGGATCTGTCGGTTTCTGCGTGCCGGTCCCCGTATTCCCCTTGCCGCCATTCCCCTCTTCCAAGGGTGTCTTCGGGTTTTCGCCAGACGATTTGGGTGGACATGACGCCGGAAGCGGAAGGTTCTTGTGCGAGCCGTCACTCACAATTCCCGGCTTAAGTTTGCCGTCGCAATCGATGATAGAGCCTGACGGGAGGTCCGGTGGGATCGGATTCTCCGTTTTTTGCGGCAACGTCTCAGTTACAGATTCGGTTGTGTGAGGAGATGGCTGGAGCAGGCTGGTGACACCTGCTCCCAAAGGCGTTTGAGCCCAGGCAGTAAGAAGCGCCCCTCCGACCGCCGATAGAAAATCCGCCATGAAAAACTCTTAAAAAAGGAAAAAACAACACCCCTTCGAATTGCATAAATATTTGCTGCAAATAACGTTATCTACGCCGGACTTAATGCAAGGCGCGCGGATGCAGATATTTTAAAAATAAATCAGATTTTTATAGAAGGAATTACACCCGCATTTGACTGGAATATCCATTCCGATCCGACGCAGTATTACAGATATGACATCAAATATGTGGCAACCAATTGCGTAGCCGCTCGACGGTTCCCCGACAGTCCGCTTCAGAGCCCGCGAAGGACAGTCGGAGATAGCGATTGCCCCCATCCTGATCGAAATCCAGCCCCGGCGTTGCCGCCACGCCCGTATCCACGAGGAGGCGTCGGCAGAAGTCCATGGAATCGTTCGTGAAACGTGAGATGTCGGCATAGACGTAGAAGGCCCCGTCCGCCGGGGCGAGCCGATCGAGACCGATCCGCGGCAGTTCGTTGAGGAGAAGCGCACGGTTGGCGGCATAGCCGGCCTTGATTGCCTCCAGTTCCTCTTCCGCGCCGAAGGCAGCTTCAGCGGCGAGCTGGCTGAGGTAAGGGGCGGAAATGAAAAGATTCTGCGCGAGCCGCTCAATGGGGCGAACGATCCGTTCCGGCATCACCAGCCAGCCTACGCGCCAGCCCGTCATACAGAAATATTTGGAGAAGGAATTAACGATGATGGCGTCATCATCGAAGGCGAGCGCTGTTTCAGCAGGGGTCTCGTAGGTGAGGCCATGATAGATTTCGTCAGAGATGAACCAGAGCCCGAGCTCTCGGCAGATCCGTCCCACGGCCTCGAGAGCACTCCGGCCCATAAGCGTGCCGGTCGGATTACCCGGGCTCATGGTCAGAACACCTGACAGCGGCGCCTCCGCGTGGATCCTGCGCAGTGCCTCCGCTTGCATGACCCAGTCCGACGTGGCGTTGGCCGGGACCGGCACCGGTTCGAGGCCGAGTGCAAGCAGGATATTGCGATAGGCGGGATAGCCGGGCGAGGCGATCGCGACGCGCGCACCTGGTTCGAAGAGCGCCAGAAAGGCCAGCACGAAGCCGCCGGACGATCCCGTTGTCACGGCGATGCGCTCGGGCGCAAGGCTGATGCCATAGGAACGGCGATAATGGGCGGCGATCGCCGCACGCAGGGTCGGCAGGCCCAGCGCCTCGGTATAGCCGATACGGCCGAGCGCGAGCGCCGCTTGGGCCGCCTCTCGCGCCAGCCTGGGCGCTGATGCCGTCGGCTCGCCGATCTCCATATGGATCACACTGTCTCCCGCACGCTCCTTGATCTTCGCGGCGGAGAGCACATCCATGGCGAGAAACGGCGCTACATCGGCCATCCGCGCGGCAAGACGAGGACCGACCGGATCAGAAGAGGCGGCTGACATTGGCTTGGTCATGTCAAAAGGGACCCTTACAATAGGCATGCATCAATCGCGATGACGGCATTCTGATTTGACTGAATTTCTTCAATTTGTCCCGATAGCATGACGTCGCGTGATCCTGACGTGCAATCCTGGTTCCGATCAAAGAAAGAGTGCGTTCCACCAGCATGCGTTTCTCTCGACCTCTCCGTTCTTCTCGGTCTTTCCTCGTCCCGCTCACCGCGGCTGCCACCCTCGCGCGGGCAGTGGTGGCAGGCGTCAGCTGTGCCGCGATGGTTCTGGCGCCTGTCGCGGCCCAGGCCCAGAGCGGTGAGCGAAGCCAGATGATCGTGCGCGACGCGGAGATCGAGAAGCTCTTGATGGACTATGCCACGCCGGTCCTGAAAGCGGCGGGCATTCGAGTCAGTTCGGTCAAGGTCATTCTAATCCAGAACCCCACCTTCAACGCCTTCGTCGCCAACGGGCAGAAGATCTTCGTCAATACCGGCGCACTGATCGATTCCCGCTCGCCGAACGAGATCATCGGCGTGCTGGCCCATGAGAGCGGCCATATCGCCGGCGGTCATCTGGCGCGACTGCACCAGCAGATCGCCAACGCCAAGATCCTGTCCGTGGTCGGCATGCTGGCAGGCGCCGGCGCTATGGTCGGCTCCGCCGGCGGACGCGTCGGCCAGGGCGGCGTGGGTGCCGGCGGCGTGCTGGCGGGATCGCAGGAGATCGTCCGGCGCAACCTCCTCTCTTACCAGCGATCCGAGGAGCAGGCCGCGGATCAGGCCGCCGTTCGCTATCTCACGGCCACCGGGCAGTCGGCCAAGGGCCTGCTCGATACGATGAAGCGAATGGGGGACAACGCCCTGTTCCGCACATCCGGCCTCGACCCTTATGTGCTCAGCCATCCCCTGCCCCAGGAGCGGATGTCGGCCCTTGAGCAATTGGCCACCAAGAGCCCGGCCTACAACACGAAGGATTCGGCGTCGCTCGTCGCGAGACATGAGCTGATGCGCGCCAAGCTGTCGGGCTTCACCGAGCGGCCGGAGACGGTGATGCGCCGCTATCCCCCCAGCGACCGGTCAGTCGCGGCCCGCTACGCCCGCGCGATCCTCGCCTATCGGACAGCCCGTTCCAGCCAGGCCGTGACCCTGATGGATGAACTCCTGCGGGAACAGCCAAAGAATCCCTATTTCTGGGAGATGAAGGGCCAGTCCCTGCTGGAGAGCGGCCGGGCGCGGGAAGCCATTGCGCCCTTGCGGCAGGCCGTCGCCCTCGCCCCGTCCTCGTCGCTGATTCGTGCCATGCTCGGTCGTGCGATGGTCGCCTCCGGCGATCCGGGCATCGTCGATCAAGCCATCCGTGAGCTGTCGAACGCAACCCAGCGCGAACCCGAACTGGGAGATGCGTTCCGTGATCTGTCAACGGCCTATGCCCGCAAGGGCGACATCGGCATGGCTGAGCTTGCGGCGAGCCAATATTACTTCGCCAGAGGCGAATGGGACCAGGCCGCCACGCAGGCGACCCGCGCAAAGGCAAAGCTCAAGCCGAATTCGCCTGCGTGGCTGCGCGCAGACGACATTTTAGCCTATCAACCGGAGCGACCGCCGGGTAAGTGACACAATCCGGGCGCACAGGGTGTGAACACTTTTGACAGATTGGATATCGTGCATGCGCTTTTCATTCCTTTCGCGCGCCGCGACCGTCGCCGCCATGGCGCTTGTCGTGGCGGCTCCGCTTTTCCAGGCGCCGGCCGCAGCCGCGGAGCTGTCGGCCACCGAGAAGACCGCCATCGAGCAGGTTGTTCGTGACTATCTCCTGCGCAATCCGGAGGTGCTTCAGGAGGCTATGGTCGAACTGGAGAAGCGCCAGCAGGAAAGCCAGCGCAAGGCGCAGGAAGATGCTGTGGCCGGGGAGATAGCCGCGCTTTATGACGCCGAAGGCAACATCGTCGTCGGCAATCCGAAGGGCGACGTCACCTTGGTCGAGTTCTTCGATTACAACTGCGGCTACTGCAAACGCGCGCTCGACGACGTCACCGCGCTCGTGAAGCAGGATCCGAAGCTGCGCGTGATCCTCAAGGATTTCCCGATCCTTCGCCCTGAATCGCTCGATGCGGCGCTCTACGCGCGGGCTGCCCAACATCAGCTCCCCGGCGAGAAGTTCTTCGACTATCATGCCCGGCTGATGAGTTCGAAGGGCCTGGTCGGCAAGGAGCGGGCCGTCGCGGTGGCGAAGGAAATGGGGCTCGACATGGCTCGCCTCGAGAAGGACGCGACCTCAGACACGCTCAAGGCGGAAATAAGAGAGACGCTGGCCCTCGGGGATAGGCTCTCGCTGACCGGGACCCCGGCTTTCGTCCTCGGCAAGGATGTGGTCTTCGGGGCCGTTGGCCACGATCCGCTGAAGCAGGCTATCGCCTCAGTCCGTCAATGCGGACGTACCACCTGCTCCTGACCCAAACAGCCAGCCATACGACAGCGCTCGAGCGGCGAGCCCGTTTCCCCGGGCGATCGCCGACAAGGCGTGCGCTCTTCCCCTCGAACGCGGTTCGCGCTAATACGCGCCCTTGCGATGGGATGGATAGAGGCCGTCGTGGTCGGGAATCTGTTGGCAGCGTGATTGCAGCCACCAAGTTCTCTTGCCATCGAGGTCCTCTTGCCTCTGAACTCAATCAGCCAGGACACCGTTTTCGTTTTGGCGCAACCTCCGAGCGGACATGGTCGCAATCCACGTCATCAACGGCCCTAATCTCAACCTGCTGGGACGGCGCGAGCCTGAGACCTACGGCAGCTTGACCCTGGCCGACATCGAGCAGCGCCTGCGCGATCGCTCGGCGGCGCGCGGTGGCATTGCGCTGACCTTTCGCCAGAGCAACAGCGAAGGCGACCTCGTCACCTTCATCCAGGAAGCTGGACTGGCGGGTGCGGGCATCATCCTGAATGCCGCAGCCTATACCCATACCTCCATCGCCTTGCGCGACGCGATCAAAAGCGTCGATGCCCTCGCTATCGAAGTGCATCTCTCGAATGTGCATGCGCGTGAGGAATTTCGCCACCACTCCACCATCGCTGCAGTCGCGATCGGGGTCATCTGCGGCTTCGGCGCAGCGAGCTACGATCTGGCCTTTGACGCGCTCGTGCCAATCCTCGAGAAGCGCGATAGCACCAAGGCCCACAAGACTGCCGCCAAGGCTACCGGAACCTCTCAATGACGAAACTGCCAACGGCCAAGCAAAGCCCGATCGATCCTGAACTCGTACACGAACTGGCGCGCCTGATTTCCGAGACGGATCTCACCGAGATCGAAGTCGAGAAGGGGGATCTGCGCATTCGTGTGGCGCGCAACGTGACGACGGCGGTGCATGTGCCTGTTGCAGCGCCCGTTGCTCCGGCCGCACCCGTCCCCGCCGCCATCTCTGCCCCGGCCAAGCCGGATGCGCACCACCCCGGCAGCGTCACCTCGCCGATGGTCGGCACCGCCTATCTCCGCCCGTCGCCGGACTCCAAGCCTTTTATCGATATCGGCACACGCGTCGAGAAGGGCGACAAGCTCCTGCTCGTGGAGGCCATGAAGACCTTCAACGACATCGTCGCGCCGCGGGCGGGCGTCGTCACCGCCATTCTGGTGGAGGATGGGCAGCCGGTGGAATACGGCGAGCCTCTTCTCGTGATCGAATGACGATGCCGATGTTTGACAAGATCCTCATCGCCAATCGCGGGGAAATCGCGCTTCGCATTTTGAGGGCGTGCAAGGAACTCGGCATCGCGACGGTTGCCGTGCATTCCACGGCGGATGCCGATGCCATGCACGTGCGGCTTGCCGACGAGAGCGTCTGCATTGGCCCGCCGGCCGCGCGTGAGAGCTACCTGAATATTCCCTCCCTGATCGCGGCCTGCGAGATCACGGGCGCCGATGCGATCCACCCCGGCTATGGCTTTCTCTCGGAGAATGCCCATTTCGCCGAGGTGCTCAGCGATCACGGCATCACATTCATCGGCCCGAAGGCCGAGCACATCCGCCTGATGGGCGACAAGATCGAAGCCAAGCGCACGGCGCGCAGCCTCGGCATCCCTTGCGTTCCGGGTTCGGACGGTGGCATCACCGACGCCGAGGAAGCGACGCGGGTGGCGGCCGATATCGGCTATCCCGTCCTCATCAAGGCGGCGGCTGGTGGCGGCGGACGCGGCATGAAAGTGGCGCGCTCGGCCGACGAGTTGCATCATGCGCTGGCAACGGCCCGCGCAGAAGCGCGCGCCGCCTTCGGCGACGATGCGGTCTATATCGAGAAATATCTTGAGAAGCCCCGCCACATCGAGATCCAGGTGCTCGGCGACGGCAAGGGCAATGCCATCCATCTCGGCGAGCGCGACTGCTCGTTGCAGCGCCGCCACCAGAAGGTGTGGGAGGAAGGGCCCTCGCCCGCCCTCAACCATTCCGAGCGCGAGCGGATCGGCGATACGGTCGCGAAGGCGATGCAGAAACTCGGCTATCTCGGCGCAGGTACCGTCGAATTTCTGTATGAGAACGGCGAGTTCTATTTCATCGAAATGAACACGCGCATCCAGGTCGAGCATCCGGTCACGGAAATGATCACCGGGATCGATCTGGTCAATGAGCAGATCCGCATTGCGGCCGGCAATGCGCTATCGATCACGCAGAAAGATGTCCAGATCGAGGGCCATGCCGTCGAATGCCGGATCAACGCCGAGCATCCGGCCACATTCCGCCCATCGCCGGGCACGATCACCTATTTCCATCCCCCGGGTGGTCTCGGCGTGCGCGTCGATTCGGCCGTCTACCAGGGCTATCGGATCCCGCCGCACTATGATTCGCTTGTCGGCAAGCTGATCGTCCACGGCCGCACACGAACGGAATGCCTGATGCGGTTGCGGCGCGCCCTGGATGAATTTGTGGTGGACGGCATCGAGACCACCCTGCCGCTCTTCCGGACCCTCGTGCGCAACCAGGATATCCAGAACGGAATCTACGATATCCACTGGCTGGAGCATTTCCTGGAAGATGGCGGCGTCGACGAGATCATGGCCACCATTTGACGAGAAATGCGATATCATCAGATAAGCAGATCACCATATCTGATTGATTATATTATTAATTTAAGGAGATGGAGCAATCATGCTCCCATACCCTCCCATCTCGTCATAGGGCGATGATGAATCGGTCGTCGGTCGAAATCACGCCGGAGATCCTGCTCAGGGCTTATGCGAGCGGGCTATTTCCAATGGCTGAGAACGCCGACGACCCGGGCCTGTTCTGGGTCGAGCCGAAGGAACGCGGGATCATTCCGCTCGACGGCTTCCACATCCCGCAACGCCTCGCACGGACGGTCGCTACGGACCGTTTTGAGATCACCGTCGACCAGGATTTCGATGCGGTGATCGCCGGCTGCGCGGCGCCGGATGATGGTCGCGAAGAAACCTGGATCAACAGCCGCATCCGCGAGCTTTACGGTGAGCTGTTCGACCTAGGCTATTGTCATACCGTCGAGGTTCGCGACGACGGCCGCCTGGTGGGTGGTCTCTACGGCGTCTCGCTCGGCGCTGCCTTTTTCGGCGAGAGCATGTTTCACCGCGAGCGCGACACCTCCAAGATCGCCCTGGTGCATCTCGTCGCGCGCCTCAGACGCGGCGGCTACACCCTGCTCGACACCCAGTTCGTCACAGATCACCTGGCCCGCTTCGGCGCGCTCGCAGTGCCCCGCAAGGCCTATATGGCGGAACTCGATGCGGCGCTTGAACTCCAGGGCGAATGGTGGAGCTGGCCCCCGGGACTTTGCGTCAGTGGGACGGAAGCGTTGACGGAACTGGCCCGTTATCCCTGAGCGTCAGCGACGTGTTGGCGGGGGGCGTTGCGAAGGGGGGACGGGAGGCGCGCTGTCGCCGCTTCCCTCCTTGGGCTCGACGATGACCTCCGTCCCGCCTTTGCAATCGGTCAGCCAGATGTCGTAGACGGCATGTTCGATGCCGTGCAGCCCCGGGCTCGCCGCGTACATCCAGCCCGAAAACAGGCGGCGACGCTCATTGCTGGCCGTCGTTACCTCATCCACGATCACGAAAGCCGTGGTGTTGGGCGTCTCGGTCGCGGGCCGGGTATAGCAGGCGCGAGGCGTGAGTTGCAGGGCACCGAATTGAACGGTCTCGTCAACGGCTGCTTCGAAAGAGACGATTCGACCTGTGATCTTGTCCAGGCCCGAGAAAACCGCGACGGGATTTTTGATTCGATCCGCCTTGGCACCCTGGCTGGCCCCAACGAGACAGGCCATCGCCAAGGTAAGGGCGGGCAGAAGCTTGGAATTCATCGTTCTATCTTATCGCAGCTCGATCAGGAGGGAAGCCGACGTGACTGCATACACCCTCAAGCATCCGTTGCGACAGCCCCGCGATGCGAATTCCGGTCCATGTCACAATCGTCCAGGTGCCATATAGCCACGGGCGTTGATATAGGCGGCGACACGCCACCGGCCGTTCACCCTTCGCCAGGCATCACTCCTCGTAACGTCGAGCTCCAGGGCGCGGCCCGCGCGCGTAAAACCAAGACGCTCATAGAATCCTCGGCTCGCGTCCAAGCTCACCAGCTTCAGCACCCGGATGCTGGGCAAAGCGTTCACGGCGTGTTCGATCAGCATCGAGCCCGCGCCTTGCTGTCCGGGGTGGCTCATCAAGGTCTCAACTGTGCCGATATCGCCCGACAAGGTAATGGATATAAGGCCGACCAAGCTCTCGCCGAAGAAATAGCCGAAGTGAAGATCGCCCAAACCAATATGGGTCAGGAACCGCGTCGAGCCGATCCGGTAGTTCCACGCTTTGATGTCGGGATCGTTTTCATCGCCTTGATGGCGCCAAAGCCCGATCTCATGGCGAAATGCCGCGCGCAGCCGGTGAAACTCGCTTTGGCCGATCTCCCGGATTGGCGGTTTCGCGAGCCATCTGAGCGTCATTTGGGGCACCATTTCAATCCGCGCCGCGGTCGCGCGCGATGAAACTAGCCCGATCGGCTGGAAACACGACAGGCAATCCATGGAGAACGGCTTGCCATCGCTGCCGGTCTATGGAAGCGGCGCCTTCGGCGGAAGCGGCGATATATCGTCGCTCCATGTCGCGAAATAGGTCAGATGGGCGTAGGCCTTGAGGCGCCATCGGCCGCCGACCCGTTCCCACTGGGGGCTTCTGCGGAGATCGAGGCGCATCTGATTCTCCTGCAGCGGCAGAAAGCCCAAACGCAGATAGAAATCCCTCGCCCTGACCAGCGTCGTCAGCCTGACTTCAGCGACCGGCCTCGGCCAATCGTTGACGATATGCTCGATCAGGAGCGATCCCGCCCCCTGTTGGCCGGGATGAGTGAGCAGGAGCTGCAGGTAAAGGCCGTCCGCCTGCCCGCAGCTGACGATCGCGAGGCCGGCAACATACGGGCCCAGCACGCAAGCGAAATATGCCGAACCGTTAAAAAGACCGGTCATGCCCCTGATGGTTCGGATGCGGTGGTTCCACACGCGCGCGTCGCCATCCAGTGATGAAGGAAGCAGCCACGTGGCGGTGTCGGCAGCAAGTGCCTCTTCCAGGCGTGCAAACTCCCTCAGGCCGACGCGCCGGACGGGCACCTGGCTGCCCCAGCTCACACGCATGACACAGGGCCCGCGCCGGTCCACCCCACGACCGCGGTCATGGCAGCATTCCCAAAGGCAAAGACGACGTCGAGATCAGGGGGTCCAGGCGCTGTAATCGCCCGTCGCCTGGGGACGGCGCCCTTCAGCGAGCGTCGAACCCGCCGGGCGGTACGCCTCGGGCGTGCCCGTCATGTTCTCACGATGCGGCCGCTGCCATTCCTTGGGCTGGTGGCCGTCCTGCGTTGGCGGCACGTCGGTCGTGTGATGCATCCAGCCATGCCAGCCGGGCGGAATGGCCGATGCTTCGGCATAGCCCGCATAGACGACCCAGCGACGTTCGAAGCCCAATGCCGGATCCTTGGCCCCGCCCCTCGTCCGATAATAAGTGTTGCCGAACTCGTCCTGACCGACCCGTTCGCCAAACCGCCACGTCCAGAGCTGCGTGCCGAACGTCTGCTTGTTCCACCAGGTGAAGACGCGCAGGAGAAAGTCTTTCATCACCACATATCCCAAAGGCCGGGCCGGAGCCGACGATCGCCGCGGAGGTTATGGCCCCGTCCGTGGTGCTTTGTCCAGTATGACAGCTTGTCTCCCCGGTACCTCTGGCCGCGCGAAGCGCGTTCCTGGGGGCTCATGGCGGGATTTCCGTGAGCCCTTTCCGTGCCCCAGCTCCCGCTCCGCCGCTACCGCGGCCGTAACCGCGTGGCATCCCGCTGCGATTCGCGCCGACGCGCTGCCACAAGAACTCGGTACGGTCGAGCGAGAATCGCCAAAAGGCCACTAAATATGGAGCGTGAGTTCCACCCCATGGGGATGGAGGTGGAAAATTCGATTGTGGTGAACAAATGGTGACGCTGCGGCCGGTATCCCCAGGAATGGAGAAAAGCGTTGTTTCCCATTACCATCAGGCGCGTTTATTCTAGTGCTGCTCAAACGACGGTGAGGCGGGACAGCGGCTCTAGAGATTGGGCATCAAAAAACTTGAACCCCCTAGATATTGACGCGCGGGGCGGGATCGCACTAACTTCCAGCCATCTTGCGTCAGCCGCGTTTCTGCTGACGCATCTCGGAATAAGTTTCACAAATGTGTTCAGCGGCAGGCGGTGTTGCAAAACAGCGTGCGCTGTTGCGTGTCTGAATGTCCCCCGGGCCCTGTCGGTACCGCGGCTTGGACGCTCTCTTCCCTTGCGGCTTTTCCCGTAGAGGAAGGACGCGGATGGAGCATCTCCCCCGATGCCACTATCTGTAGCGTTCAAGCTTGGTGCATGGCGAGCCACCCCCCATATATAGCGATGGCGGGCGACCGCCAAAGGGATCACATCATGCGGATCGAGCGCCGGTACACAGAAGAGGGACAATCCCCTTATGCCTCCATGGAGTTTCGAGCCGCGACGAGCGAGATTCGCAATCCCGATGGATCGACGGTATTCAAACTCGACGCCTTCGATGTGCCCGCGAGCTGGAGCCAGGTCGCTAGTGACGTCATCGCCCAGAAATATTTCCGCAAGGCCGGCGTCCCGGCACGCCTGAAGCGTGTCGAGGAGAATGACGTCCCCTCCTTCCTTTGGTGTTCCGTCGCCGACACCGAGGCACTCGCGCTCCTCCCCGAGGCCGAGCGTTACATATCCGAGACGTCGGCTCGCCAGGTGTTTGACCGCCTCGCGGGATGCTGGACCTATTGGGGCTGGAAGGGCGGCTATTTCTCCAGCGAAAGCGACGCCAGCGCCTTCTTCGACGAACTGCGCTTCATGCTGGCCAACCAGATGGTGGCGCCGAATTCCCCGCAGTGGTTCAACACCGGCCTGCATTGGGCCTATGGCATCGATGGGCCGAGCCAGGGCCACTACTATGTGGACTTCAAGACCGGCAAGCTGACCAAATCAAAGTCGTCCTACGAGCATCCCCAGCCGCATGCCTGCTTCATCCAGTCCGTGAGCGACGACCTCGTCAACGAGGGCGGCATCATGGATCTTTGGGTGCGTGAGGCGCGGCTTTTCAAATATGGCTCGGGCACCGGCTCCAACTTCTCGAAGCTCCGCGGTGAGGGTGAGAGGCTGTCGGGGGGTGGTCGCTCTTCCGGCCTCATGTCCTTCCTCAAGATCGGCGACCGCGCCGCCGGCGCCATCAAGTCGGGCGGCACCACGCGCCGCGCCGCCAAGATGGTGGTGGTCGATGTCGACCATCCCGACATCGAGACCTATATCGACTGGAAGGTGAAGGAGGAGCAGAAGGTCGCGGCGCTCGTCGCGGGCTCCAAGGCCTGCCACAAGCACCTGAAGGCCGTGCTCAAGGCCTGCATCAACTGCGAATCCCAGGGCGGCGACAAGCCGGACTCCTGCTACGATCCGGAAAAAAACCCGGCGCTGAAGCGCGAGATCAAGCTCGCCCGCCGCGCCTTCGTGCCCGACAACTACATCAAGCGCGTCATTCAATTCGCACGGCAGGGCTACACCGACATCTCCTTCGATGTCTATGACACCGATTGGGACTCGGAGGCCTACGCGACCGTCGCCGGCCAGAACTCCAACAACTCCGTGCGCGTCGACGACGACTTCCTTAAGGCTGTTGAAACCGACGGCGATTTCGCCCTGAAGGCGCGCCTCACCGGAAAGCCGGTCAAGACGCTGAAGGCGCGTGAGCTGTGGGAAAAGATCGGTCATGCGGCCTGGGCCTCGGCCGATCCTGGCATCCAGTTCCACACCACCATCAACGACTGGCACACCTGCCCGGCCTCCGGCCCGATCGTCGCGTCGAATCCGTGCTCGGAATACATGTTCCTTGACGACACGGCCTGCAACCTCGCCTCCGCGAACCTGCTGCAGTTCTACGACCGTGCGACCCGCCATTTCGATGTGGACGCCTTCGAGCACGCCTGCCGGCTGTGGACGCTCGTCCTCGAAATTTCGGTGACGATGGCGCAGTTCCCGTCGAAGGAAATCGCGGAACTGTCCTACAAGTACCGCACGCTCGGTCTTGGCTATGCCAATATCGGCGGCCTCCTGATGACGATGGGCCTGCCCTATGATTCCGGCGAGGCGAGAGCCCTGGCCGGCGCCATCACCGCGGTGATGACCGGCATTTCCTATGCGACCTCCGCCGAGATGGCGCAGGAGCTCGGACCCTTCCCCGGCTATGCCAAGAACTCGCAGCACATGTTACGCGTCATCCGTAACCACCGTCGCGCGGCGCATGGCGAGGCCGCGGGCTATGAGAAGCTGGCGACCGATCCCGTGCCGCTCGACCATGCCTCCGCTGGCAAGCTGGGTGAGCTCGGGACCAATCTGGTTGCCCATGCCGTCGCGGCCTGGGACAAGGCGCTGACGCTCGGCAAGGCCCATGGCTACCGCAATGCCCAGACGACCGTGCTGGCACCGACCGGCACGATCGGCCTCGTGATGGACTGCGATACCACGGGCATCGAGCCGGACTTCGCGCTGGTGAAGTTCAAGAAACTGGCCGGCGGCGGCTATTTCAAGATCATCAACCGCGCGGTGCCGGATGCGTTGCGCTCTCTCGGTTATCGCGAATCGGAAATCGCCGAGATCGAGGCCTACGCGGTTGGCCACGGCTCGCTCGCCCAGGCTCCGGCCATCAACAAGACGACGCTTGCGGCCAAGGGATTGCCCGAGGAGAAGATCGCCACCCTCGAAGCGGGCATGAAGTCGGCCTTCGACATCAAGTTCGTGTTCAACAAGTGGACGCTGGGCGAGGACTTCCTCGTCGGCACCCTCGGCATCCCCGCCGAGCGCCTCAACGACCCGAGCTTCGATCTCCTCGCTCATCTCGGCTTCTCGAAGGCCGATGTCGAGGCCGCGAACATCCACATCTGCGGCGCGATGACACTGGAGGGCGCGCCGCATCTCAAGACCGAGCATTATGCCGTCTTCGATTGCGCCAATCCGTGCGGCCGCACCGGCAAGCGCTACCTTTCGGTCGAGAGCCACATCCGCATGATGGCGGCGGCGCAGCCGTTCATCACGGGTGCCATCTCCAAGACCATCAACATGCCGAATGATGCCACCGTCGAGGACTGCAAGGAGGCCTATCTCCTCTCCTGGCGTCTGGCGCTGAAGGCGAACGCCCTCTACCGCGACGGCTCCAAGCTGTCGCAGCCGCTCAACTCCGCCCTGATCAACGAGGAAGAGGACGAGGTCGAGGACGCGGTCGATGCGCTCCTGGCCCAGCCGACCGCGGCCCGGACCGCGCAGGTTGCCGAGCGCATCGTGGAGAAGGTCATCGAGCGCATCGAGCGGGTCCGCGAGCGCGAGAAGATGCCCGATCGCCGCAAGGGCTACACGCAGAAGGCGGTCATCGGCGGACACAAGGTCTACCTGCGCACCGGTGAATATGCCGATGGTCGCCTCGGTGAGATCTTCATCGACATGCACAAGGAAGGCGCGGCCTTCCGGGCGATGATGAACAACTTCGCCATCGCCGTGTCGCTTGGCCTGCAATATGGCGTGCCGCTCGAGGAATATGTGGAGGCCTTCACCTTCACCCGCTTCGAGCCCGCTGGCTTTGTGGCCGGCAACCAGTCGATCAAGAACGCCACCTCGATCCTCGACTACGTGTTCCGCGAGTTGGCGATCTCTTACCTCTCGCGCTATGACCTTGCGCATGTCGACCCGAGCGAGATCGGCTTTGACGTGATCGGCAAGGGCGAGAACCAGGCCAAGGCGCCCGAGGGCACGCAGGCACCGACGCAGCAGGTGATCTCCAAGGGATTCGTGCGCGGCAAGCCGACCAACTTCCTCACCATCCCCGGTGACAAGCGCGATGCTCCGAAGACCCCGGGGGCGACAGCCTCCGCTCAGCCAGCCGGCGGCACGGTGGTCGCCTTCGCCGGCACTGGCGCTGTCGCATTGAAGAGCGAGCCTGAGCAGGATGAGCAGCCCGTGGGCGAGGAATCCTTCGCATCACTTGGCTTCGCAGCTCCGGCCAATCAGCAGCGCAGCGTGTTCGATCGCCGGGCCGAGGCACGGATGAAAGGCTACGAGGGTGAGGCCTGCCCCGAATGCGCGAACTTCACGCTGGTCCGCAACGGCACCTGCATGAAATGCGACACCTGCGGCTCGACGACGGGCTGCAGCTAATCCTTAAGCCGTATGTCCAATCTCGACACTGTCTCATGGCCGGGCTCGTCCCGGCCATTTTCATAGAGCGTCATGATGGGGACACCGGCCGTTGCATCGGCCCTCTTGCGTGGCATGCTGTGCGCGCTACAAGCACGGGGATCGAAGGTCGCTGTCGCAGGTGCCAAAAGCGGCCTCGATCAGACCGCCTTGCCGGTGGGCCGGGCAAACGAAGGTTGGCCGCCTGATGATGCTCGACGTACGTACCCTCTTCATCGTGGTGGTCTTCATCACGATCGTTGCTGGCGCGTGGCTCAGCCTCTCTGCGCTACAGCATCACAACCGACGCCCGCTGGCCCTGTGGGGAAGCTGCTATTTTCTGGTCGGCTTCGGGATCGCTATTCTCGCGACTCACGAGTTCCTGCCCGATCGCCTACGAATCGTCGTAGGGAACAGCCTCATTCTTCTGGGCTATGGCGCGGCCTGGCAGGGCGCGCGTGCCTTCGATGGACGTCCCCTGCAATGGGCGGGCTTGTCCGTTGGAACCGTCATCTGGCTTGGCGCCTGTCTGATACCGGCATTCGCCGAGATCCTGCCAGTCAGGGTCATGCTCTTCTCCGGCATCGTCGCGGCATATTCCTTCGCGACCGCCTGGGAGCTGTGGCGGGGGCGCGGTGAACTGGCTTCCCGCATGCCCGGCGTCGTGCTGCTCAGCGTTCATGGCGCGATTTTCATCATCCGTGCCATTGATGCGCCGAACCTGCCCCTTCCCGACAGCGGTTTTCTGACGGCCTGGAACTGGAATATGGTTCTCGCCTTCGAGACCCTCATCTTCATGCTCGGCATGGCTTTCATTGCCACCGCCATCATGAAGGAGCAGCTCAGCTTCGAGCATCGGCGCGAGGCGCTGGTCGATCCTTTGACGGAAGCCCTCAACCGCCGTGGCTTCGAATTGCGCGGCTTGCAGGTTCTGCGTCGGCATGCCGCGACCCATGAGCCGATCGCGGCCATCGCGTTCGACCTCGATCATTTCAAGGCGGTCAACGACACGTTCGGCCATGCGATGGGTGATGCGATCCTCGTGCAGTTCAGCCAGATCGCGAGCCGCTATCTCAGGTCGAGCGATATGCTGTTTCGCATGGGCGGCGAGGAATTCACCGCGTTGCTCCCTGGCGCGAGCGCCGATGACGCGCGTCTCGTCGCGGACAGGATCAGGAATTCCTTCGTCGAAGCCGTCAGGCAATCCTGTGGTGGTCGCGGCGTCACGGTCAGTGCGGGCATCGCTTCATCCGGAACCCACGGCTATGACGCGCAAGAGCTTCTCTCCGCCGCCGACAGGGCGCTCTATCGCTCCAAGAACGAAGGACGCAACCGGGTGACGCAGGACGGAGACCCCATGCCGCCCGCGTCCCCGAGTGGAAGCAATATCGCCATTTTCCCGGGTCGCGGACGTAACGGCTCCTCGTCCCGCACAGCCCAGGGCGGCTCCTCCGAAGCCTGACGGCAGAGGCCCCAGCCCAACAGGGCGCTCAGTCGCCGATAGCCACGCCTTCCCGCCGGCTATCGGCCCCGCCGAGAAAGCCGGCCGGTGTCAGGACGATCGCCTGCGTACCCGACGTCATCGGCATGACGGCGACCTGATGGCCGAGCGCCTCCAGCGGCGCCTTCCAGGCCTCGGCTTCCGTCCCCGCCTCCAGCTCCGTCGGCCCATTGCGGCTACCGACATTGGGCCAATCCACCGCGACCTGCGGGTCGAGCTTCCAGTCGAGAATGGCGACGAGCGTTTTCGCAACGAAATTGATGATCTGGCTCCCGCCGGGTGACCCGGTGATCACAAAGAGCCTGTCGAACGCGTCGAAGACAATTGTCGGCGCCATCGAGCTACGCGGCCGCTTGCCGGGTTCGACCCTGTTGGCGACCGGCTTGCCACCCTCGCTCGGTGCAAAGTTGAAATCGGTGAGTTCGTTGTTCAGGAGGAATCCGCTCGCCGTCATGATACGCGCGCCGAAGCCGCTCTCGATGGTGGTCGTCATCGAGACCGCATTGCCGTCGGCATCAACGACGGAAATATGGCTGGTGCCGTTTTCGATGCCCTCGGACGGCGCGAACAGCTGCGACCTTCGGGCGAAGGGCGGCTCGCCGGCTGTGGCCCGGCCCATGGACCGATCCGGACGCATCAATGTGCCGCGATCCCGCAGATAGTCCGCATCGAGCAGCCCGCGTACCGGCACCGTCAGAAAATCCGGATCGCCGAGATACTGTGCCCGATCGGCATAGGCGAGGCGGCCGGCCTCGGAGATCCAGTGCACGGCTTCGGCGCCCTGCCCTATCCGCGCGAGATTCTGCTTCTCAAGCGTCGCCAGCATCTGGGCGATGGCGATGCCGCCGGAACTGGGCGGCCCCATGCCGCACACCGTATAGACGCGATAGGGATGACAGATCGCCGGCCGCTCCGCGATCGCATAGGCCTTGAGATCGGCCAAGGTCATACCGCCGGGATTTTTCGCGTGGCCGCCAACGGTCGCGACGATATCCTCCGCGATGGGTCCGGTATAGAATGCATCCATGCCATCCCGTGCCAGCGCGCGCAGGGTTTCGGCCATGGCAGGGCTCTTCAAGAGAGCGCCCACCGCTTTCGGGTTGCCATCCTCGCCGTAGAAATAGGCACGCGCCCGCGCATCGGCGCGTAATGCCTGCTCCTGGCCCAGCAGCCCGTTGAGTCGCGGCGAAATCGCGAAGCCATCGTCCGCCAGTCTGATCGCGGGCTCGAACAGGCGCGCCCAGGGCAACCGACCCCAGCGCTTGTGGGCGGCCTCGAGCAGGCGCGGCGTGCCGGGTACACCCACGGAGCGCCCACCGACAACGGCCTCCATGAAGGGCATCGGCTTGCCTTCCGCCGTGAGGAAGAGCTCCGGCGTCACCGAGGCTGGCGCCGTCTCACGGCCGTCGAGAGCCATGAGCGCACGTCTTGCCGCATCCCAGTGCAGCATGAAGGCGCCGCCGCCGAGGCCAGAACTCTGCGGCTCCGCCAGATTGAGAACGAGTTGCACAGCAATCGCGGCATCAACCGCGCTGCCACCTGCCCGCAGGATTTCACGCCCGGCCTCCGCAGCCAGCGGATTGGCCGCGGCGACCATGAACTGACGCGCTTCGCCAAGAACACGACCCGTGCGCTGGGTCGCCCCCTCCGGCGCGGGCGCGAGATTTTGCGCCTCAAGGCGTGATGACGCGCCAGCCACGGCGAGCGAAATTCCGAGCAAGGCCGCACTGCATGTCCTGAAGAAGGACTGACGCCAAGGTGAAAACTGGCTCATTGTCGAAACCCCCATGCCTTGACCAAACGGCTATGTGGCACGGGGACAGAACGGCGATGATGACCTCACCTGCACGCGCGCCGATCGCCTGGAGGCGCGAAAGCCGGTTACGTCGTGAAAGGGAGGCGTTTCACGCCCTGCCCGTGGTGCCAAGGCCAGCATCGCCCCGATAAGCGTTTCTGTCCATTACGACATTGGGTTGAAAACAGCCGACCAGGGCGCGCCGCTCGCCTCTGGGTGTTCTCCGGCAATTCCGACACGATATCCATTCCGATGCCGGCGCGGAGGCCGGACCGCATCAGGCCGGCAGGCCGAGAGCACTTGCCCAGACGCCAATCATGCCCACGAAGAGACCGAGAGAGGCGAGTTCGATCACACGACCGAAGAACCACTGAATCATCGTCCTGCTCCTCTATGTTTTCTATTTGTTCTCATTAATTCACCGTTTGTTCCATGACAATCCAAAGGGACGCTTATGGATAACGGGGAATAAATGTCTCAGGAGCTGCCTGTCGTCTCACCAGACCAGGCCCGATGCCGGCATTGCTCTACATGCACCGCACCGACGGACGTCTCCTCCCGCCCGCTGGCGCAGCGAAACGTGAGCAGCGGGACGCAGATTGAGCCGCTCGACATTCAACTATGAGGATGCGCTCGCGGTTGGCGTGATCTCGGCGGCCGCCGCCAAGTCGGGTTTCCCCGGCTTGGCTTTCCATGAGCAACAGGGCAGCAGCCGTGTTGCAGCGAGCAGGGAAAAGGACCAAGGCCGCACCGTTCATCGATCCCCTTCCCGTCGCTACGCGACGCCGGGGATGACACGCGGGTACCCGCGCTGCCTTACCCTCACTCAGGTCTGAGCTTGCCCTGACTATCCCTGAGTGCCGATTGATCCGAGAGCCAGCGCATAAATATTGCCGGCTAAATAACATGCGATCGCCATTCTGCCGCTGCGACGGTATCTAGCGGCCGGACTACGGCGCGATTTCCATCGTGCATTCAAGAAAATCAATATTATTCAATACCCTATTGTCAATCAACGCGATGAAGCGCGCAGCGTGTAGCGATCGAAAAAACCCATCCCCCCGACTAAGTCGCGGTATCCGCAATAAATAAGCCGACTAATAAAACCACATGCGTGGCTGTCCCGATGGACAGCCACGCATGACAATCGCTTCACTTGCGCCGATCATCCCGCCTCGGACGGGCGCTGATATCAGCGATCATTCTTGCGTTACCTGCCGCCGAGAGCACGATAGATCTTGCTGCCGGCGCGTCCTGTCGCCGGCATGCCCATGGCCTGCTCCGCCGCGGCGATCGCGGCGCGGGACTGGGCGCCGATCTTGCCGTCCGGCACGCCGACATCATAACCGCGCGCCGCCAGGAGTTTCTGCAACTGGAGACGCTGGGCGCGTGACAAGCCCGGGTCATCGGTGGGCCAGGGCGTCCGCAACGCGGGAAGGCCGGCCATCCGGTCCGCGAGATGCGAGATCGCCAGCGCGTAGGATTCCGCCTGATTATAGGCGTAGATGGCGTTAAAATTGGGATAGACGAGGAAGCCCGGCCCATTGGGCCCTGCCGGCAGCAGAAGCCCCGCCTCGCCGCCGCCCGAGAGGGGGCGGCCATCGGCACGCGTCACGCCGCGGCCCGCCCAGGTGGCGAGCGAAGCACGATTGTTGCGGCCCGTGGGACCCTTGTAGCCGGATGGCACAGCGACCTCGACCATCCACGGCTGGCCCGTGCGCCAGCCCGCCCGCTTCAGATAATTAGCCGTCGAACCCAGAGCGTCGGGAACCGACTTGACGAGATCGCGCCGGCCGTCCCCGTCGAAATCCACCGCCAGCCGCTGGTAGGTGGTCGGAATGAATTGGGTCTGGCCGAAGGCGCCCGCCCATGACCCATAAAGCTCGTCGAGCGTGAGATCCCCCTGGTCCACGAGCTTGAGCGCCGCCATCAGTTCGCCGCGCCAGAAGGCCTCGCGCCGCCCCCCTTCGCACACGAGCGTGGCCAGGGCATGCGGGAGAAAATTGTCGCCCGCCTCGGCCCCGAAATTCGTCTCGACACCCCACACCGCGGCGATGACATGGCGATCGACCCCGAAGCGCTGCTCGGCGGCACGCAGGACGCGATCATATTTGCGCATCATCGCCTGGCCATCCCGCACACGCTCCTCATCGACGAGGAAGCCCATGTAGTCCCAGATCGGCGTCTTGAATTCCGGCTGTACCTTGGACAGCCGCAACACCTTGTCGTCGGGCTGATTGATGGCCAACGCCTGGGCAATGACATTCTGGCTGATGCCAGAGCGCGCCGCATCCGCCCTGAGCTGGCTGATGCATTGCGTGAAATTCGCCGCCGCAGCGCCCGTACCCATCATCCAGGCCGTCGCGATCAGGACCATGTGCCGCATATACAATTCCTACCGATGCTATCGAGGGTTCACCATGATTTGGAGCAGGCTATCATGGTTAATCCTTTCAAAATGTTACCGCCGCCCGCCGTTGTGTAAGCAGGACTGATCCAGAAATCCGTATCCCTAGCCCGATCAGGGAAAACCCCTCGCGCCGGTAAAGGTTGCCGCGCGAACATCGATTGCCAATCCATAGGCGCGCGATGCAGCAGGACAGCAGCGCCGGGGGGGGGGGGGGGGGGGGGGGGGGGGGGGGGGGGGCTCAACCTGCGGATGACCCCCCCCCCCCCCCCCCCGCCCCGCCCCCCCCCCCCCCCCCCCCCCCCCCCCCCCCGGGCGCTGCTTGACAGCCGTCCGGGCTTTTCCCATAGAGTTGCTATATTCCGAGGGGCGTGCCGTACGGCACTGAGATAGCGGTGAGCTGGACCCTTGAACCTGATCCGGGTGATGCCGGCGTAGGAACGGAACATGGGGCTTTCCCGACACCCCGCTTTCTTCTTGGCATCGCCCTGATCCTGGCCATTTTCGCTGGGGTTGACGCCATGTACCTTGCAAGACCGCATCCAGCCGCCATTGCTCGCCCACGCCGCGACGCGTCCTGAGGCAGGACGGCATGCGCGTCACCCTGGCCGCTCTTCGCATCGCAGCAACACTTGTCATTGCCTGGCAGGCGATAATCTGGATGGCCCGGCCGCCGGCCTATATCCTGCCGCCGCCGCTGGAGGTCGCCGCCGTTTTCCTGCGCCAGCCGTCCTTCCTCCTGACGAACAGCCTCATCACGCTTTCGGAGATTCTCGCCGGCTTCGCGCTTGGCGCCTCTCTCGGCATCGGCACAGCTATCGCCATAGCCGCCCTGCCCCGTCTCGGCAGGCTCGTATGGCCGCTGGTTCTGGTGCTGCAGGCCTTCCCCGTCTTCGTGCTCGCTCCGGTTCTGGTGCTGTGGTTCGGCTTCGGCCTCGCCTCCAAGGTGGTGATGACGACGATCATCATCTTCTTTCCCGTCGTCTCGGCCTTTGCCGATGGCCTCCGGCGCACGGATCCCGACCTTCTCGACGCGACAGCCCTGACCACGGCCACCCACTGGCAGACGCTCGCTCATGTGCGCCTGCCGCTCGCCCTGCCGGCCCTTGCTTCGGGCCTCAAGGTCGCTGCGCCGCTCGCTCCGCTCGGCGCGGTCGTCGGCGAATGGGTCGGTGCCTCGGCCGGCCTGGGCTTCGTCATGGTGCAGGCCAATGCCCGCATGCAGACCGAGACGATGTTTGCCGCAATGCTGATCTTGGCGGCAATGACGCTTGCACTACGGGCCATCGTCGACCGCCTCACCCCCTATCTCACGCCCTGGGCCCAGAACACCTGAACCAAGCCGCACACAGGAACACGCCATGATCCGCACCGCTCTTCTTGCAACAGTCCTCGGCCTTGCAACGGCCGCGGGTGCCTTCGCGCAAACGACGCCTCAGGCCGCGCCGCCTGAGAAGGTCAAGGTCGAGAAGGTCAAGGTCTTGCTCGAATGGTTCGTCAATCCGGACCATGCCCCCATGGTGGTGGCCAAGGAGCTTGGTCTTTTCGCCAAGGCCGGTCTCGACGTCGAGCTGCTGCCGCCGTCGGATCCGTCGATCGTGCCGCGCGCCGTTGCATCCGGCCAGGCCGATATCGGCGTTCACTATCAGCCGAGCCTCTATCTCGACCACGCCGCGGGCATCCCGCTCGTTCGCTTCGGCACGCTTGTGGAAACGCCGCTCAACACCGTGACAGTGCTCGCGGATGGCCCCATCAAGTCTCTGACGGACCTCAAGGGCAAGAAGGTCGGCTTCTCCGTGTCCGGCTTCGAGGATGCCCTTCTCCAGCGCATGCTGGCGGCCGCCGGCGTCGATAAGGCCGATGTCGAACTCGTGAATGTCAATTTCGCGCTGTCCCCTTCGCTGATCAGCGGCCAGGTCGACGCCACCATCGGCGGCTTTCGCAATTTCGAGCTGACGCAGATGCGCCTCAAGGGGCATGAAGGGCGCGCCTTCCTGCCGGAGGATAGCGGCGTGCCGGCTTACGACGAATTGATCTTCGTGACGCGCCCCGATCTCCTCAAGGACGACCGCCTGACGCGCTTCCTCGATGCGGTGGAACAGGGGGCGATCTATCTCACCAACCATCCGGAGGAAGGGTGGAAGCTGTTCATCAAGGCCTATCCGGATCTCGACGACGCGCTGAACCGGCAAGCCTGGATCGATACTTTGCCCCGTTTCGCCAAGCGGCCGTCAGCGCTCGACCGGCGCCGCTATGAGCGCTTCGGCCAGTTCATGCTCGACGCCGGGCTGATCAAGGCCGCGCCCCCCGTCGATGACATCGCCGTCGCCTTGCAGTGAAATTCAAGGCGACTTTCCCGCTGCGCAGGATAGGGCCCGGTCAAAAAAACTCCCCCATCGCATGATGGGGGAGTTTTCATTTTCGGCCGGCTGAAAAGCCAGCCCGGCCTATCACACATAAACGTCGGGATTAATCGACACGCCTGTCAGGGTGATATCGTCATAGCGATAGCTTTGGGATGCACCGAAATTCTGGCTGTTGAAGATCACGCTCTCGATGATCTGCGTCTGTTTGACCGCGTTGGGGTCGCCCTCGAAATCGCCGGCATCCTGTCGATAGACCTCCTCACCATTCAGCGTCCAGACATGGGCACCGCCGGTGAAGTCGAAGGCGAGCGTTACCCAGCCGTTCCCTTCGAAAGTGACATAGTCGTTCCACCCCTCGTCTGAGTTCCAGAAGCGGAAACCGCCTGACGATCCGCCTCCAAGGCTCAAGGCGGCCGACGCATCGGCATCCAGATACTCGACGATGGAAAACCGCCCGCCACCATCCAGTGTCCGGCCAGCATCCTGCATCTGGATCCAGGCACCACTCAGCTGCTTGGCCCCTTCATCGGTTGACCATGTGGGGTCGATGTAGAATTTGAACTCTACATGGCTCCCATGGGCCAGATCAAGGAAATCAGTGCCGTTATCCTTGATCTTGAGGCCTTGATAGCGCGCGTGATCGGCCGCCCCAGACGGCCCGCTGGGATCGACCGTGAAGGCAATCGCCTTGCCCTGCTCACCGCCCGCCTCAACGGTCGTCACGCTGGCCGGCGACCTGCGATCGACCACCCAATCGTCACTATTGGATCCGTCGTAAACGCCGACTGTCCCGGCTGGAACGGGATCAAACCCATCATGGAGATCGACCCACGTCTTCTCCAGATCGGGCCGGGCGATACCATGCAGGGCATCCCACGCATCCGCCTGGGAGAAGGCTTGCGGCGGGTTGCCATCTTCATAAGGCCGGTCACCGAAGGCCTTTGCCGCCTCCGAACGCGGATCAGGCTGCCCGGCGAAACGATCCTCAATCGCCGCATCCGTCACATTGGCGAGGAGATTGTCATGCAGGGACTGCTGGCGCGCGCTGAAATCAGGCGTACCCCCGACCTTCGTCTGCACGATATCGGTAAGTGCCGCCCCGCCATCGTCCAGATACGCGACATAAAGATTGGACAGCTGAATATTCGCGATATTGACGCCGACATTGTAATAATCCCCGCCAGGCGCTCCCGCGTAGTATTGCGCGTCTCCATTCACCCAGAACAGGATGAACTTGTCGCGGATATCGCCGCTCGCGGTGCTGACGACGCCCCAGACGGCCGAAGGACTATTGTCGCCGCTGACACGCACGCCCGAGAGGTTCAGGGCCTGATGCGACTGATGGCTCTCCGATAGCGCGGGATAGGCAACATCGACGATCAACCGCGCATCCGCGTCGACATCGATCTGCCGTGCGCCGGTGAAGATGGTGTCGCTGCCGGCGACCGTAACCTTGGCCCCGTGCGTAATCCCCATGCTCAGGACACCGGCAAGCGGCACCTCCAGCGGCGCCCGACCGGCAGCGGTCACGATGGCTGACAAGCCGTCGGCGCTCAGGGCTACAGTCGCGTCGACGGCCGCGATCTCCAGCCTGCCCGTCGCGGAATTGAAGACAGCGACAGGGGTCAGGCTCGTGTCCGCGACCGTCACCGTGACCGGAGCGGCCCCAGGCACGCGAAGCGACAGCGTCTCCGGTCCTTCGGTCAAGGCGTCAGCGCGGAAATGGACAGTGAGAACAGAGAACCCGTTTTCGCCGACGGTGAAGCTCGTCGGAAGCGTGCCGTCGATGTCGTCAGGATCGACCGTTCCGCCCCAGTTGATGGCGACGACGGTACCCGCAGCGACATGCGTTGTTACGAGGGTGAAGCTGACGCTCCCTCCCTCGTTCGCGTTCGCGGAGGAGGCTGTCACCGCATAAGTCGGCTCGGGTTCCGGCTCGGGTTCAGGTTCCGGCTCCGGTTCAGGTTCCGGCTCCGGTTCAGGTTCCGGTTCAGGTTCTGGCTCCGGTTCGGGCTCTGGCTCCGGTTCATGACCTCCGATCAGGGAGCCATGATCATCGTCAATCACACCGTCCGCAAGATCCTCGAGGAACGCCTGGAGATTGTCTCCGGCGAGTTCCTGAAACTCGGCGCTCTCGAGGAAGGCGGAAGACAGCTGATTGCCCGTAATCTGCCCACTTCCAATGAGCGCGACCCAGAAGTCAAAGCCCGCCTCATCAGGCTCTCGCCCAAGAATGTTCTGATAGAAGAGACCAACCAGATCGCGCGGGCTGACGTCGTCACCGATGTCCGGATGGAGCTCCTGGAACTCATCGGAATGCGCGAAAAAGCCAAGAAGATCAGAAAATGACGCCGCGCCGCTGCGAAATTGCTCGGTCCAAAACGCCAAGCCTGCCGCATCCGGCGCACGCCCGAGCGCTCCCTGATAGAGAGCAATAACCGGCAGGGTCACCTCATGGAGGTCTATGTATTCGGCCGACGCACGGAAGGCCTGCTCAAGGTCCGCCAAGGAATGGCCACTGGCAAGAACACTCTCCCAATAGGCGACCTCATCCGCACCCGGCGTGCGCAGCAGCAGGTTCCTATAGAGACCAACAATATCCTCGTTCATTTACCCCCCCAAAGCTGCAGGTCGCTACTCCCCGACGTGCATGGGCGCCCTGCTTTTCTCCTCCATTTATAAACAACATTCCAAGTTCGGCAATAGAACATATGTTCCACACGATCCGAGTAGAACTGATGGAGAAAAGGCTCATGATAGCCTTTTCTTGCAGATTTGGGCGGACGAGCGCGGCTCAGCGGAAGTATGGCGAGGCAATAATCCCCCTCAACCAATCAATGACATGGTCCCAGCTTGGCCTGTCGCATCGCTCGCCGATGACGAGCCCCATCCCGCCGAAGTGCTCGCCGCAGACATGGATTGCCGACTTGTCATCCGCCGCAGGGATAGAACAACGCCAGTCCAAGCCGCCCAGCCCTGAGGTCCGGGAATTCCAGTCGCGCCGAGTCCGTGCGATTGCGCAGCCAAAACATGATGAGCGACCGATCCTTCCGAGCCAACTTCTTGCGAAAATGCCGCAGATTGAGCAATGGTATCAGATAACCCTCGCTATAGAGCGGGGGGGCCCGGGGGGCTGGCTTTCATGGGGAAGAATAAGGAGTTGGGGCGGGCACCTGCCGACGCCTCGGGGGACGAAGCCCGGCGATGGCTCCAGCGCTCGCCCATCCCGACGCGACCTCTTTGCCAGCGGGGCCGCGGGCATCCTTGCATCCGGCCTGGCGGGGCTGCCTGCCGCGGCCGCCCCCATGAGCCACCCGTCCGGCGCCCAGCCGGCGCCGCGCACAAGCGCACGCCACGCAGAAGCCGGGGGCTCATCGGACGGTGGCGGGCCGCTCCGCGTACCCTTCGTCGCCGGGGAGCCGCTCCGCGAGCCTGAAGTCCGCCGTTCGGTGAAAGGCGAGCTGAACACCACGCTTCGCGTCGCCTATTCCTATCAGGATATCGGTGGCTACAGGCTCTTCCTTCGCACCTACGAAGGCGGAATTCCGGGGCCTACATTCAGGATGCGGCGGGGCGACGTCTTGCGCATCCGCCTGACCAACGACCTGCCGCCGAACCGGGAGCGGATGCCGCTGAACTTGAACCAGCCGCATATGCTGAATTTGACCAACTTTCATTTCCACGGCGGCCACGTAAGCCCCGGCGGGATCTCCGACAACGTGCTGCGCACGATGGAACCCGGCGGTGCCTATGATATAGAGATCCGGATACCGGCCGACCACACGCGCGGAACCTATTGGTACCACCCGCATCATCACGGCTCCGCGGATATTCAGTTGTCGAGCGGCATGGCCGGAGTGCTTATCATCGAGGATGGGCCTGACCAGGTTCCCGAGATTGCAGCCGCCAAGGACGTCACCATGGTGCTCGGCGAGGTGGCCTTCGACGGCTTCGGCATGGTGGAGGGCTTCGACGCGCTGTTCTCGGAGACATCCGTGCGCTTCCTCACCCTCAATGGCCAGCGCGCGCCCACCATTTCCATGCGGCCCGGCGAGGTGCAGCGCTGGCGCCTCGTCCATGCCGGCTACCAGGATGACCTGTTCCTCGCGATAGACGAGCATCGATTCAATGCCATCGCCCGCGACGGTATCGGCCTCCAGTTCATGGGCGAGGGGCAGATCTGTACCGACCAGCCTGAACGCACGGACGCCATGCTCATTGCCCCGGGCCAGCGCATCGACGTGCTGGTAAAGGCAGGCGAACCAGGCACTTACGATTTCAAGGCGCTGCCCTATAATCAGGGCTATCCTTCACCCGCTGGCCTCATCGCCCGCATGAAGGTGGAAGGCGCGCCGTTGGCTATGAACCTGCCGAAGCGGCTGGTCGCACAGCCGCTGGCGTCCATCCGGGACGATGAGATCACGAACCGGCGCGAACTCGTGTTCTCGGCTATCGTACCGGAGAACGAAGCAGCCGCGCACTGGCGCGAGTTCAAATTCCTCATCGATGGCCGCAGTTTCGACATGAACCGTGTCGACCACCGCGTGAAACTCGGCGCGGTGGAAGAATGGACTGTCATCAATGCGCATTTTCATGACCACATCTTCCACATCCATGCCAACCCGTTCGAGCTGGTCAAGGTGAACGGTGAATATTTTCCGCCCGTCTGGCTCGATACGGTCGTGTTGCCGCGTAACGGAAGCATCACCTTCCGATCTCGCTTCCTCGATTTCACGGGACGATACGTACTCCACTGCCACATGATGAATCACGAAGAACTCGGAATGATGCAATTGGTAGAGGTCTACAACGAATAATTCATTTTCAAATCACAGAAAATAATTGCAATTATAAGTAATTAATGTCTTGCAATCAAGAATTTTACTGGATAATGCGCATCGATAATTTTCTATAAATTGCAAACACCAATTTGCTCGGCGCATTCCCAGGGCAGCTCGATGCTTGCTTGGAACGCCAATGCCGACCGTGCCCATGGCGTGATCCAATGCGGTCTGTGGCACCGCCGTACAAGATTTTCGGAAACATGAGTGCCCATTCCGCACCGCGCAGAAGACCTGTCACAGGAAGGAGGCTATAATCATGCGGCCTGACAATGGCATGAGGGCCTTTCCATGATGACGATGCCGGCAATGATGGCTTTGGAACTCGGCAGGCAGATTGCCGAAGATTTCCGGCGCCTGTACGGCTCGTCAGCCAATGACGAAGCCGAGCGGCTCGGCTGCGCGGCGCAGATCGCCTTGGAGTGCATTGGCCGCAGCGATGCCCTCTATCACAATGTCGAGCACACGTTTCTCGTGACATTAGTGGGACGGGACATTCTTCACGGTCGCATGCTGAGCGAGCGCGTCGATGCGCAGGACTATGCGCATATCATCGTGGCTTGCCTCCTTCACGACATCGGATATGTCCGCGGCATTCTGAAAAACGACGGTCATGATCGCTTCGTCGTCAACGCGGAGGGCGAGGCGGTCACACTTCCGCGCGGGGCATCGGATGCGGCGCTGGCTCCCTACCATGTGGACCGGTCCAAGCTCTATGCGCTGGAGCGCATCGGGCAGTGGTACAACCTTGATGCCGAACGCGTGGCCCATGCGATCGAATACACACGCTTTCCAAGCCGGCCGATCGACCCCGAAGGGCACAACGCACGCGAGGGGCGTCTTGTGCAGGCCGCCGATCTGATCGGTCAGCTCGGCGACCCTCTCTATCTGAAGAAGGCCAACGCCCTGTTCCATGAATTTCAGGAATGCGGCCTCGACACCCAGCTTGGCTATGCGACGCCGGCAGATATGGTTGAGCAATATCCAGACTTCTACTGGTCCAGCGTCTCGCCGCACCTGAAGGAAGCCATTTCCTACCTGAATGTTACGGCGGCTGGTCGGCAGTGGATCGCCAATCTGCATAGTCATGTCTTCTGCGCCGAACATGCGTTCGCTCTGATGGGCCCGCAACGATAGCCAGGCTGAGGCAATACGACTGCAGGACCCACTGCAAACGGGGGATCTTCAACTGGCGTGAAATACCACACGCTGCACGCCCTCACCCGAACGTCAATCAACACAGTCGCCACGGACCGGATGTCACATCTGGTGATGCAACTGAGTTCGTTGAAGTTCTGCGGTCCGCCTGCCTTCTTAGCCGCCTGGGCTCAGGCCTTTTCCGCGAGCCTTTCGCGGCGCCACGGCGTTGTCGGCCAGGGCGCGATGCTTGCGTGTTACGCGGTAAATTCTTGCAGATAGCGTCAATTTTGACGAGCATCAATGACAACTTACTTCAATATATATAGTCTTTTCCTGACATCAGTCACGTGTTCGCGTTATCGGTGGAATTGATGTACGCTGCTGAATACCGTTCTGTGAAGAGAATTGGGGATACTTTCGGGCAATCGCACGTCAGCAGTCCGCAGACATTGTCATTCCAACGATACTTACCTGGAGCAATGCTATGACGAGTGAGAATGGTAGCCACGATCTAGTCACCCGTACCGGTCTCGTGCTTCACGTGCGCCCCGTGCGGGCCGGCGATGAGAAGGATCTGGCGGAATTCTTTTCCCGAGTAGCGCCAGAAGACCTGCGCTTCCGGTTTCTGGCAAGCATGAAGGAGGTGGGTCACGAACGCCTGAGCGCCATGACCCACGTGGACCACCATCAGACTGAGCATTTTCTTGCCTTTGCCCAAGACGGCAAATCGATCGTCGCGACCGCGATGGTCGCCTGCGACGCGCATTTCGAACGGGCCGAAATCGCGATTTCCGTTCGCGCGGACGACAAGCACAAAGGCGTGGCCTGGGAGTTGCTCCGCTACGCCGCGAACCACGCGCAGGCAAAGGGCGTCAAAATACTGGAAGCAATCGAGAGCCGCGAGAACCACGAGGCCATCGAAGTCGAGCGGGAGCAGGGCTTCGTTGCGAAAAGCCATCCAGACGACCCAAGGCTGGTGCTGATCCGGAAGACTCTCGCCTAAGACCAATCGACATTCAGCTTTCTCAGCTGTCATGGCCGGGCTTGTCCCGGCCATCTCGATGTATCGAGGCGCCTTTCCGGTCGGGATCACCGGAACCCGGCTGTTGCCGAGTTCCGGGCCAATAGCCGTATTCGGGTAAACCCGATTTCAGGGCAAGCCCGGTGATGACAATGGTATCTCTTGGGCCCTTCTTGAGTGTCGATTGAACCTAGGGCGGATTGTGGAAAATCGCGATCGTCCGGCAGCAGCTGCGCGAGATGAAAGATGAGGCGTTTCCCGCACCTTTTGAGAAGGCGGGAACGCTTGAGGCACGTCAGAGCGACTTGCCGACAACAGATATTTTGCACCTGCCCGCGCGCAGCGGCTGTTCCATGAGCAGCTTCGACGCACGCGAGGCAGAGTGAGAGCAGCTTGCTCAGCGGGTACAGACCTGTACGCGACGCACGACCCAGCGCCCCCTATGATCCCTCATCCTGCGATTCTCCCACCAGCACCGTCTGGGCGCCGGCCTGACATGCCTTGGGGGCGGGGGGCGCCCCCATTGGGCCAGTTCCACGCCCGTCTGCGGCACGATCAACTCTGCCGGCGGCAAGGGACCGGCAAGAGCACCGCCCGAGTAGACGGCAGAGATGAAACAACCGGCGATAACCATCGCCCCGAACTTGCAGACCAATTCTTCCTCCTCACAGTGAACAACCGAAGATAGTGTCCGCGTTCTCTTCTGCATTGGGAAGGCAAGCAACGGGCACCTTTTGCTTGCCTTCCCCGCCCGGCTCCCCCTCCCCGCGGATGTCCGCTGGCTTATGGTGAAGCATCACAGGTTCAGCCTGCGCGGCGTCCCGCAGAGCCTGCTCCACCCTTAGAAGCGCCAGATAAGTGGCACGATAAAGACAGCGACGACAAAGAACCAGATCAGCAACGGGAAGCCAGGTTTCCAGTCATCGCCGAAAGCATAGGCGCTCGTGCCCATGGCCATTAGCTTCGGTAAGCGGTGGCAGGACGGTGCCAACCGCGTCCACGGCCGTGGACGGCCCGATAGACCCTGGCCGCGCACGGGCGCATCCGGATTATTACGCGCGAAGGTGACCGACGGGTGCGTCGTGGTTCTTGGCGCCGCAGTTTCGACCGTCATCTCAACCTCTCCCGCGCTGACCCCCTCGCCTCCGGGCGGACCGCAGCCGGCTCGACAATCCGAAACCGCTCGGATTGCCATTCTTCAGGGAACTTAGTCCGCCTCGCCGATTGAACATCTGCACAGAATCCCAATCCTTGGGCCCCTTGTCCCAAAGTTTGCCGGGATGGTGCCGCTGGATCCGGCCCTCGCGCTTGCTGCCGTCACATGTGTTCTCTATGTTGCCTTGGCCTCGGCAATTCTGCGATCCGATGTCCGTGCTCCGGGAGTACCGATGCGACAATCATGCCCGGCACAGTACTGGTCCTCGCCCCTGTCGATCCACCCGCCTTCCAACGCGATGTTCATGTTCCGGAGCCTATGAATAATGCCGGCTGGCTTCTCCTGGTGGCGCAATGGGTTGCCCCTATGTGCCCTGGCGCTTGGCCTCGGTGCCTGCGCCTCCCTGCCCCGCGGCATGCTGCAGCCTGTTGCGCCGGCTCCGGGCGCGGACCGGGTCGATATGCTTGCCGCGACGACCAGGGCGCCATCGAGCGATCCCGGAGTTCTCTTCAGCGGTGATCGCGGGGAAACCGTGTCCTTCGCGAATATCGTCGTCTCTATTCCTCACGATCGCGAGGTGGGAACGATCCAGTTTCCACGCGCCGTACCCGGCAATCCCGAAACGGATTTCACGGTGACCTCCGCAACGCCGATCGCCAAGGCTCATCTTGCGGATTGGTTCAAGTCCACGAGCGGCCGGAAGCGTCGTGTCTTCGTATTCGTGCATGGCTTCAATACGCCGTTTGACCGAGCGGTCTTCCGGTTTGCCCAGTTGGCTCACGATGCGGACGCCAATGCGGCACCGGTTCTTTTTTCTTGGCCTTCACGCGGACGCCTTCTCGACTATAGCCGCGATTTCGATAACGCATCCTACTCGCGCTCAGATCTCGCCTATCTCCTGAGGGTCGCGGCGAGCAGTCCCTCTGTGGGCGAAATCACCATTCTCGCCCATTCCATGGGCAGCTGGCCCGCCGTCGAGGCGATACGTCAACTCGCTCTGGAAAAGGGAGGCGTCCCAAAAAAGATCGACAATCTCATACTCGCCTCGCCAGATCTCGACATAGGCGTCTTCCGGCGCCAGATCGAGGACATGGGGCCGAGGCGCCCACGTGTGACCCTGTTTGTCGCACAGCATGACAGGGCATTGCAGCTCTCGCGTTTCATATCGAGGGGCGCCACGCGCCTGGGCGGCATTGATCTCACGCGTGACGAGTACCAACAGCAGCTGGCCGGTCTATCGGGCATCACCGTCCTCGACCTCAGCGCCCTCAATGCGGGCGATCGCATCAATCACGATCTTTATGCTGCGAGCCCCGAGGCCGTCCGCCTCATCGGCGACAGGCTGTTACAGGGGCAGGTCATCACCGATTCCGACCTGTCGTCCCCGCTGATGGCCGCAGATACGCTGGGCTCCGCCGCAAGTCTCCTCATCACCGCCCCGATCCGCATGTTCGATACCGCCACATCACGCTAGCTTCGCATCGGCAGTGATAATGTGGCGGCCAGACACGGGCTCTTTGATCTATTCCAGGATACTAGGATGCCAAACCTCCCATGCGCGGCGTTGACGGAACAGTTCGCGGGATATCCAGCGGCAATTGCGGGCGGCTGCGGGCCGTACCGTTCACTGCAAGATTTCAGAGCGATTCCTGGCCAAATTGTCTCATCCCGAAAGTATCGGGGGCTTTCCCTAACCGGAGGTGGCGTTACAATTTGTCTCCACTTTGACACTTGCCAACAGTATGGTGCGGCGGCACATTTTTGCTGTCAATGAGTTCGGCTCCAAGGGCGATTTCCGATGCTTTAGGTTGACACAAGATAGCTGGAAGGAGGCTGCCATGCCGACCCCGTCTCGCCCCAGTTTGCGCAGTTCGACCGGCGCCGTTTTCGTTGAGCATTTCTCCACCAGGGAATTACCGCGACAGGATCAGTTCGATGCATGGCGATCGATGCTGGCAGATACAATCGAGCTCTTGCCGACAGCGGGGCAGTCAGAGTCATTCGAAGCTGATTGCTCATCCTGGGTCTTCGGCGACATCGTCCTGACAAGAACGCTCTACACGAACGCCCCCCCGCGCCATTGGCGACACAGGCCCAAATCCTTCCTGGATCACTGGTGTGTGGTGCTGGCGTATCAAGGCACAGGCAGCACCTGTTCCCCGGAAATCCTGCAGCCCGGCTCGCTGAGTTTCCGCTCGCTCGCCAAGCCGTTCGAGGGGAGAGCCGAAGATGCGGAAGTCTTGACGCTGTTTCTGCCGAGGGACTTCTGCCGGGACGAACGTGAGGCTCTCGATCGCGGGCATGACCTGGAGATCAATCCGGCACTGGGTGCCCTGCTCGCTGGTCATATGGAAAACCTGGCCCGGCATCTGCCACGTATTCCTCCGGAACAGGCGCGTGGGCTGGCTGAAGCAACGCGTTCACTGGTGGCGGCCTGCATAGCTCCCCGCGCGGAGCACACCAAGGCAGCGGAGGTGTCGCTCAGCGCCCTACTCATCGACCGCATCCGCCTGATTATCCGCCAGAACATGGCGTCCCCGGACTTCGACCCTGAGCAACTCGCCCGGCTGATGGCAATGTCCCGTTCGAAGCTCTATCGGCTTTTCGAACATGCCGGCGGTGTCGCCCATTTCATCAACCGCGAGCGGCTGCAGGAGGCACACCGCCACCTCACTTCATCGCGAGATTCACTGCCGATCCACACGGTCGGCAACGAGGTCGGCTTCATCGACCACTCCACGTTCAGCCGGGCCTTCCGACGTGAGTTCGGCTACAGCCCCAGTGAAGTGCGTGAGCGCAGCCTGGCAGAGCACGCTCTGAAGCCGTTTGGCCTTTCGCTGAACGATGCGCGTGCGGACACTGTAAGTCCGGACGATACAATGTCCTCCCCGGGCGCGAGGACCGAGGACACGACAGCCCCCTCTCTCCCCATGCCTGCAGCCTAGCCAACTGTCTCAGGGGCGAGGGATTTTTTGGTGGGATCTTCGACAATCGGCGTGACGGGGCGTCTCTCCCTCCTCTACGCTGCCTTGTTCTTCGAGCTTGGCGTCAATCTGCCTTTCTTCCCACTTCGGTTGCATGCACAAGCCTTGAGCAGCGATGGCACAAGCTTGGCTGGCGGCGAGTTGGGCGGGCTCATGGCTGTTCTGACCGCCCTTGCCGGATGTCTCTACGGCGCATGGGGCGAACGAATCTACTGTCTGATGGGGCCGCGTCCGCCATCGGCTTCCTGCTGCCCGTCCCGGTTGGGTTCAGCCTCCGGCCCAAGGTCCCATCGCCACCAGTCATCGCCGGGTAATCCCGGTCTGTCAAAGATTGGGATGAGTAGCGAAGATTTGGGATTCTGAGCTCATCCCACCGTTCCCGACTATTGCTAGCGTTCCTCGCTGCTTTCAAAAAAAGCGGCACGATGGCGCTTGCCCAGCGCCTGAGGTTTTCTGGGGCCATGCCCGACAGCTGTCAGGGGAAGTGATGTGATGTATCCGAACGGTTCGCCGGGACAACGGCTCCCGACAAGCGGATGGACGGGAACGGTGATTCAAAACGTTACCGGCAACACAACGGATAAGCCCTCGGCATGACAGCGCGCAGTAAAGACCACCGCCTTTTAGCCGCAGCCCTTGTGGTCATCTTCCCTGGGTTGGCCGCCTGCCAGCGCGAGGAGGCCAAAGCACCTTCACCCGTCCGGATCGTGCGCACCATCACCGTCGAGAAGCAGCCCGAGTTTGCGAATACGAGTTTCACCGGGCATGTGGAGGCTCAGGACAGAGCAGACTTGTCATTCCGTGTCGGCGGGCGAATGGCGGAACGGACCGTCGGTGTCGGCGCGACGGTGCGCGAAGGCGAGGTCGTTGCTCGCCTCGATCCAGAGAATGAGCTGAACGATCTGCGCTCGGCGCGTGCTGCCTTGACGGCCGCCCAAGGCCTCCTGCGCAAGGCGGAGAACCAGTTTCAACGTCAGAGCCATCTCCTTGAACGCAATGTGACGACCCGCGCCGACTTCGAGCTCGCTGAACAGGGCCGGACAGCGGCGCGCGCGCAGGTCGATGCCGCCCAGGCGCGCGTCACCTCCGCGGAAGATATTGTCGGCTTCACGACTCTGAAGGCCGATGCGCCGGGTATTGTCACGCAGGTCGGCGCCGAACCGGGTGAGGTTGTCACGCCTGGCCGGATGATCGTGCAGCTTGCCAGGCGCGACGGGCGCGACGCGGTCTTCGAGGTGCCAGCCGACGTCGTGCGCTCCCTCACCCCCAACGCACCCGTCCGCGTGGGCCTTGCCAGCGATCCCAGCATCACCGCCTCCGGCCGCGTACGCGAGATCGCGCCACAGGCAGACCCGGTGACGAGAACCTTCAGGATCAGGGTGGGTCTCTCTGACCCGCCGACAGCCTTTCGGCTCGGCTCGACGGTTTCAGGCACGATAGCCGGCAGCGACGCATCGGTCATCGCCATCCCGGCGGCCGCCCTGAAGCAGCAGGGACAGGAATTCGGCGTCTGGATCGTCGATCCTCAGAAACTCACCGTCTCGATGCGCAAACTCGACGTCGTCAGCTCTGATCCAGCGACAGCCCTGATCGGGAACGGGCTCTCATTGGGCGACATCGTCGTCACGGCCGGCGTAAGCCTGCTGCGTGATGGCCAGCAGGTGCGGCTGACGGGAACGGAAACACGATGACCTTCAATCTTTCCGAATGGGCGCTCAAGAGCCGTTCCGTCGTCATCTATCTCATGATCATCGCCGTGGCCGCGGGCTTGTTTGCGTTCCAACGCCTTGGCCGTAACGAGGACCCGTCCTTCGTCATCAAGTCGATGGTGGTTTCCGCGGCCTGGCCGGGAGCGACGATCGAAGACACGCTGACCCAGGTCACCGAACGCCTCGAGCGTCAGCTCGAGGAGACGCCCGGTCTCGATACCGTGCGAAGCTTCACGACGCCGGGCGTCACGACGATCTTCGTCCAGCTGAAGCAGTCGGTCCCCGCGCGTGATGTGCAGGACACCTGGTATCGTGTCCGGAACCTCGTCGCGGATATGCGCCACACGCTGCCGTCTGGCACGGTCGGGCCCTTCTTCAACGACCGTTTCGGGGACACCTTTGGCATCATCTATGGCTTCACCGCTGACGGCTTCTCCCGCCGCGAACTGCGAGATTATGTCGAGGCGGCGCGTTCACGCCTCCTGCTCGTGCCGGATGTCTCCAAGATCGAGATCATCGGCGCCCAGGACGAACGCATTTTCGTCGAGTTTTCGGTCAGGGAACTGGCGAATCTCGGCATAGACCGCAATGCCTTGCTCGCTGCCCTGCAAAGCCAAAACGTGGTCCGTCCCGCCGGCGTCATCCAGACCGAGGACGAAAAACTCTCACTGCGCGTCTCGGGAGCATTCCAGTCGGAAGCCGACTTGCTGAATGTCAATTTCCCCGTTGGGGACCGCATGGTACGCCTCGCGGACATCGCCACCGTACGACGCGGTCACGCCGACCCGCCGCAGCCGATGTTCCGCGTCAATGGCCAGGAAGCGATCGGCCTCGGCATCGCAATGCGCGACGGCGGCGACATTCTGGCCCTCGGCAAAAACATCAAGAACGCGATGACTGAGATAACAGGCAATCTGCCGCTCGGCATCGAGCCGCGGCTGGTGGCCGACCAGGCCGTGACCGTTGATCATGCGATCGCTGATTTCATGACCTCGCTCTGGCAATCGATCGCCATCATCATGGCCGTGAGCTTCATCAGTCTCGGCGTGCGTCCGGGTCTTGTCGTCGCTCTGTCCATTCCCCTGACGCTCGCGGTGGTCTTCGCCGTGATGCTCGTCAGCGGCATCGACATGCAACGCATCTCGCTGGGGGCGCTCATCATCGCGCTGGCGCTACTCGTCGACGATGCCATGACGACGACGGACGCGATGGTGACACGCCTCGCGGCCGGCGAGGAAAAGTCCAAGGCCGCGACCTACGCGTTCAAGAAATACGCCATGGCGATGCTGGCCGGGACTTTGGTCACGATCGCGGGCTTCGTGCCCATCGGCTTTGCGGCAAGCTCCGCCGGCGAATACACATTCACCCTCTTCGCCGTCGTCAGTATCGCCCTCGTGGTTTCCTGGTTCGTCGCGATCATCTTCGCGCCGGTGCTGGGTGTCGCCATGCTGAAGGCCCCCGACACCAAGAGGACGAAAGCTGAGCCTGGACGCGTGGAGCGGACCTTCCGGCAATTGTTGACCGGCGCCATCAGGCTGCGCTGGGTCACGATCGCGGTGACGCTGGCGCTGTTTGCCCTGTCCGTACTGGCGCTGCCCCTGGTCCCGCGGCAGTTCTTCCCAGCCTCGGATCGGCCCGAGCTGCTCGTCGACCTGACACTCCCGCAGAACGCGTCGATCCACGCCAGCGAGGAACTCGTCTCCCGTTTCGATGCGGCCTTGAAGGACAATCCCGACGTCGAGCGCTGGAGCACCTATATCGGGCGCGGCGCGATCCGCTTCTATCTGCCTTTGAACGCGCAACTCCCCAATGACTTCTTCAGCCAGGCCGTCATCGTCGCCAAGGACGTACCGGCCCGGGAACGGCTGCAGGTCAAGCTGGAGGACATGCTGGCGAATGACTTTCCGAATGTCGTCGCCCGCGTCTACCCCCTCGAACTCGGCCCGCCGGTCGGTTGGCCGGTTCAATACCGCGTCAGCGGGCCGGATATTACGGAAGTCCGCTCGATCGCCATGAAGGTGGCGCAGGCCGTTGCCGCCAATCCCCAGGCGGAGCAGATCAATTTCGACTGGATCGAGCCTTCGCGGGAACTGCGGCTGCGGGTCGATCAGGACGAAGCGCGCCGTCTCGGCCTGAGCTCCCAGGCGCTCGCCTCCGCGCTGAATGCCGTGGTGTCGGGAACGGTCGTGACGCAGGTGCGTGACGACATCTATCTCGTCGACGTGGTGGTGCGCGCTCAGGACGCCGACCGCGTTTCCCTGGAGACATTGCGGACGATGCAGGTCGCCCTCCCGGGAGGGCGCTCCGCACCGCTGTCGCAGTTCGTCACCTTCGATTACGGATTGGACGCGCCGCTGATCTGGCGACGCGATCGCATTCCTAATCTGACCGTCGCAGCCGACGTCAAGCAGGGCGTTCTGCCCGAGACCGTCGTATCCGCCCTGCAGCCCTCCATCGAGGCATTGAACAAGACGCTGCCACCTGGCTACTCGATCGCCGTCGGAGGAACCGTCGAGGAGAGCGCCACGTCACAAGCGTCCGTCATCGCGGTCGTGCCCGTCATGCTTTTGATCATGTTCACGGTCCTGATGGCCCAGCTCCGGAGCTTCCGGCTGCTCGCCATCGTGCTCAGCATCGCGCCGCTCGGTCTCATCGGTGTGGTTGGCGCGCTTCTCCTGTCAGGCAAACCGTTAGGCTTCGTCGCGCTTCTGGGTATCCTCGCCCTGATCGGCATCATTACCAAGAACGCGGTGATCCTGGTCGGCCAGATCGAGGCGGAGCGCGAAAGCGGCAAGACGATCGTCGAAGCGGCGCTGGATGCCAGCAGCACCCGCTTCCGGCCGATCATGCTCACAGCGATCTCGACCGTTCTCGGCATGATCCCGATCGCCCCGACGGTGTTCTGGGGCCCGATGGCCTTCGCCATCATGGGTGGACTGCTGGTTGCAACCGTGCTCACGCTGATCCTGCTGCCTGTGCTCTATGTCGCCGTATTCAGCAGGGGCGCGTCCTCTGAAGGCAGCATAAACGCGGGAAAAACGGCCACCGTTGGAGTATCCGCGCCATGATCCCGACATCCAACCAACAGGTCAGTGGCCTTCCCCCCCGCGGACTTTCCGTCGGAATGGCTGCGGCGCTCATGCTGCTGACACTTGGCGCGTGCCAGCAGGAAGCCGCCGCACCCGCCGAGGGACGTCCCGTCAGCGTGGTCCAGGTGGAGGCGGGCAAACTCTCCAGCGACATCACGCTCAGCGGCGAAATCCAGGCCGAGAAGAATGTCGGGCTGGCGTTCAGGATCGGGGGACGGGTTGCCGAGCGGCTGGTCAATGTCGGAGATCGCGTCTCCGCCGGGCAGGTCGTGGCGCGCCTCGACCCCACGCTCGAGCGCAATCAGCTCGCGGCCGCGAAAGCGGCCCTGCAAGCCGCCCGAGGCGAGGTCAGCACCACACGCAACACCTTCGAGCGCCAGGATCGGCTGATGGCGCAGGGCTTCACGACGCGACCGCGCTTTGACCAGGCGCTGAAGGCGCAGGAGGCCGCCCAGGCTCAGTTCGAAAACGCCGAGGCGCAGCTCGACCTCGCGCAGGACAGGCTTGGCTTCACCGAACTGCGGTCCGGCATCGAGGGTATCGTCACCGCAAGGACGATCGAGCCCGGCGAGGTCGTGCAGCCCGGACAGGTCGTTCTCCAGGTGGCGCGGGAGGACGGCCGCGACGCGGTCTTCAACGTCCCTGCGCGTCTGCTGGAAACACAGGCCGGGGACAACACGGTCTTTGTTTCGTTGGCCGACGTGCCGACGGTCACGGCCACCGGACGCGTGCGCGAGGTCTCACCGCAGGCGGACCCCGTGACACGCACCTTCACGGTCAAGGTCGGCCTGGACAACCCTCCGGAAGCCATGCAGCTCGGCGCGACGGTTGTCGGGAGGCTGGAAACCTCCACCGCCGCCATCATCGCGATCCCCGCCAGTGCCTTGACCCAGCAGGGCCAGTCGCCAGCGGTCTGGATCGTTGACCCCGCCACGTCGACGGTCTCGATGCGCAACATCGATGTTCTGCGCTTCGATCCCGGGCAGATCATCGTCTCGCAGGGGCTGGAGCCCGGCGAGATCATCGTCTCGGGCGGGATTCAGGCTCTCCATCCCGGCCAGCGCGTGCGTCAACTCACGACGACGCCCGCAGCCGGCCGCACGGCGGCGACGGGTCCACAACCAGGGAAGCGCGTGGTTCCTCCCCTATAGGCCCAGACGATGCCGGCCCCGCACCGGGCTGCGGACGCTGGCAGTGCGGCGAACCATCGCCACCCCCGCCCGGCAGCCGGATGAGAACGACGTGTCCAAAGCTCCTTCACCGGCCCGCACGGCCCAGCACGACAGCGGCGCGCGTACGCCGCTGGCCATTGATCTCGCACTTCAGGGCGGCGGGGCCCATGGTGCATTTACCTGGGGTGTCCTTGGCAGGATTCTGGAGGAGGAGTGGCTCGACATCAATGCCATCTCCGGAACATCGGCGGGCGCCATGAACGCGGCGGTTCTGGCATCAGGCTATGTCGCCGGCGGCCGTCAGGGCGCGCGGGAGGCGCTCGATCTGTTCTGGCGCAAGGTGTCCGAGGCAGCTCGCTTCAGCCCCTTTCAGCGGAGCCCGCTTGACGTCCTGCTCGGTCGCTGGACGCTCGACAACTCGCCGCTTTTCGTCGCGATGGACATGATGTCGCGCGTTGTTTCCCCTTACAGTCTCAACCCCGCCGGCACCAATCCGCTGACCGACATCCTGGCCGAGGTCATCGATTTCGACAGTCTCGCACGATGCCCGATCAAGCTGTTCATCACGGCGACCAATGTGCGCACCGGCCGTGGACGCGTATTCCGCAACCCCGAGATCACGCCACAGGTGCTGCTGGCCTCCGCCTGCCTGCCCACACTGTTTCAGGCGGTGGATATCGATGGTGAGAGCTACTGGGACGGTGGGTATTCCGGCAATCCAACCATGACGCCCTTGATCAAGGAGAGCGAGGCGCTGGATACCATCCTGGTTCAGATCAATCCGGTCGAGCGTCCGGGCACGCCGCGCACGGCGCGCGACATCCTGAACCGCCTCAATGAGGTCTCATTCAATGCGGTCCTTCTCAAGGAATTGCGGATGATGGCGCTGTTGCGCCAGAAAGCCAATCCGGAAAGCGGCGAAGGGGCGCGCTGGGCCGGCATGCGCCTGCACCGCATCACCAGCGATGCCATGGCCGATCTGGGATATTCCTCAAAGCTCAACGCTGAATGGGAGTTTCTGACCATGCTGCACGACGAGGGACGTCGCGCCACTGAAACCTTTTACCACGCACATCGGGATGCCATCGGCAAGACATCGACATTGAACCTCGATGAACTGACCGAAGGGGTCTGATAGTAGCATCATCAGGGCACCGCCGCCTGACCAACCAAGTCCCAACAGGAATGCAGATGACCACCGGCAAAATCTACCAGAGCGCGCAGGTCCTGATCGCGGTAATTCTGGCCGTCGCGGCGCTGTCCATTGCCAGCTCGGTCTTCGCCCCCGTCGCGTTCGCGCTCTTCATCATCGCGCTTGTCTGGCCGTTGCAGAAGCGCTTGCAGATCTTTCTGCCGAAGATGCTGGCGCTGGCCATCAGCGTCATTGTCATGGTCGTCGCGTTTTTCGCCTTCGGCTCATTGATTGTCTGGGCCTTCGGCCGCGTCGGCCGCTGGATCGTCAGTGACGCCGCCCGCTTTCAAGCCTTCTATGACCAGGTCACGATCTGGCTGGAAGGACACGGGGTGGCCGTGGCCGGCGTGTGGTCCGAGAACTTCAATGTCAGCTGGATACTGCGCACGGCGCAGACGATCACCGGCCGGCTCAACAGCACGATGAGCTTCTGGCTGGTCGTGCTCGTCTATGTGATTCTGGGCCTGCTGGAGGTCGACGACTTCGGGCGGAAGCTGCGCGGCATGCGCAACCGGGAGATCGGCCGGGTTCTCCTTCTCGGCAGCACGGAAACGGCGCGCAAGATTGGCCGCTATATGCTGGTCAGAACATGGATGAGTGTCATCACCGGGCTGCTGGTCTTCGCCTTTGCCAAACTTGTCGGCCTGCAGCTCGCGGAGGAATGGGGGTTCATCGCCTTCTCGCTGAACTACATCCCCTTCCTCGGCCCGCTTGTCGCCACCGTCTTCCCGACGCTCTTCGCCATGGCCCATTTCCAATCGTGGGAGGCGGTCTTTGCGGTCTTCGCCTGCCTCAATCTGATCCAGTTCGTCGTCGGCAGCTATATCGAACCACGGGTCGCGGGAAATGCGCTTTCGGTCTCACCCGCAATCGTCTTGTTCTCCGTGTTTTTCTGGAGCTATCTGTGGGGCATCTTCGGCGCCTTCATCGGGGTGCCGATCACGATCACCCTGTTGACCTTCTGCGCGCAGCACCCCTCAAGCTTGTGGATCGCCGAACTGTTCGGCTCCGCCGAAAAGCAGGAACGGCCGCCCGTCGAAAGCCCTATCGCCGGGTCATGAAGCCACCAAGTCCAGGCTGCGGGCCGCGTTCGCTTCGCAGGCCATATTGATCCGCTCCGGCTCCAGGAGGGCAACGCTGCCATCCGGAGCCGCAGCGAGCGTGTGGATGTAGAAATGGGTTGGCTCGCTGTCCGTCGCTTCCATCACCGGCGACGGCGCGGAGATGATCTTCAGCGGACCGCAGCGCCCGATCCAATCGATATGACGGTGGCCATGCATCGCGACGATCCGATGGCCATGCGGCCTAAGCTGCCGCACGAAGAGGCTGCCATTGATCAGCGCGGTGCCGACACGCTCGGAGAACGCCTTGGCCGGCATCGGATATTCGACCGGGTGGTGATGCAGCGCGATAATCCAGCGCGCCTTCGGAAATCGCGCGAGCACCGACAGCATGGCCCGCATATCCTCTTCGCCTACCAGCCCGAGCGCGTTGGTGAAGGAGAAATGCGTCTCCGCGTTGGAGTTCAGAAGCACGACCCCAAGACCGTCCGCCTCCGCTGGCGGCAAGACCATCGGGAAGGCCCGCGCCCAGACGTCGGCGAGCCCCATCGACAAGCGGAAACCGCCGGTATCCGCAAAAGCCGCGATCCGTGACCTGTGCGGCTCCAGCGCATCGGCCAGACTGGTCCCCAGGCCCGATCCCGCCGGGTCGACCACATGCACGCGGTCGCCCTGCATCTCGGCGATGGCCGACAACGCCCGCATCTGCCGCAACGTCTTGCCGGGGCTGCCGGGAAGTTCGAGCCGGGCCGGGTTGGCGCGGTCGACGATGTTCACGTCGTGATTTCCCGGCAGTATAAAACTGCGCGCCGCCAGCGCCGGATAACGCGCCATGGCGTCGAAGAACTCCGCCCACTCGGCTGAGCGCCCCGCGTCGGTCATGTCCCCCGTGATCAGGAGGACATCCAGTGGGTCGCGCGCATGGATGGCGTCGAGCCGCGCCAAAACCTGGTGAAGCCGCTCATTCCCGCGCGGGCCGGCACGGCCGCTTTCGATCCGGAAGCCATAGCGCTCCCCCACGACATGAATGTCCGAGAGATGAGCCACACGCCACCTGCGGGCATTGGCCGGCACTTCGTCGAAATTCACCAGATCGCGCGGCTGGTCCATCAGGCCATCGGCGAGGCCCCAGGCCAGGGACGAGACCGCCAGATAGGCCGCCATCACGGAAACGGTGTTCGCCAGCGCGGGAACGATCAACCGCAATGGGTCAGCGAGGTCCGCGACGCCGCCGTACCAACGGGTCTGCGGCCATGCGGTGAGCGCGACGGCAGTGGCAATGCCGCAGGCGAGCACGCCCGCCCCGATCGCGGTTGCCGCCCTCAGATACGCGCGATTGGCTTCCTCGGCGTCGGGCGAAAGGAAACGCTCCGCCAGATGGCGCAACCCCTCGCGGCACAAAGCATAACCCGGTTGCACCACCAGCGAATTCAAGGACCAGAAGCTTCGCTCGGCAGCGCGAAAGAGGGGATGGAACCCATACCAGCCGATGACTGCGACCAGAGCCAGAAGCAACAGTGAGCCAATGCCGGCGACCGCATAGACACGGCCCGACACCGAAGAGAACCAAGCGGTTGCGATAAGCGGCACGAGGCCGAGCAGGACGCCGGGTATCAGGGCCAGAATAATCCACGCTAGTGCCAGCTTAGGGAGGTTGATTTCTCCGAGCAGACTTCCTGCAATCGCGAGCAACGACCGCTTCTTGGAACTGCACGCATCGTCTTCGGCATCACCGCCACGCGGATCGATGATCGGAGTCATTGGTCAACGGCCATTGCGATTGCACTCATCCCCTTCGACGACGTCCGCCCGTCGTTCTCAAAATTGGGCATACTGTCATCTGCGAGCTTTGCACAGGCTTTCGATCATTCCGCCGTGGGGAAGGCCGAGAATGGGACGCCCGGCACAGCCGTGGGACAGGAAGCCGATGACCGTGAACAGGGCGAATGCTACTTTTACCTCAGCTAGTTATCGAGAATTTGCCACCAATCGGCCTGCAATGGAATCAAGCATTGATATGCAATTTATCCCAAGCCGATCCTTTCCTTGCAGTATAGCGCATCCGCATAGATATTATCCATATGCCCATCGCGCACTCGCGAAAGCAAAAACGGGCGAATCTGTCGAAAGTAAGATGATTTTTTCGACTTCCCATGCCTCTACAGCTATGCATTTCAAAATCAGAACTTGCCTTTCGCCGTTGATGGGTAACCGCTTGGCTGTCGTGAGCCTGCGACAGGCCGCGAAAGCGGCCGGCCAATCGCATGTCGCCGGAAGCGTCGGCGCATGACGCGGGTCACGCGCGCCGGCGCGCGCCTCTCCCCGCTCAGGCTTTTCGGACGGGGCATCGGCTTTCTCGCTCTTTGGATGATCCTGATCGGGCCGGGACTGAAAGACCTGCCCGTCGGCCTCGTCGCAGCGGCCGCCGCAACCTGGACCAGCACGGCACTGTGGCCGGCGGCTGGGCGCCTCTCCCCGCGCGGCATCGTGAGCTTCCTCATGCGCTTCCTGCCGCAATCAGCGCTGGCCGGCATCGACGTGGCCTGGCGTGCGGTGACGACGCCGCCGGCCCTGGCGCCGGGCTTCGTGACCTATCGGACATCACTTCCTGCCGGCATGGTCCGCGGTGCGGCCAGGACCGTGATGAGTCTTCAGCCTGGTAAATTGCCGATCGCAACGGATGGCGACGGCGCGCTTCTCATCCATTGCCTTGATCTGCGCGAGCCGGTTCACCAGCAGCTCGCGGCCGACGAGGCCGCTTTCCGGCGTGTTTTGCTCCATGGCGGCGACCATGGCTGATTTCCTCACCGGCGCGGCGCTGTTCATTCTGGGAGCGACAGCGCTCGGCCTTTACAGCGTGCTGCGTTCGCGGACCGCCGTCGAGCGCATGATGGTCGTCCAGTTGCTGGGGACCGGCGGCGGCGCCTCCCTGTTGCTGCTGGGCGTTGCATCCGGCACCCCGGCGGCGACCGATGCGGCCCTGCTGCTGATGCTGTTCGCGACTTTTTCCTGCGCGGCGTTCACGCTCGGGCAGGAGGCCACGCCCGCCGAAGACCTTGGGTCGGAAGAGGAGAAGACATGACCCTTCTCGCTGATGCCTTCACGGTCATCACCGTTGCCGCCGGTGCGCTCCTGTTTCTCGCTGGCACGATCGGCCTGCTTCGCTTTCCCGACACGCTGAGCCGGCTCCACGCCCTCAGCAAGGCAGATAATCTCGGACTCGGGTTGATCGTGCTTGGGCTCCTGCCGCAAGCCGGCAGCCTCTCCGGCGGCCTGAAGCTGGTTTGCGTGTGGCTCCTGGCCCAGCTCTCCGCTGCGACGGCGAGCCAACTGATCGCCGGCCGCGTGCACCATCGCAAATCCGGCCCATGACACAGCTGCTTTTCGATCTTGCCCTTGTCATCTGGCTCATCGCGCTGGCGGTGCACATTGCCATGGTCCGCACAGATCAGAACGCAATCATCGCCTTCATCGCCTTCGGCCTGCTGCTTGGACTGGGGTGGGTGCGGTTGTCGGCCTTTGATGTCGCGCTGACGGAAGTCGCGATCGGTGGCGGGGTGACCGGCGTTCTGTTGCTGAGCGCCGAGGCATATTTGCGCAAGGCCGGGACCAAAGCCTCGATCACGGGCGAGGGTCGGCGCATGCGAGCCGCCGGGACCATCACGACGGCAATCGCCTGCGCCGCCATCTCGGCGGGCCTGGGGTTCGCCATCATGCTCCTTCCCGCGCCGGCCCCGACACTCGCGCCTGCTGCGGCGGCGGCGCTTGACAGCACTGGCCTCGGCAACCCCGTGACAGCGGTGCTGCTCGCCTATCGCGCGCTGGACACATTGCTCGAGAAGGTCGTTCTACTGCTCGCGCTGGTCGGCGTCTGGTCCCTTGCGCCGGATCGATTCTGGGGTGGCGCGCCGGCTCTGCAGCCTGCCGTGGTGCCTGAGCCCCTTGCCTATCTCGCGCGGGTTCTGCCACCTTTCGGCGTGCTAATCGCCGTCTATATGTTCTGGGTCGGCGCAGATGCGCCGGGCGGCACCTTCCAGGCCGGCACGGTGCTTGCCGCGATGTGGCTGATCGTGATGCTCGCGGGCCTGCGCCAGCCACCCGATACCGCGCTCAAGGCGCTTCGGCTGCTTCTGGTTGGCGGTCCGGCGCTGTTTCTGGCGATAGGCCTGCTGGGCTTCATCATCGCCGACGGCTTCCTGGCCTATCCGGAGCCGATCGCCAAACCCTTGATCCTCGGCATCGAGGCTGCCCTGACCCTGTCGATCGGCGTGACATTGGCGCTGCTGGTCGCGGGCCCCGCGCAGAAGGCGCGCGAACCATGACCGCCACGCTCGCTCCAACCACCCTCTTCGGCTTGTGCGGCGCAGCCCTCGTCGGCATAGGTCTTTTCGTTGTCCTGACCCATCCGAGCCTGCTGCGCCGGATTGTCGGCTTCAACCTGCTCGGGGCCGGCATATTTCTCGTCTTCGGCGTCATCGCCCGCCGCGGCGCCGCGGCTGGGTTTGCGGGCGATCCCGTACCCCACGCGATGGTCATCACCGGCATTGTCGTGGCCTTCTCGGCCACAGCGCTCGCTGTCGCATTGTTGAGACGCCTGTTCGAGCTGACAGGGCGGAGAACACTGGAAGGCGAAGAGATGCCGGATCTCAAGCCGCGGAGCAAGCCGTGACCCAGCTTGCCATCGCGCCGGCCCATATCACCTCGGCGGGCGGCTATCTGCTCGTGCTGGCCGTCATCGTGCCCGTCTGCGCCGTGCTGGCGATGCTGGCCTTGAACCCGCGCCACAGCGCCCGTATCGCTGGTGTCACCCTGGCGGCAGGGCTGGTCGTTTCAATCGCCATCGTCGTCGAACTCTTCCGGAACGAAACCGCTCTCGTCTATGTCGTCGGCGGCTGGCAACCGCCGCTGGGATTGACGCTGCGGGCCGACGGGCTCTCGGCAACGATGCTCGCGATGACGGCCGTGGTGATCACGGCGGCCGGCCTCTTCGCACAGGCGCAATACGGGCTCATGCCCGAAACCCGCCACGGCCGGGCTCCCACCACGTTCTGGATCCTGCTCATCGCGACATGGAGCGCCCTGAACGTCGTCTTCCTCGGCGAGGACCTGTTCAATCTCTACGTCGCCCTCGAGCTTCTGACCTTCGCGGCCGTACCGCTGGTCTGCCTCGACGGCCGGGCCGAAACGGTGGCGGCGGCGCTGCGCTATCTGATGTTCGCGCTGCTCGGCTCACTTCTCTATCTGCTCGGCACCGCCCTGCTCTATGGTCGGTTCGGAACGCTCGACCTTCTGACGCTATCCGGCATCAGCGACGGAGGTCCCGCCGTCTCCGTGGCGCTGGCGCTGATGATCGCAGGCCTCCTCGCCAAGGCGGCCCTGTTTCCGATGCATCTGTGGCTGCCGCCGGCCCATGCCGGGGCGCCGGCGGCCGCAAGCGCCGTTCTCTCGGCGCTGGTCATCAAGGCACCCATCTTTCTGATCCTGCGGCTCGTTCTCGACGTCGCCCCGCCCGAAGCCGCTGGCTTTGCGGGACAGATTCTCGCTATTTTGGGCGCGACCTCGATCCTGTTTTGCAGCATCATGGCCTTGAAGCAGGCGCGGCTGAAGCTGATGATCGCCTACTCCACCGCCGCCCAGATCGGCTATCTCTTCATCGTCTTTCCGCTCGCGGCCGGCAACGGGGACCTGCCCGCGTGGGGAACGATCGCCTGGACGGGTGGCGCGCTCCAGCTCGTTTCGCACGCGCTCGCCAAGGCAGCGATGTTTCTGGCGGCCGGGGCCATCGCCGAGGCCTTCGGCCACGACCGCATTTCCGAGCTTGGCGGATTCGCCCGCGCACTGCCCATGAGTGCGGCGGCGTTTGGACTGGCTGGGCTTTCCCTGATGGGCATCCCGCCGAGTGGCGGCTTCGTCGCGAAATGCCTGTTGCTGACCGCCGCCGTCGTCAACGGCCATCCCTGGCTCGCGGCGACCATTCTCGCTGGTGGCCTGCTCGCGGCCAGCTATGTCTTCCGCGTGATCGACCGCGCGCTGGCAACGCCCGCGGCGCCGATCCAGCTCCGAACGGCAATCCCGCGTCGAATGGAGATGATGGCGCTCGCTCTCGCCATCGCGGCGGTCCTGCTCGGCTTCGTTCCGCTCCAACCCTTTGCCTTCTTGCAGATCGGGCGTGCCGATGCCGCGGCAATGGTGCTGCCATGAACATTCAGGGCCCGCTCCTGGTCGCCTCGATCCTCCTGCCGCTTGCCATGGCGTTTTGCTGCCTGTTTGCGGCCTTTCGCGCGAAGGTCTCCTATCTGCTGGTCGTCGCCCCCCTGCCCGCGCTGCTCGCGGCGCTCTTCGCACCGGACGGAACCGTTGTCTTCTTTCCATCGCCGTTCCGGATATCGCTCGTGCTCGACCGCCCGGGCGCCATCCTGCTCGGCGGGGCGGCGCTGCTCTGGGGCGCGGCCGGCGCCTACGCCACGTCCTATCTGGGACGTGAGCCGACCGCGCCGCGATTTGCCGTCTGGTGGTTTTTGACGCTGGCTGGGAGCCTCGGCCTTTTCATCGTCGGCGATGTCGCGAACTTCTACCTGCTTTTCACGCTGGCGAGCCTGGCCGCCTATGGCCTCATCGTCCACGAGCAGACCGAACGCGCCCATCGGGCGAGCCGCATCTATATCGTGCTGGCGCTCTTCGGCGAAGCATTTCTGCTGCCGGCGCTCGTGATGCTCGCGGCCGGCCATGCGGACGCCAATCCCCTGATCAGGGACGTGGTCGCGACCCTGCCGTCATCGCCGATGCAGGGCGCGATCGTCGCCCTCTTTGTCCTCGGCTTCGCCCTCAAGATGGGCCTTTTCCCGCTGCATGTCTGGCTGCCGCTCGCGCATCCGGCCGCGCCGATGCCGGCATCAGCGGTGCTCAGCGGAATCGTGGTCAAGGCAGGCGTGATCGGCTTTATCCGCTTCCTCCCCTTCGAAGCCGGCCTGCCATCCTGGGGATCGGTGCTGATCGTCCTCGGCATCTTCACCGCCTATTATGGCGTTGCCATCGGCATTACCCAGAGACGCGCCAAGACGATCCTCGCCTATTCCACCGTCAGCCAGATGGGCCTCATTGCCGTCATTCTGGGTGTCGGGCTCATGGACGCGGATACGAGCGCGACCAGCCTCGCCGCTTACTACGCCGTCCACCATACGCTGGTGAAGGGGGCTCTCTTCCTGGCCGTCGGCATTCTGGCCGCAACCGGCGGGGCGACGCTGCGGCCTGTCCTCCTGCTCACCGCTGTCCTGGCGCTCAGTCTCGGCGGCATGCCCTTGACCAGCGGCGCGCTTGCGAAGCTCGCGGCGAAGCCCATGCTCGGATACGGGTTCATCGGCGGCGCCATGGCCCTGGCTGGGGCGGGCAGCACACTGCTAATGCTGCATTTCCTCACGACCGTGGCGCGCGATGCCAGGGACAATCCGCCGTCCCTTGCTCCACTTGGCCAGATCGTGCCCTGGCTCGTCGTCGCGCTGGCATCCCTTGTCGTCCCCTGGTCGCTTTATCCCGCGATCTCGGGGGAACCGCTGATGAGCCTGCTGCAGCCTGACGCGCTGTGGAAGGTCATCTGGCCGATGCTGCTCGGGGCATTGGCCATGCTGCTCGTAGGACGCCAGACACGCCTGCCCGGATCAATCCCGGAGGGGGACATCATTGTCCTCGCTGAGGGAGGCAAGCCGATCGTTCACCGACTGGTCAGCGGCATCGCGCAGGCGGACAGCTTCCTGCGCCGCTGGTCGACAGCCGGCCTTTCGCTGATTGGGCTCATTATCCTGCTCGGCGGCGTGCTGATGTTTCAGAGCCGATAGATCCCAAAAGCAGTAGACGGGACGGCGCGGCGCGTCCTGACTGGAGCATCGAACCGACAACCGTATGCGGATTTCGGATTGATGCGATGTTTATCCAAAGCGCTGGAGCGGGTATCCCGTCCACATGAGCCTCCACCGCGCCAGCGCTATCGCGTTGTGGACGCCGCCCCTCCCGACGGGTCCGGAAGCCCTCCATCGACCCGGTCCATCAAATAGGGAAAGAAGGGATTCGACGACATCCGGAGGAGAGAATCGAGATCCATGATCAAGGTCCCACGTTCGCCATGCGCGGCGATGGCGCCGAGCCTGATGCCGAAATCCTCTGTCGGATCGGGCTGCAGCCCATAGAGCGAGTCGGTGACCGGGAATGGCAACGCCACATGAGACAGCGAGAACACGTCATCCGGATAGGACAGACCAAGCACCCGCACCTTCGCATCGGTAGAGCCGGCTGCGGTCATCCGCTCGACCACCTCACGCGAATCCTCATTCACATTGGTGATGATCGAAACCTGAAAATTGTTGGGTGGCGGCGGCAGAAGTCGGGTGAGCACGGTTTCCGAGGCCGGGCTCAGGAGTGGTCCGAGCTTGGTCGCGCGATTGAGGTCGAACAGCACCAGTTCGCTGCCATTCGCAGGCAGATGGGCATAGAGCGAAGCGACGATCGCGCGCGTGCTCACCGTAAAATCCACCACCGACTGGAACGTGAGGATCGGGGCTAGTTCCGCCAGCCGGTTCTCACGCGCAAGCCGCTGCACGGTCCGCTGCACGGCCGTGCTCAGCAGATGTGATTGACGCGCGCCATTCACCGGAAATGAATTATATTTGAAGGGGTTGAATTCCGGCAGCACACTGAGCCAGGCCGCCTTGGCGAAGGCTGGCAGGATCGCCGGCAACCCCGCCAATCCCGCGAAGCGCGCGAAAGCCGTCACGCCGATCATCGGCGACAGTAGGACGACCCGGTCCGGCCGCGCCAGATCCTTGTTCTCCAGGGCCTCGAGCGCATACATCACGGCCAGCGCCCCACCATTCGAATAGCCGACGAGATGAAGCGGCGCAGGTGCCCCGACGCGCGCCCTCGCCTCTCTCACGGCAAGACGCGTGGCGGCGAGCCAGTCCTCCCACTCAATCTCCGTCAAACCCGCGGGAACCGAGCCATGACCGGGCAGGCGGATTGCGATGGCGAGGAAACCGCGGTCGCGATAGTGGCGCGCGAGATGAAGCAAGCTATAGGGCGAATCCGTGAGACCGTGGAGAAAGACGGCGACGCCGACCGGCTTGCCCTCCGGCTCCAGGATGAAAGAGCGGTTCCAGTCCTGCTTGAAATGGGCTGGATGGATGGCGCTGCCATCAAAATAGCGGTTGACCGGAACCCGATCCCGGGGCGGCAGCTTCTGCGTCACCTCGGTCCGCACCTGCGCAAAGATATCGGCCTCCGCCTTCAGATATCCATCCCAATCCGCGTGATCGAGCTCCTTGATCGACAGTTCATGGGGCACGAAGGTGTGCCAGGGCTCAAGCGGCGGCCCCCGCTGGATATCGTAGACACGCAGGCCGAAGAGCGACACCGCGACGATAGCGAGCACGACGGCTCCACGCTTCAGCGTCTTGCTGATAAAACCGAGCATGCGAAAGACCTTCGAAGACCGCATCTGCAAATGAGATGCGGCAGGGAATGACAGCCCTGTCTTACGGACTGCCTATGCCATGGGCGCGCCAGCGACAAGGCCAGTTGTCGAGCATCTCGCCGAACGGTAAGACCCATAAGGTCCGCCCGTCCATAACCTTTGCAAGGATCGGCCCCAACAAGCCTGGAACGCCATGGCACATATACCAAGACATTCACAAGCCCATTGATATAAAAGCAAATAAAAAAACATCACCTACATAAATTTAACTATTCACGTCAGATAGAAAATGAAAATTCGGCATTCTCACTACCACAAAATCATGATAATTCGTGCTCATATCACGTCAGCTAGGAGATATGACATGAAGCGTTTCATTGCCCTCGGCCTGCTTGCCGTTGGACTGGCAGCCTGCAACCCGAATGACCGGACCGACCGGACCATCGGCGGCGCCGCCATCGGTGCCGGCGCCGGCGCCTTGGTCGGTGGCCTCGCGTCAGGCACGGCAGGCGGCGCGCTCGCCGGCGCGGCCATCGGCGGTGTCGGCGGCGCCATTGTCGGCAACGCGACGACCCCCACCTGCCGCAGCTATGTCTATCGCGGCCGCCGCTATCAGGAATGCTGATAGAAAAACGGTCTGCAGGGGCCCTTCTGCGCTAAGAGCCCTGCTCTAGCCAAGTTCGATGGAAACTCCGGCGCTTGCAAATGCGGCCGGAGTTTCCGTTTCTATCCGTGCCGATGCGTCAGAGGCGACGCGGCGTGAGCACGATCTGCGTGGCCTCCGTAAAGACCAGATTGATCATGTCGCCGCGGCGCAGGGTGCTCAGCGCGCTGATCACCGTCGGATCGACGACACGCATGGTGCGCGGCCCTTCCGGCCCGACATAGTGCACGACCCCACCATCGAGACGGGTGAATTCGGCGGTCACGGTAACGCTGCGGACCACCCAGCGCGCGGGCAGATTATCGAAGGTTCCATTGTTGGCGGTTTCGGTCAGCACGACATCCGGCCTTGCACCGGGCGTGGCGCGCGTAACCGCGACGATCGCGCTTTCGACACGATTGATGTCGAGACGATCACGACGGCGCAACGCAGCCAGACTGCCGAAGGCTGCCGGAACAGTTATCCGCCACTGGCGGCCGCCGCGTTCCACGACGACATTCCGGGTGCCGCGATCGACGGAAACCACGCGCACGCGCTCGGTTTGGACGGTGGTCGGGCCAAGGCCGCGAACGGAGATGGCCTGTGCCATTGCCGGCCCGACGAAGCCGGCCGCGGGGACAAGAAGGGCACTCGAAAGAAACACTGCCAGTGCAGTGCGACGCGAAACTGACATTTGAGACCTCTTACTCCGTGGAGACGATTGCTCCAGCTCACTCTTCCTCTCATCATGCGATAGTCAGGATCATGATCTTGAGGAAGCCGCCCTGCGGCAGGAGTGGAAGGAGCGTCGTGGACATGTATCGGCACAGCGAGCATCCGCACGGTGGATGCGCGCCGTCACAGGACGACACACATTGGAATCCTTTTATCCCTTCGGGATGTCGGTGAGATGGGCGCAGCGTCCCACTTCTAGGCGTTCGATCCCAATCTTCCGGCGATCGCCGCGATCCGGGGGGCTCGGTGACGGAGCCACGGAAGCGCTGACACGGGCAACGACGGTGAACCATCCTCGTGCTCTGCGCTTTTTCCGAGGGATGCTCTATGCTTGTCTCTCAGGAGAAAACGGAGACCGCCCCGTGCGCCACATACCCAATGATGACTACGAATATCCTGAACGGACATGGATGGGGATCGCCGGAAAGATCCTGCTGTCGAAAGTCACGCTCGCCGTTCTCATCGGCCTCGCGCTCTTCGCGGCCTATGAGTTTCTATAGAGTATGTGGACCCTCGCCACGGTGACATCATTGGAACATCCGCGTCATTCCGGGGCATGTCTCGGGCCTGGGCCCGAAATGACGGCGACGCTGCAGCCGGGCCGAGGCGATAAACAAATGTTTTGACTATACCTTGTGAATACTGGCCATAGCGGTGCGTGTCGCCTCTGGTATTGGGCATGGGCGATGGGTTTCGGCATCGACATAGACATGCACGAAGAAGCCTTCGGCTGAAGCTTCATCGCTGTCGTCGGCGAACAGCGCCAGTTCGTAGCGCACCGAGGAACGGCCGACCTGCGACACACGCAACCCGGCAGTAATGACCGATGGGTAGCTCATCTCACGAAGATAGCGGCAGCCCGTTTCCGCCACGAAGCCGATGGCCGTGCTCCCACCGGGGTCGAGAAGCCCCTGGGCGATGAGCCACTGGTTCACCGTGGTGTCGAACAACATGTAGTGAATGACATTGTTCAGGTGGCCATAGGCGTCGTTGTCACCCCAGCGGGTGGTGTGGCGCTGGGTGTGGGGATAGTCGGCCCGGCGCGAAGGCGGAACGCGCATTCACCAGGCCTCCTGATAGATCGCCAGTGCATCCGCCTCGGTCACGGGACGCGGGTTGTTGACGAGCAGCCTCTGCTGCTTCATCGCGTCCGCAGCCATGCGGGGAAGCGCCTCCCTGGGGATCTGCACGTCGCGCAAACGCTGCGGCATGTCGAGCCGGGCCATGAGCTCGTCGAGCGCCGCGATGAACGCCACCGCGAGGCCTTCCGCCGGCAGCCCGGCCAGATGCGGGAAAGCATCGGCGGCAATTTCCGCATAGCTTGCGGCGGCGACAGGCAGGTTGAAGCGGAGCACGGCCGTCAGAACGAGCGCGTTCGACAGGCCGTGCGGGATGTGGAAAATTCCGCCGATCGGATAAGCCAGCGCATGGACGGCTGCCACAGGCGAATTGGCGAAAGCTTGCCCCGCCAGCATCGAACCGAGCAGCATCGCCTCGCGCGCGGGCCTGTCTGAACCGTTCTTCACCGCCCTTTCAATATGGCTGCCGAGGAGCCGCAGCGCCTCGCGCGCGAGCATCCGCGACAGGGGGTTGTTGTTGGCATTGGCCGAGGCATAGGCCTCGACGGCATGAACCATCGCGTCCACCCCGGTGGCGGCGGTGATGGCGGGCGGCAGGCCGAAGGTCAGCTCCGCATCCAGCACCGCGACATCCGGTAGCAGGACCGGGCTCGAAACGCCCCGCTTTTCGTCGGCGCCCACGGTGATGATGGCGACCGGCGTGACCTCCGATCCCGTTCCCGCCGTTGTCGGCACGAGGATCAGCGGCAGGCGGGGACCACGGGCCTTGCCCACGCCCCAGACCTCGTCCAGCGGCTGACCAGCCCCCAGAAGCAACGCCACCATCTTGGCGACATCCAGCGATGACCCGCCGCCGAAGCCGATCACACCGGTAGCGCCCATGTGCCGGCCGAGTTCGCATGCCGTCGTCACGGTGGCTTGCGACGGGTCCGCCTCGACACGGTCGAACACCTGGACATCGATCCCTGCCCCGCGCAACGAGGAAACCGCACCGTCGCAAAGTCCCAACTTGCGGATGCCGCCATCCGTGAGGAGCAGAACCCGCTCGCCGAGACGGCCAGCTGCGATTTCGGCGAGCCGTGACGCGCTGCCGGTCTCGACAATGATCGAGGCGGTTGACTGGAAGGAGAATGCGGCGATCCCGGTGGATGGCATTTCACAAGCTCCGGTTTGGAGAGCAGAATGGAATTACAGGGGGGCGATCGGCTTAGTCAGCCCTCGCTTTCTATCGTTGTGCCTCAGACATTTCATTTGGCAAAGACCTCTTTGGCCAATCTGGGCCATGGCCGGCCGCTGAAGCGCAGCCAGGGACGCTCCGTCCCGCCAGCGTTCGCACCCGCTTATTCGGCATCGCAGGATACCTTCCAGGTGCCCTCCCCGGATATCTTGAGCGTGCCGCGATAGACGATCCTGTCGCCGCGCTTGCCCCGGCGCAGACGGAGTTCACCCAACGATCGGCCAGCGGGCTCGACGATGAAATCCATACCGATCCCGGCAGCGTTCATCTTCCCCCTGACGGAGCGTATGGCGAACGGCTTGCCCGTGCCGTAGTGCTCGCTCGTCGTGTAGTCGCCCTTCGGAGTTTCTAACGTCGCCGCCACCACGGACACAGTGTCAGCGAGCCCCAGCAGCAGCCCGACGCTGATCCTGGAACGAGCATCGTGGCAATACATCCATTCGGTTGCGCTTGCGTCATGAGGCACGAGCACACTGAGCAGGCCAGTTCCCAGGACACCCACGAGCCCGAGGGCGCCCGGATGCCGGCGCGGCCGCCCGATCCCTTCTGCGCCAAAGGCTTCTGCCGATCCCTGTCTCTGCATGGTCGTGTTCGATTTCCTGTATCCGGGACCTTCGGTGGCAACCGATACCCAGAAATCTCAAGGAATCGTAGGAGAAGCGTGTTTCGCTCGTATTTCAACAGCGCTAGCTACAGTTTGTTACCTGGTTGGAGCAGATGCCGCGCCACCAGCCGCGTTGACCGTCCCGGCTGGTCGTCAATGCCCAATTCGCCGAACAGGCATGGAGCCTCATCAAGGTGCCGTCGATCGACAGATTGCCATTTGCATCAGCGGCATTCTCGCCAGGCTGGAAGGCCAGCGCATCGACATTCGGATATTGAAGCAGGCGCGGCACCGGCATCTGCGTGTTGCTGTAGGCGCCGGTGACCTCGGTCACCCGAACCCATCCGGACCCGGAGTAGGTTTTCGGATGGTCCGGTGGCGGGTCATCACCGTAGAGCGAGCCGGGCGGCGTCGCCTTGCGGATGCGGAACCAGCCGTCCTTGTAACCGGTGATGTCGAATGCGGCCCGCCATCCATCGATGGCAGATGCGTCGTTATCGTCCGATACATAGGGGCGCGGGAGACGCCCGACGATGGGCGCGTCGTCGGAGGGCCGTCTTCGAACCGCCGTTCCGGCGCTGCCTTCGCCCAGCGCCCATCCCCTGATCCGGCAAACCATGACGCCGCTCCTGCCCTCTGCCTGCGCCGCGGCATAGAGCTCGGATCCCGGCCCCACCTGCTCGATATCGCTTGTGTCGCGATCCTCAGGCGAGGCGGTGTAGATACGAACCTCCGAGACCACCCGACGGTGATCCGTCGTCTTCAGCGCGACTTCGACCGTCTGGCCGAAATCGAAAGCGTTTCCGGGCGTCCAGGGCGTATCGGCGCCTTTCGGAAACGCGGCAAAGAAAGCCTTCCCAGCCGCTTCATCGATCCGGTACAGCCGGCCGAGGACCCAAGCGGATGGAAGCGCCCGGGCGGCCGCTTCACGCCATTCGGGATTCGTCGCGTCCGCCACGGCCAGAACCTGCGCCGAAGTCCTGGCCCCGCCCGTGCGCTCCTGCGTGGACGCCAATCCGGCGAGACCGGCGAAGGGCAGCGCCAGCACGGCCGCCATCGCCAAACGGAGCCGATGCGGCGCCATTATTCCACCGGGACCACGCGAAGCGGCGTCCGATAGGGCTCGACACGCAGATTACCCTGGGCCTGCACGCTGATCTTCGCGAACGGCGCCTGTTCAAGCTCGCCATCCTTGGCTTTGCGAACCGCATAGCGCCAGACCGTGATCGCGCCGCGCTCCCGAAGCGCCTTGCCGATCGCCGTAGCGTCGTTACCGAGCGAGGCGTCTTCCTTCGTCAGCGCGGCGACGATCTCGTCCTTCTCGCTGACGAAGGTGAAGAGCCTAGCGCCCTGCTCGGCGGAGAGCGCGGGGTTGAGGGTGGCCGTGATAACTCCCGCGAGGACGGCGACGGCGACGACGCGGCGGTTGATGGGGGTGGGCATTGGCGATCCTTTCAAGGCTGATCCGCCTGCACTCTGCCCGTGTTCCGTTTCGCGCGCTTTTCACCCATGTGTCATGAATGTTCAAACATGACCGAACTACTTGGCCATGACCGAACTACTTTGGCCATGACCGGACTACTTGGCCTCGGCGTCGATCCTCACCCTCTGCAGGAGAGCCGGGTAGGTGTTCACAATGTCCGACAGATCAGCCATGTCGAGCCCGATCCCATGCGCTTGGATTGTCACGTCGAGGTTTTTTCTCGAACCGCTGGCGAGCGCCCCCACGGCGTCGGCCATTGCCGTTACGGATGGTGACGCGGCGAGCGCGCCGCTCACCATGGCCTTGGCCTTCTCCGCGAGGACTTCCCTGGCCGTGGCGGGGTCTCCGCCCTGAAGCCGCGTGACATAGCGAGCGACCAGATCGCCAAGGCCCGAATCAATGACCGCAATGGTTACGAACTTGACCGCAAGATCCGAAACCGCCGAGCGCGCTTCATGGGTATCCGCAGAGAACAAGGCCTTGCCCACGTTTGCGATCTCGCCGCCGAGGAATATGCCCCCGAGTTCCCGCCCTGTAAGCGACAGCTCACGGATACTGATCGTTTCGTCGCTCTCGTTCCACATCGCGGCAACGCGCATCGTGCCGTTGAAGCGTGTCAGGCCCGCCGCCCGCAAAGCAGCGGCTCCTGGCCCCGTAACGGTTTCCGGCAGATCAAACTTGATACCGATGCTATCAACGTCGATCGAAGTGGGAATGGCGTTGCGATAATTCCCAAGCTTGGCATCGAAGCTCAAAATCTCCAGCCTCTGCCGGTTCCCCGGATCGCTGGAAAGCGGGAGGGAGAACAACGCATCCTCGAATGAAAAGCCCTCGACGGCAGGGATCAGCGCGCGGAAGTTCGCGACCAGCCAATCGGTTTTGATCTCCGCGGGTGCGTCCTTCAACACGGTGATGAAACGTGTCAGATCGGTCGGCTTCAGGATGACCTCGCGGATGGAGGCCACCGGCTCACCGGCGAGCCTGACCGAAAGGCCTTCCATGGCGACTGTGGGGTCGACGCCACCATGCATGGCCCCCAGCGTCACTCCCTTGATATCGATGGCCGTCTCGGGCACGCCGGCAATCCTGGCCTCGCAGTGGTAGTCCTGAAGATGCGCATCATCCGCCTCGAAACCATTGAGAAGGCTCCGGTAGGCGGGCAGGAGCCACCCAAGCGTCCCGGTGCCCGCTGCGTTCTGTGCCTTCCCAGTTTCGGATATCGGCGCGGCTGAAGCGAGTAATGATGAACTAGGCCGAACCCTTATCGCGCCCATTACGATCGCGCCGATCGTGCAGCTGACGCCCCGCGACGTGATGGTGCCGCTGGCAGCCGTCGTTTTCGCTGCGATATCCTGAATTCGGGTCGCATCGCCCTGCCCGGTCCCGCCGTAGAGCGCCAGCAAGGCCTCGATATCGACATCGCGGATCGCGACATTCTCGAGTTTGGCGCCCCCTGCCTGCGTTGCCCAGCCGATACGTCCGATTGTGACATTGCCAGCGCGCCCAGCCCGGACATCCTCCAGCGCAATACTAGTCAGGCTGAGCCCCATTGAGCCGCCCTGCCCTTTCCCATCGCCAGGAGCCGCGAACGTTACGCTTATCTGGGGGATTGAAATGCGCTTCGCATGGATCGCCGTGATTGCGCGAGCGCCGCGCGCGCCGCTGTTCAGCATGGCTTTCAGCCGCTCCCCCGACAGATTGATGCCGGGCAGCGCGATCGTCGGAAGCGACAGCGAAGAGGGGAAGCCATCTGGGGTGGGATTGACTTGCGCGGTCGTCGGCCGCTGTTGGGCATCAGCCCTGCCGGAAACGAGCGTGGCCTGAGCGGCGCTGATTGCCGCCAGCGCGATGACGACGCCACGCAACGCCCTGCGTATTCCCATGACGCTTCCCTTTCTCAAGCGGACACGCCGTTAGAAGGCAAGATCATATATTCGCAGATATGGCTCCGAAGAGAGAGAAAGACAGAGGACGTACGCGCTGCAACCGAGCGGTCTCGACGGTCGCCTCTGGTACAACACGGCATTAAGCCTTTTGATGCCGGCGCCACCGTCCGGGGGTAGTTCACCACTATGCATACCCGGTCTTGAAGGGCCCAACCCGTGGGATGGCCGACAGGTCGGCCATCCCTGGACGAACTCGACATGAGGAGGAGGAGGTGACCGTCCGGCAAAACTTGCCGCCACGATGGCGGCGATAGCGGCTCGTTCGGAAAGGAGGTTCCCGTCGCTCCAACGCGTCAACGCACGCTATCAAAGACAGCACGGGTTTCGGTGAGCCAGACTCCGTCTAGTTTCTTGACCGTCTCCAGTACCCGCCGCATCGCGGCAGCACCGGACGGCGTGCCGACCACAAATGGATGGATGCCGATCGCAACCACGGTGGCTTCGCGCTCAGGGTCGGCGCGCGCCTCACGTGCGAGCTCGGAGATATAGTCGATCCAAAGCTTCTCGAGACCCACGGGCTCCATGCCTCGGGTCAGATAATGGCCCATGTCGACCGTGACAGCCGGATAGGGAATTTGCAGCAAAGGATCTGAAGGCGTCGTCAACCGGGTGAGGATATCGGAATCCATGCCGTCCAGCGTGTAGCGGATGCCTTCTGCCGCGCTCGCCGAGAACGTATCGGCATTCGGATAGACGCTGGGGCTCGACCAGCCGATCGGCCGCTCCCCGGTGTCATGCGCGATCAGATCCAGGGTCTGCCTGATATAGGCCTGCTGCGCCGGTATCCCCTCGTTCAACGGAAGCAATTGCGTCGTGTTGTTCATGCCGTGGCCGAGGATCGGCGCGTCGGGGACATTGGCGCGCAGCTCCCGCCAGGCCTCGGGATAGCTTGAAGGGAAGAGCGCGTTCAGCGCGAGGGTCAGCGGCACCTTCTGCTCCGCGAATAGCCGGCCAACCCGGGGCAGTCCCCATTCGATGGCATATTGCCGGAAGGCGCCGTTCACGGCGTCCGGATTTCGCGAGGTCATGTCGGCGCGCAGGCTCGGGCCATTTCCGGGCCCCCACACTTCGACATAGAGGACGAAGATCACAGCGACCTTCTTGCCGTTTGGCCAGGCTTTGACATGAACCGCCTCACGCGGCAGGTCGGTCAGCCAGTCGCGGCTCGCCTGCGCAAACGCGTCTGCCCCGGTAACAAACATCAAAGCCGTGGCCGCAAGCGCAGCCAGGCATTGGCGACGAGAGCGTCTCCCAGACATGCGCCTTCCTCCCGCGCTGGGGCCTTCCAGCGTCTGTGCGAACGCGCCGGCATGCCCGGTCGCGAACTGGGCGCAGGCCCCCTGTCCATTGACGCGCCCCTCCTTTCCAGGCGCGCCTGTTCACGAGTGACAGGCGCGGCGGGACGCGAGGCGTCAGCTGGACGGCCGAATGCCGCTCAGGGCAGATCCGCCAAGGAGGCAGGACCAGGGCCGGGTGTGATCAGCGTCGGCCATTGATTGGACCCGAAAGGCACCTTGGGCGGCAGGTGGGTCGTGATGCCCCGCGCCTTGGTTTCCGCGACAATACTGTCACGGGCATCACCTCCCATGAGCTCATAGTCCATCAGATAGCGGCTGCCGAAGAAGGTTTCACCCACCGTCCGGTCCGCGATGATGCGCGTCAACGACTCGAGCATGTCCTGCGGCGTCGAGGTGAAGGAAACGGTCTCGATCAGGATCAGCCGTGAGTTGATGTCCTCCGGCGAGAAGAACTGGGCGAGCACGCTGTACAGCACGTTGTTCTGCCGCGCGACATAGATCGTGTTGCTGGCGGCATAGACCTTGCTCCAGTCGTCGCCGAGCTCTTTCTTCCAGTCCGCCAGCACACCCATCCAGTGCTTCACCTGCGTGTCGGCTGCCCAGCGTATGTTGAGCTTCAGGCGGTTTTTCTGGTTCGCTGCGAAAGTCTGCACCTCCGCGAAGCTGACAACCTTGCCATCCGCCACCTTGTCGATGAAGGCGATATTTTCCGCGATCAGTTCGCGATTATTGGCACGCCATTCCTCGGGCATGCTGGTCTTGTCGAGGCTGTCCAGAGCCGCTTTCAGCCGCACCCGATAGGCGAGAAGCGAAGGCTGGAAGGAACCGTCATTCTGCTTGCCGATATGGGGCCCTGCGACGACACCGAGTGCCATAACGCTGTGACCGATCGACTTCAGAAGCTGGTAAACATCGGGTACCTGTGGCGCCTCAAGAGGTGGCTTGCCCGGCCGATAGAGGATGAAGCGGCCGCCAGCGCCAGAGAATAACCCGAGGATGACCGGGTGTTGCGACAGAATGCTGGCCTGCACGAGCTTGCTGGCGTCGCCATAGAGCTGGAACATGCCGTTGTTGAGCGCGATGACGTTCTGCTTGGCGGTCTCGGCCGCGTCGGGGACCTTGGCGCCCACGATCACGTCCATATAGCCGGGGATGCCCGATTGGCTTTGTGCCCAGGCGGATCCCATCCCGACGCTGCACAGCACCGCCGAAAGCATGGCACAGCGTAAAGTCTTCACGTAAGTCATCGACGTTTCCCCAGCGCTAGATCGCGAGAAGCTGTTTAGCTTTCGAAGAAAATTATCCAGTAGAATAAAATGCCCTGAAGCATCCGGCGCATTCCGGTCGCGATCCCGGCTATGGACAGGCGGCCCCACTTTTGACCCAGGCCTCGACGAGGGCCTTTGCTTCCTTCTGTGTGCCTGGAGCGGGCGTGCGCCCGACGCCCGGTGACCACGCCCAGCCGACAAGGCCGTCGTCGCCGATGTGATGCACGATGTCGGGGAGCGACATGCCGCCATTGCGCGCGGGATCCTTCATCTGCACGCAGATTTCCCCGAGTGTCTTGCCCTCCCAGACCATCTCGACCGGAGCCATCGCCCAGGGGTCGTGGCCAGGCATGCGGGCCGGATCGAAATTGTCCTTCTGGTGGCAGGTCGCGCAGCGCATCGCCGGCAGTCCCATGCCGTCGGCGCCACGGAACACCGGCGGCTGGTGCGGACGCTGGTTGTCCCCCTGTCGCGGACGATCGCCGGCGGAATGGCAATTCATGCAGCGCGGGCTCATGATCACCTTGCCGATCTCGCCGAACAGCGCCACGGAGCGCGCGCGCTCGTCAGCGATGCTCGCGAAGCTCTCCGGCGGTGCGAGCGTGTTCGCGGGCGCGCCGCGCACCGAATGGGCCGCGACGAAACCAGCGGCCAGGCTCACCGCCACGGTGGCCAGAACATGGACCGAGAAGCGCGAGATCGAGATCATCGCCGATCGCCCTTGAGAGGAGGTTCCGACCCGCCGGCGGCGCTGGTCTCGGCCCGGAGGTAGCGGGCCGGTTCGGCGAGGATCACGTCACGGACGGCCTGGTGGTAGCGCACATAGCCGGTACAGCGGCACAAATGCCCGTCGAGCGCCTCGAGGATGGTCTGCTCGAGTTCGGCGCGTGGGATGGGGGTGGCCGCGAGGCGCTCCAGCAGCACCTGCCCTTCATTGAGAAAGCCGGCGGTGCAGTAGCCGCACTGGAAAGAGAAATGCTCGATGAAGGCGGTCTGCAGCGGCGTGAGCTTGCTGCCGGCCGCGTGGCCTTCCACCGTGCGGATACGCCTGCCGTTGAAATTGACCGCCGGCACGACGCAGGTCGGATTGGTGTGGCTTGTACCGTCCGGCTCGTCGACGATGACGACGCAGCTCAGGCATTGGGCGGCGCCGCAGCCGAACTTGGTGCCCGTCATGCCGAGCACCTCGCGCAGGAAGTCGTTCATCGACAGGTCGTCGCGAACCTCGATTGGACCGTGCGCACGGCCATTGATCGTCAGGGAAAGGGCGGTCACGTCAGAACCCTCTTCAGCATATCCGGCGTGACGGGCAGCGACTGGAACCGGTGGCCTGTCGCGTCATGGATGGCATTGAGCAGGGCCGGCACGACGGGGATCATGATGACCTCAGCCATGCCCTTGGGCTGCTCTTTAGGCGAGACCGGAGGCAGCACCTCGATCTCCAGGTTATGCAGCGGCACATCGGAGGCGCGCGCGACGACATAATCGCCGAGATTCCAGCGTCCGTTACCTGGTCCCTCCTCGAAGGGCGGCAGGGTTTCGAGCAGCGTGTAGCCGACGCCCATCGCAAATCCGCCCTGCGCCTGCCCCTGGACCAACTCGGGCACGAGCACCTCGCCGCATTCGAACACGCTGTAGGCATCGGCAACGCGGACAGTCCCGCTCGCCGGCGTAATCTCAATGCGCACCGCCGTACCGCAGGATGACGTGAACGCGGTGCCGATGCGGTTGTAATCCGTCGGCGGGAAGAAGACGAAGCTGCGGTCCAGCACGGTGAACGCACCATTCCCGCGGCGGACCGCCAGCGCATCGATATCCGCAGCCCAGTTCATGCCGCCAAGCGGGAATGCCGCCTGTGCCCAGGCCCAACGCGAAAAGGCATGCGCCATCGCCCCGGTGACATCGCCCCGCTGATGGGCCCTCGCCGCGACATCTGCCTGGGCGAGCGGCGGCAGGCCGGACAGGATGAGCTCGCTGCCCTGCCAGAAAGCCTCCTCGAACAAGAACTCGCGCGGATCGCCGGTCTTGATGCCCCACAAGTCCAGCGCCGCCGGCCACAACCCGAAGCGAAAGACGACACGCGCTGCCTGCGCCGCCGCCTGCGTGCCGACATGCGCGCCGATGGAGGCGCTTGTGGCGGACGAGATCTCCGGCACCCAGCGCGGATCCTTTGCCGCCGCGTCCTGTTCGGCCTGGCTCATTGTGTAGGGATCGCCTGATGTGACGAGGCCCAGCTCGTCGAACATGTTGATCCGCGCGACATTCACGGTATCGGCCGTTCGCCCGAGGATCGCGGCGACGCGCCGGGCGATCGCGGTGCCGATGCCGTTGCCCATCTCGACGGCGTCGGCATGAATAAAGATGGCGCCGTCGGGCGCGACCTCCACCCGGCCGAGCGAGCAGTCGGCGCCGGTACCGTAGTCCTTGGTGCAGCAGGCAACCCCTGTGCCCACCAGCACGCCCTTGCCCGCGGCCTTCCGTGCGGCGCGATCTCGCCAGATGGGGTGAGCGGCGAGCTTGTCCAGGATCTCCGGCGTCCGCACCGAGACGGTCCACGGATTGCCCGTCATGGTGCGGCCGCCGGTCTTGAGGAGATTGCGCCGCCGAAGCTCGATCGGGTCGATCTTCAAGGCGCTGGCCGCCTCGTCGATCAAGGTCTCCAGCGCGGTGAGCGTCTGCAACGTGCCATAACCGCGCATCGACCCGGCGGTCACACCGCGCGTGTGTTCCGCGACCGTGGTCACGTCCACCTTGGGAATGTCGTAGATACCAATGGCGGCGGTCGCGCCGACGACCGCGACGCTTGCCGAATAATTGGCGAGGCCGCCGCCGTCGAGAACATGATCAGCGGCGAAAGCCAGCATCTTTCCGGTCGCGCGGTCGATAGCGATCTGCGAGCGCATCTGGAACGCGTGCCGCTTGATACCGCCTTGAAACTGCTGGAAGCGGTCATGGGCAAGGCGGACGGGACGGCCAGGCAGGAACATCGCCGCGAGCGCGACATAAAGGGGAAAGGGCGTGTGGTCGCGCCCGCCGAACCCGCCACCGATCGAGGCGAACCGCGCGTTGATGCGGGCGGGCTTGAAGCCGGGTTGCGCTTCACCCAACAAAAAGGCGACCGAACTGGCAGCCTCGAAGGGCGATTGCACGCCGAGCAGGATGTCCAGCGTCCGCGAACCCGGCTCATACCAGGCGAGCCCGCTTTCCGGCTCGAGGAACATCGGGTCGATCGATTGCGTCTCGAAGCTCCGGTCGAGCACGAACAGGCCCGGCGCCGGCGTCGCGAGAGACTGGCGGATCTCCTCGCCATAGGCCGCGCCCTTCGCATAGTTGCCGCCCTGCGCCATGGGAAGCGGCTTCCAGATCGGGCGCCCGGAACTCTCCGTGAAGCCGGGGCCGACCCAGCCTTCCTGGACTGGGGAATATACGTCGGGCGCGTTCGGGGTCGGGCCGGCGATCCGGGTAAAACGGAGCGCGGCGTAGTTGGGTTGCTTGATCGGCCCGGTCTCGGCGCCGAACCGCAACAGATTGCCATTGCGAAACGCGGTGCGCGCCCTGTCGTAGGCATCGAAGCTGGTAAACAGCAGAAGCGCCACAGGCTGGCCGAGATATAGCGGCGTCTGTCCCGCGGGGCAAAAGAGATCCCCGGTATAGAAAGCCGGCACCTGCACGCCCGCCTTGACGAGATCCTCCGCCGTCACCACCACCGTTGGCCGGGACGCCGCATCGAGCGCGGCAAGATCGATGCCCTGATAGATACGCGTGGCATCGGGGACGCGGACCAGGAGGGCATGGGCCGTCTCCGCGGGCCAGCCGGGCATGTCGGCGGCGCGGAAATCGGAGGGATAGAGCTTGGCCCCCGTCACCTTGGCGAAGCCGTCGACCCGCCCCTTGGGCGGGAACTGCGAAGCCTGGCCACCTGCGGCCGCCGTCTCTGGAGAACCCGGGGCCTGTGCGCCAGCGAAGCGGCTCATGCTTAGCATGATGCCGCTCACGGTGCCCCATTTAAGAAACTCGCGCCGCGAGGGATGCATGACTTCGCGATCCTGGGAAGATACAAGGGACGAGGGCAAAACGGTCCGTCTTCCGCTCGAAACGCAAAAGCCCGGACGTTTATTCTTCTGCTGGACTGATTCTAGCGAATGACGAAGTCTGGAGCGCTTGGCCAAGCGGCGCCCCGCTTCGACAAGTCGCTCTTGGATCCCAACTTCGCGCCATTATCGCAATCGGCGAAAGAATGGGCGCGTCCAACCCGTGATTTTATACCTGTCATAACCTATTCGCTGCCCCCCGCATCGAATCTGTACTGCGTTTATATAATTTTATATGATCGCCGAAATGACACTCTGGAAGCCCCGTAGCCGCCGATACGGGAGTACTATTTTTACTTTCCCGTGGCATCCGGCGCGACGATTCCCGACACTATCTGGAATAGCTCTAGCAAACCTAAAGTGGTAGTGCCTATTCCCCCATTTGAGGGATAATCGTTAATCCTAGCTGAGAATTTGGAGCTGCCGGTTTCGCAGCTTCCAACGCAATTGACGCGGGTCCGCCACGAGATCGATAGAAATTGAGCCTAGCAGCGAGATCTATCGATGCCCCCCGTCGCCCATCTGAAAGCGCCTTAACAGAGTGGTGTGGGAACTGACACCGAAATGGCTGTAAACAGCCTTCTGATATTGGGCGACAGTATATTCGGAAAGCGCGAGGCTGGCGGCCATTTCCTTGCGCGTGCGGCCATCGAGCAGGAGATTGAGCACGAGCCGGAGCCGTGGAGAGAGCCGTGGAACGGTAACCCCCCGGTCCGTCGGCCATCCCTGTTCGTGCAGCCAGGGCAATTCACTGAGGAGGATATGGGCTATCCTGGCCTCGCGTTCGGAGAACGCAGGATCGTCCCGGCGTCGGAAAAGAGAAATGGTGCTGACAGCGCCTTTGTCGATGGGGCGAAGCGAGAACATAAATGGGCCGATATCCGCGTCGCAGAGGTAGGCATTCACGCCGGAGCCAGTGAAGGTGGCCTCATCGACGATCTGCTGCCGGGCACGCGTGATGTGAGACGCTTTCTGGCGCAATTCCTCGAGAAGCTTCTCGGAGGTCCAAGCCATGTCGGGATGTCCGGCCGCCAGGATCAGCCGGGCGTAGCGCTCGTCATCGAAGCCGCCATGCGCCAGGCCGAGGTAAATAGGCTGCTCGCCAGGCTGGGCTGCGCAGCCAAGGCTCCAGGTCCATGAATCGGCCTTGACGAGCTGGCAGATCCCCTCCACGAGCAGCCGCTTCACACCGGAAAAATCGCGCCGGGAGGCGATGACGTCACCAAGCAATTTGACAATGTCACGCACATCCGTCTCGGAGAGCACGGCCGCAGGATCGGAGGATGACAGCGTGATGTCAGGGTTCATGCGGCGCCCAGTAACGGATCGGTGGATACTGTTCAGTCCCCAATAAGCCTTGGAGCGCCAAACAGTTCCATCCGTGACGTTAGGGACGGCCAGTCACCGGGTCAATCTCGACGGCCGGGCGACGGGTTTTGGAGGGCCGCAACCGCCTGATGTGGTTAATCCACTGGGACCGACCCGGCTTTTCTTCGCAGCCGCGTGCCGCGCCGGCGATCGCTATCGCGGCCGTGGTGCCGGCGTCTCACGCGGCTTAGCCGGCCGCCGGCGTCTCACGCTCGACCATAAGGATATGGTCAAAGACGAGGACGATCTCGCCGTTCTGGTTCAGCACCTGGCCGCGCTCGACCACGCGGCCCACGTTCGGCCGCTTCGGATCCTCGGACTTCTCGGCGATGGTGAGCCGTGTGTGGATGGTGTCGCCGATGAACACCGGCTTGACGAAACGCATGCGGTCATAGCCATAGGTAAAGGCGGCCGGGTTGATGACGGAGGCCGTGAGCCCGACGCCGATGGTGAAAATCATCGTTCCGTGGGCGATACGCCGCCGGAAGGGTGTCGTCTTCGCAAATTCCTCGTCCATATGATGAGGAAAGAAATCGCCGGAATGGCCGGCATGGACCACGAAATCCGTTTCCGTTATGGTCCGACCGTGGGTCTTACGTTCAGCGCCGATTACGTAATCGTCGAAATACTGTGTCGTCATTTCCGATCCCTATCGTTTTATTGCTTCCGTCTGAATTCAGCGCCCTCACAGCGCAGGACAATCGAGAAAATTTCGGCGGCTACGGATCGCTCCTTCGGATCGCCAATCTGACGGAATGGCCCTTCAGAATGAGGACGGCGCCTTTCGCGAGCGGTCTTTCTGCCGTGCCTCGTCCAGCCAACGTTGGTAGTCGCCGGCACCAATCGCTTTGGAAATCTCCTCCGCCACGGTCCTAACCCGCTCGCGGGCACTCGCCACATCCTGGCGCAGGGCCGGCACCGCAAGAAAGGGCATCGCAAGGACAGCAGCCACCTCGCCGCGCACGTTGAAGATCGGCCAGCAGATGTCGACGACGGCATCGAGCCATTCGCCCACCACTTCCTCGTAGCCTTTCATCCGGATTTGCTCGAGCCGTGCGGCGAGATCATCCCGCGCAGGTCGCCGCTCAGCCTTGCCCGTGGTCTCGCTGTTGAGAAGCTCCGCATAGCCCAGCGCCAGCATGACGCGGCCCGAGGCGGTCGAGGCGAAATCGTAGCGCGTGCCCGAGCGCACGAAGAGCCCGGCCTGGCCCGGCGATTCGACACCCAGGATGACGAGCATCTCACCCTGGTCGGCGACCGAAAGGTGGCAGGACTGAAGCAGCTCGCCCGCCAGCGCCCGCATCAACGGCAGCGCCATGTCGATGAGGCGCTTGTTCGGCGGATAGCCGTGCGCCAGCTCGAACAGCCGCGACGACAATTGGTAGCTGTCATCCTTCAGCCGGGTGATCCAACCGCGACGGTGGAGCACGGTAAGAATGCGGAAGAGCTCGCTCGCCGACCGCCCGAGACTTTGGGCAATTCCGCTCAGGCTGACAGGCTGGTCCTGCACCGCCAGGAACTCGATGACGTCGAGGCTCTTCTCCAGAGCCGGCACGGTGTAGGTGCGGCCGCTGCCGCCACCGCCATCGTCCTCGGCTTCCTCGACGCCTTTTCGCATGCTCTTGACAGACTTCATCATGACATCCTAGGTTTGCCATATAAAAATTGTTTTCACCAATAAAAATACGCAGCCGACCCCAAGTGGGCGCCTGCATTCCTGGGAGGGCCATATGTCTATAAAGGCATTGATGTCGGCTGTTGGGATCTCTATCGCACTCGTCGGCGCAGCAGCAGCGCAGGACTACAAGCTCCGCTTCGCGACGTCGGTCGCGAATACGGAGGAGGCCTCCTACAAGGAGATGCAGGCCCTCGCTGCGCGCGTCAAAGAGCGCTCGAAGGGAAAGCTTGAACTGCAGCTTTTCCCGGCCGAACAGCTCGGCGCACAGAAGAAGGTCAACGAGATGATCTCTTCCGGCGCCAATATCATGAACATGACGGACTACGGCCAGCTTGGTCAGTTTGTCCCGGACGCGGGCGTGCTCGCCGGGCCCTATATCTTCGGCAGCCTGGGCGAAGCCGAGAAGCTGTTCGCCTCGCCGGTGTTCGGGGAGGTCTCGGGCAAGCTGGAGCAGAAGGGCATCAAGGTCATCATGGCTAACGGCCTGTTCGGCGCGCGCCACATGCTCTCCGAGAAGCCCATCCGCAAGCCCGACGATCTCAAAGGCCTGACAGTGCGTGTGCCGCCCTCCCCCATCATGGTCGAGACCTTCAAGGACTTCGGTGCCAGGCCGACGGAAATTCCGTGGGGCGAGGTGTACAACGCGCTGCAGTCGAATGTGGTCAACGCGGCTGAAGCCCCCTTCGGCGCCATTTGGGGCTCCAAGCTCCAGGAGGTGCGCAAAGTCGTGTCCAAGACCAACCACCAGCTCATGTTCACCGCCTGGGTGACGAGCACAAGCTTCTTCAACAAGCTGCCGCCGGAGCTGCAAACCATCCTGATCGAGGAAGGCAAGGTTTCGGCCAGGAACCTGACCAAAGCAACGCTGGAGCAGGACGACCAGTTCGCCAAGATGCTGGAGAAGGCCGGCGTCACCCTCGTCACCGACATCGACGTGGCCGCCTTCCAAAAGGCGAGCGCCGGCGTCTATGAGAAACTGCCGAACCTGACGCCAGGCTTCGTCGCCAAGGCCCGCGCGGCAATGGCGGCGAATTGATCGGAGTGATTTTTACCCGGAGGCCAAGTGAGCTTCATTTGTGAAGTGAGCTTCATTCGTGAAGTCGGCCCCATGCGAGAAGAACGCGGCGCGATCCTCCCCTGAATGGGGAGGTGGCGCCACGGAGTGGCGACGGAAGGGGCATGCCAGGGCCTTGTCCCACCCCGGGGCCGCGCCTGCGAGCCGACAGCCGCTTGGAAGGGGTCATCCCGCCAGATTCCCCCGTGACTAGGACCTATCGACAATCAGCTGAAAGGATCCGGTCGCGGGTCGTGCCATCTCCGGCAACCGGCGTATCCGGTCGGAAGGCCCCCTGAAATCGGCGGTTGATCTCTGGATCCCCTTCCCGGCGCTGCGCAATACGGCTGTTGCCGCATTGCGCTCTACAATGAGCCAAGTCGGCAAAAGCCGACTTGGCACGCCACGAGGATGACACAGAGGTTCCCGCGCTGACTTTGCCTTCAACGTTATGGCCGGGCTTGCCCTGCTCATCCTTGAATGTCGATTGGTCCTAAAACCTGCCCGGAGTTCCCTTCATGACCTCTCAATCCGCAGCGGGCGCACCGGCCGAGGGCTGGCAGCGCGTGCTGATGTGGCCCCTCGAAGAAATCATCGCCGGCGTCTCGATGGTGATCGTCGTGGGCTCCGTCATGTGGGGCGTCATCACCCGCTACATCTTTCCCCAGCCGGCCGCCTGGAGTTACGAGGTGGCGACCATCGCCTTCGCCTATGTCGTCTTTTTTGGCGCGGCGGCCGGCGTGCGCTATCGGCTCCATTCAGACATCGATGTGCTCGTCGCCACGTTTCCGCAGCGCTGGCAGCACATTGTCGCGCTTTTCAACTTCTGGCTGCTCGCCGCCTTCTTCACGGCACTCACGATCTTCTTCGCGATTCATGCTGTCGATGCGCAAAAATCGCTGACAATCGCACTCAACCTGCCGCGCTCGATCATCTATGCGCCGCTCGCGCTCGCCTCGGCGATGATGCTGCTCAGGCACGTGCAGCTGTGGCTCGATCCCGAGCGTTTCCCCGGCCAAATCCACGAGGCCAATATATCATGAGCGCCCTCTCGCCCTGGCTTCCCTCCATCCTCATGTTCGTGTTGTTCGCGTTGCGCACGCCCATCACCTGGGCGATGGCGATCCCGGCGCTCCTGTTCTTCATCATCAACCGCAACGACGTGCCGCTATCGACCTTCGCCCAGGAGATGGCAGAAGGCACCCAGTCGATCTCGCTCCTGGCGCTGCCATTCTTCGTATTGGCCGGGGCGATCATGAATGCGGCGGGCATCACGCGGCGCCTGCTCAACGTCGCCGAGATCCTTGTCGGCCACATGACCGGTGCGCTCGCGCAGATGTGCATCGTGCTCGCGACCCTGCTCGGCGGGCTCACCGCCTCCTCGAATGCCGATGCAGCCATCCTGTCGAAGACGATCGGCCTGCAGATGGCCGAGCGCAACTATTCGCGCGCCTTCGCCGCGGTGGTTACCTCCAGCTCCTCGATCATCGCTTCGCTGCTGCCGCCCTCGATCGGTCTCATCATCTACGGCTATCTTACCGAGACCTCGATCGGCCGTCTGTTCGCCGCCGGCATCGTGCCCGGCCTCATGATGTGCGCCGGCATGATGATCACCACCTATTTCGTGGCGAAGCGCCGCGGCTACGCGGCCCAGCGCACCAGCCGCGCGACCCTGCCGGAGGTGAAGCAGGCTCTTCTCGACGGGCTCTGGGCCCTGTCGGTGCCCTTCGTCATCCTGTTCGGCACGCGCTACGGCATCTTCACGACGACGGAGTCTGGCGCCGTTGTCGTCGTCTATGTCCTGCTCATCGGCCTGATCGTTTATCGCGCCTTCTCCTGGCGGCAGCTGCCGTCGATCATCCAGGAGGCGGTGCTCGACACGAGCGCGGTGATGATCATGATCTGCGCGGCCTCGGCGCTGGGCTTCTATCTCGCCTGGGAGCAGGTGCCGCAGAAGATGGCTTCCGACCTCGCGAACTACGAGTGGAGCCCGCTCGGCCTGCTTCTCACCATCAACGTGCTGCTCATCATCATCGGCACGGCGATCGAGGGCTCCTCGGCGCTCATTATCCTGACGCCGATGCTGCTGCCGCTCATCCAGAAGGCCGGCATCGACCCCGTGCAGTTCGGCATCGTCATGGTCGCCAACCTCACCATTGCCGGCGTCACGCCGCCTGTCGGCGGCATGATGTACATCGCCTCGCGCGTGCTGCGGGTGCCGATGAAGGACTACGCGATCGAGATCGGCCCCTTCCTCCTCATGATGATGGTACTGCTCGTCATCCTGAGCGCTTTCCCCGGCCTCTCGCTCTGGCTTCCCAATTTCTTCTACAACTGACGGGATTGATACCGTGGCTCAGACCATCCTCCGCGGCATGACGTGGGACCACCCGCGCGGCTATGACCCGCTGGCCCGCGGGGCGGCCAGCTTCGAAGCGCGCCATCCCGGCCTTGAAGTCCAATGGGACAAGCGCAGCCTGCGCGAATTCGGCGAAGCGCCGCTCGAGGACTATGCGGGCGCTTATGACCTCATCGTCATCGATCATCCTTTCGTCGGCTTCGCCGCAGCCCATCCCTATCTCGTTGATTGGGCGACAGTGCTGAGCGATGCGGAGAAAGCCGACTTCGCCGCCGACAGCGTCGGCCAGTCATGGCCCTCTTACGACTATAAGGGGGGAATCTGGGCCCTGCCGCTCGATGCGGCGACGCAGGTCTCCTCCTGCCGGCCGGATCTTCTCGAGAAGCTCGGCGCGGAGATACCCCGGACTTTCGAGGAGGTGATCACCCTGGGCCGCCGGGCGAGAACCAAAGGCCAGTGGATCACCACCACCGCCTTTCCGACTGATGCCATCAGCACGGTGATATCGATCGCCGCCAATCTGGGGCATCCCATCGTCGACGAAACGGAGACCTTCCTGCCGCCTGCGCTCGGCCGCGAGGTCATCAGCCGCTTCCACCAACTTGTCGACGTCGCGCATCCGAAGGCGCCCGCCATGAACCCGATCCACGCCTATGAAGCGATGGTATCGGGCGATGACATCGTCTATTGCGCCTATGGCTACGGCTACACGAACTACGCCCGGGACAACGGGCGGCCGCGGCTCAGATTTGCCAATGCGCCAGCCCACAGCGATCGCGGGCCGGCCGGAACGCAGCTCGGCGGCACGGGCATCGCCGTCAGTGCTCTGTCGAAGAACCGCGACACCGCGATCGCTTATGCCAAGTGGCTCGCCGGCAAAGAGCATCAGACCGGGGAGTACGTCACCCTCGGCGGCCAGCCCGGAAGCCTCGCCGCCTGGACTCATGCGCAGAACGACGCGCTCTGCGGCGGCTTCTTCTCCGACACACTCGCTACGCTGGAAAGCGCCCATGTGCGGCCCCGCTTCGACGGCTGGATCCCGGTGTTCGAGCATTTCGGCGAACGGATAACCGCCTGCCTGAAGGGCGAGATCGACGACGCCGCGCTGATCGAGGAGCTCAATACGCAGTTCGCCGCCGCGCAGCGCAAGGCCGGCATCGGCGGGGGTGGCTGACATGATGAATACCGTCACGCGTCCGCTCGAAGGTCTCACTGTCCTCGACCTGAGCCAGTTCCTCTCCGGTCCGAGCGCAGCCCTGCGTCTGGCCGACATGGGAGCCACGGTCATCAAGGTAGAGCGCCCGGGTACCGGTGATCTCTGCCGCCAGCTCTATATCTCCAACCTCGAACTCGATGGCGACAGCACGCTGTTCCACACCATCAACCGCAACAAGCGAAGCTACGCGGCCGATCTCAAGAACCCGGCCGATATCGCGAAGTTGTGGAAGCTGATCGAGCGCGCCGACGTCCTCATCCAGAACTTCCGGCCAGGCGTGATCGACCGGCTCGGCCTCGGCTACGAAGCGGTCGCCAAGGTCAATCCGCGCGTCGTCTATGGCAGCGTGACGGGCTATGGTCGGGATGGTCCCTGGGCGGACCTGCCCGGCCAGGATCTCCTCGCCCAGAGCCGCTCTGGCTTCGTCTGGCTCAATGGCGATGCCGGCGACGGACCGGTGCCCTCCGGGCTCGCCATCGCCGACATTCTCTGCGGCGCCCATCTCGTGCAGGGCCTGCTCGCCTGCCTCGTCCGGCGCGGCGTCACCGGGCGCGGTGGCCATGTGGAGGTGAGCCTACTGGAATCGATGCTCGATTTCCAGTTCGAGGTGCTGAGCACCTATCTCAACGACGGCGGCAAGCAGCCCGAACGCAGCGCCGTCAACAACGCGCATGCTTATCTCGGCGCGCCCTACGGCCTCTATGAGACGCGCGACGGCCATATCGCCATCGCCATGGGCTCGGTGGTCCGGCTCGGCGAACTCCTCGGCTGCGCGCCCCTGAAGGCCTTCGCCGATCCCAAGTCCTGGTTCGACAGCCGCGACACGATCAAGGCCCTGCTGGCCGCGCATCTCAAGACGCACACGACGCAGCATTGGCTGGACCGGCTGGTGCCGGCCGACTACTGGTGCGCGCCGGTGATGACCTGGGGCGAGCTTCTGGAGACGGACGCCTTCAAGCGGCTCGATTTCCTGCAGGAGGTCGCCCGCTCGAGCGGCGCCAGACTCACCACCACGCGCTGCCCGATCACCGTCGACGGCGACCGGCTGCGCTCGGGGCGCGGGGCGCCGAAGATCGGCGAGCACACCCGCGAGATCGACCGCGAATACGGCCTGGTCGAGGAGGAGGTCGGCTCATGAGCAAGAACCCCAATCCCGATCCCGCTACCCACGCCGACATTCCCGTCTGGAACATGGAGACGTGGCTCTGGGAGGACCTCGCGGTCGGCGAGCGCAAACGCTCCATTCGCCGGACGATCTCGGAGGGCGAGGCCATGCTGTTCAACAGCCTGGTGCTCGACATGCACCCTTATGTCGGCGACGAGATCTTCGCCAAGACCGAGGGCGCCTTCGGCCGGCGGCTCGTCTCAGGCGCGCAGGTGTTCTCCTACGGGCTCGGGCTCTTCGCTCACAACAACACCCAGAGCTTCAGCTATGGCTACGACAAGCTCAGGTTCGTGAAGCCGGTGTTCATCGGCGACACCATCTACGGCATCCGCACGTGGTTGCGGAAGGAGCCGAAATATCCCGATATGGGCCTCGTCGTCTGCTCCTACGAGATCTTCAAGAACGAGGGTGAGCTCGTGCTCTATGCCGAGCACCTGCAGACGGTGAAATACCGCGACGCGGCCAAGGCCCGCGCCACTTGAGCGCGACATCGCTCGGGCTGTCGGCCCCGAACGCGGCAGCATTGAGACAGATCGTGAGAGCGCCTAGCGTCCACCTCAATCGGAATGGCCGGGACAGGCCCGGCCATGAGAAGGACGTCTCGGCGATCCGATGAGACCGGGGAGTGCTCTATGCGCGACGACCGGTGAAGACGTTCAGACCGACAAGCCGATCGATGATCAGAACGATGATGGCCGAGCCAATGACCGACCAGGTGGAGACCGCCGCGATGATAGGCCTGTATTGGAATAGAAGATATTCGTAGATCTTGATCGGCAGGGGTTGCAGCTCGCGTGGCGTGAGAAAGACAGAGATCGAGAAGTCGTTCCACGACGTGATGAAGGCAAAGAGAAATCCTGCGATCACACCAGGCTTGATCAGTGGCAGTGTAACCGAGACGAAGGTGCGCCAGGGCGACGCGCCGACACTGCTCGCCGCGTCTTCCAGCGCGGGGTCGAGATGCTCGGTCACCGCCGTAATCGTCCGCACCGGATAGGGCATCGTGATGATGACGTGGCCGATCATCAGGATGAACAAGTTGGTTACGCCGAACGCGTACATCATCACCGAATAGAGCGCCAAGGCGAAGATGACCGAGGGCACCAATAGCGGCCCCATGAATGACAGGGTCAGTATCCGCGCGACGGCGGGCGGTGCTTTCCTCAACTGGAGTGCGACCGGCAGCGCGAAAAGCGTCGAAACCGTCGCCGCCACAGCCGCGACGACGAAGCTGATCAGCGCGCCGTTGACAAAGCTGCCCTCCGTCAGCGCGGCGATCATCCAGTGAAGGGTCAATTGCCGAGGCGGAAAGAACATGGCCTCCGCGTTCAAAGCAGCGCCGGCGACCACGATGAGGGGGGCGACGACGAAGATGAACGCGCAAGATGCGGCGATTCCCAACCCCGTGGGCAATGGCCAGCGCACCTTCCCGCTCGACATCGTTGTGGTGGCGGTCATGCTGCTTTCCTCGCCGTCCGGAAGGTTCGATTGATGGCGAACAGATAAATGGCCGTGATCACGATACTGAGGACCGTCAGGCTTATCCCGACCGCTGCGGCAAATGGGAAGTTGCCCTGCACGGTTGCCTGCTCATAGGCCATCATGCCCATCATTCTGACCCGGCCACCGCCCATAAGGGCCGGAATGGCGAATGCCGCGGCATTCAGCGTGAAGGCAATCAGCGTGCCGGCGACCACTCCCGGCAGGGACAGCGGAAACGTCACGGCCCAGAAGGTCCTGTACTTGTTGACGCCGACGCTTGCGGCCGCCTCCTTCAGAGCCGGATCGATGGCGGCGATAACCCCGATGAGGGGCAGAACGACATAGGGTACGGCAATCTGCACCAGGCCGATCAGGACGCCGAGCTCGGTGTACATGATGCGGACTTTGGGCATGCCGAGAAAAGTGAGCGCGCTATCGACAAGGCCACCGCTCATCAGAAGAACATTCAGACCAAAGATCCGGATGACGATGTTCACGGAGAGCGAGACGACCACCATGCTCGTCAGAAAGCCGCGCCGATCCGGTGGAAGTTCAGCGATGTAATAGGCGAGCACATAACCAATGATCAAAGCGAGCACTGTGGAGACCACCGAGAGTTTGACGGTCGTCCAGAGCGCAGTCTCCAGATAGAATGGATCTGTCCAGAAACGCGCATAATGCTCGAGTGTGCCGGTGAACACGGGCGGACTGCCGACCTCGTGTGTGGACATGCTCGTCCCGACGAGCCACGCCATGGGCACGAAAAAGAAAAGGATGACGAAGAGGAAAGGCACAAACAGCGGCGCGCGGGTAGCCCAAGCTGCACACCGCTCCCGGAGCCCGCCACGATCGTCAGTCTGTGGCGATGACAGCGTTAGTGACATTGAGCCTCACCTTGTCTCCAGGTTTCAGGACGTCAGCATTCGATCGCTCCTGCAGGAAGATCGGCGTTTCAGGATCATGATCGAGGGAGATCCCGTACCGGATCGCCGATCCCTCATAGATCACATCCCCCACCGTGCCTTCGAGCCGGTTTTCAAGCGGCTGGTCACCCTGCCGTTCGAGCACGAACCACTCCGGTCGAACCACGACGGTGACCTTCTCCCCGGCGGCCTTCCCCGAAGGGGAGTAGGCGCTGACGACAGCACCGCTGCCGAGCTTGACCTGAGCCTTTTCTTCCTGAGCGTCGCGCACCAGCTCGCCTGACAGGAAGTTGGCGCTTCCAAGGAAGCCGGCGACGAAGCGGTTCGCAGGACGCTCATAGACCGTTCGCGGGTCGGCGATCTGCTGTATCCGTCCCGACTGCATCACGACGACCTGATCCGACATCGACAGCGCCTCTTCCTGATCGTGCGTGACGAACAGCATCGTCACCCCGAGGGAGCGCTGGAGACGCTTCAACTCGATGCGCAACTCCTCCCGCAGCCGGCGATCGAGATTGGAGAGGGGCTCGTCGAGAATGATCACCTCGGGGTCGATCGCCAAGGCGCGCGCCATGGCGACGCGCTGCTGCTGGCCACCGCTGAGCTCCCGCGGATACCGATCCTTCAAGCCGGTCAGCTGCACCATGCCCAGCGCGCGGTCGACACGGCGGGCAATCTCCTCGCGGGGCAGCTTGCGAATGCGCAAACCAAAGCCGAGGATCTCCGCCACAGTCATGTGCGGCCAGAGAGCGTAGTTCTGGAAAACAACGCCGATATTGCGCTTGTAGGGAGGAAGATGGGTCACCTCCCTCCCCCGGATCGAGATGCGGCCGCTATCGGGGGTCATGAACCCCCCGATAGCGCGCAGCGTCGTTGTCTTGCCGCAGCCACTCGGGCCGAGAACGGTGATGAACTCGCCTCTCTTGACCTGGAGTGAAACATCGTCAAGGACGATGAAATCACCATAACGCTTGCGGCAATGTGACAACTCAATATCAAATTGCTCAGCCATTAGCGTTGAACTTCCCGTTCCCAGCGCTGCTGCCACTTATCGTAAACGGAGACGATATACTTCCAGTCGGCGCTTTGAAGATCCTTGACGTTATCGGGCGTGATCATGATCTTGGCCTGGATCTCTGGCGGCAGCTTGGCTTCGCGATTTGTCGGGAAGTATCCAAGGCGCGTTGCCATGTTGAGGCCGGATGCCGGACTGAGCAGATGGTTGACGAGCTTCTGAGCCAATTCGCCATTCGGCCGCCCTGCCACGACACTCAGGGTCGAGGAAAGAGGGAAAAAGCCTTCCTTCGGAATGGCGCCCTGAATTTTGAGGCCCTCGGTGTCCCGCGCCCAGGCAATGCGGCCATCGGTCCACACACTCATGGAAATCTGATCGTTACGATAGAGCTCAAGATGGTTGGCGTGAGCGTCGACCCAGACGTCGATGTTCTTGGCAATCTTCGCCAGTTCCGCGAAGCCGGCATCCGGATTGCGCTCGCTGCCGCCGGCCCGCTTCGCGAACAGGGTAATAAGATCGATATTTTCCGGGCGGAACCCGCGGAGGGCGATACGGCCCTTATACTCGGGCTTTGCCAGATCGTACCAGGATTCCGGGGCCTTAACCTCAGCAGGATTATAGGCGATCACGTAGGCGCCGAAGTTCGCCGCGATCACTGCGTCAGAATAGACGGCGTTCGGATAGAGCGTCTTCAGATTGGGAACGAGATTGGGATCGAGGGGCGCAAAGGCCTTTTCCGCCTCCATCCGGAGAGCGAATATCGGATCGGAAACGATGACATCGACTTCCTTGTTGCGGACGCGCGCGATGTTATTCGCTCCCGAGCCGGCAACGATCGTGACCTTGACGCCGTTTTCCTCCTCGAAGGACTTGACGCTTATCTTCATCGCCTCGTCGTAGGCGCCGCCAAAGCCGCTGAGAATGAGTTCCTTTTGTTGCGCCACTGCGGCCGTACTCAGCGCGCAAGCTGCGACCATCATCACGCTGCTGACGACGGATTTTCCAAATCTCCAGTTCATGGATACGCTCCCCTTTGTATGAAGTGTGCTCTGTATTGGGATATTTTTGAAGAACTAAGCATTTCGCATCCGGCTGTACGCCAGAACGCGAACATTCAATTCATTTCCATTTTCATGAATGGCCCGCTTGTTCCTGGGGCATATCGTTGGCGGCAGTAAGCCTATTCGCCGGGTCGCAACCGGGCCCTATCGAAAGAACAGCGAAGCCGCACCAACGATCTTGTCCGGCTGCGGGCTCCAAGATCCTTCAAAGGCCTTGCCTACCCAGCGAATGATCGATGCGGAACCGGCCCGCAGGCCGGCGAACCGGCAGGCATCCTGGCAAGAGACACCAAACTATCTGGAGCATCGCCAATAGATCCGAAATCAAGCCAGAAAGCCATTGCGCCGTTCTCCTCTATCCGCATTTTTTGCGTTTGGTCTATACATATTATCAGAAAGGCATGGCCAATCAAGCCACATTTTCGCGGCTCAGGGAAGGGCGGCCTGCCCCGCGGGCCGCACAATACATCGCGGTTATGCGAGCTCGACCGTCAGCATAATTGGCGTCTTGTCGCCGAAGTTGCTTTCAAGCACTGCCCGCCCGACCTTGTAGATGTCTTCAGCATATTCCGGCAGTATTTCACCCAGCACCGGTGTCGCGATATCCTCGGTGACCTCGCCATACTGGACGATGATCTTGTTGCCGGTACCTTGGGAATAGCGAATGCGCCCGACCGGCGCGTCGCACTGGCGTTCCTTCACATTCACCTTGGAAGTACTGACAACGGGCGCCCAAGCATACATGGATTCACCGCTGACAACCGCGTGATCCTGAACAACGGTGAACGGTAGAACCTCGATGATGTCATTGCAGAGCTCCGGGTTTTCCCTGGTCGCCAGATAGGCAATGACACTGATACCGAGCGGCTTCCAGGTTAAACGAACCTTCTGGCCGCCCGCGATTTTTACGCGGCGCGAAGGGTCCGCAAGAGCAGCGATCGAGCCCTCGGGCGTCTCGTAGGTGAAATGCTTGCCAATACTCCACGGGAAATAGTGGAAAGACCACGCGGCAAGCCGATTGAGATAACCGAGAAATGCCTTCACAGCCTCGACCGCCTCTTCGCGGCTGGAGGCCGTCGGAAGATACTTGGTGATCTCCTCCGCAAAGGCGCCCATCTCCTGCAGGCCGCTGTAACGCAGATAGTTGCTATACGCGTAGTCGAAGCGATGCACGAGTATACAGGCCTGCTCGAGCGTGAATCGCTCATCTTGAAACGTCAGGAGAAGTGGATACCATGTGTACATGGATTGATCGCGAAGCATACCATTCACGAAATCCAGATTTGTAAAGTACTGATTGTTGGTACCCACAGCGAATGACCCGGTGCGGATATCATGAAGCTCCTTCGGCTCGGTGCTTTCATAAGCCGCCGTCTTCTCCTTCACCGCTCTGACGACGTCAGCCAAGCTCTTATATGTCATCTGCCAGCTTCCTATCTTGACCCTGAGGCGGCCGGGGCCGCTTGGGGAACAGCATATGCAATGAGAGACATTTGTATAGACCATACATTCATTTTGTTCAACGGACGCCCTGCCCGCGTCCACGCGCCGCGAACACAACGCGAGCCCGCGTGGCAAAAAGGCGCCGCGAGTAAGGGAAATCCAGCCCCTTTCTGGCAGCCGAACGCAATTCGGTATTTCAGACGCCGCCCTTTGAAACGCGGTTGACTCCTCTCGAAATCAGACAAAATGGCCATATGGCCTAATAAAATTCTTTGAATCCGCTCCATTTTCTCAGAAATCCAGCTTGCAGAAAGCCAGATGTCACTTATGGTATATACCTATTCGGGCTAATGGTCGCTTTTGACCTGAGCCATCACCAAAAATGGGGACTTCAATGGGCAGGTTGATTGATATCGCATGGCCAGAACTTGGCGTCGTCGTCGTGGCCGAACTCGCGGACGAGGAAAATCCGGAACTGTGTGAAGAGTTCTGGCAAGACCTTCCGTTCAAGGTGATGCAGGCGCATCCGGTGGTGTCGGGCGAGTCGCTTTATGCGTGGACGCCAACGATCAGCACCGCGCCGGTTCGCTTGCGCCGCCGTATCATCGACTGCGCGGTCGGGGACCTGAGATACTCCCAGGCGACCGGCAACAAGTTCTCGATCCAGTATGGCAAGGGGCTCGAGCCGCTCGCCCAGCCGGTGCTCGGGAAAGTTCTTCCCGAATACCACCATCTGCTGCAGGGCGTCGGTAAGGCGATCTGGACCAACCTCTTCTTCGCGAAGGAACAGATCTTCGTTGAGGTGAAGCCGCACGATCCGGCCCAGGCCTTCAAGGGCGAAGGGCGCTTTTCAAATCTCAAGGGCGTCGCCGCGGAATTTTACGCAGAGGCGAAGAGAATCCAGACCATCGAGCCCGAGGATCTGCGCCGCATACGTACTGGCGCAATCGGCGACACGGGAACCTATGGGCAGTACTTCACCGCCTGGGATTTCGCGAACGGGATGCTCCGTGATTACATCATGTACACGGCCTATCCTCTGCTGAAGCTGATCGACACGTTGTCTCATGATGATTTCGTGGCGGCGGTCGAGGCGTTCGATCCGGCCTATTCCGAGTATCTCGGCTATTCCGGCCTGGACACGCTTCTCGATTTCTCGAACAAGCTGCGCGCCGCCATCCGCGAAACGGATGACAAGGAAGAACTCCGCACGATCCTGCGGACCTTCATTATGTATGGCAACCGCTTGTGCGCCTGGTCGTATCACTACTTCCCCTGGTACCTTGGAATGTTCTACGGCCGGGCCGTGAACGGCCAGGAATTCCCAGGCCGCTTCAATCCGGTGAAGCAAGCGTAATCATAGAGATAGCATATAGTCTCGTTGCATGGGCGGCCTTCTTCGTGGAGACCGCCCAAGTCATTTGCAGAGAGAGCGCTTTACATCAGCCCGGATTTCGTATGGTATATACAAATAAGGTGCAGATCGCCTATATGTCTGCCTAGCTCCCGTCTCCTCAGGTACCGATATGGCTCATACGCTCGTTCCCGGAAAAGTCTCTCTCGAGGCATTGGCAGCCGTCTACGAAGGATCCCGGATCCCGCAGCTGGACGACACGGCATTGGAGAGGGTGCAGGCATCGGCCGACAAGGTCGCCGAGATCGCAGGCGGTGAGAAAGCTCACTACGGGATCAACACCGGTTTTGGCAAACTCGCGAGCGTGCGGATCCCCGCTGGCGATGTCGAGGCATTGCAGCGCAATCTGATCCTTTCCCACTGCTGCGGTGTCGGTGCCCCATTGGACGATGCTATCGTTCGGCTCATCATGACGTTGAAGCTGATCTCCCTTGGACGGGGCGCTTCTGGCGTCAGACCGCAGGTCATTCATGGCCTTGCTGCCATGCTTGAGAAGAACGTCCTCCCGGTCATTCCGGAGAAAGGATCGGTCGGAGCCTCCGGCGATCTCGCTCCACTCGCCCACATGACTGCCGCCTTGATCGGTGAAGGCGAAGCGAAGTTCGAAGGGAAAGTCTTGCCATCCGGGGAAGCCTTGGCAAAAGCCGGGATAACCCCGATCATCCTGAAGGCCAAGGAAGGCCTGGCGATGATCAACGGCACGCAGACCTCGACGGCGCTGGCCTTGGCAGGGCTCTTCCGCGCTCACCGTGCGCTCGTCTCGTCGCTTGTCTCCGGGGCACTTTCCACTGACGCCGCGATGGGGTCGACGTCACCCTTTCATCCGGAGATCCACGCACTTCGCGGTCATCAGGGCCAGATCGACGCCGCGCAAGCGCTGCGGGCACTGATGAATGGCTCCGAAATACGGGCGAGCCACGAGGAAGGTGATGAGCGCGTCCAGGACCCCTACTGCCTTCGCTGCCAGCCACAAGTGGTCGGCGCGTGCCTCGATGTCCTGCGTCAGGCCGCCCGCACACTGATCATCGAGGCAAATGCGGCGACCGATAATCCGCTCGTGCTCTCCGATGGCACGATCGTTTCCGGCGGCAACTTCCATGCGGAACCTGTGGCACTCGCGGCGGACCAGATCGCGATCGCCGTTTGCGAGATCGGTGCGATCGCCCAGCGGCGCATCGCCCTGCTGGTCGATCCCGCCTTGAGCTATGGCCTGCCCGCGTTTCTGACACCCAAACCCGGGCTGAATTCCGGCTTCATGATCGCCGAGGTCACCTCGGCCGCGCTGATGTCGGAAAACAAGCAGATGTCCCATCCCGCATCGGTGGACTCCACGCCCACCTCCGCAAACCAGGAGGATCATGTCTCCATGGCGTGCCACGGTGCCCGCCGCCTCCTCCAGATGACAGAGAACCTGTTCTCCATCGTGGGCATAGAAGCACTCAGCGCGGCCCAGGGCATCGATTTGCGCGCTCCGCTGACCTCAAGTCCGGCGCTTGACGCGGTTCGGAAGGCTATCCGTGCCGAAATTCCAAAGCTCGACGATGACCGCTATATGGCGGGCGACCTCATGCGCGCGGCGGGACTTGTTGCAAGCGGCCGTTTGATCGCGCCATTGGCCGATGGAACTCTCCCGGCCCTGTGACCGGCACGGTGGGGGCAAAGACATTCTCAGCCGTTACCTTTTCCGGGAGATCTCGCCTGACGATACCCCTACCATAGTCCAGCAGCAACAGCCCTGTGGTCTTTAATGTACGGGCAAATCGCTATATGTTATATACCAATCAGAAGTTTTCTAGATGGTGAGGGGCAAGTCTATGAGCGATTCCAGTATCCCAGAGGCAGCATCGCCCGCCCATGGATGATCTTTCAACGGAAAAACATGCTTCGTCTCGTTACTTGGAGATCCAGCGCGATATCGAGAGCAAGATAACGACCGGCGAATGGGGACCAGGCACCCGCATTCCTCCGGAACGTGAATTAGTCGACATCTATAACTGTTCGCGAATGACGGTGAACAAGGCTTTGTCGAGCCTTGCCGCCGCGGGAATGATCTCTCGAAAGCGCCGGTCGGGCTCTTTCGTGGCGCCTCCGCGGATCGAAGAGCCGCTGATGCATATTCAGGACATTCGCGCTGAAGTATTGGCGATTGACCGGACCTATTCGTTCGAGATCACGGATCGCAGTGTTCGGAAGGCGACCGACGCTCTTGACGCGCGTCACGTCGGCGTTCCCGTGGGAACCCGCCTCCTGACCCTCGAGGTCATGCACTATGCCGACAATCTCCCGTTCACGATGGAGACGCGTCAGATCAATCTGGATGCGGTCCCGCAAGTGGAGCGACTGCAGTTCAAGGAAGAGCCACCGGGCAGCTGGCTACTCCAGAATGTTCCATTTACAGAAGGGGAACATTCGATCCGAGCGGTGTCGGCCGACGCAATCCTTGCCAGGAGATTGCAGGTGGTCGAGCGCACGGCGTGCATCTCCATCGCCCGCAGGACATGGCTGGAGGGGCAACTCATCACGTTTGTCCGGCTCATTTATCCCGGTGACCGCCACCGGTTCGTCGTGCGCTTTAAACCCTCAATGTCACCCGGCGCTTCCTAAGGTCGGAAGCCATGGCCACGAAGGCCGTGGAAACTCGAACATACACCACGGTAGCTTAAACCGTCTGTCCACAGCGCCGCCAGCAAGCCATCGTATGCCCCATCAGCGGGATGCGTTTCCAGGGCAGCGCCCCAAGCGCCTCAGCTAGTGTCCGCCAGTCTAGCGTTTTGCGTGGCCTCGTGTTGATCACCGCAGCCACCGCAGCGATCTCGGCGGGGCCGCGCAGGCTCAGGTCTATGCCTTTCAGAAAGTATTGCCGCAGGAGCCCATTGGTGTTTTCGTTTGTTCCGCACTGCCATGGACCCTGAGGATCGCAGAAGTAGACCCGCAGGCCGGCATCGATCTTGAGCCAGGCGTGCTCGGCCATCTCGGAGCCTCGATCCCAGGTCAGCCATCGTGCGGGTGATTGCCTCACGCACCGCCTGCGCGCCGTGCCCCGCGAGCGGCGGCCCATTCTTCACTCTTGGCGCCTCGCCATATCCGAGATGGCGAACACCGTATCGCGCGGTTGTACGAGCGGTCTCTCTTCAGAGGTCGTGCGACGCGGGAGCTGGCGACCTGAGGGCACAGCTCGACCACGAGGAGCGCCAACACAAGATGCGGGCGCATGGATCGAGGCCGGCTATAGCCGAAGGCCTTCTTCGGCAAGGAACAGCAGCTGCCAGGAGCTCCAGCTTACAGGATAGCGTGGGTTGTCCTCACGCTGCGCTCAGCCGCGGTTTGGTCGTGGCCCGCAACTCGCCGATCTCGATGCGGTCGAGGCTCTCAATCGGAGCGCCGAGAACACGGAAACCCGGGCCTTGAGATAGCGGAGGGGGGCCTCCTTGTCGATGTCCGCACCCTCGACAGTTGCGGGATCTTCGATCCCCCAATGCGCCGTCATGGGCTGACCCGGCCAGATTGGACAAGCCTCGCCAGCCGCACTGTCGCGTATGGTGAACACGAAATCCATGACTGGCGCACCGGGCTGGGGGAACTCCTCCGAGCTTTTCGAGCGGAAGCCTTCAATAGGATAGTCAAGAGCCTGCAACCCCTTTACGGCGAAGAGGTCGCAGGCTCTTCGGCTGGCTGCCGGCAGAGAAGGCCCGAAAGCGACCACCGCCATCCTTTTTTTGCAGGACGCTCTCAGCCAGAATAGAGCGCGCCGAATTGCGGGTGCGGAGGAACAACACATTGTAGACGCGGGCGGTGACACTAGCGGTGGGCCAGCCGGAGGAAGCAACGGAGGTTTTTGATATAGAAAGATCTCACATCAGGGATGAACGGTGCGGCTCAAACCGATCGGCCGTGCAGCGATCTGCAAGCCTCCGCATCGGAGCACCGATCTCGTTTGCGAGGTCGGTTTACAGGCCGCTCCGGCTCATTTCTCCGCCATTTGAATAAAGATCTCGTCACGGCCGAGGCTGAGTGTCATCCCGGCGCTTGCGCCGGTCAGGTGCATGATCACGCCAGCTTTGTTCTCAAGCCAAAGATCGCTCCCGCCCGACGTCTCCAGACCCACTTTGCCTGTGCCTTGCGCGTATGTGCCCTCGAACATCGCGACGTCATTGAGTTTGTAGACATCGCCGGCGACGACAAGTTTAGACGCACCGCCGGGGCCGATCACGCTGCCGATTAATCTGAACGGATATTTCTTTCCCTGAAACGTCAAGACCCCCTCTCCTCCGACGAAGCCTCCAACGAAGGCCTCGGTAAGGGTCACGGTGCCGGATGGCGACAGCCCAGCAACGCTCTTCGCGGTCGGGACATTTACTGGAACTGGCGAAGACACGCAGTTGGTAAGCGACAACAGTGCCGCTATTCCAAGAGGCATTGACCATGCGCGCATGCTCCTGCGACGAGCTTTAGCCATCATTCGTGGATCCTCGTGGGTAGCTCACTGCGCGGGGGCGAAGGGTAGCGAGATGGGAAGGGTTCACATAATTACATCGGAGCGGAAGCCGAGTCCATCAGACTTGACGTCGAACAAGATGGCGGTGGCGGAATGCTTCCGGGCCCTTCATGCTGATAACGGAATCCCCAGATGTTAAGCCACGGGCCGCGCGGCCAGCGGACGTTCCCGCGTGGAATGATAGCGCTGAGTAGGCGCCGTTACTTATCATTTCACGCCATTGGTACACGAACGCACAAAAATGAGACTATCACTTGTTTCGGGTGTACCCGGTGCAACACTGAGATGTTCGCACGCAGCGGACGTTCCTCGCTGGCGTGCCTCCACCTGCTGCAGTTATCGCATGTATTCAGGTTTCGAGCACCGAGCCGGAACTGGAGAGTCGGGGTTCGGGTGTGCCCACAAAACGACCCACACGAACGAAGCGCTCTCAATCCACGTGCCATGACTGTTCCTGATCGACATCAAAAAAATCCATTTTACGCCAGAAAAAGCGTTTCGGAGCATTGACCCATAGTCGCCATTCCTGTCATTGCCAGCTATGTCCTGCAGGGGGTATTACGGGTAACAACCGGGCAGAAGCTCGATGCCGCCGATCAGGTGGTCCTCGCGTCCCCGATCACCGGTGGCGGGCAGTTCCGGATCGTCGAGAACGTGAAGGGCGAGGCTCGCCTCGGCGCAATGGTCGAGGCGAGCGCTGATCGCGCAAACTAAAGTGGCCTCTCAGGCCGGACAACTATCTCTCCTCGCGCGTAATGGCTTCTCCCTCCGCTGGTCGAATTTCGGGGTCATCCAGGCCGAAAGCGCCGGCTGGCTGCGTGAATTCTTAAAGACCAACGACGGTCGTGCTAAAACACCGCCGCGCGCCTGGCCGCTCGTCAGCCCGGTGCAGGCCGTCCCCGATAGCACCGGCTTGTCCAAGCGCATCGGTCTCATCGCGCCGTCTCTCGAAAGCGATGATCCGCTCGTCGCCGGGATTGCCTTCGCAGAGCTTTCGCGTACGCCGTATGAGGTCATGCGCGCGCTCAAGACAGCCCTGGGTGCCGCGGACCTTCGTCGCTGGATTTCAAGATCCCGCCCTCGTAAAGTGACGGAATGCCTATCTTCCGCTCCTCGACATCGCGGGTGGCATCGACGACGCGGCGATACTGGAAGATCCTTTCGTGTTCCGCGACTATTACGCGGATGTCCCCCCGAGCAAATGGCCAAGGAGTTTGGGGGGCTTTCGCCAATGCCCTTTTCGCTCTCCGTCCCGGAGATTGGCGCGGCCCCATCGAATCCGGATATGGCTGGCACCTGTTCTGGATCGAATCCTACGAGGAACCTCGCGTTCCTGCGCTGGAAGAAGGGAGACCGACCATCGTTCAAGCCTGGCAGGCCGAGAAGTATCGTGAAGTCAAGCAGCGCTTGATGGACGAGATCAGCTCCCGCTGCAAGATAGCCGCCCTGTCACTCGACGATTTCATGGTTGCGCCAATAGCCGGCATAAGAAAAGCAGCCGAAAGGGGGCATTCTAACACCGACTAACTTTGCTGTGTTTCAGTGAAGGAAGCCTGAAGACGGCTCCTCGCATGTGCAACGCCGCCCGTCGTCAATCCGCCATCGGCAGTGACTTCACTGCCCGTCATGAAAGAGGCCTCGTTCGACGCCAGGAAGAGCACGATGTTTGCGATCTCGTCTGGGCTGGACTCGCGCCCCATCGGTATGACAGCGCGGTTTGCCTCCATGTGCCCCTTCGGCGCAGCGAAGGTCAGCGGGGTTGCGATCATCGCCGGATGAACGGAATTCACGCGGATGCCATTAGCGCTCAATTCTAATGCCGCGGATTTGGTCAGTCCGCGGACGGCCCATTTACTCGCCGTGTAGGACGGATCGCCATGCGCGATGATGCCGGCGGTCGACGAAATGTTGACGATCGCCGCCGGCGCCTTCGCGGCAAGGAGTGGTCGGCAATGCTGCATGCCGAGAAACACACCTGCGACGTTGATGCTCATGGCGCGGTCCCATTCAGCCTTGGACGTCTGCGCCAGCGATTTGCGGATGATGATGCCGGCATTGTTGACGAGAACGTCGAGACCGCCGCCCGCCGCGTCGAGTGCGGCAACGAGCTGACGCCAGTCGTCTTCATTCGAGACGTCAAGATGATGCGCCGTCGCCGCCCTACCTTCAGACTTCAACTCGGCCGCAAGCTGTGTAGCCTCCTCATCGAGCACGTCGGCCACGTGGACATGGGCCCCTGCCTCGGCGAAGCGCCGCGCGATTGCCGCGCCGAGGCCTCGCGCGGCGCCGGTGATGCAGACCGTGCGGTCGTGAAAGGTCCTGCTGCTCATTGCGTGGTTCCGAGACGTGGTGTCGACTTTAGCCTGTGCACTTCAAAGCGAGGCGCCGCCGCAGACGACAAGCTGTTGACCGGTGATGCTGGCCGCGCCCTCGGACAGCAGAAACGCCGTCGTCGCTGCGATTTCCTCGGGCTTCACCAACCGGCCGATCGGCGGCATCTTCGGCGCGACCGAAGCACGTCTGGGGTCGCGCAGCATCGGTGTGTCGGTGGCGCCCGGCGCAACGACGTTCACGGTAATCTGCCGCGGGGCGAGCTCGATCGCAAAGGAGCGTGCCATGCCAACGACCGCGGCTTTCGTCGCAGCGTATTGAGCACGGCCCGGGGAGCCCGCTGCCGTCCGGCTGCCGAGCAGGACGATGCGAGCGCCGTCCGGAAGGGACGGCACCAGCGCCTCGACAATTTGCTCGGCAGCATCGACATGCAAACGCCACATCGCGCGGCCGTTTTCGGGATCGAGCTCACCAAGCCTGCCGACGCGCAGGATGCCGGCCGCATGAACGATCGCTTCGAGCGGCTCCATCTCGCTCAGAACGTCGGCGAGCGCCGCGCGGTCGAAGAGGTCGACCGCCTTGTGGATCAGCCCGTCCGCCTCGAACGCGGGCTTGCTGCGGCTGAGGCCGACCACATGCCAGCCTTCGGCCAGAAGGCGCTGGGCGATGGCCTCGCCAATGCCGGAACTCACGCCGGTGACGAGCGCGCGTTTCGCGTGCCCGTCTTCGCGTACAGCCACCATGCTCATCAGCCGTAGGCGCGCGCCTGGGCGCGGATCTGCTCGACATCGAACTTGTTGATCTCCTCGATCAGATCGTTGGTGTAGATCTTCGAGAAATCCTTGATGTCCCAACCGTTCATCTGCGCTTCGGTGGCGAATTCCTCCTCGCGGATGGCGCCCATCTTCACGTTCTGATAGGGCGGCTCATAAAGCTTGATGCGCCGGCTGATCGCCTCCAGCAGCGACTTCACCGCCTGCTCGGCGGAGGAGCCACGAGGTGCAGTTTCGGGATACATTTTCAGGAAGGCCTGCGCTCCCGCCGTCGGGTTCGCGAGCAGGAACACCGACGCCTTGGCCACAGAACGGCCATAGCCGATGAAGAGTGCCCTATCGGCGTCGATGCGCGCCCGTTGAGCCATCAAGAACTGGCCACCGACCATCGGCAGCTTATCAGGACGAGGCACCATATCGATCGCCATGCCAGCCGCCTCGATCTGACCGAAGCCGGTATCGTAATAGGCGAGTGCGTCGATCGCACCGCGGTCCAGCGCGACGCCCGCCGGGATGCCGTTGCCGACAGCGGTCCACTTGACGTCTTTTTCAGGATCGAGGCCGAGACTGCGCAGGACGTTCTTCGTGACCGGAAACTCGGTGCCCGCAAAGTCGGAGACGCCGATGTTCTTGCCCTTGAGCTCCGTATAGCTCTTGATCGCGGTGCCCTTCTTGACCGCGATGTCCCACTTATAGGGGTAGGTGTATTCGTAGAAATTGACGGCGTTGCCCCACTCACCCTTCGACAGGATCGGCAGTGCGGTCGATGGCACGCCGATGCCGACATCGACATCGCCGCGATCGGTCGCGACCTGGACATTGTTGTTGCCGCCCAGCGCCATACCCTGGACCTTGAAGCCCTCGGCCGCATTGTAGCCGAGCGTCTCACCAATCAGGAGGTTGATGAGGTTTGGACTGATTGCCTTCTGGCCGAAGCCGACCTTGAGGGTCTTGGCGCCCTGGGCGAACCCGGTGCGGGGCGCCATCGTCAGGGCGGCGGCGAACGCGCTGCTCGCCAGAAGCCATTCTCTGCGTGTGATCATCGCCTTCTCTCCCTTGGAAAGTGCCCGATTCCCGGGCGTTAGTGAAAGCCGTAAAGCGGATCTGCATTGCTGCGCAGGCCGCTTTTTTGATTGGATCGCGTCTGCCGCGTCACTTGCGGCCGCGGTCGCCCCAATGGACGATCCTCGCCTCCAGCCCGCGGACGATGCCGTGAAGAAGGATGCCCATAGCGCCCAGGATGACGAGAGCGGCGAAAACGCCGGCAACGTCGGTCACGGCCTGCGCCTGGGTGATGACAACGCCCATTCCTTGCTGGGCGCCGAGGAACTCGGCGACGATGGTGCCGAGCAGCGCATAGACCACTGCCATATCGAGGCCGGCGAAGATGTAAGGCGCGGCGTTCGGAAGCTTGACAATGCGATAGGTTTCGAAACGCGAGGCTGACAGCGAGCGCATCAGGTCGATGCGCTCCGGCTCGACGGCGCGCAAGCCGGTGAAGCTGTTGATCAGCATCGGGAAGAAGGCGAGCAGCGCCGAGATCGCGATTTTCGAGCCGTCACCGAAGCCGAACCAGATCACGACCAGCGGCGCGATCGCGACCTTCGGCAACGATTGCAGCGCGAAGGCGTAAGGCATCAGGAGCTTCTCGATAAGCCGGCTTTCGGCCATCAGCGAGCCGAGGACGAGCCCTAGGCCCGACCCGATCGCCAAGCCGATCGCTGCGTTCTTCAGCGTGCCCCAGAGCGGCAGATAATATCCGAGCGGGCTCGCCGGGCTGACCGCGATGCCGGAATATAAGGCGTTCCACACCGCCGAGGGAGCAGGCAGGATGTAGGACGGCACCTGAAGAAATCGCACTGCAAGCGACCAAACTGAGAACAGGATCACGATGCCGAGCAGCGTGATCACGGTACCGTTGAAGCTGGTCCTTTCCTTGCGCTTGCCGGCTGCGGTCTTGGGCTTGAGTGTAGCTTTCCCGACCGGGACGGAATCTGCGACGATGCTGGGCTGAACCTGGCTCATCACTCGTCTCCCTGGGCATTGAGCAGCCCGCGAATTTCCCTTGCGAGCTCGGGATAGGCAGGATGGCTGATGATGCTGTCGTTGGAGCGCGGGCGTGGGATCGGCACTTCGAGCTCGCGGATGACGCGGCCGGGGCGGGCCGACATCACCACGACGCGGTCGGCGAGGAAGATCGCCTCCGAGATCGAATGGGTGATCAGCATCACCGTCTTGCGGCTAGCCTGCCAGATCCGCTGCAGTTCGAGGTTCATGCGCTCGCGGGTGAGCGCATCGAGCGCGCCGAAGGGCTCGTCCATCAGCAGGACGCGCGGCGAGCGCACCAGCGCACGACAGATACCGGCACGCTGTTGCATGCCGCCCGAGAGCTCGTAGGGGTAGCGGTGTCCGAAATCCTTGAGCCCCGTGACGTCGAGCAGCCGATCGACATCTTCCGCCTGCCCCACCTGCTTGCCGCCAACGCGCAGCGGCAGCGCGACGTTCTCGCGCACCGTGAGCCAGGGCAGCAGGTTCGCAGCCTGAAAGACGACGCCGACGTCGCGCGAGGGGCCGGTGATTGCCTTGCCGCCAAGAGCGGCTTCGCCGGTATCGTAGTCGTCCAGGCCGGCGAGAATCCGCAGCAGCGTGGACTTGCCGCAGCCCGATGGGCCGACGACGCAGACAAACTCGCCGTCCTTGATGTTCAGGTCGATATTCGACAGCGCATGCACGCTGCCAGCGGCATAGGTCTTGTCGAGGCCGCGGATCGCGATGAGATCCCGTGGTGCTTGCGACTTCGCATCCGTGATCGGGTGGATTTGGGCGAGGGCAGCCATCGGCGTCTCCCTGTGATGGTTCTTGTTTGGATCAGCGCTGCTGCGCCCAATCGGGCGAAACGCGGACGTGCTTGATGGCACGGCGCCAATAGGTGAAGGCGATCTGGAGCTCGCCGTCAGGCGACTGCGTGATCGAGGGGTAGGAGAACTCGCGGTTCAGCCCATCCTTCGAATTGTTGGTCATGCAGTATCCGTCACCTTCCTCCAGATTGCGCCGGAGCGGCCAGGTGCGCCCGCCATCACGAGAGATCGCCAGCGTCATCGGCGCGCGCGGTGCACCCCAGAATGCGGTCTTCTCGAAGATCGGGGCCCGCTCTGCTGCCGCCGCGGCCGGCTCGTCATCGGCGATATCGTCATAGAGTCCGGTGCGGCGGTCGGTGGCGTCGGCCTGGCTCGACGCATTGAAGACGAGCGCGATCCGGCCATCCGCCAGTACGGTTGCCTGGACGGAGGAATTGTTGTTGGGCAGTTCGGTCGGCTGGGGTGCGGACCAGTTCCGGCCGTCGGTCGACCGGCTGAGATAGATGGCGTCCGCCCAGCGGCTGCGATAGAGCGCGACCAACCCGTCATTGGTCTTCAGCACATTCATATGCACGCAACCGAGTGAGCCCGGAACGATGTGCTCCGACCAAGTCCGGCCCTCGTCGGACGAGACACGCACCGCGCTGACGTCGCAGTCACCGACCCATTTCTGGCCGGGCACGCTGACGCAGTGGAAGACCGGGATGACCCAGGCGCCGTCATCGAGCACCACCGGTGGCTGGCGCACGAACAGCCCGTGACGCTCCGGCGCTTCGAACAGCGTCTCGATCGGTCCCCAGCTTGCACCATGATCGTGTGAGACGCGTTTGCGCACCAGCGACGTATCTTGGTTGCCGGAGATCTGTGCGGTCCAAATCAACCAGAGTTCGCCCTTCGGCGTGGTAAAGAGGACAGGGTTCTGCTCGGAACGGCCGGGATCGTCGGAGAGCTTCTCAGCCTTCGTCCATCGATCGCTGCCCTTCGCGAGGCGGGAGAAATACGCAGAGATGTCCGGGATGCCCTCCTGCGTACCGCCGAACCAGACGCAAGCAAGGTCACCATTGCCGAGCATGGCCAGATTGGCAGCGTGGTTTTGCACGCAAGGACTGGGAAGGTAGGCTTCCATACGTTCAGCATCGCCGTCGCGGGGATGCAGGACGCCGGTCTTCTCGGCCAGCCCGGCGGGCTCGATGGTCGTTGAATGAGCGCCCATCAATAGGCCTCCTCATAGATGGCGAGGATCTGGTCGCGGCTGATGTCGCGAGGGTTGTTGTCGAGGAGGCGGCGGATGGCATGGGCCTCGCTCGCCATGGCGGGTAGATCGTCACGCGGCACATCGAGCGCCGAAAGCTTCATCTCGCAGCCGAGATCGGCGCACCAGCGATGCGCGGCGGCGAAGACCTCCCGCTCGCGCGAAACGCCCTGGAGGCCAAGCGCCGAGAGGATCGCTGCCGTCTTCTCCGGCACTACCGGTGTGTTGAAGGCGAGAGTGTGCGGGAAGATCAGCGCATTGGCCGCACCATGCGCGATGTGATGGCGCGTACCGAGCGGATAGGCGACCGCGTGGCCGGCCGCCGTGTTGATCGGTCCGAGGCAGAAGCCGCCATAAAGCGAGGCGAGCGAGAGCCCAGCGCGCGCCTCGATGTCCGAGCCGTCCCGTATGGCGCGGTCGAGGAAACGCCCGACGAGCCTGACGCCCTCCAGCGCATACATGTCGATCAGCGGATGGGCCTTCCTGCTGGTGAAAGCCTCGACGCAATGTGCCATCGCGTCGACGCCGGTGGCAGCAGTGACCCGTGCGGGCACGGTCAGCGTCAGCGCGGGATCGATGATCGCGATATCGGCGAGCATGTGCAGGCTCTGCACCGCGAGCTTGTTCCGCGTCGCCGGATCAGTCACGAGCGCGCGGGTGCCAGCTTCCGAGCCGGTGCCGGAGGTGGTGGGCACCTGCATCAGCGCGGCGCCCTTACGCGCGACCTTCTCCGGCCCGACGACTTCGTGAAGCGTCTGGCCCGAACCCGGCAAGACAGCGACGAGCTTGGCGAGGTCCATGGCGCTGCCGCCACCGAAGCCGATGACGAGATCGGGCTTTACCTGCTCGGCTAGCGCCAGCGCCGCTTCGAGATTGGGCGCGTCCGGCTCCGGCTTTACCGTGCCGAAGACCGTGACCTCGCCCTTCAGTTCCAGCACGTCGACACGGGTCGCGTTGAATACGTCGGCGACGACGAGGATGCGCCGGAAGCCCTGCGCGGCCGCCCAGCGGCCGGCGATGGGGGCAGTACCGGCGCCAAACTCGATGATGGGAGGGCGCTGGATCGTGATTGAGGTCGCAAGATTCGTTGTTGCGAGCGGTTCGCTCGTATGGATGTTCATGGCCTGCCTCCTTAAGCTGCGCTTTTTGCGGCAAGGCCGCGCGCCGCCGCGAGCTTCTCGGCGTATTCGATGGCTTCGAGCAGGCTGAGCTCGTTGGCGATCCCCTTGCCTGCGATGTCGAAGGCGGTGCCGTGATCGACGGAGACGCGCACGATCGGCAGGCCGAGCGTGATGTTGACACCGGACAATGCGTCCCAGGTGCCAGTCTCGGGATTGACGTTGAAACCCAAGAGCTTGACCGGGATGTGCCCCTGATCGTGATACATCGCGACCACTGCGTCGTACTGGCCGGCGCGCAACTTGACGAAGACGGTGTCGCCCGGCACCGGCCCGACCACATCGAAGCCATCCGCCACCGCCTTGGCGATTGTCGGCGCGGAAACCTCGTCATCCTCCTTGCCGAAGAGGCCGCCCTCGCCGGCGTGGGGGTTGAGCGCGGCAATCGCGATCTTGCGGCGGCCGAGATCGAGGGCCTGTAAGGCCTCGTCCGTGCGCTCGATCACATAACGCAAACGCTCCGGCGTCAGCTTGCCTGGCACGTCCTTGAGCGCGACATGGGTGGTGACGTGGCTCACGCGCATGTTGCCATGGGCGAGCATCATCACCGAGCCCTTTGACTCGGTCAGGGTCGCCAGCATGTCGGTATGGCCGGCAAATTTGTAGCCGGCCTTGTTCAGCGCCTCCTTGTTGAGCGGCGCGGTGACAATGCCCTGGATGCGGCCGGCTTGAGCAAGGCCCACGCCCTTCTCGACCGCGAGATAAGCGAAGCGGCCGCCGTCAACGGAAAGCACGCCCGGCCTGATCGGCTCGCCCTCCGGGCCAGCTTGGAGGCAGGCGAGGTTGGGCCAGGCGCCACTTTCCAACACTTCGGGAATGTCGATCTCGGCGCCGAGCATCGCGCGCGCTGCATGCAGCGCTGGGTTGCTGCCGATGACGAGCAGGCGCAGATCGCCCTTCGTCAGCCGGTCCTTCAGCTTGAGGCAGGCCTTGACGATGATTTCCGGGCCGACGCCGGCCGGATCACCCATGGTAATGGCGAGATGAGGTATCATACTGCCACTCCGGCAAGAGCCGCGGGCTTTTCCGCGACGAGCAGTTTCAGGAGATCGGGACCGCCGAAGGCCCCGGATTTCGAGACGACCGAGATGCCATCCCAGCGGCCGCCGCGCAGGATCGAGCGCGGCACGCCGGGCATGATCTCGCCGATGACGTCGAGGCGCTCGGCACCGAGCGCCTCACACAAGCCGCGTAAGGTTTCGCCGCCGGCGGCGACAAGCGTGCCGGGCCGCTCGAGCGTGGCGAGCAGATCGGCGAAGCGGGCTTCAATCTTAACGGCCGCCTGACGCCGCGAGATCCCCGCCGGCAAATCCACGCTGGCGAAGACGGCGCCGTCTGAGACGAGTCGGCGCGCGACCTCGCTATCAGTCTGCGATTTAGCATGATCGAGAAGCATATGAATCGGGCCGAGTTGTGCGAGCTGCCCCCGGATGACGTCATGCTCCGACCCGACCAGCCCGAGGACAGGTCGCGGCAGAGGCGTTCCGGCTTGATCGTCGCCGGCATGAGCCGCTCGCGCTAGCGACGCGGCCAGTCCCGCGCTACCGACCCAGAGAACGGCATCGAGTTCAGCGGCGGCGGCGACGATAGCATCAAGGTCGCCATCGGTTTCTGCATCCCAGAGGCTGATGCCGACAGGCACAGGCTCTCCGGCGCGGATCTTCGTGACGTGATGGCCGGCGCGTTCGAGATCCCCGGCGAGGTTGGCCAGCACAGCGCGATCGCTGCCGGCCTCGCGAACATATTGCCGGCCGCTGCGGGTGATACGCCGCTGCGCCGGAAAAGCCGGCGCGACGATGCAGTAGGCGGGCTGCACGAGATTGAGGATCGCAGCCATCTCCGCCGCTTCCTGCCCGCGCAGCAGGCTGTCGATCTTCTTGAAGGCGAGGCCCGCGCCCGACGCGAACAGCACCGACGCGATACCGGAGACCGTGATGCCCGCCTCGTCGGCCGAAGCCTCCCGCGTGCGGCTGTCGATAGCGATGGCACCGGCTCCCGGCACCGCGCCGTGCCAGCGCACCGCAACCGGCGCGGCGGATGACGCAAAGGCGGCGGCGCTGTCGAGCGCCCCCGTCAGGTCGTCCGCGAGCAAGCGTAGGGGCTGCCGGCGCAGGTCCATCAGCTGCCTTTCACCTCAGCGAGCAGCGAGCGGGCGCCGCGCGCGACGATGGTCGTGTCGTTGGCAATGCCGACGAAGTCGATACTCTGCGCGACGCGACGCTGCGCTTCCGCCTCGTTGTTGGTCAGGTAGCCAGCCGGCTTGCCGATCGCCTTCAGGCGCTTGAAGCCGTCGTCGATCGCGGCCTGTACCTCGGGAGCTTGCGTATTGCCGAGATGCCCCATCGAGGCGGCGAGATCTGCCGGGCCGATGAAGACCGCATCGACCCCATCGACCTCGGCGATTTGTTCGATCTGCGCCAGCGCCTCAGTCGTCTCGATCTGGACGATGACGCAGATCTCCTGCTGCACCTTGGCGAAATAGTCAGGGATGAGCCCGTAAGCCGCTGCGCGCGAAGAGCCGGAGACGCCGCGAATGCCATGGGGCGGGTAGCGGGTGTAGCTGACGGCGCGGGCCGCCTCTGCAGCATTCTGCACATAGGGGAAGAGCAGCGTCTGCGCCCCGAAATCGAGCCAGCGCTTGACCATGACCATGTCGTTCCACGCCGGACGCACAATCGGTTCAGCCGGCAGGGCCGCCATAACCTGCAGCTGCGCAACAATTTCGGACGGCTCGTTAGGACTATGCTCGGTGTCGAGTAACAGCCAGTCGAAGCCGAGCTGGGCGAACATCTCGGTCAATGCCGGACTCGCGAAAGTCGAGAAGATGCCGAGCTGCTGCCGGCTCCCCAAATCGCGCTTGAAACGGTTCGTCCTAACGTCTGCCATCAATCACCTGCTGGTTTGGACCGGCGGCAGCAATGATTGGCGGTGCCGGCAGTCAATTGCCGGCTTGTCCAACGGTTGGACGCTTCCTCATCGCTTGCCTCTGTGGGCCGTCGCCATCGAAGCGCAACAGAGCGAAGATGTCAATATGTTGTAATTAGCCGGCCAAGACTTCCCGCAAAAGGCCTCACAGGCGCACGTTCGGCGTCATGTTGACCGATTTGTCAAATGTTGTAATATCAACTCATGGATGATCGAGTGACCAGCACGCCTCAACCGCCGTCTCCGCTGGTGCAGCGGGTGCACCATCAATTGCGAGCTCGCATCGCGTCAGGTGAATATGCGGCGAATTCCCGTTTGCCTGGGGAGCACGATCTGGCAGCGCTCTACGGGGTGTCGCGGCCCGTTGTGCGAGATGCATTGCGACGGCTGCGCGATGACGGACTGATTTTTTCTCGCCAGGGTGCGGGTACCTATGTTCGCGGCACTGAGCCCGAACAGGGTAAGGCATTGGCTTTCGCTCCTGTCGGCACCATCGCCGATGTGCAGCGCTGCTATGAGTTTCGTCTCGAAGTTGAGCCGGCCAATGCCTTCTACGCAGCCAAACGTCGTAACGACGCCGCTCTTGCTGCAATCGAAAACGCGCTGGAACTCATGCGCGATACGACGCGTGCGCACGGTCACCGGGAGGACGCCGACTACGCCTTTCACATGGCGATCGCAGAGGCCGCGAACAACTATTTCTTCATGTCGTCGATGCAGGCGCTGAAGGACCACATCAACGTCGGTATGAAGTTGCATGGTCTTTCGCTTCTCGGTCCTGCTGGCGGCTTAGTTGGAGTGCTTGAAGAGCACGACGCGATCTTTGCTGCTATCCGCGATCGGCATGAGGAGAATGCGCGCGAGGCCATGCGCCGTCATATTCAAGGCTCTTATGATCGCCTGTTCGAGGGCAGGACGCTCGACCTTTCTCTGTAGTCGCGTTTCTGATTGCCGCAAGTCGGTCATAGACGCTCGACTTTTTTGCTGGGCGACAGCAGTTAGCTCAGTTGAAAAGCGCCAGAAACGGAAACTGGAACCTTGCCGAAAAGCAGACATTCGTCGGAGCTGAGAGTATCGTGTATGGTCCCAGATAGGACATCAGCCCGAGCTCCAACTGGGCTGCCAGCCGAATCCAGTCGCTACGCTGTGTAACACCGCGCCACCGCTCCGCACCGATTCAGTCAGTGAAAAGGTCTCCGAGCCTCTTTGAAAGCTTTGATTTCCTGGTCCTTAAACTCACCTTTGAAGTCTATCGGTCCGGGATCCCCCTACGATCGCCTGGCTCGACAAGGTCTCATGCAAACCAGTGATATTCAGGGCGCCGGCCACTGCCTGCGGCGATTCCTTGTTCTCCACGATAACGATCTACAAGGCAGGATCTACGGCGGTAAGAGACTTCCAGAATGCAGCTTCGATTCCCGCGTCGGCATGGCCGTCCTTTGGACCACGTTTCGGCGCACCGGGCCGGCCTTTTTTGTAGCTGGTTAAGGGCGAGTCAATCAGGACCATACCTGGGTAAGATCGGTCGTATCACTTGCAGTAGCGGAGCAGCCCAATTGTAAAGGCACTGTGGAGGACCGCGCGAACTCCCTTACCGTGAGACTGTCGCGCTTGACCATCGACGATGATGTCGAACGCCTTCTGGTCAAAATCGACCCTTGGTTCGCCATTCCACTGCCATTCTTTGAGAACGGCCTCGATCTGAAAACATAGCAAGCGGAGCGCACTCGAGGGCAATGATTCCCATTCGCGTTTGGGGGCTTTGGTCCCATTAGCCCGCTCAAGATCGGATTTCATTGTCCGAAGCGCTTCTGCCTGTTCGTCGTCAGCTCTGCGTCCTTCGAGTTCGGCGCGTCCTACGACCAGCCGGTCCAGACGCGCTGTAGAGTCTCCTTCATCCGGAAGGCTCTGCACCGTCACTCGCCGAGCCGTTCCATGTCCTCGCCGCCTCGGCCCCCAGGGTCGGGCCAAGCGCGTCCTGTCGCTGCGCTTGCGTAAAACGCCCTCTCGCAGCACTGCTTTCAGCCGTCGTGAGAGCTCGATCTATTCGACGTCGGCGGTGCTGCGCGCGATGTCGACCTTCTGCGGCACGAGGCCGTGGCCGTTCTCCATATCCTGGAAGACCCGGCATGCAGCTTCGAAGGTCGGCATGCCGCACGGCAGAGCCGCCATGAATGCCGCCTCACGCACTTCATCCCAGGTAGCCCCGGCCTTCATCGCGCGCGCCGCACTCCATTCGATGCCTTCGCGATCGCCCTTGGCGGCGGTCGTCACGCCGACCATCACGAGGAAACGGGTCTTGAGATCGAGCGCCCGCCCTTCCTCCTCGCCGAAGATGACAAAGGACGCGAGGTCGCCGTAGCGACGCACGAATTCGGGGTTGAGATCAGCGAGTACTTCGTGAAGCGGCAAGGTATAGCCGCGCACACTGCGAATCTTGTCGAGTTCTTTCTGGCCTTCGGGTGTCATGAGGTGTTGTCCTTTCAAAATGAAGAGTGGGATCAGATCATGCGAGCGATGCGCTCGCCTTCGCGGATGGCGTCGCTCACACGGCGCGGCGCCATGCAGTCACCGATCATGTAAAGGCCTGGAATGCGCCCATCGGCTCGCAACTCGTGAAAGAGTGCATCATTGGCCGACGAGCCCAATACAAGAACAACGGAATCGGCTGGGTTGTCATACTCCTCGCGCGTATACACATCGCGCTCTCGGATACTATTCTCCCCGATGGAGATGAGCTCCCGGTCGCAGCGGAAGCTCACGCCGAGGCGCCTGAGGCGGCCATAAACCTTGCCCCAGTCGCGGCTAGCCGCGAGGCCGGGTGATGCCTGCCCGAGCGGCGTGACGAAACTGACTTCATGGCCGGCGCTCGCGAGAAAATCCGTCACCACGGCACCCTGGCGGCCGCCAAGGGAGTCGTAGACGACGACACGACGGCCCATCGCAGGCCTATCATCGCTTCCAAGAACTTCGGCCAGCGTGAGAACATGCGGTTGATCGGTTCCAGGCACGGCGTCACCCGCCCAGCGGCCCGGCCGCAGGGGCGTCCAGCCATGCCGCAGCGGGGTTGATCCGGTCGCGACGACCACCGCCTCGAACGCCGCCAGATCCTGGCGGGCCGCGCGCGTATTGAGCCGGACCATCACGCCGCCACGTTCGAGTTCCCCCTTCAGGTGGGTGATGATGCCCGTCAGTTCCTTGCGGATCTCGGCGCGCGTGAACCAGGCCGCCTGGCCGCCGAGCCGGTCCCGCGCTTCGAACAGGGTGACCTCGTGCCCGCGCCGGGCGAGCGTTGCGGCGGCCCGCATGCCGCCGGGCCCACCGCCAACGACCGCGACCTTCTTGCGCTGCGCCGCCGGTGCATGCTTGTCTTCGCCGATCTCATGCTCCGCTCCCGCGGCGGGGTTATGGATGCAGGCGATCGGCGCCTGCGCGAAGATCGATTCCATGCACCAGTTGGCACCCACGCAGGGCCGCACCTCGGACGCGCGCCCCTCCCGTGCTTTCAAGGCCCAGTACGGGTCGGCGATGAGCGCACGCGACAGGCCGATGAAGTCGCAGGCCCCGTCCGCGAGAAAGGCCTCGCCCTCCTCCGGGGTCACGATGCGGCCGACGCCCACCACGGGCAGACCGACGGCCTGTTTGACGATGCGTGTTGCGGGAAGCTGGAAGCCGTGCTCCTCCGGCGACGTCGGGTAGATCAGCATCCGGTTGACGTACGTGCCATGGCTGCACGAGACGTAGTCGAGTTTTCCTGTCGCTTCGAGCCGCCGGGCTATCTCCGCCCAGTCACGGGGACCGAGGCCGCCTTCCAGGCCATCGTCGGAGTTGATGCGGATACCGACGATGAGATCGGGCCCTGTTTCCTCCCGGGTCGCGTCGATGATCTCGGTCACGATGCGGAGGCGGTTCTCCAGGCTGCCGCCATAGGCGTCGTCGCGATTATTGGTGGCTGGCGACAGAAACTGCCCGAGCAGATAACCGTGGGCCATGCCATGGACTTCGACACCGTCGAGCCCCCCCTCGCGGGCATAGCGCGCGGACAGCCTGTAGCCCTCGACGATCTCGGCGATGTCGTCCTGCGTCATCACATGCGGCATCTCGCGGTACACCGCGCAAGGGATCGCCGACGGCGCCCACACCGGGAGACCATTGGCGACCGAACTCGTCTGCCGCCCGCGATGCCAGGGTTGCGCCAGGATCTTGACGCCATGCTGATGCACCGCATCGGCGATCTTGCGGTATTGCGCGACCATGCGCGGATCAAAGGCAAAGGCTTTGCCCTTGTAAGGCTGGGTGGTGGGATGCGCTGCCATCGCCTCCATCGTGATCACCCCTACGCCGCCCTTGGCACGCTCGACGTAGTAGGCAATGTGCTCGTCGGTGAAGAGATGATCCTTGACCAGCAAGGTGGCGTGAGCCGTCATCCAGATGCGGTTCTTCGCCGTCTGACGGCCGAGTTTGCAAGGCTCGAAGAGATGGCGGAAATCCCTCATGATGGTGTCCCCAGTGCAATGATGTTACTGCCATCGTCGAGGCGGGTGCAGGCGGCGAGCTGCCGTGGCCCCGCCGTCCGCAGCTCTGGAAGCAGGACCCGACAATCCTCCCGCACCAGCGGGCAGCGCGAGCCGAAGGAACAGCCCGGAGGCAGGTTGATCGGACTGGGGATCTCACCCTTCAGAACAATCCGGTGCCGGCTCTCCCGCGGATCAGGCGGTAGATAGGCGGAGAGCAGTGCCTGCGTGTAGGGGTGCTGCGGGGTCGCGAAGATGGCCGGGCCGGTGCCGACCTCGACGACGCGCCCGAGATAGAGCACGAGCACGCGATCCGAGATCAGCCGGACCGTGCCGAGATCATGGCTGATGAAAATCATCGCCAGGTCGAGTTCGCGCTTCAATTCCAGCAGCAGATCGAGGATCCCGGCTCGCACTGAAAGATCAAGCGAACTGGTCGGCTCGTCGAGCACGATCAGGCGCGGATTGCTGGCAAGCGCACGGGCTATGCAGACACGCTGGAGCTGGCCGCCGGACAGATCGGCCGGCAATCGCTTCAGCAAGGCATCGGACAGCCGCACCCGCGCGGCAAGCTCGCTGACCCGACGCCGGCGTTCGGCTTGACCGAGCGTGGTGTGCAGCTTGAGCGGCTCCTCGATGAGATAGCCGATACTGAGACGCGGGTTCAGCGCCGCCCATGGATCCTGGAAGACCATCTGCAGATCGCTGCGGACATGGCGCAACTCGCGCGCGGACAGCTTGCCGAGATCCGCGCCCTCGAACAGGACGCGGCCCTCCGATGTGTCGATCAATCGCGTGATGAGGCGGCCGAGCGTCGATTTGCCCGAGCCGCTTTCGCCCACGATGCCCAGGATCTCGCCGGGCGCGACCGTGAGGCTGACTTCGTTGACGGCACGCACGACATGGTCGCCCCGCCCGAAGCGCTTCGAGACATTCTCGACGGTGAGCAATTCAGCCATGCTTGATCCGATCGGCATGATGGCACAGCACCTCGCCCCCTTGCGGCAGAGCCACTCTGGGAGGCGTTGTCCGGCACATGTCGTCCGCGAAGCGGCAGCGCTGCTGGTAGACGCAGCCCGCCGGCAGCGCGAACAGATCAGGCGGAGCCCCGGCGGCCGGGGCGCGCTGGCCCTGGGCGATGCGCTCCGGTGTCGCCGCCATAAGCGCCTGCGTATAGGGATGCGAAGGGGCCACCAGAATGTCGCGCACGGGGCCACTCTCGACGATCGTGCCGGCGAACATCACCGCGACCCGGTCGCAATAATGCGCCACCACCCCGAGATCATGGGTGATCATCATGAGGCCCATGCCCTTCTCGAGGACGAGCTGCCGCAACAGATCGAGGATCTGCGTCTGAACGGTCACATCCAGACCCGTCGTCGGCTCGTCCGCGATCAGCAGGCGCGGATCATTGGCAAGGGCCATCGCGATAAGCACGCGCTGCGCCATGCCACCGGACAGCTCATGCAGCCAGGCCTTGGCGCGTCTGGTGGGATCGGGAATGCCGACGAGGCCGAGAAGTTCGATGGCCCGCCGCCGAGCCGTCGCCTTGTCGACAGGGCGATGGGCGCGCTGGATGCGGACGATCTGGTCGCCTATGCGGCAGAGCGGATCGAGAGAGGTTTTCGGGCTCTGCACGACCATCGCCATTGCCGTGCCGCGCAAGCCGTTGATGGCATCCTCGCCCAGTTCCGTCAGCTCGGTATCGCCCAGACATATGCTGCCGGCCTGACGCCGGGCCGGCGCGCGCAACAGGCCCATGACCGCCTGCGCCGTCAGGGATTTGCCGGCTCCGGTTTCACCGACGAGCCCAAGGATCTCACCGCGTTCCACGCTGAAGCTGACATCATTGAGGGCCCGCGCGACGCGGGGGCGACCGAGCGCATCGTCATCGACGAACCTCACATCGAGACCGCGAATGGAGAGCAGGGTCATGCGGCCCTGCCCTTGCGTCGCGGATCCAGCCAATCCTGCACGGCGTCACCGCACATGTTGAAGCCGAGCACAAGCATCACCAGCGCGATGCCCGGGAACAGCGCGACCCACCATTCTCCAGTGACCATTTGCTCCGCACCCTGGCGGATCATCGCGCCCCACTCCGGCGTCGGAGGTTGCACGCCAACGCCCACGAAGGCGAGCGTGGCGCTGACCCGGATGGCCCAGGCGAGCCTCACCGCGCTCTGCGCCAGCGCGCCCTTGATGGCGTTGGGCAGGATATGCACGAAGAGGATGCGCCTCAGCGGGTTGCCCGCGGCGACCGCCGATTCAACCAATCCGCTCGATCTGAGGGCCAGCACCTCCGCCCGCACCACGCGCACGAAAATCGGCGCATCGACCAGCCCGATAACCAGGACGATCTTGCCCAGCGAATTGCCGGTGGCGGCGACGATCGCCATGGCCAGGATGATCGATGGGAAGATCCGCAGCGCATCCGTGGTGCGCAGAATGGCCTCGTCGAGCATGCCGCCGCGATAGCCGGCCACGAGGCCGAGCGGCACACCAAGCGCGATGGCGATCAATACTGCCGGCACCGCAATGCCGAAGGCGAGCCGGCTGCCGTAGATGATGCGGCTGAAGACATCCATCCCGGCGTTGTCGGTGCCGAGGAGGAACTCCGCGGACGGCGGCTTCAACACCTCATAGGGGTTTGCCTGCAGGGGATCATGGGTGGCGATCCATGGCGCGAACACTGCGAGGATCAGGAAAAAAAGCACGAGCCCGATGCCGATCGCCGCATTCGGCGTACGGCGAGCGAACCGGCGCAAGCGCAGTGCGAGAACTTCGAGCCCGCCCGGCTGCGTCATGACGCTTTGCTTGCTCATAGGGTCTGCACCCTCGGTTCCAGCAGGATCACTGCGAGATCGACCACGAGGAAGATCAGAAGCGAGGCCAGCGTGACGTAGAGCACGTAACCCTGCACGGCGACGAAATCGCCCTGGATGATCGCCGAAAGCCCGTATTGCCCGGCACCGCCCCAGGCAAACACCAGCTCGATCAACGACGATGTGCCGACAAGGCCGGCCAGCTCCGTGCCGATGAAGGTGATGAGCGGGACAAGACTATTGCGCAGGACCAGGCGTTTCATGACGCGCGGCGGCAACCCGGAAGCCCGCGCATAGCGGACAAAATCGCTGCTCATGACGTCGAGCGCTATCGCGCGTGTCTGCTTGATGATCGGCGCCGCCGCCACGATCGCGAGACACAGGACAGGGAGCGCAAGCTGGCCGGCAGCCGAACTCAGGGCCTCCGGATCCGCGGCGAGCAAGGCATCGATGATGTAGCTCCCCGTAATGGCCGGGGGCGGCGTGACCATGAGACTGATGCGCCCCATTGGTGGCGGCGCCCAGCCAAGAAGATAGAAGAATACGAAAATGGTGAGCAGCCCAAGCCAATAGGTTGGAATGGAAAAGCCCAGCAGGGACAGGAAGCGGCTGAGATGATCGAAGCGACCGTTCGGGTGCGTCGCCGCGTGAAGCCCGGTGGGGATTCCGACAAGCGCACCGAGGCCGACGCCGAGCAGGAGAAGTTCGAGCGTGGCGGGAATGCGGCTGAGGAGATCCCCGAGAACGGGGCGGTTGTTCAGCCATGACGTGCCGAGGTCCAGCCGGACAACCTTGCTGGCATAGACGGCAAACTGCTCCGGGATCGACTTGTCGAGCCCGAGCTCCTGCCGGATCTCCTCGAGTTGCTGGACGCTCGCCGTCGGCCCGCCCAGAAGCGCGACGGGCTCCTGTCCGCTGAGACGAACCAGCACGAAGGCGAAGAGCATGACCCCGAGCAGGATCGGAATCGTCAACGCGAGCCGTCGTAATAGGAAGAACGCTATCTGGCGAGGCATCGTTGTCAGCGACTCGTCAGCTCTGTTCGACGCGCAGGTCGACCCAGCGCTCATGCAGATCCGGCTGCCACACCCACCCACGGATGTTGGGCGCCATGGCCTCGAAAGACCCGGGATAGAGCGTCATCAGCCAGGTCGCGTCCGTGGTGTGAATACGCTGGGCCTCGCGGATCATCGCATTGCGCTTGTCGGGATCGATCTCGATGCGGGCCTTGTCGACCAGCGCATCGAACTCAGGGTTGCGATAGTCGTTGCGATTGGATGCGCCCTGCGAATGGGCATTGAGATAAAGCGTATAAACGCCGTCGAGCACGATCGGATTGTCGAGGAAGGTAAAGCAGGGTAGATCGCGCCGGTTCGGCGCCGTGCGCGCGCGCATGTCGGAATCGGTGATCTGCTTCAATTCAAGCGTAATACCGACCTTCTGCAACTGGCTTCTGAGCTGAATGGCCAGCGGCTCTTCCCACCAGAAGATCTGGGAGTATTCCACCGTCATGGTGAGGCCGTCGGGATGGCCGGCCTCGGCCAGCAGCGCCTTGGCCTTTTCGATGTTGGTGGCATAGACCCAGGCGCTGCCGTCGTGCCCTTCGATTGCGGGCGGGACGATGGATTTGGCCTGGGTGCCAAGCCCTTCAAAGACGGATTGGTTCAGCGCGTCATAGTCCGTGGCATAGAGCAGCGCCTGGCGGACCCGCCTGTCCTTGAACGGATCGAAATTCATGTTCATTCGGACAGAGGCGTGGCCCGTGCCTTCTTCCCGCTCCACCCGAACCCGCTTGTCGCGCTGCAATTCGACGATCTGACGCTGGGTGAGTTCCTCGGTCCAGTGCGCCTGGCCGGAACGCATCAAGGCGACGCGGTTGGCGGCCGAGGGAACCTCTCGATAGATCACGCGCTGGAAATGTGGTTTGCCGGCGAAGTAGTTCGGATTGGCGACGAACGTCGCGTCGGCGCCTGGGCGCAACTGCTGCAGATGATAAGGCCCGAAGCCGGCGGTATTCTGGTCCAGCCACTTCAGGGCCCAGGGATCGTCGGCCGTCGCGTGTTCTTTGGCGACCCTCGAATCGTAGATGCTCGGCGTGTAGAGTGTCAGCGCGCGCAGGAAAAGCAGGCTCGGATCTGAGAGCGTGAACTGGACTTCGTACGGTGAGAGAGCTTCGACCTTCGTCACTGACGAGACACGCGCAATAAAGGCGCCCGTCCGGTTCTGCGCCAATGACTTGTTCCAGCCCCAGACGACATCGTCGGCGGTCATTTCATTGCCGAAGAAACTTTTGACGCCCTGCCGGAGCATGAAGGTGTAAATTTTGCCGTCCGGCGAAACGGTCCAACTCTCGGCCAGATGCGGCTCTACCTTGGAGCCGATAATGCGCATGCGTCCGTCACGGCCAGGGGCGCGGGCGTAGCGGGTCAACCCCTCATAGACCTGCACCACGACATTCTGCGTGTTCGGCTTCAGGGAATCGCCGTCGAACCCGCCCGGGGTGCGCGTCGCCGCGACGACCAGCGTCGTGCCGGACTGAGCGTAGGCGGGCCTCAACACGGCAGGGGCAGCCAGGGCCGCGCCCGAAAGCTTGGTAAAGGAGCGACGTGTCAGCATCGAAAGAACTCCTGAAAACACATGGGCTGGCGAAGGGGGTTGATAAAAAGATGCGGCTAGAGGCGCTTCTCGAGCGGCACGCGGAAGCCAGGCTTGATCTCATTCATCAGGTTGACGACGTCGTAGCCGTGGCGGATCGCGTCGCCATCGGGCTGGGCCATCTCGAACTCCCAGCGCCGGCCAAAGCCGATGGACTTGTTCAGCGCGGCAACCGTGCCACCAAACACGCAGAAATCACGCGCGGGAAGGTCGGCCACCCGCTCCTTCAACACGTCCAGCATAGCCTCCGGCGAGAGGAACACCTCCGTCAGGCATTCCTGGTAGAGCCGCCCGTCCACCCACGAGCGCATGACAAAGCTGTCCCAGCGGTCCTTCACGTCAGACCAGCGCCAGAGTTTGGGGGCCAGCACATTGGCGCAGGCCTGCTTGCTCCAGACGATGCTGGTGCGTTCCAGCGCGCGGTCGGTATGGTCACTGCCGACACCGACGTAGATGTCGTCGGTGACCACGATGACGATTTCGACCTCGCCAGAGGTTTCCTCCCCCTGAACGGTGATCTCACCGGCAGCCGTGATGTTGTCGGCACCGATAGGATAGATACGGGGGGCCGGAATATCGAAGGCAATCGCTATCCCGATTTTTTTGACTTCATCCTGATGCGCGATGGCGGTATCCGCCTTGCGTGTGGCGGAGCCGAGATTGTAGCAGCGCTTCAGCTCAAGGGTCGTCTTGCGCACGCGCCCATTCTCGACCAGATCAACCATCACGCTCATCTTGTTCTCCTCGAAATCGGCTTCTTTCGCGCCGAATTAATCCATCCGAATACCGCCATTCACCGGCAATACGACACCGGTGATGTAAGAAGCCGCTGGCGACAACAGGAACAGCGCGGCGGCAGCGACCTCATCGGCCGTGCCATGACGCCGCAAGGGCACGGTCCTGTCGTAGGCGGCCCTGCGATCTTCCGGATGACCAGCGGTCATCGGCGTCGTGATGGCGCCACCGAAGGCCTGCTGATCAATGTCGGCGGCACCGATCCGCGCCTGTTGTTCGGAAACGGCTCCATGCTTTGCGACATGGCGCTCTATGCTCGCCAGATGGACACCATCGGCGAGCTCTATGCCCTGCCGATCGCCGAGCCGTCCGGATCGCCGGAAGCCGCTTCCGGGACGGTCGCCTTCAGCGGCACCGCGACCAGCTCAGGCACCATGGCCCGCTGGATCGCCGGCGAGCTGGTCGCGATCTCCTACGCGATCGGTGATACCGCCGCGACGCTCGCGACGCGCTTTGCCGCGGCCGTGAATGCCGGCTATGTCAAGTTCAACAAGACGCTGCTGTTCCCCGTCACGACCGCGGTCGCGACCGCAACCGTCACGCTGACGGCCCGCCACGGCGGGGCGATCGGCAACGTCCTTCGCATCGATACGGGCCTCGAGGCGGGCTTCGCGGACCCGGCCGGCATCACCGTCACCCATGGCGCGGCACTGACCGGCGGGACCGGCGATGTCGACCTTACCGCGGCGCTCGCCCTGCTCGGCTCGACGCCGGCCGAATGGATCGCCTCGCCCTTCGCGACCACAACCCAACTCAATGCCGCCCGGGCCTTTCTCGGCGATACGGGCGCCGGCCGTTGGGCGCCGCTCCAGCAGCTGCACGGACACTACTCGACCGTGAAGGACGATACCCTCGCCAACCTGACCAGCTTCGGCAACGGCCGCAATGACCGGCACACGACCATCGTCGGGGTTCACAACGCGCCGCATCCGCCCTGGTGCTGGGCGGCGGCCGTCAATGGCGCGCTCGGCTTTTCGAAGAACCTCGGCCGCCCGCTGTCGGAGGCTGTGGAAATCGCCCGGCCGTTGCAAACCATCGTGCTGAGCGGCCTGCGTGGGCCGAAGCTGGAGACGGACCGCTGGTCGGTGCCCGACCGCCAGAGTGTTGATTTCCACTGAGAGCTGACCCGGCGCAGCGCGATATTTCCATTGAGAATTGACCCATGTTTGAACCGTCCCTCGCATGTTTTCAGCGGGGGCTCTGGAGTGATCGACATGGCATTACTGAGCGTGATCCGACGCTGGCATTTTCGAGAACATCTATCGATCCGGGAGATTTGCCGCAGGACCGGCCTTTCCCGGAATACCATCCGCAAATACCTGCGTGCCGGCGGCGTGGAGCCGAAGTTCAACATCCCGGAGCGGCCGAGCAAGCTCGATCCGTTTGCGGATCGGTTGTCGGCCTGGCTGAAGACGGAATCCAAGAAGGGCCGCAAGCAGAAGCGGACGATGAAGCAGTTGCATGTCGATCTGGTCAGCCTTGGCTACGAGGGCTCCTACAATCGCGTGGCGGCATTTGCTCGGGAATGGCGGGACGATTGGCAGAGGGAACTGCAGACGACGGGCCGTGGGACATTTGTGCCCTTGGCGTTTGAACCTGGCGAGGCCTTCCAGTTCGACTGGTCGGAGGACTGGGCGATCATCGGCAATGAGCGCACGAAGCTGCAGATTGCTCATACGAAGCTGAGCTACAGCCGCGCTTTCATCGTCCGGGCTTATCTTCTGCAGACCCACGAGATGCTATTTGACGCGCACAATCATGCGTTCCGCGTCTTTGGCGGCATTCCCGGTCGAGGCATCTACGACAACATGCGCACGGCGATCGACAAGGTTGGTCGTGGCAAGGAGCGCGACGTCAATGTCCGCTTCATGGCGATGGCCAGTCACTACGTGTTCGAGCCGGAATTCTGTAATCCTGCTTCCGGCTGGGAGAAGGGACAGGTCGAGAAGAATGTTCAGGATGCTCGTCATCGCTTCTTTCAACCCATCCCGCGCTTTCCATCACTGGAAGCCCTGAATGACTGGCTTGAGCTTCGATGCAAGGAGTTCTGGGCAAAGACCCCGCACGGTCAGATACGTGGCACCATTGCCGACCTCTGGGCTGAGGAGGCGCCAGCCCTTATGCCTGTTTCCCGGCCGTTCGACGGCTTTGTGGAATATACCAAGCGCGTGACACCAACCTGCCTCGTACATCTGGAGCGCAACCGCTACAGCGTCCCGGCATCCTTTGCCAATCGACCGATAAGCCTTCGCGTCTACCCGGAACGGGTCGTAGTTGCCGCGGAAGGTCAGATCGTCTGCGAGCATCGTCGCGTCATTGATCGTTCCCATGACCGGCCGGGCCAGACCATTTACGACTGGCGGCATTATCTGGCGGTCGTGCAGCGCAAGCCCGGCGCTCTACGCAACGGCGCTCCCTTCATCGAGCTGCCGGAGGCATTCAAGAGCTTGCAGCAATATCTGCTCAAAAAGCCGGGCGGCGATCGCGAGATGGTCGACATCCTGGCTCTTGTTCTCCAGCACGACGAACAAGCAGTGCTCTCGGCCGTCGACATGGCGCTGAAGTCCGGCGTTCCAACCAAAATGCATGTGCTGAACCTGCTGCATCGCCTCGTCGACGGCAAATCCTCCACACCGCCGACCCTTGACGCACCCCAGGCGCTGACACTCACCAATGAGCCCAAGGCCAATGTCGAGCGATACGATACCTTGAGAAAGACGGAGGTTCGCCATGCGTCATAACCCGGCAAGCGGCGCGATCGTCATCATGCTACGGCAATTGAAGATGCATGGGATGGCCCACGCCGTCGGTGATCTGACCGAGCAAGGATCGCCGGCATTCGAGGCTGCCATTCCGATCCTGTCCCAGCTTCTCAAGGCGGAAACGGCCGAACGAGAGGTCCGATCGACCGCATATCAGTTCAAGACGGCACGCTTCCCGGCCTACCGTGATCTGAACGGCTTCGACTTCGCCAGCAGCGAGATCAACGAGGCGCTCGTGCAACAGCTTCATCGCTGCGACTTCCTCGACGACGCCAATAACATTGTCCTGGTCGGCGGTCCCGGCACGGGTAAGACGCATATCGCAACCGCGATCGGCGTCCAGGCCATCCAGCATCATCACAAACGGGTCCGGTTCTTCTCCACCGTCGAGTTGGTCAATGCGCTGGAGCAGGAAAAAGCACAGGGCCGTTCAGGACAGATCGCCAATCGCCTCGTCCACTCCGATCTCGTGATCCTCGACGAGCTGGGATACCTGCCGTTCAGCGCTTCAGGTGGCGCGCTGCTCTTCCATCTGCTGAGCAAACTATACGAGCGCACCAGCATCATCATCACGACCAACCTGAGCTTCAGCGAATGGGCCAGTGTCTTCAGCGATGCCAAGATGACAACCGCGCTGCTCGATCGGCTCACCCATCATTGCCACATCCTGGAAACCGGAAACGACAGCTTCCGCTTCAAGAATAGCTCGGCGCACGATCCCAAACCAACGAAGGAGAAACGCAGGAACTTGACCACCACGACCAACACGAACGATACCTAAAGGCGGGTCACTTCTCGGTGGAAACGCCGGGTCAGCTCTCAGTGGAAATCAACAGCGAGCCATCCGGCAGCGGCCGCTGTAGGTCTCTGGCCTCGCTCCACGGCGCCCGCATCCAGATATCCCGCTCGTCCTCGGTCGTGAGAATGACGGGCATGGCCTTGGGATGGATCGCGCGCACCTCCGCATTCGGGTCGGTGGTCAGGAAGGCATAGAGGTCGGCGACCTCCATCCCGGTCTTGACCTTGCGCACGCTCGGCCAACGTTCGGTCCAGATGCCGGCGAAGAAGGCGAGCGGGCGCTCCTCGTTGAAGGCGAACCAGATATCGCCGCCGGCGGCCTTATTGAACTCGCTGAATGAGGTGAAGGGCACGAGACACCGGTTATCCGGCCCAAGCCAGCGCTGCCAGTGCTTGCTGTCCGTGTTGCGGACGTTCGTGGTGCCGCTGTCCGGCTCCATCTTCAGCAGCTCTTTGAAGTCGACCGCCTGGCCCTTGGCTTCGAGCTTCTCGGCGCGCTTCTTCGCCGCCTGCATCAGCGCGAACTGCGAGGACGGCATGCCCCATCGCGCCAGAGCCAGCGCCCGCCCGTTCGGTCCGTTCCGGACGATCGGCGCGGAATAGTCCGGGAAGACGCCGGGCATGCGTTGCAGGTTGCCCGTGTAGTCCTCGAAGGCCCTCGTCAGCTCACGAATGGCCTGCTGGCCCTTGGTCATGGAGTAAAGATTGCACACGACCATCTCCCTGTATCGTGCCAGCTTCGCACGGTCCTTTTTCCCCAGGCAAGCGGCGACGAGAATCACGCGGCGTGCCAAAAGGCACAGATTGTAAATCCGTTTGTTCTTTTTTTGTTCTCATTTTTCGCGGTCGGCATAAAATGGCTGGCCATGAGCCATCTCGATCCAGAAAAGGCCGTCGAGGCTATAGCAGCCGCATATTTGGCTGAGGAGCGCGACGCCATGGCAGCGCTGGAGGCCGCAGTCCGTGATGCCCTGGCGGACCTCGCCGAGCGCGAGCGGCGGCTGGCCGAGGCCGGGCGCCTTGTTTCTCGTGGCTATGTGCGCGGCCGGGAGATCACCTAGTGTTCGTCGCGCACAAGCTGTCGGACTTTCCGTGGGTCTGGGTGCGCATCGGCTGCGACGTCTGCCATCGGATCTGGGAAATATCGCTTGGCTCGTCTCGCCGAGCGCTTCGGCGCGGAAATCCCGCTCGACGATCTCGTGCGCCAACTCTCGATCGATTGCCCGCGGCGCCGCATGGGCACGATGAAGCGCAGCCGCTACAACGGCGAGCCCTGCTTCGCCCGCCTCATCGATCTCTACAATCCACCCGGGCCGCCGGACATCCCCGCAGGGATGGTGAAGTTGCGCGTCGTGAACGGCGGGCTGGCTGACGACGAGTAGGTTTTCAACACCAAGCTGATTTTGAGCCCCCTCGCCTTTTGCGAGCTGGGGCTTTTGTCGTTTCCTCAAGGAGCACGCATGAGCAATCCCGTCGCCGGACGGCACCTTTCGGCCGAGCAGAAAGCCGCCTTACGTCAACGCTTGGCAGCTGGCGTCAAACCAGCGGTTGCCGCGCGCGAACTCGGCATAGGCCGAAAGACGGCAAGCCGGACGTTGTCCGCGATGCTGGCTGGACTGGCGCAGACGCCGGAACAATCGCCCCAGGCGGCCCGCCGCGAGCTGCATGATGCTGCCTTCTGGCGCAAGCGACTGAAGACGGCCGAGAGGGATCTCGCCAAGGTGGAGTTGATGGCCGAGCAGCTCGCCGGCATCCGCAACCAGCCTGTGCAGCCGCCAGAATGGCTGCTCGCCGCCGCCTCCCCGAAGCGCAGCCGCTCGGTCATTGGCCTTCTGCTCAGCGATGTGCATGCGGGTGAGCGGGTCGATCCCGATGAAATCCTCGGCCTCAATGCCTTCGATGTCGAGATTTGCCGTCGCCGCCTGCGCCGGTATTTCGCGGCCTCCTGCGAGATCGGCCCGCGCTGGACGGTCGATTGCCAGAACGAAGGCGTCCTCCTTGTCCTGGGTGGTGATCTCATCTCCGGCGACATTCACGAGGAACTGCGCATCACGAATGCCCTCACCGCTCACGAGCAGGTGCGCTTCGTCGTCGAGGAGATCGCGGCCGGCATCCGGCATCTGCGCGACACCTTCGGCCGCGTCCATGTGGTGTCGGTGCCGGGCAACCATGGTCGCGTCACGATCAAGCCGACAGCCAAGCTCTATGCGCGTGCGTCCTACGACACCCTCGCCGCCTCGATGATCGCCGATCGCTGTGCGGGCGATAAGCGGGTGACGTTCCAGATTGGCTCCTCGCGGGACGCCGTCGTGCCCGTCCTCGGCCACACGGTCTTCGTCAACCACGGCGACGGCATGGGCACGGGCGGCGGCCAAGGGTTCATCGGGCCGCTGGCGCCGATTGTTCGCGGCACGAAGAGGGTGGAGGCGCAACAGGCTCGCGCCGGGCGGCGGCCCGATCTCATCCTGCACGGGCACTACCACACCTCGGCCAATCCGGGGAATGTGCTCAGCAACGGCTCGGTGCCTGGCTATACGGAATACGGCAACGGTCTTCGCGCCAGCCTCGAGCCGCCGATGCAATGGTTGTTCCTGCTGCATGAGCGCTGGAAGCTCCGCGAACGCGTTGAGATTCAGCTCGAGGATCCGGCGGTGCCGGCCCTGCCGCGCGTGCGGATACCCGCCACCATGGCGAGGGCTGCGGCATGATCATTGGTCTGATGGGCTATGCCGGCGCCGGCAAGAGCGAGGTGGCCCGCCATCTCTGCAAGCGCCATGGATTCGTGGCGCCGCACATCGGCCGGCCGCTCAAGCAGATGCTCGCCGCGCTGCTGCGGGAGATCGGCTATGACGAGTCAACCATCGTGCGATTCGTTGATGGCGACCTGAAGCGCGACCTCATCCCGGAACTGGGGATCACCTCCACCGAGGCACAGCAGACGCTCGGCACCGAATGGGGACGGGACTGCGTCCGGGCTGATTTCTGGTTACACCTGTGGCTCGCCAAGATTGACCGCGTCATCCGCGATGGCGGCCATGTGGTGCAGGAGAGCGTGCGCTTCGCGAATGAGGTCGCGGCGCTTCGTCAACGTGGTGCGCTTCTTGTCGAGGTGCAACGCCCGGGTGTCGGGCCATTGTCCGACCACCCCTCAGAGGTGCTACCGGGAGAGCCCGATCTGCTTTTTCAGAATGATGGGACCCTCAACGAACTTCACCTTAGGGCGGCTAACTTGGCTGGCAAAATCCGAGCCCTTGAAGACAAGAACAAGAAGGGAACAGATTTCGGGACTTTTTCGGGACTCTCTGTCCCGAAACCTCAATATTGACGTGGAATGTTCCCGATTTCTTCGCTTTTGCAAAGTCGGAAAAGGGCTGAAAAAGGCCAGCCCCAAAACGGATTATCTCAATTAAATCAATGCGTTACTGGCGGAGAGGGTGGGATTCGAACCCACGGTACGGTTGCCCGCACGGCGGTTTTCAAGACCGCTGCCTTAAACCACTCGGCCACCTCTCCAGCGCTTGAAAAATAAAGCAAATTTCCAAAATGTCACGCTACAGACCGCTGTCGCTGTGCCCCCTTTCGTGACGCTGCTCCCTTTGCATGGGACTGCTGCGCCGCGGTGAGGAACCCAAGGTAAATCTCGGTGGTCTTAACCGAGGTATGCCCTAAATGCCTCTGGAGGTCATAGATCGAGCCGCCGCGCTTCAGATAGTCCACAGCATAGGCATGACGCAAGTCGTGGAAGCGAAAAGGCCGAAATGGCACACTACTTTTTTGTGCCACCCTTTGTGCCCCTCGCACCAGATGGGAGAAGTCAGAACTGAGGTTCGCGTACGGCTCTCCGCCATCATGGTGAAAGATCCAGGGAGCGTTTATCGCTGCCGGCTGTGCAAAGAGTATCTCCCATGCGCCCTGCTCCAACTCGATCGTTCGCGGACGATTGCCCTTTGCTCGACTGAGGTAGAGTGTTCGATTCGCAGGGCTCAAATATTTGCGCTCGGCGAATACGAGTTCGGACTGACGGGCCCCAGTAAGCCAGGCGGCTCGAATAAGCGCCCCCATAGCCTTCGGCGCCCGTGCAATAACGAACTCGACATGTGCAGGTTCGGGTAGACAGATCGGGTCGCGGCGCTCAGATAGCCGGCGCATCTTGGATAGAGCCGGGTTTCCTTCGCGCCAGCCTTGGTCCTCGGCGAAACTGAGCACCGACGACAGAGCAGTTAAGTCGCGCCGAATGGTCGCGTTGGTTCTGCCGGCCGCGGATCGCTTGGCAACCATCTCGTTGATTTGGTCGCGACCGATATCGCTGATCGGCATTTCCCGGAAGAAGGGTCGAAGCTGCTCCACGGAGACGCAATAGCGTTTGACGGTCTGAGGACCTACTTCTCCGACGATGTATCCAGACCAAGCGATGACCACCTCCTCCCAGAGGTGGGAGACCTCGCCAAACTTGGACTGGCCTATCAGCCTATGGCGTTCTTCGTCGACGCGGCGTTTCGCAACTTTTGCATCGCTTGTTCGTAGGCTGAATCGATGCTCCCCAGATGCAATCTTGATCCTTGCCCATAGCGTGTCGCCACGCCAGTAGCAGTATTTCGGCGGCTTTTTTCGCGCCGCGTCCGCTGCGCTTTTTCTTGGCATAGTCGCTCCTGTGATTTTATCCATGAACGAAGCGCGGCGGGATCAAATGTCCAAAGGCCGCCAATTTTGGCAGCCCCTGGCAACTCGCCGCGCAGTGCCAAGGCTTGCACGGTTCGCGGTTCGACGCCAAGAATCTCGGCGGCTGCAGGGATGCGGATTCGCTCCTTATTCACCTGGGCATTCCCCCATCAGCCAAGTCACGTCACGCTCCTTCCATGACAACAACTCGACCTTTGCGTGGCCGGCGATACGTTCCGTCGATCGCGCGACATATCCCGGCACGAACCTGCCGATGAATTCTGGAGCGATAATCGCGATCTGGATCCGATAACGATTGACCTGCCGGACGCGAAAAGCGCCTGTCCGAACGTCGCGCTTCAGGGAGGGGCAGTGCCGCATGCTGATCGCGGCACATTCCTTATGGAGCAACGGCTCGACCTGCATGATAGCCATGCCCTCGGCTCCGTTTGCATGCGGCCGCGCATGTGAGAGGGAGACTTTTGTCCTGTTCTTCAGCGGGAGGCCACAGAGATCGCACAGGCCAAGTCTGATCACCTCACGCTGCCGTTGGGAGTGCGGCGTCCCAAACGCCGGCTTGCCGGTGCCGCGGTCGACGTCTTGGCAGATCGCCGGCCTTCCACCCGTTTGGATGCATGGGCCTATGAAGGTCCGGCTCTCCCCCCTCCATGAAACGGTATAGGGCACGGGAACGCCGCCGTAGAATAGCTGCTCTGGCATTACGTCCACTCGATGTCCGAGGCGCTTAGGCCCATGTTCCGCGCTGCCGCCTCGAGCAGGCTGGCCATCTTCTGAAGCTTTTCGGCAGGCGTCATGGATCCTGCCTCGATCAGGCTTGTGCGGGCGTCGATGAGACACGCGTGCATGGTTCCGTCTGGTCTCCGATACACGTCGACACGGAACTGCCACTCGTCTTGGCGCTTTATCTGAACGACCTCAGACAAATTCGCCTCCCTGCTGCGGCGCCGCGGTGATACGGATAATTGCCAGAGCATTGATCAGCCCCTCGGCGGCCGGCGCCGAGACGATGGCGCCTCCACTCGGCTGATAGTTCGCCAGGGCATAGGCGGCGGCGATGAGCCGATCGTCGGGCACGACGTGGATAGTCCGCGATCCCTCCACCCCTGGCTGGTCGTTCTCGGCTTTGACGAGCCGGGCAGCCTCGACCATCTCGAGCAAGGAAACACCCTCGAGAGAGCCGACGGATTTGGAAAGGCCCATTGCGTGAAATCCGTGTTCGCAGATGGCCTTTACGATCTCAATGGCGCGTTCGATCGGCATCGCAATGTCATCGACGCCGGGTCGCGGCATCCAGTGGGTCGGCTCGTATTCGACGCCTTCGCCGTATCCATCCACAGAGGCCCAACGTCCTCGCTCTGAGCCAAGCCCCTCACACCAACAGGCGAGACCAACATGGTAGGCGACTGTACCCACCCCGTCTTTGGGGCCGTTCATCACGAGAATGTAGGTGCCGTCTTTCGGGGCGGACGAAATAGGCCGCCATTTCCGGATTTCGCTCATGCCCCCTCTCCTTCCGCAAAGCGCGGGACGACGCCCCGGTTGAATGTCTTTTTGAGCCGGTCGGAGCGCCCTCCCCGCATGGGATGCGGAGATTTCCATAGGCCAAGGTGCTTCTTGCGCGTCCGGTCGGTCTTCGCTTTTTCGGCAACGTCTTGCGCGGTCTTCCGTCGGTGAGGGTCCCGAAGCGCCAGCGCAAGGTTGCTCTCTCGGTGTTCGCCACCGTTGCAGAGCGCGACGATATGGTCGAAGTCGTAGGCATCGCCGGGCATGATCTTCCAGCCGGTGATATGGCAACGGCCTTGGCATCGCTCCCATATGCGCAGTTTCACCCGGGGCGGGATTGCAGCATCCGGTGACGAGCCTATCCATTCTTCGACAGAGCGACGGCCGGTCATGGCGCCCTCCGCTTCGCAACAATGTCCTCGCGGATGTCTTTTTCGTTGTCCTCGACCCATTCGATGGTCGTGAAGGCGCGATCGAGTTGCTTGTAGAGAAGATCGGCTTGCGCAGGAGACATGCGAAGGCCCTTCGCTATGTAAGGAACACCCTTCATTGCGACGTTTATGGCGTCCTTCTGAGCGGTCAGCGTCGGATTGGCCATCATGCAGCCTCCCTCAGTCGATCGCCGTAGGCGCGGTAACGCTCGACTATCTCGTGCAGTTCGGCATTAAAGATCTCGATCGCGCGGGCTAGCTCTGCGATATAGACCTCGTCCCGGTATGCTCGACGGCGCACCAGCTCCATGCGGGGCCAATAAACGGCTAGATCAATCCAATCACGTTCGGCAACCCAGAGTGCGCCTTGGCATTGCGCCATGTGTTCCGGGGGAAAGTCAGTGCGGAACATCGTTTCAAGAAGCAGCGCCGGAAGCTTCGTTTTGATCTCCAGCATGCCATTGTCGCCGATCAGGGAGTCCGGGCTGCATCCCTTGTCGCCGTTGCGGATGAAGCCGACCTGCTCCGGCTGGACATCGTTCAAGAAGGCGTAGAGGTCGCGCGCTTCCGGCTCCATGACCTTCCCGCGCTCCATGTGCGCGTTCGTGAAGGTCTCTGCCGGCTCGCCTGTGATGATCTCGCCGGCAAGACGGTAGAGATAGGACTGCCGGGTTCTGCTATCACCGCCTCCCCGGCCCTTCGCTATGACGGTTGCGAACTCTGACGCGGTGGGGATACCGGCGCGGGCGCGATGCCATTCCTCGGTGCCCTGCTCACAGGTGATGATCTGCAACATTCTGCAGCCCTCAATACTGAATGGTGACGTTCGGGATGGCGCGCTGAGCAATCAGCATCAGCGCTTGAATTGCGATCTCCCGCGAGATCCCGCCGGCAATGAAGGCATCCAGAGCCTTCTGATTGATCGCGCGGCGGTGCTCGCGATCAGCCTCGCGCTTGCGCGTTTCCGCCTCCTCGGCAGCGCGGGCTTCCTCGGCTTCGCGCTTAAGCCGCGTCTCCGTCTCTGCGACCCGGCGCTCGGCATCTTCTGCCTGGCGCTTAAGCTCCTGCTCGCGCAGGTCAGCCGCTTCGCGTTCCGCTTTGGCGGCGTTCTCGACTCGCAGGCGTTCCTGCTCAGCGGCCTCGCGCCGGATCTCTTCCTCGCGGTCGCGCTGCTTGCGCTCTTCGGCTTCGCGTCGAAGCACTTCGAGTTCGGCCTGTTCGGCCTCATAGCGCTCACGAGTGATGATCGCCGTCTTCAGCGAGGCGACTGCTGTCTCTTTCGCCTTTGCATAGGCCGCCTCGTATTCCTCGCATTGCGGGCCAATCACAACTCCCTGGGCGACGGACAGGAAGCCCTTGAGCGTCGCCGCGTCGGTCTCAGGGGATGCCGGCTTGGCATAGGCTTCAAGGCAGGCAATGGCCTCCCTGTGCGCGTTGACGCGGCCTTCCTCCGCCTCTTCCCATTTCGTCAGCGGCGCCCGCACCTCGTCGCGCCAAGCGTCGAGGGTGTCGCGGATGCGCTTGCGACAGGCGTCGATCTTCTTCGGGATCTGCTTTTGCTCGTCAGCGAGTTCCTTGCCCACACCTTCAAGGTATGTCTTTGTCTGAGCCACCTTGTAGGCCATGGACGCGATGTCCTTCCGGCCTTTGATTGTGGAAATGTCACCAGAGAACTGGTCGATGTGCTCGCGTACCTTGGCGAGATAAGGTGTGATGGCGTCCTCAGTTGTGAATACCTGGAGCGCGGTCTGCGGAGGAATAGTGATCAGCTCTTGCGCGATCATGCCCGCCCCCTCTTGGACAGGATGATTTTTTTCACATCCTCAAGGCGCGAGACGTAGATGTCCTTGAGGGTGTCAACCTTCAGGTATTTCAGCAACGCGACGGGATCGGCGCCGGTCTGAATAATCAGATCTTGTAGATCCTGCTGTTGATCGTCCGAAAGGTAGGCGTCTTCCTCACCGCCCGCTGCCTTTCCATCGTCATCGTGGCTCGCAGAAAGGCCGAGGGCGGCTTTCAAGGTGTATCGCTGTAGGTAAGTGATCGTGGAGCCGACCGCTTGGATACTGTTCTTGTTGCCGGAATTATCGTGCCCCGCGGTGAGCGATGTGCGCGTGAAGTGCCCGTCGCGATGCGCAAGAATGCAAGATACTGTCACGGCGTTGGGCGCCTGCTCGGTCTCATATCGATATGAAAGACCGTACTTGCCGAGGATCGGATCCACGGTGCGCGCGATTTCCGCGAGATCCTCATGCTTGTAGTCGGTGCGGGCTCCTCCGTTCTTCGAGGCGAAGCCAACATGGCGATTTTTGATGATCGGCGGGATTTCCGCTTTTGCGGACGCGATTGCTGCGTCAAAGGCCTTGCGCGCCTGGGTCGCCTCCCAGCGCTCGTGCAGTTCCATCAGACGAGCAACAACATTGAAATCTGTGTTGGCCGCGAGCGCCCGGCTGATCACCTCCATGGTGGTGACTGCGCTGCGTCCTTCCGGCTCTCCAATATCCTTCCGCACCCCGGTGGGAGCGGGTGCGAGATCGAGAACAAGTTCAGCGGCGGCGTTCATTATTTTTGCGTCCTTCCCAAAGAGCGATAGCGATCAGAAGCACAGGGGCCGCGATGAAAACCACAGCCAAGGTATGAGCAATTATTTCCGGCATTAGTTGAGTTCGAGCCGCCATATTCTGGAAAGTATATTTGTGCGAAGACTAAGCAATCTGCTGTATATGCCCCCGATAATCTCCGACACATCCTCTTGAGTTGCGCCAGGCCACACCGGGTTCTCCCCGTCTTCGCCGTTATCTGACCAACGCTGCAGATCCTTGCGGTTCTGCTCCCATCGTTCGAGTTCATGGTGGATATGCGTGGCTCGATATCCGAGGTCGGAGATGGCGTTCAGGGCCCGATTAAGCCGCCCGAAATAGGCTGCGATGTGCGGATCCTCTGCCATCACGCGGCCCGCCGTGATTGCGCGCATATGATAACCGCCAAAGCGTCGGCAGCCGCTGAGCGCTCGCTGTATTCGGTGTGCAGCAGCTCGTTGGCTTGGATCTGCGCCCTCACCTCTGGCGCGGCCCGCCGAATGGCTTCGGTAAGGATCTCCTCCGCCTTGCGGTGCTCTGCCGCGAATTCCTGTAGGCGAGCGGCTGTGTCTTCGGGATCGTCGATCCGCATTGTCGTCACTCCGCTGCGATGGCAAAGGCTTGCCGGCTGGTGTCCAGCTCGGCGATTTGCTTGAGAACCGCCGCCGTCTGGTCGCGCCAGCCGACATAGGTGCTGGCGTTCTCGGCGATCGTCAGTTCCCAAAGAAGCTCGAAGCGGCGGCGCTCAATACCGATCAGCCGGTTTTTGGCGTCCTCAACAAGCCAGAGATCGCGCTGTATTCGAGCGCGTGACCACCCATGGCGGAGGAAACTGGCCAGCGGCGCCTTTCGCTCGGCCTTCGCATTCCAGGCGCGAACCCCCCGCCAAGCCTCCCGCATGATGGCGCCGAGATCGTAGCGGCCATCAGCGGTGACATATTCAAAGGATGCCATTTGCATCTCCCCGTCGCCCCTATGAGCGATATGGGGAAAGTAGGTGATGCCTACCTACATGTCAATCTACAAAGTAGGCAAAAACTACCATCAGGATGAAGGCGATTCTACCGCATTGACTCTTTATTTCCGATGTTCTTTGTTTGTTCTCAGTCAGAGCTTCTGATTGAGGTGCGGGGAAATGCAGGGGATCGCTTATTATGTCGTCATGCCCATTGTGGTGACTTTTAAGGGCATGCGCGTCGTCCCGGGTGAGGCCTACGAGGTCGCAGACGAGCGATCGGCCCGGCGGGCGGTAGCGCAGCTTGGAGGCCGAGTTATCGGTGCGATCGCCTTCACGCGGGTCGCGGACGGCTTCGGGGGCTATACCGATGCGGCGATCATCGCACAGAACGGCTTTATCCCCGATAACCTCGAAGAAGTTTTGCAAGCGGCTTGAGGAGGCTGCCATGACAACGACAAGCTATATCGTTCAGCCGTTTGTGAAGACGCCAAAAAAGGGCCTGGGTCCGGGCGCACAGCGGTCATTTCGGAATGCAGAGGATGCTAAGCGTGGTGCTGAACAGACCGTAAGCTCGGGCCGCGCTTTGGGCGCGGTCGCGTTCTCCATCGTCGCTGACGAGGCGACAGATTATTGTGAGGAGCCGGTCACATTGGCGATTGTGGGAGAGGTGCCGTTGAGCGTGAAGGAATCTGCCTAAGTCTGCAGACGGCAGAATATCGTTGACTCTTTTGTGCGGGGCAGCCTCCCTTTCCGATGCCACGGCAGTGGGGGGGGGGAAGCGAATGGAAGCTACGGTGCGCCACGCATTGAGCTACGATGTTGAGCGTTCAGTTCAAATCGACGATCTCATCAAATCATTGGAAGCAAACGCTTTTTTCATTAGAAGTGCACTTCGCGTCTTAGAGCGTGTTTATCCTGGCCTATCAATCGAAGACGTAAGAATATCCGTCGTATCTGTAAGCCAAAGCAGCCCACTCAAAGAAATACTATCAGCGGCTATCGTTGTATCATATCAAAAGCAGCTGGAGGAGGAAGTGTCAAATATAATTCTTTCCTCCACGGGGTATCAATTACCTGAATCGATCGACAGCCTTGTCACAGTATTTGTGATGATTATTGCGATATACGGAATTTCAAAGTGCTTTGATCTGATATTCCCCGGGCGAGATCGAGGCCCACTTAAGGATACGCAACATGAACTTGCCAGCAAGGCTTCGGAACTCACTGGCAAGAAGCGCGATGAGATCGAGCGCGAAATGGAAAGGGAACTGTCCGGCAAAACGAAAGCTGCCACGCTGGCCAACTCCCAAAAATTCTTTGCACCGACCCGTGGTCAATTCAACACTTCGATCGAAGCTGGCCCACAGGTTACAATCCCTTGGGCGGCCATCAGACTGGCGCAGGCGGCGGCTGGCCTCCCACTTGACGCCGACGATAGGCAGCGCGTGGAAACCCAAATTCTCACGAGCGTAGACGTGGTGTTGCATGCAATGGACCTCGACCGCCGCTCAAAAGGATGGGCGGGACACATCCCCTCCGTTAGCGACCAACGCATGCCGATGAAAATTGACCAAAGCATTGAGCAGGAGTCGCTGTTTGGGAGAGTGAGCGTTGTTGGTGATGTCCTACTGGCGCTCGAGTTCGCCCCTGATGGTACATGGCGTCCGAAGGATTTCACATTACTGAGAATTGTAGGCTAGCTCCCCCACACCGAACAACGGGCCTCTCCTAAACCTTCTGCGAAAAGACGATCACCTGGACCTCTTTGACGAGCTTCCGGTCGATCTCGAATTCACGCATGGGGTTGAATTCCAGCAGCCTGAGCTGTGAGGGCGTCCAGCCAAGGAAGCGCTTAACATAGCCTTCAGCTGGCTCGCCTTCTTCCGCCGGGTGGAGTTGAACGACGACGTCGTCGTTTTTCCTCGGCGGCCTGCGGGGATGGACCCAAACGGTTTCTCCCTCCTCGAACCGCGGATACATGCTGTCGCCAGATACATAGACCGCATATGCACCCGGTACGTTCTCCAAGCCAGGCGGCGTGAGAACGGTGTCAATGACCTCGCCATTGAACAGGAAACGGCCATCGTCGCCGCCGACAGCCCGGCCGTACACAGGGATGCGCTGTTGCGATAGTTGAGGAACGGGGGTCATGTCGAGACGTTGAGGCGCGGGCGGAGGAACGTCGACTGCGGCAGTGACCGCTGCGGGCTCTCCACCAGGCGACTGACCTTCGCCGCTCAGAAGCCAATTAACCGAGGTGTTGAGAAGCTTCGCGAGCTTAGGAAGCCTACCCGAGCTCGGGCGGGTCGATCCCGACTCCCATGTCGAAATATTATTGCGCCTAATACCGAAGGCATCCGCCACCTGCTCTTGTGTCAGGCCGGCCCTCTCTCTCGCCAATCGAATGCGGTCGCTAAGCTCCTCCATGGATAGAGGCGTAGGCAGCGCCGTGCAAAAAGTCACCGACGTAGGTATTGACTATCAAGTAGGTATTGCCTACTCTCCCTGTCATGTTGGATATCGTCAAACGCGCAGCCGAGAATGTTGGGGGCTTAACCCGCCTGGCGACGCATCTCGGTATCCGCCATCAGACATTCTATTCGTGGCGGCGAATTCCAGCCGAGCGCGTCCGAGACATCGAACGCGTGGCGGGATTGCCAGCACACGAACTGCGGCCGGATCTATTCCCGCCGCCCGTCCGCGGAGAGGCAGCATGAGCCGCCTCCCCCACTGAGCTTGCGCCTGCTGACAGCGCGAGAGGCGATTTCCCCTCCCCTCTCAAATGTCAGCTCCTCCCTAGACTTGCCGGGGCCTCAGTGCCCCGGCTCTTTTAGGGTTCACCGTCGCCTTACTGGCGAGTTCTTGCGATGAGCCGCCGGGATGAGCGGCACCACGACATAGTTGTTGCGGGCGGTATTTGCCCTCTTAGGCCGGCGGCCCTGCATCTTCCTCTTCGCTTTGCCAACAACGCGAAGCGCGACATCGCCAAGTAGATCCATTGTTTTCAGCTCCCTTTTCGCTTCGACGCAACATCGCGTGACCTGAATTGGGAAGCGACCGGAAAGACTGAGGTAGTTTAGGATGGCCTTTCGTCCCACGAAGCCCCGCCAGTACGGCGACACGAAGGAAGTAATCGGCCGTCTGATCGGACAGACAGGCGGTGCCAAGGAGGCCGCCTTTCTTCTCGGCATGGAAGGCTCAACGACCGTCTATGCCTATACCGACCCTGCCGAGAAAACTCAGATTACGTTCGATCAGGTCCGCAGGCTGACAAGCGCCGATGCGACCGCAGCGGCGGAGGACTTGTCCGCTCGTGCCGGCGGCGTCTTTCTCCCCTTTGCCCCTGTCGAGGGCTGCCTCAACACACTCACGGCCCGGTCCGCGAAGGAATGGGGCGAATTCATCGCCGCTGTCCTCTCTGGCGAGCCAGACGCCATCATTATGCGGGAACTGGACGAGGTGATTTGCGCGCTGGTCGATGTGCGGACCCACCGGATCGCACCTCGCGATGATGCTGCCGCGCCTGACCAGCGCCCGAACATCACGCCCCTCAAGCGCAGTGGAGCGGCGTAAATGGCCATCCCCCTGAGCAATCACTGTCTTCGCGCGGTATCCGCCGAACTCGCGAGCCGTGGCATCGCCTTCACTGTCGAGCAAGGCCGCAAGCATCCGTCCATTCGCTTCCAGGTGAATGGGATCGAGCTCCGCAAGCCGTTTGCCGGCTCATCGTCTTGTCAGTCGGCGCCGCACAAGGCCGCCGCCGATATCCGCCGCCTCATCCGCAACGCCGAACAGCAGGAGCCGCCAATGACTGGTGTATCTGTCGTGTCCGCTGGCATCGATGCTTCTCGCCAGCCTGTCGTCTCCATCGACCGGGGCGAGGCGATGGCCGACAGCCGTGATATCGCATCGTTCTTCGGAAAGCAGCATTCGGACGTGGTGCGCACCATCCGTGCCCTGACCTGCTCGACGGAATTCACGGAACGCAATTTTACGTTCTGTGAGGAAATACAACAACATAGCACAGGCGCCGCGAAATCCGTCTTTGTGCAGATGACCAAAGACGGTTTTATGTTCCTTGTCATGGGCTTCAACGGCAGCAAGGCAGCCCAGTTCAAAGAGCGGTACATCGCACAGTTCAACGCGATGGAAGCCGAGTTGCGCCGCAGGTCTTTCCCCGCCAGCGTCGATGCGAAGACGATCGGCGGCATCGTCAAGTCCGTGCTGAACAAGCAGCTGGAGGACGTCCGCGCCGGCGTCGAATTGGCCTTGGAGGAGGTTTCCAGGGTCAACGGGCGCATCAGCCACCTGCTGCCCGGTCAACCGGACCTCACGATCGCCCGCGACTTCTGGCTGTCCGTCCAGATCGCCGAGAAGGCCGGGTTCAAGGAGGGCGACCGCGTCCGCGGGCTGACCCAGTTCATCACCCGGGAGCTTCACCGCCACTGTGCGGCGCAAGGCGTGCCAGTGCGCCTTGAGGAAGCCGTGGGCCGGCCCGCCCGCTATCTTTTCCCCGTCCCGATCGCAACCGCGTGGCTTGCCGGCTGCGGAACTGCCCGTATCCGCCATTTCGTCGAGCGCGTCCGCGCCAAGAAATCTGGTCAGGGCACCCTCGCCCTCATCCATCGCCGCTAAGCAACCCGCCCCAGGAACATCACCATGGAACCACAAGCCGAAGGCAATGGCGTTGCAGCTGAGGAACTAAAGCAGTTCATCGAGCGCATAGAGCGCCTTGAGGAAGAAAAGGCCGCGATCGCTGGCGACATCAAGGAGGTCTATGGCGAGCTGAAGGGCAGAGGATTCGACGCCAAGGCCGTGCGTAAGCTGGTCCAGATGCGAAAGAAGCCTCCGGAGGAGCGCGCCCAGGAAGACGCCATCCTCGAACTCTATATGCAGGCGCTGGGAATGTACGCTGACACCCCGCTTGGTCAAGCCGCTATCGCTCGTGCAACTGGCATTCCGGTGGCGCTGTCATGATGACGCCCCGCCAGCGAGAGGTCTTCGACTTTATCGCCGCCATTGCCGCGAACGAAGGCATAGCTCCCACCTATCGCGAGATCGGAAAAGCGCTCGGTCTCCAGTCCATGTCCAGCGTCAAGCGCATCGTCGAAGGGCTCGAGGAGCGCGGCTTCATCCGCCGCCTGCCCCGTCGGGCCCGCGCGATTGAAATCATCCGAAAGGACGCGATCCATGTCGGCAAGCACTGACTGCTTCTGGACGCCAGAAGTCATCGACCGTCTGTCTGTCCTCTATCTCGACGGGCGCTCAGCCAGCCAGATTGGCAAGGAGATCAGCGCGACCCGTAACGCCGTCATCGGAAAGATCCACCGGCTGCTTAAGGCGGGAGATCTGCACCACCTCGTGCGCGAGCGGCGCCCGTCGGAACGCAAGCACCGCAAGAAGCCGATCGAACTCGAGGAGGCAACAGCGCCTGTGCAGGTGCAGGAGCCCGCACCCGTATTCAAGGCACCGCTGCCGCCGCCCCCGCTTGTCCCGGTCGAGACTGCCAGGGCCGTCCAAGGCGTCCCGATGACGAAGCTGGAGCACGGGATGTGTAGGTGGCCTCTATGGCCCAACCGCGGCTTTACGCCGATGGAAGACAAGCGCTATTGCGGTGAGCCGGCCAAGCTTGGTCAGGCCTATTGCGAGCATTGCCGGAAGGAATCTGTCGGCGGTCGCGTGGCAAAGGATGGCTCAACGCCGATTTGGTACGTGCCGCTTAACGAGCGCACCAAAGGCAAGAAGCTTCGGAGGGCGGCGTGACGGATGTCACCGAAAGCCCTCGGGATCTCAAGGCACATCTCTGGGCTCGCGACGAGCATGATTGGTATGTGGAGCCGCGTTGGACAAGCATGCGCTTGTTCCAAGAAGAGCGCTTCTCCGGGCGCATCCTTGATCCCGCATGTGGCAAGGGGCGGATCCTCGACGCGGCGCGCGACGTCGGATTCGATACCTACGGATCTGACGTGATCGATCGCGGCACCGATGGCCACCGTTTCAGCCAGGTTGACTGGTTGTCTCGACCGGCCGTCGGCTGGTGTCCAATCGACAACATCGTTTCCAACCCGCCTTTCAGCCACGCCGAGCCCTTCGTTCGGAAGGCGCTGGAGCACGCGAGCGGCAAAGTGGCAATGCTTCTGCCGTCTAAGTGGCTGCATGGCGATGAGCGGTCGCGATGGCTGCAGGGAACGCCATTGCGGCGCGTCCTATTCCTGACGCCGCGTCCCTCGATGCCGCCCGGCGGCGTGCTGGATGCTGGGCAGTCGCCCGGCGGCGGGCGCGTCGACTTCGCTTGGTTCATTTGGCTCAAGGGCTTCGATGGTCGGCCTGAAATCGGATGGCTTCGGAGGGACGTCGATAAGCCCGAAAAGACGGGTGTGTGATGGCGCGCATCAGATCAATTCATCCTGGTCTCTTGACCGACGAAGCGTTCATGGAGCTTACCGTTGAAGCGCCGCTGGCAATCGCGCTCCTGCTTGGCCTTTGGATGGAGGCCGACGACGCCGGCGTGTTCGAATGGAAGAAGCTGACGATCAAGGCTCGTGTTCTGCCGGCACCAGCCTTCGATATCGATTGTCTGCTCAATGTCCTCGCTGAGAAATCCTTCATCCGCCGTTTCGATTTTGGGGAGAAGTCCTTCGGAGTGGTGCGCAACTTCGTGCGATTTCAGCGCCCGAAAGATCCGAAGGAGATCCACCCCAATTCGGAAGGTATGCGGGCGTTTGCTGGCTTCAACGAGGATGGATCGCGCCCTAACGCGGGCACCGGTAGAAAGCCGGCCGGAACCACTTCCGAACCACTTCGGAAGTCACTCGAAACGACTTCCGAGATTTCACCTCAGATGGAGGATGGAGGAGGTAGGAGGGAAGAGGAGGAGGAAGAGTCTTCCGGAATCTTTGAGTCTGAATTCACTGTTCGTCCGAAGCCGGATCGGCTCCGGACCGATGAGGTTCCAGATTTCGAAGAATTTTGGAAGGCATACCCGACCGACGCTCTCATGGGGAAGGATGAAGCTCGGAACGCCTGGAAACGCCTTTCCATGGCAGACCGTCGAGCGGCGATCGATAGCATCCCTTCGTTTCGCTCCTACTGCGAATCCAAGCCCGATTATCGGGTGATCCACGCCTGCCGCTATCTCGATCGCAGGCGCTTCAGCGGCTTCGCTTCGACGGCCGCGAAATCACGGGAAACCGTGTTCGTGCTTGCTGACACCCCCGAATGGGACGCTTGGCAGGAACACAAGCGGCGGACCACCGGGCGGGGCACCGCGACGACCGAGAGAAACGGGAAGCCAGGATGGTTCTTCCCAAGTCTCATGCCTCCATTGACCCTTTTGACAGCTCAGGACGGCTGATGACGAACAAGGCAGACAAACCGGGCTTGAGGATCAAGGTAGCCGCTTCCGGCGAAGTGCGCCGGCAGCCCCTGAAAAGGCCGAAGGATCGTGAGCTTCGGCTTAAGCAGGACCGGAAGGCCCTGCGAGAGACCCGGGAGGCCGAAGCGGCCAAGTCCGATATCTCGCAGGTGTGGGATCGCGCCGAGCGTCGAGACGCAGCCGAGAGCGCTGAGCAGTCTCGAGCGGACGACCTCCAGCGCTGGAGAGAGGAGCGCAAGCAGGAAGCCCGCGCAAAGGCTGCAAAGAAGCCGAGGAAGCGGAAATCAACCCCGTCCGATGACCTGGGAGAACGCTTGTTCGGCGTCGATCCCAAGGCCGGCTATGAAGGCAAAATCCCTGTGATCGAGCAGATTACTCGGCGAACAGCCCAAGGTTTCCGAGTGCCTGACGGCTTTCGCAATATCCGCAGTAACCCTGTCGAGACGATGGTCAGGCGTGGCCAGTGTTCGCCGCGGCAGCACCAAGCCGCGGTGCAATTCGGAGAGGACTATGATGCGGCAGTTCGTCAGCTCAAGGGCATGAGCTGGGAGGTGCCTGTCCAAGGCGGCGGCTATCGCGAGATGTCCGTCGCGGCTCTCGACGCGGTGACAACGCTGAAGCGCATCGAGCGCTTGATAGGCCCGCTGTGTTTCAGCGTTCTCGTGCTGGTCGTCGGACATGGGAACACGATCACCGACCTTGTCCGGCTGAAGATTGCGCCGGATCGGTATCGAGCCGGGTCATTGCTTGGCGCTGCGCTTGATGGGGCCTGCGTCGTCTATGGCCTGGCGTCCCAGTCGGCGATGATCACCGCCGTCTACCATGACCCCGTTATTCAGGCGTTGCGTTCGGCCTAGTCGTCCGAAGGTTTCGCGCGTGGAGGCTTCGCCTCTTGCTCGCGCCTCTTCAGCTCTTTTTCGACAGCGTCTCGAATGAAGGCCGCCATGCGCTTTGGCCCGACAAGCGCCTCAATACGACTGCGAAGATCCGCAGTCAGTCGAATGTGGGTCGCCCAGGTGTCGGCGTCCTTTTTCAGTGGAGGTCTCCCCATCCGACGGGGGATATCCGGTATCGGAAATCTTGTCAAAGCGCCCTCATAAGCGGTACCGCTTATTGACAATATAAACGGTACCGCTTATAACGGCAATCACTCAAGTCACCGGTTCAACCCGTGGCCAGCGCGGAGGCGCTATCAATGCCAAAACTCGAAGAATGCAAGAGCGTCCTCGCGGAGCTTGAGAAGGCGAGCAGGGCAGACAAGGGCCTGAACGACAGGATATGGGTGTGCCTGTGCTGGGCGGACCTGTATTATCACTTCGCACGCGGGCGCTGGCATTTCACGGGTTCTCTCGACGCCACCATTGCGCTCGTGGAGCGGGTGTTGCCGGGGTGGCTTATCGCCAGCATAGGCCAGGACGATCACAAGGCCTGGCACGCTGAGTTGCGCAAGGGGCACATTACAAGCTTCAGCACCGTATCACTCGCCGGCGCCCCCACCCCGCCCCTCGCCCTCCTCACCGCACTCTTCAGGGCTTTGATAGCGCAGATGGAGAAGGCGGATGGCTGATCGTCCTATCCTGTTTTCGGCGCCGATGGTCAGGGCTCTGCTTGAAGACAGTAAGACACAGACGCGGCGCTTCCTCGCCCCATGGTGCGATGAGCCACCTGCGTTCGTCGATAGCGGTGCCATAACCGCCTACGACGAGGACGACAGCCCGTATCGCTGGCCCCGGACCCACGCCATTGGCGACCGCCTATGGGTGAAAGAGGCATGGCGCGCGGCGCGTGGCCTCAATAATAAGCCGCCGCGCCGAATCCCCCCCGACGCGGACATTGAGTATGCAGCGACCGCTCCCAGCTACGCAGAAATCGGCATCAAGGGGAAGCTTCGCCCGAGCATCTTCATGCCCCGCTGGGCCTCCCGGATCACGCTGATCGTGAGCGACGTTCGCGTGCAGTGGCTCCGGGACATCAGCGAGGAAGACGCGATCGCGGAAGGGATCTTTGAACGGTCGGCGATTGGCGATGACCCCATGCACGACACATGGACGTGGCGTCGCGAAGGCTGGCGATATTCTACGCCACAAATGGCTTACGCCGCGCTCTGGACCGAGATCAACGGCCCCGGCGCTTGGGACGCAAACCCCTGGGTCGCCGCCTACACCTTCACCGCTCACCGCTGCAACATCGATCAGATGGAGGCTGAGCATGCCGGATGAACTCTGCCCCTTCTGCGGCGCCTATTCGCCTCGCTCCTGCGAGCTTGAGGAAGAAACCGGCGGCGAATGCCCATGGCTTGAGATCCTCGAAGACGAGCCAGATCCCGACATTCTCCGCGACGACCGTGACGAGCGGCGCAGGCTTGAGAAGGAGTATCGCGATGCAGAATAATATATTTCCTCTCGTTCACGAGGTCGCCCAGCCCGTTCGCGAGGTCGTCGTTCGCTATGACGACTATCAGAACAACGCTTGCGGGCTTGCTTATTGCGTCGGCATGGACGGCGTCACACGCATTGAAGCCTGCATGAAGAATGGAGAGTACGCCCACATCCCATATCTTCGGATCTGGTCTGGCGAAACATGTGTGGCTGAATTTTCTCAGCACCATGTAGCTGGAGTGTTCTTCGCCAAAGACGAGGCGGAGATCTCCCATGACTGACACACGCGAGGCCACGCCGAGGCCGTGGATTGTTGTCGAGGATACCTTTGATGAGGTCCTTGAGATAACAACGCTCAAGCTCATTGAAGATACTAGGCTGGCCATTGTGTCGCGCGAGCTTGGATTCCGCGCCGATATAGACGCAGAGAGCCGCGCCCGCGCCGCCCTCAATGGAGAGTGAGATGGAAGAAAAAAATTGGACTGACGATGTAAGCGTACACGATATTGTACAGGCAATACCGGGGGCATCGGAGTGGGCGCCCTGCCTAGTCGTTGTGTCGGAAGTTAAAACGTGGGGCATTCAGGGATATACGTCGGTCCCACGAGGTGGCGAGGCGTACATCAGGCTCACGTGGGATAAGATTGAGCCGACAGGCGGGCGTGCTGTCTTCGTCCCGGAGTAACCATCACCCCATCCCCGCTTCCTCAGCAGCCTTGAGAAAGGCAGCGCGGGCAGCGGAAACAGCGCTCATCTTTTCTGTCTCAAGCGCCGCGAGGCAGGCTTTGCGAGCCGCAGCATTCTTCTTGGACCTGGCAAATTTCGCCGGCCACGCCTCGATCAATAGCCGCGCGGCTTCCTCGACGCTCGTGACCGTCTGCCGCTTGGTGTCGGACACCCATATATCAACCGGATCGAACCAGAGACGAGGCATGACAGAGAATAGCACAAAGCGCTTTCGGTGCGGCGACATCGTACGGCACCTGCCCTCCGGTGAGGAGTGGCTTCTCGCCTACGCCGATTACGATACTGGCTACCTCTCTGCCGCAGGGTGGCCTGATAGCGAAGCGAAGATCTCCGACTGTGATTTGGTGCGGGCGGTAGACGATGACGAGCATCGCAAGCGCGTGGCCGATTGGGCACCGTATAATGACCGCCGGGGGCGCGCCGTCGCGCGGCTCTACGGCGCCGCGACCGGGATCGAGGTATGACTGAAGGCCCACCGCTAACGGACGCGCAAAGGCGCGTGCTCGGCTATCTGGAGCGCTTCTCTTGGACGAGCCTGCAGGAGATCGGGGAGACCGAGGCGCTGCAACGGGATGATATTGACGAAGTGCCGGCCCTGATCGCACGGGGCCTGGTTGAGCATTCCGGCCGGCTAACAATGCCGACGGTTCGGATTACGGATGCGGGGCGCGCCGCACTGTGGGACAAGCACGGCAGATGATCCGCGCCGCCCTCGTCGCGCTCTTCCTGGTCACGCCAGCCGTTGCCCAGGAGCGCATCCTCGTTCTCGACGGTGACACCATCGCAGTCGGCCGTGAGCGCATCAGGATCATCGGCCTCGACGCCCCGGAGACCTTCGACGCGCGATGCCCGGCCGAGAAGGCGCTGGGAGACAGGGCCACCGCTGCTATGCGCCTGCTCGTCGCCCAAGGCGTCACGATCGCCGGCGGCAAGGACCGATATAGGCGAACCCTGGCGCGGGTTTATTTCCAGGGCCGGGACGTCGCCGACATCATGGTCGAGCGCGGGCTGGCCATGCCGTATGATTGTCCTCGAGGCCGATGCCCGAGGCGGATTGATTGGTGCGCGAAGCTGAGAGGGTGATATGGACGAGGATCTGAAACAAGCCGTCGAAGCCGCAGCCGCTGCGTTCCACCAGGCCAACAAGGAGCGCAATCACTTTCGCTGGGAGAATTGCAGCGAGCAGTATCGGCGCGAGATCCCGGAGTTGATCCGGCCGGCGGCAGAAGCAGCGTATCGAGTGGCGGTCAGTTCGCCGTCGCAGCCGAGTTGAACGCCTCGGCGTGCCTCTGGATCTCCGCAATTAGGCCGGCCGGCGGGTGCGGCAACAGCCGGCTACCCTTGTCGCCCACGCCACCCAGCACCGGCGCTATTACCAGCAGATCAGGGCCATACGGGTTCGACCTGGTGACCTTGAACGTGAAGTGCGGGTAGCGCTTCTCCAGGTGCTCTTTCATCCGGTCGTTGATCTCAGGGATCGATGCCATCCGCTCGGGTAGGGCGACTAGGAACTCGGTTACTTCTGACATTGCATCCCCATCAAAGCCGCGTCTCTGGCTGCTTGTGGCAACCGATCATTGTGTACATTTCGTAGTTACGGGTGTCGCGATATTCGAGGCAGGCTTTGACTTTGCGACGGAGATCTTGCTCTTTCACATTCTGATACTCTTTGTACTTGTCCCATCCGGCAATAACCAAAGCGAGCGCAGCGAGTGAAAGCGCCAAGAACACCCAAAACACTATGAACTTTCCTACGGCTGTCGCCCCTTTGCGAATGAGGGAGCGAGCTTCCTCATTCTCTGGCTGGAAAGGGTTCTTTCTATCCACGGCCTCAATCCCGCCGATCGTAGCAGGTCTCTTCGACCCACGCCTCGGTTACTTCATTGGCATTACGGTCCGTCGCCCGCCGCCAAGTCAATATGCCACCTCAATCGATCCTCTGATTCGCGCGTTTTTCCCCTGTAGACTGAGATACATCCGCCAATTCGCGAGTCCCGCCAACCACTTGCAATTGCACTTGACGGATGCTCAACAATCCTGCTCATTTCTCGCCAATCTCAGAAGTGTCTCTGAAATCTGCCACTCGCGACGCGAGGCTGTGAGAACGCCTGAGATAGAGCCATTTCCCTTTTGCGGTCACAAGCCCCGGTGGGCTGCCCGGTCTCATAAGCCGGATCACGCTCGGTTCGACCCCGAGGGCCGCAACCAGTTCTGCGTGCGTTGCTGCGGCCGCGCGCTAGATGCAAAGATTCCCGCAGCCGTGTTGGCAGAGTTGGTGAAAGACCCATGGATGCCTTGGGGACGCGAAACTGGTCAGTAGGTTCGATCTACCAAAGCTGAATCCCAGCCCCGGATTTTTTTTGAGTTCTGCAACAAGCGGCGCTGAAAGCAGAAGCGCATATGTGTGGAGCGTGGGGCCGGAGAGATCCCGAAGCCAGCCCGGACCATCCCTGCACCCGTAACCGGGGCCTAAGCACATTAACGGGAACAAGTCTGGTTAGCCGGGTTAGCGTCCGGCCTTGTTGCAGATAGAGGTCACATTGAGGCGGGCATGGGGCGGAAGACCGCCCCATCCACGTCAATAATACCGATAGTATCCACGCGGAGCATAGTAACGACGCGGCGCGTAGTAGCGTCGGCCATAGTTCCGATAAGGGCGATAGGTGCGCCTCGGTGCATAGTACCTCGGGCGATAGTAGCGGCGCGGCCGATAGTGCCGCCGATAGTACTGAACTGTCTCAGCTTGCTGCACACCTTGAGCGATTGCCGAAGCCCCAGCTCCGAGACCCGCTTCGGCAGCGACCGGTGCCAGGAGAAATCCTCCGAAAATGGTCGCGAGGGCGAGAATCAGTTTCCTCATTTCGTACTCCTTCCCGCCGGACGGTAGTTTTGCAGGCCGGTCATCGCAACCTTGTGCTCGGCCTTAATCCCGGAAGCCAAGAGCCCTTCATGCACGCTGTCGTCATCGCACTCTGGTGGCATGCCGCCTATCGAGCATGGGCTGAGCTATGGGCACTGCCCTCATAGGCAAAAAATGCCAGCACTGAAAAATGCCAAGTGGGAGCGCTTTGCGCAGGAGCTCGCCAAAGGCAAATCCCTGATAGAAGCCCACGGAATTGCTGGGTTCCGACCCAATCGCGGGAACGCCGCCGTTCTAAAACAGAAGCAATGCATCTCAGATCGCGTGGACGAGCTGCTTCGACAGCACGAGAGCAAGGATCGTGAGGCCTTAGAACGCGCCACAGAGCGACTTTCCATCACGAAAGAGCGTGTGCTTGCCGAACTCGCAAAAATCGGCTTCGCTAACATGTTGGACTATATGCGTGTCGGCCCCGATGGGGACCCGGTGCTCGACTTCTCAGCGCTTTCATCTGACCACGCTGCCGCGCTAGTCGAGGTGACTGTCGAGGATTTCAAGGACGGACGCGGAGAAGACGCGAGGGACGTCCGGCGCGTGAAGTTCAAGCTTGCGGATAAGCGGGCAGCTCTCGTCGATTTGGGCAAGCATCTTGGTCTGTTCCGTGAGCGTGTGAGCCTTGAAAACCCCGATGGGTCATCTCTCGGGCCACCCGTGATCCAATTTGTCCGCGACGCAGATCCGGCTTAGTGGGCCGCAGTTCGATTTCGTCACTGCTGAGGAGCAGTTTCCAGCATTCGTCGGCGGGTTCGGAAGCGGAAAGACCTACGCCGCTATCTCCCGAGCCATCTCGAAGAAGCTGCAGTACCCGGGCCAGAACGTCGCCTATTACCTGCCGACCTATGACCTCGTGCGCACGATGGGCTTTCCCCGTTTCACGGAAAGCCTCGCAACGATGGGGCTCAAGTACAAGCTGAACAAGTCCGACGCGGTGATAGAGGTCGGCTCCTTCGGTTCCATCGTCTTCAGGACGATGGACACGCCAGAGCGCATCATCGCCTACGAAGTCGCTGACAGCCTCGTCGACGAGCTCGACACGCTCCCTGTCGATAAGGCCCGCGATGTCTGGAACAAGATCATCGGCCGAAACCGGCAGAAGAAGCCGGACGGAAGCCTGAACACGGTCGCCGTCGCAACAACGCCGGAAGGCTTCCGCTTCGTCTATAACCGATGGCAAAAGAGCCCAGCGCCAGGATACCGCCTCATCGAGGCGCCGACAGAGAGCAACGCGAAGAACCTGCCCGAGGGCTATATCCAGTCCCTTCGCGACAGCTACCCGACGGCGCTTCTTGCCGCCTATCTCGATGGGAAATTCGTCAACCTCGCTTCCGGCTCGGTCTATCCCGAGTTCAAGCGCAATGAGCACGCCAGCGGCGACATCATCCTCGCGGGTGAGACATTGCATGTCGGCATGGACTTCAACGTCCAGAAAATGGCAGCGGTCATCTTCGTGCTGCGCAAGGGAGAGCCGCACGCGGTCCAGGAATATACGGGCGTTCTTGACACGCCGGCGATGATCGCCTTGCTGAAGTCACGCCATCCCGATCATCCGGTGATGGTCTACCCCGACGCCTCGGGAAATAGCCGGCGATCGAATGGCGCCAGCGAATCCGACATCGCCTTGTTGAAGCAGGCCAGATTTCAGGTGTGTGTGAACCCTTCGAATCCGGCTGTGAAAGACCGCGTGTTGGCCGTCAACGCGATGCTAAAGGCCGGGCGTCTCGGCGTGAATCTCGATCGCTGCCCCTCGCTGGTCGAAGCATTTGAGCAGCAGGCCTACGACAAGAACGGAGAGCCGGACAAATCGTCAGGACACGACCATGTGGTCGATGCCGCCGGCTACTTCATCGCCTACAAGTTCCCGATCGTCCGGCCCGGCCGCGCTGTCGTGGTTGAGACAGGATTCCACTGATGGCCTTTGATCCGACCGTCAAGCACCCGTCTTACATCGCCTTTGCGCCCTCATGGATGCTCATGCGCGATGCATTCGACGGTGAAGACGCTGTCAAAGCGAGAGGTGAAGTCTATCTGCCGATGAAATCCGGCACGAAGGCCATCAAGGACGTCAGCGTTCGTCAGGATGCCTACGACGCCTATAGGCTCCGGGCCGAATTTCCGGAGATCGTGGCCCCGACAATCCGCGGCGCGGTCGGTGTCATGCTTGATCAGCCCGCGGCCATCGAACTGCCGAGCGCACTTGAGCCGCTGCGACTGAGGGCGACACGCGATGGTCTGAGCCTCAACGCCCTTCATCGACGCATCGCGGTCGAGTTGATGACCGTTGGCCGGTTCGGCCTTCTGCCTGGCATCTCACAGAATGGCGATCCTTACCTCGCTGGCTATGTCGCGGAGAGCATCATCAACTGGGACAGCACCAACATGGTGCCGGACTACGTGATGCTCGACGAAAGCGGAAAAGTCCGCGATCGCGTCACGGGAGCCTGGGGAGACGTCAAGCAATACCGCGAGTGCTTCGTTGCCGATGGCCGCTATGGCTCTCGCGTCTGGACCGAAGGTGCGACCGGCTGGGATGCTGGCGAGGTGGTCGAGGCAGCCAACCGCAAGCGCCAGCCGCTTGACACCCTCCCCTTCGTCTTCATCGACACGTCGGACCTTTCGCCAGAGCCCGACGACGTACCGCTCTATGGCTTAGCCAAGCTTGCCATGCGCGTCTATCGGCTCGACGCGGACTATAGCTTCGCATTGCACATGACGTCGGAGCCGACGCCGGTCGCTATCGGGTTCGATGATCCCGCAACCGCGGTGACTGAAGGCCGTGCGCCTACGACGCTCGGATCGTCGAAGCTGTGGCTTCTGCCGAGCGGCGGCGACGCGAAGTACCTCGAATTCACCGGGCCTGGTCTCGAAGCCCAGAAGAACGCCATTCAGGACGCGCTTGGCCGTGCTGTCATGTTCGGCGCTCAGGTCCTCATCGACACGCAACGGACAGCCGAATCCGGCGAGGCCATTCGGCTTCGGCTTGGCCATCAGACGTCCATCCTCAAGACGATCGCCATGACGTCGGCTGCTGGCCTGGAACGCGCGCTGAAGAACATCGCGACCTGGCTCGGCGAAAACCCTGATCAGGTCACGGTGAAGGCCTCGACCGACTTCTTCGAGCACACGCTCACACCGCAGGAGATCACTGCCCTCGTCGCCGGCTGGCAGTCGCGCGCCTACTCCAAGCAAACGCTGTTCGAGCGCTTGAAGAAGGGCGAATTGATCCCGGCCGATAGGTCGTTCGAGGATGAAGAAGATCTGATCGAGGACGAAGGCCCGGCCCTCGGCAACGTCCCCGCCGAAAACCGCCAGCCAGTTGATCAAGACGACTGATGCCCTCGGCCAACGACGAACTGCTCGACCGATCCATTCGGCATCAGATCGGGCTTGAGCGCTATTCCACGGCAACCGTTCGCAAAATCATCGCCCTGCTGAATAGGGTTGATGCGGATCTCGCCGCTCAGATCCAGAGGAATGATCCGACGGCCGTCAACGGAAGCTGGTCACAGCGCCGACTCGCAAAGCTTCTCGACGCGGTCAGGACGGTGCTTGGCGATGCCTATCGTGCCGCCCGGGTCGAACTGAACCGCGAGACACGAGCGCTCGGGACCTATGAGGCGGTGTTTCAGCAGAAGAGCATTGCCTCGACGCTACCGATTCTGCTCGACGTGCTCACGCCGACGCCCGAACATCTTTACGCAGCCGTCCATGCCCGCCCCTTCCAGGGCGCCTTGCTGAAGGACGTCTATTCGGGTTGGGAGGCATCCGCACAAAAGGTCGTGCGTGACGCCATCCGCATGGGCTTTGTCGAGGGAGAGACAACATCGCAGATCGTCCGGCGCGTGATCGGCACCAAGGCACAGAACTACGAAGATGGCGCGTTGCAGATCAATCGGCGCCATGCAGAGGCCGTCGTCAGGACGGCATTGGCCCACACCGCTGCTGTTGCCCAGAATGAGACCTACAAGGCCAACGCGGGCCTGATGAAGGCGGTCCGATGGACGTCCGTGCTCGATGGCCGTACGTCTGCGGTTTGCCGCGCCAGGGATGGCCGGTATTTCCCGGTTGATAGCGGCCCTCGTCCGCCAGCTCATTGGAACTGCCGTTCGACGACAACGCCTGTTTTGAAGTCATTCCGCGATCTTGGCTTTGACGTCGGCGATCTGCCGGAAGGCACTCGCGCCAGCATGAACGGTCAGATCCCAGCCAGCGTGACCTACAACGATTGGCTACGGACCCAGCCACGGGAATTCGTCGAGGATGTCCTCGGCAAGACCAAGGCAAAGCTCTATCTCAACGGGAAACTGTCTCTCGACAGGTTCGTCGATCGCAAGGGCAAGGAATTGACACTCGAGCAATTGCGTCGGCAGGACGCGGAGGCTTTCGCGCTCGCAGGCGTCTGAAATTCATCGACAGGTTCCGATAGCGGGCAAGGTGTTGCTCGGCTACGATTCAGGTCGATGGAGAACGATGACGAACCGCGCCGTTTCAAGGTGATCCAAGGCGGGCCTGCCCAAGATGGGAAGGCTGAGCCGAAGCGCTATCGTGCGCGGAAGCGCGGAGATATCGAGCCGCTCGTCTGCACGACATGTGAAAGAGACGTTGGTGTCGCGACTGCGATATCGATGGATGTGAAGCTCGGTCGCATGATCCAGGACGGGCGCCCGGTTGGCGGCACGAAGGCCATCATCTGCGTGACCTGTCTTTCTCGCGGCAAGGTAACGATCCTAGCTTCATAGCCTCACGACGATTTGGACCGCATGCGACGCAGAGCATTGATCCTCGGCGGCGCTGATAGCGTTTGGAGAGATGAGAAGGCAGCAAGGAAGCTGGCAAAGTTTCATGCGACCATCGCAGTGAACGATGCCGGTGCGGCCTATTCGGGCCCGGTCGACATCCTCGCGACGCTCCATCCCGAGAAGCTCGGCAGATGGATCGCGGAGCGTAGAGAGCGGCGCTTCCCGTCCTTCGGTCGCATCGCCGCACACGCCGGCAACGGCACGACAGGGCGCCGCGGGGAACCGCCAGCCGACATCAGCACGGACTATCGTTGGCCCGGCATGTCAGTCAGCGGCTCCAGCGGGCTTTTCGCCGTCAAGGTCGCCATCGAACAAGGCTTTGACCGCATCGTGCTCTGTGGCGTTCCGATGGAACCGGCCGGGGCTCATTTCTTCGATCCGCGCGCCTGGAAAGAGTGCGAAATCTTCAAGGAAGCCTGGATAACGGCTCTCCCCCACATCGCAGAGAAGACCCGCTCAATGGGCGGATGGACGCAGGAACTTCTTGGCCCTGCAACGCGTGACTGGCTGTCCCAATAGCGCGCAAGGCCCGCATCGTCCCGGCGAGATCGGGACACTTCTCGAAAGGAAAGCCGATGGCTTTGAAGACGGTGTTGAACGCCCTGAGCGAGGCTCCCGAGGCGTTGCAGGGCGAGTATGTCGAGCAGAAGGTAGGCGACAAGACGGTGTTCGTCCTTGATCTCGACGGGATCGATGATCACCCGAAGGTGCGCGGCGTCATCACCGCCAACCGGGCCAACGTCGCCAAGCGAGACGAGTACAAGGCGAAGGTCACCGAACTTGAAGAACGCCTTTCTGTTCTCCCGGAAGACTTCGACCTCGACGAATACACGCAGCTGAAGGCCGGCAAAAGCGGCACGAAGCCCGACGAAGCGCTTCAGGCTTTGCGCGATCAGCACGCGCGTGCGATTCAGGCCTTGAAGGACAAGCACACCACCGATCTCGCGGCCAAAGACAAGGACATCGGCGAGCGCGATGGCTACATCGATCGCAGCCTGATCGACGGCGGCCTGAAAGACGCGCTGCTCGATGCCGGGATCAACCCCGACCTGCTCGATGGCGCGCTCGCCAGCCTTCGCGGCAACGTCAAGGTGCAGCGCGCCGACAACGGCGATCGCAAAGCCATCATTGAAACTGACCTCGGCGAGGTCGGTATTTCGGATTTCGTGAAGGATTGGGCGGGCTCGAAGGGCAAAGCCTATCTGGGCAAGCCAACCGGCCCCGATCCCCGCGGCAACAACGGACACCGCATCGGCGCCAAGACGATCACGAGAGCCGACTTCGAAAAACTCGACGGTGCAGCCAAGCACAAGGCCTTGCTCACCGACAAAATGACCGTCGTCGACTAGTCCAACCAATCCCAGTCTTTGCGGCGGACAATATCGCTCACGTGCGGCTGACTTATGCCGAAGGTCTCGGCTACATCCGATTGTGAGATGGTTCCGCACAAACGTCTGATCGCCCGAACGTCGTCTTCAGCGAGCTTGCTTGCCCCGTGCTGCTCGCCTCGGTTCGTAGTCCCGTGCTCGATCCTGTCAGCTTGGTTACGTGCTGGAGTAGCCCAATACAGATGGCGGGGGTTGACGCAGCCCCTGTTGCCCTTGCCGCAAGAGTGAGCACATTCGTGTTTTGGAGATGGCTTGGGGCCATGCGCCATCTCACACATCAAGTGCGAAGCAGTTGTGAGAGGGCCGTTGTTGGGACGATGGGCTCGGCCGTAACCGTCAGCGCCGATGGCAAATGGCCAAGTTAGACAGTCATCTCCGGTGTGCTCAGCGTGTATGGCAAGCCAGTCCTTCGCCGGGCTAGCGACCTTATCGATCCTGAGCGGGTCACTGTGCTTTTTCCATCGCTGATAGTGCATGGAGCAAAAGCCGCGTTTCCCATCGTCATGTCGATGGGCGCTGCGGCCGCACCCTTCAACCGAACAGACCTTTCGAACCTCATTCATTGGGGCCTCTCGTGAATGCGCCGTGAGCCGATGGCGAATGGCAACAAGGCTGACAGCCTAACCCTCATCTGCCATCAGAATATCATGGAGAATTCAACGTGGCCAATACGTTAACTGGCATCATTCCCACCCTCTACGAGGCGATGAACATCGTCAGCCGGGAGATGGTCGGCTTCATCCCGGCCGTCCGTCGCGACAGCAATGTCGAGCGCGCGGCCGTCGGTCAGACCGTCCGCTCTCCGATCGGCGTCGCTGGCGAGCTGGAAGACATCACCCCCGGCCAGCAGCCGGCCAACACCGGCAGCACCACTGTCGGCTATGTCGACGTCGCTATCACGCAGTCCAAGGCCGCTCCGATCCTCTGGAACGGTGAGGAGCAGCGCGGCGTCGGCACGAACGGCACGCTGAACGAGATCCTCCGCGATCAGTTCGCCGACGGCATGCGCAAGCTGGTCAACGCGATCGAGATCGATCTCGCGGCGGCTGCGAAGGCCAATGCCTCGCGTGCCTATGGCGCGGCCGGCACCACGCCCTTCGCCACGGCCGGCGACCTCAGCGACTTCGCGGGCATCCGCAAGATCCTTGAGGATAACGGCTCCCCGCTCTCGGACCTGCAACTCGTCCTGAACTCCTCGGCGATCGCGAACCTGCGGGGCAAGCAGTCCGTGCTGTTCAAGGTGAACGAGGCCGGTTCGAGCGACATGCTTCGCGATGGCATGACCGACCGCGTTCAGGGCTTCGCGCTCCGCAACTCGGCTGGCATCCGCTCGCACACCAAGGGCACGGGCGCGTCCTATGTGGCGGATGGCGCGGCGGCGGCGGGCGCGCGCAGCGTGGTCCTGAAGACCGGCACGGGCACCGTGCTTGCCGGCGATATCGTCACCTTCGCCGCCGACACGGTGAACAAGTATGTCGTCAACGGCGGTGTCTCGGCGCCCGGCACCATCACGCTCGGCAAGCCCGGCGCGCTGGTGACCATCCCGGACAACAACGCCATGACGATCGGCAACAGCTACACGGGCAACTTCGCGTTCAACCGCGGTTCGATCGTGCTCGCTGCCCGCGCTCCCGCCCTCCCGGACGGTGGCGATTCCGCGGACGACCGCACCTCGATCACGGACCCGGTTTCGGGCCTGACGTTCGAGGTGTCGGTCTACCGCCAGTACCGGCAGGTCAAGTACGAGATCGCCCTCGCCTGGGGCGTCGGCGTGCCGAACGGCACCCACCTCGCCACTCTGCTGGGCTGAGCCAAACTCACGGGGCCGGTTCGCCGGCCTCGTCCGTCTACGCAATCTGGAGACCCGACATGTCGAAACTTGTCCCCATGGCGAAGGATGGCGAGATGCTTTCCGTCCATCCGTCCACGGTTGACGAACACCAGCGGCTTGGCTGGTCAGTCTCGCAGAAGCAGGCCGCTCCTGCTGAAGCGCCCGAACTTCCGAAGGAGAATGACGACGGCGCTCCGGTCGTCGAGATCCCGGCCGATTGGCGGGACCTCAAATGGTTCTCGATGAAGGCGCTCGCTGCGAACTTCACCGACCAGCCCATCGAGAACAAGCCCGAAGCTGAAAAGATCATCGAGGCTGAGCTTGAACGCCGGGGAAAAGCCTGATGGCCGGCCTCGTCTCCTTTGTCCGGATTGCGCACGGGACGGTGCCAGACGCAGCGGCGGCGACAGAAACCAACGTGACAAGCGCGCGATTCCCCGGGCCTCCGCAGTCATCCGAGATCGTCGTCGTTCCGGCGGTTGTGGCGAAGATCAACGTCAAGGCGTTGGCCTGACATCCAAGCAACGAAGGTCTCGGTCATGGCTCTCGACACCACGCCAGGCTCCGCAACGGCCGATTCTTATGTCAGCATGACGGACGCCGACGCCTATCATCTCGCCCATGGTGGGGAGGCTTGGCTCGCACCTTCGGTCGATGATGAGCGGAAGGAAGCGGCCCTCCGGTCGGCAACCCGCTATCTCGACAGCACCTATCGGGGGCGCTGGAAAGGTATCCGCGCGACGGCAGCGCAGGCCCTCGCCTGGCCACGCCGCGAGGTGTTCGACGAAGACAGTTACGATCTTGCAGACGACGCGATCCCGAAGGCAATCGTTGACGCCGCCTGCGAGGCCGCCCTTCTCATCATCCAGGGCGTGCAGCTCATGCCTCAGTTGGCGCGCGGCGGCATGGTGAAATCAGAATCGGTCACCGCCGGTCCGGTCAGCACCACGACGACCTACATGGACAGTGCGCCGGGGCGTGATCGCTTCCTTGCTGTCGAAGGGGCTCTGTCGGGGTTGCTGGAGCGCTCCTTTGGCGGGGGCGCGACAGTTGATCTCTTGAGGGTGTGATGGTGCTCTCGGTCGCTGACATCGCCGCCAAAGCCTTCACGGCAGTCGCTGGCAAGGTCACCGGTGTGATCAAGCCCGCCACACTGACCCGCTCGACCAGCGGCGTCTATGACCCTGACACGGGCTCCTACACTGCAACCAGCACCTCGGCGACAGGGCGCGCGCTGTTCGCAACAGCGGATCTCACCGGCGCCAACGGGACCAAGATCGCGGATTTATTCCCCGACTACGTGGCCGGGCCGCTCGACCAACTCGTCTATTGCGAGGGCATGTCCCTCGTGCCGACGGAGAACGATGCGCTTACGGTCGAGGGCGTCACCTACAGCGTCCTGCGCGGCCGTGACATCCTTCTGGCCAATGGCTTGGCCGTGGCCATTGTGCGGGCGCGCTGATGGGCTCCGCCCGTGAATTCGAGATCGGGCTAGACAAGCTCCTCAAGGGGCAGGTCGAGGGAAAGATCGTCGAGGCAACGAAGTTGCTCGCCATGGAGGCGCTGCAGCGCGTCGTCATGAAATCGCCAGTCGATACCGGCCGGTTCCGAGGCAACTGGCGGGTGGCGATCGGATCTCCGGCCTCAACACCGATCAGCCGGATAGACAAAGGCGGCGGAACGACCATCGGCGTTGGATCCAGCGTGATCGGCCGCATGAACGAGCCGCGCGTCGTCTACGTCACCAACAACCTCCCTTACGCTGTTCGCCTTGAGGAAGGTTGGTCAGCCCAAGCTCCGGCTGGGATCGTCGCCGTCACCATCGCCGAGTTGCAGGCGTTCTTCTCCAAGCTCTGAGGCGCCCATGGGCTACGCAAGCGAACGCGCGGCGATCGAAGGCCGATGGGCTGCGCTTTGGGTGACGGGCTCGCCTGTGGAGCCGCGGACGCCAACGGGCTATGAGGGCGTGACGTTCACGCCGCCGACGGCCGCCGCCTGGTGCCGCCTAACCATCCGGGACGGCGAGGCCCGGCAAGTCTCTGAGGGCGCGCCCGGCAGCAACGTCCATCGCCATGCGGGCGCGATCTTCGTCGAGATCTTCTGCCCTGGCGGCAAGGGAACGCAGGCCCTCCGCCTGCTTGCCGATGCCGCAGCCGATGTTTTCCGTAATGCCCGCTTCGGCGGCGTGCTCTGCCGTGTCCCATCAATGAGCGCGATCCGCGAGGAAGCCCCGTGGGTCTCTGTCTCCATGTCCATCCCGTTTCAACGAGACGAGCTTTTCTGACGGAAGCCGCCGCTTCCGAAGCACCGCCCGCCGTGTTGGCGGGCTTCTTTCATTGAAGGAGCCTGAACATGGCTTTCGCAGATTCAAGCAGCACCCGCATGGCCTATGTGAAGGAGGTGGTCGAAGGCACGACCCCGGCCTCTCCCGCATGGAAAACCCTGCGCTATACGGGCGAACAGCTCCAGTACCAGAAGCAGACCGTGACCTCGAACGAGATCCGGCCGGACCGCAACGTCTCCGACGTCATCCAGGTTGGTCGGCAGGTGTCCGGCTCGATCAACTTCGAGCTGTCCTATGCGACGCTCGACGATTTGCTCGAGGGCGTGCTTGGCGGCACCTGGGCGACGAATGTTCTCAAGAACGGCGTGACGCGCCATGCCTTTTCCTTCGAGAAGACCTTCGAGCAAGGCGCGACCGACAGCTTCCTCCGCTATCGCGGCTGTCTGATCGGCGGCATGTCGCTCGACATCACCGCGCAGCAGATCGTCACGGGCTCGGTCAACATCATGGGCCTTGGCGGTTCGGCCGGCACCACGGCGCTCGGCAGCGCGACCTATGCGGCGCCGAATGCGAATCCGGTTCTCAATGCGTCGTCGGATTTCGCGTCGCTCGCAATCGGCGGTGTCAGCCCCTCCCCCCGCATTCGCTCGCTGTCGTTGCAGATCGAAAACAACCTTCGCGCTCAGCCGGAGGTCGGCAATATTGACCTCGCCGGCATCGGTCTCGGCCGCTGCGTCTTCACCGGCCGGATGGAAGCCTATTTCGAGAGCCTCGCGCTCTACAACGCGATCCTCAACCACGACGACATCGATCTGGCCTTTACGGTCGGCGCCGGCTCGGGCTCGAAATACACGGTCACCCTGCCCCGCATCAAACTGCTGAATGGCGACCCGATGGCCGGTGGCAATGACCAGGACGTCATGCTGCCGATCGATTTCCAGGCGATCTATGACGCCTCTGGCTCGCCCGCCTTCGGCGCCACCATGAGCGTCACCCGCGGTGTGTCGTGATGGGTGAGACCGTCGAGATCATCCAGACCTTCGACGCCTACCCCGAAGGCCGCAAGCGGACATTCTTGAAGGGCGAAACACCATCTCTGGATGCTGATTTCGCCCGATCACTCAAAGCAATGGGCCTGGCACGCGCGGTGAAAGCCAAGCCCGCGCCGAAGCCCGCCAAACCCTCCCCCAAAGCTCTAAGCGAGGATGCATGAGCAACGACCAGTACGACGGCTTTGAAGCCTACGAGATGGATGAGAACTGCGAATCCGGTCAGGGCGTGACGATCGAATATGACGATGGCCGTCGCTTCACCATCCATCGGGCGGGCGGCTCCAACAAGAAGTTCGGCCGCGTCTTAACCGCTCGCATGAAGCCTTTCCAACGTCGCATCGAAATGGGCACGCTACCGGACGCCGTCGGTGACCGCGTCCTCGCTGAAGTCTACGCCGAAACCATCATCATAGGCTGGGAAGGCATCGCAAAGGGCGGGCAGGACCTGCCCTTCACGAAAGAAAACGTCGTCGACTTCCTGCTCGCCAAGCCTGAAGTGTTCGCCGCGATCCGCCAGGACGCGACCAACCTGGCGCACTTCCGCAAAGAGGCGACGGAACTCGACGCAAAAAACTAACCGACGCGCTCCTCTGGGATCTCGAATGGGGAGCGCATGAAGAATGGTTGCGAGAGGGTGCGGAGGCCGGTCATCCGACGCCCGCCCTCGATCGCAAGGTCTCGGTCTGGGATCACCTGCTCTGGGTCTACGAGGCGTTCATTTCGCTGTCGGGATCCCGACAGATCCATATGGGCGGGGCCGGGCCGATCCCAGTGACCGAGATCCACGCATACTGCGAACTCATGGAGATCGACGATCTCGACGACCGGGCGGATTTCCTCCTGTTCGTCGCACGGATGGATAGCGCCCTCCTCCGGTTCTATGCCAAGCGGCGGCCGAAACCATAAGGTGCCATTCCGGTTGCGCGGTTCCGGCGCGCTCCACTATGCTCCGGCCAACGATGGGTTGGGAGGACGTGATGCGACTTGTTGTGGCGTTGGTTGTCGGCGTGGCGATGGCTGGCTGTGTGAACGCGAAGCCCGGCAGCGAGCGTATCCGCTTCGTATCCAACCCTGAAATTGTCAAAGGCTGTACGTTCATCGCTCAGGAGACGCTTGCCTTAGGCGGCTTGGACGCAATCAAGCCGTTGGAAGAGATCACCGTCCGCATGAAGAACAAGGCCGCCGATCTTGGCGGCACAGATGTTCTTACGCCCGGACCAAAGATCACAACTCCTGGCCCTATGACGACGATCACAGGTGATATCTATCGTTGCGGCTAGGGGGCATCGGTGTTCGCTATTGGTCGCTGGCTCAAACTCATTTTCAAGCGAGAAACGCCGCCCCAAGCCCCACTGCTGTTGAGCCTTCCAGAAGTCGCCGAAGAAAACTCGGACCTCGTGAAGGGATGGCGGCTCGCAGTCACGATGCAGCGAAGAACACCGTTAGCATGGCTTCGCCGCCACGGCGAATTCGCTTCGGGTTCACGGCGGCCAATGGAGGTTGTGCCTTCTGAATACGGTATTTGGCTTCCGGACTTAAAGACGTTCAAGGAGCTAGGCTTCGACGTCCCAGATCTTCCGCCAGGGACAATTGCATCGGAAATCGGCCAAATTCCGATCGATGGGGGCGAGCTTCTCCCATTCCTCATTGAATACCGCCAGATCATTGAGGCACCGATCAGCCGCGTTGAACAGCTATCTCAGATCAGGAATTTAGAAGTTCATCATGCTCAATTGGCTGAGAAGCTTGGTGGTGATCTATGCCGACGCTATGTGACCTTGGAGATGGTCAGTCTTCTTGGTTGCGGAAGCGTAACGGCGAACAAGCTCTATGATGCGGGATTCCAGTCAGCAGATCAGGTGACGGCCGCCTCGATCGACCGGTTGTGTCAGATCAGCGGCATAGCCATAGCCACTGCCAGAAAATTGAAGGGTGTTGAGCCGAGTGAATAAGCACTCGGCTCGGTGCCCCTTCGCTCCTACTGCGAACGCGCCATCGCCTCACGCCATTGAACGATTATGCGACGGATCATCTCTTGCCGGTTCGGAAGGTCGGCTTCAATCCGGCGCTGATTATCGATAGCATCGATAAGTTCGCGCGGCAGACGCAACGTTATCGCCTCGGAATCGACCGAAGGGCGCCCGCCTTTGTTTCTTTCTGGTTTTTGAGTTTTTAACATTGACAACCTGCTGATGACTTTATAATGTCAAAAACATCAGAGGCGGTCAAGTGCTCGAACACCTAACCGCCTCCTAACCTCAGCCAGCATTAGGAGTGCAGGCCATGGCTAATCGTGTCCATAGCACACCCCTCGACCGTGCCGCCATCATGCGTGCGGCATGGGCCATCTTCCGGGAAAGCTATAATTACCCGCGTATCCCCTTCGCCAGCATCGGCCGGAAATGCTTCGCCTGGGCACTTCGCGAAGCTTGGCGCCGTGGCCGCGAGGCAGCGCGCACCGCACTTCTAAAGCCGGAAGTCCGCAAGGCCGAAGTGATCAGGCTTCATCGCGAAATTGAGGTTCTTGATTTCGCGGACTGCTTCACCGCCGCCGACAACCGGCGCCGTGAAGTGCTCCGTTCTGAACTCCTTCTGCTCGCGGCGTGAGGGTTGGACATGACAGCGATCACTCGACGTAGCGTCGCGCTCGGAAGTGCCTTGATTGCCGCGCTGCCGGCATCGACTCTCGCGAGCCAGACCAAAGAAGACCCTGCCGTCGGCGCCTGCCGGGACTATTGGAAAGCCCGTCGTGAAGCGCATCTCGCAGATCTTGAAGAAACCGCCGCTTTCAATCGCGTCGAGAAGGCCGGAGGGAGCTTAGAACGAGCGGATGGCGTCCATGTCGCTTGCGGCTACCCGGAGGCGGTCCAGCGATCGCGACTGACCGGAAACATCGAGCGTGAGGCGTTCAAGCGAGCTCTGACGACACCGCCAACAACCACCGTTGGGCTCGCCGCGCTTTGGAGCGTCCTGAGGCAAGAGATCGACATCGACGATCTCGACCCATTTGTCGGCGCCGGGATTGAGACAGTTTCGCAAATCCTCGGCGAGTTCCGGCCGAACTAGCTGACCCCAAAAGGCCGCCGGACACACTGCGGCCAATCCAACACCAGCATGTAGGTTCAGAGATGACGAGCGAACTGATTTCGCCGAACGACGGCGCTCGCGACCTCCCCGCCCGACTTGTCTACAATGGCGAGGCGATCCGCGACAAAAACGAGATGCTGTCACTTACAGACATGTGGCGAGCAGCCGGGGCCGACGAGGCTCGCCGCCCTGCCAACTGGGCTCGTAAGGAAGGCAAGGAGTTTATTGCCTACGCGAGCGAGATCCTGAATATGCCCCTGGGGCACATTCAGACACAACGTGGGGGAAGCGGGTCTGGTCGCGGCGCTACCTTCGCCCACTGGCAGATCGCCTTAGCGTATGCCAAGTACCTCTCCCCTGAATTCCACATGTGGTGCAACTCCGTCGTCCGCGAGAGGATGGAGGGGCGGCGACAGCCGGGAATTCCAGCCGAGCTAGCCGATGAGATAACCCGGTCATTCGGAATCCTGAGAATGCTCGCGCACAAGGTGACCGTGATCGAGAATTCACTGTCCCCGAGCCAAGCCGATATCCAGGCGTTGGTTCGCTCTGAGATGGCTGCCCAGAACTACATACTTCGGCGCGGTCGCACCGCCGGTCAGATCTGGCAGGACAACAAGTTCCCGCCTCTGAAAAACGCGGCCTCCTGGTTCGGCAACCGCCTGGAGAAAATGGGGTGCCGGATAGCTGACAACGGCTGCGGCGAGCTGGGGCTTTCAAAGGCCCGGCTTTTCGATCCCGACAAGGCCTTCAACTGGCTTGAGAACGGCGGTCTCCTGATCGTCCAGCAGAAAATCAGCGAGCGCCGAGGGCAAGGTCGGCTTCGGCTCGTTGGGATCAACGCAGGAAATTAAGCGGTGACAAAGGGGCGGCGATCGGAATGCCCGGTTTGGCCGGCAGCGACATCGCCAACCCGGCAAAAGGAGTGCCGTGATGACTGACACGAGTGATACCCAATTTCCGGTCGTGACAGAAGGTGCGATTGGCGCAGCGATGGTGCAGACCGTGCATGCCCGCGATTTGCACCGATTTATCGCGAACCGCGACCATTTCGCGACTTGGATGAAGGACCGCATAAAGCAGTATGGGTTCGTCGAAGGTACTGATTTCGTTTCTTTTTCGGAAAACTCCGAAAAAGGCGCTCCCCGAATTGAGTTCGCGATCACTTTAGACATGGCCAAGGAACTGGCCATGGTTGAGCGGAACGAGCAAGGGAAGCGAGCCCGACAGTATTTCATCGAATGCGAGCGCCGAGCAAAGGGCGGCATCGATCCGGCCGTCGTTCTGAATGACCCGGCGTCCATGCGAGGCCTGCTCCTGAACTACACCGAGAAGGTGATCGAGCTTCAAGGCCAGGTCGAGGAGATGCGGCCACAGGTCCAAGCACTCGATCGGATCGCCATTTCGGAAGGCTCCTTCTGTGTGACTGATGCGGCAAAAACCCTGCAGGTCCAGCCAAAAGCGCTGTTCTCGTTCCTACGCTCCCACCGTTGGATCTATTCCCGGCCCGGCACCTCTCAGGAAGTGGCGTATCAGGACAAGCTCGCTTCCGGTCTTCTCGAGCACAAGACGACCACCGTCTACCGCTCGGACGGTAGCGAACGAACCGTGACGCAGGTTCGGGTTACTACAAAGGGTCTGACGCGATTGGCCCGCGAGTTTCCCTCGGCGGTTGCAGCAGCCTAACGTTTGATAACAGCGATATGTGAAGCAAAGCCGCCTTTCGGGGCGGCTTTTTCATGGGCGTAGTCATGGCCGAAACAACCCTCTCAATCAAGATTGATCCGTTGCAGGCCGTCCAAGGCGCTCGCCTTATCCGGCGCGGGCTCGACGACGTCGCAGATGGAGCGAAGAAGGCGGAAGCCGCCACTGCGAAACTCAGCCTCGATCCGTCTCGATCGGTGCAGGGTGCTCGGCTTATTCAGCGTTCTATTGAAGACGTCGGGCAGGCTTCGGCGAAATCTGCGGGAGCCGCTGCGCTGCTCGTCGGAGCCTTCGCCGGCCTTGTCGGCGGCGGCACCGCATTCGCCCTTTCGGCAATGTCCAATGCACTGTCTGCCATGGCGAGTTCAGCTATGGACGCCCTCACCTCTTATTCCAGGTCACAGGATGTTCTTCAGCAAGCGCTGAAAGGTGTTGGCGCGGCCAGCGGCGCGACTGTCGCCGATCTCAACCGCATCGCTGATGCCAGCGCAAAGATGGGGAAAATCTCCAGAGAATCTGCCAGCCAAATGACGGCTGCCTACGTCAGCACCGGTAAGATCGGAGTGGAGAATATCGAGGCGCTCGTGAGCGTCACCGAACGCTTCGCCAAGACCATGTCGATTGACGCGGCCGATGCGACGAAAGAGCTGGCCAAAGCCTTCGCTGACCCTGTTCGAGGTGCGGATGAGCTGAATGAAAAGCTGGGCTTTCTCGATGATCGGACGCGGGAGAACATCCGTTCTCTTGTCGATCAGAATAATGAGGTAGCCGCTCAACGTGCCCTCATCGACGCTCTCGGCCCCTCGATAGACGATGCCGCTAGCAGAACGCGTGGGCTTGCCGGGGCGTGGGACGCCGTTAAAGCAGCAGCACTCGGGGCGATGGCGGCAATGGGCCAAGCGGTCCAACAGCATTTCGCAGGCGTCCCGCGGGCCGAGCGCATGCTGCAGATCCAAAAGGAATTGAAGCAGATCCAGGACGGCGCGTCACCGATGCAGCTATCGGGCTGGGGAGGCCCGGATCCCACGGTGCGCGTCAAAGCGCTTAACGATGAGCTTCGCAAGCTTCAGTGGGACGATGCGCACGAGCGCCTCAAGGCCGGTCTGGGCGCGATGGGCCAAGAGGCGAATAAGTCCTCGCTGGAAGTCGGAAAGCTTGTGACGAGCTTGAACCCTGCCCAGGCGAGGCTCGAGCAGCTCAAAGCGCAGCAAGCCGACATTCAAAAGGCCCTGAAGTCGATCGAAAACCCTGACCGGTTCGAGACGTCCACAAACGGTCTTATGGCGAACCGCGTGAAGGACATCGATGCTCTCAAAGATGCGAATGAACGATATGCCTTCGCTATCAAGACCCTGACTGGCGAGAACGGCAAGGCGATCACCGCCGAGCAGTTGAGGGCGAAACAAGACGATCTCTCCCTCCAGATCATGCGGGCAAAGACACCGGAGCAAAAGGCCGCATTGGCTGCGGAAAAGGAGATGCTCACCGCGAGCGGGCAGCTCATCACGCAAGCTGAAGCGCGCAATCGGGCGGACCACGCCTCTGCAACCGCTCGCGAGCAAGCCGCCAAAGCCTCCGGCGGGGCTGCATCTGCGGCGCGAGCCGAGAGATCGGCGATCGATGAATTGGTTCAGGCGACGGCTGGCCGCACAGATCAATTGAAGCTAGAGGCCCAAGGGTACGGCCGAACGAGCGAGGAAGTGATCCGCCTGCGTCTCGCCCAGCAATTGCTGAAAGCGGAAATGCGCGACGGTCTGCCTGCCACTGACGCCCAACGCAAGGCTTTCGAGGAGCAAGCCGACGCGCTTGTCGAAGCAACGCGGAATGCCGAGGAAGCGCGGCGCGCGATGGATGCGCTCAATCAAGCGCAGCGCTTCACGGGCGATCTTCTCTCGGATTTCGTCGACGACCTGGTGTCCGGCACTGGCTCTCTAGAAGACGCCCTCAAGGGGCTTGGTGATGCATTCCTGAAATCGGGCTTGCAAGCTTTGTTGACTGGTGAAGGGCCATTGTCCGGCATCCTCGGCACCCAAGCGACAGAGAAGGGAAAGCAAGGCGGCATCCTCGGATACCTTATGGGCAACGACGTAAAGGCCTTTCGAGAGACCATCTCACGCGGCGTGGAAGATGGCTTTACGAAGCCCATGAAGACGATGGCCCAAGGCGGATATGGTCCGGATATGCAGTCCACGGCGATGTTCGGGATCGACGGCAAAGCGCTGATGGGAGGCATAACCGCCCTCGCCTCCGTGGGAGGAGCCTATGGCTCGGGAATGTCGGCAGGCTCACTCGGCATGGCGGGTGTTACGGGCGGCATTTCTGGCATTGCTGGTGGATTAGCTGCGGGCGCCGCTATCGGGACCATTGGCGGCCTGTCAGCAAGCGCGATTCTCGGTCCCATCGGCCTTCTGGCCGGCGCCGGGATCGCCATCTACGGCAACATGCAGCAGCGCCAGCAGCAGAAGAAGCAGCTGCGGGAGGAGGCGGAAGCCAACTATCAGGCCGCCAAGCCGCAGGTTGCCCAACTTGGACAGATGTTCCGGGGTGACGAATTGGGATCAATCCAGCAGCAGATTCAGGCTGGCATCGACAAGCTCAACGAGTTGGGCCCGGTCCTCGTCAACGCTGGCCACGTCGATGAGTTGATCGCCCTCCAGAACGATTACAACACCTTCGTCGGGCGGCTGAAAGACGAGTTCCGCGACGACTTCGACGGCACGATCGAGGAGCTGCGCGCCGGCCTCGGTGCTCAGGGTCCGTTCAAGCAGGCCTCCGACGCGGTGAAGCAATTCGGCGACAGCGCCAAGTCGTTCATCGCCGACACGGCGACAGCCTTCGGTGAAGGCGCCTGGCAGATCGACGCAGCGCGCGAGGCCTCCTTTGAATATGCGCTGTCGATGCTCGATCAGGCGAAGACGCTCACGGAAGTGCAGCAGTCCATCCAGTCGATCAACGGCACGGCAGCAGGCCTGTCGAAGGTGCTTCAGGATCTCGGGATGTCGGCGGAAGATGCCGCCAACGCCATCAACCAGCGCGTTGGCGCGGCCATGGATCGACTGCGGTCGGCCTTCACCGATGGCCTTGAGCGGCGCCTCAATGAGGCGAGTGATCGCGGTTATATCAATGAGATCAGCGATCAGATCGCGCAGTACCGCAAGGATCTGGCGGACGCGGCCGCACTCGGTCTCGATGGCGCGCTCGCGGCCAAGGTCTTCGCGGCCGAGGCGCAGCAGATCGTCAACGGCGCCGAACTCGCGGGCGATGCCTTCAACGCCCTCGTGCAGCAGTTCCCGGAATTGGCCGGCGTCGTGAAGGAGTTTTCGCAGGCGCTCGCCGACATGGGCGACAACCTCGCCGCCATCGCCCAGCGTCAGCAGGGTTATTATGACCGCATCTTCAACGCGGCCAACGACAACAGCACGCTGGAAGGCGCGCTGAAGGGCTTCGACCGCCAGGCTCAGCGCGAGCGCGAAGCGGAGATGAAGGCCGGCGGGCAGGCTATCACCGACCTCGAGCTTGCCCTCGCTGCCGAGCGCGTGAAGATTGTCAATGACTTCGCGGCCAAGGCCAAGGCGGCTGAGCAGCAGGCGGCCGAACAGGCGGCGCGGGCGGCACAGCAAAAGGTGGATGAAGCCCAGCGGGCCGTTGACGACGCCCGCGCGGATCTCCAGCGGGCCTATGAGCAGCAGGCCTCCACTATCAACGCCACGATCTCGCGGCTGGAGGCCTTCACCTCATCGATCCGTAAGCTGCGCACCGACCTGCGCTTCGACGACAGCCTGTCGCCCTACAACGATCGGCAGCAGCAGCAGGAAGCCCAGGCCACCTTCCAGGAGTTGGCGGCCAAGGCCATGGCGGGCGATCAGACTGCCATGGACCAGATCGCCGACGCGGCACGCCGGTATCTGGAGGAATCCAAGGCCTATTACGGCTTCAACGAGGTCTACGCCCGGATCTTCGAGGAGGTGCAGTCAACCCTTGAGGCTGTCGGCAGCAAGGCGCAATCGGAACTCGATATCGCCCGCGCGCAGCTCGCCGCGCTCGACGCACAGGTCGGCGGCCTCCTCACGGTCAACGACAGCGTGCTGACGGTGGCAGCTGGCATCGAGAAGCTGAATGCAGCGGTTGCCGCCCTGGCCGCCGCGCAGGCCGCCCAGATCGGCAACGGCACGGGCACGCCCGACCAGCGCACGGCCTATGTCACCTCGCTCTATCAGAAATACTTCGGCCGCCAGCCCGATCAGGCAGGCCTTGATTTCTGGGTGAAGTCGGATCTGTCAACGTCGCAGCTCGACCAGGCTTTCATCGATGCGAAAGCGGCCGGCGCCATGCGGCTCGGCGGCATCGTCGGGGCTTACGCGCGGGGCGGTATCGTCGGCAATGGCATCTGGGACATGGACAGCGTCATCGCCCGCTATGCCGGCGGGGGCAATATTGCGCTCGCGGGTGGGGAGCACGTCACGCGGGCGCCCTCGGTCAACCCGGCGACCTATCCCGTGCTCGACTACATCAACCGCACGGGACGCGCGCCGGCCAACGACGACAGCGCCAAGGAAGAGATCCGGGCACTGAGGAGTGAAGTCGCCAACCTCACGGGCGTTGTCGAGCGGCTTCTTGGCCAGAACGTCGAGGCATCTCAGGCGACGACGGCGGCGGTCACCAAGCAGGCCGCGGCGATAGAGCGCCAGGCCATCGGGCGCCGGTAAAAGGACTCTCCATGCTCTATCTCGTCGAGATCGACGCGCACACGGGCGCGGCGCTGCTGACGTTTCGCTTCGCGACAGAAGCCTACATCACCAGCCCGTCTGACAGCCCGGCCAACACCATCTATGAGCCGCGCATCGTCGACCCCGGCTCCTTCTCCGCCAATCTCTACAATGCGGGACAGACCGGCGGCAGCGCCTCCATCGGCTTCGGCGATCTTATCCTCGCCAATGCCGATGGTGGGCTCGATGCGTGGTTTGACTATGGCTTCGACGGTCGCCGCATCGAGATCAAGCAGCTGCCGAGCGTCGCCTCGCCCTTCTCGACAGCCGTGACGGTGTTCAGGGGCACGATCGAGACGATCGATACGACCGATGCATGGCAAACGTTGCGCGTGCGGATCTTCGACAACCGGCTGACGCTCGACAGGCCGTTGCAGGTCAACCGCTATGCCGGGACGACGTTGGGCGCCGGCAACACCGCCGAGGGCACGGAAGATCTGCGCGACCAGCCGAAGCCGCTCGCCTTCGGCAAGGTCTATGGCGTCCGGCCCTATGCCGTGAACCCGTTCGATGGCGTGTTCCAGGTGGCGGACAATGCCGTCAATGACATTGACGTTTTTGACGGGGGCTCCCCGCTCACGCAGGTCGGCAACTACACCTCACTCGCCGCCCTGATCGCCGCAACCGTGTTGCCCGGCCGCTATGCCACCTGTTTCAGCCTCGGGCTTTTCCGCATCACGCGGTCCGCGTTCCAGCTCACCGCCGACGTGCAGGAGGGCGTGCAATGGTACGAGCGTAATGCCGCCGCCATCGTCCGTAAGATGCTTCAGCGCGCTGGCCTCACCACGGCGGATTATTCCGAGGCAAGCCTTGCGGCGCTGAGCAGTCTCAGCCTGTCCGAATGCGGCGTCTGGATCGACAGCGATCAGCATATCCTGGACGCCGTACAGCAAGTGCTGAACTCGGTCGGCGCCTGGATCGCGCCGAATGCCAATGGCGTGCTGGAGGTCGGCCGCTTCGAGGCGCCGGGAACGCCGGTCACCACCATCACGATGGATGACATCATCCGGCCGGAGAATATGACCTTCGAGGTCACGAATGATGCGGGCCGAGGCGTGCCCGTCTGGCGCGTCGTCGCCCGCTACAAGCGGAATTACACGCCGTTGTCGGGCTCCGAGGTCGCGAAGTGCACGCAGCAGAATGAGGACTACAAGGCCTATCTCGCCACGGGATGGCGGGAGCGGAAGGCGGAAGATGCCGCGATCAAGACCAAGTACAAGAACGCGGGCGAGCTGACGATCGAGACATGCTTCACGCAGCCGACCGACGCGCTTGTCGAGGCGACGCGGCTGCTCTCGCTCTACAAGGTCAGGCGTGACCGGGTGAAGGTCGTGCTGTGGGCTGAGCGGGCCGCGGGCATCAAGCTCAACGACACCGTCACCGTGCAGGTGCCGCGCTTCGGCTATGCGGCCGGGCGCCTCATGCGCGTGATCGGGCGCGATGAGAATCGCGCCGAGAACATCGTCACCCTCGATCTGTTCGGCTGACCCTCATGGCAGATAGCGCAATCGTCATCGCATCGGTCAGCAAGGCTGGCGGGGCGGGCCAGATCACCTTGCTTGTCGGCACGAGCGGCGGCGGGGAAGACGAGTGCCTGATCTACATGACCTTGAACAGGGTCGAGATCTACGCATCCAAGACCAACAACCGCGCCACCGCCACGAAGATCGGCGACACGATCGGCACCTTCGTGCACGGCAATCTCGGCGTGTCCGAGACCTGGTATTACTGGTTCCGGGCGATCGACAACAACACCCCGCCGCTGGTCGGCGAATGGTATCCGTTTTCGCCCACTGACGGCGTTGTGGCGACGACCAGCAACCAGGTGCCGCCGCCGAATTCGGTCGGTACGACGCAGCTGCAGGATGGCGCGGCGACCGCGCAGAAAATTGCCAATCTCGCTGTTGGCTCGGCCCATATCCAGGCGCTCGCCGTCAAAACAGCGAACATCGACAACCTTCAGGTGACCGATGCCAAGATGGTCAGCATGTCGGCCGCCAAGCTGACAGCGGGCGTCATCACGGCGACGATCACGATGAGCACGCCAGTCATCAACGGCGGCAGTATCAACGGCGCGCGTCTCACCTTATCTGGCGGCAACTTCAATTCGCCGATGATTGACCTTGGCGGCGTCGCGCAAACGAACATTTCGACCGTCCGGTTGACGCAAGCCGGGGCGAATAGCGAGGCTGTTCTTTGGGCCATCAACAGCGGCGCCGGCACAACCTGCCATGGCATTCGCGGCACCAAGACCCTGATACCCGGCGGGGACGTATCGAGCGGCCTTGTCGGTGCGGCCAACGGCAGGGCCTTCTATGCGGAGATTGGCACCTATGGGCCGTTCACCGGCTCGCATGACGCTTTCATAGACAAGGATGCAGTGACGACGCTCGGCGACATCGTCTGTGATGTCAGGGTGATCGCCCGCAAGGGCATCAACGACACCATCACCGAGGTGAAGCTCTGCGATGCGGTCGGCATGAAGAGCGCCGTTGGCGTGATCTCGATGCGATCGGCCTTCGACCCATCGACTGTGCTGGCGACATTCATCGAGACGGCCAATACCGCCTGCAACTTCCTGCGCCGCTACTGCACGGAGCGGTTCGATTTCCTGGTGATGAACGGTCTCGGCGACGGACTTCTGAATGTCTGTGGTCGTGGCGGCGATCTCCAGCCGGGCGATCTCATCTGCACCTCGGATCTCGCCGGCAAGGGCCAGCGCCAGGCGGATGACCTTGTCCGCGCGTCCACCGTCGCGAAGGTGCGCGAGGCTGTCACCTTCTCCGATCCCGACGAGGTCAAGCTCGTCGCCTGCATCTATCTCTGCGGTTGAGGCGCCATGGCCGACAACAGAATCATGCTGCTCTATAACGCCCTGTCGGACGGAGGCGCCTTCGCGGCCGGCTATGGATCGTGGACCGCAGGCCTGCCGCTCGCCAATCTCCAGAACAACCAGCTGTTCAGGCGCGCCCGCTCCACCAATCTCACCCTCGCGAGCACGCGCTTTCGCATCGCCTTCTCATCCCCCATCGCGCAACGGGTGTTTTTGCTCGGGCCGCATAACGGCTCCGGCGGCATGCAATACCGCATCCGTGGCTATTCGAACTCCGGCTATTCAACGCTCGTCTTCGACACCGGGTGGATAGGCCGCTCGGTCTCATCGCTCACCCTGCCGTGGGAGACCTTCAACTGGTGGCTGGGCGGCGCGGGCACCGAGAACGACGACCCGGAGGTCAGGCCCTGGATTATCCACGTCTTCGACGAGCAGGTCTCGGCGCAATTCTGGCAGCTCGAGATCGACGACACCGGCAATGCGGCAACCTATTTCGAAGCGGGCCGGGTGTTCATGGCCGACTGGTGGGAGCCGTCCATCAACTACCAGTATGGCAACAATGGTCTGACCTTTGAGCCCAACGTCATCCGTGAGACGTCGGCATCGGGTGTGGAATATTCGAGCCGGCGCGGGCCGGCCGTGCGGGTTTTTTCATTCAACCTCGATCACCTGCCCGAGGCAGAGCTGTACTCCTCGGGCTATCGCATGATGCGCATGGCGGGTGACGACCGCGAGGTCTTCGTGATCCCGGATCCGGCCGACGCCTTCATTCAGCGTCGCGCCTTCCTGGGCCGGCTGCGCACCATCGGCGGCCTCTCGCAGAACACCTACCAGCGCGGCGCGACCTCCTTCGAAATCAAAGAACTCATCTAGACCGGAGGCCCATCATGGCTTTTGACCCGACCGCACTCGCTGCGGTGGCGCGGCTTATCGCGATCATTCCAGCCAATTTCACCGGCTTCAATCATCAGACTGTCTTCCCCCAGACGGGGAATGACATGGGCGTGGTCGCCAACGCCATCGCGGCCGAAGCCTTGCTCGCGATCAATGCGGCGGCGAACCTGGCCGGCACCTCGACCACCTCAACCGCGATCGGCACCGGCTCCAAGTCGTTTGTCACCCAGGCCGGCAAGTCGTTCAATGTCGGGCGCTATGTGCAAATCGTCTCGGCGGCGAACCCGACGACGCGGCAGATGTCGGGGCAGATCACGGCCTATTCCGGCACGTCGCTCACCGTCGAGGTCACCACCGCGCTCGGCTCGGGGTCGGCCGCTGACTGGACGATCTATCTGTCTGGCCCGGCGGGCAAAGGCGAGCCCGGCGACGATGGCAACACCATTCTGGGCGGGGGCGGCGCACCCGACAGCGGTGATGGCATCGACGGCGACTTCTACATCGATACCACGGCCAACGCCATTTATGGCCCCAAGGCCGCCGGGGCATGGGGTGCCGGCAAAAGTCTTGTTGGACCGGCGGGTAATACTGTCCGGTCTGGGACGGGCGCACCATCTTCGGGGCTCGGGGTCGATGGCGATTGGTACATTGATACCGGCGCCAACACGATCTACGGCCCTAAGACTGCCGGCGCTTGGGGCAGTAGTCGCAGCATCAAGGGAGCGGACGGGAAGACCGTCCATTCCGGCGCCGGCGATCCCGGTGGTGGCCTCGGCGTCGATGGCGACTTCTATATGGACACTGTCGCCCTGAAGATCTTCGGGCCAAAAACCTCCGGCTCCTGGGGCGCGGGCGCCGGCCTGCGCGGGAGCGCCGCCACCTTGGAAGTGGGGTCGGTGGCGACCGTCGCCGCCGGCGAGCCAGCGACCGTCATCAATGTTGGGACGCCGCAGGCTGCCACCTTCAATTTCGAAATCCCGGAGGGGGATCCCGGTTCTGCCGCGACGATCGAGGTGGGCACCGTGTCGGGCCTCCCGGCCGGATCGACCCCGACTGTCACCAATGTGGGCACTTCGGGCGAGGCCGTCTTGAACTTCGCCCTTCCTCAGGGCGCTGCCGGCCCGGCCGGCCCTGTCATTGCCGCATCGTGGAATTTCTCCACCACCACCACGGACGCAGACCCCGGCAACGGCAATGTGCGGCTCAACCACGCAACGCCTGCCTCTGCCACCTTCCTCTATTTCGACAACCTCGATGCGGGGGGCGCCACGGTCACGGCCTGGCTCGATGCCCTCGATGATTCCACGACCTCCGGCAACAAGGGCACCATCCGCCTTGCGATGGTCGATACCCCGACGACCTTCGCCGATTATCGGGTGACGGGCGCGGTCGTCGATGGAACCGGCTATCGCAAGGTGCCGGTTGCCTATGTCACCGGCAGCGGCACGCCGACGAACGGCGCCAAGCTGGCCTTCAGCTTCGCGCGGACGGGCGACGCTGGCCCGCCCGGCGCCGGATCGGGCGACGTCACGACCACCGGCGCGGTCGCTGCCGGTGATATCGCTGTCTTTGCCGATGGGACCGGAAAGGTTCTCGAAAGCGGCGGCACCTTCAGCTCGTATTCCGCCTCACTCCTTGGTGGAGCGAATGAGGGGGCATGGAAGGCAGCGCTCAACCTGGAGATCGGCGTCGATGTCCAGGCCCATTCCGCGACGCTGGGTTCGTTCGCCTCTCTGGCGACGGCGGCCAACAAGGGCTTTTACGCGACCGGCGCGGGCGTCGTCGCCGAATACAACCTGACGTCCTTCGGCAGGACGCTCGGTGGCCTTGCTGATTATGCCGCGCTCAAGGCGGCGCTCACTCTGGTGAAGGGTGATGTCGGGCTGGGCAATGTCGATAACACGTCGGATTCGACGAAGAATGCCGCTACTGCCACGCTGACCAATAAAACGATCAGTGGGCTGGCCAACACGATCACCAACCTGGTGCTCAGCATGTTCGCGTCCGGTGTCATCGACACCGATGGGACATTGTCGGCCAACAGCGACCTCAAGCTTGCCACGCAGAAGGCGGTCAAGACCTACCTCGACCAAGCATTCGCGGCCAACGATGCCCTGGTGATGAAGGGCGGCATCAACGCCTCGACCAACCCGAACTATCCCGCCGCCGACGCGGGCCATGTCTACCGCATCACGACCGCCGGCCGCATCGGCGGAGCCTCCGGGCCAGTGGTCGAGGTCAATGATAGCCTGACCTGTTTCGTCGACGGCTCCAACGCTGGCAACCATGCGACGGTCGGCGCCAACTGGTTCATCACCCAGGCCAATATCGACGGCGCGGTGACCGGTCCGGCCTCATCGACCTCCGGGCGCATTGCCACATTCAACGGCTCATCCGGCAAGGTTATTCAGGATGGCGGCAAGGCGTTGCCGACGGGTGACGTCGTCGGCACATCCGACGTCCAGACCCTGTCCGGCAAGACGCTGACCTCCCCCGTGATCAGTTCGCCGACAGGCCTGGCTAAGGCTGATGTCGGGCTCGGCAACGTCGATAATACCGCGGACGTCAGCAAGCCGATCTCGACGGATACGCAAGCGGCCCTCGACGCAAAGGAAAAGCTCGGTGAACTCGCCGGCATCAACACCCAGACGGGCACCACCTACCAACTCGCGCTGGCTGATCTCGGCAAGGTTGTCGAAATGAACAACGGATCCGCCATGACGCTGACCGTGCCGCCGAACTCGACAGTGGCCTTCCCAACCGGCGGTCGCATTGATCTTACGCGTCTCGGCGCCGGCGCCCTGACCATCGCGGCAGGATCTGGTGTCACCATCCGGTCGGCCGGCGGCAAGCTCAAGATCGCCGATCAGTACGGCATGGCCTCGCTCTACAAGCGCGGGACCAACGAATGGGTGCTTGCGGGAGGTCTCTCGTCATGAGGATGACAATGGGCGTTCTGGCGGGCGCGGGGGGGACACCACCCATATTGGCGGTACCATCGGTATATTTCGTGGATGGGGACACAAGCCACGCATTTTACTCGACGGACGGCATAAATTATTCGGACATCGGCATTCCACCGGGCATCTCAGCAGGGGGGCTGGGGAAGTGGGTAAAGGGGCCAGATGGCACCTATGTCGCGTGCCCCAATTATGCAGATGCTACGGCCAACGGGGTCTATGTCAGCGCCAATCCCTTGGCTGGGTGGACCTTCAAGACGCTCAGCGAAAAATGCCGCGATGTTTGCCACGACGGAACGCGGTTTCTCGTGTGTGGGAACAACGGGTATCTCGCGTATGCAACGGACCCGCTTGGTACTTGGACGACCTGGATCACGAGCGTCAGCAGCACGCTGCACGGCGTTATGTTCAATAACTCAAAATATATCGTAGTTGGAGCCAATAGCTACCTGAGATCTGCGACCGGTGCGGGCGGATCACTCACCAGTCGCTTTTCAGGTGCGGCCGCAGACTTTTTCTTCGTCAAGGTGGATACGACAAATAATCGATGGTGGGCCGGCGGGCCTGGCGGCGCCCTGAGGTATTCAGCAGACGGGTCCGCCGCGACATCCAACTGGTCAACACACACGTCCAACACAACGGCGCAGATGAACAGGATGGACGTGAACCTGTCATCTGGTCTCGCCTGCTATGTGTGTTCAACTGGGCGCCGGGGCTACTCAGCGACGCCGCAATCAAGCGGGTCATGGACCGAGAGCGCCCCATTCGGGGGGGGCGGTAATATGTGGGAGGTCAAATACTCACCTCTTCTCGGACTGTGGATCGCGACGGGCGTCGGCGTCTTGCGCACAGCGGCCACACCCGATGCGTCATGGACCGACCGCGTCCCTTCCGGGTTCTCCTTTTCCCAGGGCCTGATCGTCACCGGCTAGCCACCATCGCTTACGCCCGCCGCCCTCCGAGGCGGCTTTTTCAATTCAGGTGCAAGCCCGCCCCCGGCTGCTGGCTTGCGCCGGGGGAAGTGAGCAGCCAGGGGCGGCGCCTCATCGCCGGGGGAGCGGTTCTGAGGTCGGCCATCGGAACACGGCCAAGCCCACGCTGCAAGCGGGTCTGATCTAAGGAGACATCCAAATGAAACATCTGCTGATCGTGGCGCTTGTCGCCGCGGCCGTGAGCGCTTGCGCGTCTCGCGGCAAGACCGATTGGGCCGGTGTCGCCAAGGGCGCCAAGCATGTCGTTGAGCGAGGTGACCGGTAATGGCGCGCCGTATCAATCAGGAAGGCCTGGAGCACATCAAGCGCTGGGAAGGCGTGAAGCTGAAGGCCTATCGCGACGTGGCCGGGATTCTCACCATCGGCTACGGCCACACCTCGGCGGCCGGCACTCCGCAGGTGACCGCTGGCATGGTGATCACCGAGGCCACGGCCGAAGACATCCTCCGCCGCGATCTCGCCAAGTTCGAGCAGCGGGTTGTGCGCCTGGTCAAGGCGCCGCTGACAGACAATCAGTTCGCGGCCCTCGTCAGCTTCGACTTCAATACGGGGGCGCTCGATCGCTCCACCCTCCTGAAGAAATTGAACGCAGGGAATTACGACGCGGTCCCGGCTGAACTCGCGAAATGGGTCAACGCAGGCGGGCGGAAGATCCCCGGCTTGGTTAACCGCCGTGCTGCCGAGGCAGGCCTTTGGGCCAAGGGCGCCTTCGTGTCGTCCAATGACGTACCAGCCGCTCCCGCCAAAGCCCCACTGGTCACCCGCGAGAATATCGCCGTTGGCGCGGGCGCTCTCGGCTCCGTCGCCACCGCCGCCTCGTCTCCCGGCCCTCTGCAATGGGCGCTGGCCATCGTCATGGTCGTCGGTTTCGCAGCGGCACTCTGGTGGTTCTTCAAGAGCCGCCGGGAGGAAGCGACGTGATCGCGTGGCCATTCGCCAACTGGCGACTGATCGCGGCGGCAGGCATCTTCGCCGTGCTCGCCTATGGCGCCTGGGAGATCAATGACCGCGCCTATGACCGGGGCTACGCCGCCCGCGTCACCGAGGAAACCACCGCCACCAAGGAGAGGACCAATGCCGCGAACCGTGCGGACGATGCTGCTCGCCGCTGCGCTGCCGATCCTGGCTGCCGGCTGCAAAACGACGGGTACCGTCGCGACTGAGAATGTCTGCGCGCAATGGCGCGGGATCTCATGGGCAACGAGCGACACCCCGGAAACCATCGACGGCGTGAAAGGCAACAACGCGCGCCGGCTGGCTTGGTGCGAGGGGAAGTAAGGCCATGGATGAAGAGAAACCACCCGCCGCGCGCCTGGCCGAACTGCCCGATGAAACCCGCACGTTCCTGGCGCAGCTCCAACCCGGCGATATAGCGCTATTGCGCGAAGGGCTCGGGCTCTTGAGGGCAATCCTCAAGGTCGGAAGCTTCTTCAAATGGTGCGTGATCACCATTGTGGGCGCCTTCATTGGCGGCGTCATGCTTTGGGAAAACATCATGAAGGTCATCGCATGGGTGAAGGCCGTGCGCTGAGACGGGCTCCACCATCGTCATCGCTTTCCGCCGCCCTGTCCTCCGGGATGGGGCGGTCTTTGGCGTTTCAGCGCGGCTACAATCAGACCAGCGCAGACCACGCTTGACTCGTTCGTTCTCATTTTGTTCCATAGCGGCGGGGCTATGGAGGTGAGCTATGAAGCTCGAATTCACCTTTGATGTGCCTGGCGCGACCGAAGAAGAGGTCACGAGGGGCTTTAACGCCGCGGTCGAGGTGTTTTTGAAACATAAGGTGTCACCGCTGGCTTCGCTGGACGGGCTCTTCGCGCGAGATGGATGGTCGGATAGCGGCGGGCTCATCCCTTTTGACGAGGAAGACGAACGGGCTATCGAGGTCTGGCAGGAAGCGGATAGGGCCGCGGTCGATGCGATATGCGCGAACTGGCCGGCCGATCGCGAACGTCCCGCATCATCCGGCATGAACATCGTGAAGCCCGAATGTGGCTGGCCCGACCAGGGGCCTGAGGGTGAGGATGCCCCTGACGACGACGGGGAACGCCCTTATGACTACGAGAGCCAGCGCGACTTCGCGGAACAGTACGACCGGGCTGTCAAAGAGGCGGAAGAGCGTCGTCGTTCTTGACGCCTCGCGCCACGATCTGGAGCGAGCCATCCGGCAACGGGCGCTGTAAGTCTTTGGCCTCGCTCCACGGTGCCCGCATCCAGATATCCCGCTCGTCCTCGGTCGTGAGGATAACGGGCATGGCCTTTGGATGGATCGCCCCCACTTCGGCGTTCGGGTCGGTGGTCAGGAAGGCATAGAGGTCTGCCACCTCGAGCCCGGTCTTGACCTTGCGCACGCTTGGCCAACGCTCCGTCCAGATCCCGGCAAAGAAGGCGAGCGGTCTGCTCTCATCGAAGGCGAACCAAATGTCGCCGCCGGCGGCCTTGTTGAACTCGCTGAATGAGGTGAAGGGCACAAGGCAACGGTTGTCCGGCCCAAGCCAGCGCTGCCAGTGCTTGCTGTCGGTGTTGCGGACGTTGGTCGTGCCGCCGTCCGGCTCCATCTTCAGCAGCTCCTTGAAGTCGGCCGTCTGGCCCTTGGCTTCGAGCTTCTCGGCGCGCTTCTTCGCGGCCTGCATCAGCGCGAACTGGGATGACGGCATTCCCCATCGCGCCAGGGCCAGCGCCCGCCCGTTCGGCCCGTTGCGCACGATCGGCGCGGAATAGTCCGGGAAGACGCCGGGCATACGCTGGAGGTTGCCCGTGTAGTCCTCGAAGGCCCGCGCCAGCTCGCGGATGGCCTGCTGGCCCTTGGTCATGGAGTAAAGGTTGCACACGGGCATCTCCCTTGATCGTGCCAGCTTCGCACGGTCCTTTTTCCCCAGGCAAGCAGCGACGAGAATCACGCGGCGTGCCAAAAGGCACAGATTGTAAATCCATTTGTTCTTTTTTTGTTCTCATTTTTTACGGTCGGCATAAAATGGCCGGCCATGAGCAATCTCGATCCAGACAAGGCCGTCGAGGCAATAGCAGCTGCCTATTTGGCTGAGGAGCGTGACGCCATGGCCGCGCTGAAAGCGGCCGTCCGTGATGCCCTGGCGGACCTCGCCGAGCGTGAGCGGCGGCTTGCCGAGGCCGGGCGCCTTGTCTCCCGCGGCTATGTCCGCGGCCGGGAGATCACCTAGTGATCGTCGCGCACAAGCTGTCGGACTTCCCGTGGGTCTGGGTGCGCATCGGCTGCGACGTCTGCCATCGATCGGGGAAATATCGCCTGGCTCGTCTCGCCGAGCGCTTCGGCGCTGAAATCCCGCTCGACGATCTCGTAAGGCAGCTCTCGATTGATTGCCCGCGGCGCCGGATGGGGACCATGAAGCGAAGCCGCTACAACGGCGAACCCTGCTTCGCCTGCCTCATCGATCTCTACAAGCCACCTGGTCCGCCTGATATCCCAGCCGGGATGATGAAACTCAAAGTCGTGGGCGGCACAGATGTGCCTATAGAGAACGAGGGGTGAACAGACTGTGCCCTGTGACGTGCCCCTATGAACCGCCTGCATCTGCGCGGAATGCGCGATATGCGCACGCCGCGCAGGATTGAATTCGTTATTTTTCAAGAACTTGAAGAGAACTGAGAGGTCGAATTTTTAGGTCTGGCGTGGCCACAGAAGGGTTTTCAAGACCGCTGCCTTAAACCACTCGGCCACCTCTCCCGCGCTTGAAAACTATCACAAACTTCTCAAACGTCACGCTACAGGCCGCTCTCTCCGTGCCCCTTTTCGTGACGCCGCCCCTTGTGTGGGATTGCTGCGCCGCAGTGAGAAACACCAGGTCGATCTCGGTGCTCTTGACCGAGATGTGTCCTGGATAACTCCGGAGATCGTATATCGAGCCGCCACGCTTGAGATAGTCCACAGCATGAGCATGGCGCAAGTCATGAAAGCGAAAATGCCGGAGTGGCGCACCATTTTTATGCGCCCTGACGCGCCCTTCCCCTCAGTGGGAGACGTCGGAACTCAAAGCCGCAGAGCGCTTTTCATTCGGGGATGACTGGCCATCGCGCAAGAGAGGCCTCGGCAGGAATTGCTTCGCCCCCCCCGCCCGCGAGTGCCCTTCGACCTGGCTGGGATATGCCGTTCAATCGTCTTGGAGTGCTCGATTGAACGATCGCATGACCTCGCGCCATGGCCATGGAAACCAAAGGGCGAGCTATCCGTGGGGCCCATGTCGCGCCCGTCTTCTTCGACCGAAACCAGGCGCCGTCACGAAAATGAAGCATCCCCGCCCTATGCGAACCGGAGTTTGTGCCGGAGAATGACTGTGTTGGATCAGAGTGACTACGACGATGGGCTGACGCCGCGCTGCGATCCCAGCCTGGCGCTGAAATTCGCGATTGCAGGCACAATCGCGGCCTTTGTCGGCCTGGCACTCGTCATCCACACCTTCGCATAGGCCTGCCGCGCTCTTCGGCTTCAGCGCTCAGCCGTAGGCAGGAGCGATATCGCCGGAGACCTTGCGACCGTCGTTGGTCAGGCGATAAAGCGGACGCTCGTCTCCGTCCGTACCCGCTACTTCGACGAGGTGAAGTACCAGCAGGCGATCGATCGCATCCTGCGTGACAAGAGACCAGGAATAGGCAGGCTCGCCTTCATTCCCGGCCAAGGCAATACGCCGAATGACTGCTGCGTGTTCGATCATCGTTATCGCTCACATCCTGATCCCGACGGGACGAGTATCCCGCTCCTGCCTGATCAGGGCAAGCATAACCGCAGCGGGAAAAGCCAGGCCCTCGCCTGTTCAGGCCGGGATGTTGGCATCGACGATGACGTGACTGAGATCGCGGGAACAGCGCTCGATCCGGGCTTCAACGCGATAGACGTCACGCAACATCTCGGCCGTGATGATGTCGCCGGAAAGGCCGCAAGCAACCATCCGGCCCTTGGCGATGATCAGCGTCTTGTCAGCGAAACGCAGTGCCTGGTTGAGATCGTGGATCGCGATCAGGACGATCATGCCGCGCTGCCTGGCCTGCGCGCGCATGAAGGCCAGCACCTCCACCTGCCGGTGGAGATCGAGCGCGCTGGTCGGCTCGTCCATGATCACGACATCGGGCTCGCGCGCCAATGTCTGAGCGATGGACACGAGCTGGCGCTGCCCCCCGCTCAGCGCGCCGAGATCGCGGAAGCTAAGATCCTGAATATCGAGTGCTTCCATGATGTGATCGATCAGGCGCAGGTCATCGTCGCCGACGCTCCACGACTGGCCCTGCTTTCGCGCCAGCAAGATCGATTCATAGACTGTCAACACGGCATTCGCCGAGCTGTCCTGCGGCATATAGCTGATGGCCCGCTTTCCCTTGGCGCTACCCACCAGGCGGATTTGTCCCGGACCTCTCAGCAGACCGGCGACACGCTTGAACAATGTGGATTTGCCAGCGGCATTGGGGCCGATGACAGCCACCAGCTCACCTGCTGTCAGCACGGGCGTGCTGATCTCGGAAACCGTCAATGTCTTGCCGTAGTAGGCCCCGACCTGATCAAGCTGGAGCGTCACCATGAGCGCCTCACGTCGGTTAGGATCAACGAGAAGAAGAACGGCACACCGACCAGCGCCGTGATGATGCCGATCGGGAAGACGACGCCCGGGATGATCGACTTGCTGACGATCGAGGTGAGCGACAGCAGGAGGGCTCCGGAAATGACTGAGCCGGGCAAAAAGAAGCGCTGGTCTTCACCGAAGATCATGCGGGCAATATGCGGGCCGACCAGCCCGACGAAGCCGATTGTCCCTACGAAGCTGACGGGAATGGCCGCGAGAAGCGAAATGATCAGCATGGTCTCGAGGCGGATATAGCGCACGTTCACGCCGAAGCTCGCGGCCTTGTCCTCACCCAGGCGAATGGCGGTCAAGGCCCAGGCATTACGCGCGAACAGGGGCAGCGCGATCAAAAGCACGGCGAGCGTGATCCAGATCTTCGGCCATGTCGCCTTGGTCAGGCTGCCCATGGTCCAGAACACAACGGTCGAGAGAGCCTGCTCGGACGCAAGGTATTGCAGGAATGCCAGTGCCGCGTTGAACGTGAAGACGAGGGCGATGCCGAGAAGCACCACGGTCTGGACGGACACACCACGCATCTGGGAAATGAAGTGGATGAACAGCGCGGCGACAAGCGCCATGAGAAAGGCGTTGAGGGGAACGATGAGGCCCGAGGCCACCAGCGGCAGGAAAGGGACGCCGACGACGATAGCGAAGGCCGCGCCGAAGCTTGCCGCCGCCGAAATGCCCAGGGTAAACGGGCTCGCAAGCGGATTGGCGAGGATCGTCTGCATCTGCGCGCCGGCGACTGAAAGAGCAGCGCCCACCACGATCGCCATCACCGCAACCGGCATGCGGATGTCCCAGACCACCGTGCGGACGGAATCCGAAACGGCGGCCGGGTTGAAGACAGCGAGAACGACATCGAGAAGGCTGTAGCGCGCGGGGCCCCACGCCAGATCAACGGCGAAGGACAGACACAGCGCCAACACCATGGCAGCCAGAATGACGAGCTTCCTGCGAATGAGGGCGCGATATTGACCGCGCCCCTCGAGGCCACCGACAGCCGGTTCTGCCATGTGCAGCGTCGACATTATTTTTTACCGCCGTCCAGGGAGACCCAGTAGCCAGGCTGGTAATCGATCGGCAGGAACTTGGCGTGAAAATCCTTGAACGTCGCATCCGGATCGAGATCCGCGAAAAGTTCGGGATGGAACCACTTGGCCATCCGCTGGATCGCCACGAACTGGTAGGGGCTCGTGTAGAACTGGTGCCAGATCGCGTGAACGTCGTTGTTCTTCACGGCTTTCGACCCGGTGAAGGCAGGCTCCTTCATCAGAGCCGCCAGCGCCTCCCGGCTTGCCCCCGCCGACGCGGCCGCCCCCGGGCCGACATTGACGAAGTTCTTGGCGTTCGGGGTCTGGCTCCAGTTGGCGCCGGTCACCACGATTACATCGGGATTGGTGGCGACAACCTGCTCGGCATTGATGGAGCCAGTATAACCGGGCAAGAAATCCGAACCGATATTATGGCCACCAGCCAGATCCGTCATGAGGCCGAAGTTGTCGGGGCCGAAGGTGCCGCAGCATTCGACGAGCCCCGCCGCACGATACATGAAGACGTTCGGGCGCTTCGGACTGGCGGCCTTCAATTTATCCGTGACGCGCGCAAGCTCCTTGCGCCAATAGGCGGCAACATCATCCGCCCGCCCGCTCTTGCCGAAGAGCTGCCCAAGTACCTTGAGGCTTGGCTCCGTATTCTTGAGGATATGCTCACGGAAGTCGACATAGACGACCTTCACGCCAATCTTGCCCAGCATCTCCTCGAGCTTGACCTCGTCGGCGGCCTTCTTGTCGCCGATGGTCAGTATCATGGCGTCGGGCTTCAGGTTAACCACCGTCTCGGTCTGCAGCGTTCCATCGGTCAGGTTGCCGAGAAATGGCACGTCCTTGGCCTTGGGAAACCTCGCGACATAGGCATTGTAGCTGTCGGCATCGTTGCGCATGAGGTCGTTGCGCCATCCCACCACCTTCGAGAAGGGATCAGGCTCGATGGCCGCGACAGAATAGAGAAGACGGCCCTCACCAAGGATGACGCGATCAACCGGCTTGTCGAAGGCGACCTCGCGTCCTGCGACGTCCTTCACGGTGAAGGCCTGAGCCATGACGGCGGCCGGAGTCAACGCTGCCAGCGCGACGACAGTAACCACGGTACGATGAAGGAAACCCATTCCGACCGTCCTTTAAATTTGCTATTGAGTTCGCCGATAGAAAATCGACGAGAGATCGTCAATCGCTATCTTTTGTAATAATTCCAATGAGTTCGCTTCCATGACGGACGTGCATAGCTCAAACTATTCACTGCGCGACGAAATCCGCGAATATTGGTCCATCCGCTCCGAAACCTTTGACTTGAGCGTTGGGCATGAAATCTTTTCCGATGCCGAGCGACGGGGCTGGCATCGGCTCATCGCGAGGCACCTCGGCCAGGGTGAGGGGCGAGCGGCTCTGGACCTGGCCTGCGGCACGGCCGTTATCTCGCATCTCATGCATGATCTGGGTTTTGCGGTCACGGGCGCCGACTGGTCGGAGGCTATGCTATCCCGGGCACGCGCCAAGGCCGCGAAGCGCGGCAGCGATATCCGCTTCATCATGTGCGATGCCGAGAACACCATGGAGGCCCGTGGCAGTTACGATGTCATCATCACGCGCCACCTCGTCTGGACGCTCGTGGACCCACGGGCCGCGTTCGCCGAGTGGTATGCGCTATTGAAGCCAGGCGGGAAGCTGCTGGTCGTCGATCTGAACCAGGATAAGAAGACGTGGGTCGGCCTGCTGCGGGCGTCGCTGGAGAGAATGACCGGCAAGCCGATAGCGGGAATGCAGGATTCGGATCTTGCCAATCGTGATCAGCGTATTCGGTCGCAGCTTTTCTTCTCAAAGGGCATGACCGCGGAAGCGGTGGTACCGCTCCTTGAGGAGGCTGGCTTCACCGGCACCGTGGTCGACCGGAAGATGCACGATATTCATCTGGCGCAGGCCCGCAGGATGCCGCTGTTGCGCGGGCTCGACCGTCTCCTGCAGGATCGGTACGCGATCTGCGTTACAAAGCCCCTGAACTTAAGGGGGGCGGGGCTCCTGCCTCACGTAGCAAATTACCAATGAAGGAGAGGCCGCCTTTCCTTCACCCGATCTTTGCCGTGAACTGAAGCAACCCGCTTCGCAATCGTCGCGGGCAGCACCGCCGGAATCTGCAAGCTTCTGTCGACATGCGAGAAACATGTTCGCAACTGCCACCCCTGGGTTGCACCGGCAGGTTATGGACGTCATCCCTGGCGCGTTGTGAAACGTGTTGAAGTGAGAAAAATGAGAAGCATTCTGAATGGTCTGTGCGCCATTGGTCTTGTCGCGGCGTCGCTCGGCGCCGGAACGGCATCGGCCCAGACCGCGGCAGATCAAATGGCAGTCGCTTACCAAGCCGCAAGAAACCAGCTCGGCGTCCTCACCTATTGCCAGAGCAAGGGCTTCGCCGACGAAGAGGCCCTTGCCATCCAGAAAAAGCTCTTGGGCCTGATCCCGGCTCCCGCTGACACAACCGGTGGTGACAGCGCCGAGGAACTCGGCAAGAAGGGGACCATCTCGGCGATGGGCAGGACGCAGGATCTCGAGGCCGGTGCCAAGACACAAGGCTCCTCCGTCGAGGCGCTTTGCCAAGCCATGGTCAAGGCGATCAAGCAGGTGGCCAGCCAGCTTCCCAAGTAGGACGCACTCCAGAATCTTCGCATGCACGACATCGTGCGTGCGAAGATTTGGGCGACTCATCAATTTGCAAGCCAAGGCCGGGCCAAGCGCGAATTCTGGCTCAGCAACGGGTCATTGGTGGCTTAGATGAGCCCGGCCTGCGTCGCCCATTTCAGCTGGGTGAAGGCGGTGACCTCATAGCGCGCCATATAGGTACAGCGCTGGTGTTCCCCCGGAATGAAGGAAAGCCGCAAGTCCTGCGCCAGCGCTTTCGCGTCCGCCTCGTCGGCGAGCATCACCATCTGGGTAATGCCGCCCGCCCGGCTCTCCACAGCGAAATCGCCCTGCAAGCGAGGGGTGAGCCACGCCACCGTGACTTCATTCGGCGTTGGAAAGAGCCTTCCATCTCCGAAAGCGGGCTTCTCTCGCGAACGCTTCCGCAGGGTTAGGAAATCTCGAAATTCGAATGCGATTCCGTGGCTGACACTACGAAACGCGTCGAACTTGCCATTCGTCAACCGAGCCATTCCCCTCCCCCAAGCCTCGCCGCCGAACCGACTGACGGGCGCGCCAACACGCGGTCCTCACACCGCGATCCCAGGCTAGATCATTCCCTCCGTAAAGAGCCTTGGGGAGCAGGGCTATTCTGCGCTATTTTCCCCGAAGCTCATCGACAGACGAAGTTTGGTTCGAATAATACACGCCCGATCAATTGGCTACCAGAACCTCGACTGTGCCTGCGGCAAGGACCCCAAAACTGAGGATAAAGCAAACGCGCAGTTGGCGGTTTCGATTGAAAGGCCTCATCAGGAGAACCGGCGGAAATGACTGGAGCGAGCCATGGCCCTTAGCATCAAGACACGCTTCAGAATTCGCGTCTTGACAGTCGTCACGGCGGTATGCGCGCTGATCGGCGCCATCACCCAATGGCGCTCCATCGACAACGTGACACCCGCCATAGGCGGCGCCCTGGTAGTCGGCCTGATCGGTGCCTCAGTCTGCTATTTTGAAATGGCCCTCCAGGACCGGCTGCGGCGCATGAGCCTTGCCGCGGCGCTGGCGCTCCGCCTCATTGCCTATCTTGCTATCGTGCTCATGGTTGGCAAGCTCGTCCGTCTCGTCACGGGCCTCCCCTATGAAACGAGCAGCAGCGATATCTGGGGAACACTTGCGCTAACCTTTGGCTTCAATTTTCTTTTCGTTCTGCGGCGGCAGTTCGGGACGACCAATCTCATCGCACTGGTCACCGGCCGCTACAGGCAGCCGCAGCAGGAGGAGCGGGCCGTTCTCTTCCTTGACCTTGCCGGCTCGACAGGAACTGCGGAGCGGCTGGGCGACGTGCGGTTCCATGCCTTCCTCGACACCCTCTTCACCGACATGACCGATGCGATCCTCGATCGTGGTGGCGAGATCTATCGTTACATCGGCGATGAGGTCATCGTGACATGGCAAGTGCCGTCACTGCTGAAATCGGCGCGGCGGCGCCACGACGTGCTCGATTGCTTCTTTGCTATTCGCGACGCGCTCGCCGCGAACAGGTCGCGCTACGAGGCCACCTTCGGCACATCGCCGCATTTCCGGGGAGCTCTCCATGTCGGCCCCCTGGTGGTCGGCGAGATGGGAGACTTCAAACGCGAGATCGTGCTGCTCGGCGACCTGATGAACACGACCTCACGGATTGAGTCGCTCTGTCGGGATCTCGGAAAAGACTACCTTGTATCCGCGGCTGCCCATGACCTCCTCGCCGGTGGAGGCATGGAAGATCTGCATTTCGAGGATCTCGGGCCTGTCCGCATTCGCGGCAAAAGGATTTCCATCCACCTGTTTGCGGCCTCCGACAAACCGACTGCGACATCCACACTCGCCGAAGCCGCCAAAACGTATCCGACGACGGCCGAGACGTCGGGTGTCACCACGCCGGAAAAAGTGGATTAACGGCCCTGGCGGGCGATCGAGAACGCCGACCTTCGGATCTCAGGCGCTCAAAAACTTCAAAGAACGCCGGACCGGTCACATTGGCTGATCAACCGCGTGGCCCGAGCTCTCCCGGCCGGACCTCGCGGGCAACAGCATCCAGCACCGCGTTGACGAAGCCAGGCTCATCGTCGCTATAGAAGGCGCGCGATACATCCACATATTCGGAGATGACCACGCGGACGGGCACGTCCTTGCGGAACATCAGCTCGTAGCAGCCGGCACGCAGGACGGCGCGCAGGACGATCTCGACGCGCGTCAGCGGCCAACCCTTGGCGAGCGCCGCGTCGACCTTGCGATCGACCGGCTTCTGCTCGCGAACCACGCCGGCAACGATATCGCGAAAAAATGCAGCTTCCGCCGGTTTGAAGGAGACGCCATCGATCTCCTGTCCCATCCAGTGCGCCTCGAACTGGGCAACGGCCTCGATGACGCCGGTCGCAGCCACGTCCATCTCGTAGAGGGCCTGGACGGCCGCGAGACGCGCCGCGCTGCGGCGTTCGCCCTTGGAAATCTGCGCGTCGCTCATCGGGTTTTTCCCGTCACGGCCAGATCGCGCTTGATGCGAAGAACGGCGAGCGCCGCCTGCGCCGCACCGCCTCCCTTGTCCATCTCGCTCACGCGCGCCCGCGCCCAGGCCTGCTCATCGTTCTCGACGGTCAGGATGCCATTGCCGAATGGCAGACGCCGGCTCACCGCCAGATCCATCAGGGCACGCGCGCTCTCGTTGGCGACAATGTCGTAATGGCCCGTCTCACCCCTGATGACACAGCCGAGCGCCACCGCCGCATCATAGGGAAGGCCCCGAGCCTCGGCCGCGTCAAGCGCGATCGCCAGCAGCGCCGGCAGTTCAAGCGCGCCAGGCACGGTGAGAACATCGACAGTGGCGCCGGCCGCCTCACATGCGCCACGCGCACCCCGCAGCATTTCGTCTGCCAGGTCGTCATAGAAGCGCGCCTCGACGATGAGAACGCGCGCTGGCCCCGAGGAGGCGGCGACAGGTGTGCTTTGGCGTGGAGCGGCCATGACGATGATCCGAACAAGATAAAACGGGACAGAGGGGTCCGGGCACACGTCACCACGAACCGGCCTGTAGCTCAGTAGCGCGCGCCCCGCGCCTCCGCAAGGCGTGCGGCATAGCGAGCCATGAGATCCACCTCCAGATTGAGATGGTCACCAGCACCACGCGCTCCCCAGGTCGTGACCTCGAGCGTGTGGGGAATGAGCAGGATGGAGAAGACGCTACCCTCGACGTGGTTGACCGTCAGAGAGCAGCCGTCAAGCGAAACCGAGCCCTTGGCCGCGATGAAGGCAGCAATCGCCTCGGGCGCGCGGATGTCGAAACGCGCCGTGGCGCCCCAAGAACTTCCCTCGCCTCCCCCGCCTGCTTCCGTAATGTCCTGACGCGCGATGATCGTGGCGATCCCGTCCACATGGCCCGTGACGATATGTCCGCCGAGCTCGTCACCGATCTTAAGGGAGCGTTCGAGATTGACGCGCGTGCCGACCGCCCAGTCGCCAACCGTGGTCAGGGCAAGAGTCTCAGCCGCCGCGTCAACCTCAAACCACGAACCCTGCTCGTGCGGGCCGACCGCGACGACGGTGAGACAGGGGCCGCCGCAGGCGATCGATGCGCCGATGGCGATCGTTGCCGGGTCAAAGCGGGAGATGATGCGCAGACGGCGCAGGGTTCCCTGGAAGTTCTCGGCGGCAACGATCTCGCCGACATCCGTCACGATTCCAGTAAACATAAACTTGGCCTCTCAAGGACGGCAAATCGATCAACGGCGCCATCGACCGTGCTGCCCGTGCCATCCCGTGCAACATCCGATCGGGCGACATCCCATGTCGCGACGGCTTTGACAATCCCGCTTTGAGCAAGGCCCGCAAGATGCGGCCCGAGGGCTGTAATGCCCGCTCGCGCCGACAGCGCCCGCAGCGGAAGCGGTCCTGTCACGGTCACGAGTTCATCGACCAGCGCGGCCGTGGCCAGCGCCTCTGCCAGCCGCGGACCGCCCTCGCAAAAAACACGCGTCACACCGCGCGTCGCCAGAAGCCGCAGCGCCGCATTGAGATCGACCTTGCCGGTCGAGCCAAGCCGCATCACCTCGACACCCTGCGCGACCAGCGCCCGCTCGGCCTCGACCGGCGCGTCCCGGCCGGCGACGATCCATGTCGGATGCCGCGCCGCCGTCCGCGCGACCACGGCTGTCGGGGGCGTGCGGAGCGCCGTGTCGACGATCACGCGGACCGGTGAGCGAGCCTCCATCCCCGGCAGCCGGACATTCAGGGCGGGATCATCGGCCAGGACCGTACCGACGCCAACCATGATGGCATCGGCATGCGCGCGCATGAGATGGACCTGGTCGTTGGCGATCGGGCCGGTGATGCGCAGGCGCTCGCCCGCGACGCCTGCGAAACCGTCCGCCGTCATCGCCAGCTTGACGGTGACCGCCGGTCGCCCCTCCCGCACACGCAGGATATGCCCGCGATGGGCGCGCTCAGCTTCGACGGCCATGAGGCCCGTGGTCACGTCGATGCCCGCCTCCCTGAGACGCGCATGGCCCGAACCTGCCACCCGCGGGTCCGGATCCTCGAGCGCCGAGACGACACGCGCGACGCCCGCGGCGATGACCGCGTCGACGCAGGGCGGGCTCCGCCCCCAGTGCGAACAGGGCTCCAATGTGACGTAAAGCGTCGCGCCACGCGCGGCCTCGCCGGCGGCGGCCAGTGCCACGGGCTCGCCATGGGGGCGCCCCCCGGGCTGGGTCATGCCACGGCCCAGGATGATCCCCTCAGGCCCCGGCGCGACGATCAAGGCGCCGACAGAGGGATTGGGCCAGGTCAGCCCGAGATGACGCGCGCCAAGGGCGAGGGCATCGCGCATGAAACGGCGATCCAGGGACATCTGGTGCGGCGAAAGGCAGTCGGTCGCGGGCAAAGCTCAGGTCTTCGTGTCAGCCGCGTCGGGAGCATCGGCGCTCTGGGCGGCCTCCCCAACATCGGCCTCGACGGGCAACTCTTCAAGAGCGAGCTCTCCGATGAGCGCCTTGAAGTCCTGCGCCTCGCGAAAGTTCCTGTAGACGGACGCGAAGCGGACATAGGCCACGCTGTCGAGATTACGCAGCGCCTTCATCACCACCTCGCCGATCATCTGGCTGGTGACTTCGGACTCACCGGTGCTCTCGAGCTGGCGTACAACGCCGTTGATCAGTCGCTCGACCCGTTCGGGATCGACCGCCCGCTTGCGCAACGAGACATTGACGGAACGCGTGAGCTTGTCGCGGTCGAAGGGCACCCGCCGCCCCGACCGCTTCAACACCATCAGCTCACGGAGCTGGACGCGCTCGAAAGTCGTGAAACGGCCACCGCAGTCCGGGCAGACACGCCGACGGCGGATGGAGGAATGGTCATCGGTCGGCCGGGAGTCCTTCACCTGCGTGTCGAGACTGCCGCAGAACGGGCAACGCATGGTTTCACTCCGGCTTCACGACGCAGCGCCCCCCGGCGCCGCGTCCGAAAACCATATCAGGCTCCGATAAGGCCAAGCGAGTCCTATCACCCGTAGATCGGGAAACGCTTGGTCAGTTCATGGGTGCGCTTCAGCACGGAGGCCTCGGTGGCGGCGTTTTCCACGTCACCATGAGCCGCCAGGCCATCGAGCACCTCGACGATGAGCGATGCCACCTGCTTGAACTCGGCCACGCCGAAGCCGCGCGATGTCGCCGCCGGCGTGCCAAGGCGAATGCCAGAGGTGATCGTCGGCTTCTCCGGGTCGAACGGCACGCCATTCTTGTTGCAGGTGATGCCGGCGCGCCCGAGTGCGGCCTCGGCGGCCTTGCCGGTGAGCTTCTTCGGCCGGAGGTCGACGAGCATCAGGTGATTATCCGTGCCGCCCGTGACGATGTCATAGCCGCCGGCCGCGATGCCATCGGCCAGCACCTTGGCGTTATCGACCACGGCGCGCGCGTAGATCTTGAAGTCGGGCTTCAGCGCCTCACCGAAAGAGACCGCCTTCGCCGCGATGACATGCATCAACGGGCCGCCCTGCAGACCGGGGAAGATCGCCGAATTGATCTTCTTGGCCAGATCCTCCTCGTTGGTGAGAATCATGCCGCCGCGCGGGCCGCGCAAGGTCTTGTGGGTCGTGGTCGTGACCACATGGGCATGCGGGAACGGCGAAGGATGCGCGCCACCGGCCACAAGGCCGGCAAAATGGGCGATATCGACCATGAAATAGGCGCCGACGGCGTCGGCTATGGCCCGGAAGCGCTCGAAATCCCAATGGCGGGCGTAAGCCGAGCCACCGGCCACGATGACCTTGGGCTTATGGGCATGCGCGAGCCGTTCCACCTCGTCCATGTCGACGCGGTGGTCGGTCTTCGATACGGGATAGGGGACGGGCTTGAACCACTTGCCCGACATGTTCGGCGGGGCGCCATGGGTGAGATGGCCGCCGGCGGCGAGATCCAGCCCCATGAAGGTGTCGCCGGGCTGCATAAGGGCCATGAACACGGCCTGATTCGCCTGCGAACCGGAGTTCGGCTGCACATTGGCGAAGCGGCAGTCGAACAGGCGGCAGGCCCGCTCTATGGCGAGATCCTCGGCGATATCGACGAACTGGCAGCCACCATAATAGCGGCGGCGCGGATAACCCTCCGCGTATTTGTTCGTCATCACCGAGCCCTGGGCTTCCAGGACGGCGCGGGAGACGATGTTCTCCGAGGCGATCAATTCGATTTCGTCGCGCTGGCGACCGAGTTCGAGTTCAATGGCGCGCGCGATCTCCGGATCGGCGTCCGCGAGCGACGCGGAGAAAAAGCTGTTGGTCAAATGGCTTCCGGCCGCGGCTTCATGTACGCTCATCGTCTCTACTCCCGTGACAGAACGGTATCGATGGCGCGATATGTATGCGCCACCGCAAGCGGTGCCAAGCTCGGCCGGCCGTACCGAAGGATGCCCTGAACCTGATTCGAAAAATCCAGGTCCGGCACGACGGACCACACCGCGCGGTCCCCATATCACGCAGCAGGATGCAGGCCAACACGAGACAGCCAAATCAGAGTCGGAAGGGCTATTGGACGCACCTCCGCACTAGCCTCTCGGCGCGATGGGCCGCCATCGGTGCTGGACGGCGAGATCCGGGAGCTTGACCGTCCAATAATGCCCTTGATGGGGCTGGTCGAGTTCACGGCTGATCGGCAGGCCGAGATAGCGGCATAATAACAAGGTCCCCACGCCGCCATGGCCGACAATTGCGATATCGCCAGCGCCGTGTCTTGCGAGGATCTGCTCCGTGGCCTTCCCTACGCGGATCTGCGCATCGACGGCGCGCTCCCAGCCGCGCACGCTTCGTGTGGGATGCGCAAAGAACGCATCGGCAACCGCCCCAAATTCGTCGGGGGGCAAGAACCCGGTCGCGCTCCTGTCATTCTCGCCGAGGTCGCGCTCCACGGCCACGCCGATGCCCAGGCGCGCGGCAAGCAAGCCCGCGGCTTCAATCGCCTTCGCCTCGCTGCTTGCCCACACCGCTGTCACGTCATCGAGGACGGGGTTTCCGGCAAACTCGCGCATCCGCGCGATGCCACGGTCACTCAGTCCCCACCGCTCGACGGGTATGAGCGGATCTATCGTAACTTCGGGGTGGGAAATGACGAAAAGGCTTGCCATGAAATCTCTATCGCATGGCGGGGGCACACTATCCACCGCGCCAACAGACAGTTGCGATGGTCAAGCTGCCCGTTGGCGAAGCCAAAAAAAAAGCCCGCCAGAGGCGGGCTTCCTCGCATGAGCCGGGCAGCTCAGTTCGTCGCGTCGATGTCTTCGTCGATCGCCGAATAATTCATGACCTTCGCGATATTCAGGCCATCGCGGTTGTAGATGTCGTCGCGGAACTGCACCGCGCCATCAGACGTCGCCCAGCTCGTGATGTAGGTCCAGTAGACCGGAACCGCCGAGGTGATCGTGGCGTCGATGCGGTCGCCCGAGGCGATCGCGGCGTCGATGCGGGTGCGATCCCAACCGGGCGTGTCCTTCAAGAGCCACGTGATGTAGTCGCGCACATTCTGCACGCGCACGCAGCCGGACGACACGAAGCGGAAATCGTCACCGAACACACCCTTGGAAGGGGTATCGTGCATGTAGACGCCATGCGGGTTCGGGATATTGATGCGCACCATGCCCATCGAATTCAGGTCCGCGCCGGGATCCTGCCGGAACATGTAGCGCGTCGCGTCATTCGAATTCCAGTTGATGCTCTGGGGCGGGACTTCCTGTCCCTGTCCGTTGAACACGCGGATCTTCTGGTCCGAGAGATAGCTCGGATCAGTCCGCATCTTCGGGATCAGGTCCTTGCGGATGATCGACGCCGGCACCGTCCAGAAGGGGTTGAAGTTCACCTGGGTGATCCGGGCGTTCATGATCGGCGACTGCCGATCGATCTTGCCGACACCGGCCGCGTGGCGCGTGGCGACATGACCGTTCTCGACCGTCTCCACCTGGGCGGCCGGAATATTCACGATCACATAGCGCTGGCCGAGGTTGCCGGACAGCGAACGCAGGCGGACGAGATTTGTCTCAAGCTGCTGCAGGCGCACCTGGGCCGGCACGTTCATCGCGGCGATCGTGCTGGCGTTCACGACGCCCGTCGGAGCGAGGCCGTGGCGCCCCTGAAAGCGCTTGACGGCCGCCTCGACGTAGGAATCGAAGATATCCGTATCACTGGATTGGACGGAGAGGTCGCCGCTGACGGTAAGCCGCTGACGCAGCGCGACGACAGCCGGGCTGCGCATACCGACCTTCAAGGTCTGGCGCCCCTGGATCTGTCCCCAGCCACCACGGTTCACGATATCGCGATAATGCGCGATCGCGGCTTCCGTCGCCGCGACAGCCTCGGCCGACAAGGTCGGCGTATTGGAACGGCGCAGGCGCATGCTCGACGCGGCATCATAGCTCTGCACCCACTCGGCCTGAGAGCCGAGCGCCACTTGTTGCGCTTGCGCGATTTCGACCGCAGCCATCGACGATACGCCGAGCGTGACAGCCAGCAATCCAACGTTCGATAATGAGTACCGAAGGCTCACAGACCCAATCCCACTGTTGAACTTAACATGCCCCGACACCCGCGCCACTGCGCAGGCAACAACCGCCGGGTCCGATTGGTCGAACTGTAAGCGGTAGTCCGTTAAACAACCATGAGCAGTCGGGCTAATTTGTGGCATCTAGCGGGAGCTGTGTGGCGTCGTCAACCTTGTGTTGCCGCAGCGCAACAAGGAGCAAGGAGATCCCCGGCGCCCCTTCAACGAGGCATTCGTGATCACCTTGCCACCTTTGCGTTGATGCCATTGCCAGATCAGAGCTTGTAGCGGATCTGATCTGTCCAATAACGCTCCAGTCGCAACAGGGAGCGGTTGATCAGCTTGAAATCATCGGACGAGATCCCGCCGAGCGGCGCAATCGTCTGCATATGCTTCTCGTAGAGTGCCGTCACGACATCGTGTACCGCCCGGCCCTTGGCGGTCAGCGTGATGCGCATGGAACGACGGTCGACGCGGGAGCGGGTCTGCTGCAGATAGTCCATCTCGACCAGCTTCTTGACGTTGTACGAAACATTCGCGCCGAGATAATAGCCGCGCGAGCGTAGCTCGCTGGCACTCAGTTCCTTATCGCCGATATTGTAGAGCAGGAGCGCTTGCACGCTGTTCAGCTCGTTGCCGCCGCGCCGCTCGAATTCATCCTTGATAACATCGAGAAGACGGCGATGGAGACGCTCGACAAGCGTCAACGATTCCAGATAGAGCCCGCTGATCTCGTCTTCGACCGGAACGGGAACACTTTTCCCAATCAATTGTGCTGCAATAGTCATTTGACGCCTCATAAATTAACTTTGCGATCCGTTGATCGGATCTGCGAACCAATGAGGCAGAGACTACGTGAGATCTCTGAAAAGCGATTTAATCAATAAAATGAACAAGATATTTCTTTATCGCTCAGACTTTTGGTGCGAATTGCACAAAGCGCGACACCGATATCTGTAGTGGTCCGTATGCCACCAAGACTTAGTCAGTGGTGCGTGCGGCGAGCCACGAGATCACGAAATAGGTCGCGACAAGGATCACCATGGCCGCAATGGTCACAAAACCGTGACCGATGATATGCGGAAAGAAGATCGCCAGGATCAGATCGCTCATCACGGCGAGCAACCACATGACCCCTCCCCAGGTGCTTGTCAGCCACAGACCGACGGCCGCTACAAGGTCGATGATTGCGAAATAGATCGTTGTGGCTTGATAGGCCATCGGCCGGCCCTCGAAGGGCGCGTCACCAGGAAATACGCCAAGCAGGATGGCCCAATGGCCGACGCCCGTGACCAGCCAGACCACGGCCATGGCGCGCAGGAACCACACCAGCACCACGTCCCACTGCAGCCCAGGGGATTCGTCGTTCGTCAGGGCGTCGGCGAAGCCCTGCTGCGCGCCGGATCGGTCATGTCGTGCTCGTGCCATTTCCTTTTCCTACCCACTATCACATCACACGCAAGCCGCTCCGGGAGCCGAATCCCCTCCACGCCCGGCATCTGGTATACGCGAATTGCAGCCTGTACCGGTGCACGCTCATCGCCCCAGCGCCGGAATCCCCGGAAAAGTCTGATGGCAGTCCCACCGGCTGCGGACCGATGCCGAGGAGACGAAAGACTGGCGGGCGGACAGCACGCCGTCAATCGCATGGTGCCGTGCCCCTGCGACGACATGGCCGGCAAGATGAGCCGTCCGGCATTTCGATATGCATGACGAGATGCTAAGCGAGAGAGTATTACTTCAAGGCTGGATCAGATCCGATGTCTGTCAAGAATCCCTCCCCCTTCGCGGGCCACGTCAACGATCATGCCGCCGGTGATGCAGGGCGCACGAGATTTCATGGTGCGGCGCGAACTGGAGCGGCATCGCTCGGCCTGACCGTTCGCCCGCGACGCAATCGACAGAGTGAATGGGCTCGGAGGCTGGTCCGCGAGAACACGCTATCCACCAATGACCTCATCTGGCCGCTGTTCGTGATCGAGGGCAACGCGTCCCAGGATGTCGCTTCCATGCCGGGTATCCAGCGGCTCCCGATCGAGCAGGTGGTCGCGCAAGCGCGGCGCGCGCGGGACCTCGATATCCCGGCGGTCGCCCTCTTCCCCTATACGGATCCGGCGCTCCGCGACCCCGAGGGCACCGAGGCCGTGAATTCGGACAATCTCGTGTGCCGCGCGGTCCGTGCCATCAAGGCCGCGGTCCCCGACATCGGCGTCGTTACGGATGTGGCTCTCGATCCCTACACCAGCCACGGCCATGACGGGGTAATGGACGGCGAGACCATTCTCAATGATGAAACCGTCGCACTTCTAGTCACGCAGGCCATGACGCTCGCCGCCGCCGGCGCTGATGTCATTGCTCCGTCGGACATGATGGACGGGCGCGTCGGCGCGATTCGCGCAGCGCTCGACCAGGCCGGATATGCCGACGTGCAGATCATGGCCTATGCGGCGAAATACGCCTCCGCCTTCTACGGACCGTTCCGTGACGCCGTCGGCAGCAACGTGACGCTGGTGGGTGACAAGCGCACCTACCAGATGGATCCCGCCAACAGCGACGAGGCCCTGCGCGAGGTCGCGCTCGATCTCGAGGAGGGAGCCGACATGGTGATGGTCAAGCCGGGCCTGCCCTATCTCGACATCATCCACCGGGTCAAGGAAACCTTCGGCGTTCCCACTTTTGCCTATCAGGTATCCGGCGAATACGCGATGATCGAGGGCGCGGCGCGCAATGGCTGGATCGATGGCGACAAGGCCATGGTGGAAAGCCTCATCGCCTTCAAGCGCGCCGGTGCCGACGGTATTCTGACCTATTTCGCGCCGCGGGTCGCCACGATGCTGAAGGCGGTGAAGTAGGCGGTACCGCGCATACAGGAACGGTCGGCCGCGAAGGCGGCCAGCCCTCGCGTAGACTGGAAATCTCGGCCGGCCGTTCGATGGCCGGACCAGCCTGCGCAACGCACCCACTCGCACCATTGGCCTGTCCATGCGCCGCCTCGTCGTCCTGTTCCTGATCGGTCTCGGCGTCATGGCGGCGACCGCCTGCGCCAGGCTGGTGGATGCCGAGCAGGAACGGGTCTGCCGTGCCGTGCTGCCAGCAATCAATCTGGATAGCGAGATCGTCGACGTCGCCGCTCCCCTGTCCGGGCCCCTGCCCAACAGCCTGCGCATCGACTACACCGCGAAGGACCGGGCTGGACGACTGCGCGGCCGCGTTTTGCTCTGCCGGTTCGCGGGCACGGGCCTTGCTGCCGACAAGTCGCTCCTGATCGGCATCGCCACCGAGCGGGGACCGGTCTCCGACGCCAATTTCTACTTCCTGAAGCGTTTTTACCTGGACGCTCCCGAGGAGGAGAAAGCCGATGTTTCAGCGGCCAAGCCCACCCCCCAGGTATCGCGCTCCGTTGGCCTCGGCCTCCAGCAGGCTGTCTCCGCCCTGCCCTTGCTGGCCATCTACGGCCTCATTGCGAGCACCTATGCCCTGATCTTCGGATTGATCGGCCGCATCAACCTCGCCTTCGGCCAGTTCGCGGTTCTCGGCGGAACCGCCACCACCCTCGGCGTCGCGATCGCGCTCGCGGGCGGCATCTCGACGCCCTTCGTCGGCATCGGACTAGGACTTGTGTTCGCGCTCTCTGCGTCGGGCCTGCATGGGGTCGTGCTTGGCCGCGTCGCCGTCGCCCCTCTTCGCGACGCCAGTGGCCAACGTGTTCTGATAGCAAGCCTCGGGCTGTCGATCGCGATGGCCGAGTATCTGCGCCTCGCCCAGGGCAGCTATGCCCAATGGCTACCGCCGCTCTGGAACAATCCTCTGCCGCTCGCGCAAGCCGAAGGGTTCGCTGTGACGACGACGCCCATGAATCTGGCGATCAGCGTGGCCGGCTTCGTCATCGCCATCACCCTCATCGTCTCGATGCGCCTGACCGGCTTTGGCAGGGCCTGGCGTGCCTATGCCGATGATCCCGGCGCCGCCGCGCTGTGCGGCATCAACGGCAGCCGGCTGTTCGACCAGACATTTCTGCTGGCCTGCATGCTGGCCGGCTTTGCCGGCTTCATCATGGCGATCTACTACGGCAACGTCGGCTATACCTCAGGAATGTCACTGGGCCTCAAGGCCCTCATCGCGGCCGTGCTTGGCGGTGTCGGATCCGTGGGCGGGGCGTTTCTTGGCGGCCTGATCGTCGGCGCAGCGGAGGCCTTGTGGTCGGCGACCCTGCCCATTGAAACCCGCGACATCGCGATCTACGCATTGCTTGCGGTCATTCTTGTCCTGCGACCACAGGGCCTGTTCGGCGCAGATCCGGATTGCACAACCGGCCGCAGCTCGTCAAAAACATGAGATTTTTTCAATAACACCTTGATAAATATAATGAAAAAATAGATTGAAGCTATGATGGGCGCATCGACCACAGATGTGTGGTGGAATCTGTGCTAAGCGGTGACCGAACGCAGCAAGACGATGCCGCCAGTGGAGAGCCAGCCGTGCCGACAACGACCGATGCAATCCTCACCCTTGCCGATATTGAAAGGGCTGCCGGCATCCTCGGCAACGCCGTTGTCCGGTCGCCACTCCTCGCCTCGCCTTCCCTGAGCACGCTGACCGGCGCGGAGGTTTACGTCAAATACGAGAACATGCAGCCCACCGGCTCTTTCAAGGAGCGCGGCGCGCTCGTGAAGCTTTCGAGCCTCACACCGGAGGAGCGCCGACGGGGTGTTATCGCGATGTCCGCTGGCAACCACGCCCAGGCCGTCGCCTATCATGCTAAACGCCTCGGCATTCCCGCGACGATCGTCATGCCCCAGGCGACGCCGCTAGTGAAGGTCGAGAACACCCGCGCCCACGGCGCGCATGTCGTGCTGGATGGCGAGACCCTATCCGAATCCGCAGTCCGCGCGGAAACAATCGCTATCGCCGAAAACCTAGTGTTCATCCACCCCTATGATGACAAGGCGATCATGGCCGGCCAGGGCACGGTCGGGCTCGAAATCCTGGCCGACAATCCCGATCTCGATGTGCTGGTCATTCCCATCGGCGGTGGCGGCCTGTTCGCCGGCATTGCCACGGCAGCCAAGGCGCTGAAGCCCGGGATCGAACTCATCGGCGTGGAGGCGGCGCTCTATCCGTCCTTCTCCAACGCGCTGTCCGGCCGGGAGGCGCCGATCGGCGGCCCGACCATCGCCGAGGGCATCGCGGTGAAGAACGTGGGCAAGCTGACCCTGCCGGTGGTGCGCCAGCTCGCCAGTGAGGTGCTGGTGGTCGACGAAGAGGTGCTGGAAAGCGCCGTGAACGCCTATGCCACGCTCCAGCGCAGCATGGCGGAGGGCGCGGGCGCGGCGGCGCTGGCCGCCCTGCTTGCCTATCCCGAGCGCTTCAAGGGCCGCAAGGTCGGGCTCGTCCTCAGCGGCGGCAATATCGATGCCCGGCTCCTGGCCTCAGTAATGGTGCGGGCGCTGGAACGGGCCGACCGCATCGTCTCCTTCCGTGTAATCACCAACGACGGCCCGGGGCTGCTCGGCCGCATCGCGAGCCGGCTCGGCGAACTCGGTGCCAATATTCTCGAAGTCTCCCACGGGCGGTTGTTTCTTGATGTGCCCGCCAAAGGCGTATCCATCGATCTCACCATCGAGACCCGGGATGCCGAGCATTCGCGGCGCATTCTGAGCGCGCTCGCCGAGGATGGCCTCGCCCCTACACGCGTCGACGCGAGAAGCCGGGCCGAACAGGGCCATTGAGGCACGCGACGGAACATCGCTCTCGTATTATTGTTCAATAAGCGTGCGAATCGTACGGAGTGAAGATGTGAGCCATTTGCCGCCGCGCCAGGTGCCCCAGCCTATGACGATCGACGACTACGGTGCGATTCGCGGGGTCATCACGCCGCGCTTCTTCGCCTATCTCATAGACCTCGTCGTCATCGCACTCCTGATGCTCGTGCTCTTCATGGTGGTGGCCGTCCTCGGCGCCATCACCTTCGGCCTTGCCTGGTTCCTGTTTCCTTTGATCGGCGCCTGCACGGGCATCCTTTACAGCGCGGTCACGGTCAGTGGCGAACGCCAGTCCACCATCGGCATGCGCCTCATGGGCCTGAAGGTCATCGGCCCCTACGGCCGGCCGGACTTCATCACGGCAGCCATCCATGCCTTGTTTTTTTATGTCGCCGCCAGCACAGGCTTCCTGCTCGCCATCGACATCATCACCGCCTTCCTGCGGAGCGACCGGCGGATGCTTCATGATGTGCTCGCGCAACTCACCGTGATCCGTGATTGAACGGTCTGCCAGGCCCCCTTCGCCCGACCACCGCTGGCGCGTATTCGATATTTAAGAGCCGCCGGCTCGGTGCTATCGTGGCGAGGGTAAAAGGATCGCACCCATTGAATGAGCGGGCGCCAGCGTGACCACACAGCCGCGCGATACTCCGCAGTTTTACCTGACCGCTCCGTCGGCCTGCCCCTATCTGCCTGGGCGCGAGGAACGCAAGGTGTTCACGCATCTCGTTGGAAAGCGCGCGTCGGAGATCAATGATATCCTGACGCAAGGCGGTTTCCGACGTTCACAGACCATTGCCTATCGCCCTGCCTGCGAGACCTGCCGGGCCTGTATCTCCGTCCGCATCGTGGTCAACGAGTTTGCGCCATCGCGCAGCTTCCGCCGGGTGCTTGCTGCCAACGCCGACCTCACGGCCGAGGTGCGCAGCGCAACACCGACATCCGAGCAATATGGCCTGTTCCGGCACTATCTCGACACGCGCCATGCTGATGGCGGCATGGCCGACATGACCGTGCTCGACTATGCCATGATGGTGGAGGACAGCCACGTCACGACCCGCCTGATCGAGTACAGAACACCCGGTACGGGACCGTATCTCGACCGCTCCGGCGCGGGCGATCTCGTGGCGGTGGCCTTGACCGACATTCTCGCCGACGGCCTGTCGATGGTCTACTCCTTCTACGAGCCCGACGACGGCCACCGCAGCCTCGGCAGCTACATCATCCTGGACCACATCGCCAAGGCGCGGGAATTCGGCTTACCCTATGTCTATCTGGGCTACTGGGTCGAAGGCTCGCGGAAGATGCACTACAAGACGCGCTTCCGCCCCCAGGAACGCCTGCTGCCGCATGGCTGGTCACGCATCGATTAGATAAATCGAATTCTCACAAGCAATTACACAAAAAAGATAACGTCAATTATCATCATCGGCGCCCCCGCGCGCGATGGCTATCAGGCGGCGGCATTCGCGTAGTTCGTCCAGCACCATGCTGAGGCGCGTCACCGAAGTTTCATCGAGACCGCTGCTTCCGAGTGCCGCGAAGGCATCGTCAGGCTCCAGCCTGTCATCCGTGCTGTCCAGCGAGCCACTGTCTGCGCTCTGCACGCCGCGCGCGGTCTCCGGGCCATGCAAGGCCTCATGGTTCCGCAGCTGATAGGTCCGCGAGCCGGCCTGGGGGGATGACTCATGCAGATCGTTGTCGACCACAGGCATGGTCGGGGTCTGCTGCCATACCGCCTCAAGGCTCTGCTGCTCGCCGTGATGAGCATGCTCCTCCGGCCTGCCACCCGCCCGGAACTCGCCCGCCGCAGCAGCCGCATGGCCACGGCCATCGTCCGTATCGGCGTCATCGAAATCATCGGCGAAACGCTGGCCGGCGCTGATCGATGAAAGCTGATGGGGCTCCTGCCATACCTGCTGGACGAAGCGCACCCCCTCCTGCTTCAGGATGCGCTGGACACCCTTGATCGTGTAGCCTTCACCGTAGAGAAGATGGCGGATGCCGCGTAGAAGCTCGACATCGTCGGGGCGATAGTAGCGTCGCCCGCCGCCGCGCTTGAGCGGCTTGATCTGTGTGAAACGCGTTTCCCAGAAACGCAGGACGTGCTGCGGAACGTCGAGTTCTTCCCCGACTTCGCTGATGGTGCGAAAGGCGTCTGGGCCTTTGTCCACCGTCTACTCCTCCGTGCACTCGTTCTCGATTCAGCCGGCTCCGGCTATGCCAGCGATCCGAAATCGCTCCCCCGCTCAGACCTAATCGTCATGGCTCAACCGGGTCTAGCTCAACTGGGTCTGCCCAAAAACATAGCCGACTCAGATGACACGATCTCTCAAGGATAAGACGCGATTGCACCCGCTTGCAAAATCTATTGGCGAAACTGATGAAAAGCGGGCGCATTATGTGCGGCCTGCTTGTGGATGGCTGCTTGCCGACCATCCCACAAGCAAAACCCACGCGCCCTCATCGGTCAGCGCCTCTCCGCGCGCTGGCTCATGGAACCAACCGGGAGCTGACGAGGTGTCAGGCCTCGTCCTCGACTTCCAGGCCATTGATGCGGGCACGCAGCACGTTCGAGGGCTTGAAGACCATCACGCGCCGGGGATCGATCGGCACCTCGATGCCGGTCTTGGGGTTGCGTCCCACGCGTTCGCCCTTGTCGCGCACGACGAAGGAACCGAAGGACGAAAGCTTCACGGTCTCGCCGCGTGCCAGGCAATCGCACATTTCGCTGAGAACAAGCTCGACGAGCGCGGCCGATTCAGTCCGGGATAGTCCGACCTTCTGATAGACCACTTCGCAGAGGTCCGCGCGCGTTACCGTCCGACCTGCCATGGCACCCTCTTGCAAGCAACCTTTAACAACAGAAGCATCTCACTGAATTACAACGATATTCAGTCGCGGCGGCCCGGTCAATCACAGACGCGACCGTTCCACGACATATATTCAGCAGACCTGAGAGCGGAGCCGGACAGCGGAGCCGTCTCCGGCGCTCACCATCGGACGAGCGCGCTGCCCCAGGTGAAACCACCGCCCATGGCTTCGAGGAGCACCAGATCACCGCGCTTGATACGTCCGTCCGCACGGGCCGCTGCCAGCGCCAGCGGAATAGACGCGGCGGAGGTGTTGCCATGCTGGTCAACGGTGATGACCACCTTCTCGGGCGCGATACCGAGCTTCTGAGCGCTGGCGTCGATGATCCGCTTATTGGCCTGATGGGGGACGAACCAGTCGATATCCTGGGCCGTGAAACCCGTGGCGCGGAAAGCGTCCTCGATGACATCCGTGATCATGCCGACCGCGTGGCGGAAGACCTCACGCCCCTCCATCCTCAGATGTCCGACGGTACGGGTCGAACCGGGCCCGCCATCCACGAAGAGCTTGTTGCGGTGTCGGCCATCGGAACGCAGATGGGTGGTAAGGACCCCCCGGTCGCCGGGACCGCCTGACACCTCCTGAGCTTCCAGCACGATAGCGCCGGCCCCGTCGCCGAACAGCACACAGGTGGTGCGGTCGCTCCAGTCGAGCAGGCGTGAGAAGGTCTCGGCGCCGATGACGAGCGCCCGGCGATGGGACCCAGAGGTCAGGAACTTGTCGGCTGTCGCCAAGGCAAAGACGAAGCCTGAGCAGACCGCCTGGAGGTCGAAGGCCGCACCATGGGTGATGCCGAGTTCCGCCTGCACCTGGGTCGCAGTCGCCGGGAAAGTATAGTCCGGCGTCGATGTCGCGACGATGATGAGATCGATCTCGTCAGCGGAGACACCAGCGTCCGTGAGCGCGGCCTGGGCGGCGCGCACGGCCAGCATCGACGTGGTCTCCCCTTCGGCCGCGATGTGGCGAGCCCGGATGCCCGTGCGTTGTACGATCCACTCGTCGGAGGTCTCGACCAGACCGGCGATGTCACTGTTGGTCATGATGCGTTCAGGCAGGTAAGCCCCGCCGCCGCAAACGACTGATCTCAGCCGAGACACTTGTTTGCTCCTCAGTCCCTCGCCCGCCACTTCTCGCGGCAGCAGGCCGCTCGTTGTCCGGTGCACATTCGATCAGGCGTCAACGACCGGCTCGAGCTGTAGTTTCTCCAACATAGCGCGGATCTGATGGACCAAATCATGCCGAGCCATGTCATAGGCGAGTTCCACGGCGCTTGCAAAACCGAGCGCGTCCGTGCCGCCGTGGCTCTTGATAACGCTGCCTTGCAGCCCCAGGAAGATACCGCCGTTCGAACGGCGCGGGTCAAGGGTTCGTCGCAGCGAATCGAAGGCGCCTTTGGCAAACAGATAGCCGATGCGCGACATCAGCGTCCGGCCCATCGCATTCTTGAGGAACGTGGCAATCTGCGTCGCCGTTCCCTCGGCAGTCTTGAGCGCGATATTGCCGGAGAAGCCTTCGGTCACCACGACATCCACGGTACCACGGCCGATGTCGCTGCCTTCGACGAAGCCCTTGTATTCGATCTGCGTCAGGTTGGCCTCACGCAGGATCCGGCTCGCCTCCTTGATCGCATCGAGCCCCTTGATCTCCTCGACGCCCACATTCAGCAAGCCGACGGTCGGGCGCTCGATATCGAAGATGACATTGGCGAGCGTCGCGCCCATCACGGCCAGTTCCACAAGATGGCGCGCATCCGCGCCGATCGTCGCGCCGACATCGAGCACGATGCTCTCCCCGCGCAAGGTCGGCCAGATGGCGGCAATCGCTGGCCGCTCGACCTGGACCAGCGTCTTCAGGCAGAACGTAGCCATCGCCATGAGCGCGCCGGTGTTGCCGGCCGAGACTGCGACATCCGCTTCGCCCTTCTTGACCGCCTCGATGGCGAGCCACATGGAGGACTTGTAGCGGCCCGCCCGGAGCGCCTGGCTCGGCTTGTCATCCATCCGCACGGCGATCTCCGCGTGGCGGAATTCGCAAGCCTTGGCGAGCGCGGGATGCGCGCCGATCAGAGGCTGAACCTGTGCCTCATCACCATAGATGATGAAACGGATATCCGGACGCCGCTCAAGAGCTTTGGCGGCACCGGGAATGACGACGGCAGGCCCGTGATCGCCGCCCATGGCGTCGAGGGCGATCCTAATCGGTGAGGACATGGTGCCTATATTGATCTCCGCAACGCCGAGGGCCGCAGTCGACGCGCGGCGGACAATAGCGCCTCGTCATAGGCTCGCAACCTGTATTTTGAATAGGCGCCCGTCATGGTGGGGTCAAAAAAACCTAACGATATCGGCTAAACTGATGAAAGACCGAAAGGCAAGCGGGATTGCTAGTTTTGCCCCTCGGACTTTGTTCTCAACCGTGACAACGCGGCAAAAGGCGACGGTTTGTCAACCTGTTCCGAGTTTCCGTCCTTTCGCGCCGGCGCGCCATCCCCCTCCTCGTCATCCGACTGGAAGACCGCCCCGGGCTTACGCGGATAGGGATCAACGCCAAGGGCGAGGAATTCGGCGGCCAACTGGCCGAGATCGATCGCGCCATCGACGATTTCATCGGGTGGATCCGCATCCGACAGGCGCATCTCCGCGCTACGGCTTTCGGGCTCGCTTCCTCGCCTGCCTCCACGGGAGCGACTCACCTCCCCGTCCCAATCATCCAGCCGACGCTCCTCAAGCGCACGTCTGGACGGCTCCGCCGCGAAGTCCACCTCGATCGGCTCGGCCACATCGCTTGCGAAGGGTTCCAGCGTCACGACGCAGATCTGCTCGATACGAGCCCGCACCTCTCCCCGCACCTTGATGCGCTTGGGCGTCCCAGACAGACGGAAACTCGCATCAAGGCGATGGATAGCAGGCAGCCCGAAACTCCCGGCCAGAGCCACCAGCTCCTCGGGGGTTGCGCTGCGCTCCAACTCCAGGCCCTGGGGCGGGATATCCACAACGGCGCAAGGCCAATGCAAAGGATGGTCTTCTCGTGCTGCCATGGCAGTTCCCTCAATCACCGTGACCAGGACGAATCACACGGCCAACTGCTGTGATCAATCTCCCTCCTTATCAGGATTCGCATCCGGAGCCGCGCTTCCCCGGTGGATCGATCCCCGCGGCACCGCCCCCGGTTCGGGAAAGAGCGCCCCTGAGGAAAGAAGACCGTCGAAATCAAACCCTGCCAGATGCTGGTCCGCTGCTCTGATATAAGCAGCCAGCTCAGCTTGCGCATCCCCGCCGGTGACACCGATGTTGCGCTCCAGCGCAGCACGCAACGCCGTATCGTCCTTGTCCGCCAGCGCCTCGTCATAGCTCGCCGCGCGCCCGTAGAAGGCCTTGGCATAGGCTTTCATACGCTTGGGCACGGCGAGATCGCCAATCCCGATTTCCCGGAACGCCCGCTCGATTTCGAGGAAAAGACGATCCACAAATTCCTGCGCAAGATCGGGGGCGGGCTCAGGCAGCACCCTGAGGCGCCGAAGAAGCAAGACCGCATGCAGGGTGAGCGATTCAAATCGGCCCTCGACGGTATCCACGATCCAACCGTCGCGGTAAAGTTGCGGCGCCCGAGCGGCTGCGTTCACCCGTTCGAACAACGCCGAAGCAGCAGCATCACGCGGTCGGGAACGAAATAACTTGAGAATCATGACGGGCAACGCCCTCCGCATCGCCTTGCCAAAGACATAACCGCGGGTTACGGCATCGGGCTACGTTAGTGCAAGCGAGAATATGATAGCTGCAAAAACGGCATTGAAACGACACGGATGGGCCGAATGAAACTGCGCGAGACTCGACTTCTCTCACGGCGTTCGATGACGTTGGCGCTTGGCGCCACTCTTCTCACGGGCCTCGCCGCCTGCTCGGGCCGCGAAACCATTACCCGTGGCTATGTGCTGGACGAACGCGCATTGGCTGAGATCAGGCCGGGAACGAGCGTCGATACGGTTCTCGCCAAGCTGGGCACACCCTCCACCGTTTCAACCGTGGGCAACAAGACCTTCTACTACATCAGCCAGACCCTGAAACGGACGGTTCAGTTCATGGAGCCGTCGATCGTCGACCAGCGGGTGATCGCCGTCTATTTCAATTCGGCCTTCAAGGTCGAGCGCGTTGCCAACTATGGCATCCAGGACGGCCAGATTTTCGACTTCATCTCCCGCACCACCGCGTCGAGCGGCCAGGAGCAGAGCTTCCTCCGCCAGATCTTCCGCGGCGCGGGCGGCAGCAGCTTCAACCCCTTCGGCGCCTGAGACTGAGCTGCCCCATTTATGGCAAGAGGCCCCGCGAGCGATCACGGGGCCTCTTCGTTTTTGCGGCGCATTCCCATCAAGGCACGACCTTGCGCAAGCCGTGCCGAAGCGCTTTGCCCCTCAGAAATGCGCGAGCACTGCGAGGAGCAGCAGGGCCACGATATTGGTGATCTTGATCATGGGATTGATGGCCGGCCCCGCCGTATCCTTGTAGGGATCGCCGACCGTATCGCCGGTCACGGCCGCCTTGTGCGCTTCCGACCCCTTGCCGCCGTGATGGCCTTCCTCGATGTATTTCTTGGCGTTGTCCCAGGCTCCCCCGCCGGATGTCATCGAGATTGCGACAAAAAGACCGGTGATAATGACGCCCAGAAGCATGGCGCCCACCGCAGCGAAGGCGTTGCTCTTGCCGGCGACGGCGTAAATGACACCATAGGCGACGAGCGGCGACAGCACCGGCAGCAATGACGGAATCACCATTTCGCGAATGGCCGCCTTGGTGAGCATATCCACCGCCCGGCCATAGTCAGGCCGATCGGTTCCCTTCATGATGCCCGGCCGCTCGCGGAACTGCCGGCGCACTTCCTCGACGACGGAGCCCGCAGCGCGGCCCACGGCCGTCATGCCCATCCCGGCGAAGACGAAAGGCAGGAGGCCACCGAACAGGAGGCCGACGACGACATAGGGGTTTGAGAGCGAGAAATCGACCGTCACACCGGCAAAATAGGGATAGTTGGCGCTATTGCTGGTGAAATGCGCAAGGTCGGACGTATAGGCCGCGAAAAGCACGAGCGCGCCGAGGCCGGCCGAGCCGATCGCATAGCCCTTCGTGACGGCTTTGGTGGTGTTGCCGACGGCGTCGAGGGCATCTGTCGATACCCGCACTTCCTTCGGCAGGCCTGCCATCTCGGCGATGCCGCCGGCATTGTCGGTCACCGGGCCGAAGGCGTCGAGCGCCACCACGAAGCCCGCCAAGGCGAGCATCGACGTCACCGCGATAGCGATGCCAAACAGTCCGGCAAGGCCGTGGCTGACGAGGATGCCGGCGATGATGATCAGCGCCGGGATAGCCGTCGATTCGAGCGAAACCGCCAGGCCCTGGATGACGTTGGTGCCGTGACCGGTGACAGACGCTGAGGCGATCGACTTCACCGGCCGGTATTCGGTGCCGGTGTAATATTCCGTGACGATCACCAGCAGCGCCGTGACGCCGAGGCCGGCCATCGCGCAGAGGAACAGCTTGCCGGAGGTGAAAGCCGCGCCCGTTGCAGGCGTGAGCACAGTACCGAAGCCGCCGAAGACAAGCCAGGTCACCAGGGCGATCGCCGCCACGGACAGAACCCCAGCGGCGATCAGGCCCTTGTAGAGTGCCCCCATGATCGACTGGTTGGCACCGAGCTTCACGAAATAGGTGCCGGTGATCGACGTGACGATACAGGCGGCACAAATCGCCAGAGGATAGAGGAGCACGGATTCGAGCAGCGGCCCTCCCGCGAAGAAGATCGAGCCGAGCACCATCGTCGCGACCACGGTCACGGCATAGGTCTCGAACAGGTCGGCCGCCATGCCGGCGCAATCGCCGACATTGTCGCCGACATTGTCGGCGATGGTCGCGGGATTACGTGGGTCATCCTCGGGGATGCCCGCCTCGACCTTGCCGACGAGATCGCCGCCGACGTCGGCGCCCTTGGTGAAGATACCTCCGCCAAGACGCGCGAAGATCGAGATGAGCGAAGCCCCGAAACCAAGGGCGACGAGGCCGTCGATCACCAGCCGGTCACCCGGCGCATGCCCCATGAAGACGACAAGCGCGGTATAGTAGACAACGACCCCGAGAAGGGCGAGGCCCGCGACCAGCATGCCAGTCACGGCGCCGGACTTGAAGGCGAGGTCAAGCCCGGCTGCCAGCGAATGCGTCGCAGCCTGGGCGGTGCGAACATTGGCGCGGACGGAAACATTCATGCCGATGAAGCCAGCGGCGGCCGATAGGACGGCACCGAGCGCGAAGCCCACGGCCACGACGATACCCAGAAACCATGCAAGCCCTATGAAAAGCACCACGCCGACGATGGCGACCGTGGTGTACTGACGACGCAAATAGGCCTGCGCGCCCTCCCGGATCGCTCCCGCGATCTCCTGCATACGTGCTGTGCCGGCATCAGCCGCCATGACAACCTGGATAGTGTAGACGCCGTAGACGATGGATAGAGCGCCTGCCAGCATAATGATAAGCAATGCGGTCATGTTTCCGTCCCTTGATCGACGGGGGTCTACGCACCCTCGGACGGTGCGATCCAGTTTTTAAACGACGGATTCCCCCAGCCCTTTTTGGCGGTAGCCAGTGCATCAAAATAACGGGAACAAAGCAAACGCCATTGCGATCAAGGGCGCGAAATCGGCTCAAAAATGGCTAAAGGAGCCTCGCACGAAGGTCACAGCCGCCCCCGCACGGCTGAAAACGACAGCACCCGTGCCTGAAAGCACCTCACCGATAACGGATATTGCGACCCCAGCGACCTCGGCTTCCGCCTGCAGGCGCACCATTTCCGGCGGAGCAGCCGTCAGCAGGATCTCGTAATCGTCACCTCCGGTCATCGCCGTCTCGAAAAGCGATGGGTCAGCCGCAATCGCGTAACGCGCGGCGTCGGACAGGGGGACGGCATCAAGCGCGACACGCGCGGTCACACCGGAGACCCGCATCATCTTCTTGAGATCACCGACAAGACCATCCGACACGTCCATCCCCGCATGGCCCAAGGCACGCAGGATACCCGCGACCGCGCTGCGCGGTTGCGGCAGCAGATAGCGCGCGGAAAGATGCGCCCGGTCGGCCGGCGCCAGTCTCGCAATCCAGGGCGCGTCCGGATCGAGCCGACAGCGCAAGCCGAGCGCCGCGTCGCCGATCGTGCCTGTGACCGCAATGAGATCCCCGGGACGGGCGGCCGTTCGTGCCACCATCTCGCCGACAGGGACATGCCCGAAGGCAGTGACCGAGAGCATCAAGGGGCCTGGCGTCTTGACGGTATCGCCACCGAGCAGGGGGCAATCATAGGCCCGCGCGTCCTCGCCGAGCGCGCGCGCGAAATCCGCGAGCCAGCTGGCGGGCGGCGCGAGTTGATCCGGCCAGGGCGCCGGCATGGCGAGAGAGAGCAAGAAGCCGAGCGGTTTTGCGCCCTTCGCGGCGAGATCAGAAAGATTGACGCGGAGCGCTTTGCGGGCGATCGCGTCGGCGGGGTCGTCCGCGAAGAAATGCACCCCGGCGACCAGGGCATCGACCGTCATGACGAGATCTGCCCCGTCGGGAGGCGTGAGACACGCGGCATCGTCCCGGAGTCCAAGCCCCCCGGCCCCGGCCAGGGGCGCGAAGAATTGGGCGATAAGCTCGTCTTCCGAGAATGCGACTGCGCTCATGAATGGATGCGTCCGCCTTGTGTCATAACCAGCTGACGCAAAATAAGGCTGAGGCGATCCGCGAGCAAATCCCCCCTCCTTTGCAACACGCCGATAGGCCCTGAGCGGACATAGAAAGTCCAGACATTCCACCTGGAAATTCAAACATTTGATATGAATCCCAGGATTGTGATAATTGATTCATGCACCCTATAGGTGCATTGCCCATCAAAATAACAATAAAATGAATATAAAATATAATCATCAGAGAATTCAATAAAACTGAAAAGGAAAATCAAAAATGAAAAATAACAAATCCATGAAAATTAAAGATTACATCAGAAAAAAATACTCTTTTATAAGGAACGAATATCCGCATGGAGCGCATCTCCATCAAAGATAAAATACTTGGCGTATATCGCCACCTGCATTCAGGAGCAATCCCATGTTTCACATACATTTTCAGAATGACGAACTGGAAGACGACCAGCATAACGCCTGCGACAGCTCAAGTATTTTGAGCCAGGCGATCCGCTGGCTCGAGAGCTCACCGTCGTCGCCAGGCTCGACAACAGATGCCGGATCTAATCCGCAAACACCCAGCCTCGTCGGCCAGTCCGACTATCTACCGCCAGACGCCTCATAGACGCGCCCAGTCAGTTCTGTACGCATTTTGCCGCCGCTCGGCGGCAAAATGATACCCTCGCCTAGTCCCCAAACCGATTGTTCTTGGGGAAGCCCTTCGGCGGCAACCGTCCCGCCTCGGCACGGTTGCCAACCCAGTCGCGCAGGTCGGACTCGCTCACTGTCCAGGTGCGCCCTGAGCTGTCCTTCCATGTCAGGCCCTCGGCAAGATTGAAAACCTTGCCGTCAGCCAATCCGCCATCACGGTATTTCTGCAGGCGGACGCCGCGACCGCGCGTCATCTCTGGCGCCTGTGTCATGGGGAACACGAGCAGCTTGCGGTTCTCGCCGATGACGGCGACATGCGTGCCCTCGGCCGGTGTCACCAGAGCGAGGCGTCCCGTCGCGTCGACGTTCAGAAGTTGCTTGCCCTTGCGGGTATTACCGGTCAGGTCCTCGCTCTTGACGATGAACCCCCTGCCCTCGTGCGCGGCGACGAGGAGCTTCGTGTCCGGCTGGAAAGCGATCGCCGTCACGATATCCGCGCCGTCGTCGAGATCGACCATCAAACGGATCGGATCGCCATAGCCGCGGCCGCCGGGCAGTTTCGCGGCATCCAGCGTGAAGACTTTGCCATTCGTGGCGAAGACGAGAATTTTCGCGGTCGTCTCGGTGGCGAGAGACAGCTTGAGGCGATCGTCCCCCTTGAACTGAAGTCCGGACAGATCCGACACCTGCCCCTTGAGGGCACGGATCCAGCCCTTTTCGGAAATGACGACCGTAATCGGCTCGCGCTCGACCATCGCCTCCGTGAGATCGATGTCGCTAGCGGCCGGCGGCGCCGCGAAGGTCGTGCGCCGACGCCCCAGCGGAGTCTCCGGGCCAAAGGTCTTGCGGACCGCGCGGATTTCCTGCGTCACCCGCTTCCATTGGGTGGGCTCGGACGCCAGCAGCGCCTCGATGTCGGCCTTCTCGGTCGTGAGACTGTCCAGCTCACGCTTCAATTCCATCTCCTCGAGCCGACGCAAGCTGCGCAGGCGCGTGTTGAGGATGGCTTCAGCCTGCACGTCGGTCAGCGTAAAGACCTTGATCAGCTCGGCCTTCGGCTCGTCCTCCTCGCGGATGATCTTGATCACCCGGTCAAGATCGAGATAGACGATCAGCAAGCCGTTCAGGATCTCGAGCCGACGCTCGATCACCCCGTGCCGATGGCGAGAGCGGCGCTGCAGAACGTCCCGGCGGTGGTCCAGCCACTCCCGCAGCACCTCGGCGAGGCCGAGCACCTTCGGCACCTGGCCGCTGGTGAGCACGTTCATGTTCAGGGAAACGCGGGCATCGAGCTCGGTCAGCCGGAACAGCGATTCCATCAGGAGCGTATCGTCCACGGTGCGCGAGCGCGGCTCGAAGACGACACGGATGTCTTCCGCCGACTCGTCGCGCACGTCGGCAAGGAGCGGCAGCTTCTTCTCCTGCAGGAGTTCGGCGATCTTCTCGATCAGCCGCGCCTTGGCGATGCCGTAGGGAACCTCCGTGACGACAGCGATCCAGCCCCCGCGACCTGTCTCCTCCCGGTGCCAGCGCGCGCGAACGCGGAACGAGCCGCGTCCTGTGCGATACGCCTCCGCGATGCTGTCGCGGTCATCGATGATGATGCCTCCCGTCGGCAGGTCCGGTCCCTGCACGAAGGTGAGCAACTGGTCGGAGCTCGCATCCTTGTGGCCGATGAGATAGAGCGCCGCGTCACAGATCTCGGCCGCGTTATGCGGCGGGATCGAGGTCGCCATGCCCACCGCGATTCCCTGGCTTCCGTTGGCCAGGAGATTGGGAAAGGCCGCCGGCAAAACGACCGGTTCGCGATTGGCTTCATCGTAGGTATCGCGGAAGTCGACGGCGTCTTCGTCGATATCCTGGAGGAGAAGCCGCGCGACTTCGGTCAGGCGCGCCTCGGTATAGCGCATCGCCGCCGCGCTATCCCCATCGATGTTGCCGAAATTGCCCTGCCCGTCGACAAGCGGATAGCGTTGCGAGAAATCCTGCGCGAGCCGCACCAGCGCATCATAGATGGCCTGGTCGCCATGGGGATGGAACTGACCCATGACGTCACCCACGACGCGGGCCGATTTCTTGAAGGCAGCGCCAGGTTCAAGCCTGAGCAGCCGCATGCCGTGCAGAATGCGGCGATGCACCGGCTTCAAGCCGTCGCGAGCATCGGGCAAGGCGCGGTGCATGATCGTGGACAAGGCATAGGCGAGGTAGCGCTCCTCGAGCGCGTCCTTCAAACCGACGCTTTCGACGCCGTCATGATCCGGCGGATCGACTGGCTTTCCCATACCTTGCTCCTTAGGGCATGACAGGTGAAAGCGAAAGGCGGCTTTCTGCCCTCACGACACGCTGTCCACCGCCAAGCGTTGTCCGCCTGAAGCGTGTATCCCAAGCCCAGCATCCATTGCGCGGCAACAGGTCCCCGCGCCAGAGAACAAGTAGCGAACAGACAGCTGCAGCGCAAGCATCCCAAAACGGATACCCGCGCCTCGCTTTTCGCCACCTTGTCCGGGAGCCCATTCCACGCCCAACCCCGGACCATAGCCCATTCAGCACAGCCGGCGGCAGAATTTACGATTCCGTACCGCAGGGCTGGTAACCCTGCCTTCGATGCTTTCTAATTAGCCAGGTTCGGCATTCGTGCCGTCTTTATAGTCGAGACCGATTCGTTGCCCGAGAAAATTTCGCCGCTGGCGCCGTTCAGGCATGAGACGTTCCGTGCCATATGGACCGCGAATCTCGCGTCAAACTTCGGCTCGTTGATCCAGGGCGTCGGCGCCGCCTGGATGATGACGACCATTTCGGATTCGGCCGACATGGTTGCGCTGGTTCAGGCCTCCGCGGCCTTGCCGATCATGCTGTTCTCGATCGCCGCGGGTGCAATAGCCGACAATTTCAACCGCCGCGACGTGATGCTGATCGCCCAGACCACAATGTTGGTGGTGTCGATCGTGCTCGCGGTCACAACCTACCTCGGCGTGATCACGCCTTGGCTGCTCCTGACCTTCACCTTCCTGATCGGATGCGGCACCGCCCTGAACAATCCATCATGGCAGGCATCGGTCGGAGACATGGTCCCGCGCGATGATCTTCCGGCCGCTGTCGCCCTCAACAGCATGGGTTTCAACCTCACCCGCAGCGTGGGGCCGGCGATCGGCGGCGCTATCGTCGCGTTCGGCGGTGCGGCCGCGGCCTTCATCGTCAATGCCATGAGCTATCTCGCCCTGATCGTGGTGCTTTGGCGCTGGGATCTCAAGCGGCCTGCCAGCACCCTGCCCCGCGAGACCATCGGCTCCGCCATCGCTGCCGGGCTGCGCTATGTCGCGATGTCCCCCAACATCGAGAAAGTCCTTCTGCGCTCCTGCGTCTTCGGCTTCACGGTGATTTCGGTCGTCGCGCTGCTGCCGCTGGTGGCGCGCGACATCGTCGGCGGCGGCCCGCTCCTCTACGGCATTTTCCTCGGGGCGTTTGGCGTGGGCGCCGTTGGCGGCGCGCTGATCGCGGAATGGCTGCGACAGACGCTCTCGGCGGAAATCCGCATCCGCCTCGCCTTCACGGGCTTTGCCGTTTGCGCCTTCACGATCGCGCTGAGCCCGGAGGCCTGGCTCACCGGCGCCGCGCTCCTCATCGGAGGCATGAGCTGGGTCACCGCCTTCTCGCTCTTCAATGTCGCCGTACAGCTATCCACGCCGCGCTGGGTCGTGGGCCGCGCGCTCTCACTCTACCAGACCGCGAGCTTCGGCGGCATGGCGCTCGGAAGCTGGATCTGGGGTGCGGTCGCCCAGCAATCGGGACCGACCACCGCGCTGATCATCGCATCAGCCCTCATGCTGGCCGGCGCGGCACTAGGCTTGAAGCGCCTCGGCCTTCCCGAACAGACCGCGCTCAATCTGGATCCGCTCAACAGCTGGAAGGAGCCGCATCTCGCGCTCGATCTCCTGCCGCGCAGCGGGCCGATCGTCATCATCATCGAATACATCATCAAGGACGAGAATCTGCCGGCCTTCCTGAGCGCCATGGCCGAGCGGCGCCGGATCCGCCGCCGCGACGGCGCCCGCTACTGGACGCTGACACGCAGCCTCGAAAAGCCCGACATCTGGTGGGAAAGCTACCAGACGCCCACCTGGATCGACTACATCAGGCATAACCAGCGCATCACGAAGGCCGATGCCGCCGTGGGCGAGCGGCTGCGCGCGTTGCACAACGGGCCGGAGCGCCCGAAAGTTCACCGCATGATCGAGCGCTCGCCGGAATGGCCGCCACGCACGGCACCGCGCAAGGAGATGATCGACCTGCACCAGTAGAGTGCCTTCGGGCGAGGAGCCCCTGCGGCGCTTGCTCAATCCTTGAGCTGCGCCACGAAAAGATCGCGCGCATCCGGCCAGGCAATGCCCCGGGGCGCGAATACGTGCCGCCTCAGGAAATAGGCCGTCAGCGTGAACCCGGCCACGACCTCGGCATTGGTCGGATGATCGCGGGAGCGCTCCTCACGGAGAAAGCCTGGCAGGGCGAGCAGGCGTTCGTGATAGGGCGCCCCGGCCGCGGCCGACACCGCACGTCCCGATTTCGGCGACACATAGACGAGTTCGGACGTGGCGCCCGTCGCCGCGCAGGCCCCGAGATCGAGACCGAACCCGAGCTCGGCCAGCATTTCAAGCTCGAACCTGACAAGCAGCGCCGGGGCGATTCTCGCATCGTCGAGATGGTCGACGAGCACCCCAAGCGCCTCGAACAGACCGGAGTGAGGGTCGCGCTCCGGCAACAGGCGCAACAACGCCGCGGCGGACGCCAGCCCGTAAAGCGCGGCGGGCGCCCCGAGAAAGCGCGCCGTGTTCAGCTTCACTGCCTCGACCGCATAGGTGCCGAGCTGCTCCTCGATGCGCGCGCGCCAGACCGCATCAACGCGATTGCCGGCCTGCAAGGTGGCCTGCTGGCGTGGCGAGCGGCCGCCCCGGACGAGACCGAGATGCCGTCCGTGGGCCTTCGTCATGAGTTCGAGGATGACACTCCCCTCGCCGTGACGCTTGACCCCTATAATGATACCATCATCCTGCCACTGCATGAGCGGTTCGCCGATCGCGCAACATTGCAAAAGCTACAGGCTGCGGCCTACCATCACCGATGCCGTTTTGAAACGGCACTTTATTGGAAACAACGCGAGAGGTTTGCCATGCCATCGGCCAAACTGCGTCGAGTGTCACTGTCTTCCCTCCTTGCCGCCCTCCCCATCCTGTTCCTGTCATCCTTGAGCCCCGCACAGGCCCAATCCAATGCGGGCTGCCAAACCACTGGCAGTTTCGAGGGTTTTATCGCCAGCTTCCGCCAGCAGGCGGCAAGCCAGGGTGTCTCGCCACGGGGTTTGGCGGCGCTCGACGGAGTGACCTTTGATCCCGCAGTGGTGCGCCAGGACCGGCGGCAGGGCCATTTTCGCCAGAGCTTCGAGCAGTTCTCCCAGCGCATGGTTCCCCCCTATCGCGTGCAGAAGGGCTCTGGCCTGCTGAAACGGCATGCCGGCCTGCTCCGGCAGATCGAGCAGCGCTATGGCGTCCAGCCCGCGATCATCGTGGCCATCTGGGGCCTGGAGACCGATTTCGGCGGCAATATGGGCAAACTGCCGGCGATTCGGTCCATCGCCACCCTTGCCTATGATTGCCGGCGCTCGGACATGTTCCGCGCTCAGCTTCTCGATGCGCTCCGCGTCGTCGATCGCGGTGATCTGCATCCCTCCGAGATGCGCGGCGCCTGGGCCGGAGAAATAGGCCAGACCCAGTTCATGGCCACGTCCTATTACCGCTACGCGGTGGATTTCGACGGTGACGGTCGCCGTGATCTCATTCGCAGCGTCCCCGATGTCCTGGCCTCCACCGCCAATTTCCTGAAAGGGCACGGCTGGGTCGCGGGCGGCTCGTGGGAGCCGGGCTCGGCGAATGCCGAAGTGCTCAAGCAGTGGAACAAGGCGGCGGTCTATTCGCGCACGATCGGCTATTTCGCGTCCCGGCTCGAAGGGACACGCGCCGCCTCGAACTGAATGCGTCTCATCGTAACATCTGCCGGGAGGCCCCCTCTCCCGGCATCAGCGGCCCGCAAACGGCTGCTGATGCCAAGCCGACCGGCCGGAGCTTGGGTAAGACGGCGCTCACTCGGCAATTCAGGCAAGAAATTCAGGCCGCGGGCAGTTCGGTCCGCCGCCGCAGGGTCGCGATGAGAATAGCCAGCGTGACGATCGCCTCGGCGAGAAACCACGGGCCAGCCCAGCGATCGAATCCCACCGCCGACAGTTCGGTGTTGATGAGTCCAAAAAGGCCAGCGCCGCATGGGCAACGGCCATCCACCGTGGCGAACAGGATGACCCGGCTCGCCCATAGAACTTGCACGACCATGATGCCGCACAGGCCGTAGAGCAGAGAACGCCTGCTCTCGACCATTTCCGCCTGGGCAAGCGCGATCCATCCGACGATGTAGAAGGGCGCGGAAAAGAAAGCGCCCACCGGCAAGGCCGACGTCCAGCATTGCGAGCAACTCGTGATGAAGACCGAGAGCAGGGCTATGCCGGCGCCGATCAGCAGGGCGACCGTGGCGACATATATCCCGCGTCGCCCGAGAACCAGCGAAACGGCGAAGGCCAAGGCAATTGCAGCGAGCGCAATGATCAGAAATCGCATCACGAGCCTCCGGTGAGAAGCGGCTCTGCGGCGATGGCAGGTGCCGCCGAGCCGACCCGGATGGTCTTAGTGCAGGATTTGGCTGAGGAACAGCTTTGTGCGCTCGTGCTGCGGATTGGCGAAAAATTCGTTGGGCGTGTTCATCTCGACGATCTGCCCGGCATCCATGAAGATGACCCGATTGGCGACCTGCCGCGCAAAGCCCATCTCGTGGGTGACGCACAGCATGGTCATGCCTTCTTCGGCAAGCCCCACCATGGTGTCGAGGACCTCCTTGACCATCTCCGGATCAAGCGCCGAGGTCGGCTCGTCGAACAGCATGATCTTGGGGTTCATGCAGAGCGAGCGGGCGATGGCCACACGCTGCTGTTGACCGCCCGAGAGCTGACCGGGGTATTTGTTGGCCTGTTCGGGGATCTTCACGCGCGTGAGATAGTGCATGGCCACTTCCTCGGCCTGCTTCTTGGGCATCTTGCGAACCCAGATCGGCGCGAGCGTGCAGTTCTCGAGAATTGTCAGATGCGGAAAGAGATTGAAGTGCTGGAACACCATGCCGACATCCCGCCGCACCTCGTCGATGCGCTTGAGATCGTTCGTGAGTTCAACCCCGTCAACGACGATCGAGCCACGCTGGTGCTCTTCGAGACGGTTGATGCAGCGGATCATCGTCGACTTGCCAGAGCCTGAGGGGCCGCAGATCACGATGCGCTCGCCCCGCGTGACCTTGAGATTGATGTCCCTGAGCACATGGAACTCGCCATACCACTTGTGCACGTCGACCATTTCGACCGCCACCTCACCTTTCAGCGGTGTCGGCTTCAAACGGACGGATGTCTGAGGGGCAGTTGCAGTGGCCATTGTCGCATTCACCTCTTGTGTCCCCTCGCGAAGCGCCGTTCGATCGCGAGTGAATAACGAGACATACCGAAACAGAAGATAAAATAGAACACCGCGGCAAAGGCGTAACCCGAGAAGCGGGTCGTGGGCGTACTCCAGGTGGGATCCGTCAAGGTGGCTTCAATGGTGCGCAGGAGGTCAAAGATGCCGACGATGGAAACAAGCGTCGTATCCTTGAAGAGCGCGATGAACACATTGACGATGCCGGGAATCACGATGCGCAGGGCCTGCGGAAGCACCACCAGACGCATCATCGTCCAATAGCCGAGGCCGAGCGACATCGCGCCTTCGTACTGCCCCTTCGGGATGGCCTGCAGGCCGCCGCGCACGACCTCCGCCATATAGGCGGCGGCGAAGATCGCCACGCCGACGAGCGGACGCAGCAACCTGTCCGGCGTCATGTTGCCTGGCAGGAACAGCGGCAGCATGGTATTGGCCATGAACAGCACGGTGATGAGCGGAACGCCGCGGATCACCTCGATGAAGATGACGCTGGCGAGCCTGATCGCCGGAAGCGCGGACCGCCGGCCAAGCGCGAGCACCACGCCGAAGGGCAGCGAGAACACGATGCCCACGATCGACACGATCAGGGTGACGAGAATGCCGCCCCAGAGCGACGTGTCGACGGTGCTGAGGCCGATGGCGCTCCAGCCGCTGAGCAGGATGAAGGACACGATCGGATAGACGATGAAGAAATAGATGGCCCCGAGGCTCCGCCGGGGCGCGTCAAGCCAGAGCATCCAGACGACGCCGATCGCCGTGAGCACAAAGAAGATATCAACCCGCCAGCGCTGCTCCCAGGGGTAGGAGCCATAGACGAAATAGCTGAGCTTCGCCCCGACATAAGCCCAGCAGGCGCCGACCTCACCCCCGCCGGGGCCGGCCAGGCAGGCTTCGCGATCCTGCCCCGTCCAGACCGCGTCAATCAGCGCGAATTTGATCAACGGGGTGAAGATCAGATAGGCCAGATAGAGTGTCACCACCGTCATCGCGATATTGAGCGGTGACGACAGGAGATGGGCGCGGACCCAGGCGATCGGTCCGCTGACCAGCGCGGGCGGCGGCTCCGGATCCAGTTGGGTCTGACGCAGGTATGGCTGTTGGGTCACAAGCATCGACATCGCAGCCTCACCGTTCGACGATTGCCATGCGGCGGTTATAGATACCCATCAGCAGCGACGTGACGATGCTGATGGCGAGATAGACGGCCATCGTGATCGCGATCACCTCCACCGCTTGCCCTGTCTGGTTGAGCACCGTGCCCATGAAGACCTGGACCAGATCAGGATAACCAATCGCGACCGCCAGCGAGGAGTTCTTGACGAGATTGAGATACTGGTTGGTCAGCGGCGGGATGATCACCCGCATGGCCTGGGGCACCACGACCAGCCGCAGCGTCGGGCTGGAATGCAGGCCAAGCGCATAGGCCGCCTCCGTCTGGCCGCGCGAGACGGACAAGATCCCGGCCCTGACGATTTCGGCGATGAACGCGGCCGTGTAGGTCGACAGACCGATCAAAAGCGCCACGAATTCAGGAAAGACCTGGATGCCGCCCGCGAAATTGAAGCCGCGCAGCTCGGGATAATTGAAGGTCATCGGCTGCCCGATCAGGAAGTAGATGACCAGCGGCAATCCGATAATGAGGCCAAGCGCGATGCGGACGACCGGATATTGCCGGCCGGTCGCCAACTGCTGACGATAGGCCCAGCGGTGGAACAGGTAAGCGCCTGCGATCGCGACGGCGAGGCCGATCCACACCCAGCCGAAGCGTTCACCGAACAACGGCTGGGGAATGAAGAGACCGCGGCTGTTCAGATAGGTCCCTGCGCCAAGCTCAAGAGACTGCCGCGGACCGGGCAACGGCTTCAGCACCGCGTTGTACCAGATGAACAGCTGCAGCAGCAGCGGCACGTTGCGGACACATTCGACATAGACGGTAGCGAGCTTCGCGACGATCCAGTTCTGCGATAACCGCGCCACGCCGACCGCAAAACCGAGGACAGTGGCGAGGACCACCGCAATGGCGGCGACGAGCAGGGTGTTCAACAAGCCGACGAAGAAAGCGTCGGCATAGGTGGACCCTGATGAGGAAAACGGAACGAGCTTCTGGTTGACGTCGAAGCCGGCGGGCTGGTTGAGAAAACCAAAGCCGGAGGCGATGCGCGCGGCGCGCAAATTCTCAATGGCATTACTGGCCGCGCCATAGACGAGGAATGCCAGGAGAGCGACCAGCACGAACTGATAAATGAAGCCTCTGATCTTCGGGTCGTTGATCAGCGACCCGCGTTTGGGTCCGGAAACGTCAGCGCTGGACACGGCCACTCCCCGATTTTATCGCCCTATGATCCGAATTTCGCGTCAAATTCATCATAATCCTGATTGCGAAAGAGCAGGAGAAACACCGCAAACTCTTGGCCATATGCGCAAGAAGTCTGGTTCGGAACGCGTCGGCCCCGGATGCCATAGGGCCGGCTCCAGCTGCCTCTTCATCGTCTGATACTTCTTTCTTTCCAGACGCTTGTATTCAACGCACAGAAGCTGTCGCCCGTTCCCGCTGTTCCGCATCTAAGCCCCGCGCCATCTCCCCACCGGCTTTGATCACCATCGGGTGCCCGGCGCGTGCGACATGCGCACGCATCAGACCAATCTTCCCAATCTTGCAACGCACAACCCATGCCAACGAGGCTCGCGGTGTCCGCGCCCCGCCGACCGTGGAAAAATCTCGGAGGGTTGCTCTTGGTCCCAGATCCCCCGCCACTCCCCTATGCGCCGAAATAACTGCGCAAGATCAACGAAGTCAGCATTTCACCTTTCGCGAGGCGAAGATTGAGATTGCTTGGTCATAAACATTAACAGACTAACGGGCTTTGGCAATTTTGCACGCGCAACAAGTCACACGCAATTTGCTCCATCAATAGTCTAAGAGACCAACAAACAAGCAACGCGTCAGGCCAACGAATAACAGGCCGAACCCGTTAGGACCGCATCAGGCTCAGCCACCCACAGCGCTCGCATACAGATGGATGACAGTTCCTCAAGACCGCCAGGCGAGTTGAAAGCTGGACGGCTTCGGAGCCGACGACTTGGAGGCAAGGCCCATAGAGCAGAATTCCTCACGCACCGAACGACAGCATCGCGATGGACATCGCAATTGAAGCCCCCGTCCAACCAACGCCGAGACCGGTCGCACCAGGACACGTGTGACGACCGCGACCGCGATGCGAACACCGAACACGCCGCAAACTGAAGGCTATTGGCGACGCGGACCTGATGTGCCCCTGCTGCCCACCGACGTAAGGGCCTTTGGAGGGTTCTCCATGCGGGCAGCGAAAGGTGCTCCGGCGGATCGTCCGCCGGAGCCAGGTTCAGGCACGGATGTCAAACACGGGCCAGGTCATGGCCCGCCTGTTCTTGTCGTGTTCAGCGCACGGGCGGCGCGTACATCAAGCCGCCCTTGGTCCACAACGCATTCAGGCCGCGCTTGATCTTGAGCGGGGTCTTCTCGCCCAGGTTGCGTTCGAACACATCGCCATAGTTGCCGACATGCTTGACGATGCGCGCGGCCCAATCCTTGGTCAGCCCGATGCCCTCGCCATAGTTGCCCTCTGTGCCGAGCAGGCGCTTCACTTCGGGGTTCTGCGACTGGAGCTGTTCGGTGACATTGGCCTGCGAGACGCCAAGGTCCTCAGCATTGACCATCGCGAAGAACGTCCAGTGCACGAGGTCGTACCACTGGTCGTCACCATGCCGGACGGCGGCAGCGAAAGGCTCCTTGGAGATGATCTCGGGCAGGACGATGCTGTCGTCGGGCGCGACCAGACGCAGGCGCTCCGCGTAGAGCGCCGAAGCATCGGTGGTGAAGGCGTCGCAGCGGCCCGAATCGTAGGCCTTTACGGCTTCTGACGACGAAGCGAAGGCCACGACCTCGTATTTGATGTTATGGGAGCGGAAGAAATCCGCGAGGTTCAGTTCGGTGGTGGTGCCCTGCTGCACGCAGACCGAAGCGCCATTGAGTTCGAGCGCGGATTTCACGCCCAATCCCTTGCGGACCATGAAGCCCTGGCCGTCGTAGTAGTTCGTGGATGTAAAATTCAAGCCGAGCGATGTATCGCGCGACATGGTCCAAGTGGTGTTGCGGATCAGGACATCCACTTCACCCGATTGAAGCGCCGTGAAACGATCCTTGGCCGACAGGGGTACGAATTTCACCTTGGTCGGATCATCGAAGATCGCGGCTGCGATGGCGCGGCACATGTCGACATCGAAGCCTGTCCATTCGCCCTTGTCATTCGGGACGCCGAAGCCGGCAAGGCCGGTGTTCGAGCCACATTGCAGCACACCGCGTTGCTTGACCTGATCCAGGGTCGCGGCCGCAGCGGAGGACATGGCAGTCGTGGCGCCAAGCGCAGCGATCCCCAGCGCCGTCGCGAGCGCCATCAATTTTGATTTCATTTGCTGTTCTCCCGCTCTGGTTTCGCTTCCCCGCCAACAACGAACCTTTCTTGGCGCCTGTTAGTACCGGCCCCTCCGGCACCTGCAGTTCGATCCGGTCGGCACGAAACCTCGATATTTGCATCACATTCGAGATTAACGCGGCGGTCAAGAGCCGCATTATAGGGCTTTCGTGCGGCTTGACGGCGATGCCGTGCGCGGTGCAGTGAGCACGACACCTTTTTCTCGAATGGTAGAAATCCTGGAGACGCCGGCATGCGCAAGCTGACTACAAGCGATATCGAAGGCTTGGGCGAGGGTACGCGGATGGTGGTTGCCGGACGCCATCCCGACGAGAATTTTGGTTTTGTAAACCCGCCCGTCGTGCACGGATCAACGGTTCTCAGCCCCACCATGGCAGATCTGGTCGGCCATACCGGCCGCTATAGCTACGGTCGCCGCGGCTCTCCTACGATGGGGGCGCTCGAAGAAGCGCTTGTCGCGCTCGAGGGCAAGGAAAGCGCCGGCGTCGTCCTCTGCCCGTCCGGCCTCGCCGCGGTGAGCACCGCCCTCCTCTCCTGCCTGAAGGCGGGCGATCACCTTTTGATGACCGACAGCGTCTATGGCCCTACGCGCAATTTCTGCGACGGCGTGCTGCGCCGATTCGGGGTGGAGACGACCTATTACGATCCGCTAGTTGGCGCTGATATCGCGCAGCTGCTGAAACCGAACACGCGTGCGGTCTTTACCGAATCGCCCGGCTCGCAGAGCTTCGAGATGCAGGATATTCCCGCCATCGCAGCCGTCGCCCATGCGCATGGCGCGGTCGTTCTCACCGACAACACCTGGGCAACTCCCCTGTTCTATTCCGCGCATGAGCACGGCGCCGATATCGCGATTCAGGCCGCCACGAAATATCTCGGCGGCCATTCCGACGTCATGTCCGGCTCGATCTCCGCCAATGCCGCCACCTGGCCCGCCCTCAAGCGCACCTGGGGCGATCTTGGCGTCACGGTCGCGCCCGACGATGTGTTCCTCGTGCTACGCGGTTTGCGCACGCTGCCGCTGCGCATGGCGAGGCACCATCAGGCCGGGCTGGAGATGGCGCGCTGGCTGGCGGGCCATCCGGAAGTCCAGCGTGTCCTTCATCCGGCGCTCCCGACAGATCCAGGCCATGCCCTCTTCGCGCGCGACTATCGCGGCGCATCGGGCTTGTTCTCGATCGTGCTGAGGCCGGGGCCGGACGAGGCGGTCGCCGCATTGCTCGACGAGCTCGCGCTGTTCGGCATGGGCTATTCGTGGGGCGGCTTCGAGAGCCTCGCCATTCCGTTCGACTGTGCGCCGCTGCGCACGGCGACGCGGTGGGCTCCCGGCGGCCCGGCACTGCGCCTGCACATCGGCCTCGAGGACGTCGAGGACCTGAAGGCGGATCTCGGCCAGGGCCTGGAGCGGTTTGCGGCCGTCCGCGCCAAGGCCTGAGCCGACTATTGCGGGGCGCCACCCTTGCTTTTGCCGCGCCTCTTGTTGCGGCTGATCAGCATGAGGTTCCGCACATAGATGAATATGCTCAACGCCTGCCCGAGGATGATCACGGGCTCGCGCTGGTGCAGGCCGTAAGCCAGGGTGATGAGGCCCCCACCGATCGAGAAAAACCAGAAGGCGACGGGAATGACGCTGCGTCCTTCCTTCTCGCTCACCAGCCATTGGACGATAAAGCGCGCCCCGAACAGCATCTGGCCGAAAAGACCGAGCACCAGCCAGAAGTCGAGCTTCTCGATGAACACCTCATAGAGATAGCCGCCGACGCTCTGAGACAGGGAAATCAACATTATTCGGCTTCCTCGACCACCGGTACGCGCTTGCGCCGCACAATCAGCCAACGCACACCCATGAGATCGATGATCCCCACCCAGAGGCGATCGAAGAACCCGTAGTTGGATACCCCGGCAAAGCGCGGCCTGTCGACGACGTCGACAAGCAGGACCTCATGGCCGTCACGACGGACCAGAGCGGGCATGAAGCGATGGAGCGCATCGAAATAGGGCAGCGACAGATAGACGTCCCGCCGGAACAGCTTCAGACCACAACCCGTGTCGCGCGTGCCGTCGCGCAGCACACGCCCCCGCACCGCATTGGCGACACGTGACTGGAACTTCTTGAATCCGGTGTCCTTGCGGCCGACGCGCTGGCCCTGCACCATGCCTGCCCTCATGCCGCCTGCCTGAAGCGCGGCCAGCATCTGCGGAATGAAGGCCGGGTTGTTCTGCCCGTCGCCATCGAGTGTCACCACGATCGGCGCTTCGGCGGCGCGCACCCCGGTACGAACAGCCGCGCTCTGGCCGCAGCTCGCGGCATGACGAAGCCGCCGGAGATAGGGACGATCCGCCGCGAGTGCGGCGAGTTCGGCTGCGGTGCCGTCGGTGGACCCATCGTCGACATAGATGATCTCGAAGGCGCCGAGGGGGCGGCAGGCTGTTTCGATCTCCACAACGAGGGGGGCGATATTGCCTGCTTCATTGCGTACGGGCACGACGACGCTCAGAAGCAGCGCCGGTGCGGTCGCTTCTGGCTCGACGGCGACGCTGGAAGTCTCAGACATTCAGAACCCTTTGGAGCAAGACGGAAGAGTGGCGCCGGGATGGATGCGCGCGTGCGCGCCCAGGGTCAATCCCGCCGGACCGCATAGACGTCGACAGCAAGGCGCCGTCCCCCATTGATATTGAATCCTGGCACGCTTGTGACGAGCATGGGAGAAAGACCAAGCGCGGCGCTCGCCTGGGCAAAGGCATCACGCTCGCGCGCTTCGATCAATGCCACGCGGCACCCCGGTGCGGTCATGAAATGCGCGGCACCCACGCCATCAGTCATCACGAGATCCGTCCCGACAAGAAACACGAGGCTCGGTTCGCGGTAGCCGGCCGTGGCCACCGCCGGCTTCTCGCAGCCAACCGCGGCGACCGCCTCCGCCAGGCGCGGCGAAACCTTCAAGGCACGCAGGAGCGGTTGCGCCAGGCCAAAAACGGAGACGGACAGGGCGAGCGCGGCGACGAGCGAGACGAGCGCGCTGCCGATAACTTTGCCACGCAGGAAAAGGAGCCATGAGACGACTGCGATCGCCACCGACAGCACGAATCCCGGGATGGCCGCATAAGGCAGAACGCCATCATAGGTCAGCCCGAAATAGCTGAGACCCAACCCAAGCCCCAGAGGAATGAGCGGGATGAGAAGGGTGGCGCTTTTCGCCAGAGGGCGATGCGGGCCGACCGCTCCCGCGAAAATGGCGCGGGCTGTCAGTGCCGCGATAGCCGCATAGAGAGGCAGGACATAGTGAGGCAACTTTGTCGGCACCGCCTCGAAGACGAGCCACGAGGGCAGGATCCAGGCGAGGCAGAAGACCACCCATGGCTCGCGGCGACTGCGCCATACGAAGGGAACGGCAATGGCTGTCAGCACGGCCGCCGGCCAGAACGTGCCGAAGAATGCCAGGAGATAAAAGCCTGGGGGCGCTCCATGCTTCTCCTGTCCGCTCGCCACCTTGCCCAGCATGTCGTTGCCGATGGCCTCGCTGAAAAACGTGCCGCCGCTCTTGACCCAGATGGCGATGAACCATGGGGCGACCACCAGAGCGACCAGAAGAACGCCAAGCCCCGGCCGCAGCGCCATGAGCCATCGGCCTGAACGTTGATGGACGCACAGGATGACCGTGGCGAGGCCCGCGATCATCGGCGTGATCGGCCCCTTCACGAGGATTGCGAGAGCCACCGTCCCCCAGAAGGCGACGGCCCCGAGCAGGGAAAAGCGCTGTTGCGGCCGCAGGAAAGCCATTGCCAGGCCCCCCATGACGGCAACCGAGCAGGCGGTGAGCACAGCATCGGTCTTGGCGAAGCGCGCCTCGACGCCGAGCAGGATCGAGCAGGCCATGAACGCGCCCGCCAGGAACGCCTCACGGCGGGCGAGCCCCAGCATCAAGCTTGCCCAATAGGTCAGGACCACGGTGGCAATGGCACCGACCAGGGAGGGAATTCGGTAGAGAGCGATCGTGGTCCGCGCCTGCGGCACGCCCAGCGCCTCTGCGGAGGCGACGACAGCACCCTGCAGCCAATAGATGCCGACCGGCTTTTTATGGCGGGCCTCGTCCTGGAAGCGAATATCGACGAAGTCACCGCTTTCCAACATCTGCTTCGTGGCCTGGGCGAAGCGGGGCTCGTCGCGGTCCATGGGGTGCAGAGAGGCAAATCCCGGCAGGAAAGCCGCCAAGGCGATCAGCAGCAGAACGGTGACCGCAATCCAATGGCGGCTCTCGACAACGCCTAGGAAGCGCCCTCCCGCAAGAGCACCGCCGACAACCGCGCGCTCTTCCAGCGCCTTGCTATTCGTGTCGTTCAGGGCAGCCATCCGCTTCCTGCATCCCGCCATATCACGCATGGCGGAACCACGGCGCTTCGCCGCGAAAACGCCTGCCAGCCAATGCGGACTTCCCCGGCGCCCCACCGGCAGTCCGTTCAGGACGGCAGCCCAGCCGCCCCATGCGAGCGTGTATTATCGGGGGCACGCCTCGGGCGCAATCACGCTGCGATCATCTATTGTCTACGGCAGAGCCTTCACAATGGCCGTAGGGCGATTCGCCGCGCCCCGACAACCTGCTCCGACTCATGGATGCCCCTTCCCGATAGCACCGGAGCCAAGGCGAGATCGGACCTGCCTTGGCCTGAGGCGGCAGGGAAGCTACACAGGGAATTGACTGTTCGCCCCCGCGTTCCGGACCCGAAAGGACTGCGCATGAAACCTGTCAAACCGCTCCTCGCCGCTGCCTTTGTTCTTAGCGCCCTCGTCGGCCTCACCCCACTTGCGGGCTGCGCCAAGAAACGTCCCCCGGGCGTCCTCGAGGACACGACGGTGATTCCACCTCCTCCATCGATACAGGGAGCAGCGCCTCGCGCTCCGTCCGCCGCGCGTTGACGCGCGGAGAGGCAAGAAATGGTCACGGCAGACGCCGTGACCGAAGGAAAATCTTATATCGACAACGCCAACAACGAATATTGCGGTCGACATAAGAAAATATACATCAAATCCTACAGTAAAAATTACATCCTATAAATATTCATAAGAAATACTAAAACAACAAAAAAGCAACACGCCGAACGAAACCATGGATAAGTCCTTTACACCCCTCCCAATGGCCGAGATTCGCTGCTAGGTTTTGCCAAGCCTCGACCATTGGAGGGATTTCCACATGAGGATGTTCAAGTCAGCTTGCGTCGCGCTTGCCGTTGTTGCCGTCGGGGGCGCTTCGGCGCTGGCAGCGGATTTGCCCAGCAGGACCGTCATACCGGTCGCTCCGGTCATTATTCCGCTGTTCACCTGGACGGGCTTCTATGCCGGCGTCAACGCCGGCTATGGCGGCGGCACCAATAACAACCACGACCGCTATGATCCCTATACAGGCGCGTTTTATGGCAATGACTCATCGAACGGCGGCTTCATAGGCGGTGGCCAGGTCGGCTACAACTATCAGTTCGGGCAGTTTGTCGCCGGCATCGAAGCCGATATCCAATATGCGGATCTTGGATCTTCTCGTAATAACAGCGATTGGGCCTATCCCTACTCCGCCTATTACTATGCCCAGAGCAACAATGGGTGGCCCAACTACTACGGCTCGAATGGCCGCAATAACTCCGTCGAGTGGTTCGGGACGGTGCGTGCAAGACTCGGCGTAGCCTTCGACCGCGTTCTTGTTTACGCAACAGGCGGTTTCGCGTACGGCGGCGGCGGCGACAACAAGCACAACAACGGCTATTATGGCTATTATGGGGGTGAAGAAGCGGCTGTCGGCTATCCTTGGTATTATGGTGGTCGGCGCGGCAGCAGCAGCGCGGGGGGATGGGTTGTCGGCGGCGGACTTGAATACGCCTTCACTGACAGCCTGACAGCCAAGCTCGAGGGCCTCTATGTCAACCTCGGCAGTGATAAGAACAACGATGGCGACTATCTCTATGCGTACAATTATAATAACCCCGTAGCATACCCCTATTATTACGGAACACAACGCAAAAACGACAGAGAATTTGCGGTTGTTAGAGCCGGGTTAAACTATAAGTTCAGCGGTTACTAGAAATTTTCATTTTATACTTAAAACTACCAAATGATGAATTTGTCGAATTGCGAAATAAAATATTGAATTTATCTATATTTTGAGCTGAAATCACCTCGTTTTAAGAGACCACAGAACCACCCGACACAAAGCCGGCGGCTAACCGCCGGCTTTCTTGTTTTCGAGATGCAAGACAAAGAGGCCCCATTCGCGGAGCGATCCCGCCGGGACAATCCTCATTGTTCACAGCTTGACCGGCGCGCCCCCTAAAACGTCGACCGGTTGATTGTGATGCGCATTGCGCAACATTTTTTCGCGGCCCCTCCTTCCCTGCTCCAACGCGGTGAAAGAGAAAAAATGGTGTAAAAACAACAATACTGAACCAGTACTGCGATGCGCGCGCCTCACATTTCGAACATGCGCCGCCGTCCTGGAGCACAGACTTATACTTTAGTCTAATAGACTGAAAGTTGCACTGTTTGCCACATTAATTGTGCGGGGCGGGGAAATAACAGGCTTCGCGACACGTGCTAGGTTTGAATGAGATTTGGGGGAGAGAGTCTCATGTACAACGCCTTGGACAAGCATAATATATCCATAAGACCTAGTTTAGACGTTTACCTTCCCTGGGAAGGGAATATCGCGCACATTACCAATATCAACGATGCCATCATCGTCGTACAGAAGCTGATTCAGTACGAGCCCGATCCGTGCTGGGTCCAGATTCTCGGCGACTTGCTTGCTGCTGATTCCGTCGAAGCCGCGAGAACCGCGCGGCGAGACCTCCGCACGGAATTCCTGCTCCGGGGAATGATACTACCAGAAGACGCCAGCGCCCCTGTGTCCCTACTTCAGAAGGCACAACCCTGGTGGCGAGGTGTCATCGACAAATCGCATCAGCTGGAAATCGAGCTTCCGCATCCTTTGCACGCCTGAGCGGACTTCCAGATAGCCGCGTCTTGTCCGAGAAGAACAAGAACTTCCCGGATTTCGTCATCGCAACCCGGACAAAATCGATCGCCTGCCTGACTTCGTCACAAAGACGATGTGGAGCTTGGGTTTTGTGTTCCATGCTGCTTCCGTGCTACCGCGGTCGCGACAGGAAAACAGATCGAGAAGGAATCGCTATGACGAACGAAGCGATCGAGCGCGTTGCGCGCGCTTTGTGCGAGGCTGAGGGACAGGATCCCGACAAGCTTCTCGGCACTGGCTTGACGGAAACCATCCAGGTTGGCGACAGCACGACGGAGGTTCCGAAGACCAAGCCCAACTGGAGTGTCTTCGAGAAGGACGCACGGAAGTTCCTTGCTGCCCTCGAAGCCGCTGCCGCGACTGAGGTCGCTCACTAGATCTCCGGGCGAGGGCCGCATCCATGCCGGCCCTCGTCGTTTCCAACGTTCACCTTTTCGGGAAAAGCTTGCCCGGATTAAGAATCCCCAGCGGATCATAGAGTTGCTTGATCCCGCCCATCAATTGATAGGCAGCGGGATCGGTATGGTGACGCAGGCGACCCGCGAGCGATCGCCCGATACCATGTTCGGCGCTGATGCTCCCATCGAACCGATCGACCACCCCAAATACACAATCATTCACTGCCGCTGCGGCTGCCTCAAACCCTTGCGGATCTGCAAAGCTCGCACGAGGGAAGAGAACAATGACGTGGATATTGCCATCCCCGACATGGCCGACGAACAAGGGATGCGCCGTTGGGAAGCGCTCGTTGAGCGCGATTGCAACCTCCGCGAGAAAGGCGGGCACGTCGGCAGTGGCCACGGATGTGTCATGGGAGACGCTCGGGCCGGCACGCCGGTTGGCCTCGGACACGGCAAAGCGCAGATGCCAGATCGCCTTGGCCTGGGCCTCGTTCTGGGCAATCGCGGCATCCAGCACATGGCCCCGCTCGAAAGCCTCGCCGAGAACGGCCGTCAGCATCTGCGCGAGTGCTGCCTCCTCGCCGCTATCGGCGACCTCGATGAAGACATACCATGGCGCCCTGTCCGCGACAGGCAGGCGCAAGCCGGCGTCGCCGTCGAGCACGAGGCCCATCTCGCCGTCGCACATCAATTCAAAACTCGATATACGGCCGACAAGCCGCTGCCGGAGCATCGACAGGAGATCCACCACCTTCTGCGGGCTCGGTACGGCGCAGAAGGCGCTGGCGCTGGCCGTGGGCCGCGGAAAGAGCTTGAGCGCGGCTGCGGTGATGACCGCGAGCGTCCCCTCGGAACCGATCAAGAGGTGACGCAGGTCATAGCCGGTGTTGTTCTTCGTCAGGCGCTTAAGGCCATGCACGATGGTGCCGTCGGCCAGCACATAGTCGAGCCCCAGCACGAGCTCACGGGTGGTGCCATAGCGGATCACGTTGATCCCGCCCGCATTGGTCGCGATGATGCCGCCGATCTGGCAGCTTCCCTCACTGCCGAGGCTCATCGGAAAGAGACGCTCCGCGCCGCTCGCGGCCTGCTGTACGTCGGCAAGGATGGCGCCGGCCTCCACCACCATCGTGTTGCCCGCTGTATCGATATCAAGGATGCGGTTGAGCCGGCCAAGCGCCAGCACGATCCCCGCGCCGCCCTCGTCTGGCGTCGCGCCACCCGCGAGCCCAGTGTTGCCGCCCTGCGGGAAAACCGGCGTGCGTGTCTCGCTCGCCCAGCGCAGAATGGCGGAAACCTGCTCCACATTGCGCGGGCGCAGAACCGCTTGGGCACGGCCGACATAACGCCCTCGCCAGTCGGCGAGATAAGGCGCCATATCGTCATCGGCCACCAGGATCGCGGCGGGATCGAGGGCGCCCGCCAGTGCGCCGAGCTTGTCCTTGGCCATCAAACCACTCCGGCATCGACGATGTAGTTCTGGCCCGTACACATGCGAGCCCCGCTGGAGGCGAGGAACAGCACCATGGCGGCGATATCGCCGGGCATGATCTCGCCCTTGAGCGCCTGCCGCTCCTGCGCCCTGGCCAAGCGCTCCGGCGTGGCGGCTGCCCGCTGGCGCTCCGTCATCACCCAGCCGGGGGTGACGGCATTGACTCGGATGCCGTCACCGCCGAGTTCCCGCGCCAGTGAGCGGGTGAAGCCGACGACGGCAGATTTCGCGGTGGTATAGGCGATGAGGCCCGGCGCGCCCTGCATCCAGGAGGTGGAACTGAGGTTGATGACGGCCCCGCCTCCGCCCGCGCGCATGCCGGGTACGACAGCCTGCGTCACGAACATCATATGCCGGAGGTTCACCGCCAATCGATCATCCCAATAGGCCGGCGTGACATCGTCGAAGCGGTGCCGCTCATCGTGGCCCGCGTTGTTGACGAGCACGGCAAAGGGGCCGAGCCTCGCCGAGAGGGCGGTGATGGCCGCTTGCGTCGCCGCGATGTCACGTAGGTCGGCCGCCGCGAAGTGGGCTGTCGCGCCCTCCCCGGCGAGCCTGTCGGCCAGCGCCCGGCCACGGCTCGCGTCGATATCGAGGAAACCGACAGGAGCGCCCTGCGCCGCGAAGGCCTCGACCACGGCGCGGCCGATGCCGTCAGCACCGCCGGTGACGAGCACGGGCTTGGCTGCGAGGTCGGGATATCGGGCCTGGCTCATGATCTCATCCCGCGAAGGCATGCGCCGGCAGGCCCGGCACGTCGACCGGCAAGGCGAACAGCCCGCCGGAGAACGGCGCGTCGGTCAGCACGCGGGACGGCAGGCGGATACGCGCGGAGGTGATGAAGAGCGTTTTCAAATCGGCCCCGCCGAAGGCGACACTGGTCGGGCGCGGCACGGGCAGGCGTACTTCGCGATCGAGGCTGCCATCCGGCGCGAATCGCCTCACGCACCAGCCATCCCAGATGGCACACCAGACATAGCCCTCGGCATCGACGGCGAGGCCGTCCGGGCGGCCCTCCTCCTTGTCGACCGAGGCGAAGATGCGACGCTCGCCAACCGTGCCGCTCTCGACATCGAAGGCATAGGAATAGATGCGGCCGGCCGAGTCGGCGAAATAGAGCGTCCGGCCGTCCGGGCTCCAGTCTATCCCGTTGGCCACGGTGAAGCCCGTATCGGCCCGCTGCCAGGAGAGATCTGGCCCGATAGCATAGAGCGCGCCCGCGGCTCGGCTCGCGTCGAGGCGCATGGTGCCGGCCCACATGCGCCCACGCGCGTCGCATTTGCCGTCGTTGAAGCGGTTATCAGGGATATCGGCTTCAGGATCGACAAGCCGCGTGAGGCGTCCGCTCGCGAAATCGAAGGCTTCGAGGCCATCCTGCGTCAGGGCCACGAGCCCGCCATCGTGGCGGGGCGCGACGGCGCTGATGAGGCGCGGCATGACGACTTCCTCGTTGCTCCGCGTCGCCGGATCGAAGCGGTAGACGGCGGGCGCGAGGATATCGACCCAATAGAGACGCTGCTCCCGCGTCGACCACACGGGCCCCTCCGCAAGATGCGCGCCCCAGGGCAGGACGCATTCCACATCCGCGTCGGCGGCGCGCCCCGGCCGGACATAGGACGTGATGTTGAGCTGGGAGGCGCCGACATTGCCGGAAATCTGCCGGGCGGCGGCCATCAGGTCGCGGCCCGTGACATGCAGGCGATCGTTGGAGAGGCGCGAGCTCGGCCCAAAAACACCGAGCGCGGCGACCGCCTTGCCCGTATGGTCGAACACCGGCGCCGCCACCGAGGACACACCCGGCACATGCTCGGCCAGCGAGATCGCGTAGCCCCGCGCCCGCGACAAAGCGAGATCGGCAACGAGGGCCCCCTCGTCGGTGATCGTCCGCTCGGAATAGCGATCGAGCGTCAAACCATCGAGCAGGACCCGCTGCTCATGCGGGGCCGCGAAGGCAAGCAGCGCCTTGCCGCCGGCCGTGCAATGCAGCGGGGCCCGGCGGCCGATTTCGATGCGGAAGCCGAAGGCCCCGCCGCGCGAACGCTGGTCGATATAGAGCACTTCGCCGTTGTCGACCGCGCAGACCGCCACCGTCTCGCGCGTCTCGTCCGCCAGCCGCTCGAGCACGGGCCCGGCGACGCCCCGCAGGTCGAAGGATTCCCACACCCGGTGTGCCAGCTCGAACAGCCGGTGGCCGAGCCGGTAGGTGTTGTCGCTGTCCTCATGCCGCACCAGCCGGAACAGCACGAGGGTGTTGAGCATCCGCGCGAGCGTGCCCTTCGGCAGCTTGGTCGCCGCCTGCAGATCCTTGAAGCGCGGCGGCGAGGGATATTCGCCGATGACGTCGAGAAGATAGAGGCCCTTGGCGAGCGCCGCAGCGCCCGTCGGGACATCACGCTCCTCAGGCGTCAGGACGCGCGCGTCCTGGTCTATGCGCGCGTCTTGGTCCATGTCCGTGCCGCCTCGCCGATCATGCGATCGATCGTCCATGTCGGTCGATATCCCAGTAGGTCGCGAATCTTGCTGTTGGAGGTGTGATAGTAGACGCCCGCCCCCGGCAGATCGACGGTATGCAGCGGCAGGCCTGTCGCTGCGGCCATCTGTGGCAGGGCGTCGGCGAAGTCAACGGGATCGGTTGCTCCCAGGTTGAAGGCTTCTCCCACCGCCTTCTCATGGTCGAGCCCGAGCAGAATGCCGGCCACCATGTCGCGCGTGTCGGTGATATGCATCTTGAACGGACGGCCGTTCTCGTTGCGCGACAGCACCAGCGCCTCGCGGCCGTCGTCGACGCGCTTCAAGGCCTCGACGGCTGCGCGGTTGCCGAAGGCCTCCTGTTGGCGGATCTTGGGATGCAGGAAGAAGCGCGGCCCGGAGAAGAAGCTCCCGGTATCAAGGAGTTCGCTCGCGTCCTGCGTGTGGGAGAAGCGCAGGATGACGGCGGGAATGCCAGCCGTGCGCTCGGTGAAGCGCACCAGATCTTCGCCGAGGAGCTTGGTGAGCCCATAGGGCGAGCGCGGCTTGAGCGGGTGCTTCTCGTCGATCGGCTGATAGTCCGGCACGTTCTCGGGATAGACCTCGCCGGAGGAGGCGAAGACGATGCGCCCGACCTTGGCGGTCGCCGCCGCCTCCAGGATGACGCGCGTTCCGTCCACATTGGCGCGGTGCAGCTTGTCCGCATCGGCCGCCAACCAGGACATGAAGGCGCCGAGATGCAGGACCGCCGTCGCGCCTTCGAGGGCACGCCTCGCCGCCTCGCGATCGTCAAACGGCCCGACCACCTCGCGGTAGTTCTGATGCGCGAGCCCGAGCGGCCGCAGATCAAAGCCCGCAACCTGCTCGCCGCGATCGATGAGCGCTTGTACCACCTTGGAGCCGATACGGCCGGCACTGCCGGTGACGACGATGGTCATGATTGTCCTCTTCCATCCAAAATGCGCGACTGTCATCCTCGGAATCCCGATCCGGGACATGCCCTTCTTCAAGGCATTTCCCTTCTCAGATTTCCTTCTCAACAGTTGGCCCTTCCCATCGAGATGGCTCGGTCAAGCTTGGCCATGACATTGGGAGGCGGGCCATCCTCTCACCATAAAACCCCTGGCCCGGAGCCGATCGTCAGCGTCCCTTCTCCCCGGCGGGGAGAAGGACAGGATGAGGGGAGACCGAGAGGGGGAAATGTCCCCTCACCCGGACGCTGCGCGTCCGACCTCTCCCCGCCGGGGAGAGGTAAAACACCTTCCCGATGACCGCCGCATTCGAGCCCCCCTCACCGCACGGCCCGCCCGGTTTCAGCGTCGAACACATGCAGGCGCGCCGGATCGAAGCCGAGCTGCACCGGCCGACCGAGGGCGATGTCGCCCGCGTTGATCAGGCGCGCGATCTGGGCGTCGCCCCGCTCGTCGTCGACCCCGGCGGCGCGCGCGATATCCGTCCGGTTCGCTTCGGGGATGTCGCAATAGACGTATTTCTCGCTGCCGAGGCTTTCGACGAGCCGTGGGCTCACGGTGAAGGTGACCGGGCTGTTGCCCTCCGTGATATGCTCGGGCCGCAGGCCAAGGATAACCTCCCGGCCATCAAGGGGCTTCAGGCGCTCGGCCGGCAAGGTGAGCTTCACCTCCTGCCCATAGAGCGACACCGTCCCTGCCCCGCTGCCGAGCGTCAGCTTAGACTTCAGGAAGTTCATCCCCGGCGACCCGATGAAGCCGGCGACGAACAGATTGGCCGGATCCGCGAACATCTCATCCGGAGCGGCGATCTGCTGGATCTCGCCGTCACGCATGATGACGATGCGATCGGCCATGGTCATCGCCTCGATCTGATCATGCGTCACATAGATCGTGGTGACTCCGAGCCGCTTGTGCAGCGCGCTGATCTCGGCGCGCATATGCACCCGGAGCTTGGCGTCGAGGTTGGACAGGGGCTCGTCCATCAGAAAGGCCTGCGGCTCGCGCACGATGGCGCGCCCCAGCGCCACCCTCTGGCGCTGACCGCCGGACAACGCGCGCGGGCGGCGGTCGAGCAGATGCTCGACACCGAGAATGCGGGCCGCGTCCTTGACGCGCCTGTCGATCTCGGCAGCTGGCGTCCCGCGCATTTTCAGGCCGAAGCCCATGTTCTTGGCGACGGTCAGATGCGGATAGAGGGCATAGTTCTGGAACACCATGGCGATGTCGCGATCGCCCGGCGCGAGGTCCGTCACCTCTCGGTCGCCGATGAGCACACGACCTGATGTTGCCTCCTCAAGCCCGGCGAGGATCTTCAACATGGTCGACTTGCCACAGCCGGAGGGGCCGACGAAGACCACGAATTCCCCGTCGGTGATGTCGAGATTGAAGTCCTTCAGGACCGCCAAGGGGCCATAGGATTTCGTGACGTGTTCGATACGGATTCCCGCCATGCGTGTCTCACGGCCTCACTTTTCAGCGCCAGCGGTCAGCCCGCCGACAAGGTAGCGCTCAAGGAACAGGTAGATAACGATGATCGGCAGGGCGACGAGCACCGCTGCGGCCGAAATCTGGTTCCAGTTGGTGATGTACTCGCCCTTCATGGTCGTGATGCCGAGATTGGCCGTCCAGTTGGTCTGCGAGTTCGTCAGGAAGGTGCGGGCATAGGCATAGTCCGACCAGGACAGCACGAACCCGTAGAGGGCGGTCGCGGCGAGCCCAGGCGTCGCCACCGGCAGGATCACGCGGAACATGGCGCCGAGCGGCGAGCAGCCGTCGACCATCGCCGCCTGTTCGAGCTCACGCGGAATGGTGTCGAAATAGCCCTTCAGCATCCAGGTGCTGAAGGGAACGATCAGCGTCGCGTGGGCGAGGATGATCGACCACAGGCTGCCGATCAGGCCAAGCTGGCGGAAGATGCCGAACAAGGGAATGACGAGCAGGGTCGCCGGCAGCATCTTCGCCGTCAGGATGAACAGGCCGAGCGAGGGCCCGCCCTTGAGCCGGAAGCGCGACAGCGAGTAGCCGGCGAAGACGGAGACGAACATCGAGATGCCGACGGAGCCGAGCGCCGCGAGGATCGAGTTGCCGAGCCACAGGGGGATTGGCCGCTGCTCGATGATCTCACGGAAGATGCCCCACTGGGGCACGTCCGGCCAGAACTTCGGCGGCAGGTGATGCAATGAATCCGCCGGCGAGAGCGCCGTGACCACCAGCCAGTAGATGGGGAACAGAAGCACCCCGCAGGTGAGGACGACGCCGAGATAGAGAAGCGCCTGATGACTGGAACGCATGCGCATCGCGGTGCCTCCTCAATAGATCGATTCAGTCGAGCGCCCGACCATCAGGCGGCTCGCGATGACGCAGAGGATGAGGGTGACGACGCCGACCGCCGAGGCATAACCCATCTTGAAGAAGCTGAAGGCCTGCTCGTAGGTCATGATCGACAGGGTCTGGGTCGCCCTTAGCGGGCCACCACCGGTGAGCACGTAGATTATGGAGAAATCACGGAACACCCACAGGATCGTCAGCACCATGGTGACGCCGAGCACCGGCATCAGACAGGGCAAGGTGATGTTGATGAAGCGCTGCCAGGCATTGGCGCCATCGACGCGGGCCGCGTTGTAGAAATCTTCCGGGATGGATTGGAGGCCAGCCAGTGTCATGATCGACACGAAGGGATAGCCCTTCCACACCATGGTCACCGCCACCGCCGCGAAGGCCGCGGTCGGGTCCGAGAACCAGTTGATGGTCGTGTTGACGAGGCCGAGCTTGATGAAGAACCAGTTCATCAAGCCGAAGGAGGAATCGAAGATCCAGGCGAAGATGACGACGGCGACGATTTCCGGCACGGCCCATGGCAGCGCCACGAACAGCCGCGCGATCGCCCTGCCCCGGAACTTGTTGTTCACGAGCAGCCCGGTCCCGACGCCCAGCACGAAACAGGAGATCGTCACGACGATGATGAGCTTGAAGGTTACCCAGCAGGCCATCCAGAACTCGGGCGACGTGAACAGCCGCTCGTAGTTGATCGCCGTAAAGGGACGGCGGGGCGCGCCAAGCCGCACGAGGCCGACGTTCTGGAAGGACATGTCGACCGAAACGAACAGCGGATAAATGATGATCAGTGCGATCAACACCACGGCGGGTGCCAGCAGCAGATAGCCCAGCCAGTGGCGGCGGCTCGGCCTGGCCAGATCGAGACCGAACCTCCGGCGTGCCGGGGTCGGACGTGGCGTAAAGGGGCGCGCGATGGTGTGGTGCTGGTTCATTGGCTCTCCAGGCTTTGGCGGGCCCACATGAAGGCGGTGTCGCCGGCGACAAAGGTCTGCTTGACCCAGAGTGGAACAGCCCCGTCGAAGGGCGCGCGAATGGGCGCCTCGCCATCGAAGGCAGCAACCTCGCCCTTGGCATAGGCAACGAAGTCGCCGGGCCGGCTGAGAAGGCGGACATCGGCCGTCCGGACGGCCTGGGCCTCCTCGACCGTGATCAGCCGGCGCGGCGACGGATCCCGCCAGACGATGAGCGAAGCGGCAGTCTCATCGGAGATCAGGCCGTAGATGGCGAGCAGCTTGCCGATGATCGACAAGGCCACATCCGCGCCCGACCGCGCGAAAAACAGTCCGCATTCGACGGTCAGGCCGACGGCCTTTCCCATGGGATCGCTGAATTGATTGTAGTTCGTCAGGGTCGGGCTATGGACGCTGCCGGTGTTGAAGACGAAGCGCGTATGCGGTTGCCCGATACGATCGGCGAGCGCAGCCGCGCGCGAGCCCGGCTTTAGGACGAAGTAAGGCGTCGCCTCATAGGGCGTCGCATGGAGGTCGAGCAGCACGTCGGCGCCGGCGACCAGCGGCCGTAGCTGCCGGGCGCGATCGAGCTCGACGGAACGGCGATCGCCGTCGAGGATCGCGTCGTCCCACACCCGGTTGAAATCATCCTCGATGAAGCGGATGCCGTAAGGGTCCACGCCATTGGTCGCGGCATGGGCGGCCACGTTGCAGATGGCGAGCGACAAACGGCCGATCTCGGGGCGAATGCCCCGTTCAAGCAGGGTAATCACCGCCTCGAGCCCGCCCGGCTCGTTGCCGTGGGCGAGGCACGTCACCAGCACATGCGGGCCGGCGCGGCCGCTGTCGAAGGTGAAGGCATAAGGGATGCCGCCCACGCCTTGCGCGAAGGGGCTGAGATCCCGGCGCGGGATGCCGGCGTGACGGCGCTCGTTCTCGATCGCGGCGCTGACGGCCGTCGCGCGGTCGTGCAACACGGCCAAATCCTCGTGTGCTGTAACGTCTGCGATGGTTGGACTTTCGGAGGTCATGGGCGGTCCGGATCGCTGTTCAGGGCTTCAGTCGCGGTGCAACGTCGGGCACGGTCATCTCAAAAAAGGGCAGTGCCTCGGTCCCCCACCCCTTACCCCTCCCCGCAAGGGGGAGGGGCATCGGTTGGCGACGCCGCCTCTTTTCCCCACCGCACGGCATGGCTTCGGATTTATCCGCGACGGTGCCGCGCCCCTCCCCCTTGCGGGGAGGGGTAAGGGGTGGGGTGCTACGCCCTACTTCATGGCCTCGGCCTTGGCCTGCATGGTCTTGGCGACCTGGGCCGGGTCGAGGTCCTGGATGATCATGCGCTGGGATTCTTCCATGATCATTTTGGCGAACTCGTTGAACTGAATTTCCAGCCCAACGGGGATGCGGTCGACACCAGCCTTCGCGGCTGCCTGCTGCGTCTCGATCAGCAGATCGAAATGCGGCGTCGTCTTCTTGGCTTCCGTCACGTCGGCGCGCGGGCTCGGCGGCGTCGAGTTGGCCAGAGTGGCGAAGCTCGACTGGAACTGGTCGGACGTCGCGATCGCGATGAAATCCCACGCAAGCTGCTGGTTCTCCTTGGACACTTCGCTTGCTATGCCGAGGATATTCGACGTGCCGCCGAGCGGCGGGTTGAACGGCGGGGCGGCGAGCTTCAGGTTCGGGCGCACCTCGGGCTTGGCCTTCTCGATGATCGGATAGAGCCAGGGACCGTCGATGCGGATGGCGATGCGGCCATCGGCGAAGAGCTGGCGGATTTCACCGGCCGACAGGTCGCGTGGCGTGAGGTTGTCCTTGATGACCGTCTTCCAGCGCCGCAGACCCTCGATCATTTGAGGCGTGTCGATGGTGACGTTGCCCTTGGCGTCGGTGAAGGAGGCCTTGGCGTCGAGCAGGTAGCTGATCATCTCGGCGAGATATTGCCCGCCACCGCCCTTAGTCTCATGGCCGGTCCCGAACTGGTCCATGATGCCGTCGCCGTTCGTGTCCTTCGTGGTCTTGCGAACGACTTCGATGAACTCGTCCCAGTTCTTCGGGACACTCACACCGGCCTTCTTGAGCAGATCCTCGTTATACGCCATGAGCCCACCGTAATAGAGCATCATGATGCAGACGGTTTCACCGTCCCACTTGCACTTTTCCTGGCCGGCCCAGTTGTTGAGATCGAGCTTGGACTTCTTGATGAACGGGTCGAGATCGGCCAGCCAGCCGTTGTCAGCAAATTTCTGGAACTCGAATGACGCCAGATGCACGATATCGGGCGGCGTGCCGCCGGCGAAGAGGGTTGTCATGGTGTCGGCGAAGGCCCCGCGCTCGACCTTCGTCCACTCGATCTTGACGCCGGGGTGCTTGGCCTCGAATTCCTTGATGATCGAGGCCCACCAGTCGCCGACGCCGCGCTCGTCCTTCTGCCAGGAGACGAATTTGAGCACCTTGTCGGCGGCGAAAGCCTGGCCCATGAAGCCCTGGCCCGTGAAGATCTGGCCGGAGCCGGCCATGAGAGCTGCCGCCGCAACCGCGCCGACCGCCCAGCGTTTCATCCCATTGAGTGTCATTCTGTGTCCCTCCCGACAATTATCTCTTCAACGAAGGAGGCCGTTGTCGGCCACCCAGACTGGAGAATTCATTCAGAGCGGACGGCCGACGACGCGGCCTTCCGCATCAGTGCTTCTGCAGCAGCTTGAGCGCTTCCTGGGAGGGCTTGACGCCAAGCCCTGTCCCGGCCGGCAGGCTGTAGAGCCCCGCCGTGCAGTCCATGTCACTCTCGATCAGGCGCCGGTTCGGTTCAAACACCGAATGCTGGTATTCGTGGCACTCGACCACGGTCAGCGCCGAACTCGCATGGAGGCTCGCCGCCATGAACAGGCCGATGCCGATGGTGGCATGCGGAATGACCTTGAGATGATGCGCCTCGGCATAGCGGCCGATGCGCATGAACTCGGTGATCCCCGTATGGCCCATCTCCGGCTGGATGATACCACAGGCACGGCGCGCGACACGTGGCACGAGATCGAAGACCGTGCGCCATTCCTCACCCGCCGCGACCGTCGTCGAAACGGACCGCGCGACATGGGCGAGCCCGTCGATATCCTCGGGCTTCACGGGTGCCTCGGCGAACCAGAGCCCGTGCGGCTCCATCGCGCGGATGAGGGCGACCGCCTCCTCGGCGGTGTGGACCCAATGCATGTCGCAGGCGATGCGCGCCTTGGGCCCGAGACGGCCACGCAGGCTCTCCATCTCCGCCACCACACCATCGTCGGCGACCGGCGCGGCAAATTTGAAGCTGTCGAAGCCCCTGCCCTGCCATTCCGCCGCGAAATCCGCGCGCTCGGACAGGGTCCGCTTTGGGAGCCCGGAAACATAAGCCGGCAAATGATCATGCCGCTGCCCGCCGAGCATCTTGACGATCGGCAGGCCGGCGAGCTGGCCCGAGAGATCCCACAGGGCGATATCGATCGCGGCCAGGGCATCGAGATAGAAGCCGCCGGTATAGCCGCGCACCCGCATCAGATCGTAGAGATCCTCGTGGATCACGACCACGTCGTGGGGATCGCGCCCAACGACAAAAGGCCCAAGCAGATCCGAAATCAGGGCGATGACGGCGCCGGGCGCGACGATGCCGTAAGTCTCGCCCCAGCCGACAGCCCCGTCGCGGGTCTCGATGCGCACGACGACCGTGCGGTCGGCGGTCGGATAGACCGTGCGGTTGCCGAGCCGCACGATGTAACCCTTCTCGTTGACGCTCTCGCCGGGACGAAGCGCCCCGAGATAGGGCGTGTCACGCGGGATGGTGATCGAGAAGACCTCGACCTTGGCGACTTGATCAGCCACGCGGGCCCTCCACGGTCAGGAGATCGCGCGCCAGATCAAGCCAGGCGTCAATCTCCGTGACATCATAGCTGTCGAAGGTGAGGAGCTTGGCGCGCACGACATCGTTGTCCATGACGCCACGGCGGCTCAGCACGTGCTTGGTGAAGCGCATGCGGTAATTCGCCTGGATCACGAGCAGCGGCAGCGTCCGCATGTAAAGTTCGCGCGCCTTGGCGATATCGCCGCTCCGGAAGGCGCGGTCGAGAGCGACGTGAACATCGGTGATCTCGACGGCCGGCATCGCCGCGCAGGCGCCGCGCTGATATTCATCGATGATATAGCGCGCCCCGCCGCCGCCGATCACGCCTTTGAGATGGGCCGGCTTGCCCTTGAGGATCGCCGAGATCGGCGGGCCGGACGGCAGCGTCTCTTCCTTGACATAGGTGATGGACGGATTGCCCGCCACGATGGCGTGGATGGTCTCGGCATCGAGGTCCGAGCCACGCGGCGCAGGTGCGTTCTGCAGGACGATGCTGATCTCCGGCACGGCCTCGGCGATGGCGCGATAGAAGGCGCCGACTGCCTCAGCCCCTACGCCGACGCTCTTCGGCGCCTGGATCATGGCGATGGTGACACCAGCCGCCACCGCATCGCGTGAATGGGCAATCGCCTCTTCCGCGCTCGGCGCGCTGGCGCCCGCGATCACCGGAACACGGCCGGCGACACGCGCCACGACCGTTCGCAGGAGCGTCGCGCGCTCATCAGCGGTCAAATCATCGACCTCGCTCGCAAATCCCGGAAAGACGAGACCGTTGGCGCCGCAAGTGAGCGCGAAATCGACGATCCGCTCCATCGCCGGGAGATCGACAGCTCCACCGACACGGAAAGGCGTGGGAAGGACGGGCAGGATGCCGGTGAGCGACAGGCCTTGGAGCAATCGATCCTCCTGTTTGATCCATATATTGGATCTCATGTTTTTCATTGTGGACCTTATGCTGAACGCCTGTTAGCGTCAAGCGGTCTGCGGCGGTCGCCCGGACCTCTGACCGCCCCGATGCACGCTCGGCCGATCCACTCCATGTCGTCTCCTTCGCCCGCTCCAGATGAGGCCGGCCATACAGGCCAGCCGGCCGCTGCCCCGGTCCCGTCCGAGATCCACGACCCTGAACGGCATGATCAGGAAAGACTTGGGATTCTGCAGACCTTCGTCGCGGTCGCGGCGGGTGTCGGGAACAATTTTTTCTTCAAATTGCTCGCGACGCTGCCTGTCTCGGAGATCATCGCATTGCGCTCGGGATCGGCCCTGCTGGTGCTCTTGCCGCTGCTTGCCTGGCGCGGCCGGCGTCGGCCGCTACGGCCGGCACCCTTCACGCGCGCCGCCCTCGCGCGCGCGGCCTGCGAGGCCACCGCCACTGCCTGTCTCATCTTCGCGGTGACGCGCATGCCGCTCGCTCTGGTCACCGCGGTCTTGATGACCATCCCGATCATGACGGCGCTGATCGGCCGCTTCGTGCTTCAGGAAGCAACGCCGGCAGCCGCCTGGATTGCCATCGGCTTCGGGCTTGCCGGCACCCTGCTGCTGCTGCGCCCTGGCCTCGATGCCTCGCCGGCGGGCCTGGCCATGGTGACGATCAGCGCGCTCGCCTTTGCCCTGCGCGATGTGCTGACGCGCGCCATGCCGCGCCGCTATGGCCCGCTGCGCATGACCGCTATGGCCAATGCGGCAACGCTCATGCTGGGACTGACACTGTCCCTCGGGAGCACGCTCTCCCTGGGCGGCGCGTGGAAGCCTATCAATATCAGCGACATCGGCATTCTCGCCGCCGCCGTGGCGCTTTACATCGCAAGCAACGTCCTGATCGCACAGGGCATTCGCAACGCGCGGCTCGCGATCACGAGCCCCCTGCGCTACACCAGCGTCCCGCTGGCGCTGGTACTCGACATCACGGTCCTGGGCATTATGCCGGACGCGCTCGCGCTCGCCGGCACGGCCCTCATCATTGCGAGCGGGCTCGCCATGCCCCTATTGGCGGCGCGGCGGCGCTAGAGCCGATCGAGTGAACTGGAATTCAGGCATTGCCCACGGCGATCATCCCGGGACGAGCGTCAGCCCGGGCCCATCTTGTTCATAGCCGCCCGCGCCGATCCCTCCCCCTCGGGGAGGGATCGGCGCATTGCACCTCAGGCCGAGGCGAGGCCACGCTTGCGCAACAACGCCGCCGGGTCGGGATCCCGGCCCCGGAAGGCCCGATAGGCGGCATCAGGCGCCTGCCGATACCCCGCCGCATAGACAAAGTCCTTCAATCGCCGCGCGACGGCCGGATCAAAAATGCCCCCTGCCTCTTCAAAGGCGCCGAAGCCATCCGCATCGAGCACCTCGGACCAGAGATAGCTGTAATAGGCCGCGGAATAGCCGTCGCCGGCGAAGACATGCGTGAAATGCGTGGGCCGGTGGCGCATGACGATGGCATCGGGCATGCCTATCCGCGCGAGCGAGGCTTTCTCGAAAGCCGCGACATCGAGGTTGTCCGTCGATGTGAGGCTGTGAAAATCGAGATCGACCAGTGCCGATGAGGCATATTCGACGGTCGCGAAGCCCTGCCCGAAGTTGCGGCTCGCCAGAATGCGGGCGATCAAGGCCTCCGGCATCGGCTCCCCCGTGCGATAATGCAGGGCGAAACGCTTCAGCACCTCCGGCTGCTCCAGCCAATGCTCGTAGAGCTGCGAGGGAAATTCCACGAAATCCCGCGCCACATTCGTGCCGGCGATCGTCGGATAGTCGACATCCGACAGGAGCCCGTGCAGCGCATGGCCGAATTCGTGGAACAACGTGCGCGCATCGTCGAAGGAGAGCAGCGTCGGCTCTCCCTCCCGCGCCTTGGCGAAATTCATGACATTGACGATGATCGGTTTCACATCGCCGTCGAATTTCTCCTGGGTACGATAGGAGCTCATCCACGCGCCACTGCGCTTGGAGGCACGGCCGAAATAGTCACCCAGGAACAAGCCGATCACCTCGCCCGCGGCATTCGTGACGTCGAAGGCCCGAACATCCCGGTGGTAGAGGCTGAGATCGAGGCGCTCAGTGAAGGTGAGGCCGAAGAGCTTGTGCGCCACATCGAAGGCTGCATCGATGACATTGTCGAGCTGGAGATAGGGTTTGATCTCGCTCTCATCGAGATCGAACTCCGCCTTGCGGACCTGCTCCGCATAGTAACGCCAGTCCCAGGGCTGCAGCGGCCCGTTGACCCCATCAGCGGCCATGCGCGCCTCGAGCACGGCCCGGTCCGCATCCGCCTGCCGTAGCGCCGGCTCCCAAACCGAATGCAACAGGGCAAGCGCGGCTTTAGGCGTCTTCGCCATGGAATCATCGAGACGAAAATCGGCGAAGGTCGGGAAGCCGAGAAGCCGCGCACGCTCGGCGCGCAGCGCAACCATTTCCGCGATCAGGCCGCGATTGTCGGTCTCGCCTGCTTCGCCACGGGCGATCCAGGCCTTGAAGGCCTGCTCGCGCAGGTCGCGCCGCGCCGAGAACATCAGGAAAGGCTCGACGCTGGAGCGCGAGAGCGTAATCACATGCTGACCGTCATGGCCACGCTCGGTCGCCGCCTGTGCCGCCGCATCGCGCAGGAATTCCGGCAGCCCGCCGAGGTCCGCCTCACCCTTCAGCACAAGGCTGTAGGAGGCTTCGTCAGCCAGAACATTCTGGGCGAACTGGGTGCCCAAAAGCGCAAGGCGCTTGGCGATCGTCCCCAGACGCTCCTTCGCGGCTGGCTCGAGCCCCGCCCCCGCCCGCACGAAAGCCGTGCGATAGCGGTCGAGAACCTGGGCCTGCTCCGCCGACGATACCCCCTCGCCGCTGGCCGCCACGGCTTCCAAGCGCCGGAAAAGCGCGGCGTTCTGGTAGACCGCGTTGCGATGGCCGGCGAGCAGCGGGGAGATGGCGCGATCAATCGCCTCCAGCTCCTTGTTCGTATGCGCGCCCGTGAGATTGTAGAAAACGGCGGCCATCCGCGTGAGGCTACGGCCGCTGCGCTCCAGCGCCGCGATCGTGTTGTCGAAATCCGCCTGCGCCGAATTGCTGGCGATCCCATCGATCTCCGCCTCATGCTCCGCGAGCGCCGCCTTGAAGGCAGGTTCGAAATGTTCCGGCTTGATGCGCGCGAAGGGCGGCACGCCAAATGGCGTCTCCCATGATTCCAGCAAGGGATTGGCGGCACCCTGCGCACTCTGGGAATCGGGCAAGCGATCGATCATGAAATTCTCCGTTCCAGAGCGAATTCTAGGCGACAGCGGAAAAGGAGGGAACCATCAGGCTGAACCACCAAGCCGATCCAGCATCGGGTCGACTGTGGAAACCGCGAGAAAGAATCATCGCGCACCATAGGATTGGTATCCATGATGGAAATACAATAACAGAGAATAAGAAAACTGGCGGAAACACGTCGCCTGAGAAGCAAATATCAGAACCTTTGATTCACTGAAAATTAACCACGAAGCCATATTGCGACGCACCATATCCAATACGGTCCACATTAAGCTTTTGTAACGTTCAGCGTCATTAATCTGCGGTTCATCTGAAAAATTCTTTACTCGCCTCGTAAGACATAAGCAGCGGTGTTCGCCTGCAAGTCTTGAACAAGGATTATGAATGCCTGCTCGTCACCGCAGAGGAGCGTGAGATCGCGGCTACTATGTTATCGTCGGCAGTCGATCTGAGTGCCACAGATGCGTAATACATCCCGCATTGGAACCGCGGAGGCGGGCAAGAACTTCATCTATAGAAGGAGCAATCCATGCTGAAATCATTTGGTCGCATTCTGGCTGCCGCGGGCCTCTTGGTCGGTGCCGGCCTCGTAGCGGCTCCCGCTTCGGCCGCGCCGGCGGGTATGCCGTTGTCGCCGCCGACGCCCGTCATGAACGTCGAACCCGCGCAGTATTATCCCCCGCCGCCTCCCGGCTATCGTCGCCCGCCGCCTCCGGGATATCGCCCGGGCTACCGCCCGCCTCCTCCCGGATACGGTTATGGCTATCGTCCGGCTCCGCGACGCGTCTGCCGGTGGGAAACCGTTCGTGTACGCGGTCCCTACGGCGGGTACCGTACGGAACGCGTTCAGCGGTGCTACCGCCGGTAATTTAGGCAGGATGCAAAGCGCTCTCATTTCAGCGCCTCTGCTCATCAATTCCCCTCGCCCCCGGTCCTCACAACCGGGGGTGATCCGTTTTGGAAGGACAGTTTTGCAAGGTATGCATTTCACGAAAGCCTGATATAGCGAACACACTATGCCCGCTAAGCTCACGGTGGACGGTTGAGGGCGGGTCCACTAGCGTCGCTTAATGTTTGTCAGGAGATCCGTATGTCTGTTGTTCGCTTGCACCACAATCCCGAGACGCAAACCATTACCTTGTCGGATGAAAACAACCCCGCCATTGCCCTCGAGATCGATGCCGCGCAGCTTGAGCAGATCCTGCAGGGATTAGGCGAAATGCGGGCGCGGATGGAGCCACGCGTCGAGGCGGATTGGCAGCCCGGGCGTCCGGTTCAGGCCATCTCCAATCCGCGGTTTTCGGCCGAACTCCCGCAGGACAAGGATTTCACCGTTCTCCACCTGCGTGACCCCCGGTTCGGGTGGCTGCATTATGCCGTCCCCTTCCCGGAGTGCGGCCGTCTGGCCGAGTTCCTTGCACGCGCCGTGAAGCGCAATGCCCCGCCCGAGGCGCCGCAGCAGCATTAGACAAGCGGAGAGGCCGCTTCATCTCGGTGAATGAGCATCGAATTATCCGAAAATTGCATGTTATCTGAAAATTGCATGCGCCTTTTGGTTCGATTCTCTAGGCACTGTGGGCTTCGCCCATTCGGAGGAATTCGCTGCGTCCTCGCAAGCCTCCAGTACGCTCCCATACGGCTCGCCTGCGGCGAGGTTCGTGACATTCGTGTCCGACCATACGTATCCAACCATTCTTGGCGACGTCGTCGCCCGAAGCAGGGGTCACATGCACTGTATGCATCCACTGCCCCCTGCTCCGCTCACGCCATCTCCACCATATTGATTGGATAATTCCTTTATCCACATCACTCGGCTGGAGTTCCCTATGAGTGCGGACGCATCGATTCTTTTCTCTCCCTTTCGCCTCGGCGCCATCGACGTTGCAAACCGCTTGGTCATGGCGCCTTTGACGCGCAACCGCGCGCTCACCGGTGACGTGCCGAGCGATCTCGCCATTGATTATTATCGGCAACGCGCCGGCGCTGGATTGATCATCTCGGAAGGGACGCAGATCTCGCCTCAGGGGCAGGGCTATATGGCGACCCCCGGTATCTATTCCGAGGCACAGGTCGAGGGATGGCGGAAGATCACCGATGCGGTTCACGACGCGGGCGGCAAGATTATCGCCCAGATCTGGCACGTCGGCCGCGTATCGAGCACCGAACTCCAACCCGGCAGCGCAGCCCCTGTGGCTCCCTCCGCCATACCGGCCCACACCAAGACCTATCTCTCCGGTGGCTTTGCCGACGTGTCCGCGCCACGCGCCCTCGCGCTGGAGGAGATCCAGGGCATCGTTGAGGACTATGCCGCCGCCACGCGCAATGCCCGCGAGGCGGGCTTTGACGGGATCGAGCTGCACGGAGCCAATGGCTACCTGATCGACCAGTTCCTCAAAGACGGCACGAATCATCGCACCGACCGCTATGGCGGCTCGATCGAGAACCGGGTCCGCTTCGCCGTGGAGGTTGCGACGGCCGCGGTCAAGGCCTGGGACAAAGGCCGCGTCGGCATCCGGCTGTCGCCGGTGTCCCCCGCCAACGATATCTCCGACAGCAATCCCCAGCCTCTTTTCAATCATCTCGTCGCGGAACTCGACAAGCTCGACATCGCCTTCATCCACGTCGTGGAAGGCGCGACCGGCGGCCCACGCGATGTCGCGCCGTTCGATTTTCGAGCGCTGCGCAAGGCCTTCCGAGGCGCCTATATCGCCAACAACGGCTATACGCGGGACTTGGCGATCGCCGCCCTCGAAGCGGGCGATGCCGATCTGATTGCCTTCGGCCGCGCCTTCATTGCCAATCCAGACCTGCCCGAGCGCCTGCGCCGAGACGCATCTCTGGCAGAGGTGAAGCGCGAGACTCTCTATGGCGGCGGGGCTGAAGGCTACACCGACTATCCGTCCCTGGCTGACACTGCGGCATGAGCGGGAACTCAGCCGTTCTCTGCGCGTTTCCTTGGGACAACGGTTCCTTTCGTGAACTGAAACTGAACAGCTCAAACAGCCGCGGTTCAGTTGGGTCGCGGCATAGTGGAGAGGTTAGGAGATCCTCACTGGGGCTGTGAGGTGGATCGGGGGCGTCAGGAGACGATATCGATGCACTTTTCCCTCAAAGGCGCTTTCCTGGCCGCCGCGATTGCGGCTGGCGGGATAGGCTTAAGTGGCAGCGCCCAGGCCGCCGGTCCGATTGCCGGCGGTGGAGCCTCCGCTCTCCCCGCGAGCGCCGCGGACCTCGTGCAACAGGTGCAGTATTGGGGACCACCGCGCGGCTACTACGGCCGTCGCTATTACGGACCGCCACGCCGCTACTATGGGCCCCGGCCCTACTACGGCTACGGCTGGGGACCGCCACGCTACCGCCCGCGTGTGGTATGTGGCTGGCGCTGGCAGCCCTCCCCCTGGGGACCTCGACGGGTACGCGTATGCTGGCAGCGTTGATCGGCGGATCCCGATCGGCTTTGGTACCGGACGCGGGCGTTGGGGCGGCCAAGCGGACCTGACTTGGCGGACATGACTTGGCGGACATGATGTGGCAAAGGTGGCGGTAGGCTCTTCGATCAAATGTCGTGAAGCATGCGCATCGCCACCTGGAACATCAATTCCGTCAAGCAACGTCTTGGCCATCTCACGGCTTTCCTGGCCGAGCAGGCACCAGACGTGCTGTGCCTCCAGGAGATCAAATGTGTCGACGAGGCCTTCCCCGTCGCGGAGGTCGAGGCTGCCGGTTACAACGTAGCCGTTTACGGCCAGAAGACCTTCAACGGCGTCGCCATTCTTTCGCGCTCGCCGCTGGAGGATGTGCGACGTGGCTTGCCCGGGCGAGACGGACTGAACGACGGCGGTCCGGATGAGGACAGCCCTGACCAGTCGCGCTATCTCGAAGCGACGATCTCGACCGCAAGCGGGGCTGTGCGCGTTGCCTCGATCTATCTCCCGAACGGCAATCCACCGGATACCGCCAAATATCCTTACAAGCTCCGCTGGATGGAGCGTCTGTCCGCGCACACAAGCGACCTTCTTGCCCTCGAAGAACCGCTCGTTCTTGCCGGCGATTACAACGTCATTCCAGAGCCCTGGGACGCGGCGAGGCCGGAAGCCTGGGTGCACGACGCGCTGTTCCTGCCGCAGACCCGTAGCGCCTTCCGCTCCCTCCTCGATCTCGGTCTGACCGATGCCTTGCGCGCCTGCACCGAGGAGAGAGGGCTCTACACCTTCTGGGACTATCAGGCCGGCGCCTGGCAGAAAAACAACGGCATCCGCATCGACCATCTCCTGCTGTCACCGCAGGCAGCCGATCGCCTGGAGACGACAGCCATCCACAAATATATGCGTGCCCTCGAAAAGCCCTCCGACCACGTGCCTGTATCGGTCGACCTCAGGCTCTGACGGCGGCCCGTCCCTGCCCGACGGCTGTCGCGCGGCCTCGGATGATCGCCGCGCGCATCAGAAGAAACAGCAAGGTGCCGTTGAGGAGATGCCAGAGGAAATGGCTGCCGAGCGGTACGGCACCGCAGATGCGCGCATCGAGCGCCCGGCATGCGAGCGATAGTGTGAAGACCCCGCCAGCAACGCACAGTCGCCGCGCGGTTGCGGGATCGCGCGGCATGGCCGCCAGGCCGACGCCCATGATGGCGATCAGCGCCGGGAGATAGCCGGCCGAGCCGTTGATGGGATCGAAGCCCAGCGGCGTCACGACGGCGTTTCGCCAGATCCAGGTGACGAGGACGGCGAATCCCTGGAAGCCGATTGTCGCGCCGGCAGCCCCGACAAGGGACAGCCCGAGGAAGCGGCGCATCGCAATGAAGAAGTAGACCAGGATGAAAATGCCGATCGGCACGACGTCGGCGAGCGCCGACCAGCGATTGGCGAAGGTGTGAAAGAGGAAGCTGCCGGCGCCGATGAGAAAAGTCAGTCCGACAAGCAACCGGACGGGCCAGTCGCGGCGATCGCGCAGCATCAGGAAGGCAGCGATACCAGCGGCGAAAAATGCCCCGTTGGTCAGTGCGTTGACAGGCTCGGACCAGAAGCTTGGGTCAAGACGCTCACAATAGGCATCGACCGGCGTGAACCAGGACGTCTCGATGGCTCCGGACGCCAATGCGGCAGCCTCACCACATGCCGTCGCGGCCGACAGGGTCTTGCGGAGCCGCGGCCACGATCAGCGGTCCTTCTTGAGATAGCCCTCAAGATAGGCGAGCGCTGCCTGGCGATCGCTCTCGCTGGCGTTGGCGAAATCCTTCTGATGGAGCTCGATGATCCACTCGTCCTTGTCCGGATCGGCGGCCTCGCGCGCCATCGTGAGCCACATCAAACCACGAGCGCTCTGCCGCGGCACACCGAGACCGTTGACCAGAATGTGGCCGAGCAACGCCTGGGCCTGGTGGTGGCCTTTTTCCGCGGACAGGTTCAGCCAGCGCGCCGCCTGCCGGGCATCCTTGCCCACGCCCTGACCATCAAGATAGAGCCTGGCCAGATCATACTGCGCGTTGGGATCGCCATAATAGGACGCCGCGTATTGCAGCAGGTCGACCGCGCGGCGCAGATCCGCCTTCACATAGGTATTTGGAATGCCATCGATGAAATAGCCCCCAAGCGCCGTGAAAGCGCTCGCGACGAAGCGCGCGTTCGGCGAATCCGGGCTCTCGTCGGCGTATTCGTCAGCAACTTTCGAGAAGTATTCGAAGGCCTTGAGGTCGTCGTGGGTGACCCCATCGCCCTCGGCATACATGCGGCCAAGCTTCCAGAGCGCTGGCGTATGACCTTGGGTCGCCGCGTATTCCAAGGCCTGCACGGCGCTCCGCTTGTCGCCGGCATTGTAATTCTTCATGCCGCTCCGGAAAGCCTCCCGAACGGACTTGAACGCCCCCGCGGGCGCATTGGGCGTCGCGGCTGGAGGGGTGGAAGGCCGCGGGCCATCAAAGGCGGCTGCCGGCAAAGCTCCCCCCAGAGCCACCGCGGCAGAAAACCCCCACGCACAAAGCTTGCTGATCCGCATCGCTCTCAATTTCATCCCAAGAGCTATTCAACCCACAACCACAGCCCCTCGCCGAAGTCCGAAAACTCCGCTCGAGACCATGGCTCGCCCCACCCCGGCCGACTAACACTTGCAACCGATCGATATGCTCTTCCGGCTGATGCCGGTCTTCGCACGTCCCTCGATCGGCCTCACCAAATGACACGGGGGCATACCGTTATGCAAATGCCCCGCTGACGATTGGCGAGATGCTGGCTACACGCCAAACAATTCGCAAGCATTGGCAAAAGGCAATGCTTTCAATAAGTTGCCTGTGAGCTTATCTAGCTACGGGTTTATGGCGGCATCGCGGCGAGCATTGGCCCTCCTCAAGACCAACGCCGATTGCAGCAGCCCTGTTGCGTGTTCGCCACAGCTTCTGGGGTGCGCGGCTTATCCTGCCGCGCGCGCCAGCCGGTCCGCAGCATCACGGATCTTGACGAGGCGGGCCTCTGCCTCGTCACGCCGCTCACGCTGCTCATCGACCACCTCTTCCGGCGCCCGCGCCAGAAAGTCGGCATTACCCAGCTTGGCGTCGATCTTGGCGATATCAGACGTCAGCTTGGCCGCTTCCTTGGCCAGGCGCTGCTGCTCAGCCGCGAGATCGACCACCCCCGCGAGAGGCATGGCCGCTATCTCGCCTCGCACCAGGAGCTGCACGGATCCCGGAGGCACGGCATCGGCAACGGTCACGTCCCCAAGGCGGGCGAGCCGTCGGAGTGTCTCGTCCCAGCGCGTGGCCCGCGCCGCGGTTTCCGCGCTCGGCTTCACGAGGACGAGAGATACCTGGGAGCCGGCCGGCACATTCGTCTCGGCGCGCGCCGAGCGAATCTCGGACACGAGTTCCACCAGCCAGCCAATTTCCAGCTCGGCCTGTGCATCGTTCACGCCCGGGACATCAGGCCAGCGAGCAAGCGCGAGCACCGACGAACGCGCCGGTCCCTCGGTCCCCTTGATGGTCCAGAGCTCCTCGGTGAGGAAGGGCATGAAGGGGTGCAGGATCTTGCAGATCTGGTCCAGGAGGTGGGCTGTCGTCGCCCGGGTCTCATCCTTGGCCGCGCCATCGGCGCCCTGCAGGATCGGCTTGGCGAGCTCGAGATACCAATCGCAGAAGACGTTCCAGACGAAGCGATAGGCCGCGCCGGCGGCATCGTTGAAGCGGAAGGCCTCCAATGCCGACGTCACCTCGTTCACCGCCCGCGCGCATTCGCCGACGACCCATGTGTTGACGGTCTCGGTCACGCTGGCAGGCGCATAGCCGGCAACCCGGACGCAGCCGTTCATCTCGGCGAAACGCGCGGCGTTCCACAGCTTGGTCGCAAAATTGCGATAACCCTCAACACGTTGCGGTGAGAGCTTAATGTCGCGTCCCTGCGCCGCCATGGCCGCGAGCGTGAAGCGCACGGCATCCGCGCCGTAGCGGTCGATGAGCTCGATCGGATCGATGACGTTGCCCTTGGACTTCGACATCTTGGCGCCCTTCTCGTCACGGACGAGCGCATGCATGTAGACGGTCCGGAACGGCACCTCCTCCATGAAATGGAGGCCCATCATCATCATCCGGGCGACCCAGAAGAAGATGATGTCGAAGCCGGTCACGAGCACGCTGGTCGGGTAGTAGCGGGCAAGCTCCGGCGTGGCGTCTGGCCAGCCCAGCGTCGAGAATGGCCACAGCGCCGATGAGAACCAGGTGTCGAGCACATCCTCGTCGCGCGTCAGGAAGGCAGCGCGCTTATCGGCATCGGCCATGATCGCGGCCGCCTCCGGCTCGTCGATATTCCCGGCGGCGACGTTCTGGCCGAGTGCCGCCGCGAGCGCTTCCTCCTCGCTGTCAGCGACGAAGACATGCCCGAAGCCGTCGTACCAGGCGGGGATCTGATGCCCCCACCAGAGCTGGCGCGACACACACCACGGCTCGATATTTTCCAGCCAGTCGAAGAACGTCTTTTCCCAGTTCTTCGGCACGAAGGATGTCTTGCCATCCTTCACGGCCGCCATCGCCCTGTCCGCCAGAGGCTTGACATCGACGTACCACTGGTCGGTGAGCCAGGGCTCGATCACGACGTTCGAGCGATCGCCATGCGGCACCATGTGGACATGCGGCTCGATCGCCTCAAGTACGCCGCCCTCCTCGAACCGGGCAACGAGCCGCTTGCGCGCCTCGAACCTGTCGAGACGATGGAGGCCGAGCACCCACTGAAGATCGTCACCGGCTTCGGCGCCTTCCAGGAAATCTTCATTCCCCGCAAGCAGCATCTGTGCTTCCGGACCGAGAATGTTGATAGCCGCGAGACCATGCCGCTTGCCGACATCGAAATCGTTGAAATCGTGCGCCGGGGTGATCTTGACCGCGCCGGTTCCCTTTTCGGGGTCGGAATAGGTGTCCGTCACGATGGGGATAAGACGGCCCACAAGCGGCAGGCGCACATGGCGGCCATGCAGGTGGGTATAGCGCTCATCATCCGGATGCACGGCGACCGCTGTATCGCCCAGCATGGTTTCGGGGCGGGTCGTTGCAACAACGATCACCTCGCCGGTCGCCGCACCGGCATCGTCGACCACGGGATAGCGCAGATGCCAGAGGTTGCCCTTCACCTCGATCTGCTGGACCTCGATGTCCGAGATCGCCGTCTGGAACTTCGGATCCCAGTTGACGAGCCGCTTGTCCTTATAGATCAGGCCCTGCCGATAAAGCTCGACGAACACCTTGCGCACGGCCTGCGACAGGCCCTCGTCCATGGTGAAACGCTCGCGGGAAAAGTCACAGGAGGCACCAAGACGCTTGAGCTGACGGCCGATCGCGCCACCCGACTCCTCCTTCCACGCCCACACACGTTCCAGGAAAGCCTCACGGCCCATTTCACGGCGTCCGGGCTGCTGGCGTTCCGCAAGCTGGCGCTCGACGACCATCTGCGTGGCGATGCCCGCATGGTCCATGCCGGGCTGCCACAACACATCCTTGCCGCGCATGCGCTCGAAACGGCAGAGCACGTCCTGAAGCGTGTTGTTGAGGGCGTGCCCCATATGGAGCGAGCCGGTCACGTTCGGCGGCGGAATGACAATACAATAAGGCTCTGCGCCCGCACGCTCCGGACGGCCCGCCTTGAAGGCCTCAGCCTCTTCCCAAACCGTCGAGATCCGCGCCTCGACGAGGGAGGGTTCAAACGTCTTATCCATGATGCCAACCGCTATCGCGCCGATACTATTGGCTTGAGGTAGACGACGAAGCGGGGGCTTGAGTCAATGCAAAGGAGGCCGCTAACCGACGGCCTCCGGCTTTTTCCAAGGGAACGGTCTTCTGGGGAAGGGTCTTCGAGCACGCATCGCACCGCATGAGATCGATGCGCTTTTGATGGCGAGAATCAGCGCTGACCCTGTCCCCGGGCCACGCGTTCGATTTCCTGCCTTACGAGACGCTCGACCAGCGACGGGAGATTCTCGTCCAGCCACGACTTCAGCATCGGCCGGAGCATCTCTCGGACGAAATCTTCCATGGACGGACTGACCTGCTGCGCCGCCGATGAGGCCAGGGCATCGAAAGCCGTGGATACGGACGCATGACTCTGGGGAGAGAGCAGACGCTCGGCGATATCAGCACCCTCGCTGCGGCGCGGCCTTGGCGCCGGGTCTGGAGACTCGGCGGGTACGGCCTGGGCCCGCAGCACCGCCTCCGCAGGCGGAGGGTTAAAGATATGCGGCGCCGGCTCGCGCATAACGGGAGGAGGCGGTGACCTCACCTCGGCCGTCTCGTTAAGGGTCTTCGGTGCACGTGCCAACCGGTCGGCTTCGCCAAGTCGCATGTCGGGCGCTCCCTCAAGAAGAGGACGGGTCGGACGCCGTGGCTCCACCCGTGCTTCCAGCCGCTGGTCGGGACGGGGTTCGCCACGCTCCGCGGCATAAGCTTCCGGCGGCGGGCTACGACGGGCCGGCCCCGCAAATCCCTGCGCCTGATCGTCAGCGATGATGCGACGAATGGATGCCAGGATCTCGTCCATCGAGGGCTCCGCGCCACGCGCCGCGTCGGCCCTGGCCATATCTGAAGCTGCATCATGGAGTTTGGGATTCGCTGAGCTCATGCCGCTCCACCGCCTTGAATGACAGGCGAGAATCAACCTGTCGATGATCCAACCATATTGGCCTTTGGCCAGAATCCTACCCGGCCTGGGCGGTACTGGTTGACGAAACAATAGCCTTGCACAGAAAGCTTGAACGCGTCTCAAAGATCAATAGCTGAGCTTACATTGGGCGGAGTTATCATCAGGTCGCTGGGCGCAAAAAAAAGCTTCGCTTCGAGCCGCAACGGAACACGGGGCCTGGCACCGAGGAAAAGGGCTCCGAGGGTGAAAAGGGCGCCGTTGAGAGACGCCGATGCCGAACCGGGCGCGGACTTAAATTGGCAGGCGGACAGCAAGAGCCCGCCCTGCAGGCCAACATGAAAAACGGAAGTACGCGCCAATGGCGCGGCTCTCCGTACCCTGCCCGTCAGCGACCGTCTGGCGTCTGGAGACCGCCCCACTTGTCGCGCACCTGCTCGTAGTGCTTCTTCGCGTCGTACTTCGTCACCCTGACGCCAAGCGTCGTGACCGAAAGCCGGCCGATGGAGCCAAGCACGTTATAGGAGGCAACGATACGATCGCGCTGGGCGCGGACAAGTTGCACGCGCGAACTGAGCAAGGTCTGCTGGGCGTTAAGAACGTCAAGGGTGGTGCGCTGACCGACCTTTGCTTCTTCACGAACACCGGCCAGGGCGATCTCATTGGCCTCAACCGCCGACTGCGACGCGGCAATCTGCTGCTTGGCGGCATCGAGAGCTGCCCAGGACGCAATCACCTGCTGGCGCACCTGCTCGCGCGTTACGTCGACCTGAATACGTGCCTGCCCCACCTGCTCCTTGGCCTGACGAACCTGGGAGTAAACGAGACCGCCCTCATAGATGGGCACATTCAGCTGGGCGACGATAGAGGCCGACGTCGATAGATCGCGGCGGTAGTTGCTATCATAGTTACGTGATACGGAGCCCGTGACGCCGAGCTGCGGAAGGAGCTGTGCCTCCAGAACTTTAACCTGAAACTCCTGGGCATCTACGCTGTGAAGCCCGGCGATGATGGCCGGATGCGCGCCAAGTGCAATCTTCACACCGGCATCCACGCTGCGCGGCAGGAACTTCTCGACGGGCTGGCCCGGCGCCAGCTGGCGCGGGTCATCGCCGATAATCTGGCGATAGGTCGCGATGCTGCTCTTCAATGCGGCGGCCGCAGCGGCCTCCTGAGCATGGCCGGTGGCGAGCGCCGCCTCAGCCTGCGCCACGTCGGTCCGAGTGACCTCGCCGACGTTGAAGCGGTCCCGGGTCTGCCGGAGCTGTTCCTCGAGCACTTCGACGTTGTTGCGCTGCAGGCTCAGCACGGCCGTATCCTGGAGCACGTTCATGTAGGCCTGCGCGCCATCATACAGGATCGACTGCTCCTGGAAGCGCAACTGCTCGCGGCCAGCCTGCACGGTGGCCTCGGCCTGACGCACGGAGTTCACGGTGCGGCCGCCGGTAAAAATATTCTGATTGATCTGGAGCGTCAGGCCCCGGGGATAAAGCGTGCTCCAGGCCGCCTCTCCGCCACCCGACGCGGTCGCTCCTGCTGGTACCTGGAAGTTGGAACTCCGCACACCCGCATTCGCTAATCCAGAGATCGTTGGCCGATAACCCGACAACGCCTGCGGCACACCTTCATTGGTCGCCCGCAGCGATGCACGCTGCATATTGAGGGTTGGATTCGCGGTATAGGCCTTGCCGAGCGCGCCATAGAGCGTTTCAGCATGGAGACCCGACAGTGGAAATACCCATGCAGCCCCGACGAGAAGGCCAAGACGAAGAGCATGACTGCCTGTAGCCCGGATTGTTCCTGCCACGATCACCTTCCCAAAGCGGAGAAACACCGAACCGGTTTCCCTATGCTCAACACCATTCATCTCGCCCCAATCCTCAGCTGAAGATAGTCCGATGCTTCTTCAGCGGAAACAGGCGCAAGCGCAGCATTACTAATCTATCAAGTTGTGCCGCAAAAATATGACACTTGACAAACGTTAGAAATCAAATGCGACAGCTTTTGCAAAGCCGGGAAGGATAGGCGCTGACGCTTCAAACAGAGCTCGCCGACCGAACGAACCTCCGCTGCGCCGATATACGACAGCTTTACCAGCACCGCTGGCTCCGTCGATCCCAGCAAGCTGGGCACCATCGGCCAGCTGCTCCTTCAAGGCGTCGGGCAACACCTCAAATGCTCCGTTGATGAGAATGGCATCATAGGGCGCGCGCGCCGCGTGACCTGACGCAACATCACCGACTACGACGTCGATTCCCGAAGCCTGACAAGACTCTAGCCGCTTACGCGCCTCTTCTGCCAGCTCTTGTCCACCGGCAACTGCGACGACCTCGGCACCGAGCCGGGACATGATGAGAGCGCTATAACCAAAGCCGCTGCCCACATCGAGAATGCGGGCCCCCGGCCTGATATCGAGGGCTTGGATGAGGCGCGCCAGTATCATCGGCGCGAGCATGCAATAACGACCGCCGGCAGCATCGCCGAACACCAGATTCTGGTCGCTATAGGCTAAATCCTCCTGCCCTTCCGGCAGGAACAACTCACGAGGCGCATCCTCGAGGATGGCGAGCAGACCGCGACTCGTGACATCATAGGTTCGGACCTGATTATCCACCATGGTCCGGCGCAACCGCGCGAAGTCATTCATCGGCTACTCCACCGTAGGCAAGTGGGAGATGCGCAAAGCCCTCTCATAGGCCCCGCAGAATCTCTAAATATTTGAAAAATCGCTGATTTTCGCCCTCAGACGGGCGTCGATGCCGCCTGACACTTCCATCGCGCGCATGGTCTAACTTGTTGGAGGCCTCGCCCGGAATCGAACCGGGGTGCAAGGATTTGCAGTCCTCTGCGTAACCACTCCGCCACGAGGCCTCGTGGAGGGTTCATAGCAAAGCTCCACCGTCCGCCGCAACACCACAATGCGCGCTAAATTGGTCCATCATCCTCCCATTCACAAAAACCCGGAACAACCCGCATAAAAATTCGAACGATCGCCAAAAGGGGGTTGCAGTCCCCACGGACATACTGTACCCACTGCCCTGCGTTAGCGATCCCCGATAGCTCAGTTGGTAGAGCAAGCGGCTGTTAACCGCTTTGTCGCAGGTTCGAGTCCTGCTCGGGGAGCCAATCAACCTACCGTCCGATCAATGTTGCAGCAGCGCTGATAGCCTGTTGTCTGACTTGATGACTGACGGGGTTGTCATTCCCGCCGCAACGCACGATCCCTTGAAATACCTTCGTCTTACAACTGGTCACCGTTCCAGCCTTGCTGGTGCGCGACCGGATGCCCGCTTCATCCTTGTTCTCGAGGAGTAGCACGGGGTTCACCCGAGCCGCCCGGGAGCACCGTTCATTATCGCAGGCCATAAGGCTGCCAGCGATCTATGATCAGCCATGCCGAGGGCGCAGGGCAAAATAACGCTCTCTCCCATCCGACATGAAAGCCTCGCGTCCCGAATGGCAGGCATGAATAGGGAATCGCTCAGAAGTGGCAATCCTGGTTTCTCACCGCGCTGTTCATGCCTGCGAAGGCGACTTTCCGCCGCGATCTTCAACCCTTCGCTAACCATGAGGCCCCGGCTGCGCTATTAGGTCGCAATTAGTTGATATTGTTAACAATTCATTGCGAATGATCGGCCTCGCCGCCCCCCTTCCGGCATCCTGAGGGCTCCTCCTATCGCGCCAGAGCGGCTCTCCAGGATACCGACGGCGCCATCCCAGCCGGCCAGGCCTCCGATTCGGGCATGTTGACTCACCTGAGAGAGGGGGATAAATTAGAACAAATCAGGAACATTATACCGCAAGGATTTTTCCATGAGCACCGCGAGGGGATCTCTCGTCGGGCTACGGCACGATATTGCCTCCATCGTCACGACGGACAGGGCCATTGAAGCCCTGTCGGCGCGGGCCTTGGATGAAGGGCGTTTTCCGCTTGGGCTGCCTGCCCTCGATACCGCCATCGGCGGCGGGCTGCGGCGGGCGGCCTTGCATGAAATCTTCCCCGGCAGAGCGAGCGACGCGGCCGCCACACGCGGATTCGGCCTTGCCCTCACCGCCTGCGCGGCGGTCCATCGTCCCGTCATCTGGGTGCGTCAGGACATGGTCGCGCAGGAACAGGGTGAATTGCACGCGCCCGGGCTCCAGGCATTCGGCCTGCCGCCGGAGGACGTTGTGCTGCTGCGCATGCCAGATGCCCTGCAGGCCTTGCGGGCAGGCCATGAGGCCTTGCGCTGCCAGGCTCCCGGCGTCGTGGTCGTCGAACTCTGGGGGGCACCGAAAGCCCTCGACCTCACGGCGAGCCAGCGTCTCAACCGCGCCGCGGCCAAGGCCGGCGTCACCGCCCTCCTCATCCGCAGCGGCACGGGTGCCGCGCCGCAGCCGAGCGCCGCGCTGACCCGGTGGAGCGTGTGTTCGGCGCCCTCCTCCCATCTCGCGGCCGGGGCTCCCGGCGCGCCGGCTTTCGAGATCGGCCTGCTGCTGCACAGGGAGGGCTATCCACCACAGACTTTCCGCGTGGAGTGGAATCGCGATGACCGTGCCTTCCGAAAAGCGGCGCTATCTCGCCCTGTGGCTGCCTCTTCTGGCGACCGACCGACTGCATCGCCTGTCCGCGAGAACCGGCCGGCCGGCTGGAATGTCGTCTCCCTCCAAGGTCCCTTCCATGGCGACAGCCGTGTCGACCACCCCTGGCAAATCGGCCGGAGACGTGCAGCGGGCTGAGGCTGCTTCTCCCGCGCCACCCCTTGCCGTCGTCGCCAAGATCAAGAGCGCCCTGCGCATCGTCCAGGCCGACGCCCACGCCCGCAGGCTTGGGCTGCGACCTGGCCTTACCCTGGCCGATGCCCGTGCGCGCGTGCCGCATCTCACCCTGGCCGATGAGGATCAGATGGCGGATCTCGCCCTGCGCGATCACATCGCCGACTGGTGCGATCGCTATACGCCGCTGGTCGGTATCGATGGCGAGGACGGCCTCCAGCTCGATATCACCGGCTGCGCGCATCTCTTTGGGGGCGAGGCCGAGTTGCGCGACGATCTCATGGCGCGTCTTGCGGCCCAGGGTTTCACCGCCCTGAGCGCCATCGCCGATACGCCCGATGCGGCGCGGGCGCTCGCCCGCCACGGCCAGGGAGGGCTCGTTCCCTCCGGCATGGAAAGGGAAGCCGTCCGCCCCCTGCCTGTCGCGGCCCTCGGTCTGGAGGGGCAGAGTCTGCGCGCCCTCACCCGCGCCGGCCTCACAACCATCGGCGATCTCGCCAGCCGGCCGCGTGCCCCGCTCGCCGCGCGGTTTGGCGCGGATCTCGTCAGTCGGCTGGCCCGCACCCTTGGCGAGGCCCAGCACCCCATCTCGCCGCGCCGGCCTGTGCCGGAGCTTCTGGCGACACGGCGCTTCGCCGAGCCGATCGCTCTGATGGATACGGTGCTGGCAACCTTGCGCGGGCTGGGGCGGGAGCTGGAGGCCATGCTGGCGGAGCGGGGTGCTGGCGGGCGCCATTTCGAGGCCTCGCTCTATCGGGCCGATGGCGCCATCCGCCGCGTCCGGATCGAAACCGGACGTCCCCTGCGCGACGCGGCCATCGTGACCAAGCTGTTGGCCGAGCGGATTGCCGCCCTCACCGATCCGATCGATCCGGGTTTCGGCTTCGACATGATACGCCTTGACGTTCTCGCCGCCGAGACCATGACCACGGTCCAGAACGGCCTCGATGGCCGCCAGCACGATGCGGAAAGCCTGGCAGATCTCATCGACCGGCTGAGCGTGCGCTATGGACAGGCACGGGTTCTGCGCTTCACGCCCGAGGACAGCCATGTCCCGGAGCGCATGGTGCGCCTCGTTCCGGCGATCGCCCCCGGCGGCAGGCAGGACAAATCCGGGACAGCCTGGCGCCAGGATTTGGCCGGCGGTGGTCTGGCCGGCGATCCGCCGGCCCAGCCGTTCTGCCTGTTCGATCCGCCGCAGCCCATCGAGACCCTGGCCGAGGTGCCGGATGGGCCGCCGCTGCGCTTCCTGTGGCGGCGGGTCATGCATGAAATCGCCGCCGCCGAAGGGCCGGAGCGCATCGCGCCGGAATGGTGGCGCGAGGCTGAGGGCGCGCTGACCCGCGATTATTTCCGTGTCGAGGACCGCAACGGCCACCGCTTCTGGCTGTTCCGCGAGGGCCTCTACGCAGTGGAGATCAAGCATCCCCGCTGGTTCCTGCACGGCCTGTTTGCCTGAGGCCAGCATCGAGACACCGCCATGTCGGACGACATCATTCCGCCCCCTCTTCTTTATGGCGATCCGGTCGCCGCCACGCATTTTTCCTTCCTGTGCGGCACCTCGCATCCGGCCGAGATGGTCCGGCGCGCCGCCGCACTCGGCCAGAACGGCATCGGCATTGCGGATCGCAACACCGTGGCCGGGGTCGTGCGCGCCTATGTGCCGGTGCGCGACGCCGCGCGCGCCTATGCCAAGGAGAATGCTGGCGCCGCCCTGCCCTTCAAGCTCCTGGTCGGCGCCCGGCTCGCCTTCACCGACGGCACGCCTGACATCGTCGCCTATCCCGCCGATCGCGACGGCTGGGGCCGCCTCTGCCGGTTGCTCACGGTCGGCAACCGGCGTGGCCTCAAGGGCGAATGCCTTCTCACCCGCGATGACCTCATCGCCGACACCCGCAACCTCCTCCTCATCCTGATGCCGCCGCGCGACATCAGCGCCTGCGCCGACGCCCTGCCCATTCTGGCAGAAGCCACCCCCGGAGCACTATGGCTCGGCGCCACTCGGCCCCAGCGCGGGGCGGACCGCCGACGCCTCCTCGATCTGAAGAGGCTGGCGGCCGCCCACGACGTGCCACTCATCGCCACCAGTGACGCGCTCTACGCAACGCCCGAGGAACGCCCCTTGCAGGATGTGGTCACCTGCATCCGCGAGGGGCTGAAGATCGCCAGCGCCGGGCGCATCCTGGAGGCCAATGCCGAGCGTCATCTGAAGGAACCGGAGGAAATGGCGCGCCTGTTCCGGGATGCCCCGGAGGCCATCACCGAGACCCAGCATCTGTTCGCCCGGTCGGATTTCTGCCTGTCGCAGCTCAAATATGATTATCCCGAGGAGCCGGTGCCGCCGGGCAAGACGCCCCAGGGCCATCTGGAGGATCTCGTCTGGCGGCGCGCGGAGCTGCGCTATCCCGATGGCACGCCGGAGAAGGTGGGAAGCCTCCTCAAACAGGAGCTCGCCTTCATCGCCGAGCAAGACTATGCGCGCTATTTCCTGACCATCCACGACATCGTGCGCTTCGCCGACGACCAGGGCATCCTCTGCCAGGGGCGCGGCTCGGCCGCCAATTCGGTGGTCTGCTTCATCCTCGGCATCACCAATGTCGATCCTGAAGATATCAATGTGCTCTTCGCGCGCTTTCTCTCGAAGGAGCGTGAGGAGCCGCCTGACATCGACGTCGATTTCGAGCATGAGCGGCGCGAGGAGGTGATCCAGCACATCTACGAGCGTTACGGCCGCGAGCGCGCCGGCATTGCCGCGACCGTCATCTGCTATCGCCCGCGCAGCGCCATCCGCGAGGTCGGCAAGGTCTTCGGCCTCAGCGAGGACGTGACGGCCGCGCTCGCCTCGACGGTCTGGGGCAGCCATGGCGAGGAGCTGCCGGAAGGCCATGTGCGCCAGGCCGGGCATCAGCCCCTCAATCCGGAGATCGCGCGGGCCGTCCATTTCGCCAATCTCCTCATGGGCGCGCCGCGCCACCTCTCCCAGCATGTGGGCGGCTTCATCCTCACGCGCGGCCGGCTCGACGAGACCGTGCCCATCGGCAATGCGGCCATGGCGGAGCGCACCTTCATCGAATGGGACCGCGACGACATCGACGTGCTCGGCCTGATGAAGGTCGACGTGCTGGCGCTCGGCATGCTCACCTGCATCCGCAAGGCGCTGGTGATGCTGAAGGATGAGAAGGGCATCGAAAAAACGCTGTCCTCGATCGAACACAACGACGAAGTCTACGACATGCTGTGCCGGGGCGATTCCATCGGCCTCTTCCAGGTGGAGAGCCGCGCCCAGATGAGCATGCTGCCGCGCCTGAAGCCGCGGAAATTCTATGATCTCGTCATTCAGGTGGCGATCGTCAGGCCCGGCCCCATCCAGGGCAACATGGTCCATCCCTATCTGCGTCGCCGCGCCAATAAGGAACCTGTTGTCTTCCCCTCGCCGGGACCGGGCTATCCGCAGGATGAGCTGCGGCAGGTGCTCGGCGAAACCTATGGTGTTCCGCTCTTCCAGGAACAGGCGATGCGGCTTGCCATCGTCGCGGCGGACTTTTCCGCGGACGAGGCCAATGGGCTGCGCCGCGCCATGGCCACCTTCCGCCATGTCGGCACCATCCACACTTTCAAGACCAAGATGGTCGAGGGCATGGTGCGGCGCGGCTATGAGCGCGAATTCGCCGAACGGTGCTTCGCGCAGATCGAGGGCTTCGGCAGCTACGGCTTTCCGGAAAGCCATGCCGCCGCCTTCGCCCATCTCGTCTATATCTCGGCCTGGATCAAATGCCATCATCCGGACGTCTTCGCCTGCGCGCTTCTCAATTCCCAGCCCATGGGCTTCTATGCCCCGGCGCAGATCGTGCGGGACGCGCGCGAGCATGATGTCGAGGTGCGTGCCGCCGATATCAACGCGAGCCACTGGGACAACACTCTGGAGCCCTGCGTGGGGGGAAAACACGCCTTGCGCCTCGGCCTGCGCCAGCTCGACGGCTTCCAGGAGGCCTGGGCGGAGACGCTCGCCAACCGGCGCGGCATGGGTTTTCCCGATCTCGAGACGCTCGCCCGGCGCACCGCCCTGCCCCGCCGCGCCCTGGAAATCCTGGCCGATGCCGATGCCTGCCGCTCGATAGGCCTCGACCGGCGCGAGGCGGCCTGGGCCGTGCGCCGCCTGCCCGACAGTGTGCCTCTGCCGCTGTTCGCCGCCGCGGATGCCGCCGAACTGGCGGCCGAGCCGGATGTGCATCTGCCGGCCATGCCGATCGCCGAACATGTCGTCACCGACTATCAGACGACCCGGCTGTCCCTGAAGGCCCATCCCGTCCATTTCCTGCGCCCGCTCTATCGGCGCGAGGGCCTTCTCTCCTGCGAGGAGGTGAGGCAGAGCCGCAACGGCCTCTGGGCGCGCACGGCCGGGATCGTGCTGGTGCGCCAGCGACCCGGCAAGGGCAATGTGGTGTTCATGACCCTCGAGGACGAAACCGGCATCGCCAATATCGTGGTCTGGGCCAATCTCTTCGCCCGTTTTCGCGGCGAGGTCATGGGCGCGCGTATCATCGAGGTCGCCGGGCAGATCCAGCGCAGCGAAGACGATGTCGTCCATGTCATCGCCCGGCGCCTCACCGACCGCAGCCGCGACCTCGGTTATCTCCGCGAGGGAGAAGGCCTTCCGGACGATGGCTCCGCCCGGAATGCGGCACGCACGAGCGGCCACCCGCGCAATGTGCGGGTCCTGCCCCGCTCACGCGACTTCCATTGACGGCGCCTCCCCGGCGGGAAGAGGTAACGCTAATCGCCATGCGTGGGCGCGTTCGCGCTACATCCGCTCCAGCCCCGTCATACCCGCTGGGATGAACGCGATGCCCCCGCTGCCGCTTTCTGAGCAGAGGCATCCGCCTGCACCCTTTTGCCGTCGGCATCGAAGAAATGCAGCTTGTCGAAAGGGGCCGCGACCTTGAGCTTGCCGGTCTCGGGTACGGCCGCTCGTCCCGGCAGGCGCACGACGATCGGCGCATCCTGGATGCGCGCGTAGAGATAGCTCTCAGCCCCCACGGGTTCCAGAACATCGATTGTTACATCGAAAGTAATGCCGCGTTCGGGTTTCATCTCCGGGGTTCCCAGATCCTCCGGCCGGATGCCGACGGTCACGGCGCCCGCCGGCAAAACGCCTTCAAGCGCGGCACCAACGGCCGAAAGGCGATCCGGGGCCAGCAGGTTCATGGGTGGGGCGCCGATGAAGCTCGCCACGAAGGTCGTCGCGGGCTCCTCATAGACATCGAGCGGCGCCCCCACCTGCTCGATCCGCCCGCTGTTCATGACGACGAGGACATCGGCGAGCGTCATCGCCTCGAGCTGATCGTGCGTCACATAGATGCTGGTGACGCCGAGATCGCGCTGCAGGCGACGGATCTCGACGCGCATCTGGCCACGCAGCTTCGCATCAAGGTTCGACAGCGGCTCGTCGAACAGGAAGACCTTGGGATCACGGACGATGGCGCGGCCCATGGCGACACGCTGACGCTGGCCGCCGGAGAGCTGGCGCGGCCTGCGGTCGAGCAAGGAGCCGAGCTCGAGCATGCGGGCGGCCTCGCGCACCTTGCGCTCGATCTCCGGCTTCGGCGTGCCACGGTTGCGCAGGCCATAGGCCATGTTGTCGTAGACGCTCATATGCGGATAGAGCGCGTAGTTCTGAAACACCATGGCGATGTCCCGCTCCGCCGGCTCCAGCGCATTCACCACGCGGCCGTCGATCTCGATGGTGCCGGTGGTGATGTCCTCGAGCCCGGCGATCATGCGCAGCAGGGTGGACTTGCCGCAGCCGGACGGACCGACGAGCACGCAGAGCGCGCCATCGGGAACGCTGAGCTCAACGCCCTTCACCGCTTCCATGCCACCCGCATAGACCTTGCGCACCGTCTTCAGAGCAACTGTCGCCATGTTACTTTTCCGTCTCGACAAGGCCCTTCACGAACCAGCGCTGCATCAGCACGACCACGGCCACCGGGGGCAGGATGGCGAAGATCGTCGTCACCATGACGAGGTGCCATTGGGTGTCGGCGTCGGCATAGGAGATCATCTTGCGGAGCGCGATGATGATCGTGTTCATATCGTTGCTGTTGGTGACCAGAAGCGGCCAGAGATACTGCGTCCATCCGTAGATGAAGAGGATGACGAAAAGCGCCGCGATATTGGTCTTCGACAGGGGCAGCACGAAATCGAAGAAGAACCGCCATGGCCCTGCCCCGTCGACCCGCGCCGCCTCCAGAAGCTCGCCCGGGATGGTCATGAAGAACTGGCGGAACAAAAGCGTCGCCGTGGCCGAGGCCATCAGGGGCAGGGTGAGGCCCGTGTAGGTGTCGATGAGCCCGAGATCCACCATGACCTTGTAGGTCGGCAGAATGCGCACTTCGACCGGCAGCATCAGGGTGATGAAGATCAGCCAGAAAAACGTCATCCGGAACGGAAAGCGGAAGAAGACGATCGCATAGGCGGACAGGATCGATATGACGATCTTGCCGACCGCGACGGCGAGCGCGACGATCGACGTATTGATCAGGAGGCGCCAGACATTGACCCCGCCGACGCGGCCGAGCCCGCCAAACAACGCCTCGTAGTAGTTGTCGAGGAAATGGCCGCCCGGCACGAGCTGCAGCGGCGGCCGCAGGATCTGCTGCAGGGAGAGGGTCGACGCCACGAAGGTGTAGTAGATCGGGAAAACGACCACCAGGATGCCGACGATCAGCACGGCATGGCTGAGCCAGGTTCTCTTGTTCTTGGCGCGCTCAGGCATAATGCACCTTGCGCTCGACATAGCGGAACTGGATCGCGGTGAGGGCGATGACGATGCCCATGAGGATGACCGACTGGGCGGCCGAACTGCCGAGCATCAGATTGACGAACCCGTCGTTGTACACCTTGTAGACCAGCGTCTCCGTCGCCTTGCCCGGCCCGCCGCCGGTGACGGCGTGGATGATGCCGAAGGTGTCGAAGAAGGCGTAGACGGTGTTCACCACAAGCAGGAAGAAGCTCGTCGGCGCGAGAAGCGGGAAAACGATGGTCCAGAAGCGCTTCATCTCGCGGGCGCCGTCCACCGCCGCCGCCTCGAGCAAGCTCTTAGGAATCGCCTGCAACCCTGCGACAAAGAACAGGAAATTATAGCTGATCTGTTTCCAGGCAGCGGCCAGAATGACAAGCATCATGGCCTGGTTGCCGTTGAGCAGCGGATCCCAATCATAGCCAGAGCGCCGCAGCATATAGGCGAAGGTGCCGATGGTCGGGTTGAACAGGAAGAGCCACAGCATGCCGGCGATGGCGGGTGCGACCGCATAGGGCCAGATCATGAGCGTGCGGTAGAAGCCCCTGCCCTTGATCACCTTGTCGGCCATGACAGCCAGCACGAGCGCGATCGCCATGGGTATCAAGGCTGTCGCGGCGGAGAAGATGATCGTTGTCTGAACCGAGCCGATATAGTCGGGATCGCTAAGGACCTGCCGGAAATTGGCGAGACCGACAAAGGTGGTGGCAAGACCGAAGGGGTCCTCGCGCAAGGCCGACTGCCGAAGCGCCTGGGACGCCGGCCAGTAGAAAAAGACCAGCGTGATGGCGATCTGCGGCACCAGCAGCAGATAGGGCAGCACCTTGTGGGGAAAGATCACTCGTGACGTCACGCGGGCTCCATGGTCGGCAGCTCCTGACGACGATCCGCCCGCGACAGCGTCGCGGGCGGACTGAACGGGCCGAATTTACTGGCCGATCGCCTGCTTGATGGCGGCGTTGCCACGCTTCACGGCATTGTCGAGAGCCTGCTGCGCGGTCTGCTGGCCGGCGAGCATCTTCTCGAACTCCTCGTTCTCGATATCACGGACCTGCGGCAGGTTGACGAGCCGCACGCCCTTGGAATTTTCCGTCGGCGCCTTACCCATCATCTGCAGGATCGGCGTCTCACGGCCGGGGTTCTTCTCATAGAAGCCCGACTTCTTGGTCGCGTCATAGGCCGCGAGTGTAACCGGCAGATAGCCGGACACCTGGTGCAGGCGCGCCTGAATGTCGGTCTTCGACAGGAACTGGAAGAAGGCGGCAACGCCTTTGTACTCTTCCGGCTTGTGGCCCGCGAAAACCCAGAGGCTCGCGCCACCGGGGATGGTGTTCTGCGGAGCGCCCTGCGCCGTGGAATCATAAGGCAGTTGGCCGGTGCCGAAATTCAGGCCGGACTTCAGCACATCGCCGAGACCGCCCGATGATTCCGTCATGATGGCGCATTCGCCCGAGAGAAAGAGATTCTTGGCTTCCGAGGTGCGGCCGCCATACCGGAACACGCCTTCCTTGGCGAGGTCGGCAATCGTCTGGAAATGGTTGACGAAGATCGGGGCGTTGATCTTCAGCTCGACATCGAGGCCAGCGAGGCCGTTCTCCTTGGTGCCGTAGGAAACGTTGTTCCAAGCCGAGAAGGTCTCGAGCTGAATCCACGTCAGCCAGGTGGAGGTGAAGCCGCAAGGGGCCGCGCCGCTCGACTTGATCTTGCGGGCCGCCTCGAACACCTCCTTCCAGGTCTTCGGCGGGGCGTTGGCGTCAAGGCCCGCCTTCTGGAACGCGTCCTTATTGTAATAGAGGATCGACGAGGAGGAGTTGTAGGGGAACGACAGCATGGTGCCGTCGGGCTTGGAATAATAGGCGACGATGCCCGGCAGGTACTGGCTCTTGTCGAACTTGGCGCCAGCCTCGGTCAGCACATCCGCCACCGGCTTCACGGCGCCCTGCGCGCCCATCATGACGCCCGTGCCGGCATCGAACACCTGCATGATGTGGGGCGGCTGCTTGGCGCGGAAGGCGGCGATGCCGGCATTCAGCGTCTCGGGATAGGTGCCCTTGAAGACCGGCACCACCTTATAATCGCTCTGGCTCTCGTTGAATTCCTTCGCGAGGGTCTCGACCACCTGGTTGTTGGCGCCAGTCATGGCATGCCACCAGGAAATTTCAGTCGCCGCAAGGGCCGGACCGGATACGGTCAGCGCAAGCGCCGTCGCGAAGCCCGGAATGAAACCGCGCAGTGTCATGTTCGTCTCCCTTGATCGGCCACGCGGATGTCCGCCGGCCGTGCCACAGTTCCGTGGTTCTGGACATGACGTTATTTCGATTTCAGTTTTGCGACAATCGAAAGCCTTGGCCTCTCTTGGCGTTGGACGTTAGACTTTTGCACGAGAACCGGACTTGAGGCTCCGTCAGCAGGGCGCGGCCAGCCCCCATCATGGCGGCCCCCGCACGGTCCGTGCTACGGATATTCCCGAAATCAGCGTCGGATGCGCAAGCAGCGCGACGCCTTGCATCACAGGAGATTATTTCGTGGGTGATTTTCCGGCTCTCGTCAGCACAGCATGGCTCGCCGATAACCTGGGCGCGGCTGATCTCGTGGTTATCGACGGCTCCTGGTATTTGCCGACAGAGGGCCGTGACGCGGATGCCGAATATCAGGCCGGCCACATTCCCGGTGCCGTCCGCTTCGATGTCGACGCGATCAGCGACACCACGTCGAACCTGCCGCATATGCTGCCGACCCCGGAGAATTTCGCCAAGGCAATGGGTGCGCTTGGCGTCTCCAACGCCGCGCGCATCGTCGTTTATGACGGCGCCGGGCTGTTCTCGGCAGCGCGCGTCCGCTGGACGCTGAAAGTCTTCGGCGCCGACAAGGTCGCCGTGCTCGATGGCGGACTGCCGCAGTGGAAGGCGGAGAACCGACCGCTCGAAACTGGCGTCGCCAAGCGGGCGGCAGCGAGCTTCGCTGCCACGTTCGATGCGGGACAGGTCGCGGACGCATCCCGTGTGCTCGGCAGTCTCAAGACCAAAACGGCCCAGGTCGTCGATGCCCGCGCTGCCGCCCGCTTCCGTGGCGACGCTCCGGAGCCGCGCCCGGGTGTCCGGGCCGGCCACATGCCGGGAGCCCGCAACGTCCCGTTCAGCGATCTCATCGAGAACGGCCGGCTCAAGGCCCCGGAGGCGATCACCGCCACCTTCGCCAAGGCTGGCGTCGATCTCGACAAGCCGGTGATCACGAGTTGCGGCTCGGGCGTCACCGCAGCCGTTCTGGCGCTGGCACTGGAGACCGCCGGCAAGCCCGTGGCCGGGCTCTATGACGGCTCATGGTCGGAATGGGGCAGCCGCGAGGATCTGCCGATCGCCACCGGCGAGGCGGAATAATCTCAACCGGCACAGGAGCGGCCCGTGAAGCCGACCTCGCGTGACATCGAGGCGTTGGAGCAGCGCGCCTTCAATGCCTGGCCAGCGCGCCAGTCCGTCATGTCCGGCGGCTGGCTGTTCCGTCTCGCAGACGGCTACACCAAGCGCGCCAACTCCGCCAACGCGCTCGTCTCCGGAGCCGCCTTCGATGGCGTGATGGCGGAAGCCGAGGCCGTCTACCGAAGGCACGGGCTGCCGGCGGTTTTCCGCCTGTCGCCGCTCGCTCCGCCCGAGGCCGACAGGCAACTCGAGGCCGCAGGTTATCTGCATTTCGACCCGTCGCTCGTCCTGCACATGCCGCTGGATGCGGCGACCGCAAACGCGGCCGGCTTCAGCACCCATGATGGCCCTCCGCAGATCGACGGGAGGCCGACGGCCGCATGGCTTGCCGGCTTCGCTGCCGCGAACGGCGTCTCCGCATCACGACGGCGAAGCCACGACGCTATCATCGAATCCATCGCTATGCCGGCCGCCTTCGCGACCCTGCGTGATCGCGGGGAGCCGGTCGGCTTCGGGCTTGCGGTCTATGAACGCGCGGCCGTGGGGTTGTTCGATATCGTCATCGCCCCCGAACACCGTGGACGGGGATATGGTCGCGCACTCGTCGCGGCGCTGATGGCTTGGGGACGGAAGGCTGGTGCTGACCGCGCCTATCTGCAGGTTCGCGCCGAAAATGACGGCGCGCGCCGCCTCTATGATCGCATCGGCTTCCGGGAAGCCTATCGCTACCACTACCGGATGCCCGGCTCTTAAGCCGGGCGTCCCCGGCCCCACGCTTCAACCGCCCCGGGGGAACTCCAGCCCCATCTCGCGATAGCGCTCGGGGTCATCGCCCCAGTTCTCGCGCACCTTCACGAACAGGAAGAGGTGGACCTTGGTCTCGGCCGCCTCCGTGATGTCGTGGCGCGCCGCCGAGCCGATCGACTTGATGGTCTGTCCGCCCTTGCCGAGCACGATCTTGCGCTGGCTTTCGCGCTCAACGAATATCGTCTGCTCAATACGCGCCGAGCCGTCCTTCTGCACCTTCCACTGGTCGGTTTCGACGGTGACTGCGTAAGGCAGTTCGTCGTGCAGGCGCTCGAACAGCTTCTCGCGCGTGATCTCGGCCGCGAGCATCCTGAGCGGCGCATCCGAGATCTGGTCCTCCGGATAGAGCCAGGGCCCGGCGGGCATCAGGCCACCGAGGGTCGAGCGCAGATGGGGCACGCCGTCGCCGGTCAGCGCCGAGACCATGAAAGTCTCGTCGAACTTGACGCGGGCGTTGAGATCGGCAGCCAATGCCAGCAGCGATTGCCGGGCGATCAGATCGATCTTGTTGAGGATGAGCATCTTCGGCTGCCGCAGGTCCGGCAGCTTATCCAAGATGGCGGAGCTCTCCTCGTCGAGCCCCTTGCGGGCATCGAGCAGCAGCGCCAACACGTCGGCATCGCCCGCGCCGCCCCATGCCGAGGTCACCATCGCCCGGTCGAGACGGCGCTTCGGCTTGAAGATGCCGGGCGTGTCGACGAAGATGAGCTGCGCGGCGCCGTCGATGGTTATGCCGCGCACCAGCGCCCGCGTCGTCTGCACCTTGCGCGAGACGATCGACACCTTGGCACCGACGAGCTGGTTGAGCAGCGTCGATTTGCCGGAATTGGGCGAACCGATGAGGGCGACGAAGCCGCAGCGCGTTGCCTCCTGGCCCGCGTTGTCCGGGCTATCGTTCACTGCGCCACTTTCGTTCTCAGGTACCATCAGTCGTCCAGATCTGTTCACGCACGAGAAATTCCCGTGCCGCGGCCTGTTCAGCCACGCGTTTCGAGGTGCCGGCGCCTTCGGCCGGCGTCATGCCGCGTACCATGACCGCGATACGGAAATGCGGAGCATGATCCGGTCCGGACCGGCTTGCAACGACGTAGCTCGGCGTCGGCAGCCCACGCCCTTGCGCCCATTCCTGCAAGGCGGTCTTGGCATCGCGCAGCGGGCGGCGCGGCGCATGCAGGCGTTCGCCGAAGGCGCGCTCCACGATACCTTGCGCGGCTGCCGCCCCGCCGTCCACAAAGGCCGCGCCGACGATGGCCTCACAGATATCGGCAAGGATGGCCGCGTTTTGCTGGGCGCCCGCGGCAATCTCGCCATCGCCGAGCCGCACATGGTCGCTCACGCCCCACGTGACGGCGACTTCCGCGCAGCTCTCACGACGGACGAGTTCAGCCAAACGGCGCGAAAGCTCTCCCTCCTCGGCATCGGGAAATGCGCGGAACAGCATATCCGAAACCGCCAGGCCGAGCACGCGGTCACCGAGAAACTCCAGGCGCTGATAGGTGTGCGCCTTGTCGGACGGCACGGCGCTGATGTGGGTCAATGCCTGGACCAGAAGATCACGGCGGCCGAAGCGATAGCCGATGCGATCCTCGATGGCGCCGAGACCTGCGTTCTTTGTCTTCATCACTTCACAGGCGTGAACAGCCGGCTCCACCGGACTGTCCAGGGCCATTCCCAGAACTTCCAGCCTGAAGCCCCCTCTTCCACCGAGAAGAAGATGACCTCGGCCCGACCCACGAAATTCTCGAAGGGGACGAAGCCGACGACGTTTTCGTCACGCGAATCCGTGGAATTGTCGCGGTTGTCGCCCATCATGAAATAATGGCCGGGCGGAACCTTGTAGGCGTAGGTGTTGTCCCAGTAGCCCGTATCGCCCTCGCGCTCGATGACGACATGGCTGACGCCGTTGGGCAATGTTTCCATGAAGCGGGGCACCGAGACCTCGCGCCCCCACAGATCCTGGGACTTGTAGTCCGGCAGCGGCTCGCGCGGCACGATCTTCCCGTTGATGTAAAGCCGGCCGGAGATCATCTGGACGGTATCGCCGGGCAAGCCAATCACACGCTTGATATAATCCGTCGAATTGTCCTTCGGCAGCTTGAAGACCGCGACATCGCCACGCTGCGGTTCGGAGCCGAAGACGCGGCCGGAGAACGGCGGCAGGCCGAAGGGGAAGGAATAGCGCGAATAGCCGTAAGCGTATTTCGAGACGAAAAGGTAATCGCCGATCAGAAGCGTCGGGATGAGTGATCCCGAGGGAATATTGAACGGTTGAAAGAGGAAAGTGCGGACCACGAGGGCGATGAGCAGGGCCTGCACGATAACCTTGACGGTATCCCAGATTCCGCCGTCGGCCCGCTTGTTTTCCGCTTGCTTCACTGTGCCCTGATCCATGTCTGGCCTTTCCGCCGATCGGAGCCGGCACGCCGTGTGGTCTACCTTACTGTTCCCAATCCCGCAACGCGACGCATCAACGTCCCATCGCAAGGCGAAAATATGCTTGGGCTGCGCCGATCACGCCAACGTGTCACCCGAACCCCGCCTTGAACCGCGCCGGGACATTCATGTCCTCGCCGCTATCGCTCTGCGGTCCTCCGGTTGGAGCATATGGGAAAGACGCTGCGGTGTTTCCAGCAGCATCCTGCGCGGCTCGATCAAGGCTCACCGGGGACGCGCCTCGATGATGACGAACGCCTGGGCCATGGGCGGGTCATCGGTCAAGGACACATGGATGAAAGCCTCATGCCCGGGCGGCAGGATCGCCGCCAGCCGCCTTGCCGCACCACCGGTGAGACGCATGGTCGGCTGGCCGCTTGGCAGGTTGGCCACCTCCATATCCCGCCAGAACACGCCTTGCGAAAGCCCGGTGCCGAGGGCCTTGGCGCAAGCCTCCTTGGCAGCGAAGCGCCGTGCGTAGGTCGGGGCGCGCGCCTTGCGCGCATCGGCCTTCGCCCGTTCGCCCGCCGTGAAGATGCGGTGCGTGAACCGGTCCCCGAAGCGCGCGAGGGAACGGCTGATGCGGTCGATATCGCAGAGGTCGGAGCCGATGCCGATGATCATGACGCGGGACGCGGGACGTCCATCGCCGCGCGCATGGTGCGAATGGCCTGATCGAGGCCGACGAAAATGGCATCCGAGATGAGTGAATGACCAATGTTCAGCTCGGCAATCTCCGGAAGGGCCGCGACCGGCGCGACCGAGGCTACCGTCAAGCCATGGCCTGCGTGGATTTCAAGGCCGAGCGAGGTGCCGTAGCGGGCCGCTGTCGCGAGCCGCTCGACTTCCGCCGCCACGCGCCCTGCCACGCCGTCTATGACGGCGTGGCAATAGGTGCCGGTGTGCAGCTCGACGACCGGCGCGCCGAGCGCGGCCGCCGCCTCCATCACCGCCCGCTCGGGCTCGACGAATAGCGACACGCGGATGCCGGCCGCTTTCAGCTCGGCGATCACCGGCGCCAGATGCGCCCGGCCCGCGATGATATCAAGCCCGCCCTCGGTCGTCCGCTCCTCGCGCTTCTCGGGCACGAGGCAGACGGCGTGCGGCTTCACCCGCAGCGCGATCGAGACCATTTCGGATGTTGCGGCCATCTCGAAATTGAGCGGCAGGGCCACGGCGGCGCGCAGCTCGACGATATCCTCGTCGCGGATATGCCGGCGATCCTCGCGCAGATGTGCGGTGATGCCATCCGCCCCGGCGGCGGCCGCGACCTTGGCGGCGGCAACGGGACTTGGATAGGAGCCGCCGCGCGCATTTCGCAGCGTCGCGACGTGGTCGATATTGACGCCGAGCCGCAGGTTGGATCGGGCCGTTGTATATATGGACATCGGTCGATAAATCTCACGCGTGAAGGCCTGGACGCGAATCTGTCGCGCTCCAGCCTTGTCACTTCAGACGTTTATCCCAGTCGCACGGGAACGCCAAAGGTTGAACCGCGGTTCAACCGACGACGGACCATCGCTGGCTCTGATGCAACGATACAGAAGCCGCTCAGCCTCGCGCGGACGCTGATGCAGATCGATATATCACGGCAAAAGGACATCGGACGATGGGGCGGCTTTCAGGTTTATCGATCGCAGGTTTATCAGTTCTGGCGCTGTCCGCGATCGCCGGTCCGACCCTTGCCGCAGGCCCCTTCGCGGCCCCTGTCAAGGACTGCCGTCCCTGCCGATTCTCGCCGGCGCCCGGCCAGCCGGAATTCGCGCTGACCTTTGTCTTCACGGGGAGTGGCCAGCAACGGCAACTGACAGCCCTCGAGATCGCCCGCGCGGATGGCGGCCAGCCCCAGCGGCTGCGCATCAACAAGCGTGATGCCGGAGAGTTTCCCATCGCCGCGGCCGATTTCCCCGACGGATTCATCCTCGATACCGCCGACATGAATTTCGACAAGCTCGGCGATCTGGCCATCACCACGCAGATCGCGGCCAACAACACGAATGCGCTCTATTGGATCTACCAGCCGGACACGCAAAGCTTCGTGCCGTTGGAACGCCTCAATGACGACGGCATCGAGACCACCTTGACCGTGGGGCCGGATAACCGGCTGGTCAGCCACATCATGGGGAGCGCGGTCGAATATACGGACTACGACTACGCGGTGACGGGCCATCGCGCCGTTGCGGTGCGCAGCGAGAGCCGTGAGATCGACGGTAATCTTGTTGTCGAGATCGTCTCGGATCTCACCACCAAACCCGGCAAGACCGTCAGCCGCAGGGTGGTCGGATTTAGCGGCAGTTCCCCAGATCGACAGAAGTTCATACGGCAGCTCGATACGGCGGCGACCCAGGCGCAGGCGCTCTACAAGAATGGAGACGCGGCTGGCGCGGCGGCGGCCATGAAGGCCGCGATTCAAGATATCCAGCTCGGCCTCGTGGTGAGCAGCTATCCCATCACGAATGATGCCGGTGACCTGAAGCTCGCTCGCCAGTTCAACGATTTCGGATTCTACCTGGCGCAGTCGAACCAACTGACACCCGCGATCGCGGTGCTGAAGGACATTACGGACGCAGCCCCCGATCGGACCGTCGCCTATCTCAATCTCGGCGATGCCCAATATGCCGCCGGAGACACGGCGGACGCCAAGGCGAGCTATGCCGAATTCCGCAAGCGTATGGCGGCGTCGGGCAAATCGGCTGACATTCCGTCACGGGTGGTGGAGCGCCTGCGCTAGAATCAATCGTCATTCAGTTCCAGCACACACGCACCGGTCATCCCCGGGACAAGCCACCGGCCTCGCCCCTGCGATCCAGAACCGATGCGATAGGGGCTGGCCACCACCTTTCCACAAGGTGTCCTTTTGTTTCAAACTCATAGGTTATGCATCCCGTGGAGCGTTCCGGGACGACGCGGTGTGTTCTTTACCCTCCCTCGTGGGGAAGGCATCAGCCGACACGCGGCGGTGAACGTGCGCTTCGCAAAAAGACGACGGCAGGCCGCCACGCCATCACAGCTTGCATTTCCGGACCTGATGCGCTAACGAGCAGCCTTCGCGTTCGCCTGGCCGGGGGCTGAACGGACGGTGTGGCCTTGAATGAGGCCATGCAAGGGGTCATTCCCCAGCGTCCCGTGTTCCCGCCTTCGAACATTCCGCTCGGGCCTTGGCAGGCTCGAAGGGCTTGGCGCCGGCGGCAACGCGAGGGATGAACAGAAAGGCCAGTCATGCCACTTTACGAGCACGTTTTCCTGGCGCGCCAGGATGTAACGTCGCAGCAGGTCGAGGCCCTTGTCGAGCAGTACAAGGGTATCATCGAAGCCGGCGGCGGTTCGGTTCCGAAGGTCGAGCCGTGGGGCGTCAAGTCCCTCGCCTTCCGGATCAAGAAGAACCGCAAGGCACATTTCACGCTCCTGAACATCGATGCCCCTCCGGCCGCCGTCGCCGAGATGGAGCGCCAGATGAGCCTGAGCGAAGACGTCCTGCGCTTCATGACGCTGCGCGTCGAGGAGCTCGAGGAAGGCCAGTCGGTCATGCTGCAGAAGCGCGATCGCGATGATCGCCGCGAAGGCGGTGGCCGCTTCGATCGTGAAGGCGGTGGCCGCTTCGATCGTGGTGACCGCGGCGATCGTGGAGACCGCGGTGATCGTGGCCCGCGCCGCGACCGTCCCACTGACGACGAAGCTTCTGACGAGGCCTGATCCATGAGCACGACATCTTCTCCCCGCCGTCCGTTCTTCCGCCGCCGCAAGACCTGCCCGTTCTCGGGCGTTAATGCGCCGAAGATCGACTACAAGGACACGCGCCTGCTCTCGCGCTACATCTCCGAGCGCGGCAAGATCGTGCCTTCGCGCATCACCGCCGTTTCGGCGAAAAAGCAGCGCGAACTGGCCCAGGCCATCAAGCGCGCCCGCTTCCTCGGCCTTCTGCCTTACGTGATCAAGTAAGATCCGTTTCTGCCGGTCATGGCGTCACAAACGCCATGACCGTGGACTGCCCGCCGGAGGTGCGGAGCCGAGGTTTCTCCAAAGAGATTCTCGAGGTTCCCTGCTCCGGCTTTGTCGTGAAACATTGCCCCGAACAGACTTGTCCGGGAACAATCAGTTGGGTTGGACTTTGATCCTTCCCTAACCCTGCAGGACGCAGCGGGACAGCAGACGATGGCCATACCCTTCCTGGTCGGCATTGGCGCCGGCATCGTATCGGCGTTGCTCTTCGCGGTCGTGATCTCTGGATCCGTGCTGGCGTTGCTGCTGTCCTATATCGCTCCCTTACCCATTCTCGTTGCAGCGCTCGGCTGGAATCACCGGGCCGGCCTTGTTGCCGTCGCCACGGGCGCCGCGAGCCTTGCCGTCATCTTCGCCCCAATGAGCGGCCTCGCCTATGCCATCGGCATCGGCCTGCCAGCCTGGTGGCTGGGTTATCTCACGCTGCTCGCCCGTCCTGGCGAGAACGGCCCGCTCTGGTATCCCATCGGGCGGGTACTCGCCTGGGCCGCAGGCATCGCCGCCGGCGTCACATTCGCAGGCGCCTGGGGGATAGGCGGGAGCTACGCCGATTTTGAAGCGACCATGGGCCGTGCCATCCGCGCGTTCCTCACCATGGAGAGCGCGCCCGGCGGACAACCAGCCCCCTCACCCGACGCGCTCGGCCTGCCCTCGGGAATAGCGGTCGACGACCTGGTCGACGCCATTATCACGGCGGTTCCGCCGCTGGCCGCCGCCTCCTTCGTCCTCATGCTGGCCCTGAACCTGTGGCTCGCGGCGAAGACCGTCTCGATATCGCAGCGCCTGCCGCGTCCATGGCCCGCTATCGCCGATACCGCGATGCCGCGCTCGATGCTTCCGGCATTCGTCGTCGCCGCCGTGCTCGCGGTGGTCGGCAGCGGCTTCATCGGCCTCATCGCCGCGGCCCTCGCCGGCTCCTTGATATGCGCCTATGCGCTGCAGGGACTGGCGACGCTGCATGCGCTCACGCGCGGCAAGCCGGGACGCCCGTTCATCCTCGGCCTCACCTACGCCATTCTGGTGATCTTCCTCGTGTGGATCCTGCCAGTCCTGGCGCTTTTCGGAATCATCGACACGCTCATGGGACTGCGGGCGCGCCGAGCAGGTATCGCGGGCTCGCCCCGTTAAGTCCCGTTTCGTTCGATCCAAAGCATTCAAACGTTCTACAAGGAGACTGACATGGAAGTTATTTTGCTCGAGCGCGTCGCCAAGCTCGGCCAGATGGGCCAGACCGTTCGCGTCCGCGACGGCTATGCCCGCAACTACCTCCTGCCTCAGGGCAAGGCTCTGCGCGCCACCAAGGCCAATGCGTCGCGCTTCGAATCGCAGCGCGCCCAGCTCGAGGCCCGCAACCTCGAGCTGAAGACCGAGGCGGAAGCCGTCGGCGCGAAACTCGATGGTGAGAGCGTGCTCATCGTCCGCCAGGCCGGCGAGTCCGGCGTGCTCTACGGCTCCGTGTCGCCGCGCGACATCGCCGAGGCGCTCACCGCCGGTGGCTTCAGCGTCAGCCGCCAGCAGATCGTGCTGCACACACCGATCAAGTCGCTCGGCCTGCACAGCGTTCCGGTTGCGCTGCACCCGGAAGTCGAGGTCACCGTGACCGTCAACGTCGCCCGTAGCCCGGAGGAAGCCGAGCGCCAGGCCCGTGGCGAGAGCGTCTCGACCCGTGAGGAGACCAACCTTGATGACCTCGGCCTCGAAGTGGGCGCTGCCCTCGCCGAAGCCGCAGGCGACGACGAGTAAGTAATTCGTTATCCTACACAGGCGCTTGGCATGCGCTGAGGTAGAGGGTGCCAGTCCGCTGGCACCCGTTGCGCTTTTTGGCGTTGCTTCTTAGCTTATCCTTATCTGATCACGGCGGCCGCGGCAGCGGCGCCTTGGTACGACGAGGCAGGTAATGGAAGCATTACTTCGATTTGTGCTTGGTCGGCTCATTCAGCGAGGGGCGCTGACGCTCGCCGTCACAGACGGGCCGCCCCTGGTCCTCGGCGATGGGACAGGAGATCCCGTCCACATCCGCCTGACCGATCGGTGGGCCGCCATCCACCTTCTTCTCGATCCCGATACGGCACTCGGCGAACTCTACATGAACGGCCGCCTTGTGATCGAGCGCGGCGATATCGCCGATCTGCTCGCCCTAGGGATGATCAATCTCCGCGACCATGGCGAGAATTTGCCCATCAGGCTGCTCCGCGGCTGGCGCCGGCTGCGACGCGGGCTGACCCAGCGCAATATCGCGTCGCGGTCCCAGCGCAATGTCGCCCATCACTATGATCTCGATGGCCGGCTCTATGCGCTGTTCCTCGATTCCGACAGGCAATATTCCTGCGCCTATTTCGAGGAACCGGGCTATTCGCTCGACGATGCCCAGTTGGCCAAGAAGCGGCATCTGGCGGCCAAGCTCCTTGTGGAGCCAGGCCAGAAAGTCCTCGATATCGGCTCGGGCTGGGGCGGACTTGCGCTTTATCTCGCCGAGCGTTGCGGCGCCAAGGTGACCGGCGTGACGCTTTCGCAGGAACAGTTGGGCGTCGCGCGCAACCGCGCCACCGAAGGCGGGCTTGGCAACCAGGTGGAATTTCGCCTGCAGGACTATCGCTCCCTGACGGAGACTTTCGATCGCATCATCTCCGTCGGCATGTTCGAGCATGTCGGCGTGCCCTACTACAGGACCTATTTCGAGACGCTCAGAGATCGCCTGGCCGACGATGGCGTGGCCGTGATCCACTCGATCGGACGGATGGGACCGCCGGGCAGCACGAACTCCTGGATCGACAAGTATATTTTCCCGGGCGGCTATATCCCGGCCCTCTCGGAGGTCCTGCCGCATATCGAGAAGGCCGGCCTCATCGTCACGGATATCGAGATCCTGCGCCTGCATTACGCGGAGACACTGAAGGCCTGGCGTCAGCGTTTCCATGCCCATCGGGAGGAGGTTCTCGCTCTCTATGACGAGCGATTCGTGCGCATGTGGGATTTCTATCTCGCCGCTTCCGAGATGTCCTTCCGTCACGACGGCATGATGATATTCCAGATCCAGCTCGCCAGGCAGCAGGACAGCGTGCCACTGACCCGAGACTATATCGCACGCCGGGAGACGGCACTGCGTGCACGGGAAGGCAAGCCCCACGACCTGCGCCTCGCGGGCGAATGACCTCGCGCCCGGTTCCAGCGCGGAATCCGCCGCGCTGGGCCCTTTATCCCGACGGAGACCTGCACGCCGCTCCGCGAGCGGAGCCGTCAACGGGCAATCGGGCAACAGTGGACAATATTTGTCAGCTGCTTGTGAATCGAGTGAGTTGCGGGACTCCCCCAGCCGCCGCGTAGGCCCACCCCTCGTCCGTGCTAGAGTGGCCCGAGCGACTCACGAGTTAGGGCGGTACGGTGGCGGTGAATAGTCTGGTAGCGCGGCTTGAGACGGCGAATGAGGCACAATTCCGCCTCGCGCCGCATAATATCGATGCCGAGCAGGCGCTCCTTGGGGCCGTTCTCGTCAACAATGACGCCTATTTCCGCGTCTCCGACTTCCTGGAGGCAGAGCACTTCCAGGAGGAGGTGCACCGGCGCATCTACGAAGTCGCGACCAGCCTCATCAAGGCCGGCAAGATCGCGACGCCGATCACCCTCAAGACCTTCCTCGGCGATCAGGATCTCGGCGGCGTCACCATTCCGCAATATCTGGCGCGACTCGCGGCCGAAGCCACCACCATCATCAACGCCGAGGACTACGGCCGGACCATCCACGACCTCGCCGTCCGCCGCCGCCTGATCGAGATCGGCGAGGACATGGTCAACGAGGCCTATGATTCGGCCGTGGACGTCCCGCCACGCGACCAGATCGAGGAAGCCGAGCGACGCCTATATGAACTGGCCGAGACCGGCCGCTACGACGGTGGGTTCCAGAATTTCGCGACGGCGCTGACTGCCGCCGTCGATGTGGCGGCCGCGGCCTACAAGCGCGAGGGCAAGCTCTCCGGCCTCGCCACCGGGCTCCACGACCTCGACCGGATGATGGGTGGCCTGCAGGCGTCGGATCTCGTCATCCTCGCCGGCCGCCCGGCCATGGGCAAGACTTCGCTCGCCACCAACATCGCCTTCAACATCGCCAAGGCCTATCGCGGCGAAAAGCAGCCCGACGGTGCGATGAAGACCATGAATGGCGGCATCGTCGGCTTCTTCTCGCTGGAAATGTCGTCCGAACAGCTCGCCAATCGTATCATTGCCGAGCAGGCGGGCATTCCTTCCTACAAGATCCGCCGCGGCGACATCCGCGAGGACGAGTTCTACAAGATCAGCGATGTCGCACGCGAGATGCAGACCATTCCGTTCTACATCGACCAGACGGGTGGCCTGTCGATCGCCCAGCTCGCCGCCCGCGCGCGCCGTCTGAAACGCCAGCGCGGCCTCGATCTCCTCGTGGTGGACTATCTGCAGCTCCTCTCCGGCTCATCCAAGAAGGGCGAGAACCGCGTGCAGGAGCTCACCGAGATCACCACGGGCATGAAGGCCCTGGCCAAGGAGCTGGCCGTGCCGATCGTGGCCCTATCCCAGCTCTCGCGCCAGGTGGAAAACCGGGACGACAAGCGGCCACAGCTATCTGACCTGCGCGAATCGGGCTCGATCGAGCAGGATGCCGACGTGGTCATGTTCGTCTATCGTGACGAGTATTATCTGAAGAACAAGGAGCCCAAGATGGGCACCGAGGAGCACTTCAAGTGGCAGGCCGAGATGGACCAGGCCCACGGCAAGGCTGAAGTGATCATCGGCAAGCAGCGCCACGGGCCGACCGGCACCGTCCAGCTCTCGTTCCAGGCGGATGTGACCCGCTTCGGCAATCTGGCGCAGGAAGACCACCTGCCTGAGCAATACTGAACGATGGGCACATCGCGCCATCGCCCGTTGAGATGAGGTTCCCCTCATTGTGACCACTTCCACTCTCTCCAACGCTTCCTTTGCCGGTGTCCGCGAAGCAGACGCCGGCGCCCTGCTGACCATCGACCTCAAGGCCCTGGTGAAGAATTGGCGCACGCTCGCCGGAGAGGCCCCGGACGCGGAATGCGCCGCGGTCATCAAAGCCGATGCTTACGGCATCGGGCTGGAGCAGGCGGCACGCGCGCTCTCGGATGCGGGCTGCACGACATTCTTCGTCGCCCATCTGAGCGAGGCCGAGCGCTTCCGGGCCGTCAACAGCACCGCGACGCTTTACGTGCTCAACGGCCTCCTGCCGGGAACCGCCGCCCATCTCGCCGCGATCAATGCGCGACCGGTCCTTGGCTCGCGCGAGGAAATCGAGGAATGGGGCGCCTATTGCGCCGGCGTCGGGAGCAAACTGGCGGCGGCCGTCCACATCGATACGGGCATGAACAGGCTGGGCCTCAGGCTGGACAGCGCGGCGAAGCTCGTTAGCGAGACCTCGCTGATGGAGGCCTTCACGCCGTCCCTCGTGATGAGCCATCTGGTGTCCGCCGAAGTTCCGGCCCTGCCCGTCAACGCCAAGCAGATCAAGGCGTTCCAGGCAGCGCGCGCGCTGTTTCCGGGCGTTCCCGCCTCCCTCTGCAATTCATCCGGAATCTATCTGCCGGAACCGCCGCATTTCGATCTGCTGCGCCCGGGCTACGCGCTCTATGGCGGCAATCCCCGCCCGGGTCGCGACAATCCCATGGCGCCGGTCGTCCGGCTCGCGGCCAGGATCATCCAGATCCGGACTGTGCCGGACGCTGAAACCGTCGGTTACAGCGGCCATTGGACCGCCGAGGGACGCAGGCGGATTGCCACGGTGAGCCTCGGCTATGCCGATGGCTTCCTGCGCAGCCTGAGCGGCACCAATCTGAAGCCCGGCGGAGACGCTGTCGTCGGCGGCGTGCGCTGCCCGATCGCCGGCCGGATCTCCATGGATCTCGTTACGCTCGATATCTCGGCCCTCGCCGAGGATGCGGTGAAGCGAGGCGACTACGCCACCTTCATCGGGGACGGCATCAGCATCGATGAAGTCGGAACGCGCGCCGGCACCATCGGCTACGAAATCCTGACCAGTCTCGGCCATCGGTTCGCGCGCAGTTACAAGGGACTGGAAAACTAGTGGCGCGTGGGTCTGTCAGCTACATCTGCCAAAGCTGTGGCGCGGTCTACAACCGCTGGCAGGGCAAATGCGACGCTTGCGGCGGCTGGAACACACTGGCGCAGGAGGCCTCCGGCCCGCCCGTTCCCGTTCCAGGCGCAAGCCGGGCGGCGGCGCGCGGCAAGGGTCGCATCTTTCCGCTGGAGGGCCTGCAGGGCTCCAGCATGGACGCGCCGCGCGTGCCTTCCGGAATCGGCGAGCTCGATCGTGTCACCGGCGGGGGCTTCGTGCCCGGCTCGGTCATTCTCATCGGCGGCGATCCCGGTATCGGCAAATCCACGCTGTTGACCCAGGCAGGGGCCGTCATGGCCCGTTCCGGCCACCGCGTCGCCTATATCTCCGGCGAAGAGGCGGTCGCGCAGGTGCGCCTGCGCGCGGAGCGGCTCGGCCTCAACGACGCGCCTGTCGAGCTCGCGGCCGAGACCCATGTCGAGGACATCATCGCCACCCTGTCGCATGGCACCGTGCCCCGCCTCGCCATCATCGATTCGATCCAGACCATGTGGACGTCGAGCGTCGAGGCGGCGCCCGGCACCGTGACGCAGGTCCGCGGCAGCGCTCAGGCGCTCATCCGCTTTGCCAAGACCTCCGGCACCACGGTCATCCTGGTCGGCCACGTCACCAAGGACGGCCAGATCGCGGGTCCCCGCGTCGTCGAGCACATGGTCGATGCCGTCGTTTCCTTCGAGGGCGACAGCGGCTACCACTTCCGCATCCTGCGCGCAGTCAAAAATCGCTTCGGCCCGACCGACGAGATCGGCGTGTTCGAGATGACCGGGCGCGGCCTCGCCGAGGTGTCGAACCCCTCTGCCCTGTTTCTGTCCGGGCGGGATCTTTCGGCGGCCGGCACCGCGGTCTTCGCCGGGATGGAAGGCACACGGCCCCTGCTCGTCGAAATCCAGGCGCTGGTCGCGCCATCGAGCCTCGGCACCCCCCGCCGCGCTGTCATCGGCTGGGACCCGAGCCGGTTGTCCATGGTGCTGGCGGTGCTGGAAGCCCACGGCGGGCTGAAGCTCGGCCAGCACGACGTCTATCTCAATGTCGCCGGCGGCCTGAAGATCACCGAGCCCGCGGCCGATCTCGCGGCGGCTGCCGCGCTCGTCTCCTCGCTCGCGGGCGTCGCCCTGCCGCCGGATACGGTCCATTTCGGCGAAATCGGCCTGTCCGGTGCTGTGCGGCCGGTATCTCAGGCCCAGGCGCGCCTCAAGGAGGCCGCAAAGCTCGGATTTCATCGCGCTGTGGCCCCGCCGCCAGCCCGCGACCAGGGCGAGAAGGCGCCGCTTGCCGTCACGCCCGCAGGTCATATCGTCGATCTCGTGGCGCGCATTGCGGCCGGCGGATCACGCGACCGGCGCGATCAGCGTCTTTCCAAAGGTTAACAAGTTTTATTGGACAGAGCTTTGCGAGAGGTGACGACCGCCGTAACGCGAGCTATACCAACCTGCTAGTACGTTACGCCCCCGTACACCCGCCCCGATTCGCGGTTTCCAGGCTCGATCATGCCCGTCGCACTTCTTGACCTTATCGTTATCGGCGTCGTGCTGCTGTCCGCCCTTTTGGCAGCAGTGAGAGGCTTCACCCGCGAGGTCCTCGCCATCGCCTCTTGGGTCGCCGCCGCCGTCGCTGCCCTCTTCCTGCACGCGCAGGTGCTTCCCTATGTGAAGCCGCATATCGCGAATCCGACGATCGCACTGGTCGTTGCCATAGCGGCGGTGTTTCTTGTCACGCTGATCATCGTGTCCTTCATCACGGTTCAGTTGTCCGACCTGGTGCTGGATTCCCGCATCGGCGCCGTGGATCGCTCGCTGGGCTTCATTTTCGGCGCGGCTCGCGGCTTTCTGATTTGCGTCGTCGGCTTTCTGTTCTTCAATTGGCTCGTGAAGCCAGACATGCAACCTGACTGGGTGCAGCAGGCCAGGACGCGGCCTCTTCTGCAATCGACGGGTGATCGTCTGGTCGCGATGTTGCCGGATGACCCTGAAAGCACCATCTTGCAGAAGTTGCGCCGTCCGAGCCCGGATGGGGATTCCGATGTCCCGGCCGAACCCGAGACATCACCGCAGGCGCCTGCCAATGGGCAGCCTGCGCCGCAACGCCGCAGCGAGGCTCCGGTTAGAAACGGTGCCACTGGTGCTACAGGTGCGTCCCGGTAAACCGCGGTTGCGGTCGCGTTCGGTTACCGGCGGGAGACTAGATGATGGAAGATAGCCGCGGATTCGACGATTTCGATTCCGAAGCTGATACCCTGCATGAGGAATGCGGGGTATTCGGCATTTATGGCCACCCCGATGCCGCTGCAATCACCGCGCTCGGCATGCATGCGCTGCAGCACCGCGGCCAGGAGGCCGCTGGCATCGTGTCCTTCGATGGCACCCGCTTCCAGTCGGAGCGGCATCTCGGCCTCGTCGGGGACAATTTCTCCGATCCCGCCACGATCGATCGGCTCCAAGGCCATATAGCCATCGGTCACACGCGCTATTCGACCACCGGCGCAACGATTTTGCGGAACGTGCAGCCCTTGTTCGCGGAACTCGCGAGCGGCGGTTTCGCTGTCGCGCATAACGGCAATCTCACCAATGGCCTCACGCTGCGGCGACGGCTAGTCGCCGAAGGCGCGATCTGCCAGTCGACCTCCGACACGGAAGCGATCCTCCACTTGGTGGCCCGCTCGCGCCGCACGCGCTTCCTGGAGCGTTTCATCGACGCGTTGCGCCAGATCGAGGGTGGCTATGCCATCGTCAGCCTGACCAACAAGAAGCTCATCGGCGCGCGTGACCCGCTCGGGATCCGCCCGCTCGTGCTTGGCGAACTCGACGGCCACTACATTCTCGCCTCCGAGACCTGCGCGCTCGATATTATCGGCGCCCGCTTCGTCCGCGATGTCGAAAACGGTGAGGTCGTGGTCATTTCGGAGACCGGCATCGAGAGCCATCGGCCCTTCCCGGCCCAGCCGGCCCGGCCTTGCATCTTCGAATACGTGTATTTTTCCCGGCCGGATTCGGTGGTGAATGGCCGCTCGGTCTATGCCGTGCGCAAGGCGATCGGCGCGACGCTGGCGCAGGAAGCCCCCGTCGAGGCCGATATCGTGGTGCCCGTTCCCGATTCCGGTGTGCCGGCGGCACTCGGCTTCGCCCAGGCCGCAGGCCTTCCCTACGAGCTCGGCATCATCCGCAATCACTATGTCGGCCGCACCTTCATCGAGCCGACCCAGGCCATCCGCGCGCTCGGCGTGCGCCTGAAGCATTCGGCCAACCGTGCCCTTGTCGAAGGCAAGCGCATCGTGCTGATCGACGATTCGATCGTGCGCGGCACGACATCGGTCAAGATCGTGCAGATGATGCGTGATGCCGGCGCCACGGAAGTGCATTTCCGCATCGCCTCGCCGCCGATCATGTATCCCGACTACTACGGCATCGACATGCCCGACCGGGAGAAGCTGCTCGCGGCCCGCATGAGCCTGGAGGAGATGCGGGAGTTCACCGGCGTCGACAGCCTGGCTTTCGTATCCGTCGATGGGCTTTACCGGGCGCTCGGGGAGAAGGATGGGCGCAATCCGGCCCAGCCGCAGTTCACCGATCACTATTTCACCGGTGATTATCCGACTACGCTGACGGACCTCATGGGGGAGCGCACGTCGCAGTTGTCGCTCCTTGCCGAAGCCGGCTGAACGGCGTCCAGCGCTTTTCCGGCGAGATCCGGTTCGCCGGAAAAGCTCTATCTCTTTGTTTTTACGCAATTCCGGACACGGAGCCGCTACATAAGCCCGTGTGAAATTGCTCTAGAACGGAATGCCCATGTCCCGTCCCCTTGAGGATCGCATCGCGCTGGTCACCGGCGCATCGCGCGGCATCGGCCGCGCCGCTGCTTTGGCCTATGCCCGTGCCGGTGCCCATGTGGTGGCGCTGGCCCGCACGGTCGGCGCTCTTGAGGAACTCGATGACGAGATCCGCGCTGCGGGCGGGAGCGCCACTCTCGTCCCCATCGACCTCAACGACTTTGAGGGGTTGGACCGCCTCGGCGCTGCCATTCACGAGCGGTGGGGGAAACTGGACATCCTGCTGGCGAACGCCGGTGTTCTTGGCGTGCTCTCGCCTCTTGGCCATGTGGAGCCGAAGGTGTGGGATAATGTCATGACGATCAACGTCACTGCCAACTGGCGGCTGATCCGATCGCTCGACCCGCTGCTGCGCGCCTCCGACGCGGGCCGCGCCATCTTCCTGTCGTCGGGCGCCGCCCATTCCTGCCGTGCCTTCTGGGGCGCCTATGCCACCTCCAAGGCGGCGGTCGAGGCCATGGCGCGCAGCTATGCGGCGGAGACGGAAAAAACGCCCCTGCGGGTCATGCTGGTCAATCCCGGACCGCTGCGTACCGCCATGCGCCGTGCTGCCATGCCCGGAGAGGATCCGGAGACGCTCAAGACGCCGGAGGATCTGGCACCGCATCTCGTGGAGCTGGCGTCACCCGCATGGACTGAGACCGGCAAGATTTTTGATTTTCCTCAAGGCCGGGTGCTCACACCGCGCATGCCGGACTGAGAGCCGCAACGGACCGGTCATCCAAACTGGGGATTACGCTCCAGGATCAGCCCGCATTGAGTGCTTCGGCCGGGACACCCGGCGTCATCCCGGCAACGGCGAAGCCGCTGTCCGGGACCCGAAACCATGCCGTTCTGAATAGCGATGGGCCCCTAGCTCCGGCGCTTGTAGATGCGTCCGGACGGCTTGCCATGTTCGGCATAAGGGTTGTTGCCCTGGCGCATCGATAGCCGGATCGGCGTACCCGGCAGATCAAAACTCTCGCGCAAGCCATTGACAAGGTAGCGTGAATAGGAGGCCGGCAGTGCCGCAAGCTGGTTGCCGAATACCGCGAAATGCGGCGGACGGCTCTTCACTTGCGTCATGTAGCGGATCTTGATGCGGCGGCCGGAAACGGCCGGCGGCGGATGCGCCGCAACCACTTCAGCCAGCCACTTGTTGAGCTGCGCCGTCGCGATACGGCTGTTCCAGACCTCGTGCGCCGCCACGACCGCTTCCATAAGCTGGTCGATGCCGCGCCCGGCAAGTCCGGAGAGCGGGACGATCGTCACGCCCTTCACCTGGGACAGAAGCCGTGCGGCCTCTTCCTTCAGCGTCTTCAGCAAGCCCGGTTGATCCGCGACCAGATCCCACTTGTTGAGCCCGATGACCAGCGCCCGCCCCTCCCGCTCGATGAGGTCGACGATGGTGAGATCCTGCTTCTCGAAGGGAATGGTGGCGTCGAGCAGCACGACGACGACCTCCGCGAACCGCGCGGCGCGTAAGCCGTCGGCGACGGAAAGCTTCTCGAGCTTGTCATCGATGCGGGCGCGCTTGCGCAGCCCCGCCGTGTCGAACAGCTTGATGGGGCGGTCACGCCACTCCCAGTCGAGAGAAATGGAATCACGCGTAATGCCGGCTTCGGGACCCGTGAGCAGACGGTCCTCACCGACCATACGGTTGATGAGCGTGGACTTGCCGGCATTGGGACGGCCGACGATGGCGATGCGGATGGACCGCGATGCCTCGTCCTCGTCCTCCTCGTCCTCGGGGGCGGGAAGATGGGCCGCGAGCGCGTCATAGAGATCGCTCGTGCCTTCGCCATGCTCGGCCGAGATCGGCACGGGATCACCGAGGCCGAGCGTGAAGGCCTCGTAGGAGGCTTCGACGCCGCTGCGCCCCTCGGCCTTGTTGGCAAGGAGCACCACGGGCTTGCCGGACTTGCGGACGAGATCGGCGAACTGCCGATCCGTGGGCGTGATGCCGGTGCGGACATCGATCACGAAAAGAATGACGTCGGACGCCATCACGGCCGCTTCGGTCTGGGCGCGCATGCGACCGGTCAGGCTGTCGGCATCAGCCTCCTCAAGCCCCGCGGTATCGACGACGGTGAAGGTCAGGTCGCCAAGATGCGCCTCGCCCTCGCGGCGATCACGGGTGACGCCCGGACGATCGTCGACGAGCGCGAGCTTCTTGCCGACAAGCCGGTTGAAAAGGGTCGACTTGCCCACATTGGGACGACCGACGATTGCGACTGTGGCGACCATGATCTCGACTGACAAAAACGAATAATGAAGCGGAGAGAAGGCTCTGTGTTGGCTACTTGACGGTGACGGGACCGCCTTGCACGAGCGCAAGATAGATTTCGGCACGCTGGCGCAACGCGGGTGGCGCTTCGGCATCGGCGGCGATCTGATCGAGCCAACGCCCGGCGGCCTCATAATTGCCCGCCTTCAGCGCAGCGAGGCCGAGGAGTTCGCGGGCCGAATTCCGCCAGGCTTGGCCGGGGGCGGCAAGCGGGGTCAGCTTTGCCTCGATTGCCGCCGTGTCACCAGCATTGAGCCGCAGCATCGCCGCTCGCAGCGTCGCGAGCTGCTGCATCGTCGCGGGCACGCTCGCATCGCTGGACAGTGCATCGAAGGCGCTGGCGCCGGCGGTCGCGTCCCGTCGACCGATCTCGGCCGCGAGGCGAAAACGGGCAAGATCACGGTAGCCGGGGGGAGCGGTCTTTGCGAGCTCCTGCAGAACCGCCTCCGATTCCGCGTCCTTGTCGTCGCGCGACAGATCGATCGCCTGCTCGAACTGGTTGCCGGCCGCCTTCGCCGTCTCCACCTGGCGATATCGCCAGAAGCTCCACCCGCCGGCCGCGAGCGCGATGAGAACGGCCAGAACCACCAGCAGCGGGCCAAAGCGCCCCCACAGTTTGAGATATCTGTCGCGCTTCAGATCGTCTTCGATCTCACGGAAAATGTCGGTCATGAATAGGTGGCCGTCCCAAGCTTCGATCTCAGCCCGCGCCAATCGCAACAGGCCCACGGGTCGCCTAGCATAGTCGCCGCCTCCTGTCCCGGAAAAGTCGTTTCCCGACCTCAACAGCGCGTGTCCATGTAGGCCGCGCTGCCGGCCTTGCAACATGGGCCGGGACATGAGCAGACCGATCGACTGACGCTCCCGAATGCGCAGGAAGTGGCCTGATGCTGATCGGCAGGACCTTGATGGTCAACGCGACTGTGGCCGCGACAGCGCCAACCTGCGACGCGCGTCCATAACTTAGTTTATGATTCGTAAACACTTACAGACTGTGCAATCATTCCTGCGCTCAATGCGAGCCGAGAGAGGCCAGGGGAAGGGGAAAATCTGCGGGTGTAAGCTTGCCACAGTCATCGATTTCTGATGATTTACACGCATTGGTTGAATTTGATTTCAATATCTAATTTCAAGCGTGGAGCTTTCAGCACATGCACTGGACCCGAGGTTACGTAACCGATGTCGGTTACACTGCGCATTTCTATAGAGAAATGGCACCCGCACATCTGGCGTTTGCTGCCTTGGTATCTGGCCGCTCACCCGGCGGAGCTTTCGCCCCACGGCGCGTTGTCGAACTGGGATGTGGACAAGGCTTCGGTCTTGCCTTGCTCGCCGCGGCGAACCCGCAGATCGACTTCGAGGGCTACGACTTCAACCCCGCGCATGTCGCCCACGCCTCGCGCCTGATTGCCAGTGCCGAACTCTCGAATATCGAGGTCATCGAGGCGAGTTTTCAGGAACAGGCGGTCGCCGGGCAGCGGGAACCGGCCGATATCGTCTCCCTTCATGGCATCTGGAGCTGGGTTTCACCGGATGCCCGTGAAGCTATCCTGTCGATCATCCGGCAACGTCTTCGGCCAGAGGGGCTTGTCTATATCTCCTACAATTGCCAGCCGGGATGGGCCTCCCTCTTGCCCATGCGTCAGTTCATGTGTGACACGCGCCAGCGCAACCCCGGCCACTCCGACACACAGGTCGGCCTTGCGCTCGACCAGTTGACACAATTGCGCAACGGAGGCGCCGCCTATTTCACAGCCAACCCGCCGGCTGCCGCTCATCTCGACCATCTGCTGAAGCAGGACAAAACCTATCTCGCGCACGAGTACTTCGGGGCGGACTGGGAAATCATGCCCTTCGCCACAGTCGCCACGATGCTTGACGAGGCCAAGCTGGGCTATGTCGGCTCCGCGACGATCGCGGAGAACCTCGATCAATATGCCGTACCTCAAGCCCTTCATGAGATGGTGGCAAGCGCCCATGATGTGGGGCTCAGGGAGACGATACGCGACTACGCCGCCAACAAGCGCTTCCGCCGGGACATATTCTCCCGGGGTCTGACGCCGCTCACCAAGGCGGAACACCGCGAGCTTCTTGAACGTGTTCGCTTTGTCGGCGTGCGGCCGCGCGAAGAGTTCAAATTCACCTTCCAGGGTCCCCTCGGAGAACTGACCGGAAAGGAGGAACTTTACAAGCCCGTCGCGGATCTCGTCGCGCAGAAGCCTGCAACGATCGAGGAGCTGCGCGCCCTGCCCGCTTTCCGCAACGAGAGCCTCGGCACGTTGCTCGATTGCCTGGCGCTGCTCATCCAATCCCATCAGGTCTTCGCGCTGACGCCTGGCATCCCGATCGATCCCGCCCCTTCACAGCGCTTCAACCGATGGATAACGGAGCGATTGAAAATTGGGCGTGTCTATCATTCCATCGCTTCGCCGGTCCTGGGCAGCGGGTTGCCCGTCGACGACTTCGACCTGCTTGCCTTGAGCGCCGTCTTCGACGGTTGCCATGAAGATATATCCAACATCACCCGGCATGCTCTGAACATCTTCAAGTTGCTGGACCGACGCCCGCAACGCGAAGGAAACGCCCTCACGGATGATGATGAAGCCACCCGTTTTCTGGAGAGCCAGATGCGCCCAATAATAGAAAATAAATTTCCTCTCTGGCGAAGACTTGGAATAATTTAATATTTTACTATAGAACTATATATTATTTTTTATTCTTAGAGAAGAAATGAATTTCCATGATGATCACATTTAGACACCTTCGTTATTTCGAAGCTCTTTCTCGGCATCGGCATTTTGGACGCGCCGCCGAGGAATGCTCGGTGACGCAGCCAGCGCTCTCGATGCAGATGCGTGAGCTGGAAACCTTGCTGGGGACCCCTCTGATCGAACGCCGGCGCGGCGACGTTCAATTGACGGAGGTCGGCCATGAGGTCGCACGGCGTGCTCGCGATATTCTGGCGACCGTGCTTGATCTCACTGAGTTCACCCGGCGGACAAGCGGCCCGCTGTCGGGCCCCTTCGTTCTTGGCGCCGAGCCCTCAATCGCCCGGTACCTCATTCCCGATACCCTGCCCCAGATCAAGGCAGGCTTCCCGGCATTGGAACTGACGCTGCGTGAAACGATGACGGGCGCCCTCGTGGGCGAATTGATCTCAGGCCGGATCGACGCGATCCTCGTCTCCCTCCCGCTCGAACATCCCGACGTTGAGACCCTGCCGCTGTTCGACGAGCACCTGCTCTACGTCACGCCGACACAGAACCACGGCAACCCGCCATCGCACATGCTTACACCGAGCCTGGTGGCCGCGGACCAGCTTGTCCTTCTGGAAGACGGCCACGGCCTGCGCGAACAGGTTCTCAGTTATTGCAACGTGCCACCAGCGCTTGTCCGCCAGCAAAATGGCGCCAGCAATCTCTCGACGCTGGTGCAACTGATTGCCAACGGCTATGGCGTGACGCTCCTGCCCGAGATGGCGGCAGCCGTCGAGGTGGCCGAGGAGAGCCGCGTAAGCCTGTCGCGTTTCAGGGACCCGGTTCCATTACGCACGATCGGGCTTGCCTGGCGACGCAGTTCCCCTCGCACCAACGATTTCCACGCCCTCGGCGAAATCATAGGGTCCGCCGGTCAGCAGCTGATCGAGCGTTGCCGTCGCCGCCTGCCGCTCGTCGAGGACATGCAGCCCACGCGCATCGCGTCATGAGCCAATGCCCTCCATGACTGGAGGGCATTCGCCCCCAAGGCCACATCGGGCGGGAACACCTCAAGAAAGCCAGCGCTCGGCCCAACGACCAAGCAAGCTGCGCGAACGTGCGGTCCGCTCCCGCTCTTTGATCTGGACATGGATCCTGGCCGGGGGGCTGACGAAATAACGCAGCAGGGCCGGGCAAAGCCATCCCTCCTGCTGGAACTCCTGACTGTAGTAGACGTTTCCGTCGCCCTCAGCCCGGCGCCACTCCAACGTAAATTGATGACCGGGGAAAGCGACTGCGGAAAAGACCATGACAAAGCCACGCGCTGCGTCCGGGATGCTCGCCGTTGCAAAGTCGATCATACGATCGGCGCCAGCTACAAACGGCTCATGCTTCAAACCGACCTCGGGGTCATCGAACACCCACATCCCGAGATGTTTGTACGGCGCGATGACATTGATGCTGTTCATGCGTCTGCTCCAGTCTCCCGACACCATGCGATGAGGGCCCACGAAGGAGGCTGATTTTTAGGCATGACCTTCATGTCGCTCGGTCAGCAGAACATCGCGCAGCTGACTAGACACATCAAAGGATGTTGCCGGTCACGATGAAGAAAATGACGAAGGGAATTTAACGGCACCAGCGGTCAAAGTTCGATCGAACTTGCATCACATCTGGCTAAGCCATTGAAATCAATGGCGGGAGTGACGGGGCTCGAACCCGCGACCTCCGGCGTGACAGGCCGGCGCTCTAACCAACTGAGCTACACCCCCGTGGCAAGCCAGCAGCTCGCTGCGGTGTGAAGGGGTGATTAATGGGGGCCCCGTCCGCTGTCAAGCGGCCTTGTGGATATCTCATCCCAAATCGCGATGCTTACGGCCGGATAGTTCATTAGCCGCCTTGGATTTGGCCGGAAAAGGCAGCTGACAAGGCCCAAAAACATTTTCTAAGAGCCAGGCCTTACCCTCGCCGCGGCCGCGCCCTTGAGATCATCGACTCTTCTTCGCGCCCTTCGTTGCCAAGCTCTGTGGGCGAATCCTTGCGCCGCCCGACCATCGAATCATCGCGGGACCAACGCGCAACGCCTCAGGCCCGTCGCACATGTCCAAATGAATCGCCGTGAGGTAGCTGCGCCATGAAATAATATACCTATAGTTGTAAAGACGAGAAAACAAACCCTAAGGCGGGCATCGTACTCGTCTTTTCGTCGGAACAGCCTTCCGAGATGCGACGAAGTCGAGCAAACGTAATCATGACGGGAACCTCACCTACTCCAGCGCGTTTATCCCTCGACGTCGCCGAGCGCCGGGATCAACGCTGAGGAGAGGCGTATGCCAAAAGAGAAATCATCGACCCGAGGCTTTGCCTCCATGGACGAGGCGAAACAGCGCGCAATTGCGTCAAAAGGCGGACAAAGCGTGCCCAACGAGAAGCGAAGCTTCTCCCAGAATCGCGAGCTTGCCGCCAAGGCAGGACGCAAGGGAGGACGCAGCGTTCCGGATGAGAAGCGCAGCTTCTCGCAGAACCCGGATCTGGCGGCACAAGCAGGTCGCAAGGGCGGCCAAGCCTCGCACAGCACACGGTAGGCCCGAATGACCGCCGTCCGGCTGATCGTGATGCCGGGCATGCATTCGTCCTTTGGAAGCCCGCCCTTCCAGAGGACGCTGTTGCAAAAGCAAGCTAACACTCAAGGGAGAAACGGATGCGTCAGCAACCAACCCCTGACTCCCCCCGGAAGGGGACGGAGCGCAAGGAAACGACTCGCGCCATTGAGGACAAGCTGGATCAAAGTCTTGAGGATAGTTTTCCCGCGAGCGATCCGCCAAGTATGACGCGGGCTCCTGCCGATAAATCGTCGACCAAATATCCGCCGCCAACCGGTGCCAACCGTAAGACACCAGCGCAAACCCCGCCGAAACGGCACTGAATACCTACCAGCCAGGATCTGATTGTGTCCTGAATGCATCACTCGCAACAGATGCATCCTGTGGGCCGATTTTCCTGATCGTGCCATCCCCTCGCCGCTTTTTGCCCTTCTTTTGGCACATAACGATAGCTCATAAGCAGTTCTGAGAGGGTCGGGATTGCTTATCTGGGATCAGCAGTAGGAAATCTTAGCTGCTGATCTTCTTTGCATTGGGCGGAAAGCCTGACCCATGCGCTTATGGTATAAATGGAGTTGATCATGAAAGGCGCCACTTTTCTCGCAGCAGTCGCGGCATCCGCGGTCATAGCGAGCGCTGGGCTTGCAACTGGGGCTCTCGCTGCCGATCTACCCTCTCGCACGGTGGCCCCGATAGCCCCCATTGCGCCCATCGTGCCGATATTCACTTGGACCGGCTTCTATGTCGGTGTGAACGCCGGTTACGGCTGGAACACGAATAACAACAACAACAACGTTGTCTATGTCCCGGGCTCCGGCTACGTCGGCACCGGCAGCAGCGGCAGCGATGGTGGCTTCGTCGGTGGTGGTCAGATCGGCTACAACTATCAGTTCGGTCAGTTCGTTGCGGGCGTCGAAGCTGATATCCAGTACGCTGATATGAAGTCGAACAACAACAACGGCGGCTTCTATGCCGGCACCGGCTACGTCGGTTCGCAGAGCAACGGCGTCGATTGGTTCGGCACCGTGCGCGCACGTCTCGGCTTCGCCATTGACCGTGCGTTGATCTACGGTACCGGTGGTTTCGCCTACGGCGGCGGAAACAACAACGGCTACTACTACAACGGCCTGTACGCCAAGAACGGCGACAGCACCCGCACGGGCTGGACGCTCGGCGCTGGTGTTGAATATGCCTTCACCGACAACATCACGGCCCGCATCGAGGGCCTCTATGTGAACCTCGGCAAGAGCGGCAACAACGCCTACGTGTACAACGCAGCCGCCTTCGGGGGCAGCAATCGCAAGGACACGGAGTTCGGCGTGGTTCGCGCTGGTCTGAACTACAAGTTCTCGAGCTTCTGATCGGGTTATCGTCCGGGCGCAGCCTTTCCAGGTCAAACGCGCCCGGGCAAACAGTCCAGAGAAAGCGGAGCGGTGCTTGCACCCTCCGCTTTTTTGTTAGGGTAGACCTGTCTTCAGCCGGTCAACGCTCACCGAGCAGACTTTCCACATAGGCCGGCAGGCCCGTGCGACGCTGGCGCTTCAGGCGCTCAGCGGTCAGAATAGCGACAAGCTGCTTGAAGGCCTGATTGAGATCGTCGTTAATCAGGACGTAGTCGTACGCTTCCCACCGCTCAATTTCAGCGCGGGCGTTTTCCAGACGCTTGGCGATCACATCCGCTGCATCCTCGGCGCGACGGTCCAGGCGATTGCGCAGTTCGGCGAAGGACGGCGGCAGGATGAACACCGTCACCACATCGTCGCGCATCTTCTCGACGATCTGCTGGGTCCCCTGCCAATCGATGTCGAACACCATGTCGTGTCCCTCGGAAAGGGCCTTTTCGACCGGTTGCCGCGGCGTTCCGTAGAAATTGCCATGAACTTCGGCCCATTCGAGCAGGTCGCCTCGATCGCGCCGGAATATGAACTGGTCTTTCTCGATGAAGTGATAGTGGACGTCGCCCACCTCCGACGGACGCCGCGCACGGGTCGTCACGGAGATCGACAATTGCAGCTCAAGCTCTTTCTGCTCGATCAGGGTGCGGGTCAGCGTCGTCTTGCCGGCACCGGACGGCGACGACAGAATGAGCATCAAACCACGGCGGGAAATATCAGCGGGAGCCATCAGCCTACTCGACGTTCTGGGACTGCTCACGGAACTGATCGATTGTCGCCTTGAGATCAAGCCCAATCGTCGTGAGCGACACGTCATTGGCCTTCGCGCACAGGGTGTTCGCCTCGCGCCCGAACTCCTGGGCGAGAAAATCGAGCTTGCGCCCGCAGGCCCCTCCCTCGACAAGCAGGGCGCGAGCCGCCGCGACATGGGCCATCAGACGATCCAGTTCCTCGCGAATATCCGCCTTGGCTGCGAGCAATGCCGCTTCCTGGTGCAGACGCGCGGCATCAAGAGCCTGGGACGCATCAAGCAGAAGCGCGACCTGCTCAGCCAGGCGGGCGCGGACAGCCTCCGGCTGCCGCGCCGGGTTGGCCTCTGCGGCCGCAGCCGACGCGCCGATTCGATCAAGCTGCTCATTGAGAACCGCGGAGAGCGCAACCCCCTCCCGCGACCTGGCGGCGGCAAGGCCGGCGACAGCCCGGGCGAGTCCCGCCTTGAGATCGGCCTCCAGCGCTTCCTGAACCTCGGGAGCATCATCTTCGACGCTCGCCTCGATAACACCCCGAATCGTCAGAAGCCCGTCGAGCGAAGCCGGGCGAATACCGTCGGGCAGGTCCACACGGCCGATGGCGGCGAGCACGGCAGCAAGCGCCGCTTCGTTGATCCGGATGGTCGGTTCGGCCTCAACCTTGCTGATAACGAGGCCGACATGGCAAGTACCACGCGTCACGGCCTTGGTCAGTGCCAGGCGCGCCTCCTCACCAAACGCTTCATAGCCCATCGGTGTCTTGAGGCGCATATCGAGGCCGCGCCCATTGACACTGCGGATTTCCCACGCCCAGCGAAACGGCCCGCTGACGCCTGTCTCACGGGAAAACCCGGTCATGCTCGCAATTGTCATCGAACGATCCGCCTTCCTTCAACCCGTCTAACGCAACACGCGAAAGGCGGCACCTTATCCTATCAGCTGGTGATGTGCAGAAGGTTTGCGGAAAATACCACGCATCGACAACAGGATAGAGCAGGCGGCCAAAGTGGCCAGCCAAGCGTCCCAGCAATGCAAATCGCCGGCCATGGCCATGGCTCCGCATGCCGGCAAGGGCCTCTTCAGGCCCTCCCCCAGGATGAGGGCCTGCTGCGATCAGCGCTTCAGGAGAGCCGGCGGCACCGTCTTCGCCGAATTCAGATCATAAGTGGTATTGCGCAGGGGATCGAAGGCCTTGCCTTCAGAGGCGTCGAAACCTGGCCCGTTGTTCCCCTGGGCAAGAGCCCTTTGCATGTCTCCGGAGCCAGCAGGCGCCGCGTCGCCGCGCGTCTCATCCTTCGGCGGCTCGATGTGGTCCACAGCCGGTGTCGCCGCACGCCCGCTCGCCTCGATCTGGCGCCAGCGTGCAACATTGCGGTTATGCTGCTCAAGCGTCTCGGCGAAGGCATGGCCGCCGGTGCCATCCGCGACGAAATAAAGGTCCTTGCTCGCCAGGGGTTTGGCGACGGCTTCCAGCGCGGCGCGCCCGGGATTGGCGATCGGACCGGGCGGAAGTCCATCGATGACATAGGTATTGTAGGGCGTCGCCTGGGTGATTTCCGAGCGCTGGATCGGGCGTCCAAGCGTGCCTTTGCCGCCAACAAGGCCATAAACGATGGTCGGATCCGACTGCAGACGCATCTTCTTCTGCAATCGATTGACGAAGACGCCAGCGACTCGGGGGCGCTCATCAGCCTGCCCAGTCTCTTTTTCGACGATCGACGCCAGGACGACGAGTTGCTCCGGCGATGTAATCAGCGAGCTTGGTGCGCGCGCCTGCCACACCTCCTGTAGCGTCCGCTGCTGGTCAGCCAACATCTTGTCGAGAATCTGCCGACGCGATGTCCCGCGCGGCACGCGATAGGTCTCCGGCAAGAGACTGCCCTCGGGCGGAATAGTCTTGATCTCGCCGGTCAGGAGATCGTTCTCCATCAAGCGCGCAACGATCTGCTCGCTTGTGAGCCCCTCAGGCACCGTAATGGGATGGAGCACGCTTTTGCCCGTGACCATCACGTCCATGACGTCCTTGAGGCTCGAGCGCTGCTTGAACAGATATTCGCCAGCCTTGATATCGTCTTTCACGCCATAGAGATGGAGACCGATCACGAACATCAGCGGATTGGAAATAACCCCTTCCCGCTCGAGCGTCTGGGCAACCGTCTGGCTGCCCCCCCGCACGGTGATGATCTTGTCCTCCTGCAGGGGGCCGGGCAGCTGGTACTCGAGCCGTCCGATATAGAACGCCCCGCCGACGACGACGGCAGCGACGAGAAGGAAGGTCAAGGCCCCACTCAGGCGTGATATCAGGCCACTGCGGCGGCGTTCACGTCGAATCTGCGGCGGAGGCGGAGGTGCGGCCATAGGCTTAATCGATTCGCTTGGGCTACGGGGAGCGATGCGCAGAGCCCGCATGGGCGCAGACAACGGTTTAGACCTGGGCTGGCGATCGTCCTTGCGATCATCGCTGTTCATGCGGAGGCTCTGCTCTTCCTCAAGCGACGGGCCTCACGCCCGACGACCAAATTACCAAAAATTGTGGCGAAAGCGCGCCTGTCCCTCGCCAATTCGCAACGGCAAGAGCAATGGTGTCCACCTTGCCGGGCCCATCGAGCCGCGACTCCGACCGCCATCTATCCGCGGATAGTACCTGTCCTTGCCCCGACGATCAATTCCGATAGCCGTCCGCGTCTTTTCGCATGCATGTGGCGCATATATTTTCGACAGCGCGCGAAACGAGCGGCGGAAGGAGTTGCGCCCAGCCACGATGGCCGCGATACCTAAGGGGCACAGATCCGACGTCGTCGATCAACGTCCGCGCCGATCGACGATCGGCTACACAATCACGAAGACGGGACAAGGGGGAAACTCATGCTGACGGAAGCCTTTGAAGTTCTCGACGAACGTTTCGAATCTCTCGTTCTGGGCAATGTGCATCTTGAAAAATTATGGACCGGCAGCCGCTGGGCCGAAGGCCCGGCCTATTTCCCGGCCGGCCGATATCTGGTGTGGTCCGATATCCCGAACGACCGCCTGATGCGCTTCGACGAAACCGACGGCTCAGTGTCTGTCTTCCGCTCGCCCGCCAACAATGAAAACGGCCATACTGTGGACCGTGAGGGGCGCCTCGTCTCCTGCGAGCATCGGGGGCGGTGCGTGTCGCGCACCGAGCATGACGGCAGCCGCACCGTGCTCGCCAGCCACCATGACGGCAAGCGCCTGAACTCCCCCAACGATGTCGTTGTGAAATCGGACGGCAGCGTCTGGTTCACCGACCCAACCTACGGCATTGATTCCGAATATGAAGGTGATGCCGCCCCATCGGAGATCGGTGGATCCCACCTCTATCGCCTGTCGGTGGATGGCCACCTCACCGCCGTCGGCACCGACTTCGTGAAGCCGAACGGCCTGGCCTTCACGCCGGACGAACGCACACTCTATGTCGCCGACACCGGCGCCACCCACGTGAAGAACGGACCGCGCCATATCAGGCGCTTCGCCGTCTCTCCCGATGGCGCGCTCTCCGGAGGCGAGATCTTCGCGACGGCGACCGTGGGACTGTTCGACGGTCTGCGCCTCGACACCGCCGGCCATATCTGGACGAGCGCGGGTGATGGCGTGCATTGCTACCATCCCGACGGCACGCTCATCGGCAAGATCAAGGTGCCCGAGGTCGTGGCCAACCTGTGCTTCGGCGGGCAGAAACGCAACAGGCTTTATATTTGCGCCACAACCTCGCTCTACGCTGTCTATCTCCGCGCGCATGGTGCGCTGCGGCCCGACGCCGCGCGTTGATGCAACTGCAGGTGTCGAAAGCAAGCCGCGCTTCGCACAGGCCCGACGGCAAGAGTTAGCATTGCTAAGTATCGGTTGATCATGGCGCCCCACCATCAAGACAGTTTGGACAATCCATGCACGCGACTCCACAGCGCCTGAAAGACCGCTTTGCCCTGATCACCGGCTCGTCACGCGGCATCGGCCGCGCCGTCGCCCTGCAATATGCTCGCGAGGGAGCAACGGTCGCCATCAACGCCGTCTCCCACGGCCAGGCAGCGGACGAGACCCTTGCGGCTGTCCAGGCGGCGAGCGCGGAGGCCGGATTCGGTACCCGTGATCACCGCGTGGTTCTCGCCGACGTTGGATCAAGCAGCGCGGTCGAAGCCATGATCGCGGCACTGGTGGAGGGCTGGGGGCGCCTCGACATCCTCGTGAACAACGCCGGCATTCAGGCGCCCGCACCGAGCGACACGGTCAGCGATGACGATCTCCAGCGAATCCTCAGCGTCAATCTACTGGGCGCGGCGTATTGCGCGCGCAATGCCATACACCATTTCCTGTCCAGGCCGGGTGGCGGCGTCGTCATCAACACCTCCAGTGTGCATCAAATTATTCCAAAACCGACCTATCTCGCTTATTCCATGAGCAAGGGCGGCATGGCCAACCTCACGCGCACGCTGGCGCTTGAATTCGCGGACAAGAATGTGCGGGTCAACGCGGTGGCCCCAGGCGCCATCACCACCGACATCAATGAAGCCTGGGTGGACGATCCCCGGAAAAGAGCGGATGTCGAGCGCCACATTCCCATGGGCTATGCTGCCAGCTCGGAGGAAATTGCCCCGGTCTTTGCCTTTCTCGCCTCAGAAGAGGCGCGTTACATAACCGGACAGACCATTTATGCCTGCGGCGGTCTGACGCTGTTTGGCGAATTCAAGACGAACTGGTCGTCATAGATCCCCAAAAATCGGCGATCTCGGCTCGTTGCCAGCCATCCGCCTGCGGCAAGACTGCCATGCGTCTCACGGGGAGCAACAGAGGTGACACATATGAACCAGCGACGGGGGCAACCGTATTAACGCACGACGATACATAGTGTTTTTTACAACCATCAGGGATCGCTCTGCGCGCTCGGTTCGCGCGGCGGAGAGATCCCGAATGCATCGAAAACATCGATTAACGGTACTATAGTAATCAGAAGTAAAGCCCCTTCGAATCCGTATAGCGCTTACACTACGATCGGACGCCGACTTGCCACGATTGGCTTTCGCCGATATATGAACCTACATACAGCTTATTGAGCTGGTCCGCCTAGCACTTGAATTTGCTAGGAGATTTCCGGAGCTTGATCTGGACTAATTGGTGTGGGGGGAGGGTCGCGCGTAAGTAAACAAATGGATTCCGATGAATGGCTGGCAATAAAAGCCTGAATGATGAGGCTCTCGAACTACGACGTCGTGGCGGGCGTTGGCTGAAGTCACTTCGTGAAAGCGCCGGTCTTTCGCAGCGGGATTTCGCGCGACTGATCGATATCGAATATTATACGTTCATCTCACAGATCGAGATCGGACGCGGTCGGATTCCGACCGAAAAATACGCGGTATGGGCTAAAGCCCTCAACGTCGATGTGAACGAGTTCATCGTACAGGTTCTTCAGTTTTATGAACCGCTTATCCATAAGCACCTGTTTTCGGGCTCCACGGGTAGGGCGCCAGCTCCGTCGCCGGCAGAAACCGATACGGACCAGGATAAGTATCTGGCCCTGAAAAGGGAAATCCGCGAGCTGCAGCGCCTCCTCGGCAAGAAGACGCTTGAGAACGAGCTGCTGCGTGAGAAACTCACCCAGCGCAATATCGGTCTGCCCCAGATGGTCAGCCCGGCGCCCGCACTCGCGGTCGCGGATAACGACGTCACCAAGATTTCGGACAACGGTCAGGCCAGCACACAGCGCTTCGAAGATACGAGCGTCTGACGCGAGCACCGCGTTCTTAACACTGGCCTGAGCAGCAGCGCACCCGCCGTGCGTCGTACTGGCGCCGTCGCGTCCGCCGGTCGCGGATGAACTTCCACGCGGGCCGAGGGACACCGCCTCTGGCAGGCCCGCCAGAAGACAGGGTGTGAGGGCGGCCCTTGCGCGTCCCGATCTGGCAGCGCCCCGCGAATGACCGATCGCGGCCGGGCGTCCGCAACTCGACCATTCACGATGTCGAACACATTGTTGTCCGCCGCCCAAAAGAAAAGCCAGCCCACCGGGCTGGCTTTCTTGATCCGGAGATACCGGACGAGCGGTCAGTTGGATATCGGACAAACCGCTTATTGCGGCAGCTTGTCGTCGATGCCCTTGACGAAGAAGTTCATGCCAAGGATCTGCTCGTCCGAGAGAGCCTTGCCGCCCTTGCACTCCACTTCCGAGCCGTCCTGCTTGTAGACGGGGCACGCGAAGGGGTTGATGGCGCCGGACTTGATGCCCTCTTCAGTCTCCTTGGCGAGTTTCACCACATCCTCCGGCATGTTGGCGTAAGGCGCCATCCACACCATGCCCTCTTTCATGCCGCCCCAGGTATCCTGCGACTTCCAGCCTCCATCGAGCGCCGCCTTGACCCGGTCGATATAGTAGTCGTCCCAATGATCGACGACGGCCGTGAGCTGTGTCTTGGGCGCGAAGCGCGCCATGTCGGAGGCCTGGCCGAAGGCGAGTTTGCCACGGGCTTCGGCGGCCTGCAGAGGAGCCGGGCTGTCGGTGTGCTGGGTGATGACATCCACGCCCTGATCAAGCAGAGCCTTGGCGGCGTCAGCCTCCTTGCCCGGATCGTACCAGGTGTTGGCGAAGACGACCTTCAGCTTGATGTTGGGATTGACGGACTGCGCGCCCAGAAAATAGGCATTCATGCCCGCCACGACCTCGGGGATCGGATAGGCGCCGACATAGCCGATCATCCCCGATTTGGACATCTTGGCGGCGATTTGCCCCTGGATGTAACGCCCCTCATGGAACTTGGCGCCATAGGTCGACACGTTGTCGGCCCGCTTGTAGCCGGTGGCGTGCTCGAAGCGCACTTTCGGGTACTTCTTGGCCACCTTCAAAGTCGGCTCCATGAAGCCGAAGGAGGTCGTGAAGATCAGGTTATGGCCGGTACGCGCCAGCTGTTCGATAGCCCGCTCGGAATCAGCCTCCGGCACGCTCTCCACATAGGTCGTCTCGACCTTGTCGCCGAGAGCCTTCTCGACTGCCTTTCGACCGACATCATGCTGATAGGTCCAGCCGTGATCCCCGACCGGTCCCACATAGATGAACCCGACTTTGAGCTTCTCCTGCGCCGAGGAGGAAACTGGCGAGAGGCCAAGCGCGAGACCCGCCGCCAAGGCCAATGACATCAAATGCTTCATGAGGGTGCCGTCCCCGTGTTCCCGAGCTGGAAATGATTGCGGGACACTACATGCGAGCCTCGTGCCACACAATTATTGATGCCGGCTCTCCTGGCCGCGGAACCGGCGGAGCCGGGACTTTCCCCAGCTGTTGTGATGCTTCGCCGCTGCGCCCGCTTCATCTGTCCGGCGCGAAGGGCTGTCCCAGCGAACCGGGTGCCGCGGTGGCCCCCTTCCGGCGCAGTGACAGCAGCACCAGCGCGACGATGGTCGCAAGATAGGGCAAAGCCGCCAGTGCCTGGGACGGCAGGCCGAAGCCGGCAGCCTGGGCATGGAGCTGCAGCACCGTCGCCGCGCCGAACAGATAGGCCCCGATGAGCAGGACGCCAGGCCGCCAGCCGGCGAAGACGACGAGGGCAACGGCGATCCATCCCCGGCCGGCCGTCATGCCCGGCGACCAGAAGCGGGTGTAGACGAGCGACAGATAGACCCCGGCGAGCCCGGCCATGGCCCCCCCGAAGAGGATGGCGATGAGGCGCGTCCTGATGACCGGCAGTCCGAGCGCATGGGCGGAGCCCTGATTTTCGCCGATTGCCCGCAGGCTCAGTCCCGCGCGATTGCGCGCCAGGAACCACGCTACCGCGAGGGTTACGGCGAGCGAGATATAGACGAAGGCATCCTGGCCGAAGAAGAGACGCCCGACGACCGGCAGATCGGTCAGTACCGGCAGTCTGAGATGCGCGATCACGTCCCGCTGCGCGCCCACGAAGGGCTGGCCGATGAGGCCAGAGAGCCCGAGGCCCAGGATGGTCAGGGCCAGCCCGGCCGCGACCTGGTTGACCGCCAGCCCGAGGACGGCGATCGCGAAAACGAGGGCGAGCACCATCCCGGCGAGGATGCCGCACAGGATGCCCGCGATGGTCGAATCGAACGTCACGGCGCCTGCGAAGCCGCAGGCCGCGCCCATCACCATCATGCCCTCGACACCGAGGTTCAGCACCCCTGCCCGCTCCACCACGAGCTCTCCGAGGGCAGCAAGCAGCAGCGGGGTCGATGCCGTGACGATGGTGAGAAGGATGGCCTCGAAAATGGTCATGCAACTGCCCGGCGGCCCGCCGAAATGCGCAGGCGATAGGTGACGAGGGAATCGGCGACGAGAATGGCTATCAGCAGGATGCCCTGGAAAGCCCGGGTGAAGTCGAAGGGCACGCGCAGGGCGATCTGCGCTGCCTCGCCGCCGAGGATCGTGAGCGCCATGGCGAGGCTCGCGACAAGGATGCCGATGGGATCGAGCCGGCCGAGAAAGGCCACGATGATCGCGGTGAATCCGTAGCCCGGCGAGATGCTCGGCTTGAGCTGGCCGATCGAGCCGCTCACCTCGATGACACCAGCCAGCCCCGCGAGCCCGCCGGATATGGCGAAGACCGCAAGCGTGGTCGCGGCGGGCGAGAAACCGGCGAAACGCGCGGCGCGCGGCGCTTCGCCCGTAACGCGCAAACGATAGCCGAACAGGCTGAAACGCAGGACGAAGGCCGCGGCCAGAACGACCGCGATGGCAATCACGACACCCGCGTGCAACGTCAGATCCCCGCCGAGCATCGGCAGCGTGGCGGAGGGATCGAAGGTGACGGTCTGGGGAAAGTTAAATCCCTTTGGATCGCGCCAGGGCCCCCGGACAAGATAATCGAGCCAGTATTCCGCGACATAGACAAGCATGAGGCTCGTCAGGATCTCGCTGACGCCGAACGCGACCTTCAAACCCGCCGCGATCAGCGCCCAGAGCGCGCCGCCCACGATCCCCGCCAGCAGCATCGCCGGCAACACCCACGCACCTGCGTCGCTGCCATGGGTGACCAGCGCGACCCATCCGCCGCACAACGCGCCGACGACATATTGCCCCTCAGCGCCGATATTCCAGAGATTGGCCCGGAAGCAGAACGACAGACCGACGGCGATAATCACCAGCGGGGTCGCCTTAAGCGCCAACTGCTGGAGCGCCCAGGCATCCGACAGCGACTGCACCACATAGACGTCGAAAGCCCCCACGGGCGAGCGTCCCATCGCGGCAAGGATGAGACCGCCGATCAGGAAGGAGACCGCCAGCGCCGCGAGGGGAGCAAGAATGCGCGCCACAGGCGAGACATTGCGCCGTGGCAGAAGTTCAATGCGCATGTGTCGAACCTTTTTGCGCCGCGCCCGTATCCCCGACATGCTTTTGGGCGCCGGCCATCGCGAGGCCGATCGCCTCGCGCGTCAGGCGCGAGGTGGGCTCCGGCACGGTGAGTTCGCCAGCGTGGATGACAGCAATGCGGTCGGCGATCTCGAACAGCTCATCGAGATCCTGGCTGATGACAACGACTGCCGAGCCCTTGGCCGCCAGATCGATCAGCGCCTGGCGCAGGGTGGTCGCGGCGCCGGCATCGACGCCCCAGGTCGGCTGGTTGACCACGAGCACCGCCGGATCGCGCAAGATTTCGCGACCCATGACGAATTTCTGGAGATTGCCACCCGAGAGTGTCTCGGCGCGCGGGTCGAGGCCCTCCTTGCGGACGTCGAAGGCCTTGATGATGCGGGCCGCCCATCGGCGCGCAAGGCCAGTGTGGATAACCCCTCCCGTCACGAAGCCGTCCGCGCCATGCAGGGACAAGAGGGTGTTTTCACCCAACCTGTGCGAGGGCACGGAACCATGGCCGAGGCGTTCCTCGGGCACGAAGGCTCCACCCCGGTCGCGCCGGGCGGTGATGCCGCGGTGGCCCACCGCCTCGCCATCGAGCAGGATGGCGCGGTCCTCGCAGAGGCGCTCGCCTGAAAGCGCGGCGAACAGTTCGCTCTGGCCATTGCCCGCAACGCCCGCGATGCCGACGATCTCGCCTCCCCGCACGGCGAGCGCGACATCCCGGAGATCGATGCCGTGCGGCTCCTCCGAACGGAGCGACAAGCTCGTCACGGTCAACCGCTCGATGCTCATGTCATGGGCCGGCGCGGGTTTCACGTCGCCGACCTCGGAGCCAACCATCAACCCGGCGAGATGCCGCGCGGAGACCGAGGATGGATCGAGCGTCGCGACGACCCGCCCGGCGCGCAACACAGTGGCGCGATGGCAAAGCCGCCGGACCTCTTCCAGCCGGTGGGAAATATAGAGAATGGCGCAACCGCGCGCGGCCAGACGATGCAAGGTGCCGAAAAGGTCCTCCGCCTCCTGTGGCGTGAGAACCGAGGTCGGCTCGTCGAGTATGAGAAGCTTGGGGTCCTGCAAAAGGCAGCGCACGATTTCGATGCGCTGTCGCTCGCCGGCGGACAGGGTCCACACGGGCCGGTCGAGATCAAGCGCGAGATCGAATGTGCCCCCGAGTTCGCGGATCCGGCCGGCGATGGTGCCGAGAGAAAGCTCAGGCGACAACGCCACGGCGACATTCTCGATGACGCTGAGATTGTCGAAGAGTGAAAAGTGCTGGAACACCATGCCGATGCCGAGCGCGCGCGCCGCCATCGGCCCGTCGAGGGAAACGATCTCGCCCTTCCAGCGGATCTCGCCCTCCGTCGGTTCGATCAGCCCATAGAGAATCTTGACGAGCGTGGATTTTCCCGCGCCATTCTCGCCGAGCAGCGCATGGATCTCCCCGGGCCCGATGGTGAGATCGACCGCGTCATTGGCCAAGAGGTCGCCGAAGCGCTTGGTGATGCGCTCCAGCGAGACGAGCGAGGGCGACGAGGACTGCGGCAGGCCGTCGGTGAGCGACGACGCATCCTCCATCACGGCAGCAAAACCGTGGCGCCAGTGGTCGCCCGGCTCTCCAGAGCCCGGTGAGCGGCTTCCGCGTCAGCGAGCGCATAACGCTTCTCGATACGCACCTGCACCGCACCGTTCTGCACGACATGAAACAGGTCCGCCGCCATGTCGAGCAGATCGGAACGTCGGGCGGTATAGGCGTTCAAGGTGGGGCGGGTCGCGAACAATGAACCCTTCTGCGCCAGGATATTGATGTTGAACGCATCGATCTGCCCGGAGGACGACCCGAAGCTGACGAACATGCCGAGCGGCGCGAGGCAATCAAGCGAGGCCGGGAAGGTCGCCTTGCCGACGCCGTCATAAACCACCGCGCAACCCTGTCCGTCGGTGATTTCCCTGACGCGCTTCGCGAAATCCTCTTCGCGATAAAGAATGACGTGGTCACAGCCATGGGCCTTGGCAATCTCGGCCTTTTCCGGCGATCCGACCGTACCGATAACGGTGGCGCCGAGATGCTTGGCCCATTGCGTCGCGATGAGACCGACGCCGCCCGCCGCCGCGTGGAACAGGATGGTCTGCCCCGCTTCCACCTTGAACGTACGCCGCAGCAGATATTGCGCGGTCAGGCCTTTCAGCATGATGGCGGCGGCCGTCTCGAAATCGATGGCGCCCGGCAGGTTCACCAGCACCGATGCGGGAACGAGGCGCTCCTCGGCATAGGCTCCGATAGCGCCCGCATAGGCCACCCGATCTCCAGGCACGAACTCATCAACGCCCTCGCCCACGGAGACAACTTCACCAGCCCCCTCGGAGCCCGGAATAAAGGGCGTCGCCAGGGGATAAAGGCCCATGCGATGATAAACGTCGAGAAAATTCAAGCCTATCGCGAGTTGGCGAATACGCACCTCGCCCGGGCCGGGCTGGCCGACCTCGACATCCTCAAAACGCAAGGTCTCGGGCCCGCCGGGGGCGTGAACGCGTATGGCCTTCATGATCAACTCCTTATGGCGCGCGCATGTTAGCTATGCAAGTGGCGCCGGAGCAACGATTTCGCAAACAGCATATATTACAAACCCGCCCTGTAATTTAGCCCTGAAATGCCATGAACCCGCTCCCATCTCCGGCCACCACACCCTCCAACCTTTTCACGCCGAAGCTCGTCACCGTGTGGCGCGAAGGCTATACGCTTTCGCGCCTTCGCGCCGACGCGGTGGCGGGGCTCACAGTGGCTGTCGTCGCCCTGCCCCTGTCAATGGCGATCGCCATCGCAAGCGGCGCCTCGCCGGACCGCGGTCTGGTGACGGCGATCATCGGCGGTTTCATCATCTCCGCCTTCGGAGGCAGTCGGTTTCAGATCGGCGGCCCGGCTGGCGCCTTCATCGTGCTCGTCGCCGCGACCATCACGCGCCACGGCTACGACGGCTTCCTGCTTGCCACCATCATGGCCGGCGTCATCCTGATGCTCGTCGGCGCCTTGCGGCTCGGAACTTATATCAAGTTTATCCCGCATCCGGTGACAGTGGGCTTTACCAGCGGCATCGCCATCATCATTTTCGCGAGCCAGATCCGCGACTTGCTGGGCCTGACGCTTCCAGGCGCGGAGCCGGCGGCGCTCATCCCCAAGCTCGAGGCCCTGGGCGAAAGCATCAGCACGATCAACCCCGCAGCCGCCCTCCTCTCCTTCGGTGCGATCGCCCTCATCGTCGGGCTGCGAAAGCTGCGTCCGAGCTGGCCGGGCTTCCTGATCGCCGTGGTTCTGGCAGCCGTCGTCACATCGCTGCTCGGCCTTCCCGTCGAGACGATCGGCACGCGCTTCGGTGCCATCCCGGACGGTCTGCCGGCCCCGCGCCTGCCCGACATCAGTCTTGATACCGTCGTCGCGGTGATGCCGGACGCCTTTGCCATGGCGCTGCTCGGCGGTATTGAGTCGCTGCTCTCGGCCGTCGTCGCCGATACCATGACGGGCCGCCGGCATCGCTCCAATTGCGAGCTAGTTGCCCAAGGCGCCGCCAATATCGTCACCGCGCTGTTCGGCGGGTTGATTGCGACAGGCACAATCGCCCGTACCGCCACGAATATCCGGGCGGGAGCCACGAGCCCCGTGTCGGGCATCCTGCATTCGATATTCCTGTTCCTGTTTCTCCTCTTCGCGGCATCGCTGATCGCCTATGTGCCCCTCGCGGCGCTCGCCGCGGTGCTCGCGGTCGTCTGCTGGAACATGGCGGAGCGCCATGTCTTCGTGCAGATCCTCAGGCAATCCCGCGGTGAGGCGCTGGTGCTGCTCGCGACCTTCCTGGTCACGATTCTCCACGACCTCGCCATGGGCATCGCGGTCGGTGTCGTCATGGGCAGCTTCCTGTTCATGCACAGGATGGCCGATCTCGTCTCCGTGTCGACGGGCGGCGCCAGCATTGCCGCCGGCAGTGCCGATATACCCGACAGCGAAGTGGAGGCCCCTTCGTACAGCGCATCCGGCGATGGCGATGTGCAGGTCTACCAGATCTCCGGCCCACTCTTCTTCGGCGCGGCCTCGACGATCGGGTCGGTCCTCGAGCGGATGGGCGTCTTCCCCAAGGCGGTGGTGCTTGATCTGTCACCGGTCCCGCTCGCCGATTCCACTGCGGCGCTATCCTTGAAGCTGGCCGTCGACACCCTCAGGAGCAACGGCGCCACAGTCATCGTCTGCGGCGCGAAACCCGAGGTGCGCCACATCCTGAAACAGGAAGGGCTGAAGCCGCCGATCGTTTCCTATGCGCCTGACGTCGAGAGCGCCCGTGTTCTCGCGGTGAAGGCGATCGGAATACCGGCCCCCGCCGCCTGATCGCGCGGCGGTGCTCCTCAGCGCTGGGCGGCGCGGCGCTTGCGCCGATTGCGCCCGGCCCAGATATTGAAGGCCTCCACGACGGCGGCGAAGGCCATCGCCGAATAGATGTAGCCACGCGGCACGTGCAGGCCTCCGCCATCCGCGACGAGCGACACTCCGATCAGAATCAGGAAGCTCAACGCCAGCATCTTGGTCGTCGGATGGCGAGAGATGAAGCCGCTGACGGCACCGGCAGCCACGTACATCACGGCCATTGAGATGACCACCGCGGTCACCATGATCGAGATATCCTGTGCCATGCCGATCGCCGTCACGATCGAATCGACCGAAAAGACAAGATCGATGATGGCGATCTGCAGGATCGCCATCCCCATTCCGCCGGGCACGGCCGTCTCATCGTCGTTCTCGTCCCCTTCGATCTCCGCATGGATCTCGTGGGTCGCCTTGGCGATGAGGAAGAGCCCACCGGCCAGGAGAATGATATCTCGCCAAGACACGCCATGGCCGAAGACGGTGAATACCGGCTGCGTCAGGGTTAGGATGAAGGTGAGCGTGAAGAGCAGCAGCACACGAAAGACGAGGGCGAGCAGCAGGCCTATGCGCCGCGCGCGCTCCGCCTGCGTCGCCGGCAGGCGCGAGACCAGCACCGAAATAAAGACGACATTGTCGATGCCGAGCACGATCTCCATCGCACTCAACGTGACAAGAGCCGCCCAGCCACTCGGGTCCGTCATCCATGCAAACATGCCCGGCGCTCCATTATTGCGGAGATATCACGATGACTTTTGAAACAATTCGCAAGCCAAGTCATCGTTGTCCAGTTTTGTGAAACTCCAAAGAACAAACCCCAGGCCGCACGCGTATCTTCTCAACCTGCTCTCTGTTTCGGCGAAAAATGCCTGTCGTGGCGGACGTCCACAGGCTGTATCATGCTGTGCGACGAAGTTCGAACTGGCGCATGATGGGCGAGAACGCTACCACCACAGCGCCCGATGAGACACCGTGCCGATGTGATGTGTTTGGATCGACTGAGATGAAAACAGATAGGGTCAACAGCGACTTGGCAAGTGCCGACTTGGCAAGTGCCGACTCGGCAAGTGACTTGGCAAACGCCTCGGCAACTGACCTGGCAAACGAGTTGGCCGGGACGCGCGAGCCACGACATTTCGATATCGTCGTCGTCGGTGCGGGTCCCATAGGCCTCGCCGGCGGAATGGCTTTTGCCCGTGAGGGACTATCGGTCGCCGTCGTCGGTCCGACTCAGGCGCCGCCCGCCCCCGGCCGCACGACCGCCCTTCTCGACGGATCGGTGCGCTTCCTCTCGGCGATCGGCGCCTGGGACGAGGACACGCTCGGCCAGTCGCCACTTGCCGAACTCGGCATCATCGACGACACGGGGAGCCTGTTCCGGATACCGCCCGTCATCTTCCGCGCGGGTGAACTCGACCTGCCGGCCTTTGGCTATAACGTCGAGAACAAGGATCTCGTGGCTTTCCTGATGGACAAGGCCGCGCGCGATCCGGGCCTCACCCTCATCCCGCGTCTCGCGACGGAATTCCACGCCGGCGATGGCGACGCCAGCGCCACCGTCATCCAGGATGACGGATCTGCGGTGCAGGCCAGACTTGTCGTGGCCGCCGACGGCCGCCACTCCCGGATGCGCGCGGAGGCCGGAATAACCTGCCATGAGCGCGCCTACCCGCAGGTCGCGATCACGGCCATCCTGAACCACGATCGGCCACATCGTGACCGGTCCACGGAGTTCCATACCCGCCAGGGACCCTTCACGCTCGTGCCGCTTCCCGGCAACCGTTCAAGCCTCGTCTGGGTCTGCGCGGACAAGGAAGCGGAGGCTCTCCAGACCCTCGATGCAGCCGCATTCGGACGCGCAGTCGAGCGCCAGGCGCAATCGATGCTCGGGGCCATGTGGCCAGAGGGCGAGCGCGGAGCCTTCCCGCTGACGATGCTGACGGCCGACCGCCTGTTTTCCCAGCGTCTGGCGCTGGTTGGGGAGACGGCCCATGTCCTGCCGCCGATTGGCGCTCAGGGCCTCAATTTGGGATTGCGGGATATCGCGGCGCTGCGGGATATCATTATGGAGGCTCGCAGGCGCGGCGACGACATCGGCGCGGCGGCCACCCTCGCCCTTTATGCCCGTGACCGCAGGGCGGACATAGCTTTGCGCACCGGAGCGATCGATCTGATGAACAGGTCGCTCATGACCGATCTGCTGCCGGTCGACGGCCTTCGCGGGGCGGCCCTCCTTGCCCTCGCCAGCGTCACCCCGATCCGCCGGCTTGCGATGCGGGAAGGGTTGCGGCCGTCGCTCCTGCCATCGCGCTTGGCGCGGATGACGTCGAAGGCTGGATTGTAGGCCGCTCACAAATCAAATCATTGATACCGACGCGCACCGCTGATTGAAAGGAAACGGCACCTCACCCAAAACACGCAATCATGGCTGTGGATGGGGTGGGCCACATCCAGGATCATGGAGCTATAGAAATCGTCGGCGCCTCGGCTTTTTTGGAAAGCGCATCCGGAACGCGCAGGCGCGTTCCAACGGCGCTGCCCGTTTCCTGCAGAGGCCTCAGAATTTCGGAACGACCAGCCTGATGAAACATCACACTGCAAAATTCTCGATCGGCCAAGTCGTCAAGCACCGCATCTATCCGTTTCGCGGTGTCATTTTCGACGTCGATCCAACATTCAGCAATACCGAGGAATGGTGGCAGGCAATTCCTGAGGATCGCCGCCCGTCCAAAGACCAGCCGTTCTACCACCTCTATGCCGAGAATGCGGATTCGGAATATGTGGCCTATGTCTCGGAGCAGAATCTCGTGCCCGACACCTCAGGCGATCCCGTCCGTCACCCCCAGGTCGACGAGACCTTCGAGCGAGACAATGACGGGCTCTACCATATGCGCCGCAGCCATCGGAACTAGAGCTGGTCCGCCTTTTGCTGACGTGCTCAGTTCACCACCGGACGGGCAGCACCCACATGGTACGAGCGGGCCTTAATCCCCAAAAAAATAGCCGCCCGATCCAGGTCAGGCGGCCATTCCGATGATGGGTGACCGGCGGAAGGACGCCGGTCCCGTCGTTTCGATCAGCGCGCGGGCGCCGCCGGGGCTGCCGGAGCCGGCGCCACCCCAGGAGCCGGAACGGCACCGGTCGCCGCGCCCTGCTCCATGTTCTTGCGCATCTCTTCAGACCGCTTCTGCAGCTCTTCCTGCAACTTGCGCTGTTGCTCCTCAAGGACCTTCGGATCGATCGGCGCGCCGTCGAAGGCCTTCGTGAAGCCCGCCAGCGGCACTGAGAAGGTGACTTCGTTGCCGACCTGATTCTGCACGCTGACGTTGAGGGAATTGCCCTTTTTCAGCGAGTTGATGAAATCGTCCTTCACCTGCGCCTCGGCAAAACAGCCGTTCGGGAAGCAGATGGCGTAAGCGCCGGGCGTCGCCGCGCCCTGATCCACGGTGAAGCGGATGCCCGGGCGCAGCAGCAGGCCAAGCGGCATCAGGAAGCGGACGATACGCGTTGGGTCGCCCTTCACGTCATAGACCGCGAGCGCCAGAACGGGCTGGCCCTGGTCCGAGACGAAATCACGTGTCGTGTAGCAGATTTCCTTGTTATTGGCCGGGTCCTTGCCGCAAACCTTCGTCCAGTCGGTCTGCGACGGCTCCGGCTTCACCTGCACCAGCGTAGGGCTGCCTTGCTGCTGCGGCGCCTGCGGCGCGGGCTGCTGCTGTTGCTGCGCCTGGGGCCGCTGCGGCTGCCGGGCCTGAGCAAAAGCCGCGACAGGGGCGAGCGCGGTGATGCCGGCCAGCAGTGTCGCTGTGACGCTGACCGACAACCGGATCGGCGTCGATTTTCTCACGCGGGGCATCAAATAATCCTCTTTAGCGTTGACCAAGCTCGATACGCGAACAGCGGCTCCTGCGCAGAACTCATCGATCCGGATCGATGAGGCAGCTTGCTGCATCTGCGTCGAATGCGGCTATTGAATGACCTTACTGCTGTCTCTTTAGCGAGTTCGCAATGATGTTTCCAGAGCATGGTTGCCCTGGCTCATGGTGAAATTGCGCATCCTGCACCAAGCAACGCGCTATTCCCCATCAGGCCAGGGTTCCGGTTGCCGCGCTCCCGCGAATAACATCCGCTATTGTGATGCGAAGCGGGTATATCCGACGAATCCACATACACTATTATGCGGCCGAATCGGATCACGCGAGCCCACAAGCAGCCAGTAAAAATGAGTGTCATGCCGTACCGCTGCCTTGAGCGTATCCTGATGATCGTGGCCCTGCTGGTCGCGGCGTTTGGTTCGGACCAGGCTGTGGCGGGCGAATCGCGCACGGCGATCTCGGCCTACGGCGAGCCCGCACTTCCAGCCGGCTTCCAAGCATTTCCCTACGCCAATCCCGATGCGCCCAAGGGCGGCACCCTGCGCCTGAGCATTCTCGGCACCTTCGACAACCTCAACCCATTCGTGCCGAAGGGAATCGCCGCGCAGGGCATCTGGCTCGGCAACCGCCAGATCGGCGCGCCCGCGATGCTCGTCTTCCAGGGGTTGATGGCACGATCGGAAAACGAGAGCTTCTCGCTTTACGGCCTCATCGCCAAGGCTGTCGAGTTACCAGACGACCGCAGCTTTATCGTCTTCCGTCTCGATCCGCGGGCCCATTTTTCTGACGGCACAGCGATCACCGCCGACGACGTGGAATTCTCTTGGGCACTCCTGAAAGAAAAAGGCCAGCTGTATCAACGCGGCTACTACGGCAACGTCACCAAAGTCACCATCAAGGACTCCCACACGATTCGGTTTGACCTCGTCGCCGGGAATCGCGAAACGGCGCTCGTCATCGCACAGATGCCGGTGCTGCCCAAACACGCCATCAATCCGGATACCTTCGAGACGACGACCTTCACCACGCCGATCGGTTCGGGGCCTTATGTCGTCGCAAACGTCGATGCCGGCCGCAGCATCACCTTCCGCCGCGACCCGAACTTCTGGGCCAGGGATCTCCCCACCACCCGTGGGCTCTACAATTTCGATGAGATCAGGCTGACCTATATCCGGGACGTGAACACACAGTTCGAGGCGTTCAAGGCCGGGGCCTACGATCTGCGCATGGAACAAAGCGCCAGCCGCTGGGCGACGGGTTATGATTTTCCCGCGCTCAAAGACGGCCGCGTAATCCGGGAGCATCTGCCGACTGGCACGCCGAAGCCTATGTCCGGTTTCGTCTTCAACACGCGCCGGCCGCCATTCGCGGACATCAGGGTCCGGGAAGCCCTCACCCAGGTGCTCGATTTCGAATGGATCAACCAGAACCTGTTCTTCGACCTCTACAAGCGCAGTAACAGCTATTTTGCGGCCTCCGAATTGTCGTCTCACGGCCGACCGGCCACCCAACGGGAGCGCGCCCTCCTCGCTCCATTTCCCGATGTCGTCACCCCGGACGTAATGGAGGGACGCTGGTCGCCACCGCAATCCGACGGCTCCGGTGGCGATCGCCAGAGCGCCCGTCTCGCCATCGATGGTCTGGCCATGGCCGGTTATGAGCTCAACGGCTCCCGCATGGTTCGCTCCACTGCGCAGGGGCCGGGCGAGGAAGCCCTGAACTTCGAGATCATGGTGGTCTCTCGTGACCAGGAGCGGCTCGCGCTCAACTACGCCCGCTCGCTGCAACGGATTGGCGTCACGGCCAGCGGGCGCCTCGTCGACGAGGCGCAATACTGGAAGCGTCTGAAGTCGTTCGACTTCGACATGATCCTCAACATATGGAACGTCGTTGCCTCACCGGGCAGCGAGCAGATGAATCGCTGGATCGCGGCGTCGGCCGACCGCGAGGGATCGCTTAATTACGCCGGGGTCCGCGAGCCTGCGGCGGAGGCCATGATCCGGGCGATGCTCGCGGCCAAATCCTGGGAAGACTACGTCGCTGCGGTGCGTGCGCTCGATCGTGTCCTCATTTCAGGCAACTATGTGGTGCCGCTGTTCTATGCGCCGGATCAGTGGATCGCACGCCGCGCCGACGTGAAACGCCCGAATTATACCCCGCTAACGGGCGCCGCGATCGAAAGCTGGTGGCACGCCGTGCCCTGACAGGGCAAACTCGCAACATCCGAATCGCAACAAGGAGTTGAGGTTGGTCGCGCCCCATGCGCCCCTCGATGCGGGCCGGCCTAACGTGCCGACACCACAGTTAAGGCTGGGCCGCCTCCTGGCCGGCGCCGCCTCGCGCGAGCCAGGCCGCATGGCCTTTTCGTCGCCGCCTGCGGACATGGTGACCGCCTGGTCCCGCCACGGGCTGACGACCACCGCTGCCTATGCGCAGGTGCGGCGCCTCGCTTCTTTCCTGCAGCACCTGCCGCTTGAGCGCGGTGGTCCGCTGGGTATTCTGCTGCCGAACGGCGCGGAGGCCTGCGTGACCATCCTCGCGGCGCTGCGGGCCGGCTATGCGCCCTGCCTTCTGTCCCTGGGCTGGGGCAGCGATGAGCTGGCGGCGGCGGTGGAAGCCGCCAAGGTGCCGGCCATCATCACCCTTGATCGTCTTGGTGAGGTGCGCCCCGCCCACCTCGCTTGTGCGATTGCCGCAGACAATGTCGGTCTGCGCTTCATCTGCTCATTTGGCCATGAGATCCCGGATGGGGTCATCTCGCTGGACCAGGCACTCAACGATCAGGTGCTGAAAGATTTCGAGGAACTCGGCGACATCGGTGGCCCACCTCCCTCGCCCGGACTGATCACCTTTGAGCGGTATGGCGACAGCTTCCTGCCGCTGTTGAGGCCTGAGTCGACACTGATCGCAGCGACATTGCCGCTGGTGCTCGCCGCCCGGCTCGGCAGCGAGAGCCGTGTCGTCAGCCTTCTCCCGCCCGACGATCTCGGCGGCCTCGCAAGCGGCCTCGTCGCGGCGCTCGCCGCCGACTGCCCCTTGGCCATGCAGGCCTTGTTCGACGGCGACGAACTCGTGCGGGACTTGAGCGCCGACCCGCCGGCAACTCTGGTGGCGCCCGGATGGATCGAGGATCTGCTCGCCGAGGCGGGGTTTTTGGACAACGACCAGCTCACATGCGTCCTGGTGCACAAAGCGCCGGTTGATCTGCCGCTCGGCAGGGCCCATGCCGCGCGCATCGTGGACATGCTGACGGTCGGCGAGGTCGCGCTCATGGCGTCGGCGCGCGACGCCCAGGGCCCCACACTGAAGCTGGGCGCCTTCGGCGCGCTGGCTCCTGGCGGGGTTCCGTTGCTTGAAGTCGACGTGACGCGCGATGGATCCGTCATGGCGCGCGGGGCTGGGACAGGCTCGATCCCACTGGCCGACGACACCACCTCTCCATCGTCCGGCACCTCCGAGAACGACTGGCACCATCTCCCTTATAAGGCCAAGCTGGCGGATGGCCTTATCGCGGCTGTCGATCCAACCCCTTGACGACGGCGCGCCCCGGCCGACTTCCGCTGTCCCTCGGGGTCTTTCGCCGGCATCCCCCACGTGCTTTAACAGCCAATACAGCGGGCGCGCGGACGTGGGCCCGATCGACAGGGATCCGCAGATGGACGAGGCTGACCTCGACGAACTCGACAGACTCGCCGCGCGGGCGACCCCCGGTCCCTGGTTCGTGCGCTTCCTCGACGACGTTCATGCGATGAATGCCGTCGTCGTCGCAACGACCCCCGATACGGGAGGCGGCGAAAGCATGCGCTTCGGCGAATGGCCCCTAGGCGAGGTCGTTGCCGCCTGCCTGATCCAGGAGCCGCCCTATGTGGTTCCCGCCGACGAACGCTATGATGAGAACGCCGACTTGATCGCCGCGATGCGCAACGCTCTTCCCGAACTGCTGCGCCTCGCCCGACTGGGGTTGGCCGACAATCGGCCCTAAGCCCCTACTCCACCCATCCGAATGACCGCTCCACGGCTTTGCTCCAGGCGGCGAGCAATGTCCGCCGCGCCTCAGCCGGCATTGTCGGCTCCCAGCGCCGGTCCACGCCCCAGTTGCGCCTGAGATCCTCGAGGCTTGTCCAGTAGCCCGTCGCCAACCCGGCGGCATAGGCTGCACCAAGCGCTGTCGTTTCCACGACCTTGGGACGCACGACCGGCACGCCCAGCACATCGGACTGGAATTGCATCAAAAGTTCATTGGCCGCCATGCCGCCGTCGGCGCGCAACTCGGTGATCTCGATGCCTGAATCCTCAGCCATCGCCTTCAGGACGTCGTGGGTCTGATAGGCCGAGGCCTCAAGGGCGGCGCGGGCGATGTGTCCCTTGTTGGCGAAACGTGTCAGCCCGCAGATCACGCCGCGCGCGTCGGGACGCCAATGGGGAGCATAAAGGCCGGAAAACGCCGGCACGATATAGACATCGCCGTTGTTGTCGACGGAACGCGCCAGGGGCTCGATCTCGCTGCTCGACGGGATGAGCCCCAGATTGTCACGCAGCCACTGCACCAGGGCTCCCGTCACCGCGATGGAGCCCTCCAGCGCATAGGCCGCCTTGGCCTGACCAAACTGATAGGCGACCGTCGTGATCAGCCCGCAGGTCGACTGAAACGGCCGCTCGCCCGTGTTGATCAGGGTGAAGGAGCCGGTGCCATAGGTGTTCTTGGCCTCGCCCGGCGCGAAACAGGTCTGGCCGACGAGCGCCGCCTGCTGGTCGCCGAGAATGCCGGCGACCGGCACTCCGGCAAGGCTGCCGCGCGCCTCGCCATAGACCTCGCTGGACGATGCAAGACGGGGCAGCATCGCCGCGGGAATGGTGAAGAGATCGAGGATCTCCTCGTCCCAGGCCAGGCGGTTGATATCGAGCAGCTGGGTGCGGCTGGCATTGGTCACATCGGTGACATGGCGGCCACCATCGGGGCCGCCGGTGAGGTTCCAGACAATCCAGCTGTCGATGGTACCGAACAAGGCATTGCCGGCCTCCGCCTTCGCCCGGAGGCCGGGGACGTTGTCGAGAAGCCAGCGCAGCTTCAATCCCGAGAAATAGGACGCAAGCGGCAACCCGGTCTTGGCGCGCAGACGATCGCGACCGCCGGCCCCCGCGTCGCTCGCCAACGCATTCGCCATCGCATCGACGCGCGTATCCTGCCAGACGAGTGCGTTATGGAGAGGAACCCCGGTCCTGGGGTCCCACACCAGGGTGGTCTCACGCTGGTTGGCGACGCCGACGCTCATGATATCCGCCGGCTTCAGCCGCGCCGAAGCGAGGGCCTCATCTATGACGGCTTGCGTATTGCGCCAGATCTCAGTGGCGTCATGCTCGACCCAGCCCGGCCTCGGATAGATCTGCGCGTGCTCCTTCTGGGCCTGCGCGACGATATCCCCTTGCCGGTCGAACAGAATGAAGCGGGAACTCGTCGTTCCCTGGTCGATTGCTCCCACATAGCGCCCCATCCCATTTCCCCTGTCGTCGACCGCCCGGCGAGCCCGGATCGAAGGATCGTCAGCTTGCCAATCCGCATCCCGATGTAAAGCCCTGCCCGACCACAAAGCGCGCCGCGTGCCCCTCGCACATGCTGAGCGCAATATAATAATGAACACTGATATTTGACGCATCCTCATTTAGAGTAACTGATCACCGTCAGGCCCGACACACCGGCGTCGACAGTCTCCCTTTCACAAGGCAGCGCTTTCCGTGGAAAATTTTATCTATTATAATCAAATGGTTATAAAAACCTCATGATGTAGACTGTCATCGTCCCGGTGATTGCATCCCCGCAATGCACGTCGCATCGAAGACTATCTGAATTATTTCTCTTAAATCATATCGCCTGTAGACATCTAATCTGTTACCGTCAGGTATTGCTGCTGATTTTTTATTGGAGAGTTCATTGTCCGATGATGAGATTGCCGGCCGGCTGGCCGTGCTTGAGGTCATTGCACGTGGCGCCATGTGGATGCTCTGCGGCAGAGCCGTAGAGGAAGGGCGAACTGACCTAGCGGTCGTTTTTCTCGCCGAAATGCGCCGACAGGCCTATGAGAAGAGCGGTCAACTGCCCGGCAGAGCCGCACTTGAGGGGCGTCGCTATGCTGACAGCGTGATCTGGACGTTGGCCGACGATGTCGAGAGCATGTCTCCTGCCTTGAGCACCAGCGCCCATTGAAGCATCACGCGATGGCCGGTTTCAGCCAAGGGCCAGTCAGCCTGAGGCGAGCGGGCCAGACAATCTGATGGTCGTGCCCGCCTCTGGACAGGCTGGGCGAGGGTTGCCAATTCGCCGGGAAGCAAACGTCCCGGCGCGTGCCTTAGACCGGCCGCTATCGGCGCGGGTGCACTCGCACGCCACTTTAACCTTGAAGAGCGGCAGTCTCACCTTGGATATGAGCCGGCTCACCTTTGGCCCGCGCGGCTCGTCCCGCTTTGGCCGAAAGATGATCGGCTCCCGTCTCAGGGAAGCCTCGCCTGGATTCTGACCCGTCCGCACCATGGCCTCCGCGCCGGGCAAGTATTCGGGGCGACGATCATGGGGGCGAAGGCCAGCGTATTCGTGGACTGGTCCGCAGCAGATCGCCTTGGCGGCGCCTGGCGGGTATGCTCGCCTCACGCTTGTCGCATTTCTTGCGTCAAGCTCTCGCTGCATATCTCTTTTGTCAGGACAATCTCATGAACATCTCTGCTCCTCTTGTCTTTGCTCTTGCCCTCATCGGCGCGGTCAGCGCTGCGGATGCACAGGACAGCGGAGCGAATGCCGGGCGCGCACGGCCCGGCCAGATCACGATCACAGGCGAAGGAAGCGTTTCCGCCGCCCCGGACATCGCCACGCTGTCGACCAATGTCGTGACGGCCGCGAAGTCCGCGCGCGAGGCGACGGAAGCCAACAGCAAGGCCATGACGACCGTGATCGAGCGCTTCAAGGCGGCGGGCATCGAATCCCGCGATCTTTCCACCTCGGGCTTCTCGGTGCAGCCCCGCTATGTGCAATCCAAGCAGCAGGACGAAGCGCCGCGCATCGATGGCTACGAGGTCCGCAACGGCGTCACCGTGCGGGTCCGGGACCTGAGCAAGCTGGGAGCCATCCTCGACACGGCGATTACGGCCGGCGCCAACCAGATCAATGGCATCAGCTTTGACGTGGCGGAGCCAACCGAACTTCTGGATAAGGCGGGTACAGCCGCGGTCAAGGATGCACACCGTCGCGCGGAACTCTACGCCAACGCGGCGGGCGTGAAGCTCGGCCGGGTCATCGCCATCGCCGAGCCGTCCATGGATGGGCCGCGCCCGATGATGATGGCGGCCCGCGCTGATTTTGCGAAGGGGTCCGCCGTCCCGGTCGAGGCCGGCGAGCGTGATTTCTCCGTGCGTATCCGCGTCACCTATGAAATCGCGCAGTAACGCGATTTCCCCCGGCTACAGGCCTTGGAGCGGCGGATGCGCGCATGGAAGCGGGTGCGCCGCCCCATCTGTTGAAGTGGGCATTACAATTGTCCAAAAACCGCATCCACGTTCCAGCCCGACGCTCTGACACCGGCCCGGCGGCCGACGCAGATCTGGATGGCGGCCGCCCTATCGCTTCGTAACGGCTCCCGACATCGTAGCTGCCTTGTCGCCATCGGAATGCGTCAGTAGTGGCGTCGTGAGGACATTGCCAATCCGGCACGTCCCTGGTGCCTGCGAAGCGCGCGGGCGCCTCCCCGACGCCTCTCTTTCCGGCCTTTCCGGCTGAAGCCCCCCTCTTGACCGCAGCCGCCAAGCGGCCCGGTCGGTCCGGCACACGCCTCTCCAAGCCAGAGGCGATCAAGAGCACCGCCAAACCTATCGCGCGTTTGATACCCCCGGTTTGAGGCTCGGTCATCGCCACCGCGCATCGCGGGCCATCGGTGTTCAACGCGATCACCCCCCTATTGGTCCAGCACACTGTCCTCGCGTGGAGGCAAAGCTTCTGCCTGGGGCGGGCTTCATCGCAAAGTATTACAATATGGAAACAAAATGTCCGGATTGCGCGTTGTCTCAGCAAGGTCCTGCAGCGATCGACTTCCCAATGAGGGCAGAGAGCAGCAGCATGGGCTTCGAAAGCAGAGAATTTCAATTAATTGCGAGAATATGATGTCAACCATACTCCTCATCATACTCATTCTACTTGTTGTCGGCGCGCTACCTACCTGGCCATACAGTTCAGGATGGGGCTATTATCCGAGCGGTGGACTGGGATTGATTCTCATCGTTCTGCTCATTCTCCTTCTTATGGGGCGAATATAGCCGCCTAAACATGGGAGGATGGGTTCTATTCTGGCAAAGTGCCAAGGAGGCTTGAGATGCTCACGACCGTAACTCCATCGCTGCGGTGGCGGCGCGCAGGTCTCTTCTTGGGTTTTCTCGCCTTTTCCTCCATGGCCCCGACCTTTTCATCAATGGCGCAGGCTCCGTCGGCACCGAGTACCGCCACGTTGCCTGCGCCAAGCGTTTCAGCGCCAAGCGTTTCAGAACCCCGCGTTTCAGCCCCGAATGCGCCGGCGCCGGGAGCGCCAACCGCTGGAGCGATCGTCCCCGCGCCGTCGCCGTCCGGTGAACAGATCGGCCGGCCGGCAGGCGGTCATCATCAACCGTCAGTGTCTTCCCGGGCCCCTTCCGGTCTCATTGGCCAGAATATCGCTGAGGGTCGTGTGGTCGAGGATCGCGCGGCCGTTCTTGACGAACGTCTGAACAAAAGCAGCCGTCGCGCCATCAACAGTATCTGCCGCGGATGCTGACCGGTTCGTGCGGTTGAATGAGCAAGTTCCGCCATCTCGTACTGGCCGCAGCTGTTGGCTGCTGCAGTCTCTCCAGTTTGAAAGCGGGGCCACTTGATCTCGCGGCGAAGCCCGACAGGCGGAACGCCGGCCAGGTCGCGCGACATCTGCCAGCAACCGCTCCGTTGCCACCTCCACGCCCGCTTCAGGGCCCAGTCCCTCCCGCGCAGCCGTCAGCGGACGCTCCCAATCCGGATAAGCAACCCGGCAAAGGGGTGGCGGACCGTCCCTCGCCTTCCATCCCCCTCGTCCATATCCCCGCGCCGCCACGACGGCCGTCTCAGTTCGGGTCGCCCTCCGGTGAACCAGCGCCCGCACCCGAGGGTCCTGACTTGCCACCGCCTGCATCGCCCATGCCGACCCCATCCGCGGAGCAGCCTGTCGCGGCGGATCACGCGATGGCATGCGATGGCGCCGCCGCCCATATGGTCGTCAAACCAGCGGTCCGCGTGCCCATGGCGGGCACTTGCGCCGTGGCGCGCCCCGTTCAGCTGGAAGCAGTCCTGATCGGCGACAACAGACGCGTCACACTCAGTCCTGCCGCTGTCCTCTCTTGCTCGACGGCCGCGGCTATCGCTGCCTGGGTCAGGGATGATCTCGTCCCCATTGCTGATGCCACCGGCTCGCCGCTTACCGCGATCGCGGTCGCTGATTCCTATAACTGCCGACCACGCAACCGGCAGGCCGGCGCGAAGCCTTCCGCTCACGGCAACGGCCTGGCCTTCGATCTCGGGCCGATGACCCTCGCGAACAAGCGCAGCCTGACGATCCGCGGGGAAGGGCTGACGATTGCTGCGCGTCAGCTTCTGAAAGCCAGCGCCTGCCGGCGTTTCGGCACCGTTCTCGGCCCCGGATCAGATGGCTATCACGAGGATCATCTGCATGTGGACCTGATCGCCAGGCGCCCCGGGCGCGGCATCTGCCAGTGGACCCTGCCCGGCGGCGACAAGAACTGAGAGCCCATCCTGGCGATGATCCTCCGGACGGCAGGAAGAGGCCGTTTCCAGCATGAATGCGTCCTGTCATCGGGAAAAGCAGTTCATGCTGCTGCCCGCATACTCTAGAGTGACGTCACTCCGATCACATCGGAGCAAAGCCCTGTCTCCTTGTGCGAGCGCCGCTCCGGATTGGAAGTCCGCACTGCGAACATCGTCCTCGTTTCGCATTGCGCGGCGTTAGCGCCTGCTCGCCACCGCAAAAGGACCGATCCGCGTGAAGGCCGTTTTTGTCGATGCCAGCCCCACCCTTGCCGCCGTCGCCGAGCGACTTCATCGCCCTGATGACATCCCGCTGCAGATCAACCGCCAGCCCGATATCCGCCCGCCGGCGCTGCCGGATGTCATCGCAGATGCCGAAATCGCGCTGGTCGACCATACGCATTTTCCCACGGATATCGCCCGCCAGTGCACGGGGCTAAAGCACGTGGTCTTCCTCGGCACGGGCGCGCGGTCCTACATGAATGTGGAGGAACTCGCCGCCCTCGGGATCACCGTGCATCTCATCCGCGGCTATGGCGACACGGCGGTGGCTGAATGTGCCTTTGCCCTCATGTGGACTGCGGCCAAGGGCTTCACGCTCATGGATCGCGGCATCCGCGCCGGGCAATGGCGCCTGACGAACGGCGTGCAACTCACGGGCAAGACCCTTGGGCTGATCGGCTTCGGCGGCATCGCGGCGGAAATGGCGCGCCTCTCCGCGGGCGCCGGCATGCGGGTATTGGCCTGGAATCGCAGCGTGAAAAGCTCTCCCGGCGTCACCTTCGTCGACTTGGACACCTTGCTCGCGGAGAGCCATGTCCTGTCGCTGCATCTTCTGCTCAACGACGAAACCCGCGGGTTCCTCTCGCGTGAGCGGCTGGCCAAGGTGCGGGACGGCGCCATTCTGGTGAATACGGCGCGTGGCGCGCTCGTCGACGAGGCCGCGATGATCGAGGCGCTCAAATCAGGCAAGCTCGCCCATGCGGCGCTCGACGTCTATGAGACGGAGCCCCTGCCCGGCACTCACCCACTGACCGGCCTCGACAATGTGACCCTCTCCGCCCATTCGGCTTTCCGTACGCCGGAGGCGAGCGACAATCTGATCGAGGCGGCGTTGAACCACTGCCGCCGCATCGCGGGCCGTCACGCGCCGTCGTAAAAAAGTTATCCACGTATTATTTTTTACTACCGCCGGCATCAGGACGTTGCCGCCTCGATATAGACGTCCCGCGTGATGCGGGCCGTCTCCCGCCAATTGCGAGTCGCGGCAGCGGTACGGCGGACATCCCGCATCGCCTCGGTTTCACCGCCCGCCTCGTCGCTGACCTGCTCGAAAGCCCGCGTCCACGCGGGCGTATCGAGCGGATCGACCAGCAGTCCCTGGCCGAGCGCTGCCTCTTCCACGGCTCCGCCGCTGGCGACGACGACCCGAGACCCACAGGCGAGAGCTTCGGTGACGGGCATCCCGTATCCCTCGTAGATCGAGGGATAGAAGAAGCCCGCTGCGCCCCTATAGAGCGTGCGCAACACCACGTCATCGACATAGCCGGTAAAGCGGATCTGTCCGTCGCGCACCAGGGCCTCGGTGGCCGCCGGCCAATGCATCTCGCCCCATCCGGCCCCCCCGACCAGGACAAGCGGCATGGATGCACGACGCTCCGCAGGCAGGCGGCAATAGGCATCGACAAGCGTGCGCAGGTTCTTGCGGGGCTCAAGCGTCGATACGCTTAGGGCATACTGGCCTCGAGTGATCCCGAAGCGTGACAGCACAGCGCTATCCTCAGCCTGCGCCCGCTCGAAAAAGCGCGCATCGACGCCCGGATAGGCAACGCGAATGCGCTCCGGCGGAATCCCGATCAGATCGGTGATTTCCCGGGCGGAAAACTCCGAAATCGTGAGCACGCGCGGGGCCTCCGCGATGGACCCGAGCCGGTTGTTGAACCACCGCACACGCTCCTCCGGATGGAGGTTCGGATGGCGCAGGACAGACATGTCGTAGATCTCGGGGATCGTCACCCGCCCGAGCGGCGCCGGCGCGAAGAAGTTCATGGCATGGAACACGTCGTAGCGCCCCTTGCCGACGCGGCCATGGTAGCGCCGCGCCAAGGCCCCGCCATAGCGCTCGAACACGGCGCGTGCGCGGATACCTATCTGCTTCTCAAGCCTATCACCCCAATACTGGGCATTCCCGTTTTCGCGCGCCTTTGAAAAAGATACGAACTCCTCGATAGACCTCACCCGAAAGCCATCGAATACGTCAATCCTTACCTCTTCATTATTACTGCCGAACGACGATTCACTCTGAGAAATATCAAAAACCGCCTTGACGACCTCAAGCGTATAGTGACCAATTCCGGTGAGGCGCGATCGCACCGGTGTCACATCCACGCATACTGAAACAACCATGAGAATCTCAATTTTCCTGTCGCGGCAGCGCGAATGAAGGTTCTTAACAAAACAGTGTCAAAGCGGGGTAAACATGCGTCCCCGCCTTGATCGCAAGACCCATATCGGGCGTTGCTTAGGCAGGCGCAGTCATATAGCTAGGCCAACAGGCGCCATCTGCTGGAAACGGCAAGCTGTGCAATATCCAGAATGTGGCGCTGATATGGACCTGCTTTCCGATCGCAGAGCCATTGTCAGTATCGAGCGGCAGTCGAGGTAGCAATACGTGTCCCTACTCTTGAAACTTAAGATTGGCGTCGCACGCGTTCCATTCTTCGGCCCCCTCATTCGGCGCACATATCAGATGGCCACCGCGCCGGTGGCGATGGCACGCGCGGCTCGCCAGGAATTGCCGCGGCTTGGCCATGACATGGCCGACCTCGCCGAGCGTCTCACCCGTGTCGAGTATGAAGTACGCGATATGCGCGCGGTCATCGAAAACGAGATTCGCTCAGTCATCGACCCCCGACGCATAGACCAACGTTTCGCCGAATTGCAGGCCCGCTCGGAGGCGAGCATTCAGGGAACTGTCGGCCAGACGGTGCAACGGCTGGACATGCGCATGCAGGGGCTGGAGCAGCGGGTGGCCGATGTCATGGACCGAGGCGACCACGAGTGGGGAGCCTCCCGGCGCTCGTATACGGAGCTTGCCCACCGACTCTCGCTGCTGCTCGAGGACGTGCGGAAGCTGCCGGCCGGCACATCCCGGTCTGATTTACAGGATAAGGCCGATAGCATCCCGGATCCGCTCCTGACGACGTTCTATGCCACGTTCGAGGACCGCTTTCGCGGCTCTCGCGAGGACATCCGGGAACGCGTTTCGGTCTTCCTGCCGGAAGCGCAGGAGACTGTTGGCGCGGTCGGCAGCACGGGTCCTGTGGTGGATCTCGGCTGCGGCCGCGGAGAATGGCTGGAGGTGCTGTCGCGGGCGGGGATCCGCTGCCTCGGTGTCGACAACAACGAGGCGCAGCTCGCCAGTGCACGCGCGCACGGGCTGCCGGTGCTGAACGCCGACGCGCTCGCCTGGCTGAAGGAGCAGCCTCCCGCGTCGATACCGATGATTTCCGCCTTTCACCTCATCGAGCACTTGCCCTTTGCGGTGCTGACACAGTTCGCGTCCGAAGTCATGCGGGTGCTTGCGCCGGGCGGACTGGCGCTTTTCGAGACACCAAATCCCGAGAGCCTGCTGGTGGGCGCCTTCAGCTTCCATCTTGACCCGACCCATATCAAGCCGCTGCCGCCCGAACTCACCACCTGCCTGATGGAAGTGATCGGTTTCACGCCGGTGAAGATCCGTCCGCTTCACCCCCATCCCTGGCGCGACCGCTATCTGCGCGACGGTGGCTTGCCCCAGGACGTGGCGCGCCTGCTCTTCGGACCGCGTGACTACGCCGTCCTCGCCCGCAAGCCGGGGGTCTGAGGTCATGCGTATCGCGATTATCACGGCTCAGGTGCCATTCGTTCGCGGCGGCGCTGAGTTGCTCGCCGACAGGCTCCGGGACCAGCTGCGCCTCTACGGGCACAACGCCGAAATCGTCTCCCTGCCCTTCAAGTGGTATCCGCCGTCGACCCTGCTGGATCACATGGTGGCGGCCACGCTGACGGATTTCAGCAACTACAATGCTGTCCCGGTGGATCTTGCCATCGGTCTCAAATTCCCAGCCTATCTCGGGCAGCATCCCAATATGGTGATGTGGCTGCTCCACCAGTATCGCGGCGCCTATGATGAATGGGATTCCGGCCATGGCGACCTCCTCTTCCACGAGGATGGCAAGCTGGCGCGGGATGCGATCCGGCAGGCCGATAACCTCGCCATGCGACGCGCCAAGGCCGTTTTCACCATCTCCGAGAACGTCACCAAGCGGCTGCAGCGCTATAACGGGGTGCCTTCGACGGCGCTCTATCATCCGCCGCCGCTCGCGGAACGCCATGATTGCCGCGGCTACGAGGACTACCTTTATTTCCCGAGTCGGCTTTCCCTCCCCAAGCGCCAGTCGCTCGTGGTCGAGGCCCTGGCGCGAACGCGCGCGCCGGTCAAGGTCATGTTCGCCGGGGCTGCCGATAACCCGCAGCAGGAGCTGGAGCTTCACGCGCTTGCCGTGAAGCTTGGGGTCGCCGACCGCGTGATCTGGCGCGGCGCGATCAACGACGAAGGCATGGTGGACGCCTACGCCCGCGCGAGGGCTGTCGTCTACCCGCCGCGCGATGAGGACTATGGCTACGTGACGCTCGAGGCGATGCTGTCGCGCAAGGCCGTGGTGACCTGCGCGGATTCTGGTGGTCCACTCGAATTCGTGGAGGACGGCGTGAGCGGTTTCATTACCGCGCCCGATCCAACCTCCCTCGCCGCGGCGATGGACGAAATCTGGGAGGACCCCGCACAGGCCGAGCGGATGGGTTCCGCCGCCTGGGATCGCTATCAATCGATGGGCATCTCCTGGCAGAACGTCATCGCGCAGCTCACGAACGAGCACACTGAGGCTGCCACCGTGATCGACGCGCCTCCTGTGGCGCATAGGCCAAGCCCGAGCGCGGTCGTCGCCAGCGCCGTGCTTCCAGACATCGCGCCTGTCATCGCGAAGACAGGGATCGACAGCATCGCCGAACTCAGCAAGATTTTCGAGCTCGACGATGCCTTCAATACGCCGGACGCGGTGATCTACTACCAGCGCCACTTCATCCGCTATCTCACGTCGCTTGCGATGCTCGATCTCAAGCCAGGGATGCGCGTGCTGGATATCGGCGCTTCCGAGCCCTACGTCTTTGGCGCACTGCTGAAGCGCTATGCGCCCGATGTGTGGATATCCGCCGTCGAGGAGCGCGGTTCGGCAGCGCCGATGAACTACACGATCAAATCCAAGGTCACTGGCGTTCCTGATTTCGACGTGCATCGCGTCAAATGCAACGTCGAGCGCGAGAGGCTGCCGTTCCCCGACGCGAGCTTCGATGTCGTCCTGGCGATGGAGATCCTTGAACATCTGCCGGTCAATCCCGCCTTCTTCGCGGAGGAGATCGCGCGCGTCACGCGCCCCGGCGGCCAGGTTCTGGTGACGACGCCCAACATCACCTCGCATCAGTCGGCCGCGCGTCTCCTCAACGGCCATTCGCCCTACTCATTCGGCATCTTCATGCCGCTGATGGGAATTCATGGGCGCCATCAGCGGGAGTGGACCCCCCACGAGGTGGAGTTGCTGATGCGCACGGCGGGCTTTGACACCGACCGCCTGTGCACGGCCGATGTCTATGACCAGGCGGTCGAGGCCAAGACCGCGGATGTGCTGATGGCCTGGCGCCGCAACCCGGTTCTCCTGGGCGAGACGACACTCTATCGCGGCACGCGGAACCTGCGCCCCTCCGAGGCGCCGCTCGAGCTCTACAGCTCCGATCCGCGGCGGTATCGTGGAGGAATTCTGGCCACGCGCCGTCGTCCGACCGATGCGGATGTGCAGGTCTCGCTGACGAACAAGAGCCCGGTATCCTGGTTTCACGATGGGTCAGATCCCGTGCAGCTTGAGGTCCGTTGGCTCAACGACGATGGAGAGCTGTCTCAGGAGTTCGTCAGGCTCGCCCTGCCCCGCAGCGTCGAGCCGGGCGAGACGCTCGATGTCCGGCTGCGCTTGGGAGAAGAGCCGGAGCGTTACGAGGGCGCGGCGAGCATCCGGCTGTTCCATCTCGGGCATGGATGGTTCGACATACTCGACACGACGAACTCTGTGCTGCTTCCGCTCAACCGCGCGACCTTCGAAGCCTTCATGGCCTCGCCCGAGCTCCGGGAAGCGTGATGCCCGCGCAGCCCGCTCGCCCCCTGGTGGACTGGTTTTCGCCGCTGCCGCCAGCACGCAGTGATATCGCCCATTTCTCCGCGCGCATCCTGCCCGCCCTCGCGGCTCGTGCCGACGTCCGTCTGTGGACCGACCAGCCCGGATCGGACCCCGCGCTGGCCCGGCATGCGGAGGTCATTGTCTATGATCCGCGCAGCATCGACCTGGGCAAGCTGAACAAAAGCAATCTCATCTTTTACAACATGGGCAACGACGGACGCTTCCACGCCGCGATCCGTGAGGTCATGTTCAAGGTGCCGGGCGTGCTCGTGGCGCACGAGCTGAGCTATCACCACTCCATGTACTGGGACTACATGGTTCGCCGGAAGGATCCCGCGGCCTACCTTGCCTTGGTCGAGCAACGCTATGGCGCCGAGGGGCTGCTCGCCGCCAAGCAGCACATGGAGAAAGGCAAGCCGCATATCGATGATCTGGCGCGTCAGTACCCGTTCATCGACTATCTCGCCGATGCCTCGCTGGCCGTCGTGTGCCATACGGCGGCCGTCGAGGAAGCCGTGACGGCGCGCGGCGTCGGAGCACTGAGGTTGCCCCTCGCCTTCCAGGCTCCGCCGAACCCGCCCTCGAAATCCAGAACATCGGGTGTCCTGGAGTTCGTGCAATTCGGGTATATCGGCCCGCAACGCCGCCTCTTCAGCATACTCGGGGCGCTCGCTCGCTTTCGGGACAAGCATCCCTTTCGCCTCCGCATCTTCGGCGAGCTCTGGGACCAGGACGCGGTCCGCGCCGAGATCCGCCGGCAGCGGCTCGATGATCTCGTGTCGATCGTCGGCTTTGTCGCGGAACCAATCCTCGACAGCGCGATCGCCCGGGCGGACCTCGTCTTCAACCTGCGTTACCCGTCGATCGGCGAGGCATCGGGGAGCCAGATGCGCATCTGGGCTGCCGGAGCGCCTTCCATTGTCACCAATACGGGCTGGTACGGCGAACTTCCCGACGAGACGGTCATCAAGATCGAACAGAATACCGAGGCGGCGGATCTTGATCGCGTGCTTACGACGCTCGCCAGGGACCGCTTTGCTTACGCCCAGACAGGGCTGAACGGCTTCAAGCATCTGGCAAGGCATCACAGCCCCGAAACCTATGTCGAGCAGTTGCTGGCCATCAAGGATCTTGCCGAGGAGCGACGCTCCAGCATGGCCTACCGCCACCTGACGGCGCGCGCCGACACCGCCGTCGAACGCATGTTCGGCCGCGAAAGAGCCGCCAAGATCAAGGCGGTCATGAACTATCAGAGCAAGTTCGACGGATCGGCGCACGGCTGAGCGGCCACACGGGCGAGCCGGGGCACGACGCCTCGGCGAATGGCACGAAGGCCGAACCGGCGTATCGAGCAAGCCTGTCCGCGATCGACCCGCCGGGCTTAAAAATAGAAAATAAAATTCAATGACTTGGATGGCGTCGTCTCATCCCATCCAAGTATCATCCCATCCAGGTCAGGCTTGCTCTATGGCCGATCAGAACGGCGAGGCGCTAAATCTTCGCCTCAGCGGATCGTCCCGAAAAGTCGAACTCCTTGTCGGGACGACGCGTTGCCTCAGATGCCGGGCTTGCCCTCGCGAACGCGGCGCAGGTCCGCCTCAACCATCATCGTAACGAGGCCCTGCAGACTGGTCTTCGCCTCCCAGCCAAGATTGGTCTTGGCGCGCTCGGGATTGCCGATGAGCAGGTCGACCTCCGCGGGGCGGAAGAAGCGCGGGCTGATGGCGATGATGACCTTGCCGGTCGCGGTATCAAAGCCCTCTTCCTCGATGCCGGCTCCACGCCAAGCCAGGTTGAAGCCGGCCGCCTTCGCAGCCATCTCCACGAAAGCTCGCACCGAGGTCGTGCGGCCGGTGGCCAGCACATAGTCGAGAGCCTCATCCTGCTGCAGCATGCGCCACATGCCATCGACATAGTCGCCGGCGAAGCCCCAGTCGCGCTGCGAGTCAAGATTGCCGAGCTCGATGCGTTCAATCTCGCCGGCGCTGATGCGGGCAAGGCCGTGCGTGATCTTGCGCGTGACGAATTCGCGGCCACGCAGCGGCGACTCGTGGTTGAACAGAATGCCGGAGGTCGCGTGCAGGCCGTAGCTCTCGCGATAGTTCACCGTCATCCAGTGCGCATAGAGCTTGGCCACCGCATAGGGGCTGCGCGGGTAGAAGGGCGTGATTTCGCGCTGCGGCGTCTCCTGGACCTTGCCGAACATCTCGGAGGTCGAGGCCTGATAGAAGCGCGCGGTCGGCACGACCGAGCGGATGGCCTCAAGCAGCCGGGCGACGCCAATGCCATCGATTTCGCTCGTATAGAGCGGCTGCTCGAAGGACAGGCCGACGAAGCTCTGGGCTGCGAGATTGTAGATCTCGTCCGGCTTCACGCGCTCTAGCGCGCGGGCAATGTTGCTGTATTCGAAGAGGTCGATATCGCATAGCTCGACGGAATCAGCGATGCCGAGCTCAATGAGGCGCAGGGGAGATGCCACCGTGGTCCGGCGCATGGAGCCGACGACGTGATAGCCCTTCTCGAGAAGCAGTTTCGCGAGATAAGCCCCGTCCTGCCCCGTGATCCCCGTTACCAGTGCCCGTTTTGCCATTCGCCTCTATCCTTCTGAGAAAACGCGGGCATTCCATGCGATCATGGTCGCGTCAAGGCAAACGGCCCAACGGACGTTTAGACTGCTTCGAAATGCGGTCTCGAGCGGACTATACCAACATTGCTGGCAACTCAAGTTTGGCCTATAGCCGGACAGCGCTTCTCCGCGCTCACTGACATGGAAATCATGAATTTATACGCCGTCAGCCATGCGATCTGGCGCCGCTTGCCCAAGGGACCCCGCCAGGCTGCCTATGCGCGCCTTGCGGCGCTCATCAGCCCGCGTCCTGACCCGGCCGCGCCGCGGCAGGCCACCGCGCCATGGATCGTGGCCGGGGTTCTGCGCTCCCCCACAGGCCTCGGCCAGGCCGCCCGCCTCGCCCTCGAGGCTCTGAGGGCAAGCGGCGAGCCCGTCTTCGCGGCTGATGTGACCGCCGCGCTGCGACAGCCGCTGGCCCTGCCGCCCGTCGAGAGCCCGCCTCTGCCCGAGGGACCGGGCACCGTCATCCTCTTCGGCGTCCCACCCACCACGGGCCATGCGCTCAGGGCCATCGGCAAACGGGCGCTCGCAGGCAAGCGTGTGATCGGCTGCTGGTTCTGGGAGCTGGAGCGCGCCCCGAATTTCTGGAAGCGGGACGCCAGGTTGCTGCACGAGGTCGTCTCCACCTCGCAGTTCGGCTGCGCGGCCATCGCCACGACCCTTGGCCAGCCGGTGCGCCAGATCGTGCATCCGCTTACCGCCGAGCCCTTGCCGGAGATCACCCGCGCGAGCCATCTCCTGCCCGGCCACCATTTCCGCGTCGGCTTCGCCTGCGACTTCGGCTCGACGACCGCCCGCAAGAACCCGCTCGCCGTGGTGGCCGCCTTCGAGAAAGCCTTCGCGACAAAGCCGGATACGACCCTGTCCCTGAAGGTGCGCGATCCCTCCGCCTCGCCAGCGGTCGAGGCGAAGCTGCGTGAGGTCGCGCAGCGCCTCGGGCCGCGTTTCGAGCTCGTCGCCGGTGACCTGTCGCGGGAGGCGAGCCTCAACTGGCTCGCCAATCTCGACCTCTACCTGTCTCTCCATCGCTCCGAAGGGTTCGGCCTGCCCATCGCGGAAGCGATGCGGCTCGGCGTTCCCGTCGCCGTCACGGACTGGTCGGCTCCAACCGAATTCGTGGACGATAGCTGCGGCTTTCCTATCCCCTACACGCTCATCCCGGTGGAGGATGCCTCGGGCCTTTATGCCCTGCCCGGCGCGCGCTGGGCGGACGCGGATGTCGATGCCGCCGCAGACATCCTCCGCTATGCCCGCCAGTCTCCGGTGGCGCTGGCAACCCGGGCGGTCGCCGCACGCGAACGGATCGAGGAACTCTACAATACCGGACGATTTCTCCAGCAACTGCGCGGCGGCGCATGAGCACGGCGGGATCCATCGACACCTTCGTCTGGTTCTGGGGACGGCGCGGTGGAGGCCCGGTCTTCGCCCTGAAATGCGCGCAATGGCTCGCCGAGGCACGCCCTGACGAAAGGCTCCTGCTGTCCTTTTCGGAAACGAGCGAGGAGCTGGACGCAGCGCGCGCCAGCGGCCTGCCTCTGGCGGTCGAGCCGGACCCGCGTGTCGCCGGATCCCCTCTCGCCAAGGCGCAAGCGGTCCTGGCGATGGCCATCCGCTTTCGCCGCGACATGCGGCGGCTCAAGCCGCGTCGCGTCGTCATCCCAATGAACTTCGCCTTCGCCTGGCCCCTGGTGCATCTCGTGCCGCGCGGCACCCGCGTGACCTATGTCGTCCATGACGACACACCACACCCTGGAGACTACGCGCGCCTGTGGCAGGAAAGCACGCAGAAGCGGCTCGTCGCCACGGCCGACCGCGTGCTCGCCCTGTCGGAGGCCGTCGGCGCGGACGTTCTCGCCCATCACCGCGGCGTCCAGGACAAGCTGCGGATCGTCCCGATCAACGCGTTCTACGCCGACGCCACCCAGTCTGCCCCCGCCCCCCGGCGCCCGGCGCCCGTTGGTCGCCCCCTGCAGTTGCTCTTCGTCGGCCGCCTGATCGCTTACAAGGGCCTCAGCCTGCTGCGCGCGGCGCTGGAGCCGCTGAAGGCCCGTGACGACTGGCGCCTGACGATCGCCGGCAGCGGGCCCGACAAGGCCTATGCGGATGACGCCTTCAAGGATTTGCCCCAGGTCACCCTGCGCACGGAATGGCTTTCGCAGCCCGACTTGCAGGGGTTGATCGCCGAAGCGGACACTCTCATCTGCCCCTATGTGGAGGCGAGCCAGTCCGCGATCATCCCGGAGGGTCTCGCCCTGGGGACCCCCTCCATCGTGACACCGGTGGGCGCGCTCCCGGAACAGGTGGGATTTGGGGCTGTGGGCGAGGTCGCGGCGCAAGCGACCGCCCACGCCCTCACCGTGGCGATCCAACGCCTCATCGACGATCGTGACCATGTGGCGGCGTTGCAGGCGAAGGCGCTAGACTTCATGCACGCGGGCCGGGCAACAGCCGATCTCGCCGGCGCGCTCGGCTAGGGTCAACCGACTTTCGTTGCTCAGGGTGGGATTGGGGTCGCCGAACCGCCCTGTCATCCCGGAATCGGCGAAGCCGTTGCTTGGAATCCAGAAACCATGCCGCTCCAGCAAGAAGACGCCTTGTGCAAACGAAGGCGGCCGCTTGCAAATCGTATCGCTTCTGGATCCTGGGCAAGAGCTACGCGCGGCCTGGGATAACCGGCGCGTGTCGTCCTTGAAGGTCGATTGATCCTCAGAGCGCCGAACCAGAAAGTGTAGGTGCCTCTTAGATGAATCCGATGCTGGGCCGCATGGACGCACGAGCGGCGCTCATTCCGTCAGCCCTGCTTGTCCGACGCCAAAGCGTAGAAACTTCACGATTCTTTTAACGCCATGGTTACCGAAGTGTAAGTCCTGGATGGAACCGGAAGCGCTGCGGCGCCGTTGTTGTCGTGTCCCGATTGTTAACGATCCCCGCGAAATCCGGCCGTGGGAGTCGAGCCGGCCGGTGAATACGACGAAAGGATCGCATTGATGCGCGCCCTGATTTTGGCTTCGATGATTGCTCTTGGCGTCTCGCCAGCGGTGGCCCTGGATCGCACGGAGGTCACGGCCGTTCGCCTCACGATTTCGCAACAGATGGACGCCTTGAAAAAGGAAGACGCGAGGGCCGCATTCGCGATCGTGTCGCCAAAGCTCAAGGCCCGCTTCACGGACAGCAGCAGCTTCATGACGATGGTGCGGGAGCAGTTTCCCGTGATCATCAATCCGCAGATCGTCTCCTTTGACGATATCCAGCAGACCTCCTACGGCCTCACCCAGCTCTTGCGGCTTGTGGATGCCCGTGGCGAACCCTGGCTCGCCTTCTTCGTCATGGAACGCGACAAGAAAGGCCGCTGGGGCGTGGCGAATGTGGTGACCGTTCGCCTGCCGTCCTACGAGGCCTGATCGGCCTCGTCATCCGCACCGGTCCCGGCCGTCGCCCAATCCGCGCGGATGGCTGCGGAGACGTCCGCCAGGGTGTTGTCGACGATGGCCTTGCGCAGGCTCGCCATCAGATCCTGATAATAGGCGAGATTGGCCCAGGTCAGGAGCATCATGCCGAGGATCTCGCCGGATTTGACGAGATGATGAAGATAGGCGCGGCTGTAGCTATTGGCGGCCGGACAGCTCGAAGTGGGATCGAGCGGCGTGGAATCGTCCGCGTGCCGCGCATTCTTCAGGTTGACCTTGCCGAAACGCGTATAGGCGAGGCCATGGCGTCCCGCGCGGGTCGGCATGACACAGTCGAACATGTCGACGCCCCGGGTCACGGCCGCCACGAGGTCGTCAGGCGTGCCGACGCCCATGAGATAGCGCGGCTTGGCCGTCGGCAGATAAGGGATGACCGTCTCGATCATGGCCAGCATGGTCGCCTGCGGTTCGCCCACCGCCAGCCCGCCAATGGCGTAGCCCTTGAAATCCATGTCGACCAGCGCCCGCGCGCTCTCGATACGCAGCGCCCTGTCCTCGCCACCCTGGACGATGCCGAACAGCGCCTTGCCCGGCTGCTCGCCGAAGGCGCGCCGTGAACGCTCGGCCCAGCGCAGGCTCAGCCGCATCGCGCGCTCCATGTCCGCCGTGGACGCCGGGAGCTTCACGCATTCGTCGAGCTGCATCTGGATATCGGAGCCGAGCAGCCCCTGGATCTCGATGGATCGTTCTGGAGTCAGGAGATGCGTCGCGCCGTCGACATGGGATTGGAATGTGACCCCGTTCTCGTCGATCTTGCGAAGCTTGGCGAGCGACATGACCTGGAAGCCGCCTGAATCCGTCAGGATCGGATAGGGCCAGTTCATGAATTTATGGAGGCCGCCGAGCTCGGCGACGCGCTCCGCGCCCGGCCGCAGCATGAGATGATAGGTGTTGCCGAGCACCACATCGGCGCCCAGCGCCTTCACCTGCTCGGGATACATCGCCTTGACGGTCGCCGCCGTGCCCACCGGCATGAAGGCCGGCGTGCGGATGACACCACGCGGCATGCGGATCTCACCCGTGCGGGCGGTTCCATCGGTCCCCGTCACGGAGAAGGTGAAGCTGTCGCTCATCAAGGGGTCTCCGCACGAAACAAGAGGCTCGCGTCGCCATAGGAATAGAAGCGGTAGCCGTCGGCGATCGCATGCCCATAGGCCTGCTTCATGCGTTCGAGGCCCGCGAACGCCGAGACGAGCATGAACAGGGTAGATCGCGGCAGGTGGAAATTGGTCATCAGCACATCGACCGCCCGGAAGCGGTAGCCCGGCGTGATGAAAATGTCGGTATCGCCGGCCCACGGCTGTACGCGCCCGTCCGGCGTGGTCGCGCTTTCCAGCAAACGCAGGGAGGTCGTGCCCACGGCGACGATCCGGCCGCCGCGCTCGCGGGTCGCGTTCAGGACAGCCGCCGTCTCGGCGCTCACCGAGCCCCATTCGGCGTGCATGCGATGCTCGGCCGTGTCCTCGGCCTTCACCGGCAGGAACGTGCCCGCCCCCACATGAAGCGTCACGAATTGCCTGTCGATGCCGCGTGCCGCCAGCCGGGCAAAGAGCTCATCGGTGAAATGCAATCCCGCCGTCGGGGCGGCTACCGCACCCTCCTCCGCCGCATAGACTGTTTGGTAGTCAACGCGATCCTCAGCATCTTCGGGACGCTTCGAGGCGATATAGGGCGGCAGCGGAATATGGCCGAGACTGGCGATACTCTCGTCCAGGATCGGTCCGGTCAGAGCGAATTTCAGGACGATCTCGCCGCCCTCGCCCTTCTCGGTCACAGTGGCATCGAGACCGGACAGGAGACAGGCGCCTTCCGTTTCCTCGCCGAAGCGGATGACATCCCCGATGGCAAGGCGTTTGGCGGGGCGCACGAAGGCGCGCCAGCGATCGCTTGCCTCGCGCTTGTGCAGCATCGCCTCGATACGGGCGGATGCATCCCCCCTGCGCCGTATGCCGACGAGCCGCGCGGGAATGACGCGCGTATCGTTGAGCACGAGCGTATCGCCTGGCGCGAGCAGATCCGGCAGGTCGCGGACAACGCGGTCCACGAGAGCCCCCTCCGGGCCACCGACGACGAGAAGCCGCGCGGCGTCGCGCGGCCTTACCGGCCGGGTGGCAATTCGGTCCTCCGGCAATTCAAAATCGAACAGATCGACGCGCATCGCCGGAGCCCGGATATCCGTTCAGGCGCCGACGCGTGCTGTGACGATGCTGTCGGGATCGCGGACAGGCTCGCCGCGCTTCAGCTGGTCGACGTTATCCATGCCCTCGATGACGCGGCCCCACACCGTGTACTGCTTGTCGAGGAAACGGGCGTCCGAGAAGCAGATGAAGAACTGGGAATTGGCCGAGTTCGGGTTCTGCGTGCGGGCCATGGAGCAGATGCCACGCACATGCGGCTCGGCGTTGAATTCCTGCGCCAGGTCGGGCAGGTCCGAACCGCCGGTGCCGGTCCCGTGCGGGCAACCGACCTGGGCCATGAAGCCGTCGATGACACGGTGGAAGACGATGCCGTCATAGAAGCCGGACGAGGCCAGTTCCTTGATGCGCGCTACATGGTTGGGCGCGAGCTCCGGCAGAAGCTCGATGACGACCTTGCCCTTGGTCGTGTCGAGGATGAGCGTGTTCTCGGGAGACGGTGCCATGGAGCGTTCCTTCTTAAGGATGGGGATTCTATCGATGCGAATGCGCGATTGCGCCCGGCGGAAGCCGGTTCACAGCAGCCACGCTGATCAAGGTGGACGATATAGGCACGATTGGCGCCGAGGGACAGGGCCGAATGTGATCATCCCCATCCCGCGCCGCGCGACATCAGACGTGAAACCGCCAGCGACTACTTCGCCAACAGTTACTTGGCGCCCGTCGCCATCTGCATCTTGACGATCTTGTCGGGACTGGTGACCGTGCCGTTGTCGGCCTTCGACCCCTTCTTGATCTTGTCGACGACATCCATGCCGGACACCACCTCGCCCACGACCGTGTACTGGCCATTGAGGAAGTCCGCATCGGCAAAGGTGATGAAGAACTGGGAATTGGCGGAATTCGGGTTCTGCGAACGCGCCATGCCGACCGTGCCGCGCTTGAACGGCGTCTTCGTGAACTCCGCAGGAATGTTCGGCAGGTCGGAACCACCCATGCCGGTGCCTGTCGGATCGCCGGTCTGGGCCATGAAGCCGTCGATCACGCGGTGGAAGACGATGCCGTCATAGAAGCCGCGCTTCGTCAGCGCCTCGATCTGCGCAACGTGCTTGGGCGCAAGGTCCGGACGGAGCTGGATGACGACGCGCCCATCCTTGGTGTCGAGGAAGACCTGATGCGGCTTGGCCGTCTGGGCCGAGGCCGGCAGCGCCGAGAGGGCCAGCGCGCAGGCCGCGGCGCCGGCGATGGCGCGCAGGCGGGCGCGGTACGAGAAGGAAGCAACCGCATTCGTCGAACGCTTCATCAGATAATCTCCAGGAGAACGGCCGGCTTTCAACCGCCGGCGAATTTGGCCTTGAGCCGCTCTGCGACGGGAGCCGGCACGAAGGAGGAGACGTCACCCTTCATGGCAGCGATCTGGCGCACCAAGGTGGCGGTGATGGGGCGGACATCCGGCGACGCTGGCAGGAAAACGGTGCCAACATCGGGCGCCATGGCATCGTTCATGCCCGCCATCTGCATTTCATAGTTCAGGTCGGTGCCGTCACGAAGGCCTCGCACCATGATGGAGGCCCCGGCGCGGCGCGCGGCGGTGACCGCGAGATCGTCGAAGGTAACGATTTCGATGGTGCAGCCCGAGGCCGCTCCCACCGGGCCGCAGACGTCCCGCAGCATCTCCGCTCTCTCCTCGGCCGAGAACAGCGGCGCCTTGCCGGGATGGACGCCGATGGCGATCACCAGCCGATCCACGAAACGGCAGGCCTGACGCACCACGTCGAGATGACCGTTGGTCACCGGATCGAACGAGCCGGTATAGAAGGCTGTGGCGGGCGGCATGGTCTGCTGCGTTCCCCCGGGCTGGCGGAGATCGATGGGACCCCGTTTGGGCAAAAAGGCTTACAAGGGCGATCCGGTGACTGCAAGCCCGGATGGGAGACGACAAGCCACGCGCGCTATATCCTTTCCGGGCTGGGGAGCTATCATGGCGGTCGAAAATCGTGCTGCGAGAGACTGTTGATGACCCGATCGTCGAAAAAGAACGGCAAAGCGTCCTCCCCATCCTCCGACCGCCTGCCCTCCGAAGCCACGGCTGAGTCCCCGGCCAGCGAGGCGGTAAAGGAGAGCCAGCCGAAATCCGACGCAAAGAAAAGCAACAAGAGGAAGCCGCCGCCGCACATCGAGATCTCCGCCCTCGACAAGCTGATCGCGCCCTATCGCATCACCGACGGCAAAGATTTCCGGATCAAGGATCATAATCCCGACGATACCGCCGGGCTTGACCTCAAGGATCACGCGCGGGATCTGCTGGATCGTGGCGTGGCTGCGCTCAGCGCTATTCAGGAAAAGCTTTTTGCCGACAACAGCTGGTCGGTTCTCCTCGTCTTCCAGGCCATGGACGCGGCGGGCAAGGACGGCACCATCAAGCATGTCATGTCGGGCATCAATCCGCAGGGCTGCCAGGTCCATGCCTTCAAGGCGCCGTCATCGGAAGAGCTGGACCATGATTTTCTCTGGCGGACCCACCAGCGCCTGCCGGAGCGGGGCCGCATCGGCATCTTCAATCGCTCTTATTATGAGGAAGTGCTGGTCGTCCGCGTCCACCAGGAAATCCTCGACAACGAGGGCTTGCCTCCCAAGCTCGTGACCGAGTCGATCTGGGATGATCGGTTGAAGGATATCCGCCACCACGAGCGCTATCTCGCCCGCAATGGCATGCTGATCCTCAAATTCTTCCTGAACGTCTCGAAGGACGAACAGAAGAAGCGCCTGCTCCAGCGCATCGACGACCCGGCCAAGAACTGGAAGTTCGAAAGCAAGGATGTCGACGAACGCACCTATTGGAAGGCCTATATGCACGCCTATGAGGAGGCGATCCGGGCCACCGCCAGCGATGTCGCACCGTGGTACGTCATTCCCGCCAACAACAAGTGGTTCACGCGGCTCGCCGTCATGACCGCCCTGATCACCGAGATGTCCAAGCTCGGCCTGGACTATCCGAAGCTCGACGAAACCGATCAGCACAAGCTGCTCGGCTTCCGCGAACGGCTGGAAGCGGACTGAGGCGCGGGGCGGTCATCGTCCCTGCCAAGGCCATCGAGACCAGAGGCCAAGACGGGTGGCCCGAAGGCGGAGGCTTCGTAGCCTACCCCTTCAGGCCGCCCATGCGCAGAATATGCGTCCATTCCGCATCCGTCACCGACTGGACGGAGAGGCGCGAATTGTTGACCAGGACCATGTCCTTCAGCGCCGGATCCATCTTGATCACTTCCAGCGTGACAGCCTGCGGCAGCGCCTCCACCGCCTTCACGTCAACCATTCCAAACCGGCCGGAAGCATCTGTGTGATCGGGATAATATTCCTTGATCACCTCGACGATGCCGACGATCTCCTTGCCTTCGTTCGAATGATAGAAGAAGCCCCGGTCGCCGATCTTCATCGCCATCAGGTTCAGTTTGGCGCCATGATTGCGGACGCCATTCCAATGCGTCCCCTTGTCGCCGGCATCGCATTGCTGCTGCCACGACCAGGTGGACGGTTCAGACTTGAAGAGCCAATGGGGCATCGCGCGCTCAACTCCTGCAATGAAGGCCCTGAGCGTGCCCGCTGCCTTCAGGATCGCGGAAACGCTCTGATCTCGCCTTGACGCAATTCCGAGCGGCAGGCCGCCGCTCACTTTTCCGAGAACTGCGTTGGCAGGGATATACGCTCCCGCCCGCTAATCAAGGCCCATCAGGCCGCCATCAGCAAACGCGCGAAAGTGGCAAGATCGACATTGCCGCCGCTGAGAATGATGCCGACCCGCTGCCCCTTGACCGGGACCACGCCGGTGAAGGCTGCCGCGGCGGCGAGACAGCCTGTGGGCTCCACGACCATCTTCATGCGCTCGGCGAAGAACCGCATGGCCTCGACGAGCGCCGCGTCCGGCACGGTGACCACGTCATCCACAAGGTCCTGGACGATCGAGAAGGTGATATTCCCAAGCGCCGTCGTCTGCGCACCATCGGCCAATGTCTTGGGGACATCGATCGTGACGATCCGGCCCTCGCGGAAAGAGCGCGCGCCGTCATCACCGGCCGCCGGCTCGACGCCGATGACTCGGCACCGCGGAGACAGAGCCTTGGCGGCGAGCACCGAGCCCGAGAGCAGGCCGCCGCCGCCGAGCGGTGCGAGCAGAAGGTCCAATTCGCCCACCTCCTCGATGAGCTCCTTGGTAACGGTGCCCTGCCCGGCGATGATATCGGGATGATCAAAGGGCGGGATCAGCGCGAGCCCGCGCTCGCCGGCGATCCGCCGGCCGATAGCCGCACGGTCCTCGGTGTAGCGGTCATAGAAGACGACCTCGCCGCCATAGCCGCGTGTGGCCGCGACTTTGATGGCAGGCGCGTCCTGCGGCATGATGATGACCGTGGGCACGCCGAGGAGGTGCCCCGCCAGCGCCACCGCCTGGGCGTGATTGCCCGAGGAAAAAGCCACCGCGCCGCGCGTCTTCTGGCCATCATCAAGCGCCGCGAGCGCGTTGTAGGCGCCCCGGAACTTGAAGGCGCCGACGCGCTGGAAATTCTCTGCCTTGAAGAGCAGCGACGCCCCCGTCCTCTCATCGGCTGTACGCGATGTCATGACCGGCGTGCGATGCGCCATGCCGGCAATGCGTTCCGACGCGCGGGCAACATCATCATAGGTCGGGGCGGGGATCGACATTGGGCTGACTCGCGGCATGAGGATTGGAAGTCGCGCCGCCATCCTGCCCACAACGGCCTCCAGCTTCAATATGACAACAGCCCGCCGGAAGCTGAGTAACAGCATTGGCCAAGCGAACGCACGCCGGAGCATCGAGCAAGGGAGAGGCTGCGCATGCCCCGCGGACGCTTCTGGCCGCGCCTCACATTATCCTCATCTAATAATTTAGAAATACATTCTAACATATTGAATTTCAATAAATATATCAAATTATATACGATCTGCATTGCACCAGATCCTTGCCGCCGCGCAATAAAAAAGCCCCGGCAAACGCCGGGGCTTTTCATGTCGTCTGAAGAGCCCGGCTTCAGCCGGAAAGCGCCTATTCTTCGGTGCCGCCCTCGGCTGCATCATCGACGTCGCCGATTTCGCCGCCATCCTCACTGCCATCGTCGCTGATGTGCTCGACGGAAACCACCTTCTCATCGTCAGCGGTGTTGAAGACGATCACCCCCTGGCTCGAGCGTCCGACGATGCGGATGCCGTCCACAGGTACGCGGATCAACTGGCCGCCATTGGTGACGAGCATGATCTGGTCGTTGTCCTCGACGGGGAAGGATTCCACCAGGGCACCATTGCGGCTGTTGACCGCCATCGCCACGATGCCTTTGCCGCCACGGCCGGTGACGCGATACTCATAAGCCGAGGATCGCTTGCCATAGCCGTTCTCGGACAGGGTGAGCACGAACTGCTCCGCCGCGCCCATGATGGCATAGCGCTCCTGCCCGAGCTCGAGCGCGTCGCTTGCCTCCTCGACATCGCCATCGGCCTGAACCTCGGCCGCATCGCCATTGGCAACTTCACCAATGACGGCTCTGCGCGCGGCTCCCGCCAACTTCAGATAGGCCGCCCGCTCGTCGGCGGAGGCTTCCACATGACGCAGGATCGCCATGGAGATGACCTTGTCGCCGGCCGCCAGTGATATGCCGCGCACGCCAGTCGAGTCACGCCCCTTGAAGACGCGCACGTCCGTTGTCTCGAAGCGGATGCACTGGCCCTTGGCCGTCGTCAGCAACACATCGTCCGTCTCGGTGCAGATCCCCACATCGACGATGGAATCGCCCTCGTCGAGCTTCATGGCAATCTTGCCGGCGCGGTTGACCTGCACGAAGTCCGACAGCTTGTTGCGACGCACGCCGCCCGAGGCGGTGGCGAACATCACGTCTAGCGTCGCCCAGCTGGCCTCGTCCTCCACCAGCGGCATGATCGTCGTGATGCGCTCACCTTCCACAAGCGGCAGCATGTTGACGAGCGCCTTGCCGCGGGCGTTCGGCGCGGCCAGCGGAAGCCGCCACACCTTCTCCTTGTAGACCTGGCCACGGGACGAGAAGAACAGCACTGGCGTGTGGGTGTTGGCCACGAACAGGCGCGTGACGAAATCCGCGTCGCGCGTCTGCATGCCGGAGCGCCCCTTGCCGCCGCGCCGCTGGGCGCGATAGGTCGAGAGCGGCACACGCTTGATATATCCGGCGTGGCTCACGGTCACGACCATGTCCTCGCGCTGGATCAGGTCCTCGTCATCGACATCGGAATCCCAGTCGAGGATCTCGGTCCGGCGTGGCGTGGCGAAGGCATTCTTGATGGCCGCGAGCTCATCGCGAACGATCCCGAGAATGCGGGTCCGCGACCGCAGGATATCGAGGTAATCGGCGATCTCGACCGCGAGCTTGTTCAACTCGTCGGCGATCTCATCCCGGCCCAGTGCCGTCAGGCGGCGCAGCGGCAGGTCGAGGATGGCGCGGGCCTGGGTTTCGGAAAGCCTGTAGGTGCCGTCCTCTGCCACGCGATGGTTCGGATCGTCGATCAGAGCGATCAGCGCCGCAACGTCATGGGCCGGCCAGTGGCGGGACATCAGCGCTTCGCGGGCCGTATTGGTGTCGGCTGACGAGCGGATGAGCCGGATGATCTCATCGATATTGGCGACCGCGATGCCGAGGCCGACCAAGATATGGGCGCGATCGCGGGCCTTGTTGAGCAGATACTTCGTGCGCCGGGAGACGACCTCCTCGCGGAAATCCACGAAGGCCCGGATCATGTCATAGAGATTGAGGAGTTCCGGCCGGCCACCGTTCAGCGCCACCATATTCGCGCCGAAACTCGTCTGCAGCGTGGTGAAACGATAGAGCTGGTTCAACACCACATCGGCGACCGCGTCGCGCTTAAGCTCGATCACGATGCGCATGCCATCGCGGTCGGACTCGTCGCGCAAATCGGCGATGCCCTCGACCCGCTTCTCGCGAACGAGATCCGCGATCTTTTCGATCAGCGCCGCCTTGTTCACCTGATAAGGAATCTCGGTGACGATGATCGCCTCGCGATCCTTCCGGATCTGCTCGACGGAAGCACGGGCGCGCATGATGATCGAACCGCGGCCGGTCGAATAGGCCGAGCGGATGCCGCCGCGCCCAAGGATCGTCGCAGCGGTGGGGAAGTCCGGCCCCGGAATGATCTCCGTCAGCGCTTCGACGCTTATGTCCGGATCTTCGATATAGGCGAAGCATGCATCGACCACCTCGCCGAGATTATGCGGCGGGATGTTGGTCGCCATGCCAACGGCGATGCCGCCCGCGCCATTCACCAGGAGGTTCGGGAAGCCCGCCGGCAGGACCGTGGGCTCGCGCTCGCTGTTGTCGTAGTTATCCTGGAAATTGACCGTGTCTTTGTCGAGATCGTCCAGGAGCGCCATGGCGGGCTTGGCGAGCCGCACCTCGGTGTAACGCATCGCCGCCGGGGGGTCGGCATCGACGGAGCCGAAGTTTCCCTGGCCATCCAGCAGCGGCAGGCGCATCGAGAAATGCTGCGCCATGCGCACCAGCGCATCGTAGATCGATTGGTCGCCATGCGGATGATATTTACCGATGACGTCACCGACCACGCGCGCCGACTTGCGATAGGGCTTGTCGGGCGTATAGCCGTTTTCATACATGGAATAGAGGATGCGACGGTGCACCGGCTTCAGGCCGTCACGCACATCCGGCAAGGCACGGCTCACGATCACGCTCATGGCGTAATCGAGATAGCTGCGCTTCATCTCATCGGAGATCGACACCAGAGCGATGTCGCCGCCGATCTTCTCGTCATCATCTGCCAAGAGAGAGTTCCAACAAAAATCTCAGGAAGGGGCCTTTGGAGCGTCCCGAACGGATCTCATCCGCAGTGAGGGGCGGCCTATGCCACGATAGCCATTCCATTCAGGCCCCAGCCCGCCGGACGTACCCCGCCCGCACGATGGGGAAACGCACCTGATTCAACGAGTTCATGAGCGATCTCATCGAAGAAAGGGATGCACTTTACCAGTACCATGCTCTAACGCATCCGCCGTTGAAAAGCCAGCATTGACGCCCCCTGTTAACGATTTAATTATCTATATATATCAATAGCTTATCCATATCGGGTAATTCGGTCCGCATCCATGTGCCGCGCGTAAGGCGCCCAACCGCCAATTTTGATGATTCGCGGTGCATTTTCCCCGGCGCAGGCGCCTTGAACGCCGCCCGAAACAACGCCTGTCTGGCTCCCCTTGTCTGTCACGGGACCGTCGCTCGATCGGCTTAGGGTCGCGCTCTTCCACGCGCCAACCCGTACAGAACCGGTCCGCCAGGAACAAGCGATGCTCAGAACATGCCCTCCCTTGCTGGCCGCCGTTCTCATCGGCCTCGCCCCTTCGGCCCTCGCCACCGAGAGCACGTCCGGCGCCCTGTCGCTGCGCTTCATCGGCGAGAAGAGCATTCCCGCCCATACGGACGTGGATGGAACGCGGGTCGGGGGGCTCTCGGGGCTCGCCTTCGACGCAGCCGGCAAGCGCTGGATCGCTCTTAGCGACGACCGCTCGGAGAAGGCCCCTGCCCGCTTTTACACGCTGAAGCTCGACTATGACGCCTCTGGCTTCCGCGCCGTTAACATCGACAAGGCCGTCACCCTCCTCGACGCCGACGGCCAGCCATTCCCCATACGTAGTGTCGACCCGGAGGCGCTGCGCCGCGATCCGGGAAGCGGCGCGCTCTACTGGACGAGCGAAGGGGACGTGAACGCGGGCATCGACCCCGTGCTGCGGGCGGCCACCGCAGACGGGCATTTCCTGCGTGAGATCAAGTTGCCGGCCCGCTACCGCGTCAGCATCGACAGCAAGCACGGGCCGCGCAACAATCTCGCCTTCGAAGGACTGGCCCTGACGCCGGACGCGGGAACCCTGGTCATTGCGCTGGAAAACGCGCTGGTGCAGGACGGCCCGAAAGCCTCGCTGACGGAAACGAGCCCCGTGCGTGTCGCCACCTTCGATGTTGCGTCAGGGCAGCCCGGCTCCGAATGGGTCTATGTGACCGATCCGATCCGCATGGCTCCGGCCAAGGCGGGCGGCTTCGCGGACAATGGCGTATCGGACATTCTCGCGCTCGACGAGGGATCCCTGCTCGTCATGGAGCGCGGCTACAGCGCGGGCAAAGGGAACGACGTCCGCCTCTATCGCACGGACCGGCGGAACGCGACCGACGTCTCCGCCATCGACGCCCTTTCCGGCGCAAACTGGACGCCGCTCGGCAAGACGCTGGTGCTTGATCTCGCGACCCTCGGCGTTGCTCTCGACAATTTCGAGGGCATGGACTTCGGCCCGCGGCTGGAGAACGGCAATCGCACCCTGGTCATCGTCTCCGACGACAATTTCAACGATGCGCAGACCACCAAATTCCTGGCCTTCGAAGTCATCGAGGGAGCCAGGGAATAACGCGAACCGGCGCTGGCCATACGGCAAGGCATAAAGCCGCATCGGCGTCGGAGCTCGGACCCAAGCCCGCCCTGGGGCGAGGACAGTCCCCGGAGAACAGTCCTGGGAGCGCGGCCATGGCCCAAGCCTGACCGTCGCCTCAACCTAGAACGGAATATCGTCGTCGAGGTCGCTTGCGTATTTCGAACCGCCGGGCGCCGCCGGGCGCCGGTCGGACGAGCGCTGCTCCATGGGCGAGGCCCGGCCGAAGTCGCCGCCGCGCGCGCCACCATAGCTATCATCCTCGATGGCACCGCCACCTTCGCCGCCACGGCTGTCAAGAATCGTGAGCTCGCCGCGGAAACGCTGCAGCACGATCTCGGTCGTGTAGCGCTCCTGGCCGTCCTTATCCTGCCATTTGCGGGTCTGGAGCTGGCCCTCGAGATAAACCTTCGAGCCCTTGCGCAGATATTGCTCGGCGATCTTCGCGAGGTTCTCGTTGAAGATCACCACGCTATGCCATTCCGTGCGCTCACGGCGCTCACCGGTGGCCTTGTCGCGCCAGGTCTCCGATGTGGCGATGCGCAGGTTGACGACCGGATCCCCCGAGCCGAGCCGGCGCGTCTCGGGATCACGCCCGAGATTCCCAACCAAAATGACCTTATTGACGCTACCTGCCATCACGGACCTCCACGGCCAAGTCGAACCGAAACCACGAACGCAGCCACACGGTGGGGAACCGTCAGGACGCAGGATACCTGCGCGGGCTCTCCTCTCGCGGGCACCGGGATTCGGCTCAGCAAATTCCAAAGCCTACAATTGGTCCGGACACTAGCCGATCATCCCCACTGCCGTCGCCCGAAGGCACGGGCTTGTCCACATGCAATGGCAGCCGTGATGATAACGCGCAATGAAACCGAACCGCGGCACAATTAAATGTTCCCTTTCTGTTCTAGACAGAATATTCAAAGTCTGCAACTCTCCCCGCATCAAAAACCCGTCGACTATCCGGAGAACGGAGCCGCAGCGATGGACATAGCCTGCCTGACACCCTCGCCCGACCAGGAGCTTGTGGCATCTCGCAGTCTCACTCCGCGATCTTCTCCAGTCACCGGCTGCGCGATCATCCGATCGACAATCGACAGGCAAGGCCTCGCGGTGAAACGCGCTGGCCACTGGCATAAAGGGAGCGGAAGGCCCATGTAGTTGCCCGTACCTGCCCTTGGATACGGGTAATAGGTCCCGTTCTTCCCGCATGCCGACAAGCCGTGCGAGAAGAGCAGGCTCATTCTTCAAGTCGTTTGTCGTGCAGCGCTCCAGGCGCCGTCCGCTCCTGTCGATCCCACTTGTCCGTTGAGAGCCATGGCTCAGAAATCAAAGAAGAATCCTGCGGTCACCGCGTCCCCGATCGCGGAAGCCCAAAGCGCCAAGACGACGATCGCTAAAACCGCGATCGCCGAGTCCCCTATCGCTAAGGCCCCGGTCGCCAAGGCTCCGGTTGCCAAAACCCGGATAGCAAAATCTGCGGTCGTCCTGCCGGAGAGCAAACGCCTCAGCCATGACGGTCCGACGCGCATGCTCACTATTCGTGGCGCGCGGGAGCACAATCTCAAGAACGTCGACCTCGCGGTCCCGCGCGACAAGCTGGTCGTGTTCACGGGCCTGTCCGGGTCGGGCAAATCGTCGCTGGCCTTCGACACGATCTACGCGGAGGGCCAGCGCCGCTACGTCGAATCGCTTTCGGCCTATGCCCGGCAGTTCCTGGAGATGATGCAGAAGCCGGACGTCGACGAGATCGACGGTCTGTCGCCCGCCATCTCCATCGAGCAGAAGACCACCTCGAAAAATCCGCGCTCCACCGTCGGCACCGTCACAGAGATCTATGACTACATGCGCCTTCTCTGGGCGCGCGCCGGCGTGCCCTATTCTCCGGCTACCGGCCTGCCCATCGAGAGCCAGACCGTCAGCCAGATGGTCGATCGCATCCTGGCCCTGCCGGAGAAGACGCGCCTCTACCTGCTGGCCCCTGTGGTGCGCGGACGCAAGGGTGAATATCGGAAAGAGCTCGCCGATTTCATGAAACGCGGCTTCCAGCGTGTGAAGATCGACGGCACCTACTACGAGATCGCCGACGCGCCCAATCTCGACAAGAAACTGAAGCACGATATCGACGTGGTGGTCGATCGAGTCGTCGTCCGCGCCGACATCGCCGCACGCCTGGCAGAGTCGCTCGAGACGGCGCTTGAGCTCGCCGAGGGTATAGCGGTCATCGAATTTGCCGACGAAACAGACGCCAAGGGCGGCCCGCGCCGCGACGTCCTCTCGTCGAAATTCGCCTGCCCGGTGTCCGGCTTCACGATCCCGGAGATCGAGCCGCGGCTTTTCTCCTTCAATAATCCCTATGGCGCCTGCCCGGTCTGCGACGGGCTCGGGCACGAGATGCGGATCGATCCCGACCTCGTGGTGCCCGATCACAAGCTGCCCCTGCGCGGCGGCGCGATCGCACCATGGGCGCGCTCGACCTCACCCTACTACGGGCAGACGCTGGACGCGCTGGCGCGCCACTATGGCTTCTCGGTCACGAAACCGTGGAGCGATCTGCCGGAGAAGGCGAGAGACGTCATTCTTTACGGCAGCGGCTCGACGTCGGTGCGCTTCTCCTATGAGGACGGTCTGCGCGCCTATGAGGTCAACAAGCCCTTCGAGGGTGTGATCTCCAACCTCGAACGCCGCTGGAAGGAGACCGAAAGCGACTGGGCGCGGGAGGAAATCGGCCGCTTCATGAGCGAGACACCCTGTGCCGCCTGCGGTGGCCACAGGCTCAAGCCGGAAGCGCTCGCGGTCAAGGTCGGCCATCGTCACATCAGCGAGGTCGCGCAACTCTCCGTGCGCGATGCGCGGGACTGGTTCGACGCCGTTCCCGACGAGCTGAATGCCAAGCAGAACGAAATCGCAGGCCGGATCCTCAAGGAGATCCGCGACCGACTGGTGTTCCTGCTCGATGTCGGCCTCGACTATCTCACCCTCGCGCGCGCCTCGGGCACCCTGTCCGGAGGCGAGAGCCAGCGTATCCGTCTCGCGAGCCAGATCGGCTCCGGGCTCACAGGCGTGCTCTATGTGCTCGACGAGCCGTCGATCGGCCTGCACCAGCGCGACAACGAGCGGTTGCTCCAGACGCTGAAGCGGCTGCGTGACCTCGGCAACACGGTCATCGTCGTCGAACATGACGAGGATGCGATCCTGACGGCGGACTATGTGGTGGATGTCGGACCAGGCGCCGGCATCCATGGCGGCGAGATCGTCGCGCAGGGCACCCCGAACGACATCCTCGCCAATCCAGCCTCGCTGACCGGCCGCTATCTCACCGGCGAACTCGGCGTGCCGCTGCCGGCGAAGCGCCGCAAGCCACAGAAGGGGCGCCAGCTCACCATTACCGGCGCGCGCGGCAACAACCTCAAGGACGTGACCGCGTCGTTCCCGCTCGGCACCTTCACCTGCGTCACAGGCGTGTCGGGCGGCGGCAAGTCGACGCTCGTCATCGACACCCTTTATAAAGCGGTGGCACGGCGGCTGAACAACGCGCTGGAGCACCCCGCGCCTTTCGATGACATTGAAGGCCTGGAACATCTCGACAAGGTCATCGACATCGACCAGTCGCCGATCGGCCGGACGCCGCGATCGAACCCGGCCACCTATACCGGCGCGTTCACCCCGATCCGCGAATGGTTCGCCGGCTTGCCGGAAGCCAAGGCGCGCGGCTACCAGCCGGGGCGCTTCTCCTTCAACGTCAAGGGCGGGCGCTGCGAAGCCTGCCAGGGCGACGGCGTCATCAAGATCGAGATGCACTTCCTTCCGGACGTCTACGTCACCTGCGACGTCTGCAAGGGCAAGCGTTACGATCGCGAGACGCTGGAGGTTAAGTATCGCCAGCGCTCCATCGCCGACCTGCTCGACATGACGGTCGACGAGGCCGGCGAGCTCTTCCATGCGGTGCCGGCAATCCGCGACAAGATGGAAACGCTGTCGCGCGTCGGTCTCGGCTACATCAAGGTGGGCCAGCAGGCGACCACCCTGTCGGGCGGCGAGGCGCAACGCGTCAAGCTGTCGAAGGAGTTGTCCAAGCGCGCGACGGGCCGCACGCTTTATATCCTCGACGAGCCGACCACGGGCCTGCATTTCCACGATGTCGCCAAGCTGCTCGAGGTGCTGCATGAACTCGTCGAGCAGGGCAACACCGTCATCGTCATCGAGCACAACCTGGAGGTCATCAAGACGGCCGACTGGGTCATCGACATGGGACCGGAGGGCGGCGACGGCGGCGGCACCATCGTGGCGCAGGGCACGCCGGAGACGATTGCCAAATCTTCGAGCAGTCACACGGGCAGATTTTTGGCAGAGGTCCTCGAAAGGCGCCCCCTTCGCACCCGCAACCAAGCGGCTGCGGAATAGCTCTTAGCCCAGATTTCGCCGTTTTTGATGGATTTGAGCCCAAATGTAACTAAATTCTTACCCTGACGGCGGCGTAGGCATGCTTCTCATGCATGACTGTCATTCAGAAACCCCCCTGCCTGAAATCGAGGCAAAGGCCTATATGCTGCATCGCAACAAGGCGAGATCCGCAGCATCCGAAAAGCCCTCGCCATCAGGAGATTAAAATGTTCGTCACGCATATTCTTTCCAAGATCCGTAGCTACCTGCGCTATCGCGATACCGTCCGTGAGCTGTCCCGCCTTTCGGACCGCGAACTCAACGATCTCGGCCTGTCCCGTTGGGATATCCCCTTCATTGCGCGCAAGCACACGAAGGTCGGTGCCTGATCGTCGGGATCACATAGATCCTGGCTCGTAACGCCCGCCAATTTGGCGGGCGTTCGTGTTTTGAGACTACGAATGCGCCAGTTGCTCCCAGCGCGCCTTGAATGAGCCGTGACATCGCTGTTTATTGCTGCCGCCGACAAAGCGCGGCCGATGTTACAGAGAACGACCATGACGAGAATATACGCTGTCGATGAAGCTGGCGGACGCACGCTCATCCCATCCGGCCTTGTGGTCGTCGAGACAGCCGCTGGTGATCAAATGAAAATCGAGGCCGGCATGCACCGCTTGGGAGAGGTCACACTCTTCGCCGAGGCAGACCCGGACCGCGCCGCGGTGCTGGCAGTGCGAAGCGGCGCTTGCAATGTCCTTCATATAACGCTCGAACGACTGAACAAATCTTGACGATTGCCAGGCCACCCGACACATAGGGTGGCATGACGCTTCAACCAGTTCACATCATCGGCGGTGGCCTCGCCGGCTCCGAAGCCGCCTGGCAGATCGCGCAGTCCGGCCAGCCTGTCGTTCTCCACGAGATGCGGCCGACCACGGCGACGCCCGCCCACAAGGGCGAAGGTCTGGCCGAGTTGGTCTGCTCCAATTCCTTCCGCTCCGACGACGCCGAGGCAAATGCTGTCGGCCTCCTCCATCAGGAGATGCGGGGGCTGTCTTCGCTCATCATGGCAATGGCTGACCGCCATCAGGTGCCCGCCGGTGGCGCGTTGGCTGTCGATCGTGAGGGATTCTCCGCAGCCGTCACAAGCGCGCTCGCCGGCCATCCGAATGTCGAAATTGTCAGGACCGAGGTCTCGGGCCTGCCACCCGAGGCCTGGGGCGAAACCATCATCGCCACCGGCCCTCTCACCTCTCCGTCCCTGGCGGACGCCATAAGGACGCTCACCGGCGAAGGGGAGCTCGCCTTCTTCGACGCGATTGCCCCGATCATCCATCGCGATTCCATCAATATGGACATCGCCTGGGCCCAGTCACGCTACGACAAGGCAGGTCCCGGCGGCACGGGCGCCGACTATCTCAACTGCCCGATGACGCGCGAGGAATACGAGGCCTTCATCGATGCGCTGCTCGCGGGCGAAACCGCCGACTTCCGCGAATGGGAGAAGGACACCCCCTATTTCAACGGTTGCCTGCCGATCGAAGTGATGGCCGCGCGTGGACGTGAAACCCTGCGGCACGGGCCCATGAAGCCGGTTGGCCTCACCAATCCGCGCGATCCTGACGTAAAGCCCTACGCCATCGTGCAGCTCCGGCAGGACAATGCCCTTGGCACGCTCTTCAACATGGTCGGCTTCCAGACAAAGCTCCGCCACGGCGCGCAGGTGGATGTGCTGCGCATGATTCCCGGCCTCGAGCGCGCGGAATTCGCGCGGCTCGGTGGCCTGCATCGCAATACCTTCCTCAACTCGCCCAAGCTTCTCGATCCGTACCTGCGCCTGAAGGCATTGCCGCGCCTGCGCTTCGCCGGACAGATCACCGGCTGCGAAGGCTATGTCGAGAGCGCGGCTGTCGGGTTGATCGCCGGGCGGCTCGCCGCGGCCGAACGCGAAGGGCGCGAGATCACCATGCCACCGGCGACGACAGCGCTCGGTGCCCTGCTCAACCACATCACCGGCGGCCATATCGCGGCGATCGATGCCGGGCCGCAGTCCTTTCAGCCGATGAACGTCAATTTCGGGTTGTTCCCGCCGCTCGAAGGCGCGGTGAAGAGCCCGGACGGCAAGCGCCTGCGCGGCCCCGCCAAGGCGGTGGCCAAGAAGAAAGCGCTGACTGACAGGGCAAGGATCGAGTTCGCATCCTGGCGCGCGACCCTGCCTGAACCGGCGGTGGCGGCTGTCTGATTCGACGACAGGTTTACGCGTTGAGCGGATCGGAAAGTACGGTGATTCTCGGCTAAATCCGATGCTCTACCAACAGATAAAGCGGCGCTTCGAACCTGTCGAAATGTTCGCCGCTCTAGCGCAGCCGCCGCGAGGCGCGCCAGAGCAGCCATTGCTTGCGCCATTGCGGCAGGTCGACGAGCGACCGATAGGGGTCGTAGTCGCGCCGGTCGAATTCCCTGAGATAGGCCGGCACGAGCATTGCCGGCAGGTAGACGGAACGAACCCGCGCCGGCACCTGGGCTAGCCCATCGAGACCAGCGCGATAATGCCGCTGCGCCAGGCCGCGCATGGCGGCGACAACCTTCGCGAGAGCCGGCGTCCGCTCACCGGCCAGGAGCCCGGATGCCGATATTCCGGCCTCAGCCAGGATATCCGCCGGCACATAGACCTGACCGCGCCTGAGATGCCAGGGCAAGGCCCGGAGCAACCCGGTCACGGCCTGGGCCACGCCGAGATGCCCGGCCGCATCGGCCGCGCCAGCATCGTCCCCATCCGCCAGAATGAGCGAAGCAAGCCGCAGCAGCGCGGAACTCGTCTCCCCGCTGTAACCCTCGAGATCGCCGATCGTTGCCATGGGATCGTCGTAGAGATCGAAGATCCGGGCATCGATCAGATCGAGAAGGGCCTGCCGCGGCAGCCGGAAGCGCGCGATCGTCGCAAGCAAGGCAGCCGCCACGGGGTGAGCGGCGACATCGCCACGCGCCTCCTCATCGCTGAGGGCATCCCGCCACCACTGGTAACGCAACTCGCCCGGCAGCGGTGAGTGGACAAGCTCCCGTACCCGCGCGATTTCATGGCTGAAGGCGTAGAGCGCGAAACAATAGCGCCTCTTGTCGGCGGGAATGAAAAGGCCGGCGAGGAAGCGATCGGCGTCGCCTTCGCGGATGAGTTGTTCGCAATGGGAGAATGCCGATGCCAAGGCCGCATCGTCGCCTGGGCCAGCCCCATCGGCCATCATGTCTAGCCCACCGCGATCAGCGCGGCCGCGACATGGCGGTCCTCGGCGAGCAGCACGTTATAGGTGCGCGCTGCGGCTCCCGTCTGCATGACGTCGATCTTGAGTCCCGCCTCGCTGAGCGCTTGCCGGATGGCGGGTGGAAGCGGAACCATATCGGGTCCGGTGCCGATCAGCAGGAGTTCAATATCCGCCGCCTCGGCGATGACAGGCGCGAAATGGCCGATCGTCAGCTCATCCGGATCCGTCACCTCCCAGGCCTTGATGCCGGACGGCAGGGTCAGGATGGAGCCGCGATGCGACATTTCGGCGAAGCGAAAGCCGCCGTTGCCATAGGCATCGAGCTTGAAGCGGCCGGGAACGAAACCGTCGTAACGTCGGCCCTCGGCCATCACACCCTCCGTCAGGACGCCGGGCGCGGCGCCTTCTTGCTGTCGGACGCAGGCGCCGGAACAGCCGGAGCCGGGGCGCGCGCGCTACGCATGCCGAGATAGATCAGCACGGGCGTAGAGACATACATGGCGGAATAGGTACAGACGAAGACGCCGAACAGCATCACCTGCGCGAAGCCCTGAATGGCCTCGCCGCCCACCACCACCAGCGCGACGAGCGACAGGATCGTCGTTGTCGCCGTCATGGAGGTGCGCGACAGCGTCGAATTCACGGACAGATCGAGCAATTGCTCGATCGGCATGGTCTTGTAGCGCCGCAGGAGTTCGCGCGTTCGATCGAACACCACGACCGTTTCGTTCAGGGAGTAGCCGACAATCGTCAGGATAGCGGCGATCGAGGTCATATTGAACTCGATCTGCGTGACGACGAAGAATCCGACCGTGAGAAGGATGTCGTGCATCGTGCCGATGATGGCGCCGATGGCGAAGGTCAGCTCGAAGCGGAACCAGAGATAGGCGAGCACGGCGATGATGGCGAGCACGACGCCGAGCGTGCCGGACTGCACCAATTCACCCGAAACGCGCGGACCAACCGTCTCGACCCGGCGGAACTCATAGTCCTTCTCGAAGACGTCACGCGTCTTCTGGACCACGGTTCCCTGCGCCTCCTCGCCGCCCTCCTGGATGGGGAAGCGAATGGAGACACCGCCGGTGTTGCCGAACTCCTGCACCTCGGGCGTGCCGAAACCAAAGCTCTCGGCCGCCTGGCGGATGGCGCCGACATCCGCCTTGCCCGAACGGGCCTGGATCTCGACCAGAGTACCGCCCTTGAAGTCGATGCCGAAGTTCAGCCCGATCGTCAGCGCGAGGATGACGGTGATGACCGATATGGCAGCCGAAAACGGGATCGTGACGCGCCGAAAGCGGACGAAGCGGAACTTGGTATTGTCGGGGACGATGCGGATCAGGCGCACGCGCGAAAAGCTCCGGTTCAGAACGGCAATTGTTTCGGCCGGGTGATGCGATACCACAACGCGATCATCATACGCGTCATGGTCACCGCGGTAATCACCGTGGTCAAAATACCGAGGATAAAGACGACAGCAAAGCCACGTACGGGTCCTGATCCCAGGAAGAACAGGATCAAGGCGGCGATCAACATTGTCGAGTTCGAGTCGAAGATCGTCGCGAAGGCCCGGGTGAAGCCCGCATCGATCGCCGAGATGATCGAGCGGCCGCTATGGGCCTCCTCCCTGATGCGCTCATAGATCAGCACGTTGGAATCCACGGCCGTGCCAATGGTCAGCACGATGCCGGCAATGCCCGGCAACGTGAGCGTTGCCCCAAGCAGCGACATCAGGGCGAGGATGAAGACCACATGGACCAGCAGGGCAATGTTCGCGAAAATGCCGAATAGCCCATAGGTCGCCAGCATGAACAGGGCCACGAAGATCGTCGCCACATAGATCGCCATGGTCCCGGCTTCGATCGAGTCCTGCCCGAGGCCAGGTCCGACTGTGCGCTCCTCGACGATCGTGAGCTTCGCTGGCAGGGCACCCGCGCGCAGCAATACGGCCAGATCATTGGCCTGCTGCACGCTGAAGCTGCCCGAAATCTGCCCCTGCCCACCCGTGATCGGGGTCTGGATGCGCGGCGCTGAGATCACCTCGTTGTCGAGCACGATGGCAAGGAGCCGTCCAACGCCCTCCGAGGTCGCCTGGCCGAACCGCTGCGCCCCGCGCAGGTTGAAGCGGAAGTTCACGATCGGCTGCGACGTCTGCGAATCAAACGCGGGCTGGGCGTCGGTCAGGTCCTCGCCCTCGACGATGACGCGCCGCTCGACGGGGACCGGCTGACCGGCGTTGTCGCGCGAGGGGATCATGTCGACATCGGCCGGATTCGCGCCGCCTTCCGCGATGAAACGGAATTGCAGCTTGGCGGTACGGCCGAGAATGTCCTTGAGGCGCTGGGGATCCTGCAGGCCTGGCACCTGCACCAGCACACGGCCGGCACCCTCGCGCTGGATATTCGGTTCGGTCGTGCCAAGCGCATCGACGCGGCGCCGCAGCACCTCGATGGTCTGGTCAACGGCGCGGCGCGTGCGATCAGTGACACCGACGTCGGTCAATGTAACCTGAACGAGGCCGTCCGCCCCTTCCGAAACATTGATGGTGCTGTTTCCGGGCGTGCCAAGGATGGCGTTGCCTGCTGGGCGCGCCAGTTCGTTGAGCCGGGCCAGCAAGCGCTGGCGATCCGCCTCGCTCGGCACGCGCATCTGCAGGCCGCGGGGCAAGGCAACGATGCCGCCCTGCGGCGCGATGCGCGTTTCACGCAGAATGCGCCGGACATCGTCGCGCAGGCTGTTGACCTGCGTGCGGATCAGGTCGTTCTCGTCAACCTCCAGCACGACGTGCGAGCCGCCCTGCAGGTCGAGGCCGAGAACCATGGCCCGGTGCGGCACGATCCAGGCAGGGATCCAGCCTGGCACCGAGGCCGCGATACGCTCGCGCGTCGTCTCTGAAAACAGGTTGGGCGCCGCATAGGCAAAGCCGAGCAGCGTCAACAGGAGGATCGAGATGATCTTGGCTTTTGAATAGCGCAGCATGGGCGGCGGCCTCCGCCTCAGCTCTTAACCGGCTCGGCCTTGGAACGCACATCCGAAATCATACCACGCACGACGCGCACTTTGACCCCTTCGGCGATCTCGGCCTCGACTTCACTGTCATCGACTACCTTCGTCACCTTGGCGATGAAGCCTCCAGAGGTCACGATCGTGTCGCCGCGGCGCACGTTCTTGACCATCTCCTGGTGGGCCTTCTGCCGCTTCTGCTGAGGACGCAGAATCAGGAACCACATGATGACGAAGATCAGGATGAACGGGACGAACTGGATGAGCATGTCGCCCCCGCCACCGGCAGGAGCCGTGGACTGGGCGAAGGCTGGCGTGATCACGAGAGGTCCCTCCGAAACAAGGCCCGACCTAGCGGGTGGAACAGTGCAGTTTGTATGAGGCGCGGACTATACCCATCGATCGATGGAAAGCAATCCAGCCGTGTGCTTAGAGCATGGACCGTACCCGAGAAAGGCAATATCCAACGTCAAGATTTGCGGAGCGAAACGGAGAAGCTGATAATGGCGCCGAAAAACCAGCAGCATGGGGACCCGAGCCTTCACGAAAGCGTGCTCACCCTCACGCTGGAGCGCATTGCCCAGGCCCTGGAGCGCCTTTCGCCGCCGCCGCCCGCTCCGACCGACCTATCCTCCGCCGATGCCTTCGTCTGGCACCCTCCGGCGCGGCTGCAGCCTGTTCCGCGTGTCAATCGTGTGGAGATGTCCTTGCTCCGCGGCATCGACCGGGTACGCGACACCCTCGCCGAAAACACCGAGCGCTTCGCCCGCGGCCTGCCGGCCAACAACGCCCTGCTCTGGGGGGCGCGCGGCATGGGCAAATCGTCGCTGGTCAAGGCCGTCCACGCCGAGACCAACAAGCGGCTCGCCGATACCGGGCAATCCTCGGACGCCAGCCGGCTGAAGCTCGTCGAGATTCACCGCGAGGATATCGAGAGCCTGCCGAATCTGATGGGCCTGATCCGCGATTCCCACCACCGCTTCATCATTTTCTGTGACGACCTGTCCTTCGACACGGACGACACCTCCTACAAGTCGCTGAAGGCTGTGCTTGAGGGCGGCATCGAGGGGCGCCCCGACAATGTCGTGTTCTACGCCACCTCGAACCGCAGACACCTCCTGCCCCGAGACATGATGGACAACGAACGCTCGACAGCCATCAACCCCGGCGAGGCGATCGAGGAGAAGGTCTCGCTGTCGGATCGATTCGGACTCTGGCTGGGCTTCCACAAATGCAGCCAGGACGAATATCTGGAGATGGTCTTCGGCTACTCCAGCTATCTTGCCCTGTCCTATGACCAGGCGAAGCTACGCGCCGAGGCGCTGGAATGGGCGACGACACGCGGAGCGCGCTCCGGCCGTACGGCCTGGCAATTCGTTCAGGATCTCGCCGGCCGGATCGGCACGGTGATACCGAACTAGGGTTGAAGCGACATTCGGGGCAGGAACCGCGGTGTCATCCCGGGGCGGCCGCAAGGCCGAGCCCGGGGATCTAGAACCAGCGCCTGATGGCCAAGACGCTGGTGTTTCTGGAATCCCCGGCACCTCGCTACGCTCGGTCCCGTGATGACGTAGCCAGCTTCCCGTGCATGTCCCCGTCATCGCGCTTTCCGGTGACAGGTCTCGCCCCTCCATGCGCCAACAAAAAACCCCGGCACGTCGCGCGTGCCGGGGTTTTTTGTTTCAGAAGCGGACGTGTTGCGGTCGGTCAGAGGCCGGCCAGATGGTTCATGGGATCGACCGGGGTCGAGCCCTTGCGCAGCTCGAAATGCAGCTGCGGCGAGGAGACATTGCCGGTCTGCCCCGACTTGGCGACCGTCTGGCCACGCTTTACCTTCTCGCCGCGCTTCACGAGCAGCTCGCCGTTGTTGGCGTAGGCGCTGACCCAGCCGTCCTCATGCCGGATCAGGACGAGATTGCCGTAGCCCTTCAGCTCGCTGCCGGAATAGGCGACGGTGCCGCCTTCGGCCGCCTTGACGGGCGTGCCTTCCGGCACCGCGATATTGATACCCTCGTTACCGCCTCGGCCACCGAAGCCCTGGATGACGCGGCCGCGCGCCGGCCAACGGAACTCATTGGCGGAAGCGCCGGCTTTCGGAATGCTCGCCGTCGTCTCCGGTTCGGTGGGATGGGCGACAGCCACCTGCTGCGGAGCCGCCGGCTTCTCAGGCTGAGGCTGGGCGGCAACGGGCTTGGCCGCTGCGACCGGGGTCGCCGGTTGTGCGGGCTTCGTTTCAGCGGCGCTAGGCTTTGCCGCGGTCTTCGATGGCAGGGGCGTAAGCACCTGCGTCTTCGCGGCCTCGACAGCCTGCGTCGCTGGCTTCGTCACCGTGGCGGTGGTGAGACGCGGAGCGGCCGGCGGCTGCACCTTCGAGATCTGGGTGCGTGCGGATTGGTCGAGCGAGGCGACCTGGCGCTGCGGCTGCGCGGCGAGATTGCCAACCGCCGCACGGCCGTTGGATACCGTGGACTGGACCTGATTGCGCTGGGCCGTCAGCGACTGGCTCACCTGCTGAACCGGCGCCGCCGCGACCTGCCTCGCGACCGTCGGAGCAGCCGACGGGTTATAGACGGGAATGGTGATCTGCTGGCCGGGCGCCACGCTCGATCCCTTCAGGCCATTGGCGGCAACGAGGGCCGAGACCGGAACATTGTAACGGCCGGAGATAGCGGCGAGCGAGTCACCGGATCCCACCACGAAGGGCGTGCCGCCCTGCGCCGTCCAACCGGTCGCGCTGCCGACGACAGCCTCCACCGGCGCTGTCGCGCGGGGTGCGGATGTCGGCGCGGCGAGCGGCGCACTTGCGACCTGCGCGGGCGGCGTATAGCCCCCCTGCCCGTTGTCAAAGCCGCTGACGGGGGCGGAGCCCCCGAGGCTACCGGTCGCGACCTCATCATGCCCCTGCGACTTGAAGGGGTCCGAAAAGGGGTTTTGGACGAAGCGCATGCTGTCCGTGCCACAGCCGGACGCGACGCTCGCGAGAAGCCCTACAATAGCCACCCGCGACAACAGCCGCGGCCGCAACGACGCTAGACGTTCACGCATCGACACACCCACTTCAACGCAACAAATCCGCGAGCTGATTAAAAACGGATTCAGGTTAAGCAAGCGTTGCTTTGGGGGGTGTTATGGATAATTTCCGCTATCGATTCGTCACAATCTTCAAAGCGCCTTAGCGACTCCATGCGCCAACGGCGGCAGACGGATGGCGACACCCAGCTCTTCGGTCAACGTTCCATCGGCGGCCCGCGTCATGCGCAGCAATTGTTGTCGGCCATCGATCGTGCGGGCACCGACCAGGCGGCCGCCTGGGGCTAGCCTCGCCGTCAGGGATGAAGGCAGCGGCTCGTCGAGGGTCCCGTTCAGCAGGATGCGGTCAAAAAGCCCGAGGTCCTCGTCGTCATCTTCCCTAGCCTCGCCAATCGCCAGGCCATCGGCCGCCATGATGACAACATTATCGAGATCAAGCGTGGCGATACGTTCCGTCGCCGCCAGCGCCAATGTCCGGAAGCGCTCCACGGACACGACGGAGCGGCCGAGATGCCCCAGCACGGCCGCCACATAGCCCGACCCCGTTCCCACCTCCAGCACGCGGTGGCGGCGCTCGACGCCGAGTGACAGAAGCATCGTGGCGATCGTGGCGGGCGCGGTCATGGTCTGACCACAAGACAGGGGCAGCGAAACGTCAGCCCGCGCGAGATCGCTAAAGCGCCGGGGCGCGAACAGATCGCGCGGCACCATTTCCATGGCGCGCAGCAAGGTCGTATCGCGAATGCCCCGCGCGCGGAGGCTCAGCAGGAAGGCAACCGTCTCCTCCGCGCCCGATGCGGGACCGCCGCGTTCAGTATCGACGATCGGGCCCGGAATCGTGAAGGGAGCAGCCGGTTGCGGCATCGTATCAGCCAAAGAGCCGCGCAAATCGCGTCATGGTGGGCTCATGGGTCATGTTGAGCTGTAGCGGCGTCACCGAGATCTTGTGCTCGGCCAGTGCCTTCAGATCCGTGCCGTTGGCGAGTTGCGGCGTGCCGCGCGTCGGCGTCAGCCAGAAATAGGGATTGTTGCGACCGTCCATCCGTTCGTCGAGCCTCAACACATCGAGACCACGACGCCCCTGCATGGTCACGGCAACACCCTTGACCTCATCCGGCTGGCAAGCCGGGAAGTTGATGTTGACGAGCGTGCCCTCGTCGAGACCGTCGTCGAGAAGCTTGCGGACGAGGGACGCGGCATGCGTGGCGGCGCAATCCCATGGGGTCTTGTCGCGCTGCCCCGGAGGAAAGGCCTGCGACATGGCGATGGCCGGCAGGCCGAGGATGGCCCCTTCCATGGCCCCGGCGATGGTGCCGGAATAAATCACGTCCTCGGCGACGTTCTGACCGCGATTGACGCCGGACAGCACAAGGTCAGGCGCCTTGTCGGCGAGCACCTTGCGCAGACCCATGATCACGCAGTCCGAGGGCGTGCCCTTGACCGCGAACTCACGATCGCCCACCTGCCGAAGCCGGAGCGGGTCATGGAGCGACAAGGAATGCGACACGCCGCTCTGGTCGGTCTCCGGCGCCACCGTCCACACATCATCCGACAGCTCATGCGCGATCTTCTGCAGGACCTTCAGTCCCGGCGCGTGGATACCGTCGTCATTGGTCACGATGATGCGCATGGCGTATCCAGTTCCTGTCTTGCGAATTGCGTGGAGGGGCGGAATGTCGCCCCACCTGACATCTCTGGTCGTCGCGGCATGGTGCCACCACCAGAGCATAGACCCGAAAAGTTACCCGACTTCCCGGAAGGGATCATGCGTCCGAACAACGACCTCTCGCCCCCGGACGGCGATCCACTGGATCGCCGTTGGAGGCGCAGTTATCAGGCGGAGCGCTCGAGGATGGTCTGCCCCATCATATAAGGGCGCAAGGCCGGCGGAATGGTCACCGACCCATCCTCGTTCTGCCAGGTCTCCAGCACGGCGACCAGCGCACGGCCGACCGCCGTGCCCGACCCATTGAGCGTGTGGACGAGCCGCGTCTGCTTGGCGCCGGCCGCGCGGAAACGCGCCTGCATGCGCCGCGCCTGGAAATCACCGCAGACCGAGCAGCTCGAGATCTCGCGATAGGCGTCCTGCCCGGGCAGCCAGACCTCGATGTCGTAGGTCTTCTGCGAGGCAAAGCCCATGTCGCCCGTGCACAGGGTCACGACCCTGTAGTGCAGCTCAAGACGCTTCAGGATCTCCTCGGCCGCGGCCAGCATGCGCTCATGCTCCTCGCCGGATGTCTCGGGCGTGGTGATGGACACGAGCTCGACCTTGGTGAACTGGTGCTGGCGGATCATGCCGCGCGTGTCCCGCCCGGCCGAGCCGGCCTCGGCGCGGAAACACGGGGTGAGCGCGGTGAATCGCTTTGGCAGCTCTTCCTCGGAAAGGATTGATTCACGGACCAGATTCGTCAGCGGCACTTCCGCGGTCGGGATCAGCCAGTGGCCGCCGGCAGAGCCATCCGCCTGGGGACGACCCGCCGTCACGCTGAACTGATCGTCCTCGAATTTAGGCAATTGCGCCGTGCCGAACATGGCGTCGTCACGCACCAGGAGCGGCGGGTTGACCTCGGTGTAGCCGTGTTCACCGGTGTGGACATCCAGCATGAACTGGCCGAGCGCCCGCTCCAGCCGCGCGAGCCCGCCCTTGAGCACGACAAAACGCGCGCCGGAGAGCTTCGCCGCCGTCTCGAAATCCATGAGGCCAAGCCCCTCGCCGATCTCGAAATGCTGCTTCGGCGCAAAGGCGTAGTTGCGCTTGGCGCCATGCTGATGATGTTCGACATTGTCGTGTTCGTCGGCGCCCGTCGGCACCTCGTCGAGCGGCGTGTTGGGGATGGCCGCCAGCTCGCGGTCGAGTTCCGCCAGGGCCTCACGTTCCTCGGCCTCGAGCTCGGGCGCCTTGTCCTTCAGCGCCGCGACCTCGGCCATCAGCGCACTGGCACGCGCCTCGTCCTTCGCCTTCTTGGCCTCGCCGACCTCGCGCGACAGCGCATTGCGCCGCTCCTGCACCGACTGGGCGGCAGCGATGGCCGCACGCCGGCGGTCATCGAGCCCGAGGAGCCGGTCGAGAAGGGCTTGTGCCCCCTCCTTGGAGGAGCCACGGCGGATCAACCCTGTGACGAAGGGCTCAGGGTTGTCGCGAATGAGGCGAATATCGTGCATGGGCCTTGCTATCTCAGCCGCCGGGCAATCTTCAACGGCGTGCTTGCTGCAAGGCTCACTCCGCTTCGCGTGCGGCCTCGGCTTCCGCCCGCTTCTTCTCGACCATGCGGACCGAGACGATAGAAAGCTCGTAAAGGAGGAGCGTAGGCAGGGCAAGGGCTACCTGGCTGATCACGTCGGGCGGTGTCAGCACGGCCGCGATGATGAACACGCCGACAATGGCATAGCGCCGCTTGTCCTTGAGGAACTGACTGTCGATCAGTCCCGCGCGCGCCAGAAGCGTGAGAATCACCGGCAACTGGAAGCAGATGCCGAACGCGAAGATCAACGTCATGATCAGCGAGAGATATTCGCTGACCTTGGGCAGAAGCTCGATCGCCGCGTGGCCCGGGCCGCCCGACTGCTGCTGGCCGAGGGAGAAATTCATCACCATCGGCATGGCGATGAAATAGACGACAGCCGCGCCCAGGACGAAGAAGAACGGGGTCGCCACGAGATAGGGCAGGAAGGCCTGCCGCTCGTTCTTGTAGAGACCCGGCGCGACGAATTTGTAGATCTGTGTCGCCACGATCGGGAACGACAGGAAGGCGGCGCCAAACACGGCGATCTTGATCTGCGTGAAGAGATATTCGAGCGGCGCCGTATAGATCAGGCGCACGTCGGCACCCGATCCGGCCGCGAACACGTAGGGCCAGACCAGGATGTTGTAAATCTGCTTCGCCAGGAGAAAGCAGATGAAGAACATCACGATGAAGCTGATCAACGCCTTGATCAGTCGTGAGCGCAACTCGATGAGATGATCGATCAAAGGCGCCCGTGAGGCCTCGACCTCGTCGAGGTCTTCCTCGACAGGCGGCACGCTGCTCTGAACCTCGCTCATGTCAGGCTTCCTTCGCCCGGCACGTCAGGCTTGGTCACAGAAGATACACCGGTTGGAGCGGCCTCGCCCACGTCCGGAAGCGCGGATGCGGCGGCCTGTTTTGACTTCGGGGCCGATCCTGATTGGGAAGCTGTCCCGGATTTGGGGGCAGTCTTGACCTTGGCGGCCGTTTCGGTCTTGGAGGACGTTTGGGTCTTGGAGGCCGTCTTCGGCTTGGCGGCAGCCTTCGACTTTGAAGCGGGCGCTTGAGAAGCGGCCTTCGCCTTGCCAGCCGTTACACCTTCAGCGTCAGCCACGACGGCGGCATCGGATCTGGCGGCAGTCGCAGATTTCGCGGTGGCTCGGGGCTTCGCAGCCCTCGCCCGCGAGGCTGGGGCTGGCGTCGCACCATCGTCTGCAACGCCCACAGCAGGCACCTTGCGTCTGGATTTCGCGGCTGGCTTGGATGTCGAAGCCAGTTCCTCCTCGCCGACAGGGGCCACGTCGGCTGGCTTTGCCCGCTCGATGTCCTTGACAGCTGCGGTCCTGGCGGCCGCGACGGACTTTGTGGGCGCGACGGGCTTGGAGGGCTCCAAAGGCTTGGCCGGCGTGTTCGCCGCGTTCAAAACCGCTGCGGGCTCGGGCGTGGCCGGCAGATTGGCCAAGCCAAGGTCGAGCGGTGGCAGCGGATGGTCCGGATGCGCGGTGGTGCCGCTGTCCGACACCGACGCCTGGATAGTGTTGGACGCCTGGATGGTGTTGGCGGCCGCGCCGCCGACCGTGTCGCTGGTCTTGGCCACTTCGGTCGCGGCTAAAGGGTCGGCCGGCGAAGGCGAAGCCATCGTGTCGGCGGGCTTGTTCTCGACGCTGCTGCGGATGTCGTCCCGAACCGTCTGCAGTTCATCCCGCACCTTCTGGAGCGGGTTGAACGACTTGGTCGCGTCCTTCACGCTGTCAACGCTGCGCTTGATGTCGTCGAGCTCGGCCTCGCGCATCGCCTCGTTGAACTGGGACTGAAACTCGGCGGCCATGCGCTTGAGCTTGGTGGTAAACTGCCCCACCGTCTTCAGCGCGCGCGGCAAATCCTTCGGTCCGATGACGACGAGCGCCACCGCACCGATAAGGAGTAATTCGCTCCAACCTATATCGAACATGTCAAGCTCAACGGCGTCCGGCGATCCGATCGCACCATAGTCATGAATGCGGCCGGGCCGCCGCGCGCATTATCGTGCTTAGCCGGCCTTGCGCTCGCCAGCAGGCGTCTCGACGGTCGCGCCGGAAGCAGACTGATGGCTGAGGGGACGCGGCGGCTCTGAGGCGGAGGGCTGCGCCGCCTTCTCCTCGTCCTCACTCATGCCCTTCTTGAAGGCCTTGATGCCCTTGGCCACGTCGCCCATCATGTCCGAAATCTTGCCCCGCCCGAACAAGAGCAGCACGATCACGCCGACGACGATCCAGTGCCAAATGCTAGCTCCACCCATAACTCAATCTCCGAGAGCACCACCTTCGGCGCACCACAATTGCCCACACTGTCTGCAGGCTGGACTTTCTTCGAAACTAGGCGCCCGGAACGGCGAAAACAAGCACTTCGTCATCGCCATTGCGTGACTGCCGTGAAGCTCGCGCTACGCCCGGCAATACCTACGCTCAGGCTTGTCAGGCGTCGTCTTCCCCGAGCCCGCGCTCATCATCGATCCGGTCGAACAGGTTATCCTCAAGAGGGCCATCCTCCAGAGGATCCTCGTCACCGGTCAGCGCGGGACTGTCGCTCGGCAGGGGCACGCTGAAGGCCGACGGCATCCGCCCCTCGATGAAACCCGCGCCCTTCAACTCATCAAGCCCCGGCAGGTCATCGATGGCATCAAGCCCGAAATGCGTCAGGAAGGCCGCCGTTGTCCCGTACGTAACCGGCCGCCCCGGCGTCCGACGGCGGCCACGCAGCCGGATCCATGAGCTCTCGAGAAGCGTGTCGAGCGTTCCGCGCGACGTTGCGACGCCGCGTATATCCTCTATCTCGGCGCGGGTGACAGGCTGATGATAGGCGATGATGGCCAGCGTCTCGAGCGCTGCCCGCGACAATTTGCGCGGTTCATCGACCTCGCGCGCCAGCGAGGCGGCCAGGTCCGGCGCCGTGCGGAAAGCCCATAGGCCCGCGACACGGACAAGATTGACGCCGCGGCCGGAATAATGGTCCTGCAAGCGGTCCAGCACCGCCGTCACATTCGTAGACGGCGGCAGGCGGCTCGCGAGAACCGCCTCGCTGACCGGCTCGCGGGACGCGAACAATACGGCTTCCGCGGCGCGCACGGCCTGCGCGAAAACGAACGCTTCCTCGTCGTCAGCCGCGATGGCCTCGATATCGGCCGTCATGCCGCGTCCTCTTGCACCTCATCTTGTGCAACGCGTCCCTCATGACCGGGCTTATCCCGCAGAGAACCGCCCTCCACATCAGTCCCGATGCCAGCTTCCGTGGCATTTCTGGCCTTTCCACGCTTGCGCACCCAGAGCGGCGTAAACGCCCCGTCCTGCTGCAGGTCGAGCAGGCCTTCACGCACCATCTCAAGCGTCGCCGAGAAGGCGGAAGCCCTCACGGTCGTGCGCATGGCTGGATCGACGGCGTAATCGACGAGAAAATCGTCCAGTTGTGTCCAATTCGTGGCGACGCCAACGAGCCGTTCCAGGGTTTCGCGCGCATCGACCAGGGACCACACGAATCGCTTGCGCAGCGTCACCCGCGCATTCGCATTCTTCATCCGTTGGCGGGAATAGGCGCTCAAGAGATCGTAGAGCGTTGCCCCCCATTGCGGACGCGCGATGTCGCCGATGGCCTCGGGCTGGCCGCGGGCAAAGAACTCACGCCCCAGTTGAGGCCGCTCGGCAAGTTTCTTCGCAGCCTCCCGCATGGCCTCGAGCCGTTTCAGGCGCAGGGCGAGTGCCGTCGCGAGGTCAGCCGCGCTCGGCTCATCCCCCTCCCCCTTGGGAGCCTCCGGCAGGAGCAGCCGCGATTTGAGATAGGCGAGCCAGGCCGCCATGACGAGATAATCAGCCGCAAGCTCAAGGCGTACGCGGCGCGCCTCCTCGACGAAGCCGAGATACTGTTCCGCGAGCGCCAGGATGGAGATCCGCGCAAGATCGACCTTCTGGCGCCGCGCGAGCTCCAGCAGCAGGTCCAGCGGGCCTTCAAATCCGTCTACATCGACGATCAGGGCGGGGTCGTCATCGTCGCGCTCAGATTGCGCGACATCCTCGAACGTCAGTTCGCGAGCCACGGCATTTCGCTCCGGATGCGATGATTCGCATCAAATGCAAGCTTCAGCGCCTCAAGCAGCCGTCGCAAGCGCTAGGTTGTGGCAAGCCATGCCTTCCACAGGATCGAACGGCTCGGGCCCCGCGGCCGTCGCCCTCAGCGCCGCCGCCGCACGCGCCTCCGCCTCCCCGGCAAGCAACGGCACCTCGGCCGCGACACGGCGCATCTCGTCAAGATCGCCGTTGCAATGGAGAACGACGTCGCAGCCGCCGTTGAGAGAAGCCCGGGCGCGCTCCTCGGCCGTGCCGGAGAGGGCATTCATGGACAGATCGTCGCTCATCAACAGGCCACCGAAACCGATCGCCTGGCGAATGACGCGACTGATGACAACCGCCGAGGTCGTCGCAGGATGGCGCTCATCGATGGCCTTGTAGACTACATGGGCTGTCATCGCGAGTGGCAGGTCTGACAGGAGCCGGAAGGGCACGAAGTCGCACATCTCCAGTTCCGACAGGGGAACATCGACGACAGGCAGGTCGTAATGACTGTCGACGCCGGCCCGCCCGTGGCCGGGCACGTGCTTGATCACGGGCAGCACGCCGCCCGCCATCAAGCCGTCGGCAACCGCCCGGCCGAGATCCGCGACAAGACGCGGCTGCGATCCATAAGCGCGATCACCAATGACGGAACTCGCACCCGGGATCGGGATGTCGAGGACCGGCATGCAATCCACGGTAATGCCGAGCGACAAAAGATCGTGCGCGATCAGGCGCGCCCCGAGCCGGGCGATCTCGCTCCCGAAGGCCTCGTCGCGCTCGTAGAGCTCGCCATAGGCGCGGCCCGGCGGATAATCCGGCCAATGGGGCGGCCTCAGCCGCTGCACCCGCCCGCCTTCCTGGTCGATGAGGATGGGCGCATCCGCGCGGCCAACGGCCTCGCGCAATGCGGCCGTCAAGGCCCGCACCTGATCCGGTGTATCCACATTGCGCTTGAAAAGAATAAACCCCCAAGGGTCCGCGTCCCGATAGAAGCGCGCTTCCTCTGCGTTCAGGCTCAGGCCGGAACAACCGGCGATCATCGCGCGCGTCATGGCACACCGAATCTGTTTGGGTTTGCGTAGATGTAAATGTAGCGACCTGCCGGTGGCAGGCACAACCCTGGAGCAGGTTCGTCTTTGCGGACCCGCTCCACTCATAAATGGACGACCGGGCGGCAATCCGCCCTCTGAAACGACGATCCCCCGGGCACGGCGCCCGAGGGACGGTCAAACAACTGGGGCAGAGGCAGCGATATCCCTCACCGCCTCGAGCGGGTTACCTCAATTACGGGCTACGAAGCACTGCCCGCCGGAGGCCTGAAGGCGCGTGCACAGCGATGTTGCATCTTCGCGGGAGAACGGCCCGACACGCAGACGATAGATCGTGCGATCGTTGACCTCCGCCCGGCGGATCTGCGGCCGGTAGCCACCAAGATCGCCGTAGCGGCGCTGCAGGGACGCAAAGAGATCCCGCGCTTCCTTCTCACTGCCAGGGGCGCCCAGCTGGACGGCGAAGCTGCCGCCGCTCGTCGCCGCGGGTGCAGCGCCACCGGGGCTCGGAGCCTGGGTGTTCACCGCCGCGACCTGCTCGGGCTGAGCAGGCGCGGGTGCCGCCGCGCGTTGTTGCGCCGGCGGCGTGATCCGCAGCGGAGCGCGTGTCGGCGGACGGGGCGGAGCCGGCGGCGCGACGGCCGGTTGGGCCTCAGCTTGAGCGGGGGGCTCGTTGGAACGCTGCTGCGGCGAAGCCGGCGTCGCGTTGACCGGTGTCGGATCGGCGGCGGCAACACGGGGGGCCTGCGGCTGGGGCGCCTGCGGTGGGTCAGTCATGATCGTCCCGTCGGGGCGCACGGACACCGTCCTCACGCGCCGGGGCTCGCCCAGGACAGCGGTGGCGGGATGGGGAGCCGTTGGACCGCCCATGCCCATCTCGCTTGCGCCGGAGGGCGACAGCGCATTCGGCAGGCCGATCGTGTCCGTCGCGCCCGTCGCAGAGGGCTGTTCCTGGCGCAGCGCCTGATTCACATCGAGCGGCTGCTCCTGGCGGCTGACGACCTTCGTTTCCTTCGCAACGGGATCACCCGCCCGCTCGTAAATGGCCTTGTTCTGATCCGGCACGACGACACCGCCTGGATTCTCAGGCTGCACCTTGACCGGTTGGTCGTCAGCGGTAATGACCGGCGGGCCATCGCCCGAGACACTCGATCCGCCCCTGAACACGAGCGCTGACGCAACACCGACCACCGCCATGCCAAGGATAAGCACAACGGCGATCAGCCCCTTGCGCGAACGACGCTCGGGTATCGTCTCGTCAGCATAGGCAGGCTGGTCATAGTCGTCATCCCGACCATCGGTCCGCCGCTCATCATCGTCCTGAAAATCGTCCGGACCGCCATCCTGATAACCCGGATAGGCATAGGTTCCAGTCGTCGGGTCGAAGCGCGGCTCCGCGCCGATCTCAGGCGCGTAGGATTGATCATAGTGCCCAGGCCGCGGCTCCTGATCCGGTTCAGCCGGAAAAGACCTGGCCGGCTGCTCATCGCGGGGTTGGGTGAGCCATGCGGGAGGCTCGACCGGATCGTAGTGGTCACTGCGCGGCGGCGCCATCCGGTCATCCGCTCCGAAGCCGGGCAAGCTGCCGCGCAGCGGCGCCCGGTCGTCAGGCTGGCCATAGCCGGACGCGAAGTCGTCGTTCAGCGGCTTCGGTGAAAATCGTTGAGCAGCGTTGCTCTCGCCCGGCGAGCGAAGATTCCTTTCGTTGGCCAGCAGCCCACGGAAGGGGTCGTCCTGACCGACGATTCGTGCCAGCTCTGCCAGCGGATCATCGCCGACGAAGGGTTGCTGGTTGCTCCCAGACGGCCGCACAGGACGGTCGTCAAACGCGGGATCCTCAGCAAAGCGAGCCTTGTTTCTCTCAATCATGGGCGCAGTCCGAACTCGCGGCGCAGCCGAAGGAGCTACCCCTGTCCAAATACTCGCACGCCGCCTACGACCTTTGCCAGCGATTCGGCGACATTATGCCGCACGTCATAAAAGCCGCGGTTAGCGCATCTCGTCTGGTGCCGCAACCCCAAGAATTGCAAGACCAGATGCAAGGACGGACCTGACAGCTAGGACTAGACCCAGCCTTGCAGTGGTCAAATCTCGATCGTCAGCATTAATAAATCGTAATTGGGGCGAGTCTTTGCCTTTATTCCATAAACTATGAAACGCACTTGCCAGTTCATACAGGAAGAACGCTACCCGGTGCGGCTCATGTGACGCAGCCGATGCCTGCACGACTCGGGGATACTGGGCCAAGCGACGCAAAATCTCGACTTCCGAATCATCATTCAATCGAGAAAAGTCAGCGGATGCAAGGGCCTTACCCGCCATCGATAGGTCAGAGAGCGCTTCCGCTGCCTGCCGGAATACAGATGCGCAACGCGCATGGGCGTACTGCACATAGAAAACCGGGTTGTCTTTCGACTGTTCGACCACCTTGGCAAGATCGAAATCGAGCGTCGCGTCATTCTTGCGGAAAAGCATCATGAAGCGCACCGCGTCGCGGCCAACTTCGTCGATCACCTCACGCAAAGTCACGAAGTCGCCGGAGCGTTTCGACATCTTCACGGGCTCGCCATCGCGCAAAAGACGCACGAGCTGGCAGAGCAGCACGATGACCTCCGTCTCCTTTCCGCCGATGGCGCGGCCGACGGCCTGGAGCCGCTTGACATAGCCGCCGTGGTCGGCGCCGAGCACATAGATCAGCTCGCGGAAGCCGCGTGCATGCTTGTTCTCGAGATAGGCCACGTCAGCCGCGAAATAGGTGTAGCTGCCATTGGACTTCATCAGCGGGCGGTCGATGTCATCGCCAACATCCGTCGCCCGAAACAGAAGTTGCTCGCGATCCTCCCAATCCTCAGGCAGCTGTCCCTTGGGTGGAGGAACGCGGCCGCGATAGACAAAACCGCGCTGCGTCAGCTCATCGATGACCGCCTTGATGGCCCCGCCATTGGCTCCATGTAAAGTGCGTTCCGAGAAGAAAACGTCGTGATGAATGCCAAGCGCCGCGAGATCGTCACGGATCATCACCATCATGCCGTCGATGGCGACATCCCGCACGATCGGCAGCCATTCGGCCTCGGACTTGGCCAGGAGCGTGTCGCCAAAGCGTGCCGCGAGCTCCGCCCCCACCGGTTTCAGATAGTCACCGGGATAGAGCCCTTCGGGGATTTCACCGATATCCTGACCAAGCGCCTCGCGATAGCGCAGGAAGGCGGAGCGGGCGAGGACATCGACCTGTCCACCGGCATCGTTGATGTAATACTCGCGCGTCACCTGCCGGCCCGCGAAGGCCAGTACATTGGCCAGGGCATCGCCGAACACGGCTCCGCGACCATGGCCCACATGCATGGGTCCGGTCGGATTCGCCGACACATATTCGACATTGACCGGCGCCGGCGCCCCAGCCGCGCCGCGCCCGAAATCAGCGCCGTCGCTCAGCACGCTGCGCATCACGTCGAGATAGACACCCGGCTCCAGCGTGAGATTGATGAAGCCCGGCCCGGCGACCGCAACGCCGGCAACCCCCGGCGCCGTCTTCAGCGCCTCGCTGAGAAGCTCCGCAAGGGCGCGCGGATTGGTCTTGGCGTCCTTCGCCAGCACCATCGCAGCATTCGTGGCGAGATCGCCCATGGACGCATCGCGTGGCGGTTCGACCACGACGCGCGACAGGTCGAGGCCCCCGGCAAGGCGGCCAGAAGCCACCAGGTCCTCGATGGCGGCAGACAAATGGCGCTGGTACAGGTCGAAGATGTTCATGGGGTGTCCATGGGAGCTTTGCGGCCGAGACCGGAGATCAATCAGGCCGTCGGCTGCCTTGAACAAAGGCCAAGGCCAGACAAGCGCGCAGGCAGTGATTGAAAAACTGGCTGTAACCGATTGAATTTACGTGCCAATATAAAAAACACGACACATCGTCAGACCGGTTCCACTAGCGCAAATCAGGTGTTGCGTCAAACAAGCGCCGGTGTTCCTCCAAGGCGTAGCGGTCGGTCATGCCAGCGATATAGTCCGCGACGCGCCTCATCAGGCGGCTGTCCTCGGCGCCCGCAAGGTCCGCGCACCACTCCGCGGGCATCAGCTGAGGTTCCGCTACAAGCCGGCGGAAGAGTTCGCGAACGACGCGATCCGCCTGGCGGCGCACCGCCATCACGGTCGGGTGCCGGTACATATGCGGATAAAGGAAGCCCTTGATGCCGGCCTCCGCCTCGGCCATCCCCGGCGAGAACGCGACCACGGCATCGTCGGCGGCACGGATGGCATCGGCATCCACTGGGGCGAGCGACGCGAGGCGACGGCCGCTCTCGGCGATCACGTCCTCGACGAAGCGGGTGATGATGCGACGCACGAGCTCGTGAATGACCCGGCTGCGCTCAAGCCCGGGATAGGCACGATCGATCTCGCCGAGGATATCGCGCAGGAAGGGAACGCCGGCGAGATCCACCAGGTCAAACAGTTCAGCCCTCAACCCATCGTCGATGTCATGCGCATCATAGGCGATGTCATCAGCGATGGCCGCGCATTGGGCTTCGGCGCTGGCGAAACTGGCGAGCTTCAAATCCTGCACGTCGCAATATTCCAGAATGGCGCCGGGCACGCCCTGTTCGCGATAGGCGCCGATCCCGCGCCCCTCGGCGTCCACCAGAGGGCCGTTGTGCTTCACCAGCCCCTCGAGCGTCTCCCATGTCAGGTTGAGCCCATCGTAAGCCGCATAGCGGCGCTCCAGCCTTGTGACGATTCGCAGAGCCTGCGCGTTGTGGTCGAAACCGCCCTGCCCCAGCATTTCGGCATCCAGCGCATCCTCGCCTGTATGGCCGAACGGGGTGTGGCCAAGATCATGCGAAAGGGCGAGAGCCTCCGCGAGGTCTTCGTCGAGGCCCAGCGCGCGGGCAAGTGCCCGGGCGATCTGGCTGACCTCGATGGTATGCGTCAGGCGCGTCCGGTAGTGGTCGCCCTCATGATAGACGAAAACCTGGGTCTTGTGCTTCAGCCGCCGGAACGCGGTGGAGTGAATGATACGGTCACGATCGCGCTGGAAGGGACTGCGCGTCGGCGAATCGCCTTCCGGATAGAGCCTGCCGCGGCTCGCTCCGGGGTCGCAGGCATAGGGCGCTCGCCAGCGTTCGCCATTGGGCCGCACGTCTCACTCCACCGTTGAACGTCCATAGCGCCGCACTTATCTATGAGCCAGGCGCTTTGCCAAGTGTATAGTGGCCGAGTGTATCGTGCCCGGCCAATGAGTGGGTATCCTCTTGGGTACTGCCGGCCAGGGCGCAGGGTCGATCGGTCGTTTGGCCACTTTTGCCAGCCGGGTGTAGCGACTCTTTAGACTATGAGCGTGGCAGTGTGACGACGCGATGAGCAGCATGGGTGACATGAGCATGACGCCGATTTCCCTCACTGAACGGGCCGTGGCGCGCATCCAGGAAGTCCTCGCCGGGGAACAGGCGGGGGCAATGCTGCGGATCAGCGTCAATGGCGGTGGTTGCTCAGGCTTCCAGTATGTGTTCGACGTGGACCATGAACGCGGGGACGACGACCTCGTGGTGGAACGCGACGGGGCGACGGTACTGGTCGATTCCGTGTCGCTTCAGTATATGGACGGCGCGGTGATCGATTTCGTCGACGATCTGATCGGCCAGTCGTTCAAGATCGAAAATCCGCATGCGACCGCCTCATGCGGTTGCGGAACGTCATTCTCGCTGTAAAAGCGCATCTCCCCGGTGCCCGGACGTGATCTCCCGTGGATTTCATCGGCGGCGGAAACGATCGTCATACGGTTGTTTTCGCGCGGTGCTCCATGCACTACGGTATATCGGGGCAGGAACCACCCATCCCACGGATCTGAGGAAAACGACCATGGCCCGGCCGCGCTCGAAAGCCTTCTTGCTGTCTGCAGTCTCATTGGCCGCTCTCGTGGGCGTCGGCGCCTGGGGCGCGAAAATCACGACGGAACAAAGCCTCGTCGCGGCCGCCACACGGGCAGGCGCCAGCATCGGTCGGGTCGAAGCCAATCCGATCAACGGGCGGATCACCCTGCAGGATCTGCGCCTTGTCGGTGAAGCCGCCACGATCACCGTCGGTCGCGTCAGCGCCACGGGAGGGTGGGCGTTAATCCAGCCGGCGCTCGCGGCCGAGGATGTCACGCTCGAGAACATCACCGTGGCCTTAGGCCCCGTTCGCTACGACATTCCGCGCATGAGCTTCACCGGCTCAAACCTCGATCGCGCGAGCCTCGCGGCCCTTTTCGCCCCCAACGCGCCAGACACGCTCGCCAACCGGCTGGCGAAGATCTCGGCCAGCAGCGTGGTCATTCCCGAAGTCAAATACGAATCGAATTTTTCTTTTGACGGGGTCAGCACCCGCACGACCGGCACCTACACGGACGTCGCGTTTCGTGACGTCGTGAACGGCGTCGCTGCCAGCGTGACCCAGGCCCGTGGCAGCTACAGTTCGTTGGCGCGCGCCGACAAGCCTGCGAGCCCCTCCCAGGGCAATAGTGACGGGTCTAGCAACCAACCGGCCAAGCCGGCCCCAGCGGAAAGCACAGCGAGCGGCACTTTCGGCGCGATGACCATCAACGCGGTCGACCTCGCCGCGTTGATACGCTTTTACACGGAGGGCGCGGGCGCAGGTCCCAATCCGCCCGTCAAGATCCATGGTCCTTACACCATGTCCGACTTGCTCATCACTGATCCGAAAGGGACAAAGATCAGCGTGGCGGACATTTCGGGCGACGGTTTCGTCGCGCGGCTGAGCAAGACCCCCCTGCTCTCGCTGGTGGAAAGTCTGCAGAACCTGCCTATGGACGACACTCACAAGCAGGAGAGCTCGTTCAAGATCCTGAACGAGGTCCTGTCGATGTGGGAAAGTTTCGTCGCAACGTCGGCGACAATGAAGAATGTTCAGGTCGAGCTTCCCGAGCAGACGTCTTCAAAGTTCAATATTGGCGATGTCGTCATCGGAATTGGCAGTAACCCGAACCTGCAACAGGCCAACCCTGCCTATCCCGCGCAAGGCGGCCTGCGGTTCGCGATCAACAATGCCGTCTTCGCTCTCCCGGCGGACCCGGACAATGATCTCACCAAGCGCCTGACCGCCATGGGCTACAAGGATCTGTCGCTGTCCTTCGCCATGGAGGGCCGATTCAACGAGACCGGCAAGGAGCTGGTGATCAACGAATTTTCCTTCGGTGGCAAGGACATGGGCAAGGCGACCATCAGCGCGGTCGTGGGCAATGTCACGCCTGAGCTGCTGTCCTCGGAAGAGGCTGTCCGCAACGCGGCCGGCATGGCGCTGACCGTGAAGAACCTCGCCGTCACGGTGGACAATGCGGGCCTCGCGGACAAGCTGCTGGCGGAAGAGGCGGCCAAGCAGAACAAGTCGCCGCAAGCCCTCAAGACCGAATACGGCATGATCGCCACCGTCGGCGTGCCGAGCTTCCTCGGCGGCGGTCCGGAGAGCAAGGCCTTGGGTGCCGCCGTCGCGCGCTTCATCGCCAAGCCCGGACAGTTGGCCGTGAAGGCGGCGGCGAAGGATCCCGCCGGTTTCGGCCTCGCCGACTATGGCGCGACCGGTGGCCAGCCCGCCGCGATCCTCGAGCAGATCGACCTGAGCGCCGAGGCGAAATAGCCCGTTCTTCATCCAGATCAGCGTGTAAAGGCTCGGATCGTTCCGCGATCCGGGCTTTTTTTATGCAGAATGCCCGGAGACGCCGCCGATCTTCAATTTGTGAAGCTCGGGTGAGCCCTCGGACGCACTTGTCTCAGTCTTTGTGGAGTGGCTTGCAGTATAAAGGGAGCGGGGCTGGAGTGATCAGGACATCAAACCATGAAGCCTCGTCTTATTGCGTTGTATGCAGGCATTGGCCTAGCCCTCAGTGCAGGACCTGCCTTTGCTACTGACCCCGATCTCTTCATATTCCAGCAGCAAGACACGGCCCGAATGCAGCAGGATCACAACCTCGCTGGGATTCGAGACGCTCAGGAAAACGTGAAGGCCTATCAGCGGCTTCTCAATGAGGAGCAGATGCAGATGCAGCAGCACGCCGCGCCGGCTCCGCAGACGCATCCGATGATGCGCCGGCATCACGCGTCGTAAGCTTCAGACACAAGGGCGGTGAACGCCGCAAACCAGCGCTACACCGCCCTTGATTAGCCAGCTATCGACAAGGCGGACGCAGAGTTCAGGCCTTGAGGGCGGCGTTTTCACCGGTGCTGGCCTGCGCCTCCACAACCGCGACAGCCGTCATGTTGACGATGCCGCGTGTCGTGACCGACGGTGTCAGGATATGAGCCGGTTTTGCCGGCCCGAGGATGATGGGCCCGACCGGCAGGGCATCCGCGAGGATCTTTGTGAGCTGGTAGGCGATGTTCGCCGAATCGAGATTCGGCATGATCAACACATTCGCGGCGCCCTTGAGCCGGGACGTGGGCAGCACCTTTTCCCGGATGACCTGAGAAAGGGCCGAGTCGGCCTGCATCTCGCCATCCACCTCCAGCGAAGGCGCGCGCTCGCGGATGAGCGCCAACGCCTCGCGCATCTTCACCGCGCTGCCGGTATCGGCCGAACCGAAATCCGAATCGGCGAGCAGCGCGATCTGCGGCTCGATGCCGAACCGGCGGACGTGCTCAGCGCACATCACCGTCATTTCGGCGATCTCGTCGGCGCTCGGGTCGTCACGGACATGCGTATCGGCGAGGAAGTAGTGCCCCTTCGAGGTAATGATCAGGCTCATCGCCGACAGGGCACGCACCCCGGGCGCCAGGCCGATGATGTCCTCGATATGCTTGATACGGGAGGAGAAGCGTCCCTCGAGCCCGCAGAGCATGGCGTCCGCATCGCCACGGGCCAGCGCCAGCGCCGCGATGACGGTGGTGTTGGTGCGTACCAGCGTGCGCGCGATATCCGGCGTGATGCCCTTGCGGCCGGCCACATCGAGATAGGTCGCCACATAGTCGCGATACCGGGGATCGTCTTCCGGGTTGATGAGTTCGAAGTCCCTCCCCGCCTGGATGGACAGGCCGAAGCGCTTCAAGCGCGTCTCGACGACCGCCGGACGGCCGATGAGCACCGGCCGGGCGATGCCGTCCTCCAGCACGGCCTGCGCCGCGCGCAACACGCGCTCATCCTCGCCCTCCGCGTAGATCACGCGCTTCGGTTCCTTGCGGGCCAAGGCAAACACCGGCTTCATGATGAAACCGGAACGGAACACGAAACGCGACAGGGACTCCGTATAAGCCGCCATGTCGGTGATCGGCTTGCGGGCAACGCCTGATTCCATGGCGGCGCGGGCCACTGCCGGGGCGATGCGCAGGATAAGCCTGGGATCGAAGGGGTTGGGGATCAGCGACGTCGGCCCGAAGCCGCTGATATCACCGCCATAGGCGCGCGCCACGACATCGGACGGTGCCTCGCGGGCGAGCGCCGCGATAGCCTTGACCGCCGCCGCCTTCATAGCCTCGTTGATCGTGGAGGCCTCCACGTCGAGCGCCCCGCGGAAGATGTAGGGAAAGCAGAGGACGTTGTTGACCTGGTTCGGGAAATCCGACCGGCCTGTGCAGATCATGGCATCAGGCCGCTCCGCGACCGCCAGATCTGGCATGATCTCAGGATAGGGGTTGGCGAGGGCCAGGATCAGCGGCTTCTCGGCCATGGTCCTGACCATTTCGGGCTTGAGCACGCCACCGGCGGAGAGGCCGAGGAACACGTCGGCCCCCGAGATGACCTCGGCGAGCGTTCGCGCCTCCGTCTTTTGGGCGTAGACGCTCTTCCAGCGGTCCATCAGGGCCTCACGCCCTTCATAGACGACGCCCTCGATATCGGTGACCCAGATGTTCTCGCGCCGCGCGCCAAGCGTCACCAGAAGATTGAGGCAGGCAAGCGCCGCCGCGCCAGCGCCCGAGGCGACGATCTTGACGTCGGCAAGCAATTTGCCGGAAAGCTCGAGCGCATTGCTGACAGCAGCGCCGACGATGATCGCGGTGCCATGCTGGTCGTCGTGGAAGACTGGAATGCCCATGCGGGCTTTCAGGTTCTCCTCGACCTCAAAGCATTCCGGCGCCTTGATATCCTCAAGATTGATACCGCCAAAGGTCGGCTCCAGCGCCGCGACCACATCGACGAGCCGCGCCGCATCGTTTTCCGCCACCTCGATGTCGAAGACATCGATCCCGGCGAATTTCTTGAAGAGAACGGCCTTGCCTTCCATGACAGGCTTCGAGGCCAGCGGCCCGATATTGCCGAGCCCGAGCACCGCCGTGCCGTTGGAAATGACGGCGACGAGATTCTGGCGCGAAGTGAGCTGCGAAGCCTCCGCCGGATCGGCGACGATTGCCTCGCAGGCGGCCGCGACACCGGGGGAATAGGCGTGTGCAAGGTCCCGCTGGTTACCGAGCGGCTTGGTGGGCTGAATCTCGAGCTTTCCGGGCCGGGGATAACGATGATAGTAAAGCGCTCCGGCTTTCAGATCATTCGACATTTCATCAGCCATCGCCGCGCGCTCCCGTCCATCCGCTTCAGTTCGATAAGCCTTGTGCGCGCTAAGGTACGATGGCGTCAATGTCGATTTGGCGTCACAGGAATGCGCTGGGAGCAATGCAACAGGATGAGAGCGTCGATGCGGCTTTTCGAGCGTCTGGGGATGAAGCGAAATCCGCACAACGAGACCCGCCTTCATCTCGAAAAGCTTGTCCGCAAACACAGCGCGACCATCGGCCCCTATTCCTACGGCCGGCCCAAGGTGCGCTTCGCGGATTGGGGCGCCAGGCTCACGATCGGCTCCTATTGCTCCATCGCCGATCAGGTGGAGATCATGCTCGGCGGCAATCATCGCGCCGATTTCGCGAGCACCTATCCCTTTTCAGCCTTTCCCGCGCAATGGCCGGAGGCCCCGTTGGGCCTCGATCATCAGGGGCCGACGGGAGACGTGGTGATCGGTCATGATGTGTGGATCGGCTCAGGCGCCCTCATCCTGCCCGGCGTGACGATCGGGCCTGGAGCCATCATCGCAGCCCGCGCCGTGGTCAGCCGTGATGTTCCGCCTTATGCGGTGGTCGCGGGTGTCCCGGCGCGTGTCATGCGCAAACGCTTCGACGATGCCACGATTGCCGCGCTCATCGATTGCGCCTGGTGGGAGCTGCCGCGCGACGACGTTGCGGCCCTTATTCCCCTTCTCCAAAGCGGCGACATCACCGCCCTCATCGCCGCGGTCAAGACACGGCGGATGGAGCGTCCCGGCGCCGCGCGTGGTTGAGGATCCGGGCCTTGAGGCCGAGCGCCGGCTTCTCCACGAAATGCCAGGACACCAGCGCGACAAGGAGAGACAGGCCCATCGCGATGGGAAGCATCGCCTCGATCGGCATCTTGGGCGAGAAGGCCTGAAGGGTCTGCTGCACCGGCCAGCCGAGCAGATAGACGCCGTAGGACAGGTCGGTCTTCAGGTCGAAAGCCCGCGACGACAGACCGGGCGCAACCGCCAGCCAGATGATGCCGTAGGCGCCCGCCGCGAAGTTGAACGCCTTGTAGAAAGCCGTGTCCTGAGCGAGCCACGTCGCACCCACAAGCAGGAGCACGAGCCACGACGTGATCCGCATTTCGTCCCGATACAGATAGAAAGCCGCCCCTAAGCCGAACAGGAACGGCAGCCTGAGGGACGTCTGCACGGCCTTGCCGGCTTCCGGGTGGAACGCGTCCAGCGCGATGATCGCGACACCAAGCCCGGCGATGAGGGCCAACGCGATGCCCCGGCGGCTGAGGCCGACGGCAACGCCGAATACGAGCACGCCGAGATAGCAGAGTACTTCGTATTTCAGCGTCCAGACCGTACCGAGCGGGTAGCGCAGGGGATTGTCCGCGAACACGCCCGGAAGAAAGCCGGCGCTCTTGAAGGTGGTGAGCGTTGCGACGATGAAGCGGCCGACCTGCGGATCCCGCCAGTAATCGGCGAAGCTCAAGGTGGTGATGAGCGAGCCGAATGCCGCCATCGCCAGCGTTGCGACGACGAAGGCCGGCGCGATCCTCAGCGTACGCGCGACGATATAGTCGCGCCAGCCGCGCCGCGCGAAGCTCATGGTCACCAGGAAGCCGGAGATCGTGAAAAAGCCGTTGACCGCATATTCGCCGAGGCTGAAGCCCGTCGAGAGGTAAAAGGGTTCATGGCCGCCGGTCGAGACGCTGAAGGCATGGGACACCACCACCGCAAGCGCCAGGATGAGCCGCAGCACGGAAAAATTGTCGTAAGGGCGCGCAATGCAGTCCGCCAGGGTTGGCACCTCGGCCAGAAGCCCGGGCCGGGCGGAGGACGTCGCGGTTGTCGAGGTCATTACGACTGCTATTCACCTGATGATGTGTTATCGCCTGGATGGTCGTCGGACGCGCTCTTGCCCTGGCCGCCCACGGGTTGTCCCGGGATTACGCTCCAGGTCAGCTCAAGGGCGCCGCGACTCCTCCTTGTCTGGAATTCCTTGATAAGCCAGCGCATCGACTCCGCGCAAGGCGGCGATGGCCCCCGCCGCCGATCCGCCGTAGCGCGCCATGCGGCCGCGATTGAACACCAGCGCGGCTCCGAGCCATTTCAGCGCGTTCCTGAAGGCCATGGCGGGCGCCGGATTCGGCAAGCCGTATTTGCGGCTGACATAGGCACGCGACCAGGCCTGATGCCAGCGACCGCGAAAGACGCGCCCCGATGCCGGCGCGCTTGAACGTCCGCGCCCGTGGCGGGCCGTCGCACCCGCCACATGCACGAGAGCATGGCCTGCGTCCGCGACGCGGCGGCAGAGGTCGTCATCTTCGTAGAACAGGAAGATGCGCGGATCGAAACCGCCGAGCCCGAGGAACAGGTCGCGCCGCACGAGAAAGATCGCCCCGGACAGAAAGGGGGCGCAGCAATCGCCCTCGGGCAGGCGCTCGATTCCCGCGGGATTCTGAAGATAGGGCGCCAGCAGCGAGCGCGGCTGGAAGAAATGGCGCCCATCCGGCTCGATCACGACAGGCGCAAGAAGACCGGCCCCGGGATAGCGTTCCGCGGCCGCTAGAAGCGCCGCGACTGCCCCCTCGTCGAGGACCACGTCCGGGTTGATGATCAGCACGAAGGGCGTCGCCGCCGCCGCTACACCGCGATTGTTCGCCCGCCCGTAGCCTTCATTGACGGAATTGCGGATGACTTCGGCACCAAGGCGCACGGCCAGATCAGGCGAGCCGTCGGTGCTCCCATTGTCGACCACGACCGCCGGCACCCCCTCCCGCGCCAGGGCGCCGAGACAATCCGGCAAAGCATGGGCGCTGTCATAGGCGACGACGACGGCGGTGACGGAGGCGACTGGCATCTATAGGCCCCGGCCTGCGCGCATCGACGACGGGGCCGTCAAGGCCCCTGTCGCCGCGCGCGAACACCGTTGATCCCTCCCCCGTGGGGGAGGGTGCACCGCGGAGCGGAGGGGGTGGGGAGCTGGTTCGATCGCCCACCCGGCTCCGCGTTCCGCGCGGATCCACCCTCCCCTGATGGGGAAGGATCGCCCCCTCACTTCTGGTCCGGCAGGTTGAGCCGGATATGGAGCTCCCGCAGCTGCTTCGCCACCACGTCGGACGGCGCGCCCATGGTGAGGTCCAGCGCCTGCTGGTTCATGGGGAACAGCGAGATCTCGCGCAGGTTGGTCACACCGCAGAGCAGCATGACGATGCGGTCGACGCCGGCCGCCATGCCGCCGTGGGGCGGCGCGCCATACTGGAAGGCGCGATACATGCCGCCGAAGCGCTCGACCACCGTCTCCTCGCCATAGCCCGCGATCTCGAAGGCCTTGACCATCGCGTCGGGGCGATGGTTGCGGATACCGCCGCTCGCAATCTCATAGCCGTTGCAGGCGATGTCATACTGGAACGCGTTGATGGTCAGCGGATCCTGGCTCTGCAGGGCCTCCAGGCCTCCCTGCGGCATCGAGAACGGGTTGTGCGAGAAGTCGACCTTCTTCTCGTCCTCGTTCCACTCGTACATCGGGAAGTCGACGATCCAGGCGAGCTCGAAACGATCGTGGTCGACGAGGTTCAGGTCCTCGCCCACCTTGATGCGCGCTGCCCCGGCGAACTTGACGAATTTCGCCGGGTCACCCGCCACGAAGAAGGCGGCATCGCCATCCTTCAGGCCGAGCTCAGCCTTGATGGCGGCCGTGCGCTCCGGGCCGATGTTGTTGGCGATCGGACCGGCGCCCTCCCCGCCTTCGCGCCACATGATGTAGCCTAGCCCGGGCTGGCCCTCGCCCTGCGCCCAGGCGTTCATGCGGTCGCAGAATGCGCGGGAGCCGCCGCCGGGACCGGGGATCGCCCAGACTTCGTTCTTCTCGTCCTCGAGCATGCGCGCGAAGACCTTGAAGCCCGAACCGCGGAAATGCTCGGACACATTCTGCATGACGAGCGGGTTGCGCAGGTCCGGCTTGTCAGAGCCGTACTTGCGCAGGGCCTCGGCATAAGGAATGCGCGGCCACTTGCGGGTCACCGGCTTGCCTTCGGCGAAGTCCTCGAAGACGCCCGTGATAACCGGCTCCATCGCCGAGAACACGTCCTCCTGCGTCACGAAGCTCATTTCGAGGTCGAGCTGGTAGAACTCGCCCGGCAGGCGATCAGCGCGCGGGTCCTCGTCACGGAAGCAGGGCGCGATCTGGAAGTAGCGATCGAAGCCCGACATCATGATGAGCTGCTTGTACTGCTGCGGCGCCTGCGGCAGGGCATAGAACTTGCCGGGATGCAGGCGCGAGGGCACCAGGAAGTCGCGCGCGCCCTCGGGCGAGGACGCCGTCAGGATCGGTGTCTGGAATTCGAAGAAGCCCTGATCCTTCATGCGACGGCGCATCGAGTCGATGATGGCGCCGCGCGTCATGATGTTCTTGTGCAGCTTCTCGCGGCGCAGGTCGAGGAAGCGATACTTGAGGCGCGTTTCCTCGGGGAACACCTGGTCGCCGAAGACCTGCAGCGGCAGTTCGGCGGCAGGCCCCAGAACCTCGATCTCGCTGACATAGACCTCGACCTGGCCGGTCGGCAGTTCGGCATTCTCGGTGCCGGCCGGACGCGCACGCACGAGACCGTCGATCCGCACGACCCATTCGGCGCGCAGGTCTTCCGCCGCCTTGAAGGCCGGCGAATCCGGATCGATGACGGCCTGCGTCAACCCGTAATGGTCACGCAGATCGATGAACAACACGCCGCCGTGGTCCCGGATGCGGTGGCACCAGCCCGACAAGCGGACCTTTTCACCAATGTCGGTCCCGCGGAGCGCGCCGCAGGTATGAGAACGATAGCGATGCATGGCGAGACCGCCCAAGGATGAGCGGGGCTCCTGCGGCCCCGCGATTGCAAAGGCCGGAAAAACCCATGAGATGCGCTTCTTGTCAAGGATGAGCGCGACAAATGCGCCAGTCTCGGTTATAGCGCGGTTTCATGGATCTGATCGACTCAACAGAAAAGCTGCAGACCGCCTGCGACAGGCTCCGCCAGCACCCCTTCGTCACCGTGGACACCGAGTTCCTGCGGGAGACGACCTTTTACTCGAAGCTCTGCCTGATCCAGCTGGCGAGCCCGGATGAGGCCATCCTGGTCGACCCGCTGGCGCCAGACCTCGACCTCTCCCCCTTCTTCGCGCTGATGGCGGACCAGACGACCGTGAAGGTCTTCCATTCCGCGCGCCAGGATGTGGAGATCATCTGGCAGAAGGGCGGCGTCATCCCCTGCCCGCTGTTCGACACCCAGGTCGCGGCCATGGTCTGCGGCTATGGTGATTCGGTCTCCTACGAGCAACTCGCCAACGACATCGCCAAGGCCCGCATCGACAAGAGCTCGCGCTTCACCGACTGGTCGCACCGGCCGCTCAGCGAACATCAGCTCAGCTATGCGCTGTCCGACGTGACTCATCTGCGCACGCTCTACCTTGCGCTGGCCGAGGAGCTTGCGCGGACCGGCCGCGAAAGCTGGGTCGAGGAGGAGATGGCGGTGTTGATCTCGCCAGCGACCTACGAGATGAAGCCGGAGAATGCCTGGATGCGCCTGCGCGGCCGGGTCAAGAAGACCCGTGACCTCGCCGTCCTGATGGAAGTGGCGGCCTGGCGCGAGCAAGAGGCCCAGACCCGTGACGTGCCGCGTTCGCGCGTCATGAAGGACGACAGTCTCATCGACATCGCGACCCACGCGCCGCGCTCGGTCGAGGCGCTGGGCCATCTACGCTCCGTTCCGAACGGCTTCGAGCGTTCGCGCGGCGGCACCGACGTGCTCGCGGCGATCGAGCGCGGCCTGACGCGCGATCCCAAGACGATTCCCTCGCTGGAGAAGCCACGCGGCAAGGCGAACAACGGCGCCGTACTCGAAATGCTGAAGGTGCTCCTGAAGGCCGTGGCGGAGAACGAGCGCGTCGCGCCGAAGATCCTGGCCACCGTCGACGATCTGGAGGCGATCGCCGGCAGCGATCACGCTGACGTTCCGAGCCTGCGCGGCTGGCGCTACGAATTATTCGGCGAGCGGGCCATTGCCCTGAAACACGGACGTCTTGCGCTGTCCATCGACCGCGGCCGCGTGGTCACCTTCGAGCGCTGACGACAGCCTCGGTTCCTCCCCTTGAGGGGAAGGTTGGCCTTGCGGCTCAGCAAGGTCGGGAGGGAGCCCCGCCAACGGCAGTGGCTGCCCCCTGGACAGTCTGCCCACCCGGCCCTTCGGGCCCCCCTCCTGTGGACGGGAGGGAGCGACGCGGCAATCCTGTCCCTTATTTCCCGGTGACCACCGCAGGCTGACAACCGATCAGCCGCGCAAGCTGCTTGACGCGGCTTTGCAGCTTCTCGCTGGCGAGATCCAACAGATCCGCCGGGACATGCAATTGCAGCTTCTGATTGCTGAGGGTGAGCGGCATTCGCGGCAATGTGCCCGGCATCGCGGCCGAGGCGATATAGGCAACCCGCATGGCGCCAGCCAGGATACGTGCACGGTCCATGAGGCGCGCCGTCATCAGCTCGCGCAGGCGAAAGCCGAAATCGACGGACAGACCGATATGACGCAGGGCGACGGCCAGAGCGATATAGGCGCGGCCGGGATGATCGATGCCAACGAAGGCGGCCTGGGATATCGCATCCATGCTCTGGTCACCGCGATAGTCCGGGTGCGAGCGCCAGCTGATATCGGAGAGAAGGCAGGCCGTATGGCGCAGGCGCTTCTCGTCCGGTGTCTCATCGATATGCAGCGACTTCATCAATCGGTCGGTCCAGACGATGAGTTCGTCGGCGTGGGCGGGTGAACGCGAACGCAGGCAGTTGATCTCACGGGCGGCATACAGCAGGGGATCGACAATGCGGCTTTCCGTGTCCAGACGGGTGTGGAGCAGCCCCTCACGCACTCCGGCCGCCGAAATCACGATCTCCTTGGGCCTGCCCCGCCGCACGATCTCCTCAAGCACGAGCGCGCCATAGGCCAGTAGCGGCTGGCGGGCATCGGAGACCGCGTCGATATCGCTCAAGGCCTCAACGCCCGTGCGCTCGATGATCTTGGCGAATTCGATCGCCTCGCCGGCTGTCAGCGTATAGCCGTGCAATACGTGCAGCGGGTAGCCCTTCTGCCCCATGTGGAGACGCGCCAGCGCACGCCACGTCCCGCCGACCGCGTAAAAGGACCGGCCCCGCAGTCCATCCAACGGCCCAGCGCTCAGGAGCGCCTGTCGCACGACCTTCTTGGCCTTGCGGACGGAGCCCCCGGACACGTCACGCAGATTCAATCCGCCGATGGGCAGGGTAATGCCATCGGCCAGCGCCCTGCCCTTGACGTTGATCAGCTCAAGGCTGCCACCGCCAAGGTCGCCAACGACACCATCCGGCCTGTGGAAGCTGGAGATGACGCCATAGGCGGAGAGTTCCGCCTCCTCGCGCCCCGAAAGGAGTTCGACCGAATGCCCGATCGCCTCCTCGGCCGCCGCGAGGAAGGCAGAACCGTTGGTGGCATCGCGCGCCGCCGCCGTGGCCAGCACATGGACGGACGAAATCTGCATATGCGCGCAGATGACCCGGAAGCGGCGAAGCGCTCTCAGCGCCTTGGTCATGGCGCCTTCATCGAGCTTACCCGTCAGCGCGACATTGTGACCAAGCCCGCACAATACCTTTTCGTTGAAAAGCGGCGTCGGCGCAGGGGTCAGACCATCATAGGCAACGAGACGGACAGAGTTGGAACCGATATCGACGATGGCGACCGGCTCGAGCGCACTGCGCAAGCCGGTCGCGATCGCTCGGTCAGCGGTCACCTCGGCCGGACTTCTTGGCGAGAGTCCGTGGGCGGGAGTCTTTGAGTGATTTTCCACGTCCGGATAAGCTCGGGTTCGTCATGAAATATTGATGGGCGTTGAAATGCAGCTCGTTCGCCGCAGGCTTCACGCGCTGGCTGGTTCCATCCTGCAGAATGGTCCAGCTCTGCTCGTTATCGAGCAGATTGGCCAAAAGGATCTGGTCGAGAATCTGTTGATGCACCGTCTCGTTCGTTATCGGACATAGGCATTCCACTCGCCGATCGAGGTTACGCGGCATCAGGTCCGCAGACGATACATACAAGTGTGCTTGCGGATGCGGCAACCCATGGCCGTTGCCGAAAGCGTAGATTCGGCTGTGTTCGAGGAAGCGGCCCACAATCGATTTGACCCGAATGTTCTCCGACAGCCCCTTGAGGCCCGGCCGCAGGCAGCAGATGCCGCGCACGACAAGATCGATCTGCACGCCTGCAGAACTTGCCTCGTAGAGCGCGTCGATAATCACGGGATCGACGAGGGAGTTGCATTTGACCCAGATGGCGGCCGGGCGGCCGGCCTTCGCATGCTCGATCTCCTCGGCGATGTGCTGCAGGATGCGCGGCTTGAGCGTCACCGGGGAAACGGCCATGCGCTCAAGGCCGGCCGGTTCCGCATAGCCGGTGATGTAGTTGAAGATGCGCCCCACATCGCGCGCGATGACCGGATCGGCGGTGAAGAACGACAGGTCGGTATAGATGCGGGCTGTCACGGGGTGGTAGTTGCCCGTGCCGACATGGCAATAGGTCACGAGTTGGTTGCCCTCGCGCCGCACCACGGAAGAGAGCTTGGCGTGGGTCTTCAGCTCGATGAAGCCGAACACGACCTGCACGCCGGCGCGTTCAAGATCACGCGCCCAGCGGATATTGGCCTCCTCGTCGAACCGCGCCTTGAGCTCGACCAGCGCCGTCACCGACTTGCCGGCCTCGGCCGCCTCGGCAAGGGCCTTGACGATCGGCGAATTGGAGGACGTGCGATAGAGCGTCTGCTTGATCGCCACGACGTCCGGGTCCCTCGCCGCCTGATGCAGGAACTGCACCACGACATCGAACGACTCATAGGGGTGGTGGACGACGATGTCCTTCTCGCGGATCGCGGCGAAGCAATCCCCCCCGTGCTCCCGGATACGCTCGGGAAAACGCGGATTATAGGGCTTGAACTTGAGATCGGGCCGCTCAAGCGAGACAAGCTGGCTCAACTCGTTGAGGGCGGGCATGCCCTCCACGAGGAAGACCGCGTCCTGTTCGATCTTGAGTTCCTTCACGACGAAGGCCCGCAACGAATCAGGCATCGTCGAATCGATCTCGAGGCGGATGACGCTGCCGCGACGACGCTGCTTCAGCGCCGTCTCGAACAGGCGAACGAGGTCCTCGGCCTCCTCCTCGACCTCGATGTCACTGTCACGGATGACCCGGAAGCCGCCGCCACCGGTCACGGTGTAGCCGGGGAAAAGACGCGACGTGAACATCACGATCAGCTGCTCCAGCGTGACGAAGCGCGCGGCGCCGGTTTCGGCGAAATCCGGCAGCCGCACGAAGCGCTCGACTTTGTTCGGCACGCGGATCAGCGCGTTGAGGCCGCGATTGTCGCTCTGCCGGAACAGGGACAGGGCGATCGAAAAGCCGAGATTGGGGATGAAGGGAAAGGGATGGGCCGGATCGACGGCGAGCGGCGTCAGGATCGGGAAAACGTGGTCGAGAAAGTAATCCCCGAGCCAGGCCCATTCGGCCTTGGTCAGGTTCTCGCCATCGACGAGGATGATCCCGTTCAACAGCAGATCGTCACGCAACTCCTGCCAGCGCTCCTGCTGTTCATTGGCGAGCGACGAGACCTCATTGCCGATCTGTGCGAGCTGTTCTGCCGGCGTCAGGCCATCCTGGGAGGCCATCTGGACGCCGGAGCGCACCTGTCCGCGCAGACCCGCCACGCGAACCATGAAGAACTCATCGAGATTATTCGCCGAGATCGACAGGAAGCGCAGCCGCTCAAGGAGCGGGTGGCTGGGATTGGAAGCCTCCTCGAGCACGCGGCGGTTGAACTGCAGCCACGACAGCTCGCGATTGATGAAGCGGGCGGGCGAGTAGCGGAGATCACTCACGGGCGCCGCGCCACTTTTCCTGGCAACGGCTTCGACGACGGGCGTCTCCAGGATCACCTTGTCCACGACCGTCTCGCCGACACCGGCGGCGGCAGCGTTGGCCTGACCCGGCTTATATTCTGACTCGACGCTCACCATAGCCTCCACCAACTCCACACGCATCTGCGCGCCGATTGTCCCAAGACTAAGCGACGTTTCCAAGACATTTGAATCCAAGGTATCCGGATCCGAGACGCCTGGCTGTACGCGAACGGGTGGTCGAGCCGTTCTGACCTGAAGTTTTGTCTTCGCGATGCGCTTCGAGAATGCTGCTCCCTTATGGGCGCGCGCCTTGACCGGCTTTGCGGCGTGAGGACGCCCTGCCCCGCTCTCGGCTCGCCGTTTGGGACGGGAGGCTTTCGTCCCCACGATCCGCCCTGACGCCGCTTGGGTATTGGGCGTCGGCGCGCGCCGTCTCCGCTTCTTAAGGCCCGGCGGATTCCTGCGCAGCGGAGTTTTTTTCATCAGGTCATGCCCTGCAGAACCGTATTGGCCATCACCCGTGTGATCCTCCGACCCCGGCTGAGCGCCTCATGGTCGAGCGCGGCGACGATCCTCTGCGCGGCCGCGAAAGAACGCTCCATGCGCGTCAGCAGCGTTTCGATCACCCCCGCGTCGACCATCAACTGCCGGTCGACGATCAGCTTCACGAGCACCGCGCGCAGCAAGGCATCGTCGGGAGAGCCCATCTCCGCGAGCGTAGCCAGGCGCAGCCGGGACAGAAGATCGGGCACGACCAATCCCCAGGCACCCGGCAGACTGCGCGCCGTCAGCAGGGCATGCCCGCGCGTCCGCATGACGTTGAGGAGATGGAACAGCGCATGCTCGTCGAGCCTGCCCCGGTCGCAATCCTCCACCAGGACCGCATGCGGGCCGCTGGCCAGCACGGTTTCCTGCAGGCTCCTTTCATCGAGCTCGCTCGCCTGGATGGCGACGGCCCCACTCCGCTCTCGCCACATGGCGGCAAGATGGCTCTTGCCCGACCCCTCAGGTCCGACGAGCAGCACGACCGGATCCGGCCAGTGCGGCCATGCCTCGATAAGGCCGTAGGCCGCGTCATTAGCCGGGCCGACCAGAAAGTCTTCGGCACCCTGCCGCGCCTCAACAGGCAAATCCAGCGGCAGTTGGCGCGGCGTCTCAAACATCCTGATCTGAACTCTTGCCAGGCTTGGCCACCGTCGTGGGGCGATCCGTCGAGCTCGTCACCGAGAGAACCGGCCCCTGCTGGAGCTCGCGGGTCTCCTCCGCCGAGAGAACCAGGCGCCGCGAATCATAGAACGGGCTCTCCAGATACTGGCGCAGGGCAAACCGCATCAGCACGCCGATCGCTGCAGCGATCGGAACGGCCAGGAGAAGCCCGAGGAAGCCGAACAGCGATCCGAAGGCGAGCAGCGCGAACATCAGCCACACCGGATGCACGCCGACCGCATCGCCGACGAGCTTCGGCGAGAGGATGTTGCCCTCCACGAACTGGCCGAAGAAGAAAATCGCGAAGGTGGCGGCGATCATCGTCCAGTCCGGCCAGAATTGCACGATGGCCACGCCGCCGGCGAGCACGAGCCCGGTGAGCGAGCCGACATAGGGAATGAAGGTCAGGATACCGCTGACGAGGCCGATCAACACACCGAAGTTGAGGCCGACGAGCGAAAGGCCAACGGCGTAGAATGTGCCCAGAATGATGCAGACGAGCGCCTGGCCACGCAGGAAGCCGGCAATGGCCCGGTCCATTTCCCGCGCCAGCTGGCGGATCGTCGCGACATGGCGACGGGGCAGCCAGCTGTCGACCTTCTTCACCATATGCTCCCAGTCGACGAGGAGGTAGAAGGCGACGACGGGCGTGATGACAAGCAGCGAGAAGATGCCGACGACCGCCTGGCCGCCGGACCATAACGATTGCAGGAACGCCCCGAACCAACTCGCGGCCTGGCTCATGATATTGCCGAGCGAGTTCTCCACATCCCGGATCGCATCGGGGCCGCCAAAACGCTCGATGAGCGGGCCGCCATGCTCGACAGCCAGTTGCTGGAGACGGCCCACCGTCGACGGGAGCTTGGCGACGAAAGCCGCAAGCTGGTTGGCGGCAACCGGCACGACCAGCATCAGCCCGAGGATGAAGAACAGCACGAAAAGGCAAAGGATCGCTATCGTCGCTGGCAGCCGGCCGATGCCCAGTCTTTCGAAGCGGTGGGCGAGCGGGTCGAGCAGATAGGCGAGAGCAAGACCCGCGACGAAGGGCAGAAGAATGCCGCGCAGCAGGACGAGCGCCAGAATGGCGACAGCGAGCGCCGTTACCCAGAAGCCGACCTGCCGCTGAAAGCTCATCAAGCACCTATATCCATACGCGCCGCCTATTTCGCCATATGGCGCGACCATACTGCGAGATAGGCGCCCGCCGACGCCAGCGTCAAGCAGGCGACGACGATCATCAGGATATCGATCAACGGTCCCCAGTCTAATCCAAAGCCACGCGAGCCGAGAACGATAGCAGCCAGAGCGATTTGCATGCCCGTATTCAGCTTGCTGACGATGAGCGGCCTGATCTCGACCGGGCGGCTCATGAGCCAGGATACGATTACCGCCATCAGGATCATCACGTCGCGCGACACGACCAATATCGCGAGCCAGCCGGGCAGCACCCCACCGATCGCCAGGGCGACATAGATCGAGACAAGAAGCGCCTTGTCAGCGAGCGCATCGATATAGGCGCCGAGCTCGCTTTTCATGTCGAAGCGCCGCGCGATAAACCCGTCCACGGCGTCCGACACACCAGCCACGACGAACAGGGCAAAGGCCATCTGCCAGCGTTCCGCGCCGATCATGGCGATGACGACCGGTACAAGCAGTAGACGCGCGATGGTGATGAAATTGGGCAGGGTCATCAGAAATGCAGTCAAATCCAGGCTAGATGGACGCGAGATGGACGATTGCGGAGGGTATCACCTCTCCCATCCGGTAATCTAAGGTGCGAGTCCGGCCAGTGCGAGGGTCTCCGTGGCGTTCGGGCATGCTACCGTCCCGACCAATCGCCCCGCGCCCCCTTGCGTGGACGGCGCTGGCGTCGTACTCGCGAGGGATGCTGCCGGCTCCTCGCCGGCGCGCGAGATATTCCGTCCGAGTTGCGAGATGCCCGACATGCCCCAGCCGCCCGAGAACCGGTCGAAGAACGGATTGACCTATGCCGAGGCAGGCGTCGACATCGACGCCGGCAATGCCATGGTCGAGGCGATCAAGCCGCTGGTGCGGTCCACACGCCGCCCGGGCGCGGATGGCGAGATCGGCGGTTTCGGCGGCCTCTTTGATCTGAAGGCGGCAGGCTTCAAGGATCCCGTCCTCGTCGCCGCCAATGATGGTGTCGGCACCAAGGTGAAAATCGCCATCGAGACCGGCATCAACGACACCGTCGGCATCGACCTTGTCGCCATGTGCGTTAACGACCTCGTCGTGCAGGGCGCCGAGCCCCTGTTCTTCCTCGATTACTATGCCACGGGCCGTCTCGATCCGGCCGTCGGCACGGCGATCGTCGCGGGCATCGCCGAGGGCTGCCGGCAGGCCGGCTGCGCGCTGATCGGCGGCGAGACGGCGGAAATGCCCGGCGTCTATTCCGGCACGGACTATGATCTCGCCGGCTTCGCCGTCGGCGCCGCCGAGCGCGGCCGCCTCCTGCCGCGCGGCGACGTCACACCCGGAGACGTCATCATCGGGCTTGCCTCCTCGGGCGTTCATTCCAACGGCTTCTCGCTGGTACGCAAGGTGGTGTCGCTGAGTGGTCTTGGCTGGGATGCCGAGGCCCCCTTCGCCCCGGGCAAGCGCCTCGGCGAAGCGCTGCTGACGCCAACCCGCATCTATGTGAAGGGCCTGATCGCCGCGCTGAAGGAAACGGATGCGATCAAGGCGCTCGCCCATATCACCGGCGGCGGCTTCCCCGACAACATCCCGCGCGTGCTGCCAGAAGGCGTCGCCGCGCGGCTAGACCTCGACGCGATCGAGGTCCCTCCCGTTTTTGGCTGGCTCGCGAGCGAAGGCGGTATCGCGGAAGCCGAGATGCTGCGCACCTTCAACTGCGGCGTCGGCATGATCGTGGTCGTCCCGGCAGCGGCCAAGGAGCAGGCACTGGCCTCGCTCACCCGCCAGGGCGAGGCGCCTTTCGTATTTGGCGAGATCGTCCCGGCCCGTGAGGGCGCGGCGCGTGTGACGACGACCGGCAGCCTGCGGCACGGGCGCTAGAGCCAATCCGATTTGGGTGAAATCCGATGGTTCCATCCAGGTCGATGAATTTGCTCGTTTCATCTTAAGCGGAGCAAACCTGCAACAGACGGGTTTGCTCCAGGATCGAAAAGACCATGACGTCAGAAACGACTGGGCAGTCCACGCCTCCCCGCCTCAGGACAGCCGTCTTCATCTCCGGTCGCGGCTCCAACATGACGGCACTGGTCGAGGCTGCCCGCGCGCCCGATTTCCCGGCGGAAATCGCTCTGGTGCTCTCCAATCGCGCCGATGCGGCGGGGCTCGCCTATGCGGGCGAGGCCGGGATCGCGACCGCTGTGGTGGATCACAAGCCCTTCAACGGCGATCGCGAGGCCTTCGAGCGTGCGATCGACGCGGTGCTCGTGGAGCATGGGGTGGAACTCGTTTGCCTCGCCGGCTTCCTGCGGGTGCTGACGCCGTGGTTTGTCACCCGCTGGGCCGGGCGCCTCATCAACATCCATCCGTCACTGCTGCCGGCCTTCCGCGGGCTCGATACCCATGCGCGGGCGCTGGCGGCGAACGTCCGCCTGCACGGCTGCACCGTCCATTTCGTGACGCCGGAACTGGACGACGGCCCCGTCATCGCCCAGGCGGCCGTGCCGATCCTCGAAGGCGACAGCCCGGGAACACTTGCCCGGCGTGTGCTCGCTCAAGAACATGTGATCTATCCGGCGGCGCTGGCGCGCGTCGCATCGGGGCAGGCGAAACTCGTTGATGGCCGCGTGGTGCTCGCCGGCGATGCGACACCGCCAGATGCCGTGCTGGTCGTGCCCTCGTAAAGTCGCACAACATGTCTGTCGCGGCTGCAGCATACGCCTTGTTGCGCGGAGCCAGACGGGCTGCTTCAGAGGCGCGATCGCGGTCGCGCCGCGGCCCCAACACCGCCGTCTTCGTTCAACGCTTGACGTTGCAGGCGGCCAAGGCGGCTTCGGCCTTCGGGCGCGTCACGTCGCTGAAATAGCCCGTACGACGAAAGGCGTTGAACTCGTCCGGCGACATGCCCGCCGTCACGCGCCTTGCGTAGCAGCCGCAGCGGTCGGCGTAGTTGTCACGCTGCGAGGTCGCGACCCGCCACTGCGTCACGACGCAGGCATCGAGGATCGATGTGCGGATCTCATCCTCCGACATATTGGCATAGCTCGCAGCCGCTGTTCCCGCCGGCGGCCTGCCACCGGCTTGCGCGGCGACAACCGCGGCCACCGACAGCGCGCAACCGACCACCGCAACGGTCAAGACACGCATCATGATCCCCACCCTCGTCCTTGAAGTGGCAAGCCAGAGCTTCCGGCGACGGCCGCAAGCGTATCTTACAAAAGTTGATGAGAATTTGCCCGGCGACGCAGACTACGCGCCGGCATCCGGGGTCTGAGAGCCCTCGCGGCTGGCATGAGAGCCGGCCGGAAAAGACAAAGGTCCGCGCCTTCGATAAGCCGCGGACCGTAGAGCATCAGGCAGAAGCCTGAAGTGAAAGGCTAACTCCCGGCAGATCAGCCGACGATTTCGTTGCCGGAGAAGAATTGCGCGATCTCGACGGCGGCCGTCTCGGGCGCGTCGGAGCCATGCACGGTGTTCTCGCCCACGGAGAGCGCAAACTGCTTGCGGACGGTGCCCTCTGCGGCGTTGGCCGGGTTGGTGGCGCCCATGACTTCACGGTACTTGGCGATGGCGTTCTCGCCTTCCAGCACCTGCACGACCACGGGGCCGGAGGTCATGAAGGAGACGAGCTCACCGAAGAAGGGACGCTCGCTGTGGACCGCGTAGAAGGTCTCGGCCTGCTTCGTGGTCATCTGGATGCGGCGCTGGGCGACGATGCGCAGGCCGGCAGCCTCGATGACAGCGTTGACGGCGCCCGTCAGGTTGCGGGCGGTCGCATCGGGTTTCAGAATGGAGAAAGTGCGCTCAAGGGCCATTGTTTCATCATCGGTTGTGCGTTGCAGCGATGGCGCGGCTTATACCGAGGCCAGGCCGCCGAAACAAGCTGGCTGAATGATGTTCCTGGCATCATGCCGGCGTGCGGCCCGCCCGCGGGGCCAGATTCAGCCCTCCTGCTCGCCACGCTTGCGGCCATCGGCGCCGATGGCCAGCGCCCGCTGAACCGCCGGGCGCGCCTTGATCGCCATCAGCCAGCGCTTGATCGCGGAGAAACGCTCGATATCGACGCCCTGGCGATCCCACAGCTTAACCCAGCCGAAACTTGCGATGTCAGCGATCGTGTAGTCATCGCCGGCGAGATAGGGATGTTGGGTCAGGCGGCGATCGAGAACGGTGTAAAGCCGTTCGACCTCGGCCGTGAAGCGGTCGATGGCATAGGGGATTTTCTCGGGCGCATAGATCCGAAAATGATGGGCCTGGCCCGCCATCGGCCCAAGGCCCGCCACCTGCCAGAACAGCCACTCGTCGACGGCGACGCGCTGGCGTTCGTCGCGCGGATAGAACTGGCCGCTCTTGTCGCCGAGATAGCGCAGGATCGCGCCGGATTCGAAGATCGAAATGGGTTCGCCCCCCGGCCCATCCGGATCGATGATCGCCGGGATCTTGTTGTTGGGCGCGATCGCCAGAAACTCTTCCCGAAACTGCTCGCCTTTACCGATGTGAACCGGGTGGACCACGTAGGGAAGCCCACATTCCTCGAGCATGATCGTAATCTTCCAGCCGTTGGGCGTCGGCCAATAAAAGACCTCGATCGGTTTAGGGTCGCTCATGAAAGCTCCATCCGGCCTGCTGTCCCATCCGCGACAGCACCACGAAGAAAACCTATGCCTATCGCGAAACGATACCAAGTGGGTTAGCGCACAATCGCGCCACAAGCGTTAACATGAATTGCTCCGTCGCGTTCAATTGCTGTTCAGCTAGCGGGGCGCAACCTGCCGGCGGTGCATTGGGGGTAACCTGAACAGCCGCCTCAGCGCGCTTATTGCGAGGAAACAACCATGTTTAAGCCGATTGTCAGTTCCATTGCCGCAATTGCCGCGATTGCGGCCTTTGCTCTTCCTGCCAGCGCCCAAACGTCGCAGCCGCAGAACCCGCCAGCCGCCGCCCAGAGTACGGCACCGGCGAAAGCCAAGCCTGCAGCGCCATCACCGTCAGCCTCGACATCTGCCGCGAAGCCCGCCACCGCCGCACCGGCCGCGAAGAAGCCGCCAAGCGAGGCGCAACTCGCGGCGCGCGCCCGGATGAAGGATTGTGGCGCCCAATGGCAAAAAGCTAAGACGGCCAATGCCACAGGTGGCAAGACGTGGCGCCAGTTCTCCAGTGAGTGTCTGAAGCAACACTGATTGCGAGACGGCTCAATCATCATGCCTCGGGCCTGCCCCCGAGGCATGCGCCATGGCGATCGCCCGACCCGGCGAACGACCCTTTTCTGAAGGACCATCAGCGCGGGCCGGGGAACGACCGGCTGCCGCCTCTCGCTTATTTACCTTGAGATGCTCCCGCCTGGCTGTCACGCTCATGGCATGGGCCGACGTTAGAGTCGTTCGTGAGTGGGACGGCAACCTCAACGGATAGGCGCGGTCGATGAACAACCCAGTCTTCAATCCCCACCGCTTCCAGACGACAGTGCCTTTTTACGCGCGCTATCGCGTGCACTACCCGGCGGAGCTCATCAGTTTCGTCTCCGGTCATCTTCAATTGCCTGCCGGCGCACCCATCCTCGATCTAGGTACAGGGCCTGGTCTCCTTGCGATCGCCTTCGCGCGGTTGGGACACCACGTCACCGCCCTCGATCCCGAGCCCGCGATGCTCGAGGCGGCTCGTGACGCCGCCGAGGAAGCGGGCGTTCCCGTCTCTCTCACGCAGGGCTCGTCCTTCGATCTCGACCGGCTGGGCGGCCGCTATCAGCTCGTTACGATGGGACGCTCCTTCCATTGGATGGATCGGGAGGCGACCCTTGCAAGCCTCGACCGGATGATTCCGGAAGACGGCGCCATCGCCCTGTTCAGCGATGGCCAGATCCCCTATCCCGGTCAGGACTGGCGCAAGGCGGTGCTTGAACCGCTCGCGACGCGCTACGCGCCCGAGGAAGCCCGGCAGCGCCAGGCCCGGCGCAGTCCCGCGCGCCTTCAGCATGAAGGGGTTCTGCTGGCTTCACCGTTCCGACATCTCGAACGCCACAGCGTCGTGTTCCAGCAGACACTGGACATCGACGGCATCATGGGGCGCACCTTCTCCATGTCGGTCACATCCCCCCAGGCGCTTGGCGCAAACAAGGACGCCTTCGAGCAGGACATGCGCCGCGAGCTTGCCGCCCTGTCGCCCTCGGGTCAGTTCGAGGAGATCGTCGAGGTCAAGGCGTTGATAGCGCGGCGTGGGTAAGCGGCCCGCAGCCTGTTCCCGGCGCGGCGAGACAGGCAACCGCATCCGGGCCGAAGCGCCAGATGCGGAGGATGGGAGCATCGGACCCCAAAAAGTTTGTATGGATCTTGGATGAATCCGATGCTCAGACAAAGAGATAGAGCGACAGCGCCGATTCCATCGGAACCTCCGCCGCTCTAGCGACGATACTACTTGCGTCCGTCAGCCAGCCTTGCTGCCGCTGAGGACCGCCAGGGCATCGACCAGCTTGTCGAGATCGGCCGTGCGTGTGTAGAGCGCAGGCGTCACGCGGATGCACTGGCCCTTGGCTACACCAGCGCGCCGGACCGTCAGGATGCGATGGGTGTCGCGCAGTGCGGCCACGATCTTATCGTTCTCGGCTTTGTCCGTCTTGCCGGCAAAGCGGAAGGATGTGATGGCGCCATACATGCCGGGCTCGTCCGGGGTCAGGATCTCAAGGCCCTTGAAGCCCCGGCTGCGGCTCACCCAATAGTCGCGCAGGAAGGTCAGGCGCGCCTGCTTGGCGCTGGCGCCGATCGACTGGTGCAGCGCGATCGCCTGCGGCAGCGCCAGCACCGAGGCGAAATTCACCGTACCCGTATGAACGCGGGAGCGAATATCGACCTCGGCATAGTCCTCATCGCCCATGTCGCGGTCGATGTCGGCGAGGCGATCCTTGGCGATATACATGAAGCCGACGCCGAGCGGCGCGCCGATCCACTTGTGCAGGTTGAAGCCGACGAAGTCGGCGCCGAGGTCCGGCGCGTTGAAGTCGATCTGCCCCCAGGAATGCGCCGCATCGACAATCACGTCGACGCCGCGCGCCTTCGCCATCTTGGAGATTTCGGCGATGGGCATGACGAGCCCCGTGCGGTGGCTTATATGGGTCGTCAGGAGAAGACACGCCTTGGGATTGTCCGCCAGCACCTTGGCATATGTGTCGAGAACCGCCTGGCGTGTCGCAGGCTCCGGAATGTCGAATTTGACGACATCGACGCCGCGCCGGCCCTTGAGGGCATTCATGGCATATTGCATCGAATCGTAGTCGAGGTCGCTGTAGAGCACGGTATCGCCGGGCTTCAGCTTGTTGTAGCCACCGATCAGCAGCTGCAACGCTTCAGTCGCGCCGCGCGTCAGGGCGATTTCTTCGACGGAGACGCCGACCGCGGCGGCGACCGCCTTGCGGGCGGCTTCCATCTCGGCGCCGGATTTCAGGCGCGCGTAGTAGGAATTGTCGTAGTTCACCATCTCGGTCAGGCGGATGTACTCACGCTTGACCGGCTCGGCCATGATACCCCAGAAGCCGTTTTCGAGGTTCGTGATATCCGGCGTGACGGAATAGAGGCCACGGACCTCGTTCCAATAGGCGTCATTGCCGGCGATCTCGGCAGCCGTGCCCTTGGGCGCTTCCGAAAGGGTGCTGGCGCGGGCCTGACTGCCGTGGACCATCGCCACGGCCGCCGCGAGGCCGCCCAGCACCATGCGCCGGTCGGCCATCCATTTGCTTGAAGTGTTCATCGTCTCTTCCCGACAAAAAAATGAGCCGGGACAGCAGCATCACGATGTTGAGAGGTCACGACGCTTCGATGACAGATCGGTGAAGATCCACAACGCTTCAGATCCGCTTATCGAAGCGCCATAAAAATCACTCGATACCGAGCTTGGCCTTCAGGAGCGCGTTGACCGCCTGAGGATTGGCCTTGCCGCCGGTCGACTTCATCACCTGCCCGACGAACCAGCCGAGCATGGTGGGCTTGGCCTTGACCTGCTCGACCTTGTCGGGATTGGCGGCGATGATGGCATCGATGGCCTGTTCGATCGCCCCGGTGTCGGTGACCTGCTTCATGCCACGGTCGTCGACGATCTGGCGCGGATCCCCGCCCTCGCTCCAGACGATCTCAAAGAGATCCTTGGCAATCTTGCCGGAAATCACGTCCTCGCCGATGAGGTCGACGATGGCGCCGAGCTGGGCGGCCGAGACGGGCGACGCCGTGACGGACACGCCTTCCTTGTTCAGGCGGCCGAACAGCTCGTTGATCACCCAATTCGCCACGGCCTTGCCGTCGCGGCTGCCGCCATCGGGCTTGGCGACCACGGCCTCGAAAAAGTCCGCCGTCTCGCGCTCAGCCACCAACACCGCCGCATCATAGGACGACAGGCCGAAGCTCTCGACGAAACGCGCCTTCTTCTCATCCGGCAACTCGGGCAGGCCGCGCTTCAATTCCTCGACGAACGCCTCCTCCAGCTCGAGCGGCAGGAGGTCGGGATCCGGAAAATAGCGGTAGTCATGCGCCTCTTCCTTCGAGCGCATCGACCGCGTCTCGCCCTTTCCGGCATCGAACAGGCGCGTCTCCTGGTCGATCGCGCCGCCATCCTCGAGGATGTCGACCTGCCGGCGGGCTTCGTACTCGATGGCCTGGCCGATGAAGCGGATGGAATTGACGTTCTTGATCTCGCAACGCGTGCCGAGCGGCTCGCCGGGGCGGCGCACCGAGACATTGACGTCGGCGCGCAGCGAGCCCTTCTCCATGTCGCCGTCGCAGGTGCCGAGGTAGCGCAGAATGGTGCGCAGCTTCGTCACATAGGCCTTGGCCTCGTCGGCCGAACGGAGGTCCGGCCGCGAGACGATCTCCATGAGCGCGACGCCGGACCGGTTGAGGTCGACGAAGCTCATGGTGGGGTGCTGATCATGCAGCAACTTGCCGGCATCCTGTTCCAGATGCAGGCGCTCGATCCCGACCATGAAGCGCGAGCCGTCGAGCATGTCGACGATCACCTCGCCTTCACCGACGATCGGGCTTTTGAACTGGCTGATCTGGTAGCCCTGCGGCAGGTCCGGATAGAAATAGTTCTTCCGGTCGAACACCGAGACGAGGTTGATCTGGGCCTTGAGCCCGAGGCCGCTGCGTACCGCCTGCGCCACGCATTCGGCATTGATCACGGGCAGCATGCCCGGCAACCCCGCGTCGACGAGCGACACATGGTCGTTGGGCTCGCCGCCGAACTTGGTCGAAGCACCCGAGAACAGCTTCGAATTGGACGACACCTGGGCATGGATCTCCATGCCGATGATGATTTCCCAATCGCCGGTCGCCCCTTTGATGAGCTTGGCCGGATCGGCAGGCCGCGTATGCGCATTCATGGCGTCAATCTCATCTCGATCAAATACTGCATGTTTGGCTTCGCGTACCGCTTCCGTGCCGTCAAGCCCGGACAAAAGCGGATCAGCATCTCTTCAGCGCTCCCGGAGCCGGCGATCCTCGTAGGCAATGATCCAACCCATCATCGCCCTCCACACCGTCTCGGCGAGGTCGGGAGGTGCCCCGCTCGCCTCAGCTTGCCCGCGCACATGCGCGGCCACCTCTTCCACCCGGTCGTTGAGCAAGGCCGGAATGCCGGCCTCCCGCTTGACGGCGATGACACGCTCGACGACGGCCATGCGTTTGGCAAGCAGCGCCGCGATCTCGATATCGACAGCGTCGATCTCGGCCCTGAGCGGGCCGAGAGCCGTCGCGGCCTGTGCCTCGACCGCCGAACTCATGCCCACCAGGCCTGCGGGGGGGTAAAGCGGCCGGCTGCGTTTTCAATGGCCTGCCCGGTGGCGAACAGGGTCTCCTCGTCGAAGGGCCGGCCGATGAGCTGAAGCCCGAGCGGAAGGCCCTGGCTGTCGACGCCGGCCGGCACGGCGATGCCCGGCAGGCCGGCCATGTTCACCGTGACCGTGAAGACGTCGTTGAGATACATCTCCACCGGCGAGGCCGTCTGCATCTGGCCGAGGCCGAAGGCCGCCGACGGGGTCGCCGGCGTCAGGATGGCGTCGACACCTTCGCGGAAAACGGTCTCGAAATCGCGCTTGATCAGCGTGCGGATCTTCTGGGCGCGGAGATAATAGGCGTCATAGTAGCCGGCCGAGAGCACATAGGTGCCGATCATGATGCGACGGCGCACCTCCGGCCCGAAGCCGGCAGCGCGCGTCTTCTCATACATCTCGATGATGTTCTGGCCGGGCACCCGGAGGCCGTAGCGCACGCCGTCATAGCGGGCGAGATTGGACGAAGCCTCGGCCGGCGCCACGATGTAATAGGCGGGCAGCGCGTATTTGGTGTGCGGCAGCGAGATATCGACGATCGTCGCGCCCTCGCTCTTCAGCCAGTCCTGGCCAGCCTGCCAGAGGTCGGCGATCTCCGCCGGCATGCCCTCGACACGATATTCCTTCGGAATGCCGATCTTCAGGCCCTTGACGCCACGCGCCACCGCCGCCTCGAAATCCGGCACGCGGACATTCGCCGAGGTCGAGTCCTTCGGATCGTGGCCCGACATCGACTTCAGAAGCACGGCGCAGTCGCGCACGGACTTGCCGATCGGCCCGGCCTGGTCGAGCGAGGAGGCAAAGGCGACGGTGCCCCAGCGCGAGCACCGGCCATAGGTCGGCTTGATGCCGACGGTGCCGGTGAAGGCGGCCGGCTGGCGGATGGAGCCGCCGGTATCGGTCGCCGTGGCGCCGAGGCAAAGCCCCGCCGCGACAGCCGCCGCCGAACCGCCGGAGGAACCACCGGGAACGAGCTTCACGTCGGAGCCCGCGCGCCGCCAGGGGTTCACCACAGGCCCGAAGCTGGAGGTCTCGTTGGAAGACCCCATGGCGAATTCGTCGTTGTTGAGCTTGCCGAGCATGACGGCGCCGTCACGCCACAGCTGCGACGTCACGGTCGATTCGTAGGGCGGCACGAAATTGCCGAGAATCGTCGAGCAGGCCGTGGTGCGCACGCCCTTGGTCGCGAACAGATCCTTCACACCGACCGGGATGCCCTCAAGCGGGCCCGCCTCACCGCGCGCGATGCGCGCGTCACTGGCCGCCGCTTGCTCGAGCGCGTGCTCCGGCGTTTCCAGCACAAAGGCGTTCAAGCTCCGCGCCGCCTCGACCGCCGCAATATGGGCCTTGGTCAATTCCGTCGCGGAAAAGCGCTTGGCCGCAAGGCCATCACGCGCTTCGGTGAGAGTGAGGTCCGTCAGATCGGTCACTGGGGCTCTCGTTTCAAAAAGGGCAGATCATGAGCGGATCTGGCGATCCGACTGGAATGATTTGGTATGTAAGGCCAGCATGGGCGTTCCGGTCGGAGCCCGCCTACTCCACCACCTTCGGCACCATGAAGAAATGGTCCTCCGTCATCGGCGCGTTGGCGACAATGGCATCGGGATAGCCGCCGTCGCTCACCACGTCCTCGCGCTGAGTCAAGGCCATGGGCGTTACGGAGGTCATGGGCTCGACGCCCGTGACATCGACCTGGTCGAGTTCCTCCACGAAGGCGAGGATCGCATTCAACTCGCCCTGGAGATGGGGGATATCCTCATCCGTGACAGCGATGCGCGCGAGATGCGCGATACGGCGGACGGTAGTGGCGTCGACGGACATGAGCTCAAGCCGGATCTCGTTTCAGATCATGCGGCTATAGCACCCCGGCATTTCACGCTGCAACCCGCGTAACGGCGACCGGCCGCGCCGCGGGCGGAATTCCTCATGGCGAGCCGCGAGGCAACCGTCAGGCGCGCTGCAGCTCCGAAGACGAATTCATCGCCGGAGCCGCATCCTGTCCCGTGGGCGCCGCGTCAGGCGCGGTCGCCTCCGGCTGATCGGATGTCTCTGGAGCTTCGAGCTCCTGCTGGCGCTGGCGCGCCGCATCAGCCCAGGCCCTCGCCCGGGGCGAGGGCACTAATTCACGGCCGACACGCACGATGCGATCGGGGGGGATCCGCGTCGTGGCGTTGCATGCAGGCCCGGTCTCGCGAGGCGCGGTCTCTGCCGGCTCTGGCGCGGGCGATTGGAACTGGACGGCCAGGCGTCCCTCCGCGGACCCCCGAGCCCGCCAGGCAAGACGCATCCGCGAGCGGGCGATGGGCACGAAAGGAAGACGGTCGATATCGACCGCGATCCAGCCCCCGCGCAGTTCGTCGTCATCCACGACGATCGCGCGCGCATCCTCTCCGCCGGAGCCGTCCGTGCTCCTGCGACCCGAGCCGCCTGGAATGGTATGGAGATGAGGACGCCTCATTTACCGCCTTGGTAAAGAAATCGTAAACGATGTTATCGCACCAAATCCCGCCAGATGCGATTCCCGGCTGGGCACAGGGTTAACGGGAGCCTTGGCCAACCCGCTTGCGCTTCTATGTGGCGAGATTGCGCTCCTCCTGCGCAGCCCTGAATCCCAATATGTTATAGGTGGAGACTTCCATTCAGCCTGAGATCGCGCGCCGTGACGAAATTTTGAGGGGCGTGCGCCCGCCCCTCCCGGCCGCAGGCATCAAACCACGAAGGCCTCGTTCTTGAGGGGAACGATGACCTTTGTGTCCTGGTCATGCATCGCGGCGACGAACTTGTCGGCGTTCTGCTCGATGATCGGGAACGACCCGTAATGGCAGGGGATCGCAGCCTTCAGCTTGAAGAAGCGGCGAACGGCGAGCGCGGCGGTCAGAGGGCTCATCGTGAAGCGATCGCCGATCGGCACCATCGCGATCTCGGGCTCGTGGACCTCGGCGATGAGTTCCATGTCGCCGAAGATGTCCGTGTCACCCATGTGATAGACCGTCGGCTCGCCGTCCGCCTTGACGATCACGCCGTTGGCGCTGCCCAGCGGGCGTTCCACCCCCATCTCGCCAAGGCCGGCGGAATGGTCGGCACGCACCAGGCTCACACGGAAGCCCCCGACATCGACCGTACCGCCGGTGTTCATCGGCTCGAATTTTTCGAGACCCTGTGAGACGAACCACATGCCCAGGTCGAAATTCGTGACCACGGTCGCGCCCGTGGCCTTGGCGATCGCCAGCGTATCGCCGACATGGTCGGCATGCCCGTGGGTGACGAGGATGTGACTGATACCCTCTGAGGCCTTCGCCACGTCGGCGGTGAAAGCTGGATTGCCCGTGAAGAAGGGATCGATCAACACCCCTTTGTCAGCAAAGTCGAGGCGGAAGGCGGAATGCCCGAACCAGGTAATCTTCATGATGCTCTCCTCTGCGCATAAGCGGCGTGCGCGCTCGCGCCGCCAGGGGATCGAAGGGCCCCGACCATAGGTCAGATCAGGATGAATCGGGAAGTCGCCTGCCTATGCCGCCAGCGCGGCCTGGAGCGGAGCAAGTCCGCGACAGGCGGACCTGCTCTAGACGCGCTCCAATTGGCGATGTGGACCAGGCGGCAGATGGATTGCAATGGCATCGTCAGGACGCACCAGTCCCTCCCGCAGAACAATCCCCATGACGCCGGCCTTCCGGATGAGGGCGCCATCGGCGCCGCGGCCGAGCACCGCCTTCAGGAGCCCTGGCTGGAAGTCGTCGATCTGGCTACAGGGATTGCGCAAGCCCGTGATTTCAACGGCGGCGTCGCCACCGATCGCCAGCACCGCCCCCGTCGGCAATGACAGGAGATCGATACCCCTGGTGGTGATGTTTTCTCCCATCGCACCGGGGCTGACGCAAAAACCCGCGAGCCGCAGCTCGTCGAACAGCTCACCATGAATGAGATGGACCTGGCGCAGATTGGGCTGGGTGGGATCCGCCCTCACGCGGGAACGGTGCTTCACGGTCTCGCCGCAGTGGGCATCCCCCTCCACGCCTCGTCCCGCAAGAAGCCGGATAGCATGCTCGTTGACCTTGCTGAAAGCGTGCCCCGCGGCGCGACTGACCGCAACGACAATACCACTCATCTCCGGCTCTCCCGGTCTCGTTCGTGTTCCCATGAAACTCATCGCCTGGAGCAGCGCTTGCGGTGAAGCTCCTGAATCGACGCCCCTGGACTGAGAGAAGCGCTTGGCAGATAAAAACGCCGCAGCGCCCCGCGACCATCCGGGCAAGCGTGCTAACATGGCAGCATGACAACGATCGTACCCATTGAAAATTTTGCGGATCTGCCGCGCCACGCGCGCCTCATCGGCGTGGATCTCGGCACCAAGACCATTGGCCTTGCCCTGTCGGACGTGCAGCGCGTCGTTGCCACGCCGCTGGAGACGATCCGCCGCGTCAAGTTCACAGCCGACGCGGAACGACTGACCGCGCTTTGCCGAACCCACGCCGTCGCCGGCCTCGTGGTGGGGCTGCCCCTGAACATGGACGGCTCGGAGGGTCCGCGCGCCCAGGCAACCCGCGCCTTCATCCGCAATCTCGACAAGCATCTCGACCTGCCCGTCGTCCTGTGGGACGAGCGCCTGACCACGGTCGCCGTCAACCGCGCCATGATCGCGGCCGATGCCTCCCGCGCCCGCCGGGCCGAAGTCGTCGACAAGATCGCGGCGGGTTACATCCTGCAGGGCGCGCTCGACCGTCTTTCAGAAATCGCCCGCCAAAATCGGGAAGTCACAGAGCCGGGCTGATGGCCGAAAAAATCCCCCGCGGAGGCCGCATGAACTAGCATTTTCCGCTCGCCTAGAAGCAGGCACTCATGCTAGAAATTGCATTACTGCTTCCAAGTATTTTTTCATCATAGTGTATCTTCGAGTATGTGTTTAAATATTACATTTTATACTATTTTCATTAATGGATTAATCAATTATGCTTGCCAGCAACCATGAAGATGCTCCAAAGAATAATCATACACGATATAGACTTCTTGAAAATAGCACCGATAAATTTGCTGACGCCAACGAAGTCGCTGAATATATCGCGCAACTTTCCGGCGAAATGGCCGCCATGTCCCGTAGCGCACGGCTTGATGTGATTGCCTATTTTCTCGAAATGGTGCGCGAGGAAGCGCGCAAGACAGCCCGGCGTAAACATCAGCCGATGGCTGGGCAGCTAACAGCGCATGGCGACGTGAGACAGAAATAGGTAACAGGACGATCATAAGAAAAGCCGCGCAATAGTTCTCAATTAGAGAACACTATTGAATTAAATTTTCTGATCATCCGGCTATGGTCTTTAGCATGCCGCAGCGCGTTTTTATTTTAGCACAAGCGGCATCCCATTGCTTTGACATGTTCAGATGGCTGGGGGAACCGACCTTCAATCCCTGCCAGATACGTCCGCGCCACGGTCACGGGTTCTGCCATAGGCAGAGCATACGACCTGGGCGCCGGTGACGACACGACCGCTTTTCCTGTCTTCCTGGTCCTATGACCAACGAGAGGCTTGGCGCTCTCCCTTTATGGGGAGAGCGGTCCAAGCGGCACTATGCCCTCAAGACACACGCCGCCCTGAGCTCGGCGGGCATCCGTCGTCACGTTCCTCTATTTGCTTGCACCGTCATCAGCGCCAACCGCGTGGCACTACGCGCACGGCTTCACCTTTCAAACGTACGGCCTCTTTCAAACGTACGGCCTCTTGGCCTCCATAGGCCCCATCAATAGGCTATGCTTGATTCTGCGTGGCAGTCAGGCGCTTGAGCCAAGTGATGGATATTTATGGACCTTAGAGGCGTATGGGGCACCGGAACCGCCTGGCTGCACCAACCATTTTCGCGTAATCAGCTGACCATAGCCAGACTGCGTCTCGCATCGGGTCTCGTCCTCTTCACATTCGCCCTCACCCATTTCGTGAACAACGCGCTCGGCGTTGTCGACCTCGTATGGATGGAGGCTTTCGACGTCGTGCGGCGCGCCTTCTGGCGCTCGGTACCCGGCAGCGTGCTGCTCTATGGCTCGCTGGTCATGCATATAAGCCTCGGCCTGTGGAAGCTGGTGCGGCGCACGACATGGCGCATGCCGGTCGGCGAGGCGCTTCAGCTCATGCTCGGCCTCGCCATTCCATTCTGGCTGCTGCAGCATATCCTCGCCACGCGAGGCATGAACCTGCTCTACGGTCTCGACGACCGCTATGGGAATGTCTTACGGAGCATGTGGCCCGGTCTTGCCGTGCAGCAACCGGTGCTGCTGCTGATCGTTTGGCTGCATGGCTGCATCGGGTTGCACTTCTGGCTCTCGACGAAAGCCTTCTACGCGCGGCTTGCCCCCTGGCTCCTCTCCCTTGCGGTGCTTGTCCCCGCTCTCGGCATCCTCGGTTTCACGGAAAGCGCCCGCCGGCTGGAGGCCAGCACCCCGGGCAGCGCGCTCACCCCGCAGCAGGCACAAGATCTGGAGAAACTGACCAGTGTTGGCGTTTCCATCCTCCTCGCCTTCGCTGGCGGCGTGCTGTTGGTCCTCGCGGCGCGGCTCGTCATCGCGCGGATACGCCCGGGCTTCTCAATAAACTACACCGGCTTGAAGGCCGTCCGCGCGCATCCCGGCCCGACACTGCTGGAGATCAGCCGTGCGAACGGCATCCCCCATGCAGCCGCCTGCGGCGGGCGGGGCCGTTGCAGCACCTGCCGTGTTTTGATCACCGAGGGACTGGAGAACCTTCCGCCTCCGCTGGCGGGCGAGGCGGCGGCGCTGGAGCGCATCAACGCGCCGACAGGCGTACGCCTGGCTTGCCAGATCAGGCCGACCCACTCCCTGACGCTTCGTCGCCTGGTCGTGATCGCCGAGCCCGAACCGCCGGGAACCCGTGCCGATCCGTATCGCTGGGGCATCGAGCGCCGTGTCACGGTCATGTTCACGGATCTGCGCGACTTCACCGCACTGACCGAGCGCATCTACCCCTACGACTCGGTGTTCCTGCTCAACCGGTATTTCGAGCTGATGTCGGACGCCATCCGTTCCCACGATGGCATCGTCGACAAGTTTCTCGGCGATGGCATCATGGCGCTGTTTGGCATCGCTCCCGCGCAAGGCGCCGGCAGCCGCAACGCTCTTCTCGCCGCCCGCGCCATGCAGGCCGCCCTCGACGAGATCAACCGCGAGTTCGCCACGACCCTGCGCCAGCCCCTGCGCATGGGGATCGGGATTCACACGGGACCCGCGGTCCTTGGGCGCGTCGGCGCCGCGACCGAGCTATCGACGAATGGTCGCAACAATGGCGCCCTCACAGCTCTCGGCGATACCGTCAATACCGCGAGCCGGCTCGAGGCGATGACCAAGGAATTCAAGGCATTTGCGGTGGTGTCCGAATCCGCGCTCGCCGGTTCGGGGCTCTCGCTCGACGGCTGTGCGCAACATGAGATCACGGTGCGCGGCCGGCGAAAGACCGAACACATCTACGCCGTGACCGACTTCGCGGTGATGGCAGAGAAAGCGGGCGACAAGCAGCCGCCAGCGCTGGCCCCGCAAGGCTAAGGCCTTGTTTCGCTAGTTCACTTCAGTGAAACGCTGTTGTTGGCATGGCGCAGCACATAGCCGCCGAGCTCGAGCTCGACGATCGCGCGCTGGATCTCGCGCGCCGCGAGCCCCGATACGCGGCCCAGATCATCGAGCGGGACCGGTTGTGGACCGAGTAGCGCGAGAAGATGCCGGCCGTGGGGCGAATGACCATCCGCGAGCGGAACGCCAGAGGCTTCGGACATGCGCTCGCCCTCTTCCTCCTCGGTGTCGCCCCCCTGCACCGCATAAGCCCGGTGGATCGGCACGGCGGGTGGCGGCTCGATATCGAGCCCCTCAAGCTCGTCCCACAGGGGCTCGCCACTTTGGTCAGCGGCGGGCTCATTCCAGGCCCCCGCCGGTCGGATATCTTGGCCGACAAGCGGGGCAAGCGCGCTCACGACATGATCCGGATCGGCACACAGCGTCGCGCCGTCACGGATCAGGTCATTGGTGCCCTCCGCTCGCGGATCAAGAGGCGAGCCAGGCACCGCGAAAACCTCCCGCCCTTGCTCCGCTGCAAAACGCGCGGTGATGAGCGAGCCGGAGCGGCGCGCCGCCTCCACGACCACCACGCCAAGGCAGAGCCCGGACACGATGCGGTTGCGGCGTGGAAAGTCGCGCCCCCGGGGTTCATAGCCCATCGGCATTTCCGAGAGCACGGCGCCGGATTCGAGGATGCGCATGAGCAATGCCTCGTTCTCCGCCGGATAAATCCTGTCGTGACCACCGGCCAGAACCGCCACGGTCCCTGATGAGAGGCTCGCCGCATGGGCGCGCGTGTCGATGCCGCGCGCCAACCCCGATACGACGGCGAAGCCCGCAGCACCCAATCCCGCAGCCAAGCGCTCCGTGAATTTCAAGCCAGCGGCCGAGGCATTGCGTGAACCGACGATCGCCACCATCGGCCGGCTCAGCGTCGCGGCCTCGCCGCGCATGGCGACAAGCGGCGGCGCGGAGTCGATCTCGCGCAGAGGTGCCGGATAGTCCGCCTCGCCGAGCGCAATGAAACGCACACCGGATCGCCGGGCGGTCGCCATCTCCCGCTCGGCTTCCGCTGGTGTCACGATGCGAAGGGTTCGGCCGCGACGCCGCGCGATCTCCGGGAGTGCCGCGAGTGCCGCGTCGGCGCTGCCGAACCGGCTGAGCAAAGAACGAAAGCTGCGCGGCCCTATGCTTTCGGACCGCATGAGCCTGAGCCAGCTCAGGCGCTGATCATCATTGAGACTAAGTCTCCCCACCCGACAGCTCCCCCTATCGCTAGCCGATCAACTCCTGAAGCAAGAGCGGCTCCCCAGCCCCTCAAGCATCAAACTGCGCGCGCATCCTCTCCCGGCTAGCTCTTGCTGCCGATCCGGCTCTCCTGCCCGGTCATCAGGCGCACGATATTGCCGCGGTGCTTCGCCCATAGGAAGATCGTCAGGACGACGAAGAGCGTGGCGGCCGCCGGCTGGTCAGCGATCAGCAGCGCCGGCGCGACGAACGCGCTCGCGATCAGAGCGGCGAGCGACGAAAACTTGCTGAAATAGGCCACCGCCAGCCACACCGCGGCGAAGAACAGCGCGACCCACATGTTCAGCGCGATCAGGCAGCCGAGGAAGGTGGCAACGCCCTTGCCCCCCTTGAAGGACAGCCAGACAGGGAAAAGATGGCCCATGAAGGCCCCGAAGGCCGCCGCCAGCGCCGGCCCCTCCCCCCATTGCGACGCGACAACGATGGCGAGCGTGGCCTTCAACGCGTCACCGAGCAAGGTGGCCGCAGCGAGCCCCTTCTTGCCCGTACGCAAAACATTGGTGGCGCCGATATTGCCCGAGCCCACCGCGCGGATATCGCCGAGGCCCGCCAGGCGCGTGATCACGACCCCGAAGGGGATGGAACCAAGAAGATAGCCAAAAACGGCCGCGACTATGATCGGCCAAAGCTCAGTCAGACCCATGGCCACTGCCCGCCCCCGCTAAAGGTTATTCAGCGTAGCGATGCACGCAACGCCCCGCAACATAAGTCCTCAGCACCCGGCCCTCGAGACGCGCCTCGTCGAAGGGTGAGTTCTTGCTGCGTGACCTGAGTTCGCGCGCATCCAGCGTATAGGCGAGATTGAGATCGAGCAGAATGAGATCCGCCGGGGCACCGCGTGCGAGGCGGCCCTGCGGCAGGCCCAGCAGTTCGGCCGGGCGGCTCGTCATGGCCTTCAACAGCGCCGGCAGCTTGATCTGTTCGTTGTGAACGAGCCGCAGCCCCACGGACAGGAGCGTCTCAAGCCCGATGGCGCCGTCGGCCGCGTCGGCGAAGGGCAGCCGCTTCGTCTCGACATCCTGCGGATTGTGATCCGAAACGACGACATCGATCGCGCCGCGCGCCAAGGCTTCGATCATCGCCATCCGGTCGGTCTCGTGCCGCAAGGGCGGCGCGAGCTTGAAGAAGGTGCGGTAATCACCGATGTCGAATTCGTTCAGCGCCAGATGGTTGATCGAGACGCCGCAGGTCACGCCGAGGCCCGCATCCTTTGCCCGCTCGACCACCTCGACCGAATCCGAAGTCGTGATCATCGCCGCGTGGTAGCGTCCGCCGGTCAGCCGGAGCAAACGCAGGTCACGCTCCAGCATGATGATTTCTGCCTCGCGCGGCACCCCGGCCAGCCCCAGCCGGCTTGCACGCTCGCCAGCGTTCATCACCCCGTCGCCGACGAGATCGGGATCCTCGGTGTGGTGGAGTATCAGGGCATCGAGATCGCGCGCGTAGGTCAAGGCCCGGCGCATGATCTGGGCGTTGGTGACCGAGCGCGCGCCATCGGTGAAGGCAACCGCGCCCGCCTGCCGCAAGAGGCCGAACTCGGTCATTTCCTTGCCGGCGAGCCCCTTGGTGAGCGCGGCCGCCGGGCAGATATTGACGATCGCCGTCTCGCGGGCCCGCCGTTGCACGAATTCGACGATGGCAGGGTCGTCGATGATCGGATTGGTGTCAGGCATGCAGACGATGGTGGTGACACCACCGGCGGCAGCGGCCTCGCTCGCGGTCTTCAGCGTCTCGCGGTGCTCGGCCCCCGGCTCGCCGACGAAGGCGCGCATGTCGACGAGGCCGGGGCTCAGCACATGGCCTTTGCAATCGACGATCTCGGCACCTTCCGGCACGCCGGCGGCTGCGCCCCAGGCGATATCCTTGATGACGCCATCCTCGATCAGCAGCGAGCCATGGCCGTCACGCCCCGTTGCGGGATCGACCAGACGCACGTTGTTGAACAGGATGGGCGGATGGGCCGAAGCCATGACACACCTCATGCTGGCGTTTGGACGCCGTTTCCTAAAAACTCAGGTATTCGGCAACTGGCTGCCAAGCGCCTCAAGAACCGCCATACGGACGGCGACGCCCATTTCAACCTGTTCGCGGATCAAGGATTGCGCGCCATCCGCGACCTCGGAGTCGATTTCGACACCGCGGTTCATCGGCCCGGGATGCATGACGAGCGCATCGGGTTTGGCGAGAGCCAGCTTCTCGCGATCAAGCCCGAAGAAGTGGAAATATTCCTTCACGGACGGCACGAAGGAGCCATTCATGCGCTCGCGCTGGAGCCGCAGCATCATGACGATATCCACCCCGTCGAGCCCCTTGCGCATATCGGTGAAAATCTCGACCCCGAAACGATCGAGCCCGACCGGCAGGAGGGTCGAGGGGCCGATGCAGCGCACGCGGGCGCCGAGCGCCTGCAGGAGAAGGATGTTGGAGCGCGCCACTCGTGAATGCAGGATGTCGCCGCAGATGGCGACCACCAGCCCCTCGATCCGCCCCTTGTTGCGGCGGATGGTGAGCGCATCCAGCAGCGCCTGGGTCGGATGCTCGTGGACGCCGTCGCCGGCATTCACCACCGAGCAGTCGACCTTGCGGGCAAGCAGATGCACCGCCCCGGCCGCCTGATGGCGCACGACAATGATATCGGGGCGCATGGCGTTCAGCGTCGCCGCCGTGTCGATCAGCGTTTCGCCCTTTTTCACCGAGGAAGAGGCCACCGACATGTTCATGACATCGGCGCCGAGCCGTTTCCCGGCGAGCTCGAAGGATGATTGCGTTCGCGTGGAGGGCTCGAAGAACAGATTAATCTGCGTGCGTCCGCGCAGCGTCGCCCGCTTCTTCTCGACCTGCCGGCTGACTTCGACGGCGGCTTCTGCCCGATCGAGCAGACCGACGATATCGGCGGGTGTCAGCCCCTCGATGCCGAGGAGATGGCGATGGGGATACTCGCGGGGGCGATCGGCGGCGCGTGAAGCTGTCATCTTGAAGTCATCGCTATAGGGGGTTCCGATGCCGGCAACAAGATTGTTCGGTGTATGGCCTTATCGCGCCATGTCGCCCTCCTGTCACCTGTGCGTGGCGCGGCATCCCCAGCAGGCTTGACTTCCGCGCGCGAATGCAGCATCTCCAAGGCACGTTGGAGCCGGGTCCTGTCCGGCCCCTCTCCTATTGCGCGTGCTAACAGCCCAGCGCGACAGATTGCCAAGAGGTTTCCGCTATGGCCAAGGCCACGACCATCAAGATCCGTCTCGTGTCGACGGCCGATACCGGCCACTTCTACGTGACGAAGAAGAACGCTCGCACGATGACGGACAAGCTGACGATCAAGAAGTATGATCCGGTTGTCCGCAAGCACGTCGAGTACAAGGAATCGAAGATCAAGTGATCGATGCCCCAAGGGGCATCCCGAGGGAGCGGGCTTTCCGAATTGATTGCTGATCCTTGGGGGTATTGACGGCGTCGCCACGGCGAACGCGATCACAAAAAAGGGCGCCATCGGCGCCCTTTTTTGTTGCCGAAGGACCAGCCATGCTGACCCCGGAGCGAAGAATGGTGGCCGGTCGGAAGCGGCATTCGAGGAGGCCACAGAACACCGCTTCCAGACCGGCCGAACCCCACGGGACCCAGGAGATGCGGCGGACCTGAGCATTCCGTAGGGGAATAACGGGGCAGTCACCATCAAGGCCCACCACGAGTGAACAGTAGCGAAGCCGTTGGCGAAAGCAATGCTTTGCGCGGATTCGCGGTGCATAAGTCCAGATGAAGGTTAAGCACCCCGCCGCGCTCTCTTGACGTGGCGGAACCCGCTACCCTGAATCGTCCGATCACAGGACCAGTCGAGCAAGGGCAAGGCCTAGGCGGCCGCGGCGACGACGCGATTCCGTCCGGCCTGCTTGGCCTGGTAGAGCGCCTGGTCGGCGCGGCGCAGGAGATCGCCGGGAGCCTGATCGCCCATCAGCCGGGCAGCGACACCGATCGATACCGTGACCTCGACGGTCTGGCTCTCGCCGTTCACCAGGAAGGGCTTATGCTCGATCGCCTCGCGGATGCGCTCAGCCATCACTTCAGCCGCCTCCAGTGTGGCATCCGGCACCATGACCACGACTTCCTCACCCCCAAACCGCGCCACCACGTCGATACCCCGCGTCTGGGCGCGGATGCGGTTGGCACATTCCTTCAGGACCTCGTCACCGGCTTCATGGCCGAAGCCGTCATTGACGGCCTTGAAGTGGTCGATATCGAGCACCAGCAGTACAAGGGGGCGCGTGCCGAGCGTCGGCGCCTCGAAGGCCCCGGTGAGTCGCGCATCGAGATAGCGCCGGTTGTACAATCCCGTCAGGGGATCGATAACCGCGAGTTCAAGCGACGCCTGGACGCTGTCGCGCAGCCGATCCGCGAAGCGTTTGCGCCGCATCTGCGTACGCACCCGGGCGACCAGTTCGTTGCGGTCGACCGGGCGCAGCAGGTAATCGTTCATGCCGATGTCGAGACCGCGCAGAATACGCTCCTTGTCCTCGGCTCGTGCCATCATCAGGACAACAGCGTTCCTCGTCGATTCGAAAGCGCGGAGCTGGCCACATAGCCTGAGCCCGTCGAAGCCTCCGATATCGAGATTGACGAGGATGACGTCGTAGCTTTCCGTGGCGGCCCGTGCCAGCGCCTGCTGGGGATCAGCCTCGCAGTCGACGTGATGATAGATGGACAGCGCGGCGGCCAGCCGCTCCGCAGTCGCTGGACGATCCTCGATAATGAAGACGCGCGCATTCTGCCCCGTCTCCGCGGTCGCCGAAACGAGGGCGTCCTCAAGCCCGAATTCGCGCGAGGCGATGACCCGCGTTCTCAGTTCGTCGGTCACCGCCTTCAGCCGCACGAGGCTGCGCACACGGGCGATCAGCGCCATGTCGTCGACCGGCTTGGTCAGGAAGTCGTCGGCGCCCGCATCGAGACCGCGCAGGCGGTCGCTCGGCTGATCGAGGGCTGTCACCATCACGACGGGGATATGCACGGTGCTTGGCTGGGACTTGAGCTTGCGACAGACCTCAAAGCCGTCCATGCCCGGCATCATCGCGTCGAGCAGCACGATGTCGCAGCGATTCTGCTCGCAGATTTCCAGCGCCTCGCGCCCATTCGAGGCGCTGATCACGTCGAAATACTCAGCCGACAGTCGGGCTTCGAGCAATTTCACATTGATGGGCGTATCATCGACAACGAGTACGCGAGCGGACATGCATGCTCTCCACTCAGGCGGATTCGAGATAAGTGCGTACTGTCTCTAGAAAGTGTGAAATCGAAATCGGCTTTGAGAGATAGGCCTCGCAACCACCTTCCCGGATCCGCTCCTCGTCACCCTTCATGGCGAAGGCCGTCACCGCGATGACGGGGATGGATTTCAGGTCGTCGTCGGCCTTCAGCCAGCGTGTCACTTCAAGCCCGGAAACTTCGGGCAGCTGGATATCCATGATAATGAGGTCGGGGTGGTCGCTACGCGCAAGCTCCATCGCCTCGATCCCGTTCGAAGTCTTGAGCGTCGCATAACCGTGCGCTTCCAGGAGGTCGCTGAAGAGCTTCATATTGAGCTCGTTATCCTCGACGATCAGCACCGTCTTGCGCATCAGCCGTTCCCATCATCTAGAGTACATCCCACATGTGGGGAGTCCACGCGCGCAAAGCCGTAGTCAGGCATCATTACCATTGACCCGTTGACGAAACGCAAATCCAATCTCCCCCCTTGCCCACCTTTGGACACGCCATGGCCCCGCAACGCCCCTCACCGCTTCCAGACCCGGAGGAAATCGCCCTTCGGGCGCTTGGTTTCCTTGCTTCGGACGAAGACCGACTGGAGCGTTTCCTCGGCACCACCGGGCTCGGCCCGGATACGATACGCGAAAGCGCCAGCCAACCTGGCTTCCTGGCTGCCGTGCTCGATCATCTTGCCTCGGACGAAGCCCTGCTTTTGACATTCGCGGCCAATCACAGGCTCGATCCCCAGGCAATATCCAGTGCACGGCAAAAACTTGCTGGTCCTGGAGCCCCCCAATGAACACGCCTGGCCAATCGCGCTCCCTGTGCCGCGATTGCCTGACCGATACCGAGGCGAGTAGACAGCCCAATCGCTGTCCCGCCTGCGGCAGTCCCCGCCTCCTCGCCCATCCTGAACGCGACGCGCTACACATCGCCCATATCGACTGCGATGCGTTCTATGCGGCGATTGAAAAACGAGATTCCCCCGACCTCGCAATAAAGCCCATAATCATCGGCGGCGGCAAGCGCGGTGTTGTGTCGACAGCCTGCTACGTGGCGCGAACGTATGGCGTGCGCTCGGCCATGCCGATGTTCAAAGCGCTGAAGCTGTGCCCCGACGCCGTCGTCATCAAGCCAGATATGGCCAAATATGTGCGCGTCGGCCGCGAGATCCGTAAGATGATGCTCGATCTGACGCCCATGGTGGAGCCTCTCTCCATCGACGAGGCCTTCCTCGATCTCGGCGGCACCGAACGATTGCACCACGCCAGTCCCGCGGTCATTCTCGCGCGCTTTGCCCGGCGCGTGGAGAGCGAAGTCGGTATCACCGTCTCGATCGGCCTCTCGACCAACAAATTCATGGCGAAGATCGCCTCGGACCTCGACAAGCCACGGGGCTTCGCGATCATTGGCCAGCAGGATGTCGATGGTTTTCTGGCCGACAAGCCGGTCTCGATCATCTTCGGCGTCGGCGCGGTGACGGTGGAGAAGCTCGAGCGCGCCGGCGTCAGGACGATCCGGGATCTGCGCGCCGCCTCGCCGAACAAATTGATGGCGCTCCTCGGCAAGGAAGCCGGGCGATTGCAGCGGCTCGCCCATGGCATCGATGACCGCGCCGTCAGCCCGAACCGTGAGGCCAAGGTCGTTTCCGCGGAGACGACCTTCAACGAGGATATCGGCGCGTCCGCCGACCTCCTTCCCATCCTCTGGCGTCTGAGCGAAAAGCTGTCGGCGCGACTGAAGGCCGCAGAGCTGGCCGCCGGCTCCGTCACACTGAAACTGAAGACCGCCGACTTCAAGCTGCGCAGCCGCTCGCGCGGCGTCCCCACCACGCAGCTCGCCAGTCGCCTGTTCGAGACGGGCAAGGGCCTGCTCCTGCCCGAATGCGACGGCACGCGCTTTCGGCTGATCGGCATCGGCACGTCTGATCTGCACCCCGCGGTCGAGGCCGACCAGGGTGACCTTGCCGATCAGACGGCCCGGCGCCAGGCTCGCATGGAGCGGGCGGTGGATGATCTGCGCGCCAAATTCGGCGCGGGCGCCGTGGTCAAGGGCATCGTCTTCGGCAAGGGCAGCAAAGCTTGAACCAACGATCTATTCGCAGGCGGCCGCCTTGAGCAGTTCCAACTCCTTCAGCTCGCCCTTCAGCGTGAAGTTGTCATATTTGAGGGTCAGCGAGCGGGCGATGCCGTTCTCGTAGAGATCGAAGCTCAGCACATAGACGGGCAGCGCTTCGCTCCGCGCCGTGGCTTGCTTGAAATAGCTGATCGCGATTGGCCAATGCGCCCCGGTGCCGAACAGGCCGTCGAACCGGCGCTGGCGCTCCGCGAAGGCCTCGTCGTCGCTCCCGCCGACATCCCCCTTGGCCAGATCGCTCTCGCCAGGGGCAGCCTTGCCCGCGTCCGACTTGCCAGGTTCAAATTTGCCCGTCCGCGCCGTTTCCCCGGGGGTGACCGCGTCGGCCCGCCCGATTACCGCCAGCGTGTCGTAAAAGCTGCGCCCATCTTCCGAGCCATCGAACACCCGCGCCTCGACGATGGGCTTGCCTGCCTTCGCTCCAGCGATCAGGGTTTTGAGATGCGCCGCCGGGAACATCGCGTCGCCAAGCTTCAGCGTTTCGCGAACAGGCTTGACGAAATTGACGGCAACCGCGCCATCGCGTCGCACGGCCTCGCCATCGACCAGCTTAGGCGGCGTATTGGCATTGCGCGTCTCTGCCTTGAACCGGAACGAGCCACCGCTCGCGTCCTCGAAGGTCGTCATGCGCATGTCGGTGGTCGAGGCACTGCTTTCCCCCTCGAGAACGACAACCTGCCGCGAGCGCGACGCATAGCCGTCGCAGGCCGTGCCGGTGATCTCGTAGACCACCCGCCCCATGGCGGACTGGATGGCGTTGCTGCCGTCGGCGAGCGACAGGTCATAGACTGCCCTGTGCGGCGCAAGGGAAACACCAGGCACCGCCTCGGCCATGGCGCCCGAGGTCCAGAGCAACGTGACGGCCATCGCTGTGAAGACGACGGGCTTTCTCGCCATTATGACCTCCATCGGAATTCCAAGGGCTCTTGGCCGATCCACCTATCACAGCATCAGCTAAGTATCTCGCGGGATCAATGACCCAGCCCTATGATATCCGCCGTTGCGATCCCGGCGGCCGTAGGCGACAACGCTCTCACCCCGCCTTCGGCTGTGAAGGCGGCCACGTCCGTCCATGCTTGCAAGACAAGGAACCCTTCCATGAGCCGTATTGCCTCCAAGTTGGCAGAACTCGGTATCGTCCTTCCGACACCGGCAGCGCCTATTGCCAACTACGTGCCCTTCGTGCTGAGCGGCCAGCTCCTGACGATCTCCGGCCAGCTCTGCCTCGGTCCCGACGGCAAGCTCTCTGACGCCCACAAGGGCAAGCTCGGCGGCGAAGTTTCGCTGGAGACCGGCCAGCAGGCCGCCCGCCTCTGCGGCATCAATCTTCTCGCCCAGGCCAAGGCCGCCCTTGGCGATCTCGACCGGATCACCCGCGTCGTGCGTCTCGGCGGCTTCATCAATTCGACACCGACCTATGGCTCTGTGCCCGGCGTGATGAACGGCGCGTCGGACCTGATGGTCGAGGTCTTCGGCGATCTCGGCCGCCACGCCCGCAGCACCGTCGGCGTCGCGCAGCTCCCGCTCGATGCCGCCGTCGAGGTGGAAGCTCTCTTCGAGGTTGCCTGATCATGACCGCGCCCGATTGGCTCTGCACGCGACCGATTGCCCATCGCGGGCTGCACAATCGGGTCGATGTGATCGAGAATACCGCCGATGCCGCCGAGGCGGCCATCGCCGGAGGCTTCCCCATCGAATGCGATGTGCAATTGACCGCCGATGGGGAAGCGGTCGTCTACCATGACTTCGTGCTCGACAGGCTGACACGGGGTCAGGGGCGCCTCGACGCGCATACGGCGGCCGCGCTCGCGGCCGTGCCCTTCAAGGCGACGGAGAATCGCATCGAGCCGCTGTCGGCCTTCCTGGACAGGATCGCCGGCCGGGTCCCGCTCGTGATCGAGGTGAAGAGCCGCTTCGACGGTGATCTCGCGCTCATCCGCCGCACCGCCGCAGTGGTCGACAATCGCTCCGAACCGCTGGCGGTCATGTCCTTCGATCCGGATATCATCGCGGCCTTCAAGGACCTCGCGCCAGGCGTGCCGCGCGGCATCGTGGCGGAGAGCCGTTATGACGATAAGGACTGGGGCCATCTGAGCCCGGAAAAGCGGCGGGAACTCGCGCAATTCCTCCATATCGACCGTTCGCGGCCCGATTTCGTCGCCTGGCGGGTCGGCGACCTGCCGGCGACGGCCACTGTCATGGCCCGCCATTTCGGCATGCCGGTCCTGACCTGGACCGTGCGGACACCCGGGGATCGCGAACATGCGGCGGCCTACGCCGACCAGATGATATTCGAGGACTTCGTTCCGTAACGCCGAGGTGATTCCCCGGACGCGGAAAGCGCTCTAGGATCTCCCCATGACCGCCAAGACGCGCCCCGAGACGGGCAGCAAGACGACCATCAGCGTGACCAACGCGATTGCAAGCGTCCCGGCTGCGGACTGGGACGCCTGCGCGAACCCCCGCCGACCTGAATCATCCTCTCAGCTTTCGGCGATAAACAACTCAAAAGATTCGACGAATTGCCCAACGGACGCCCCACATCCGACCGAGAGCGACGGGCAGCCTGGGAGGCTCGTCGGCGAAGCCCCGGACAGCCCGGCCGCGGGCCGCGGCGCCACTGAATCAGAGTCTCAACAAGAGCGATTCAATCCCTTCATAAGTCACGCCTTTTTGAAGGCCCTTGAGGAGTCCGGCTGCGTCTCGCCCCGCACCGGCTGGGCGCCCGCGCATATCCTCGTCCACGATGCCGCGGGCCTGCTGGTGGCGGCTGCCCCCGCCTATGCGAAGTCGCATAGCCAGGGCGAATATGTGTTCGATCACGCCTGGGCAGATGCCTATGAGCGGGCCGGCGGCGACTATTACCCGAAAATCCAGGTGAGCGTTCCCTTCACCCCGGCGACAGGCCGCCGCCTTCTCATCCGCGACGGGCAGGATAGCACCGCGCTGAGCGCGGCATTGATCATCGGTCTGCGCGCGGTGCGCGACCGTGTCAGCGCCTCGTCGATCCATGCGACGTTCCTGCCGCGCGACGAATGGCAGGTCCTCGGAGATGCCGGCTTCCTGCAGCGCATCGACCGGCAGTTCCACTGGACGAACGCAGGCTACGGTACGTTCGAGCATTTCCTCGAGGGCCTGGCATCCCGCAAGCGCAAGACCATCCGCCGCGAGCGGCGCGACGCATGCGCCGATGACATCACCATCCATTGGCTGACCGGGCGTGACATCACTGAGGCCCATTGGGATGCCTTCTTCGCCTTCTACCAGGATACGGGCTCGCGGAAATGGGGCCGGCCCTATCTCAACCGCCGCTTCTTCTCGCTGATCGGCGAGGCCATGGCCGATCGCATCCTGCTGGTGATGGCCAAGCGCGCGGGGTGCTTCATCGCGGGCGCGATCAATTTTATCGGCGACGACGCCCTCTATGGCCGCAACTGGGGGGCGATCGAGGATCACCCCTTCCTGCATTTCGAGGTCTGCTACTATCAGGCCATCGATTTCGCCATCGCGCGGGGCCTCCAGCGCGTGGAAGCCGGAGCCCAGGGGGAGCACAAGCTTGCGCGGGGCTATCGCCCCGTCCTCACCTATTCCGCCCATGATATCGCTGATCGCGCGCTACGCCGGGCGGTCGCCGCCTATCTGGAACAGGAGAGGCCTTCTGTGGCCGAGGAAGCGCGCGAACTCGACCAGTTCACACCTTTCCGCCACCCGGATGTGGACTGACGGACTGCCTTTGCCCCCATGACGTGATATGGCGCGTGATATGGGAGCTTGATACGGTGCCGGAATCGGCCGACCATCGCACGAGCGTCAAGTGAGGAACTGCGACCGTGACGGCCTATGATCCCAACAATATCTTCGCCAAGATCATTCGCGGCGTTCTGCCGTGCGAGCGCGTCTACGAGGACCAGCATACGCTCGCCTTCATGGACATCATGCCCCAGGGCGACGGCCATGTGCTGGTCGTACCGAAGTCGGCCGCGCGCAACATGCTCGATGTCGACCCCGTCGTGCTCGGCCCGCTGATGACGAGTGTGCAGAAGCTGGCGAAGGGCGTAAAGTCTGCCTTCGATGCCGACGGCGTCACGGTGATGCAGTTCAACGAAAACGCATCCGGGCAGACGGTCTTCCACATCCACATGCACGTCATCCCGCGCTGGGAGGGCGTGCCCCTGCGTGGTCACACCGGCGCCATGGCGGACCCGGACCTGCTGAAGTCGCAAGCCGACAAAATCCGCAAGGCCGTCGGCTTCAACGGCTGGACCGGCTAGCCAGCCGGACACAGCGGACGGGCAAAGCCTCGCGCGCTTCGAGGTCATTCGCGGATGGGAAACCGCTGAGCGCTTTTCCGGGGATCGCACGGGCGAATTCCCGCGCGTGCACGCACCATCCCGCAACAATATTTAGAGAACAAATAGTTAGCTAAAGGATTTTCCAGAAAGGTCAAAGAGACCAGTCTACGTCAATTTTGCGTAATATATTTATTTATACGCTATATAATCGGCACAGTTTACGCGCTCATATTACTTCAAAAAATCGCAGGCAGCTTTAGACAAAGAGCCCCACCCTATGAGGAGGCTCGCATATACATGGACAAGAGCGCACAGGAACTCGGCTCAAGCACGGCCAAAGCGCCGGATGATACCGGACACGACATTACCGGTGCCAATAACTCTGCATCAGCTCACGCGGAACCGACGAACATCGAGGCCGCTCCCGACCAATCCACCATGAGTCAGGTGTGGGATTTCTACAAATCCTTCATGCTGAAGACGCCCCCCGTTGTTTTCGTAAGAACAAGAATCGAGAAATGCACTAGCAACTGGCAATCCTGTCTTCCCCTTGCTGAACCTATCATGGGCATCATCGACACAGTCAAGAACGACTGGACATTGCTCATTCCCGTCTTCGGAAGCGCAAAGGCGCTGCTTATGGCGGTGGAAACCAGCGACTGGGACGCAGGCGTCAATGCCGCCGCGGGCTTGTCAACGGATGTTGGTTTCACGGCCATCGGAGCGATGGCGGCCGCCAATGGCGCGAGCAAAACGGCTTCACTCGGTGCCAGGACAGCAAGCACGGAGACCCTGATCCGCACCCTGGGGACCGAAGCGGGGAGCCTGGAAACCCTGGGCAGCCATAGCCATCTGGGCACAAGCTCAGCGCAGGCCAACGCCGCGACGACGAGGGCCCTCGCAGGCGCGGCCACCGATGCGGCCTCCCCCCGAGCCCCCGTTCCCCCCCAGACCGACATACGCGCGCCCATCGGGACCGCCGAGGCAAAGCCTCTGGAAGATGTCGGCCCGCGTACCGACACCGCCGCTCACCCCGCCTCAGACCGCCAGCCCGGCCACGCACCCCACCCCCGTGCGGCGGTTGCCGATGATGCCATCGGGCCTGTCGGCAAAGACGAGGTCTCCATCCACCCGAAGCTGGAAGCTTTTCGCACGATGCAGCCGGGAGAAACCCGGCCCTATGATGCCGCCCGCCCCGGTGAGGCCCTTGTCCATCGGTCCGCGGATGGCGACTTCATGCTTCTGAAGCCGAAAGCCTCCCATCTGGCCCCTCAAACCGATGGCAAGCTCTACGAACCGCTCGACCTCGAAACCGAACGCCCCATCCCGGGCAAAACCTACGAACGACAGTCGAATGGCAACCTCGTCGAGAGTTGCGGCTTGAAAGGCGGTGGCCAGTGCGTCTCGCGCGGAGCCCGAGAAGAGCCGGAGGAACCTGCGGCACCAATCCAGCCGCAACCTGCTGCTGCACCGGGCTATAGGGATTACAGGACGCAGGAGAGCTGGAGTTCTCCCTCCAGGCTGGTCGATGCCGCATCCACCCAGGCTGCCGCACACGGCTCTATGGATTCCGAGCTGGATATTGTGGTTCCCATCCCCAGGCAGGCCCCCCCATACACCCAGGTGGCAATTGCGGCCCGAGCGATACCCGAGCTCGCCGAGCCAAAGACCAAGATTGCCGCGTGGGCGGGCAACGCACAGCCCGGCGAGTCATTGACACTCACATCAAAGTATTTCGCATATATGGATCTCGCAAGAGACCTCCATATCTTGGAACACTTCGAAACAATCAGTGCCTCCGAAGGCCCCGCCTCCAAAGGCGCCTTCGACAAAGCGCATCCAGAGGTGAGATTCTATCGCGAACTCGACATAAAAACGCAGAATCCCATAGGAAAATTCTTTAAAGACATCTCTACAGGCCCCCGCGATCCGGAACAGAACACCCCCAACCTGTTAAAGCCCGCCTCCCCCGTAGAGGAGAGGGTTTTATCGCAAGGCGACCGGCATCTGCTTGAAGCCTCATTGAAGATCCCATCCGCTGAAAAACTCGATCCCGTGACCGCTCTTTCGCTAAGAACTCCGCCCTTGCCACAAAACGAGAGCGCGAATCTCGTCAATCCAACGCATTCCATTATAGATCTTCCAAGTGAAATACTTGAATATTCGACAAAAATGAACTTATTCGACGCGGGAAATAATTATTTTATCTTCAGAGACACGAAATATGAAAGAGCAATTCTTCTGCGTGAATTGGAAGAAGGGACAGTTTATTCTGTCCGTAGCGGATATGTTACATCAGAAACAATAACTATATTTTCGGAGTGCAATTGGCGCACTGGAGAAACCGTTCCCGAAAAATACTACTTCACGCATCGGGCTGCCCGTGGACCTCTCGAAGATCCAAATCGCTTCGAGAAGCTCGGGCCGCCAGATCTAGTCCCGATGTCGGCGGAAGCACTGTCGGATTTCAAGAGACTTATGCAAGGTGACGACCCGATTGACTCCATGACGCGCTTCGCAAAATCCGTGAATGAATACGGAAAGGTGCCCGCTGCCGGCGATGAGGGCGGACGCCCTCGGCGCGCTGTGCCGGATGCGCCAATTGACGAGGAGCAGGAGGTCGATAGGGACTTACCAGCCGACGAGGATATGGCGCTTCAGCCGCGGCCAGGCATCGATCAGCTGTTCGCCCTGGCTCCCAGCCAGAACGAGTTAAGGCCACTGCCCCTCTACGCGGAACCTGAGGTCGGCGTCAGCGTCACCATGCTCCTTGTCGGCACGATCTTAGCCGACGCCGCGTGCCCGAGCGGCTTCTGACGCGGCTTAACGCCTTCCCACAGACAGGGGCGAGATCAGTAATCTCGCCCCGAAAGACGCTCTTGATCATCGCGGGAAAGCTGGATCTGGACCTCGGCCAACCGCCGGGTTGAGCCCCCTCGACGCAATGTGCATCATCCAGCCTCTGCCGAACAGGCGGGGCAGCTGAGATGGCAATTCATGCCGGCCGTGTGAATGCCGATGCCCCCTAAGGCACGCGCTCGCCGCGCGACGTCAACTCGCGGATCACCCGTGAGGCAGGCTCTTCGAAGGTCTTATAGAGCTGAGCGCCGACCCACCACGTCACCAGGACGATGATGGGAACGACGATCCAGGCCACGATCTCCTCGAAGCGCCGACGCTTGCGCTGCCGCTCCCGGCGGCGCTGGAAATACGTCGACACCACGTCAACTCCTGATCAACGGCACCTTGGGAACCGTGCGCACCGCAAGCGGTCCCCCACTGTCGTCAACTCCGTCCGCCCCACCTTTACCGCGGCGCGGACGCGGTGACGGCTGCTTCTTAGCCGTTGGCGGCCGACGTTTCACGTGTTTTTTCACGGCCTCGGCCACATCCGGCTCGGGCTTCGGCGTCACCGGCCCCTCGGGGAACTCGAATCCCAGGGTCTTCTGTCCGCCTTCGTCCGTCTGCACGACGACCCTGACCGCGCCGCCGCCGCGCAACTGCCCGAAGAGAACGGCATCCGCGAGCGGGGTCTTGATCGTGGTCTGGATCAGGCGAGCCATCGGTCGGGCGCCCATGGTCTCGTCATAGCCGTGCTCGACCAGCCATTCGCGCGCCTCATCGGACAATTCGATCGTGACATTGCGATCGGCGAGTTGCGCCTCCAGCTGCAGCACGAACTTGTCCACCACCTTGGAGACCACCTCCTTCGGCAGATGGCCGAAGGAGATCGTGGCGTCGAGACGGTTGCGGAACTCCGGCGAGAAAAGCTTGGAGATCGCCTCCTGGTCGTCGCCCTCGCGCTTGGTGCGCGTGAACCCGTAAGCTGGCTTGACCATGTCGGCAGCGCCCGCATTGGTCGTCATGATCAGAATGACGTTGCGGAAATCGACCTGCTTGCCGTTGTGGTCCGTCAGCTTGCCATGGTCCATCACCTGCAGCAGTACGTTGAACAGGTCCGGATGCGCCTTTTCGATCTCGTCGAGGAGCAGCACACAATGCGGATGCTGGTCAACACCGTCCGTGAGGAGCCCGCCCTGGTCGAAGCCGACGTAGCCGGGAGGCGCGCCGATCAGCCGCGAAATGGTGTGGCGCTCCATATATTCCGACATGTCGAAGCGCAGCAGTTCCACGCCGAGCGCGTGGCTGAGCTGGCGCGCCACTTCCGTCTTGCCGACGCCCGTCGGGCCGGCGAAGAGGTAGCAGCCGATGGGCTTCTCCGCGTCGCGCAGGCCGGCGCGCGCCAGCTTGATCGCCGACGACAGGGCATCGATCGCCTTGTTCTGGCCGTAGACCACGCGCTCCAGGGTCTCATGCAGGTGCTGAAGCACCTCGGCATCATCCTTGGAAACCGTCTTCGGCGGGATACGCGCCATCGTCGCGATCGTTGACTCGATCTCCTTGACGCCGATGGTCTTCTTGCGCCGTCCCTCGGGCACCAGCATCTGCGAGGCGCCGGTCTCGTCGATCACGTCGATCGCCTTGTCCGGCAGCTTGCGGTCATGGATATAGCGGGCCGAGAGTTCCACCGCCGCCTTGATGGCGTCGTTGGTGTAGCGCAGCTTGTGGAAGTCCTCGAAATAGGGCTTCAGGCCCTTCAGGATCTCGATCGCGTCCGGCACGCTCGGCTCATTCACGTCGATCTTCTGGAAGCGCCGGACGAGAGCCCGATCCTTCTCGAAATACTGACGGTATTCCTTGTAAGTGGTCGAGCCGATGCAGCGCAGCGTGCCGGCGGCGAGCGCGGGCTTCAGAAGATTGGACGCATCCATCGCGCCGCCGGAGGTCGCCCCGGCACCGATGACCGTATGGATCTCGTCGATGAACATGATGGCGTTGGGATGCGCCTCGATCTCCTTCATCACCTGCTTGAGGCGCTCTTCGAAATCGCCGCGATAGCGGGTGCCGGCGAGCAGGGTGCCCATATCGAGGGCAAAGACTGTCGCATCCGCGAGCACATCCGGAACATCGCCCGTCACGATCTTGCGGGCCAGCCCCTCCGCGATCGCGGTCTTGCCGACGCCGGGGTCACCGACCAGCAGGGGATTGTTCTTCTGCCTGCGGCACAGGACTTGAATGGTCCGCTGGATCTCGGGCTCGCGCCCGATCAAGGGATCGATGCGCCCATCCCTGGCCTTCTTGTTCAGATTAACGCAATAGGCGTCCAGGGCGTCCCCCTTCTTCTTGCGCTGACCCTCGGCCTCATCGTTGTTGGCTGCCCGGCTGTCGCTTTCTTCATCCGCGCCGCGAGCCGAACGATTTTCCGACAGCCCCGGCCGCTTGGCGATGCCATGGCTGATGTAGTTGACCGCGTCGTAACGTGTCATGTCCTGCTCTTGCAGGAAATAGGCCGCATGGCTCTCCCGCTCGGCAAAAATCGCCACAAGCACGTTGGCGCCGGTCACTTCCTCGCGACCGGACGACTGGACGTGGATCACCGCCCGCTGGATGACACGCTGGAAGCCCGCCGTGGGTTTCGAATCCTCGCGCCCGTCCGTCACGAGGTTGGTCAACTCCGCATCGACATACTCGTGCAGATTGCGCCTCAAGGCCTCGAGATCCACGTTACAGGCGCGCATGACGGCGGCGGCATCCTGATCATCGACCAGCGCGAGGAGAAGGTGCTCGAGCGTCGCATATTCGTGATGACGCTCGTTGGCGAAGGCGAGAGCCCTGTGCAAGGCCTGCTCTAGGCTGCGAGAGAATGTGGGCAACGTCGAAATCCTTTTGCGATAGCCGCCGCTACTTCTTTTCCATCACGCACTGCAGAGGATGCTGGTGCTTCCGGGCAAAGTCCATGACCTGCGTCACTTTGGTTTCCGCCACCTCGTAGGTGAATACACCGCACTCACCGACACCGTTCCGGTGCACATGCAACATGATGCGGGTCGCCTCCTCCCGATCCTTGTTGAAAAAGCGCTCCAGCACATGAATGACGAACTCCATCGGCGTGTAGTCGTCGTTCAGCAATAGAACCCGGTACATACTCGGGCGTTTCGTCCGAGTTTTCGTCTTCGTAAGCAGGGCAGTTCCGGGCCCTTCCGGTCCGATTGAATTGCCACGGCGACGTTCAGCCATGCGCGTCAGCATGGCATTGGTTTCATCGGCACTCGCAGTCATCCTGACCATGAAGCAATCGATCGGAACTTATCTCCACCATCTGAGACCAACGCCTCAGGGCCGCCCTGCGACCCCGCTTCGCTCCCTCACCCGGCTAATCTAGTGTCGAGACGGTCGGGGCGCCAGTGCGTTCACTACACGCCACCGTCATCATTGCCTGAAACCAGACCGGCGAAAAGCCGCCGAACAGCATCCAGAGCCTTGAAACACAATAAAAAAAGCCCGGCACGGGCCGGGCTTTTTCGCATCATGATCTATGTCGGGTGGTTCACGGTCCCGAAACGAGTTCGACGATAAGGTCGACCATCTCCCGGGAAAAGGCGCTTGCCTTCCGGCTTAGTTCGCCGCCGACTTCACCTTGGCATAAAGGCCTTCGTAGGGCTTGAACACTTCCTTCGCGAGATCCGCATAGAGCTCGCTCAGCTTGGTCGACTGAGCGACGAAGCCTTCATAAGCGGTCTTCAGGTAGTCGGCCTGGATCTCGACGGCCTTGTCGAGGGTCTTGCAGGCCACGAGCTTCTCAAGCGTGGCCGTGCCGTCCTCGAAAGACTTCTTCGAATAGTCAGCCACTTCCACGGCGATGCTCTGGGCACCCTTCGAAACGGTACCGAAGGTCTTCAGCGTGGCTTCGACCTGCTCTTTGCCATACTTCTGGAAATTTTCGAACTGGATAGACATGCGGTAAGCCTCCTGCGCCCCTAATCGGCGTTAACGGTGGCAGCGTGCACCCCCCACGGGCGCCCTACCACTGATCTCGTTGGCGTTATATAGGTGCAGCGCACAATGAGTGTCAAGAATTAATGTTGCGGTGCAAAATAGGATCAAATGTGACGAATAGTCCCGCTCTCCGGGAGGCATCCGCCAACGCGACCGACCTCAGGCCAAATCGCGTCAGGGCGGCCCCGCGGGCGTACGGTCCCGACCGCCGCGTTAACATAGCGTCAAGCTTAACAAAAGGTGAACATCTTCTTGTTTTCTAATAACTTAAGTCGCCAGCTCATTAACTCATCCGTAACCGCATAGACCTAGCGTTATTGACCGTGCCGCGCATGTAACGGTTCGGTTGAACCGAGGCGCAGAGTAGAGTTTTCGAGTTGGGGACAGACACATGGTCTGGGGTTGCGTAGCGGCCAAACGTCACCGCCCTGTCGCGCTTGCCGGCGTCATCGGCATCGTTGCGTCACTGTCAATTCTGACGGCTTCGCCCGCCGAAGCGCGCAAGAAGAGGGCCGCGCCGGCCTATAGCCCCCCCTACGCGGCGATGGTGGTCGATGCCAAGACCGGCCGCACCCTGTTCGCGAAGAACGAGGACGAGCCGCGTATCCCGGCCTCGATCACGAAAGTGATGACCCTCTATCTCCTCTTCGAACAGCTGGATCAGCGCCGCATCAGCCTCAGCACGCCGCTCCAGGTTTCGGCCAAGGCGGCAGCGCAGCCCCCGACGAAACTCGGTGTCCGGCCCGGCACCACCATCAAGGTGGATGATGCCATCAAGGCGATGGTGACGCTGTCGGCCAACGATGTATCCATGGTGGTCGCTGAGAATCTGGGCGGCTCGGAAAGCCAGTTCGCGCGGATGATGACCGCAAAGGCGCGTGCGCTGGGCATGAGCCGCAGCACCTTCCACAACCCCCATGGCCTGCCGAACTCTCCGCCGAACATCACCACCGCGCGTGATCTCATTGTGCTCGGGCGTGCGATCCAGGAGCGTTTCCCGCAGTACTACGCCTATTTCGAGACCCGCTCGTTTCAGTATGGCAGCCGCACGATCCGCAGCCACAACCGGCTTCTGGACCGCATCGACGGCGTCGACGGCATCAAGACGGGCTACACCCGCGCTTCAGGCTTCAACCTGCTGACCTCGGCCAAATCAGGCGGCCGCGAGGTCGTCGCGTCGGTACTCGGCGGCCGCTCGGCTGCGTCGCGCGACAACATCATGGCGGACCTCATCACGAGTAATCTGCCGCAGGCCTACGCCGGCGCCCGCCAGTCTTCGGCTCTCGCCTTCGCTTCGGCCACGGAAACCCGTGATACGGCGAAGCCCGTCGCGGTCGCCTCCGCCGCCCAGGACGCGCTTGAGGAGACAACGAGTTCCATTACGCCGTCGTCTCGTCAGCCCAAGGCCATAAACCTCGCCAACATCCGGCCTGTCGTTGCGTCCGCTTCGGGCTCGACCGCCACACCGTCCCAGAGCATGCAGTGGAACCGCGGCGCCGCCGCTACCGCCATGGCCCCGCCAGCACCGCGCCCCGAGGCGCCTGCCGCCAAGGCCCAGGCAGTCAAGGCACCGGCGACGACCACTGTCGCGAAAGTCGAACCGAAGGCCGAGCCGCGCGACGACGAAGCTGCCTCCAAGGTCACGCGTGTCAGCGGCTGGGTGATCCAGCTCGGCGCGACCGCCGACGCCGACAAGGCCAACGACATTCTGAACCAGGCCAAGTCCAAGTCCCGCAGCACGCTCGCGAAGGCCTCGCCCTTCACCGAGAAGATCACGAAGGGCGGCACCACACTTTATCGCGCCCGCTTCTCCGGCTTCGACACCGACAGCGCCCAGGCAGCCTGCAAGATGCTGAAGAAGCAGGGCTTCTCCTGCTTCGCCACCCGCGGATGACCTGAGGGCAAAGCCCAGGGGCTCGGGATAGCGGACGTCACGATGATGTTTCCGTCAGGGCCCGAGCAAGACGCACACAACACATTCCGGGACAGCAACGGGCTGTCCTGGGGACACTCGGAAGCCACCATCTTCGTGCGACGGCGAACACATCATCGCCCCTCTCCGGTTGGAGGAGGTCGATGCGAAACGACCGCGGATATGGTACTTATCTCACCCCGCTGATGAATGAGCGCTAGTTATGACGGTTCAGCAGGACATCCTTGGCTTGGTTCACCCGGGACGCGAGATACGTCGAGCCCCCTTGGTCGGGATGCAGTTTCTTCATCAGGGCCCGGTGCGCGCCGCGGATCTCGCTCTCGCCCGCGCCGGCAGTAAGACCCAGTATCTGAAGCGCCTCTTCCTGCGTCATCGTGCGATCTCCGCCGCCGCCCCGCGCGTGAAGGTCCGCCTGAGCGTGTTCACGCCAGCTGGGAAATCGGCGATCCAGATAAGCCTCTAGCAACCGCGCGCCTTCGGGGTCCGTACCTAGTGTCGTGTCGCGCAGCGAAACCAGTTCCTCCTTCGCGAAACTGCCCAGGTCGCGTCCTGCATGGGGGCCGCTGACCACCTGTCCGGTGAGATCGCCCGTATCATGGTCGAGCTCCATCGCCACCGTGACGGATCGGACAGAAGAGCGTCTCCCGGGCTGCGGCTTGGCACCTCCGCGCTGCCCGCCCGGCCAGTACGATCCGAGATTACCGGGAAGATAGAACGCGCCGCCGTTCACCATCCACCAGCCTAGCCCAGCCAGCGGAATGGCCATGTCGAAACGGCCACGCAGCAGCAGGAGAGCCGCAACACCCAGAGCGGCGATACCGCCTCCGCGCCGCAGCAGGTTGGCGAGCTTCTTGGGATCCGCCTTCGCGTAGTTCCGGCCGAGCCACCAGAAAAACACAAGCGTAAGACATCCCGCGGCCAGAAAAATCATCGCGCACCCCCGAGCGACGCGAGCAGCCGCCGTGCTGTCGGCTCCCCGCTCGCCAGGCGCGTCAAGCCCGCGACGCCGTCGCTGGCATAGGCGGCGGCGGCACGCAGCAAGCCGGCCAACGACTGGGGCGCGCGCAGGTCGAAACGCTCATGCACCCCGCCCGTCAATCTGGCGATTTCTGCGAAGGCCTGACCCGCGACGGGATCATGCCCCTCTTGGAACACGAAGGCCTTGACCCCAAGCAGGCCGAGCTTGCCGGCGGATGCACATAGCGTGTCGATGTTTTCCTCCATGGCGTCTCCGACAAAGACCAGCGCACCGACCCGCGCCTTTGCCGCCTGAGCGGCGGCATGATTGAGCACACGCTCGATCTGCGTCTGGCCGCCACGACAATCGATCCTCTCCATCAGGCCCTTCAGCGCATGGGCGCTCGCCAACCATCGCGACGCGCGACACTCATCAAGGCCACGGAAATAGACGAGCTGGATGTTGAGCCCCCCCTGCGCCGCCGTTGCGTCGAACATCTGCGCCTGCAGGCGACAGGCGATGTCCCATGTCGGCTGGCGGCTCAGCGTCGCATCGAGCGCGAAAATGAGCCGGCCCTCGCGCGAGGGCGGTGCGACGGCGTTTGCCCGCGACAGAAACAGATCGACGTCCGCCGTCCTGCTCGCCACCGGCGGCTTGCTCTTGTCCGTGATCGTCTTGTCAGAAATGCTCGCCTCCCTTACCTCGCGCGACAGTGCTTCTCCTCGTTATATCGGGAGATCGACCGCCTTTTGCATGCGGATGCAGGGATTCGACCTCACAGCGCAACCAAGGCCGTGAAATCATAAATACGACATGGCGGTATTCAGGGACAATAAGGACCGGCCCGCGGCGTTTTCAGCGGCCATAGGCGCCTTCCGCCCTGACGCGGCCGTTGATCCGGATCTCCGTGTCGCCGATTTTCAGGGCATTGCCCTTGCGTGTGACCGCGCTTGCAGCCTGCCGCGAGTCACCACTGAGGCTGGCGTCACAATCCTGCGATGAGCGCACCGTCCGCCCGCCGGTAGTGACTGCCGGCTTCGCGGATGTTGACGTCGTGGACCTTGCCGGATCGGCGGCGGAACGCGGCCCGGCGGAAACCCCGGGCAAGGCCTCCGGTCCGACACAAGGAGCCGCGAGAGCAGGCAGACTTGTCAGGCACGAGGTCAAAGCGATGACGGCAAGGCGAGAAACCATGACGCGAACTCCGAAGCAGCACGCGGAGAGTTTAGACCATCGCAACAAAAAGTGTATGCGGTTTCGAATGAATGCGACGCTCATTCAATGAGATAGAGCGGCGCGCACAATTCCGTCAGAGCATCCGCCACTTTTGGGCGCATGCCGGGCTGCGAGGGAACCGAGGCGTGGCATCCAGAGCCCGGATGGAGGTCGCCACGGATGGGGCTCCAGAGCCTCTTCCCCTCACCTCTAGCTGTCCGCCGCAGGCGCGCTCAGAGCAGCCCCAGCGAGGCAAGCTCGCGCCGCATCGGTTCGGGCATGGCCTCGATCGCGTCCGCTCCACCGGCCAGATCATCCGGAGAATCTTTCGCCGCGAGATAGCGCCAGCCCTGGAAGGGACGCATCGGCCTCGGCCGGACACGAACGACCGTGGGCTCGAGCACGAGCGCGCAACGACCGATGCCCTCGTTGTCGGTGAACACGCGCAGATCCGTGAGTTTCTGCCGGCAGGAGATCTGCCCCTTGATCACCCAGTAGAGCGACCCGCCATCCAGCAGTTCATCAACGCGCTTGGGGGCCATGCGGGTGACGTGAAGCTGCTCGACGGGCTGGCCGAGCCGCTCCTTCTCCGCAAGACGCCTGGCGATCCAGTCTTCGAGTTCCTGGATCGTTTCCACGCCGACACAAAGCTTGATCAGATTGAGTGCCATGGCCCCATTGTCATGAACGCGCGGCGCCGCACAACCTGGAAGGCGCCGACGCCGGTGGATAAGCCCCGCAGAATTATTCTATTCGGGCGAGGTGGCCTGCGGCGTGGCGTGGCTCGACAGCCACCATCCGTCGCCCTCCAGAAGGCAGGAAGCCCGTTCAACCGGCTTGCCGGCGAACAATGTGCGGACGCGGGCCAGACGCCCGTCGGTCCATGCCGCGGCGATATGCGGGCTCGCGATGTCGTCATGGCCCCCGACCAGGGGAATGAACTGCACCGGCCCGAGGCAGCGCGCCTCGAAGACCTGCGGATCCCCGGTTCCTCTGACGAGGAGCATCACGCCACTCCCGTTATCGCCCGTCAGCGGAAAGATGAGACGCCCCATGGGATTGAGCGCATGCAGCCATCGCCGCTGCGGGCCGCCAGCACCCGCACTGACATAGATCGCGTCGGCCTGGGGCAATGTGAGGGGCCCCGCCTCATCATGGAGAGTGACATTGGCGCGCTCGGCAAGATTGGTCCTTGCGAGCGAGACCAGCCGGTGTTCGATTTCATAGCCGTGGACCTGGCCGCTCGTGCCGACGACCTCCGCGAGGATCGCGGTGTAGTACCCAGTGCCCGCACCGACATGAAGCACGGTCTCCCCGGCCTTCAAGCGGAGGTTGGCGATGGCGGCGGCATGCAGGGACGGCTGTCCGTTGTTGATCCGCTGCAGGGGCTCCAACGCCACCAGGATGTCGCGGTAGATATGGACGGGGTTCGCATCCGGCGTACGCATATAGCCATCCGCCGAGCGAATGAGCCAGGGGCCGGGCCCCAGGAAGCGTTCGCGCGGGACCGTGGCGAAAGCCGCAATGACCCTTGGATCACGCGGACGCGTGCGGCCTGCGATACGCTCCGCGAAATCGCGGCGGATCTCATCAAGACCGTCAGGCTGGCTTGATAGCGCCATGGAACAGCCTTCGACAACAAGTGAAGCCGGTTCGTTCCGAAGCCCGCGCCCAAGGTGCCGTGAGAGAAGGTAACGGCTCCCCCGAACAACACTCTGGCCACGGCTCAGGAGCAGTTTGCCCTGATTCAGGCGGCTTCACCGGGGCCGGGTCCACTTCGACCGGTATCAACATGGCCCCGGCTTCACCGGTATAGCGTGTTCAGCGGGCAGCCACGACCATGATCTCGACGAGCACGTCCGGCGCCGCGAGCTTGGCCTCGACAGTGGCGCGGGCGGGCGTGTGGCCCTGCGGCACCCATGCGTCCCACACCTTGTTCATCTCGGCGAAATACCGGATGTCCGACAGCCAGATATTGGCCTTCAGGATCTTGGTCTTGTCCGAGCCGGCCTTGGCCAGGGTCTCATCGATCGCCGCCAGAATCTGCTGGGTCTGGCCGGCCGCGTCCTGCGTGCGGTCTTCTGCGACCTCACCCGCGAGGAAGATGAGATTTCCATAGGCGACTGCTTCGCTCATCCGCGGACCGACACCAAAACGCTCAATCGACATCGAATTCTCCTCGATAAAAAGGGCTCACCGGTGCTCGACCCGGCAGCTGGACATGCGAGATGTCCGGACGGTTGTCCAGAGCAAATTCACCGACTTGGATGGAATCATCTGGCGCCACCCAAGTTGGTGAATTCGCTCGTCTATTTTTAGGCGCAGCAACATCGCGACGGAGGGAATTGCTCCATAGGGCCGGAACGGCGGAAACATCACGGCCCGGCAGAGGATCCCCGCGTCCCGCTCTCCTCGTTTCTAGCCGCGCCCCACGAGCGGCATCTTCGTGGCCATGACGGTGATGAACTGCACGTTCACGTCGAGCGGCAGGTTCGCCATGCCGAGCACGGCCTCGCCCACATGGGCCACATCCATGACGGGCTCGACGCGGACCGAACCGTCCGCTTGCGGCACGCCCGTGGTCATCCGCATCGCCATTTCCGTCGCGGCATTGCCGATGTCGATCTGGCCGCAGGCAATATCATATTTGCGCCCGTCGAGAGAGGTCGACTTGGTCAGGCCCGTGATCGCGTGCTTGGTCGCCGTATAGGGCGCGGAATTCGGGCGCGGAGCGGTGGCCGAGACGGAGCCGTTGTTGATGATCCGTCCGCCGCGCGGATCCTGATCCTTCATGATGCGGAAGGCTGCCTGGGTGCAGAGGAACGGGCCGGTGAGGTTGACGTCGACCACGTTCTGCCACTGCTCGACCGTGAGCTCCTCCAACGGGACGCCCGGCGCATTGACACCGGCATTGTTGAACAGCACGTCGAGGCGGCCGAAACGCTCCTTCACGATCTCGAACAAGGCGTTCACGGAAACCGCGTCGCTCACGTCCGTGGGCACCGCGAGAAGCTGCTCGGGCTGAGCCGCGAGGCTGATGGTCTCGTTCAACGCGTCGATGCGCCGTCCCGCCAGCACGACGGTGTAGCCATCCCGGGCGAAAGCGAGCGTTACCGCGCGCCCCACGCCGGAACCCGCCCCGGTCACCAGAGCTACCTTACTCCTAGCCATGCGTTCTCTCCCGATCGCCTTTTCAACGCGGCATGAGCCGCATTTATCGGACGGTCAGGAGGAGAGACGCAAGGCCGGTTACGCCTATGGGGGAAAATTCCGACCGGACACCGCTAAGGCAGGCCGCATGTGTCCACGGAAACCGTAGGGCCAAACTGGTCCTCGAAGGCACGCCGCAAGACGTCGTCCACTTCAGGCATCGTGATCGGAATGCCGAGATCCACCAGGCTGGTGACCCCATGCTGGGTAACGCCGCAGGGAACGATGCCTGAGAAATGCCCGAGGTCCGGTTCGACATTGAGGCTGATGCCGTGAAAGGTGACCCAGCGGCGCACGCGAATGCCGATGGCGGCTATCTTGTCCTCGGTCAAGGCCCCCTTGTCGGGCCGCCTCACCCAAACGCCGACCCGATCCTCGCGGCGCTCGCCACGGATGTTGAAGCCGTCCAGCGTCGCAATCAGCCATTGCTCCAGCGCCGAGACGAACAATCGCAGATCCTGGGCGCGTTGCTTCAGGTCCAGCATGACGTAGGCCACACGCTGGCCGGGCCCATGATAGGTATATTGCCCTCCCCGGCCGGTATGGTGCACGGGAAAGCGCGTGGGATCGACGAGATCGGCATCGTTGGCGGATGTGCCTGCCGTGTAGAGCGGCGGATGCTCGATGAGCCAGACGCATTCGCTGGCGCGGCCTTCGGCGATCGCGGCGACCCGCGCCTCCATCGCGGCCATCGCCACCTCGTAGTCGACCAAACCCTCAGTGACGATCCATGCGACGGGCGCTCCCGCCGTCGACCGCATCATCGTACCCGCCAGGCTGTCGCGGGTCTGTCCTAAAGTTGTCATGCCATTCTGTTCGGATTGAAGTCTGAGGAACCGCCACGAAGACAGCAGTCCACTTCCCGATTCCCGTTTTGCATCCGGATGGCCCGCTCACGTGAATCGCGACGCGCGATCGCACTTCCCGGCGCCATCCGGACCTTCGCCACCCGCACTCTGGGGCGATTCCATTCTTGTCAAATTGGGCTTCAATCAAGCTTTCCACAAGCCCCGATCTCGAGCTGGAGCGCAGCAGAACGAAGGCTGGCAAGGCTTTGCGCCGAGGACCGAGGCGACAATCGACAAGAAAGCGCAAGAACTCTTCACGAAAGCGTCTTGAGGCTCTTGTAGGCTCCCGATCGATCTGTTAGATCCACGCTCGCTTCGGTGATCAACCGCCGAAGCAATGCGGTCGTGGCGGAACTGGTAGACGCGCTACCTTGAGGTGGTAGTTCCCAAAAGGAGTGGAGGTTCGAGTCCTCTCGACCGCACCAACCCCATCAGAGGGTTGGTGCAACGACCGAGACAACAGGGTGAGAGCGAGGCAATCGCCGGTAGCCCTGAAAGGTTGAAGCCGATCAGGATCAAGACCCGATCTGGCGCCGCCCATATCCCTTCAAATTCCAATAGCCCTTCAGGTATGTCTTCGCCGTCTCCCGCAGGCGATGGTGACCTCGCTCATAAAGAGCCTGGGCATAGGTGCGTGGCCTATCGGGACCGATCAGCACGGTTCCCATCGCCCTCGTCGCATTCCATAGCCCTTGCACGAGATGGCCATCCACGGTCGTGGCCGCGTCCATGACCGTTCCCTGGGCTTCGGCGCCATCTGCGCTTTCATCGTAGAATGCCTGCATGACGCGGAATTCCAGCACGAGCCCGGGACTGTAACGCCGGTAGGCCTCGTCATAGGCCGTCTTGGGCGTGAATATCGTATCGCCGGCAACAAGATTGAGGCTGACGGCAATCGGCTTGTCATCAAGCAGCAGGCTGTCTGTCACGGTCGTGAGGGACCGTTGCCCAGCCCTGAATGCGAGACGCGCAAAGCGCGCGTCCTGCGGCCGCGCCAGGAAGGAGCTGCCCGCCCGCCCCTTCCATCCCGCGTTCTCGATGGCGAGAAAATCTTCCGGGCGCTGTCGGATCTCTCCGGCATGGGTCGCTCGCTCGAAACGGAGCCTTCCCAATTCCTCAAGGCGGCGAATCGTGCGCCGGACATCCTTGAGGCGCGCCTTCGAAATGAACTGCCTGCAATGAGCCTCGAAGCCGCCCTCGGTTCGGGTCAATCGCGGCCTCTCATACTTATAGATCGGCCGCAGCACGAGCCCGTGCCGCGCCAGGACGCGGCTCCATGACGTCATCAGTGGGCCCTGCAGGCCGACATGGTTGAAGCGCCACAGGGACGGAAGCTTGCCGCGAGCGACGGCGGCGGCCCAACATTCCAACACGGCTTCGGCGTAATCCCTGTGAACCAGCGGCGTGCCGCAAAACTGGTAGAGATTGCCTGCCGCTATGGCCACGCCCCGTCCGCAAGGGCCGCGTCGACGGAAAGGAAACAGGCCGACCATTCGTCCTGCCGCCATCATCACCCCCATGCGGATCCTGATATGCCGGTCGATCGTCTGAAGCCCCGCAAGGACATAGGCGCGGCTATAGAAGGGATTAGGCTCCAACGCCTGGCGGGACAGTTCGTCCCAGCCTGCAGGGTCGAGATCCGCAATTTCCCCGACGTCGAGGCAAGTCAGGGTGATATCCGGCTGTGGCGCACCAACCGCCTGCGCCCGGAGAAGCCAGGGATCTTGCGACGTGCCCCCCTTGAGCGGGCCGGACACCCAGCTCATCGCCTCTCCCCCGGGGCCGGAACGGTGACAGCGGTCGCCGTTCTCGCGACGCCCCGTGCTGCGGGAACCACGAGCAATCCACCCCAGACCGGGAGGACGAGATCGAGGCGGCGATAGGCGACAGAAGCCATCAATACGCCGCGCAGGCCGAGCCCCAGGGCCATCGCCATGGCCGCCCCCATCGCCCCATAGACGGGTATCAGGACGAGATGTGCCAGAAGGCCGGCAGCCAGCGCCGTCATATAGATTCGCGCGCAGGCCCGCTCCTGGCCGAGCATGGTCAGGACATCCTCTCCGGGACCAAGCGCGGCCGCGATGACAAGAGCGGCGCACAAGACCGGAAGCAACCCGGACGCCGCCTTGAACTCCGCGCCGAAGAGGCCAAGAAGCGGCTCGCCCGCCAGCGAAAGGCAGACAGCGCCGAGGCCAACGAGGGCTGTCACGACAAGGGTCGCCCTCCCGATCAGCCGTTGCAGGCCAGCCCGGTCGCGCGATTCGCCCAGCACAGCGTAGGTCTGCGCGGTCACCGCCGACGTCGCATAGGGGACATAGCCGAGGATCTGGACAAGGCGTGTCGCGGCGAAATACAGCGCCGCCTCCCCGGCGGGCACGAAGATCGCGAGCACGATCATGTCCATGTTCTGAAACAGCACCTCCGCCGCTTCCACCCAGGCAATCGGCAAGGCGGTCCGCAGCCATTGCGTCCGGCGATACAGCGGTCGCGCCCCGCGCAACAGTGGCAGGACATGCGGGATGACGAGCCAGGCCTGAACCACGATGCTGGCGGCCAGCCCGCCGATCGTAAGACCGAGAACCGTGACCTCATTCGCGCCGGCGCCGAGCAGACTCACTGCACCGAGACCGGCGAGAAGCGCGAGATGGCGCAGGAGGAAGGCCGGCCCGATGCCGAGCACCGGCCTGTCGAGACCACGCGCGATCGCTTCGAGCAGATCCTGTATCGCCAGAAGCGGCACCGCGCTAAGGGCCATCGTACCGAGAACCACATAGCGGCCGTCGATGCCAACGAGCATCAGATGAAGCGCCAGGAGACCTCCGCCTGCAAGGACGATGGAGGTGATCAGCACCATGACCGCGGCCATTCGCAGGAGACCGAGCGCCAGATCCCCCGATCCGGCGGCGCGATAGACCGCCAGATTGCGATAGACGAGCTGGCTTGTACCGGCGGACGCCGCATGACCCAGCAGCAGCAGCCATACCAGAATGACGCCATAGCGCCCGAATTCATCCGGCCCGAGCATGCGAGCGGCCATGGCCTGGCCGGCGAAGCCGAGGGCCGCGCCCATCAAGCGGGCGCCCATCACAGTCGCCCCCTGCCGCGCCTTTCCGGAACCCATGCGAGGCGCCATGGCCAGTATCGAGGCGGCAACCCTGGCGCAGCGTTTCACAGCACCTGCACCGCATGATCGAACAGCGAGCACCAGGCGATCGCGCTGGCGGCACGTTGCCCGAAGCGCTCCCAGAGACGTTCACCAAGGAGATGGAGACGATGGCGGGCGAGCCTGATCTGGCTGACAATCGACCACAGACGGTCATTGCGCTTGATGAGGCGTTTCGCCATGCCTCTGGCCATGATGAAAGGCGCGAGCATGTGGCCAAGCGGGCTGAGGCCCACGACACTGTCAAACAGCGGAACCGGATTGGTCCATTCAAGCTTGTAGGGAAAATCGCCGACGCCCATGTCGATCGACGTCACGCCACAGGCGATGAGTTCGCGCATGAGTTCCTGCATGAGGATCGCCGTGAGGCTGTATCTTGCAGCGCGCCCCGGTGCGGTGGAGTTGATATACATCGAGTAATGTGAGCCGCAGAACGTGCCGCAAGCCGTGGCGACGATCTCCTCCCCGGCGTAGAGCGCGTGGAAGCAAAGCGCCGGGCGCTCAGCGCCGAACGACTGGCGCGACGCCTCAAGGAAGAAGGACACGACCTCCTCCCGCGCGAAGACATTGTCGATGCCCATCCGCGCAAAGCGCTGCCCACGTTGGGACAGAAAAGCCTCATGGATCGCGGCGAGCTCCGCGGACGTCGCCGCCCTCCTGAAAGCCAGCGGCCCGAACAGCTCTTTCAGCCGTCGTCTGCCGCGCTCGATGTTGGCACGGCGCTTGGCCCTGATGCGACGCGCGAAAGTGCCCTCGTCGATGGCGAGGCTGTAGAGATCATCCGACGCTCGCCAATGGGGCAGAACGAGCAACGGGTTTTGCCGCTCGAGCCACGTGGGCGGCAGGTTCTTCAGATTGACCAGATCGAGCCGCCCGATCTCCCGTCGCACAAGGTCAAATGCCCTGTGGAGCAGGGCATCGGACACCCGCGCGTCGGCTCCTCTCCCCATGATCAGGCAGCCGCTTCCGCCTAGCTCCGCGCCCACCAGCTGTGCCGTCGCCACACCGAAGCGCCGTGTGATGGCCAGCGGGAGCAAAGCAATCGGCCTTTGCCCCACGAAAAAGCCAACAGCCGCAATGGCGCGACGCTCGTCCGGCACGGTGGCGAGATAGGCCCGGAGAAAATCGAAGCGCTGGTATGGCGTGAGATAGCCGTCAGCTTCCAGTGTGCGCCAGGGGCCTTCAACTGATTGCATTGAGTGAAAGAGTTGCAGCTCGATCGGCACGGCACCCCCTCGATTGTCCCCACAGCGGGGCCTTCGAGGAAACACTACCTATGATTTGTTTCCGCATCCTTTCACAATCATAAGATGCATTAAAGCCAAAACGATCTGCTGGCAGCGCCATTGATTTGCCACATCAGTTTTGTCGTCGAAGCAAGGGTTGCTTCGCGCGAAGGGAGATGTCGGGATGGGATTGAGACCGCTGTGTGTGCTCGCGCTGTGCCTGGTCGTTGTCGCCTGCGCCGGCCCACGGTCGCGCTATCCCATCGAGGAAGCCAGCACCCGTGATGCGCCGGCTGCCGCGGCTGCGATCTCAGAGTTCCGACAAAGCCAGGGTCTCGGTCCGGTTGTTGTCGACAGCCGGCTGAATGAGGCAGCTCTCCAACAGGCGAAGGCCATGGCGGCGAGCGACACGCTGTCTCACACCGTCGCCGGGGATTTCTCCAGCCGCATGCAGGGCATGGGTTTCATCTGGGGCTACAGCGCGGAGAACCTTGGCATGGGCTATCGGGATCTCGCGGGCGCAATTCGCGGCTGGAAGGCCTCTTCCGGCCACCGGCAGAACCTCCTCCTGCCCCAGGCGACCCGTATTGGCCTCGCCCGGGCGCGAGGTGCCGGCAAGAACTACTGGGCCCTTGTTCTCGCGAGCCCGGACATGACTCCAGACGGCCGCCCGAAGCTTTAGCGCTGTCACATGGATCAGCTAGAGCTTGAAAAACGCCGTGGATAAGACACTGAGTGAGGCGAATGCAGCGCTCTGATTCCGTCTGAGTTCCGGCATTCCTCGCCCCACTCCCGAAAGCCGCAAGATACCGGATCCGAGTATGTCTGACGTCAGAGACACGACGGCTGAGGCGAACAGCTTTCGCAACACGGACGGGGAGATTTGGCCCTCCGTCATCGAGCGCGCCTCGACGGCCATACGCGCGGGGGACGGCGACGATCTGCGCGACCTGGTGGAAGACCTCCACGAGGCGGACGTTGGCTCCCTCCTCGAAGCCCTCCAGCCCGATGACCGTCCCCGGCTCATCAGCCTGCTCGGCAAGGACTTCGACTTCACGGCGCTCACCGAGGTCGATGATACCGTCCGCGAGGAAATCCTCGAGGAACTGTCGAACGACGAAGTCGCCGAGGGCGTTCGGGACCTCGACGTGGACGACGCCGTCTATATTCTTGAGGATCTCGACCATGACGACCAGGCCGAGATTCTGGAGAAGCTGCCGGCCCTGGAGCGGATCGCGCTCCAGCGCAGCCTCGACTATCCCGAGGAATCGGCCGGCCGCCGCATGCAGACGGACTGCATCGCCGTGCCCCCTTTCTGGAGCGTGCGGCAGACCGTCGACTATATCCGTGACACGCCAGATCTTCCCGACACCTTCTATGAGGTGTTCATTGTCGATCCGGCTCATCGTCTGCTCGGTGCCGTCCCCCTCGACAAGCTGATGCGGGCGCGCTGGGGTGATCGCATCGACACCATCGCCACCGAAGACCACCAGCGCGTGCATGCGACGGACGACCAGGAGGGGGTGGCGCTCCTGATGCAGCGCTACAATCTCGTGTCCGTGCCGGTTGTCGACGATAGCGAGCGCCTGGTCGGCGTGATGATGGTCGACGATATCGTCGACGTACTCGACGAGGAGGCCGACGAAGACCTGAAAGCGCTGGGCGGCGTCAAGGCCGACGAAGAGCTCTCCGACAGCGTCTGGTATACGGCCAAGGGCCGCTTTCCCTGGCTGTTTGCCAATCTTCTCACCGCGCTCATCTCCGCGACCGTCATCGACACCTTCGAAGCCTCGATCCAGGCCATGGTGGCGCTCGCCGTCCTGATGCCGATCGTCGCCTCCATGGGAGGCAACGCCGGCACCCAGACCATGACGGTGACCGTGCGCGCCATCGCGACGCGCCAGCTTGGACGGACCAATGCCTGGCGCGTCATCCGCCGCGAGATGACGGTTGGCCTTATGAATGGCGCCGGCTTCGCGCTGCTGCTCGGGACGCTGGCGGCGCTGTGGTCCGGCGTGCCCGCCCTCGGCCTTATCATCGGGCTCGCGCTCGTGATCGTGCTGACCGCCGCGGCCATCGGCGGCATTCTAATCCCTCTCTTTTTGCACCGTCTCAAGATCGATCCGGCGGTATCATCGGGCCCATTCGTCACAACTGTCACCGATGTGATCGGATTCTTTTCATTTCTTGGCATCGCGACGCTGTGGTTAAGTCGGTCGTAAAGAGAACTTAAATCTTTTCAGTCAAAACGTTGACTTATGCTCGCGTTTTCCTCTCCCACCCTTCGCAAAGCCCTGTCCGTGGCCGTCGCACTTGTCGTCAGCGCCTGCGCTGGACCGGCACGTGATCCCGTCCCCGAGGACTACCCCATCCACGGTATCGATGTGTCGCGCTGGCAAGGCGACATCGACTGGAATGCCGTGCGACGAGGAGGCGTCTATTTCGCCTGGATCAAGTCGACCGAGGGCGGCGACCACAAGGATCCCAAGTTCGAGCAGAACTGGTACGCGGCGAAAGCAGCCGGCGTGCCACGCGGCGCTTATCACTTTACCTACTGGTGCCGGCCGGCGCGCGAGCAGGTCGAGTGGTTCAAGCAGGTCGTCCCCTATGATCCCGAGGCACTGCCGCCGGTGCTCGACGTCGAATGGAACGGCCATTCCAAGACCTGCCCGAAGACCATTCCACGTGCCCAGGCGCGGGCGGAAATGCGCATCATGCTGCAGGAGATGGAACGCGCCTACGGCAAGCGGCCGGTGATTTATACCGACATCACGTTCTTCAATGACGTGATCAAGGATGACTTCGAGGCTTACCCGATCTGGGTCCGCAGCATCCGCCGCTATCCCACCAGCCGCTTCGACCACAGGAACTGGTGGTTCTGGCAGTATACGGCAGTGGGCCAGGTTCCGGGCATCAAGGAAAAAGTGGACCGCAACGCCTTCTTCGGCACGGCCTCGATGTGGGAAAAGTTCCTCAACGGGTCGCTCTGACCGGATAGCGTCGGCCAAGCCTTTGACGTGCGGGCGCGAGACAAACGCGCCCGTAATCACTCTGAGGATCACTCTTGCGATGACTTGTCGCGCGGCCGCCGGTAAGCTGGCGGCCAAAGACGATCGCAAGGGAGGCGTCGATGGCGCCAGGCGCTTCTTCGGGACTTGGTTTCGGCCTTGGCTTTGATCTCGGCGAGACGGCGGACGCCATCCGCGAGACCGTGCGCAGCTTCGCCGCATCCGAAATAGCCCCCCGCGCCGAAGAGATCGATCGCAGCAACATCTTCCCGCGTGATCTCTGGCCCGCCATGGGCGCGCTCGGCCTCCACGGCATCACCGTCGAGGAGGACTACGGCGGCGCGGGCCTCGGTTATCTCGAGCATTGCATCGCGATGGAAGAGGTGTCCCGGGCGTCCGCCTCGGTCGGCCTGAGCTACGGCGCCCATTCCAACCTCTGCGTCAACCAGATCCGCCGCAACGGCAGCGCAGCGCAAAAAACGCGTTACCTGCCGAAACTCATTACCGGCGAGCATGTCGGCGCGCTGGCCATGTCCGAGCCGGGCGCGGGCTCGGACGTGGTGTCCATGAGGACCCGTGCCGAGAAGCGGGGCGACCGCTACATCCTCAACGGCAACAAGATGTGGATCACCAACGGGCCGGTGGCCGACACGCTGGTGGCCTATGCCAAGACGGACCCGACAGCCGGACCGCGCGGCATCACAGCCTTCCTTATCGAGAAGGGCATGGCGGGCTTCTCGACGGCACAGAAGCTCGACAAGCTCGGCATGCGTGGATCCGACACCTGCGAACTGATTTTCCAGGATTGCGAGGTGCCTGCGGAGAATGTGCTCGGCGCTGAGGGCGAAGGCGTCAAGGTGTTGATGTCCGGCCTCGACTATGAGCGCGCGGTGCTCGCCGCCGGCCCCGTCGGCATCATGCAGGCCTGCCTCGACGTCGTTCTGCCTTATGTGCATGAGCGCAAACAGTTCGGCCAGCCTATCGGCGAGTTCCAGCTCGTTCAGGGCAAGCTGGCGGATATGTATGTCACCACCAACGCGGCACGCGCCTATGTCTATGCGGTGGCACGTGCCTGCGACCGGGGTGAGACCACCCGCCAGGACGCCGCCGGCGCCATCCTCTATGCCGCAGAGCGCGCGACGCAATGCGCCCTTGATGCGATCCAGCTTCTCGGCGGCAATGGTTATATCAACGACTATCCGACCGGGAGGCTCCTGCGCGATGCCAAGCTCTATGAGATCGGAGCCGGCACAAGCGAGATCCGGCGCATGCTGATCGGCCGTGAGTTATTTTCGCGAACGGCCTGAGCGCCGCGCGTCGACGTGGCGGCAAGCGATCACACTCTGGAGCTCGCATCCTGGGCGAGACGCGGTTCGTCACACGACAGAAGTCACAGCAAAGAATAATAGAGTGCGTTCGCGCACATCGTGCGTCAGCTCTCAGGACACCGCGTGGATTGCCGCGGCGCGCATTCTCCAGTCACGAAACGCATTTCCCGCCAGAGAACATTGGAATAATTTCAAACAATGCGCATCCCCTTAGGAGATTTTTGAATTAATACTCATCAGCCTGATGGAAAAATTGACAAAAACGGAATAACTCTGGCGGACTATCATCCGCCTCACAATCCCAATAGGAGTTATACTACGGCTCCGGGCTACACTCTTGCATTACTCGCAAATATCCAAGCCACGTCATAACATTAGCTCGATTTATGACATTTGCGCGAATCCGGGGGATCGTGGCAGTGTCGCGAGATGATGCCGACGCCTGTCACGATCGTCATTGAATCGCCTGTGACGGGCTGGAGCCCCGTGTGGACCAAACGGACTGCGTAGCGATGACCTCACCTGCAACGACCGACCAGACGAACGGCGCCCCGACGACGGGAGCCAAGCAAACTTTCGGGACGGAGGGGATTGCGCCGATGGAGCGCGCGAGCCTCGTGACCCGCATTCTCATGGGTATCGTCGGTTGGGCCGAGGGGCTGAACCTCAAATATTCCAAGGTCGGCAACCCGCCTGTCTACGATAAGGCCACATTCCCCTGGGCGCTCGAAATCGAGAAGGAATCGCATCTCATCCGCGCCGAGCTCGACAAGGTGCTGCTGCGCCAGAGCGAGCTGCCGTCATTCCAGGACATTTCAACCGACGTGAAAACGATCAGCCAGGACACCGGCTGGAAGACGTTCTTTCTCGCCGGCTATGGGCTGAAATCCGAGAACAACATCAGGCAATGCCCGGAAACCTGGCGCATCGTCCAGAAGATCCCGGGCCTGAAGACGGCCATGTTCTCCATCTTCGAGCCCGGCAAGCATCTGCCAGCGCATCGCGGCCCTTACAACGGCGTGCTGCGCCTGCATGTGGGCCTGATCGTTCCGGAGCCGAGAGACAAGCTCGCCATCCGTGTCGACAAGCAGATCTGCCATTGGGAGGAAGGCAAGGCGCTGATCTTCGACGACGCCTTCAACCATGAGGCCTGGAATCACACGGACAAGACGCGTGTGGTTCTGTTCGTCGATTTCGTGAAGCCGCTGCGCTTCCCAGCGCGCCTCGTCAACTGGGCGCTTTTGAATATCGCGATCTTCACCCCCTTCATTCGTGAAGGGCTCGACAATCACAACGAATGGGAAAAGCGTTTCTATGCGGAGGCTGAAGCTCTCCGCAACAAGGCTAGCTGATCGCCTTCGCCCGAACTGGAGCCCGCCATGGCCACTGTCGCCTATCCCACCGTTCATGCCAATGGAGCCAACATGCCGGTCCTCGGGCTCGGCACCTGGCAATCCCGCAATGACGAGGCCGCCGCGGCCGTCGTTGCAGCGCTCCAGAATGGCTATCGACACCTCGACACGGCGATCGCCTATGACAACGAGGAAGCCGTCGGCGAGGGGCTGCGCTCCGCCGGCGTGCCGCGTGAGGGCATCTTCATCACCACGAAAGTGCCGCCCGAGCAGATCGGCTCCGGTGCCCTTGAACGGGCGGCCGAATCAAGCCTCAAGCGGCTGAAGCTCGACTATCTCGATCTCATCCTTATCCATTGGCCGAACCCATCAATTCCCCTCAAGGAGTCGATGCGCGCGCTGAACGCGGCGAAGCGGGAAGGCCTCGTGCGCCATATCGGGGTGTCCAATTTTCCTGTCGCGCTGATCGAGGAAGCGGTCCACCACAGCACGGAGCCGCTTGCCACCAACCAGTGCGAGTACCATCCCCGTCTTGACCAGAGCGCGGTTATCGCGGCCTGCCGGCGCCACGGGATCGCTTTCACGTCCTACGCCCCTCTGGGCCGGACGAAGATCCTCTCGGATCCGGTGATCGCGGCGATCGCCGAACGGGCAGAGCGCACCCCGGCGCAGGTCGTGCTGCGCTGGCATATCCAGCAGCCGGATGTGGTCGCTATCCCGAAATCGCAATCTGCGGATCGAATCGTGGAGAACAGCCGCATCTTCGACTTCACGCTCGATGAGGACGACATGGCGGCGATCTCGGCCCTGGCCAAGCCCGACGGACGGCTGGTCAATCCCGCCTGGGGCCCGCAATGGGACGGCCCGAAATAGCCTGAATCCACGGCGATAGTCGATAGCCGCCCCCGGCGAGGCAAGGCCCGGCCGGGCGCGTAGCGTGTTGATCGACACCGTGAGCTTTGCCATGATGCTGCCTCCTGTCCGGGCTATAGGCTCCCCCATGAAGTGTTTCGGGCCGACCACATTCGCAATCGCCTGTCTCGCCGCCACCAGTGCCTTCGCGGGCGAAGAGGACAGGGGCGTGAATGCCTTCGGGCTTACCCCGAAGCTCGTCGCGACCCAGTCCGACAGGGAGGTCATCGAATCCTGCCTCGCGGGCAGTGCCGAGTCCCCTTATGCCTGCATCGGATCCGTCGCGGTCGTCTGCGTGAAGCTGACCATGCCGCAGGGAACCCGGCATGAGGCATCCTGCACCGACCGCGAACGCACGGTCTGGCAGACACGGCTGGAGGCGTCGATCACGGAGGTCAATCGCTCCCTCCCGGTCACCGCGCGCAAGCGCTTCGCCACGCTGCAGCGGGCCTGGCAGAACTATTACACGCTGAAATGCGACTTCATCAGCGACGACCTCCCGCAGGACCGCTCGGTGACGATGCAGAAGGGATGCGAACTGCGCGAGATCGCCGCCCGCTCCATCGAGGTCGAGCGCTATCTCAAGCACCAGAAGAAGAGGCAACGCAGCTGAGCGCCTGCTCCGCCGCGACCCGCATCATCGTGATCGCGCCGGAGACCTATCCGGTGTGGACCGTCGGCCACTGACGAGACGCTGTTAAGCTTTGCCATTTTGAATGAACGGCTGGTTCCTTCAGTCGGACGCGCTCATGTTCTTTTACGCCTCGAAAATCATCTGGTTCCTGACGGCGCCATCAACCCTTCTGATGGCCATCGTGTGTCTGGGCGCCCTGCTCCTGTTCACGCGATTCTTCAAGGCGGGCCGGATCCTTGTGGCACTCGGCGCGCTCGGCTTTCTCGTGTTCGGCTCCACCCCGTTGCCCCGCCTGATGATCCGGGAGCTCGAGCGCCAGTTTCCGCCGATAACCGCGGAGGCTGCCGCGGCGCGGCCGGTCGACGGCATCATCGTGCTCGGCGGCGCGCTCGATTACCGGCGCGGACAGATGCGGCTCACCGACGCGGGCGCTCGCGTATCGGCCGCGCTGGCGCTCGCCCACCAGAATCCCGAGGCGCGCGTCGTCTTCACCGGGGGGCACGATGCCATTCTCCTGCGCTCCCCCGTATCGGAAGCCGAGATGGCGCGCGGCCTGTTCCAGTCCGCGTCGCTCGCCGACAGCCGCGTGATCTACGAGGGCCAGTCCCGCAACACGCACGAGAACGCCATCTTCACCGCGAAGCTGGTGACACCGCAGCCCGGCGAGCGCTGGCTGCTCGTCACATCGGCCTTCCACATGCCGCGCGCCGTGGGCACGTTCCGCGCCGCCGGCTTCGATGTGGAGCCCTATCCGGTCGACTTCCGCGCCGACGACAGCGTCGACGATATCAGGCCCTTCCGCATGGTCTCCGAGGGGCTGCGCCTCACCGACCTCACCGTGCGCGAGGCCATGGGGCTGATCGCCTATCGCCTCAACGGCTATACGGATGCGCTCCTGCCCTCCCCGACCAACGGCGCGGCGACCGCGCCACTCAATCGAGCCGAGGCGGCCCCAGCCGATAGACACCCTTGAAATCAGCCGGATCGGCGGGCTTGCCTTTACGGTAGATGACGAGACGGCCCTCCTCGGCCAAGCGCACGGCCATCCTCCGCACCGGCTGCATGATACGCCCCCACGAATCCGGCGACGCGCCGGCTATGGCGCGCGCCACATCCGTCGGATCGAAGGTCTTGCCCGGCGCGCAGCGCGCGGCGAGATCGAGCATCGCCTTTTCAAGGTCCACGTCTGAAATCCGCGCGTTGGCGCTCATAAATCCGTCACTCCTATTTCGCCGCGCTATCGCCATCGGGCCGGAGGTCATCATCGGGACCAAGCGCGGCCAGAGCTTCCGAGGAGAACTGACGGCGCCACATCACTGCCAGGACGCCCGATGTCGTCAGCATCAGCGCATAGGGATTGATGAACCAGCCGAGATAGGCAAGCGCAAAGAAGATGGAGCGCTGGCCGCGATTGAAATGGCGCGCGGCCGCGATGCTCATGTTGGCGGCGCGGCGCGCCGCCAGCATCGCTTCCGGCCTCTCGCGATCGATCGCCATCGGCGTCGCGCCCATCAGGATCGCCGCATAGTTGAACAGGCGATAGGACCAGGCGAATTTGAAGAACGTGTAGCCGAAGATGAGGACGAGGCCGATGACCTTCACCTCCCAGGCCGCCCGCGACACCGGCACGCTCAACGGCAAATCGGCGAGGAAGGCAAGCGCCTCATCGCCGGAGCGCAGCAGCGCCAGCGCGCCGCCGAGGGCGATGATGGAACTCGATGCAAAGAAGGCCGCACCGTTCTGCAGGGTCCCCATGATCGCGGTATCGATCATGCGCAGATCCCGCGAGAGCATCTGCTGCATCCAGAGATGGCGCGCGCGATGCATCCGACTGTTAAGGCCTCGGGTCGCGAAGCGGCTCTCCTCCACCATGAAGCGATAGCCAAGCCAGGCCGCGATGAAGAACACCAGCCCCACATAGTCGACCACGGTCACGGGGTGCCTCCTGATTCTGCAGTGAAATCGTCGTGCATGTCCACTTGCCTTCGAGTCACGAAGACGCTCCATCCCTTGATTTTCACGCGACCCGGAAGGAATACCGTTTCGTACTTTCACGGATTGCTCTCATGCCACCCATGAGCGGTCAAGGCGTCCGGTGAGGCGGCTCCCTGGCACGCCCGCCTATCTGCCAAGAACAGCCTTCCATAAAAAAAAAGATATTAAGATCTATTTAATAGTAAATTTCATTCATAGGATTGGGGAGAGTCTTCATGGTTGCAGTGACATCGTTGAATGCAGTCGACTACGGGGTCACACCAAACACTGGCACTGATCAGTCACTGTCATTGAAGAATGCCGTGGATGCCGCAGCATCTCAAGGACTTCCACTCTTCATACCAGATGGCACATACCACGTTGGTGAAATCGTTATCGACCGACCCGTGGAGATCATCGGAAGCCCGGCAGGAACGAAACTGCTGCCTTATGGAACCACCGCGACCTGTTGCCTGCGCGTCCAGCCGCTTCCAGGGAATAGCGAGATCGGGCCGGTGACGATACGGGATATGGTCGTCGACGGCGCCGACACGCCCTTCCCGCCGGGTAACATAATAAATGGGCTGATCAGCGTCGATTCATGCCGATCCATCCATATTGAGAATTGCCAAGCCCTCAATTCCAACGGATCGGGGATTTATCTCTATAAATCACAGGGAAAGGTGGCAGATTGCACCTCAAGTAACAGCCTTTCATTTGGTATATTTTTGATTGATTCCATCGGAATGATCATATCGGCTAATATATTGGCCCAAAATAGGAACAATGGCATTGGAGTTTGGCGATATATACGCAGCTTTGATGGATCGATCATCCAGGACAATAAAATCAGCAATACGGATAATGCCGCCGGGGGAACAGGCCAATATGGGAACGGCATATCCAGCTTTCGCGCGAATGGAATAACGATATCTGGCAATAATATTTCCGGATCATCCCTGTCCGCGATCCGCGTCAATAGCTGCGATGATGCGAAGGTTACAAATAATTATTGTTACGACTCGAAAGAAACAGCGATTTATATCGAAGCGCCGGACGGAGCGAGCGACCCCACTATCATCTATGAGGGCGGAATAGTCACCGGCAACATCGTCAAATATTCAGGCTTTGGAATAAGCGTCGTCAATGTCGATGCCGGCGGTCGCCGCGTCATCGTATCATCCAATCAAGTCATTGATTCGGAGGTAAGAACCGTTCCCTACGGAACCGGCCCGGCGCAGACCACGGGCGCCGGCATCGGCGGCCAGGGCGATGTCCTGATCAACGGAAACATGGTGGAGAATGCGGCAGGATACGCGATCTCCGTCTATCCGACCAACGTCAATACCAGCAAATTGGGAACACAGAAGATTTTCGATGTCGTGACGGCCAACACCGTCCGGAACGCCCCTGGCGGCATAGCGTTAATCCGTGCGGATACGACCTACGGCCGAATTCTCATTGGCGGCAACCTGATTACGGGCTACGCGACATCTGGCGATCTGTCCGGTGCTATCGTTCCCGCCATCTACAACGGCGCGACCGGGGTGATCAGTCGGGAGCCGGGCTCGACGGATCTTGGAAATGCGAGTTCCTCTACCCTGAGCAACGTCACACTTTACCAGAACTACGCCTTCAATTGATTGTCGCGGAATAGCCGCAGGCTTGCGTCATGGACGTGGCGGGCTGGCTCAGGCCGCCACGGTCTTGCGCATCGGACGACGGTAATGGTCGAGTTCTTCGACGACGGTCTCGGGCATGCCGCGCTGGCTGCGCAGGATGAAGGTCAGCAGCGTCTCGTCGACCTGGGCCGCCTCGCGGACGATCTCGTGGGCGAGGCGCAGGGCCACCGGGGTGGGGCCGCCGCCGGCGCCGAGCGAGACGACGAGCCAGTGGGCATCCTCGCCGCGCACGATGCCGCTGGGACGCTCGCCCCACACCACATAGTCGACGATGAGGGCGATCACCACGTCGCCCCAGGCGCGTGACGTGGGGTTGACGATGCGATCGACGGCGATAAGTGCGTCCGCTTCCGCGCGGGTGGCGATGCCATCCGCGAGGATGTCGGCCTGCAGCCGCTGCACGTCCTCGTCCGTGATGCTGTTGTGATCGAGGGCCCTGTCCACGAATTCACGAAGCTTCTTGTTGATCATAACCGACGCCTCCGCGGCCTTATTTTTTGCCGCTTGATTGCCTTTGATGCGTCAACCTTCGTGCAACCCTCCTAGCCAACCCGTTAATGCGAAATGGTTGCCGGATTTTCAGGTTAAGCGATGCTGATCAGGTGTGGTTGATCAAATCTTGTCGGCTAAAGGTCAGGCGTTGAAAAGCTTGGCTTTCATTGGAAAATTGACGCCAATCCCTTGCTTTACCTCGCATTAAGCAGAACCCTAGCTGACCATATGCAGAGGCGACTTATGCTTGGTGAGGCGTCCAGGGAGCGACCATGAGCAAGGATTTGGCCCTCGAAAAGGCCCAAAGGTTACTGGAGACATTGCCCCTGGTTGACGGTCACAACGACCTCCCCTGGGTCATCCGGATCGATCGCCAGGCGCGGGGCGACGTCGCCGCCTACGACCTCACCCGCGTCCATCAGAACACGGATACCGATATCCCCCGCATGAAGGCCGGACAGCTCAGCGCGCAGTTCTGGGCGGCCTTCCTGCCGACCGCCGTGCCGCACCCCGCGCGAACCACGCTGGAACAGATCGACCTCATCAGGCGCATGAACGCGCTTTACCCGGACGTATTCCTGCCGGCGACGCGGGCGAGCGACATCCCCCGCGCCAAGAAACTCGGCAAGATCGCCTCCTTCATGACGGTGGAGAGCGGCGTCGGGCTGGAGAACAGCCTCGCCCCCCTGCGCATCTGGCAGGCCGCCGGCGTGCGGCTGATGACGCTCTGCCACAACGAGACGCTTGATTGGGTGGATTCGGCCACCGATGCGCCGCGCCATGGCGGCCTCACCGCCTTCGGCCGCGCCGTGGTGGGGGAACTCAACCGCCTCGGCATGATCATCGACTGCGCCCATGTGTCGGCCGACGTCATGCATCAGGTTCTCGATATCTCGCAGGCGCCGATCGTCTTCTCGCATTCCAACGCGCGCGCCCTCTGCGACCATCCCCGCAACGTGCCGGACGACGTGCTCGACCGGGTGAAGGCGAACGGCGGGATCGTCATGGCGACCTTCGTGCCGGATTTCATCAATCAGGCCTCGCGCGACTGGACACGCCCCTTCAAGGACGAATACGGCAAGAATGCCGAGGGCATCGACGTGATGGCCGCCATGCGGGCGCGCATCCGCGAGGCAGGCGCGCAGCCCCGCGCCACGCTGGAAGAGCTCGCCGACCATATCGACTATATCGCCAACCGCGTCGGCCCGGCCCATGTGGGGATCGGCTCGGATTTCTTCGGCGGCCCGACGCCGCACGGGCTGGAGGACGTGAGCCGCTTTCCCTATCTCCTCGCCGAAATGATCCGCAGGGGCTGGTCCGATCAGGCTATCGCCGGGCTCGCCAGCGGCAATTTCCTGCGCGTCTTCCGCGCCGTGGAGCGCGTCGGCACCCGCCTGCGCAAGACCGAGGCGCCAGCGCTCGGGCAGACCGGCGACTTTCCGGCGTGATCCCCGCATCCGGACGCCGTGCCGCCATCTGCCTGACGCCGGACGCGCGCTACTTCAAGGCGGCCATCGTCGCGGCCCGCTCCATCCTGGCTCAGGAGCCGGATCTGCCGGCCGATATCGTCATTCTCTGCGATGCGGGCGACGTCGCACCGGGCTATGACGCGCTGCCTGCGAATCTGCGCGCGCGCATCACCCTGCTGCCCTGGGAGAAATCGTCCGAGACCGCCGCTCTGCCGCTCGGGCGGCATGTGACCCATGCCGCCTATCGCCGGCTGTTTCTCCCGGCGCTACTGGACGAACGCTACCGCCGCATTGTCTATCTCGATTCCGATATAGCTATCGTGCGTCCCGGGCTGTCGCGCCTGCTCAGTCTGCCGCTCGCCGACCGGCCCGTGGCGGCGGCCATCGACATGATCTTTCTCAAGGATTTCGAGGACGGGCCGCTGACGGCGGAATTCCGCGCCTATCGCGCCGGCCTCGGCCTGCCGCCGGCCGCGCCATACTTCAACTCCGGCCTTCTCGTCATCGATCCGGAGGCGTGGCTTGAACAAGCCGTGACGGAGAAGGCGCTCGCCTTTCTCGCGGCCGAGCCCGCGCGCTGCCTGTTCCACGACCAGAGCGCCCTCAACGCGGTGCTGCGGGACAACTGGCTTGCCGTCTCACCCCGCTACAACTTCATGGGGGACTTCCAGCTTCTCGATCTCGAGGCCCTGATCGCGCCGGTGGTAATGCATTTCGTCAATCATCCGAAGCCCTGGCATTTCCCGGACTGGGCGGGCGAGGACCGCTTCGCGCGGATCTATCGGGAGGCCTTCGCGGCCACACCCTGGGCGGCCGACGCCATGCCCTCGCCTCATGCCTTGCAGGAGCCCCCGCCGTTGTCGCCGGCCTTCACGGCTTTTCGCCGGAGGCTGCTCGCCTATCTCAGGACCCAGGCCTTCGCCGACACGCCGCCGGGCTGGCCCTGATCACATCTGTTACAGCGCGAACAGGCGGGCGGCAGCGGCGAAGTCGAGCCAGCGCGCTTCGCGGCGGGCGCTGGCTTCCTCATCCTCGCCCCAGACTTCGATCTGTGCATCCTCGTCCACATGGGCGGCCGTCCAGGCCTCGGCCGGCGACAGATGCCCCTCGGCGACGGCCAGCGCCAGCAGCACCGAGCCGCTGAGCGTCGTCATCACATTGAGCGCGGCCAAAGCGAAGGGCCCGGGATAGCGTTGCACGCGCGCCGCCACCGCATCGAGCGCGGCGGCCGGCTGCTCCACATGCACCACCCCCTCGGCGAGAATAAACCGCGCGCCCAGCTCTTGCCTGGCCCAAGCGAGCACCGGGTCCCACAACGCCGCCTGCCGCGCGACGAGTTTCTCCGGGTGGTCGGCGCGGTAGCAGAGGAGATCGGAGCCTGCATAGCGGACAATTTCGTCAGCGACCGCCTCGCCATTCTCCGCCACTCCGTCGATCGCCGAATTGGCGAGCCGCGTCAGCGGCATCCGGCGCGGATCGATGACGCCATCCTGCGCGGCCCATTCAGCGGCGATCGCGTCGGCCATGGCCTGCGTCGGAAACTGGAGCGGCTTGCGCCCGGGCGTCCGCGCGCCGCGTCCGTCGAGCACCAGCGCGAAACCGTCCGGCCGCGCGTCCACGCCGGCCACGGTGTAGAAGCGCTTCGGGAGAGCGGGGGAAGGCGATTCAGACGGCATGGGGAGGCTCTTCCTTATCGGCGCGAGGCTGACGACATCCCTCTCTTTAACCGCGATCTCCCCTGTTGGCCAAGAAGCGTCCGCAGGAGGTGCACGGGAGACCGCCTGCGAAAAAACACCCCGCCGACCTGGCTGGAGCGCTTGTGCGGTTCGCCTCAACCGTCACACTTGCTCTGTCGGGTCGTCACTTGCCGTGTCGGGTCGTCACTTGCCCTGTTTGGCGAGCCAGCCCTGCATGAAGGCGATTTCCTTGTCCTGCGCGGCGACGATCTCCTCGGCGAGCTTGCGGATCTGTGGATCCTTGCCGTGCTCCAGCACGATCTTCGCCATGGCCACGGCGCCTTCGTGATGCGGGATCATCTGGCGGACGAAATCGACGTCCGCATTTCCGGTGTAGGGAATGTTCATCGCGCCATGCATCGCGGCATTGGCCGCCTCATAGGCTTTCGTGGAAGACGACGCGGCAGGGGCAGCCTGCACAGGCGCGCCATGGCCCGCATGGGGATTGGCTGACTGCGCAAGCGCGGGCTGCACGGCCAGCGTTGCGAGGATGGCGGCGGCGGCAATGAACTGCGATTGAAAGGACATCCGTGTCTCCCGTAGCCTGCGGAAACGCCGTCTGGCATTACCGAGTCCCGCTCAGGTCACGGCTTCCCCCGTGGGAAGGTCAAGAGACTGCCAAACGCAGCCGCACGGCTTACTCCTCCGGCGCGTCAACGATCGGATCGTAGAGGCTGGTGTCGAAGCCCAGCAGGTTCCACGTCTGCTGCATATGCGGCGGCAGAGGCGCCGTGACATCGATGGGTTTGCCGGTGCGCGGATGCGGAATGACGATGCGCCGCGCCAGCAGATGAAGCTTCTTCTGGATCCCGCCGGGCAGTTCCCAGTTCTCAATCTCGAAATATTTGGGATCGCCGACGATGGGATGGCCGATATGGGCGGTATGCGCGCGCAGCTGGTGCGTGCGCCCAGTGACGGGCTTCAGAGAGAGCCAGGCGAGCTTCTGCGCCATGGTGTCCACCAGGGCGTAGTAAGTGACCGCGTGGCTGGCGCCGTCGTCTCCGTGCCGCGCGACGCGCATGCGGGCATCGCCGTCGAGAGCTTCCTCCTTGGCCAGATAGGTGGAAATGCGGCCCTGCTTCACGCGCGGCACGCCGGCCACCAGGGCCCAATAGATCTTGCGGGCTGAGCGCGACCGGAAGGTCTTGGCGAGCGTGGCCGCCGCAAGCCGCGTCTTGGCGATGACGAGGCAGCCGGCGGTGTCCTTGTCGAGACGGTGCACGAGGCGGGGCTTCTGGCCATCGGCGTCACGCAGGGCCTCAAGCAGGCCATCAACATGCCGCGTGGTGCCGGAGCCACCCTGGACAGCCAACCCCATCGGCTTGTTCAGAACCATCACGTCGCTGTCTTCATACAGCGTGATGGACTTCAGGAACTCCGCGTCCTCCTGATCACGCCCCGCAGCGCGGACAGGCGCCTTGCGCTCCTCGATCTTGAGCGGCGGGATGCGGACGGATTGGCCTGAAGCGAGCCTCTCGTTGGGCTTGGCACGCTTGCCGTCGATCCGCAGCTCGCCCTTTCGCACAATGCGCTGGATATGGGTGAAGGCGAGTTGCGGGAAGCGCGCGACCAGGAAGCGGTCGACCCGCATATCCGCCTCATCCGGTGTCACGACGAGCGTCTGCACGCCGGTCGCCAGGGTCTCGGTGGCTTCCGCCTTCTGTTTCTGCTTGGGCGAGACATTGGAGGCGACAGAGGCTGCCCGCGCCTGGGCCGGCGCCTTGCGGGCGGCTTTCTCATCACGCGGGCGACGCTCCCGCACCGTCTCGGCGCCATCGCCATGACCGCGCTTCGCCGAACCCGCTGCCCCATCACTCGCGGAACGCAAGCGACGATCGCCCGCCGCCGGCCCTGGCCCGTTACCCGATGGCCGGGAGGAACGCTGGCGCGGCTTCATCGCAACCGCTTCGAAGGCTTCAGCCTCGCCATAGCTCTCCCGCGGTCCGCTCCCCCTCTCAGTGGAGCGACCGAAACGCTGCTGGCCACCGGCCGCGTCTTTCGCGGCTGGAGCCCGTTTGGGCGCGGATGGTCCTCTGGATGCGGATGGCCCCTTGGGGGCATAAGCGCCCTTTGGAGCGCCACTTCTCGGGGGGGACATACGCCCGGAGGCGGCACCGCCACCCTGCCCCTTCGGACCACCACTGCGGCCGCGCGGCGGCCTGCCCTTGTTCTCACTCATGGAAAGCTTCTCACGCAAGGTTCCGGACAATGGCAAGCCCCGCAGCGAGCGCCAGAATCGATATTACAACAGAGCCCAGGACATAGCCCAGGGCAGGGATCCACTCACCCCGCTCCCATAGCAGCACGGCGTCGAGGGAAAAGGACGAAAAAGTCGTATAGCCGCCCAACACGCCGGTTGCCATGAACAAACGCCAGGGCTGCGACCATCCCACCTGCGTTTTAAAGGCCAGCCAGCCGGCGACAAGCCCCATGGCGAGCGATCCCGTCACATTGATGACGAAAATCCCCCAGGGAAAATGCGCCCCAAGAAGCCGGCCGACGCCGGTATTGACGACATGCCGGAGGCATCCACCGAGCCCAGCCCCCATAAACACCAGCAGCAGCGATTGCATGAAAAGCCCTAGATCAACGTAACGCCGTTCTTCATTTAGCGCTCCTGAAGGGCGACGGCCAGCAACACAAGCAAGGCACCAAACACAAGCTTCCCCACGTTCAGTGCGTCGACGTGAGACCATCGCTGTGATCCATGGAGCATCAATTTTTTATGGATTGCTCTCATGAAGTTCATCGCGATTATGATAACAGCAATTGTGCTCGCCGGCTGTGGAGGGCGCGAAGCCCACCCCGTGGCGGCATCTTCGCCCGGGGATGCCGTAGCCTCATGTCCCGTTCTCTTGGCCGAGCATCAGGCCAATGTCACGCAGATCGCCTCCAAGAGCAACGAAAGAGCCTCCAACAACGGCAAGAATGCAATCGCGGGCGCTGCAGGAGCCCTGGTTTTCCCGCCGTCTCTGTTCTTCGTGGATCTGAAGAGCTACGAGAAAGCCGAGATCGACGCGCTGGAAGCCAGGAATCAGGTGTTACAGGGCTTGATTTGGGCACGACATTGCTAGTGTCTATTCACCCCGCCGCTCGGCCCTGAGCTTCTCCCACCAGTCGAGCCGCTTGCGGATCTCCCGCTCGAAGCCACGCTCGACGGGCTCGTAGAAATGCTGGCGCCCGAGCGCCTCGGGCCAATAGTCCTGGCCTGAGAAAGCATCGGGCTCGTCATGATCATAGGCATAGCCCGCGCCGTAGCCCTCGCCTTTCATGAAGCGGGTCGGCGCATTGAGAATGACCTTGGGCGGCATCAGCGAGCCACCCTGCTTCGCGACGGCCTTGGCGGCGCTGAAGGCCTTGTAGGCGGCATTCGATTTCGGCGCGGTCGCCAGATAGATCACCGTCTGCGCGAGCGCGAGCTCACCTTCAGGCGTGCCGAGAAAATCATAGGCATCCTTCGCTGCATTGGCGACGACGAGCGCCTGCGGGTCGGCGAGGCCGATATCCTCCACCGCCATGCGCACCAGCCGACGGGCGAGGAACAACGGATCCTCACCCGCATCGAGCATGCGCGCGAGGTAGTAGAGCGCGGCATCCGGGTCCGACCCGCGGATGGTCTTGTGCAGCGCGGAGATGAGGTTGTAGTGCCCCTCCTGCGCCTTGTCGTAGATCGGCGCCCGGCGCTGCACCACCTCCTGAAGCGCGGCGGCCGTGAACACCTCGCCCTCACCGGCGGCGCGCCAGATTTCCTCGGCGAGAGTCAGCGACGCCCGGCCATCGCCATCGGCCATATGGACCAGCGCGAGCCTTGCGCCCTCGTCGAGCGGGAGCGGTTTTCCCTCGATTTCTTCGGCCCTTGCGAGCAATCCCTGAATCGCATTCTCATCAAGGGCGCGGAAGGTCATCACTCGTGCCCGTGACAAAAGCGCGGCATTCAACTCGAAGGAGGGGTTCTCCGTCGTCGCGCCGACGAGAGTGATCGTGCCATCCTCCATGACCGGCAGGAAGGCATCGAGTTGCGCCCGGTTGAAGCGGTGGATCTCGTCGACAAAAAGCAGCGTGCCCTGCCCGACCGCGCGGCGACCGCGCGCGACATCGAAGGTCTTCTTCAGGTCTCCGACGCCTGAAAAGATCGCCGACATGGGCTCGAAGACGAGGTCCGTCTCATGGGCCAGGAGCCGCGCCACCGTCGTCTTGCCCGTCCCCGGCGGCCCCCAGAAGATGAGGCTGCCGATCGAGCCCGACCGTAGCAGGCGCGTCAGTGCACCATCCGGCCCGACGAGATGATCCTGGCCGACGACCTCGCTCAGGCGCTGCGGACGCAGGCGATCTGCCAGCGGCCGTGGCGCGCCGCGGTCGAGGCCCGCTGATGCGAAGAGATCAGACATGGATCTACGTCCCAGTCCCCATGGCGAGTCCAGCGGCTTGCGGATCAGCCGCCGAACATGGTGGTGAGCACCTGTCCCTTGCGGTTGATGGTGATCTGCCAGTAATTCGGGCGGCTGCGCATCGCCTTGTCAAGGTCGCGCGTCGTCTCGACCTCGTTGCCGTTGACCGCGAGAACCGCGTCTCCGACCTGAAAGCCGAGCCGTTGCGCCGCCGAGCCTTGCTCGAGCTCCTGAAGCACGACGCCCTTGCCCAGTCCCTGCACGGACAGTTCCTCCGCGACAGCCGGGGACAGATTGACGATCGTCGCGCCACGCAGCGGTGAATTGCTGTCGATCGTCATCGGATCCCGGGCGGGCTTCTCGGGAGCCGCCGCGAGTTCCAAGGAGACATCCGAGCGCTTGCCACCCCGCAGGATGGTAAGGCTGGCGTGGCCGCCCAGGGGCCGGGTGGCGAAGCGGTATCCGAAGCCGTCCGGATCCTCGACAGGCTGCCCGTCGACCGCGACGATCACGTCGCCTGTCTTGAGGCCTGCGGCACCCGCCGGACTATTGGGTTGGGTCGAGACCACAAGCGCGCCGGTCGGCCGGTCCATGCCCATGCTCTCGGCGATGTCAGCCGAGACCGTCTGCAGCCGCCCGCCGAACCAGGGACGCCGCACCGACTTGCCGCCTTCCCTGGCGGAGGCGAGGACCGTGCGTACCATCGCCGCCGGCACGGCGAAGCCGATGCCCATGCTGCCGCCCGAGCGCGAGAAGATCGCGGTGTTGATGCCGATCACATGTCCGGTTGCGTCCACAAGGGGCCCGCCGGAATTGCCGGGATTGATCGCGGCGTCGGTCTGGATGAAGGACTGGAAATCGCTGATGCCCACCTGTGTGCGGGCGAGCGCCGAGACGATGCCCTGGGTGACGGTCTGGCCGACACCGAAGGGATTGCCGATGGCGATGACGAAATCGCCCACTTCCATGGTGTCGTCACTGCCCAGTGGCGCGGTGGGGAACGGCCCCTTGCCCTTCATCCGCAGAACGGCGAGATCACTACGCGGGTCCCGCAGCACGATCTCCGCCTCGAACTCGCGCTTGTCCGCCAGAGCAACCTTGACCTCAGTCATATTCTCGATGACGTGGTTGTTGGTGATGACGAGCCCGTTCGCATCGACGATCACCCCCGAACCGAGCGAGCGTTGCACCCGATCCTGCGGCACCCCGAAACCGTCGTCACCGAAGAAACGGCGGAAGAAGGGATCGTCGAAGAAGGGATTCTGCGGCCGCTTTTCAACCCGCGCGCCATAGACATTGACCACGGCGGGGGTCACCTGCTTGACCACGGGCGACAGCGAGAACTGCACCTGGGCGCGGCTCTCGGGCACCGCGCGCTGCTGGGCCACCGCCGGCAACGAAGTCAGCAGCAAGGCGAGCGCTGAAGCGCAAGTGAACGTACGAAGCATCGGCAAAAATTCCTGTTGTCGTGCCAGAGCTATAAGCTGCTCCGAGATTACGCGCAAAGCGCGGCAGCGTGGCGTTTCCGTCCACGCCTCACCGCGCCATCACCGTGCTCCCGCGCGCTCGAGAAGCCGCACGACCTCAGCCTGGCCCTTGCGCCGCGCATGCTGCAAGGCTGTTACCCCGTCGCGGTCCGCGAGATTGACGTCCGCCCCCTTGTCGAGGAGCAGGCGCACGATCTCCACATGCGCCGGACCACCGCTGCCGAGGATCACCGCCTCGAGCAGGCCCGTCCAGCCGAGCCGATTGACATGGTCCACATCGACGCCGCTATCGAGCAGCAGCTTCACCACGGCCACATGACCGCGCTCGCAGGCCGGAATCAGCGCGGTACCGCCGTAGCGATTCGTGCTTTTTAAATTGGCGCCCGACGCCAATGTCATCTTGAGAATTTCCAGCCGACCCGCCGCCCCCGCATAAAGATAGGGACTGTCCCGTTGGTCGTCCTGCGCGTTCACATCGGCGCCTGATGCGATCAGGAGACGTGCGATCTCGGGCTTGTCGGCGATCGTGGCGATGAGCAGCGCCGTGCGTCCCCGGCCATCGCGGCTGTCAACCGCGACGCCCTCACCGATCAGACGGCGCACAGTCTCGGCATCGCCGCGGGTGGCGGCCTCCAGAAAACGCTCGGTCATCACATCTCTCGCTGCCGCGCGTGCGTCCGGAGCGCTGCCCGCCGCAAGGCCCCGCGCGACCCATACGAGTCCGAAGAAAGCCGAAGCGGCCATCAATGACCGACGATTGAGGCTCATGCGGTGTTCCCCCGTCCGGCGGCACCCCTGCGCGATATGGTCGCCGAAAAGCAAAAGGGCGGCTCGAAGCCGCCCTCCCGATCAATCTGCTATCCGATACGGATCACGCAGCGTCGCTCTCGACCTCGTTCTTCTGCGACGGTCCGGAATCCAGACCCTTCGCATCGACGTCGCGATCAACAAACTCGATCACGGCCATCGGGGCGCCATCGCCATAACGGAAGCCGGCCTTGAGCACGCGGGTGTAGCCGCCATTGCGCTCCTTGTAGCGCGGGCCAAGCACCTCGAACAGCTTCTTCACCAAAGCCACGTCACGGACCTGAGCGATCGCCTGGCGGCGCGCATGCAGATCGCCGCGCTTGCCGAGCGTGATGAGCTTCTCGACCACCGGACGCAGATCCTTGGCCTTCGGCAGCGTGGTGACGATCTGCTCGTGCTTGATCAGCGCGGCGGACATGTTGGCGAACATCGCCTTGCGGTGCTCGACGGAGCGGTTGAACCGGCGGTGAGCGAAACCGTGACGCATCTGGCAACTCCTTAGTTTGTACGGCCGCCGTGCCACGGAACGGCCGCTGCTGATACCCGCGAGCCCATCTGTCAGGCCCCGGCAGCGTGCTTCATGACGGAGCCGGCCTGAGGCCGGCTCCGATGTGATCAGTAGTGCTCTTCGAAGCGCTTCGCGAGCTCTTCGATGTTGTCCGGCGGCCAGCCGGTGACTTCCATGCCGAGATGCAGACCCATCGAGGCCAGCACTTCCTTGATCTCGTTCAGAGACTTGCGGCCGAAGTTCGGCGTCCGCAGCATCTCGGCTTCCGTCTTCTGGATCAGGTCGCCGATGTAGACGATGTTGTCGTTCTTCAGGCAGTTCGCGGAGCGCACTGACAGCTCCAACTCGTCCACCTTCTTGAGGAGAGCCGGGTTGAAGGGCAGCTGCGGCGTGGAGATCGAGGTCTCCTCGCGACGCGGCTCCTCGAAATTCACGAAGACCGCGAGCTGGTCCTGAAGAATACGGGCCGCATAGGCGACCGCGTCCTCGGCCGAAACCGAGCCATTCGTCTCGACCGTCATGGTCAGCTTGTCATAGTCGAGGATCTGGCCCTCACGGGTGTTCTCGACCCGGTAGGAGACCTTCTTGACGGGGCTGTACAACGCATCGACGGCGATGAGGCCGATCGGCGCGTCCTCAGGACGGTTACGCTCGGCAGCGACATAGCCCTTGCCGGTATTGACCGTGAACTCCATGCGGATCTCGGCGCCGTCGTCGAGCGTGCACAGCACGAGCTCCGGATTGAGGATCTGCACGTCGCCGACAGTCGCGATATCGCCAGCGAAGACCGGCCCCGGTCCCTGCTTGCGCAGAGCCATGCGCTTCGGACCCTCGCCCTGCATCTTGATCGAAATCATCTTGATGTTCAGGACGATGTCAGTGACGTCCTCACGAACACCAGCGATCGATGAAAACTCGTGCAGCACGCCGTCGATATGGACGGCGGTCACGGCGCCGCCCTGCAGCGACGACAACAGAACCCGGCGCAAGGCATTTCCGAGTGTCAGACCGAACCCGCGTTCCAGCGGCTCGGCGACCACGGTCGCAATCCGCTTCGGATCGTCTCCGGGGGTGACGTCAAGCTTGCTCGGCTTGATCAGTTCTTGCCAATTCTTCTGGATCACGACCGCACCTCATGCCAGTCCAAAGATCAAACGGCGCCATCCAATCGCTCCGTCTGATCAAAGCCAACGTTATGCGACAGTCTGCACTGCCTTGGCGGTCCGAAAGCCAGTCAAGTTTGACCGAAATCCGAAACCGCATGAATTCACCGGCCTGCGACATATCATATCCGAGGAAAGCCGGGTCCGCCCGATATGACGCCCGGCTCGATCGAAAGCGATACGCCTGCGACCGCGTCAGACGCGACGACGCTTGCGCGGACGGCAACCGTTATGCGGAATCGGCGTGACGTCACGGATCGAAGTGACTGTGAAGCCAACCGACTGCAGCGCACGGAGCGCCGACTCACGTCCCGAACCGGGACCGGACACCTCGACCTCAAGCATACGCATGCCGTGCTCCGCAGCCTTGCGCGCCGCGTCTTCAGCTGCGACCTGAGCGGCGTAGGGTGTCGACTTGCGGGATCCCTTGAAACCCATCGAACCGGCGGACGACCACGAAATGGTATTGCCCTGAGCATCGGTGATGGTGATCATCGTGTTGTTGAACGAGGCGATCACATGGGCGACGCCAGACACGATGTTCTTGCGTTCGCGACGGCGGACGCGGGCGACTTCTCTTGCCATTGTCTCTTCTATCCAATCCTTCAAGCGCGCCCGTGATCCCAGGCGCTCGGGATAAATGCCGGAACACCCGGCAATCATAACAACCACCCCAGACACCATGAGGGCCTGGGGTCAACCGACCTAATCGACAGACGAGCAGCGCGCTCGCAACCGATTACTTCTTCTTGCCGGCGATCGGCTTGGCCTTGCCCTTGCGGGTGCGCGCATTGGTATGCGTGCGCTGGCCGCGCACCGGAAGGCTGCGACGATGACGCAGGCCACGGTAGCAACCCAAGTCCATAAGCCGCTTGATGTTCATCGACACATCGCGACGAAGATCGCCTTCGACCAGGTAGTCACGGTCGATGGTCTCGCGGATCTGCAGTACTTCCTGGTCGGTCAGCTGGTTCACGCGACGATCAGCCGGAATGCCGACCTTGTCGCTGATCTCCTGCGCCTTCCTGGCACCGATGCCATGAATATACTGCAGCGCGATAACCACGCGCTTGTTCGTCGGAATGTTGACGCCTGCGATACGGGCCACGTTCCAGTCTCCTCAACCCTTAACATCGAAGCCGGAGCTTCATGCGGTTCGATAATGTGCCAACTCCGGGACGCCCCGGAGGAATAGTCTTGCGAACGGCCCACACGACAACACCGGCCGGCACCCCTTTGCCCAGGACACCGGCTCGGTCACAGACTAACGTCGGCAGATTCCTGTCTTTAGGCGTTCATACAAGTTTCGTCAACCTTATCTATCGAATTCAGCCGCCCACGATCGTGCGAATCGCTGTGGTGACATCATCGATAGGCGCCATTCCGTCCACGGTGCGCAAGGTGCCCTTGCGGCCATAATAGTCGGTCAGCGGCGCCGTCTGTTGCCGGTAGGCCTCAAGCCTCGTCCGAAAAACTTCGGGATTGTCGTCGCGACGCACGGGTTCGCCCCGCTCCTCGGCTTCCTTGGCACGCCGAACGATCCGGTCGACGAGAATACCCTCGTCGACCTTCAACTCGATGATGGCATCGAGCTGCATGTCTTTCTGTTCGAGCATGCGGTCGAGGGCGTCAGCCTGCCCGACCGTTCGCGGAAAACCGTCGAGGATGAAACCTTTGCGCGCGTCCGGTTCCTCGATACGCGAGGCGACGATCGAAACGACGAGATCGTCAGGGACAAGAGCCCCCTGATCCATCAACTCCTTCGCCTGCAGGCCGACGGGTGTTTTGGCGGCGACCGCCGCCCGCAGCATGTCCCCCGTCGACAGCTGCGGAATACCGTGGCGTTCCACCAGACGCGCCGCCTGCGTGCCCTTACCGGCACCGGGCGGTCCGAGTAGGATCAGTCTCATTTGCGCCTTGCCCCCTTCAACTTCGACTTCTTGATCAGCCCCTCATACTGATGGGCCAACAGATGCCCATGCACCTGCGCCACCGTATCCATCGTGACGCTGACCACAATCAGCAGCGATGTGCCACCAAAATAGAAGGGAAGCGCCGCATAGGAAATCAGGACTTCAGGGATCAAGCAGATCAAAGCGAGGTAGGCCGCACCGACCACGGTGATGCGCGTAAGCACGTAGTCGATGTAATGCGCCGTGCGGTCGCCAGGTCGGATACCGGGGATGAAGCCGCCGTGCTTCTTGAGGTTGTCCGCCGTCTCGTTCGGGTTGAACACGATCGCCGTATAGAAGAACGCGAAGAACACGATCAACAGCACATACAGGATCATATAGAGCGGACGACCGTGCGCCAGATAGGTCGAGAGAGTCGCCAGAATGCCCGTCCCCCCGCCCTGCGCCTGGGAGAAGCTCGCGAAGGTGGTGGGCAACAAAAGCAGCGACGAAGCAAAAATAGGCGGAATGACGCCGGCCGTATTCAACTTGAGCGGCAGGAAAGAGCTCTGCCCCTCATACAGCTTGTTGCCGACCTGGCGCTTCGGATAGTTGATCAGCAGGCGGCGCTGGGCACGCTCCATGTAGACGATCAGCGCGATACAGGCGACTGCCATCACGATGACGCCGAGGATAAGGCCGGTCGAGACCGCGCCTTGACGGCCGAGCTCAAGCGTTCCGGCGATCGCCTGCGGCAGTTCCGCGACGATGCCCGCGAAGATGATCAGCGACGTCCCGTTGCCGATGCCGCGCGAGGTGATCTGCTCACCGAGCCACATCAGGAACATGGTGCCGCCGGTCAAGGTGATGACCGTCGTGATCCGGAAGAACATCCCCGGCTCGGCAACCATGTTTCCCGAGCCCTCGAGGCCGATCGAAATTCCATAGGCCTGGAAGACCGCAAGAATGACGGTGAGATAGCGGGTATACTGATTGATGACCTTGCGTCCCTGCTCGCCCTCCTTCTTGAGAGCCTCGAGCGTGGGAACGACGCTGGTCAGCAGCTGGATGATAATCGATGCCGAGATATAGGGCATGATGTTCAGCGAGAAGATAGCCATACGGCTAACCGCTCCGCCCGAGAACATGTTGAACAGCCCCAGGACGCCGCCCTGCGTCTGGCGGAAGAGCTCCGCGACCGCCTCCGGATTGATGCCGGGAAGCGGGATATAGGTACCCAGCCGATACACGAGAAGCGCACCCAGCGTAAACCAGATGCGCTTCTTGAGTTCCTCGGCCTTCGCCAGAGCCCCGAAATTTAGATTTGCTGCAAGCTGTTCAGCTGCCGACGCCATCGATGATCAATCCCGCAAAGGCTTCGTGGCGACGCCAGCTCCCAGTAAGGGTGCCCCGCCGCCACTGGCTTAGATAGGGGTTCGCCTACGCTTCTGCAGGTGCAGCAGCGCTCAGAATTTTCACCGAGCCGCCAACCTTCTCGATGGCGGCGATCGCTGACTTCGATGCACCGGCCACCTCGAAGATAAGCTTCGACGTAAGCTCGCCCTGCCCCAGGATCTTGACCCCGTCGCGCGCCTTGGAAACGACGCCCGCTGCGATCAGGACATCCAGAGTCACGGGGCTCGCCACATCGAGCTTGCCCGCGTCGACGGCTGCCTGCACCCGGCCGACGTTAACCTCGTTGAGGTCCCGCCGGAAGGGATTCCAGAAACCGCGCTTCGGGAGACGACGATGGATAGGCATCTGCCCACCCTCGAAGCCCTTGATCGCAACGCCTGAACGGGACTTCTGACCCTTGACGCCACGGCCGCCGGTCTTGCCCTTGCCCGAACCGATACCACGGCCGACACGCATGCGGCCCTTAGTTGCGCCGGGATTATCGCGAATGTCTGTAAGTTTCATCGACATTCTCCTCACCGTGCTGCCGGCGCGTCGTCAACGACGCGCACGAGGTGACGAACCTTGTCGATCATCCCGCGGACAGCCGGTGTGTCCTCGAGCACCGAACGACGGTGAAGCTTGTTGAGACCAAGGCCGATCAGCGTTGCGCGCTGCGCGGCCACGCGGCGGATCGGACTACCGATCTGCTCGACCGTGACGGTCTTCTTCTGAGAGGATTGAGCCATTGTTCAAGCCTCCTCACGCTTCGGCGCCGGCCGCGTCGCTCATATCAGCATCGCGACGACGGGACTGGAGGGCGGACACCTTGAGGCCACGGCGGGCCGCAACGGAACGCGGGCTATCTTCACGCTTCAGCGCGTCGATCGTGGCGCGCACCAGGTTGTATGGGTTCGAAGAACCGAGCGATTTCGCGACGACGTCGTGCATACCGAGCGTCTCGAAGACCGCGCGCATCGGGCCACCGGCGATGATGCCGGTACCGGCAGGCGCTGCACGCAGGATCACCTTGCCCGCGCCCCAACGGCCGGCCACGTCATGATGCAGCGTACGGCCTTCCTTCAGCGGGATGCGCACGAGAGAGCGCTTGGCCGCTTCAGTGGCCTTGCGGATAGCTTCCGGAACTTCGCGGGCCTTGCCGTGGCCGAAACCGACCCGGCCCTTCTGGTCACCGATCACCACGAGGGCAGCGAAGCCGAAACGGCGGCCACCCTTCACGACCTTGGCAACGCGGTTGATGTGCACCAACCGATCTACAAACTCGCTGTCGCGCTCCTCACGGTCACGCGGCTGCTGACGGTCTCTCGCCATACCTCTGTCTCCACTTTCGCAGGGCGGCGGCCCTGCTCGCTTCGAACCACACCAAATCCGCCGCTTTCAAACCCGGGAAGCGCGCCAGAACACGATCCGCGATTCCCAAAAACAAGACCACCGCGTAACCGGTTGCCTGCTTTCGCACAAGCCCCGGTGACGCGGCGGACCTGAATAAGTCAAATTAAAAGCTCAAGCCGCCTTCGCGTGCGGCCTCGGCCAAAGCCTTGACCCGCCCGTGATAGATGAAAGCGCCGCGATCGAAGATGACATCCTTGACGCCAGCGGCAACGGCACGCTCTGCGATGAGCTTACCAATCGCGGCCGCAGCCTCGACGTTGGCGCCGCTCTTCAGCTGCTCGCGCACAGCCTTCTCCAAGGAAGACGCTGCCGCCAGCGTACGGCCGGCCACATCGTCGATCACCTGGACGTAGATCTGTTTCGAGGTGCGATGCACCGACAAACGCGGCCGTCCGTTCGCAGCAGCGCGCAAAGCGCGGCGAACACGCGCCTTACGACGCTCAGTGGTTCCGAGTTTCTCCGCCATGGTGGCCCCTTACTTCTTCTTGCCTTCCTTGCGGAAGATGAACTCACCGGCGTATTTCACGCCCTTGCCCTTATAGGGCTCGGGGCCGCGGAACTCGCGGATCTCAGCCGCCGCCTGGCCGACCTTCTGCTTATCGATGCCAGCAACGACAATTTCCGTCGGCTTCGGCGTCGTGATCGTCAGCCCGTCGGGGATCTCGAAGTCGACGTCATGGCTGTAGCCGAGCGACAGCTTGAGAATCTTGCCGGCAATGGCAGCCTTGTAGCCGACGCCGGTGATCTCGAGCTTCTTCTCGAAGCCCTTCGACACGCCGGTCACCAAGTTCTCGACCTGGCTGCGCGACATCCCCCACAGCGCGCGAGCACGCTTGGTTTCGTCACGCGGGTCGACCTTGACCTCGCCATTGTTCAACACGACGGACACATCGTCGGGAACAACGAAGAACAGCTCGCCCTTCGCGCCCTTGACCTTGACAGTCTGCCCATCGACCGTCGCCGTGACGCCGGCCGGGACAGGAACTGGTTTCTTACCGATACGAGACATGATGGTCTTTCCCGTGGTTTGTCAGTGCCGCTCGATCAGAAGATCTTGCAGAGCACTTCGCCGCCCACGTTATTCTCCCGGGCCTGATGATCAGCCATCACGCCGCGCGGCGTGGAGAGAATGGTGATGCCGAGACCATCCGCAACGCGCGGCATGTTATCGACAGAGGCATAAACGCGGCGGCCTGGCTTCGACACGCGCTGGATCGAACGGATCACCGGCGTACCGTCGAAGTACTTCAGCTCGATCTCGAACTCGGTACGGCCATTGCCATACTCGGTGGTCGAGTAGCCGCGGATATAACCTTCCTGCTGGAGCACATCGAGAACGCGTGCACGCAGCTTGGAACCCGGCGTTCCCACCTTGCCGCGACGGCGCATCTGCGCGTTGCGGATACGGGTGAGCATATCGCCTAGCGGATCATTGATCGACATCGCAGATCCTCCCTTACCAGCTCGACTTGACCAAGCCGGGGACAAGCCCCTGCGAGCCCAGCTCGCGAAGCGCGATACGCGACATCTTGAGCTTACGATAGAAAGCGCGCGGGCGCCCTGTGACTTCGCAGCGGTTGCGAACGCGCGTCGGATTGGCGTTGCGCGGCAGCTCGGCCAGCTTGAGGCGAGCCTCGAACTGCTCTTCCGGCGACTTCGACTGGTCGTTGGCGATGGCCTTCAGACGCGCGCGCTTGCCCGCATACTGCTTCACAAGCCGCTCGCGCCGCTTGTTCTTCTCGATTGAACTCTTCTTAGCCATATTGATCTCCGGTGTCCGCGTATGAGAACAAGCTCACTGCCGGAACGGGAAGTTGAAGTGCTTGAGAAGCGCACGCGCTTCATCATCGGTCTTCGCCGAGGTGCAGACGATGATGTCCATACCCCAGATCTGCTCGACACGATCGTAGTTGATCTCGGGGAACACGATGTGCTCCTTGATCCCGAGAGCATAATTGCCACGGCCGTCGAAAGACTTCGGATTGAGGCCACGGAAGTCCCGGACGCGAGGCAGAGCGATCGTCACCAGACGATCGATGAACTCGTACATCCGCTCCTTGCGCAGCGTCACCTTGGCGCCGATCGGCATGTTCTCGCGAACCTTGAAGGTCGCGATAGCCTTGCGGGCCCGGGTTACGACGGGCTTCTGACCGGCGATAAGCGCCAGATCACCCGCCGCCACCGTTGCCTTCTTGGAGTCGTTGACAGCTTCACCGACGCCCATGTTCAGAACGATCTTCTCGATCGTCGGAACCTGCATCCGGTTCTTGTAGCCGAACTCCTCGACGAGCTTCTCGCGAACGACCTCGTCGTAGTGCTTCCTGAGGCGCGGCACATAGCCGACGCCGAGATCCTGAGCAGCCTCAGCCATCGATCAGTTCTCCCGAACGCTTGGCGACACGCACCTTGCGCCCGTCGTCCAAAGTCTTGAAGCCAACGCGCGTAGCCTTGCCGTCCTTGGGGTCCGCCAGCGCAATATTCGACAGATGGAGCGGCGCTTCCTTGGAAATGATGCCGCCCTCGGCGTTCGCCGTCTGCCGCTGGTGGCGCTTCACCAGGTTCACGCCGCGCACCAGCGCGCGCTCTTCCTTGGGAAGAACCTGCACCACCTCGCCCGACTTGCCCTTGTCGCGGCCGGTGAGAACGACGACCTTGTCGCCCTTCTTGATCTTCGCGGCCATCACAACACCTCCGGCGCGAGCGAGATGATCTTCATGTGGTTCTTGGCGCGCAGCTCGCGCGGAACCGGCCCGAAGATACGTGTTCCAACCGGCTCTTTCTGATTGTTGATCAGCACAGCAGCGTTGCGATCGAAACGAATCACAGAACCATCGGCACGACGGATGTCCTTGGCGGTGCGAACGACCACCGCCTTCATCACGTCACCCTTCTTCACACGGCCACGCGGAATAGCCTCCTTGACGGACACCACGATGATGTCGCCAACGCCGGCGTACTTACGCTTCGAGCCACCCAAGACCTTGATACACATGACGCGACGGGCGCCGGAATTGTCGGCAACGTCAAGATTCGTCTGCATCTGGATCATGGCAACGATCCTTTCTCTGTCTCAGACCGGTTTCCGGCAGCTCACACTGCCGGACTACGACTGACGGGGATCTTTCGGTCCCCTCGCCTCTCTTCAATAGTGCTCAGGATGCCGCGGAGTTTTCCAGGGCAACCCAGGTCTTGAGTTTCGATATCGGACGAGTCTCCTCGATCCATACCGTATCACCGACCTTGAACTTATTGCCCTCATCATGGGCATGGTAGTTCTTCGAGCGACGCACCGTCTTCTTCAGAAGCGGATGCGTAAAACGACGCTCGACCTTCACGACGATCGTCTTGTCCTGCTTGTCGCTGACGACGACGCCCTGCAATACACGTTTCGGCACGGCGGCCTCCTCAAACCTTGTGAGCTTCAGCCAGCTTCTGCTGCTGAAGAGTCTTGACGCGAGCTATGTCGCGACGCACCACCCTCACACGGTCCGTGCTCTCGAGCTGCCCCGTCGCGCGCTGAAAGCGCAGGTTGAACTGCTCTTTCTTCAGCTTCAGAAGTTCGTCCTGGAGCTGGTCAGCCGACATCGCGGTGAGGTCGGAAAAACGCTGCTTCGTTTTCATCGTCTACCACTCACTCCGCAATGCGCTGAATGAAGCGCGTCCGGATCGGCAGCTTAGCCGCTCCAAGACGCAGCGCCTCGCGCGCGGTCTCTTCCGGCACGCCGTCGAGTTCGAACATGATGCGGCCGGGATGGACACGCGCCGCCCAATATTCCGGCGAGCCCTTGCCCTTACCCATACGCACTTCAGTCGGCTTGTCGGTCACGGGAAGATCCGGGAAAATCCGGATCCACACGCGGCCCTGGCGCTTCATCTGACGCGTGATCGCGCGTCGCGCCGCTTCGATCTGCCGGGCAGTCACGCGCTCTGGCTCGAGAGCCTTGAGACCGAACTGGCCGAAATCGAGGTTCGTACCGCCCTTCGCGGTGCCGTGAATACGGCCCTTGAACTGCTTACGAAACTTGGTCTTCTTGGGCTGCAGCATCTCTGCCTCCTAAAGCGGCGTTACGCCGCAGCCTCTCTACGGCCATGACTACGCTGACCGCCACTTTCCTCGGCCATACGCTTGTCCTGAGCCATCGGATCATGCTCAAGGATTTCGCCCTTGAAGATCCACACCTTGATTCCACACGTCCCGTAGGTCGTGAAGGCCGTGGCCGTACCGTAATCTACGTCCGCGCGCAAGGTGTGAAGTGGCACGCGACCCTCGCGGTACCATTCCATACGCGCAATCTCGGCACCGCCGAGACGCCCGGAACAGTTGATACGAATGCCTTCCGCGCCCAGACGCATCGCCGACTGAACGGCACGCTTCATGGCGCGGCGGAATGCCACACGGCGCTCAAGCTGCTGCGCAATCGATTCCGCGACGAGCTTGGCATCGATTTCCGGCTTGCGGACTTCGATGATGTTGATCGCCACATCGGCGTCCGTCATCTTCGCCACGGTCTTGCGCAGCTTGTCGATGTCGGCGCCCTTCTTGCCGATCACCACACCCGGACGCGCCGAGTAGATGGTGACGCGGCACTTCTTGTGCGGCCGCTCGATGACGATCTTGGAGACCGCCGCCTGCTTGAGCTGCTTCATGAGAGCGCGGCGGATCGCCATGTCCTCGTGCAACAGCTTGCCGTATTCGATCTTGCCCGCGAACCAACGCGAATCCCACGTGCGGTTGATGCCGAGCCGCAGACCGATCGGATTGACCTTCTGTCCCATCGCGCTCTCCTCAGGCTCCGCGGCCGGTTTCTTGCGCCACTTCCCGAACCACGATGGTCAGGTTCGCAAAGGGCTTTTCAATACGCACGCCGCGGCCGCGGGCACGAGCGTGAAAACGCTTCATCACCAGGCCCTTGCCGACGAAGGCCTCGGCAACGACGAGATCGTCGACATCGAGGTCATGATTGTTCTCGGCATTGGCGATGGCGCTCTCGAGCGTCTTGCGGACGTCGAGAGAAATACGCTTGCGGCTGAACTCAAGATCCGCGAGCGCAGTCGACACCTTCTTGCCACGGATCAGAGCCGCAACAAGATTGAGCTTCTGCGGGCTGACGCGCAGATTGCGCGCAATAGCCTTCGCTTCGTTGTCCTTCAGCGCGCGAGGATTTGCGGGCTTGCCCATGCCTATCTCCTCTTCGCCTTCTTGTCCGCGGCATGGCCATGGAAGGTCCGGGTCGGCGCGAATTCACCGAACTTGTGACCAACCATCTCCTCGCTGACGAAGACGGGAATGTGCTTCTGGCCGTTGTGGATGCCGAAGGTCAGGCCCACAAACTGCGGCAAGATGGTGGAGCGACGGCTCCAGATCTTGATAACTTCCGAGCGCGTCGCAGCACGCGCCGCCTCGGCCTTCTTGAGGAGGTAGCCGTCGAAGAACGGGCCCTTCCAGATCGAACGTGCCATCGCCCGCCCCTTATCTCTTCTTCCGCTGGTGACGCGACGTCACGATGAAGCTGTCAGTCCGCTTGTTGGCGCGGGTCTTCTTGCCCTTGGTCGGCTTGCCCCACGGTGTGACCGGATGACGGCCACCCGAAGTGCGTCCCTCACCACCACCATGCGGGTGGTCGATCGGGTTCATGGTCACGCCGCGGTTATGAGGACGCCGTCCGAGCCAGCGAGAGCGGCCAGCCTTGCCGACCGACGTGTTCATGTGGTCCGGGTTCGAAACGGCACCGACCGTCGCGAAGCACTGGCCATGAACAAGACGCTGCTCACCGGAATTGAGGCGAACGATCACATAACCCTGATCGCGACCAACGATCTGAGCGTAGGTACCGGCCGAGCGAGCAAGCGCGCCGCCTTTGCCGATCTTGAGCTCGACATTGTGCACGATCGTGCCGACCGGCATGTTCGCCAGAGGCATCGCGTTGCCGGGCTTGATATCGACCTGGTTGCCCGCGACGACCGTGTCGCCGACCGCGAGGCGCTGCGGCGCGAGAATATAAGCAAGCCCGCCGTCCTCGTACTTGACGAGAGCGATGAAGGCCGTGCGGTTCGGATCATATTCGACCCGATCGACGACGCCAGCCTGCTCCAGGCGCTCGCGACGCTTGAAGTCGATGATGCGGTAGGTGCGCTTATGACCACCACCGCGGAAGCGGACGGTAACCCGTCCGGTATTGTTGCGGCCGCCTGCGGACGACTTGCCCTCAGTCAGCGTCTTGACCGGCTTGCCCTTGTAGAGCTCCGAGCGATCGACGATCACCAGCTGGCGCTGGCTCGGGGTAACCGGTTTGAAGGATTTCAAAGCCATCGGATCAGTCCTTCACCCGCCTCAAAGGCCCGTCGTCACGTCGACGCTGTGACCCTCGGCGAGGGTGACAACCGCCTTCTTCACGTCCGAACGCTGGCCGAGGGTGTTGCGGAAGCGCTTCACCTTGCCCTTGGTGACCAGCGTGTTGACGCTGAGCACCTTAACGTCGAACAACTTCTCGACAGCCGCTTTGATCTGCGGCTTGGTCGCCTTGCCAGCAACCTTGAACACCACCTTGTTGTGCTCCGACGCCGTCGTAGCCTTCTCGGTGATGACCGGTCCGACGATCACATCATAGTGTCGCGGATCCAGTGCGATGGGAGCCTTGCTCATTTGAAGCGCGCCTCCAACGCGTCGATGGCGGCCTTCGTCAGGACGAGCTTTTCGCGCCGCAGGATGTCGTAAACGTTGATGCCCTGCACCGGCAGCACATCAACATTCGGGATGTTGCGGGCCGCGAGGCGGAAGTTCGTCTCCAGCTCGGCACCGTCCACAACCAGTACGCTCGCGAAACCGAGCTTACCGAAGCTCGCCTTCAAGGCCTTGGTCTTGGGCTCAGCGACGCTGGCCTTGTCGAGCACGACGATCGCACCGTCCTTGGCCTTCGCCGAAAGAGCGTGGCGCAGCGCCAGGGCACGCACCTTCTTGGGCAGATCATGCGCATGATCGCGGACGACCGGACCGAAGGCCTTGCCACCGCCGCGGAACTGCGGAGCGCGGGCCGCTCCGTGGCGGGCGTTGCCGGTACCCTTCTGGCGGTACAGCTTCTTGCCCGTGCGAGCGATTTCGGCGCGGCCGAGGGACTTGTGAGTCCCGGCCTGCCGCTTGGCGAGCTGCCAGCGCACGTAGCGATGAATAAGATCGACGCGCGGCTCAAGACCGAAGATCGTCTCATCGAGATCGATCGTGCCGGCAGCCGAGCCGTCGAGCGTGGTCACATCGAGTTTCATCACGCGTTCTCCTGTCCCTCGGCCTGCGCCGGAACAGCCGCGGACTTCGGCTCGCGGAACGCCCCGGGAAGCGGCGCTTCCTTCGGCAACTTACGCTTCACCGCGTCACGTACCAGAATCCAGCCGCCAGACACACCCGGCACAGCACCCTCAACGAGAATGAGCCCGCGTTCCACGTCCGTCTGCACGATGCGCAGGTTCTGCGTGGTCACGCGCTCAACACCGAGATGCCCGGGCATCTTCTTGTTCTTGAACGTCTTGCCGGGATCCTGGCGACCACCGGTCGAGCCGATCGAGCGATGCGAGACCGAAACACCATGGCTGGCCCGCAGACCGCCAAAGTTCCAGCGCTTCATGCCGCCGGCGAAGCCCTTACCGGTCGTCGTGCCCGTCACGTCGACGAACTGACCGACCACGAAGTGATCAGCCGTGATCTCCGAGCCCACCGGAATGATGTGCTCGGGATCGACGCGAAACTCGGCGAGCTTCTTCTTGGGCTCGACAGTGGCGACCGCGAAACGACCGCGCTCGGCCTTCGAGACATTCTTTACCTTGGCCTTGCCGATGCCGATCTGGAGAGCGGTGTAGCCATTCGTATCGACGGTCCGGTGCGCAACAACCTGGCAGCTGTCGAGCTTCAGAACCGTAACAGGGACGTGCTCACCCGCGTCCGTAAAGACGCGTGTCATCCCAACTTTTTGTGCGATCACGCCTGAGCGCATGAGCGGATCCTCTAAGGCGTTCCAGGAACCAACCAACCGTAACGGAGGGTCAGAGCTTAATTTCGACTTCAACGCCGGAGGCGAGGTCGAGCTTCATAAGAGCATCGACTGTCTGCGGCGTCGGCTCAACGATGTCGAGAACGCGCTTATGGGTACGCATCTCGAACTGCTCGCGCGACTTCTTGTCGATGTGCGGCGAACGGTTCACCGTGAATTTCTCAATACGCGTCGGCAAAGGAATCGGCCCCCGCACCTGCGCCCCCGTCCGCTTCGCGGTCGACACAATCTCCCGCGCCGAAGCGTCGAGAGCATCGTGGTCGAACGCCTGGAGGCGGATACGGATATTCTGGTTAGTCATGACAACGCCCTCGGGCCAAAATTCCGGCGACGCTGGCGAACACGCGTATTGAGCGCGTCTTCGCCGCGTGCTGCTGATGTCTTACTCGATGATGGAGGCGACCACACCGGCGCCAACCGTGCGGCCACCTTCGCGGATCGCGAAGCGAAGCTTCTCTTCCATGGCGATCGGAACGATCAGCACGACTTCCATCGTCACGTTGTCGCCCGGCATCACCATCTCGGTGCCTTCCGGCAACGTCACAACACCCGTCACGTCCGTCGTCCGGAAGTAGAACTGCGGACGGTAGTTCGTGAAGAACGGCGTGTGACGACCGCCCTCTTCCTTCGTCAGGATGTAGGCTTCCGCCTTGAACTTCGTGTGCGGCTTCACAGAACCCGGCTTGCACAGCACCTGGCCGCGCTCGACGTCTTCACGCTTCGTCCCGCGCAGCAGCGCCCCGATGTTGTCACCCGCCTGACCCTGGTCAAGCAGCTTCCGGAACATCTCGACGCCCGTCACCGTCGTCTTCACCGTCGCCTTCAGGCCGACGATCTCGATTTCCTCGCCCACCTTCACGATGCCGCGCTCGACGCGACCCGTCACAACCGTGCCGCGACCCGAGATCGAGAACACGTCCTCGACCGGCATCAGGAACGGAAGGTCAACCGGACGCTCAGGCTGCGGGATATACGCATCAACCTGCGTCATCAGCTCGAGAACCGCGTCATGCCCGATCGTCGGCTCGCGGTCTTCCAGCGCGCACAGCGCAGAACCACGCACCACCGGGATGTCGTCGCCGGGGAACTCGTACTTCGACAGAAGCTCGCGAACCTCGAGCTCGACCAGGTCGAGAAGCTCGGCGTCGTCCACCATGTCGACCTTGTTCAGAAACACCACAAGTGCCGGAACGCCAACCTGGCGCGCCAGAAGGATGTGCTCACGCGTCTGCGGCATCGGGCCGTCAGCCGCGGACACAACCAGGATCGCGCCGTCCATCTGCGCCGCGCCCGTGATCATGTTCTTCACGTAGTCGGCGTGGCCGGGGCAGTCCACATGCGCGTAGTGACGGTTCTTCGTCTCGTACTCAACATGCGACGTCGAGATCGTGATCCCGCGCGCCTTCTCTTCAGGCGCCTTGTCTATCTGGTCATACGCCGTGAACGACGCTCCACCAGACTCCGCAAGAACCTTCGTGATCGCCGCCGTCAACGACGTCTTGCCATGGTCAACGTGACCAATCGTCCCGATGTTGCAGTGCGGCTTCGTCCGCTCAAACTTCTCTTTGGCCATCGTAGGGCTCCTGACAGGAACTCGACGTTTTGCGTCGTTGGTTGCGGATCACAGCTCAGGCGTACTTCGCCTGAACCTCGGCGGCGACCGCCTGCGGCACCTGCTCGTAGTGGTCGAACTGCATGGTGTAGGTCGCACGGCCCTGGCTCATCGAGCGCAGGGTATTCACGTAGCCGAACATATTCGCCAGCGGAACCATGGCGTTGACCACCACGGCGTTGCCACGCATATCCTGGCCTTGGATCTGTCCACGGCGAGAGTTGAGATCGCCGATAACCGAACCGGTGTAGTCCTCAGGGGTCACGACTTCGACCTTCATGATCGGCTCGAGCAGAACCGAGCCACCCTTCTGAAGGCCTTCACGCAACGCAGCACGCGAGGCGATTTCGAAGGCGAGAGCCGATGAGTCGACTTCGTGGAAGGCGCCGTCGATCAGCTGAACCTTCAGGTCAACGACCGGGAAGCCTGCCAGGACGCCAGCCCCCAACACACTGTTGAGGCCTTTTTCAACGCCGGGGATGTATTCCTTCGGCACTGAACCACCGACGATCTTCGACTCGAAGGCATAACCCGCCCCGGTCTCATTCGGCTCGATGATGAACTTCACGCGAGCGAACTGGCCAGTACCGCCGGTCTGCTTCTTGTGGGTGTAGTCAATCTCGGTCTTCTTCGTGATCTTCTCACGATAGGCGACCTGAGGCGCGCCGATATTGGCGTCGACCTTGTACGTACGCCTCAGGATATCGACCTTGATGTCGAGATGAAGCTCACCCATTCCCTTGAGAATGGTCTGGCCGGACTCGCTGTCGGTCGACACGCGGAAGGACGGATCCTCAGCTGCGAGCTTGGAAAGTGCGATGCCAAGCTTCTCCTGGTCCGTCTTTGTCTTCGGCTCGATAGCGATCTCGATGACCGGCTCAGGGAACTCCATCTTCTCAAGGATGGCCGGCTTCAGCGGATCACAGAGCGTGTCGCCGGTGCGCACTTCCTTGAGGCCTGCCAGGGCGACGATGTCGCCGGCGAAGGCTTCCTTGATGTCTTCGCGGTTGTTCGCATGCATCAGGAGCATACGGCCAACGCGTTCCTTCTTGTCACGCGTCGAGTTCATGATCGAAGCGCCCGCCTCGACCGAACCGGAATAGACGCGGCAGAAGGTGATGGTGCCGACGAAGGGGTCGTCCATGATCTTGAAGGCGAGCATGGAGAACGGATCGGCGTCGGTCGGCATCCGCTCCAGCGGCTCCTCGTTACGCGGATCAATACCCTTGATCGCACCGCGATCCACAGGCGACGGCAGATAGTCGACCACCGCGTCGAGGAGCGGCTGAACGCCCTTGTTCTTGAAGGCCGAGCCACACATCACGGGATGGAAGGCGCGGTTCTGAACGCCAAGACGCACGAGGCGACGGAGCGTTGCTGCGTCCGGCTCCTGGCCGTCGAGATAGGCGGTCATCGCGTCGTCGTCGAGCTCGACCGACGCTTCGATGAGGCGCGTGCGATAGTCCTTGGCCTTGTCGGCGAGGTCAGCGGGAATGTCCTGCTCGACCGGGTTCAGGGAGTCACCCTCCCAAACCAGCGCCTTCATGGTGATCAGATCGACGACGCCGTAGAAGCCACCTTCCGTGCCGAGCGGAAGCTGCAGGCATACCGGCTTGCCGGCAACGCGATCGATGATTGAGTCGACGCATTTGAAGAGGTCGGCGCCGACCTTGTCCATCTTGTTGACGAAGACGATGCGCGGAACGTCATATTTGTCAGCCTGACGCCATACGGTCTCTGTCTGAGGCTCGACGCCCTGGCTACCGTCCAGCACGCATACGCAGCCATCGAGCACGCGCAGCGAACGCTCGACTTCGATGGTGAAATCGACGTGGCCGGGGGTATCGATGATGTTCAGGCGGCTCCCGCGCCAGAAGCACGTGGTCGCAGCCGACGTGATCGTGATACCACGCTCCTGCTCCTGCGCCATCCAGTCCATAGTGGCGGCACCCTCGTGGGTCTCGCCGATCTTATGGTTCTTTCCGGTGAAGAACAGAATGCGCTCGGTCGTCGTCGTCTTTCCGGCATCAATATGCGCCATGATGCCGAAATTGCGGTAGTTTTCGATGGCGTGGGTGCGGGCCATAACAGCTATTCCCTCGACGGCTTGCGCTCGTTACCAGCGGTAATGCGAGAAGGCACGGTTGGACTCGGCCATCCGGTGCGTGTCCTCGCGCTTCTTCACGGCGCTACCGCGATTGCTCGAGGCGTCCATCAGCTCAGACGACAGGCGCTCAACCATGGTCTTGTCGTTACGCGAACGCGCAGCCTGGATCAGCCAGCGGATGGCCAACGCCTGGCGGCGGTCCGTACGGACTTCGACGGGAACCTGGTAGGTCGCGCCGCCGACGCGGCGGGACCGCACTTCGATGGCTGGAGCCACGTTCTCAAGGGCCTGCTTGAACACGCCGAGCGGCTCGCTCTTCAGCTTCTGCTCGATGATATCGAACGCGCCATAGACGATCGCTTCAGCGGACGACTTCTTGCCGTCGCGCATGATCGAGTTCATGAACTTCGTAACGACGATGTCACCGAACTTCGGGTCCGGAATGATCTCGCGCTTCTCGGCACTGTGACGACGGGACATGTCGCTCGTCCTTAACTTCGCATTTCGTCAACGGGGCCGCCTACGGCACCCCTGCTCAACCGGCAGAAACCGGTACGATTACTTCGGCCGCTTGGCGCCGTACTTCGAACGGCGCTGCTTCCGGTTCTTCACGCCCTGGGTATCGAGGACACCGCGCAGGATGTGATAGCGAACGCCCGGAAGGTCCTTCACGCGACCACCACGGATCATGACGACCGAGTGCTCCTGGAGGTTATGCCCCTCACCGGGAATGTAGCCGATCACCTCAAAGCCATTCGTCAACCGGACCTTGGCGACCTTACGAAGAGCCGAGTTCGGCTTCTTCGGGGTGGTCGTGTAAACACGCGTGCAAACACCACGCTTCTGAGGGCAAGCCTCCAGCGCAGGAACCTTGTTACGGCTCTTGGGCGCCACCCGCGGCTTGCTGATCAACTGGTTGATCGTCGGCATGCTCTCGTTCTCTCGCTTCGGCCGCCGTGACGACCTTTGGCCCTGTTCGGCACCGCCACCCCCAAGGGAGGACGAGCACCAATTCACCGTGCATCAGCACAACACCAACAACCACGCACAACGACTCGCGCCTTGAGCTGGTAAGCTTAAGGCGCGAAACGTGTGCAGAGGACCACGCCGCTTGCGCAACGCGATCTTGCCCCAGGTCTAACTTTACCAGCTATGCCGGCGGTCAGTTGGTGCTAAATTAGCAGCGTTTAGGGCCCATATCTCGAAACGAGTCGCTTCGATAAGCGAGCGCCTACTGCCTGCCTGAGTGGGCTGCTTTTAGACTCAGAAACCCTGGGCGTCAATAGAAAATTACCTGTTTTGCCCCGCGAAGCCCGGCCGGCGCGGCCAATTGCCAATCCCTTGGCCCATGAAAAAGGGCGCCGTGAAATTCACGACGCCCTTCCAGTCTCTTAAGAGGTCCGCAACCCGCAAGAATCGCGGATCTGCCGTTCTTACTCAGCTGCCGGTGGCAGCTCCGGCCGCACCACGGCCTGATTCTCGGAAACCCGCTGAGCGAGAATGAGATCGTCGCGCCGCTGGGCGATCTCGCGCAGGCGTGTAGCCAAGGCACCCGTACCCGCAGGGATCAGCGAACCAACGATCACGTTCTCCTTCAATCCCTCGAGAGAGTCGGCCTTGCCGTTGACCGCCGCCTCGGTAAGAACGCGGGTAGTCTCCTGGAACGAAGCCGCCGAGATGAAGGACCTCGTCTGCAGGCTCGCCTTGGTGATGCCGAGCAGAACAGGGGTGCCTGCGGCAATCTTCTTGCCCTCGGCCTCCAGCTTCTCGTTTGCCTCGGCAAGCTCCATACGGTCGACCTGCTCGCCCTGCAGGAACTCCGAATCGCCAGGCTCGTCGATCTCGACCTTCTGCAGCATCTGGCGAACGATCACCTCGATGTGCTTGTCGTTGATGTTCACGCCCTGCAGCCGGTAGACCTCCTGAATCTCGTTGACGAGATAGGCGGCCAGTTCCTCGACGCCCTTGATCGCAAGGATGTCGTGCGGTGCCGGGTTACCATCGACGATGAAGTCGCCGACCTCGACGATGTCGCCATCCTGCAGATGGATGTGCTTACCCTTCGGGATCAGATACTCAACCGCATCGGAGCCGTCGTGGGGTGACAGCGTCAGGCGCCGCTTGTTCTTGTAGTCGCGCCCGAAGGAAATCGTGCCCGACTTCTCGGCGATGATCGCGGCGTCCTTCGGACGACGGGCCTCGAACAGTTCAGCGACGCGCGGCAGACCACCCGTGATATCGCGGGTCTTGGCGCTGTCGGTCGGGATACGCGCGAGCGCGTCACCTGCCCTCACCTTGTTGCCGGGGTCGACAGCGATGATGCCGTCGACTGGCAGCAACCAGCGTGCCTCGCCGCCGCGTGCCAGCTTAGCAACCTTGCCTTCCGTATCCAGGACGACGATGGCCGGGCGCAGATCCGAAGTCCTCGCCGAACCGCGCCAGTCGATGACGACGCGCTTGGCGATACCCGTCGCCTCATCGACCGTCTCGGTGATCGAGCCACCTTCGACCAGGTCTTCAAAGGCCACGGTCCCGTCCACCTCCGAGAGGATCGGTCGGGTATAGGGATCCCACTCCGCGATGCGCTGCCCGCGCTTCACCTGATCGCCATCGTCGACCTTCAGGCGCGCGCCGTACTGGACACGGTGAACCGCCCTCTCCTGCCCGTCTGGGGCATGGAGCACAACGGCCACGTTGCGGCCCATGGCGATAAGGTCGCCATCGGAGTTGCGCGCTACGTTACGGTTGCGCAGCTTCACCTCGCCCTCGAAATTCGTCTCAAGGAACGACGAGTCGGCGATCTGCGCGGCGCCACCGATGTGGAACGTACGCATCGTGAGCTGCGTGCCCGGCTCACCGATCGACTGCGCGGCAATAACGCCGACAGCCTCACCGTGATTGACCGGCGTACCCCGTGCGAGATCGCGGCCGTAGCAGGTCGCGCAGACACCGACACGCGACTCGCAGGTCAGAACCGAACGGATCTTCACTTCCTGGACACCGGAAGCGTTGATCGGCTCGATATGCCACTCCTCGATCATCGTGCCCTTCGGCACCAGGACGTTGCCTTCACTGTCGATGACATCTTCGACCGCCGTGCGGCCCAGGATACGCGAAGTGAGCGTCGCCACGATCTGACCGGCATCGACGATGGCGCGCATGCGGATGCCGCGCTCGGAGCCGCAATCGGGCTCGCGAATGACGGCGTCCTGCGCCACGTCCACAAGGCGGCGGGTCAGGTAACCCGAGTTCGCCGTCTTGAGCGCCGTATCAGCGAGGCCCTTACGGGCACCGTGGGTCGAGTTGAAGTACTCGAGAACGTCGAGGCCTTCCTTGAAGTTCGAGATGATCGGGCTTTCGATGATCTCGCCCGACGGCTTGGCCATCAGGCCGCGCATGGCACCGAGCTGGCGCATCTGCTCGCGCGAACCACGGGCACCGGAGTGCGCCATCATGTAGATCGAGTTGACCTGCTTATCGCGGCCGTTCTCGTCCTTCTGGGTCGCCGAGATGCGGGCCATCATCTCGTCCGCAAGACGCGCGGAGCATTTGCCCCAGGCATCGACGACCTTGTTGTACTTCTCACCCTGCGTGATCAGGCCGTCGTTGTACTGCTGCTCGAACTCCTTCACGAGCGCGCGCGTCTCCTCGACGATGCCCCACTTGTTTTCAGGAATCAGCATGTCGTCCTTGCCGAACGAAATGCCGGCCCTGAACGCATGGTAGAAACCGAGGCTCATGATGCGGTCGCAGAAGATGACCGATTCCTTCTGACCGCAATTGCGGTAGACGGCGTCGATCATGTTCGAGATCTCCTTCTTCGTCATGAGCTTGTTCACGACGTCGAAGGGAAGGCTCGGATGCTTCGGCAGGATGCGCGACAGGATCACGCGGCCGGGCGTGGTGTCGTAGATCTTGCTGTAGGCGCGGCCTTCCTCGTCGGTCCCCTGCCAGCGGTAGCGGATCTTCGTGTGATAGGTGATGACCTTCGCCGCGATCGCGTGCTCGAGCTGGCCGAGATCGGAGAAGGTCTTGCCCTGGCCGGGCTCGCCTTCCGCGATGATCGACAGATAATAGAGGCCGAGCACGATATCCTGCGACGGCACGATGATCGGCTGACCATTGGCCGGGTGCAGGATGTTGTTGGTCGACATCATCAGCACGCGCGCTTCAAGCTGCGCTTCGAGCGACAGCGGCACGTGCACCGCCATCTGGTCGCCGTCGAAGTCGGCGTTGAAGGCCGCGCAGACGAGCGGATGCAGCTGGATCGCCTTGCCCTCGATCAGCACCGGCTCAAAGGCCTGAATGCCGAGGCGATGGAGCGTCGGGGCGCGGTTCAGCATCACCGGGTGCTCGCGGATAACCTCGTCGAGGATATCCCAAACTTCCGGCTTTTCCTTCTCGACGAGCTTCTTCGCCTGCTTGACCGTCGCGGACAGGCCCTTGGCGTCGAGGCGCGCATAGATGAAGGGCTTGAACAACTCCAGCGCCATCTTCTTCGGCAGGCCGCACTGATGCAGCTTCATCTCCGGGCCGACCACGATGACGGAACGGCCGGAGTAGTCGACGCGCTTGCCGAGGAGGTTCTGGCGGAAGCGCCCCTGCTTGCCCTTGAGCATGTCGGCGAGCGACTTCAGCGGGCGCTTGTTGGCGCCCGTGATGACGCGGCCACGGCGGCCGTTATCGAACAGCGCATCAACCGCTTCCTGAAGCATGCGCTTCTCGTTGCGGATGATGATGTCCGGCGCGCGCAGCTCGATGAGGCGCTTCAGGCGGTTGTTGCGGTTGATCACGCGGCGGTAGAGATCGTTGAGATCCGACGTCGCGAAACGGCCGCCATCCAGCGGAACCAGCGGACGGATATCCGGCGGAATCACCGGGACCACCGTCAGGATCATCCACTCCGGCTTGTTGCCGGACAGCTGGAACGCCTCAATGATCTTGAGACGCTTCATCAGCTTCTTGGGCTTCAGCTCCGAGGTCGTGGTCGCGATCTCGTGACGGAGATCCGTCGCGATCTTGTCGAGGTCGAGGCTGCGCAGGATCTCGCGGATGGCCTCGGCGCCGATCAGCGCCGTGAACGAGTCATCGCCGTACTCTTCCTGCGCGCGCAGGTACTCCTCCTCCGAGAGGAGTTGACGCTCCTTCAGGGGGGTGAGGCCCGGCTCAATGACGACATAGTACTCGAAGTACAAGATGCGCTCGAGATCCTTCAGCGTCATGTCGAGCAGAAGGCCGATCCGCGACGGAAGCGACTTCAGAAACCAGATATGCGCAACCGGAGCCGCGAGCTCGATGTGGCCCATGCGCTCGCGCCGAACGCGCGCCAGCGTGACCTCGACGCCGCACTTCTCGCAGATGACGCCCTTGTACTTCATGCGCTTGTACTTGCCGCACAAGCACTCGTAATCTTTGATAGGCCCGAAGATGCGTGCGCAGAACAAGCCGTCACGCTCGGGCTTGAACGTCCGGTAGTTGATCGTCTCCGGCTTTTTGATCTCACCGAAGGACCAGGACAGAATCTTTTCCGGGCTCGCGATCGATATCTTGATCTGATCGAAGGTCTGCGCAGGAGCCTGGGTATTGAAGAGATTCATGACCTCTTGATTCATCGCCGTCTCCTTCAAGCCGGGATTGGAGCGCCGCTTTTCTGCTCCTGCCGGCCAAATATCCGTCGAGCCTGCCTCAGGCCCATTGCAAAACTTGGGATCGGCTGGCTGCGCATGTCCGGGAACATCCGCAGCCTCCTATCGCCTGAACGACCGGGCCGTCGCACCTGGAAGGCGACGACCGGAGCGAGCGTAACGCTCGCTCCGCGGTCTTATTCCGCAGCCTCTTGAGGTGGCAGTTCCGCCTGAGGCTTCTTCGTCGACAGCAATTCGACGTTGAGGCCGAGCGACCGCATCTCCTTGACGAGCACGTTGAAGCTCTCCGGAATTCCGGCCTCGAAGGTGTCGTCGCCACGGACGATCGCCTCGTAGACCTTGGTACGGCCAGCCACGTCGTCCGACTTCACCGTCAGCATTTCCTGCAAGGTGTAGGCGGCGCCGTAGGCTTCCAGCGCCCACACCTCCATTTCGCCGAAACGCTGACCGCCGAACTGGGCCTTGCCGCCCAACGGCTGCTGCGTGACGAGCGAGTACGGACCAATCGAACGCGCGTGGATCTTGTCGTCGACCAGATGGTGGAGCTTCAGCATATAGATGTAGCCCACCGTCACCTTGCGATCGAACGCTTCACCGGTCCGCCCGTCGTTGAGCGTGACCTGACCGGAGCGGTCGAGACCTGCCTCCTCGAGCATGCGCTCGATATCGGCTTCCTTCGCGCCGTCGAACACCGGCGTGGCGATCGGAACGCCGCGACGCAGGTTTTGCCCGAGCTCGACGAGATCAGCGTCGGCCAGCTGGTCAAGGTCACCCTGCGTGCCGTAGATGTCGAGCAGCGTGCCCTTGAGGCGGGTCGAGTCCTGCGACTTGAGATAGGCATCGACGGCCAACCCGACCTGCCGGCCGAGGCCAGCGCAGGCCCACCCCATATGCGTCTCGAGGATCTGTCCGACGTTCATGCGGCTCGGCACGCCGAGCGGGTTGAGCACGATGTCGGCATGCGTGCCGTCATCAAGGAACGGCATGTCCTCGATCGGCACGATCCGGGACACGACGCCCTTGTTGCCGTGACGGCCGGCCATCTTGTCGCCTGGCTGGATCTTGCGCTTCACAGCGACGAAGACCTTGACCATCTTCATCACGCCGGGCGGCAGTTCGTCGCCACGCTGCAGCTTCTCGACCTTGTCGAGGAAGCGCTGCTCGAGGCGCTTCTTCGACTCGTCATACTGCTTGCGCATCGCTTCCAGCTCCGCCGTGATGGCGTCGTCGGACACTGCGAACGCCCACCACTGCGAACGCGGGAACTCCGTCAGCCCCTCGCGCGTCAGCTCGACGTCCTTCTTGAAGCCCTTCGGTCCGGCGATCGCGACACGGCCCGTCAGCACCTCGGCAAGACGCGCATAGACGTTGCGATCGAGAATCGCCTGCTCGTCATCGCGGTCCTTGGCCAGGCGCTCGATTTCCTCGCGCTCGATCGCCTGCGCACGCTCGTCCTTGTCGACGCCGTGACGGTTGAACACGCGCACTTCCACGACCGTACCCGTCACGCCCGGCGGAACGCGCAGCGACGTGTCGCGCACGTCAGACGCCTTCTCACCGAAGATGGCGCGCAGAAGCTTCTCTTCCGGCGTCATCGGGCTCTCGCCCTTCGGCGTGATCTTGCCGACGAGGATGTCGCCCGCGTTCACTTCCGCGCCGATATAGACCATGCCGGCTTCGTCGAGGTTCTTCAGCGCCTCTTCCGAAACATTCGGAATGTCGCGCGTGATTTCCTCCGGCCCGAGCTTGGTGTCACGGGCCATCACCTCGAACTCTTCGATGTGAATGGAGGTGAATACGTCCTCCTTCACGATCCGCTCGGAGAGCAGGATGGAGTCCTCGAAGTTGTAGCCATTCCACGGCATGAACGCGACGAGCACGTTGCGGCCGAGCGCGAGCTCGCCAAGATCCGTCGACGGGCCGTCGGCGATGATGTCGCCCTTGCGAACATGGTCGCCCACCTTCACCAGCGGACGCTGGTTGATGCAGGTCGACTGGTTCGAGCGCTGGAACTTCATCAGCCGGTAGATGTCGACGCCCGACTTGGTGGGATCGAGATCCTGCGTGGCGCGGATAACGATACGCGTCGCGTCAACCTGGTCGATGATGCCCGTGCGACGTGCGGCGATCGCCGCGCCGGAGTCGCGGGCCACCACGGCCTCCATGCCGGTGCCGACGAAAGGCGCATCCGCCTTCACGAGCGGCACGGCCTGACGCTGCATGTTCGAGCCCATGAGCGCGCGGTTGGCGTCGTCGTTCTCAAGGAACGGAATGAGCGCCGCGGCCACCGAGACGAGCTGCTTCGGCGACACGTCCATGTAGTCCACGCGATCCGGCGGAACGACCACGACGTCGCCGGCGCGGCGGCAGACCACGAGGTCTTCCGTCAGCTTGCCGGTGGTGTCGATGTCGGCGTTCGCCTGCGCCACGTAGTATTTCGACTCTTCCATCGCCGAGAGATAGGCCACCTCATTGGTGACGGCTCCGTCGCGGACTTTGCGATACGGCGCCTCGATGAAGCCGTATTTATTGACCCGGGCGAAGGTCGCCAGCGAGTTGATCAGACCGATATTCGGCCCTTCCGGCGTCTCGATCGGGCAGATACGGCCATAATGCGTCGGATGCACGTCGCGCACCTCGAAGCCGGCGCGCTCGCGCGTCAGGCCACCCGGCCCAAGCGCCGAAAGACGGCGCTTGTGAGTAACTTCCGACAGCGGGTTCGTCTGATCCATGAACTGCGAAAGCTGCGACGAGCCGAAGAACTCGCGCACGGCAGCAGCAGCCGGCTTCGCATTGATCAGATCCTGCGGCATCACGGTGTCGATATCGACCGACGACATGCGCTCCTTGATCGCGCGCTCCATGCGCAGGAGACCCAAGCGATACTGGTTCTCCATGAGCTCGCCGACTGAACGCACGCGGCGGTTGCCGAGATGGTCGATGTCATCGACTTCACCGCGGCCGTCGCGCAGGTCGACCAGGGCCTTTACCACGGCGAGCATGTCCTCGCGGCGCAGTGTCCGCACGGTGTCCGCCGCGTCGAGATCGAGGCGCATGTTCATCTTCACGCGGCCGACCGCCGAAAGATCGTAGCGCTCGGAATCGAAGAACAGCGAATGGAACATTGCCTCCGCGGTATCAAGCGTCGGCGGCTCGCCCGGACGCATGACGCGATAGATGTCGAACAGCGCCTCCTCACGGGAGGAGTTCTTGTCGACGGCCAGCGTGTTGCGGATGTAAGGGCCGATATTGATGTGGTCGATGTCGAGAACCGGGATGTCCTCAAAGCCCGCGTCGAGCAGAACCTTGAGCAGCTTCTCGGAAATCTCGTCGCCGGCCTCGGCGAAGATCTCGCCGTTCGACATGTCGACGATGTCTTCCGAGACATACTGCCCGACCAGTTCCTCGCTTGTCGCGCGGAGCTCCTTCACGCCCTTTTCGGTGAGGATGCGGGCCGCGCGAGCCGTCAGCTTTTTGCCCGTCTCCAGAACCACCTCGCCCGTGTCGGCATCGATGAGGTCTACGGTCGCCTTGAAGCCCTTGAGCCGCTCCGCGTCGTAAGGAACGCGCCAGCCTTCGCCATCCTTCTTGTAGAGGATCTGGTTGTAGAACGTCTCGAGGATCTCCTCGCCGTCGAGACCGAGCGCATAGAGCAGCGACGTCACCGGAAGTTTGCGGCGACGGTCGATACGCGCATAGACAATGTCCTTGGCGTCGAACTCGATGTCGAGCCAGGAGCCACGATAAGGAATGATCCGGGCGGCGAACAGCAGCTTGCCCGACGAATGGGTCTTGCCCTTGTCGTGATCGAAGAACACGCCCGGCGAACGGTGCATCTGGCTGACGATGACGCGCTCGGTGCCGTTGACGATGAAGGTGCCGTTGTCGGTCATGAGCGGCATGTCGCCCATGTAGACGTCCTGCTCCTTGATGTCCTTGACGGACTTGGAGCCGGTGTCTTCATCGACATCGAACACGATGAGGCGCAGCGTGACCTTGAGCGGCGCGGCAAAGGTCATGCCACGCTGACGGCACTCGTCCACGTCGTATTTCGGCGGCTCGAAGGTGTACTTCACGAATTCGAGCAGCGACGCTCCAGAAAAGTCGGAAATCGGGAAAACGGACTTGAAGACGGCCTGTAGCCCCTCCTCTGGCCGCCCTCCCTTCGGCTCGTCGACCATCAGGAACTGGTCATAAGATGCCTTCTGAACCTCGATGAGGTTCGGCATCTGCGCCACTTCCCGGATCTTGCCGAAGAACTTGCGGACACGCTTCGGGCCAGTGATCGTCTGGGCCATGTCTGTTCTCGCTCCTCACGCACGGCTGACCTGGCGGCCTCGTCACGGCCGGACGGCTCAACAAAGGCCGCCAGGTCAGCCGGCCGCTCCCGCGGCATGCTGCCATCTCGCTCCCGACAGCCCCAATGGGACCGCCGTCGTCACGTCTTTCGCGCGTCGCGGCAACCATTCTTCATCAAGGTCGCGCATCGACGACACAACGGCCCCGGAGACAAGATGCCTTCGGGACCGTGGAATTCTCAACTTGTAGCGTTCCGCGTCAGCGGCTCGCCTCTAACCAAGAAGGGCCAAGAGCCCCTTCCCATTGCGATCTCCTCAAAACGAAATCGCCAGAACCAAGTCTCGAACGATAGGTGGGAACCGGATCGATCCGATAAAGACACGCCGGCCCCGCCGAGCACGGGCCAAAGCCCGCGTGGTAATTACTTGAGCTCGACCTTGGCGCCGACCTTCTCGAGGGTCGCCTTGATCTTCTCGGCCTCGTCCTTGGACACGCCTTCCTTGACGGGCTTCGGAGCGCCTTCGACGAGGTCCTTGGCTTCCTTGAGGCCAAGGCCGGTGATCGCGCGGACTTCCTTGATGACTTCGATCTTCTTGTCACCCACGCCGGCGAGAACGACGGTGAACTCGGTCTGCTCCTCAACGGCGGCAGCGGCGCCAGCGCCCGGCGCAGCGGCGACAGCCACGGCGGCGGCGGCGGACACGCCCCACTTCTCTTCGAGGAGCTTCGCCAGCTCGGCGGCCTCGAGAACGGTTAGGCCCGACAGTTCGTCGACGAGCTTTGCCAAATCAGCCATGATACACTTCCTGGATTGGTTCGATTGATAGGGGTTTAGACGGCCTTACGCCGCTTCGTCTCGCTTGGCATATGCCCCGAACACGCGCGCCAGCTTCCCGGCGGGTGCGTTGACGACCTGCGCGATCTTCGTTGCCGGGGCCTGAACGAGGCCGACCAGCTTGGCGCGCAGTTCATCGAGGGACGGCAGCGCGGCCAGAGCCTTCACGCCGTCCTGGTTCAGAGCGGTCACTCCCATCGCACCGCCGAGGATAACGAGCTTGTCGTTAGCCTTGGCGAAGTCGACAGCGACCTTCGGCGCCGCAACAGGGTCGCTGGAATAAGCCAGCAACGTCGGCCCCTTGAGAAGAGGCGCGATTGATGCGACGTCCGTGCCTTCGAGAGCGATCTTGGCGAGGCGATTCTTCGCGACCTTGACCGAGGCACCGGCCTGCTTCATCTCCTTGCGGAGCTTCTGCATATCGGCGACTGTCAGGCCGGCATAGTGAGCTACGACGACGACGCCGGCTGATGAAAACACATCACCCATTGCCGCGACGAACTCGGCTTTTGCCGCTCTGTCCACTTGGCTCTCTCCGGTTCAGCAGCAGGGAACATCCCCGCCGCCGGCTGCACATGCCACACGCCGTGCACTAGGCTTGCACCCAATGCGCCGCGCGCGGCGCTCGCAAGCCCTGTCCCCCAGATCGCAGAGATCAAACTCACGCCCCAGGAATAGGTCCGAACCAACCCACCGAAGGAATACCCGCAAGGGGCATCCATCACGCAAATTAGCCTTCCCCGTCTATGCTGGCTTCATATTGAATTTAAGCCGTAACCGGCACCCGCAGTCTCGGACAGGACATATGACCGGTTCGTGCAAAGCTACCGCCTTGCCCGCCGGCCACATTCACCCGGTCGCCCGGGCGAAACTCTCAGCTTGAAAACGACGACAGCGATGTCGTGACGAATCCAGGCAAGAATGGTTTTAATAATCATTTGCCCGCGGTTTGCCAAGAGCCCACCGCAGGCAAACAGATAAGTTGCTCCATCTAGCGCACCAATGCGCCGAAGATGAGGCAGCTGTCTTCTTACGCGCCGAGCACGGACGCAGGATCGACCTTCACACCAGGCCCCATCGTCGAAGAGATGGCGACGCGCTGGACATAGGTGCCCTTCGCGCCGGACGGACGGGCCTTGGAAACCGCATCCGCGAAAGCCTTGATGTTCTCGATCAGCTTGCCTTCGTCGAAGGAAGCCTTGCCGATTCCGGCGTGGACGATACCGGCCTTCTCGACGCGGAACTCGACGGCACCGCCCTTGGCGGCCGCAACCGCTGCCTTCACGTCCATCGTCACCGTTCCGACCTTCGGGTTCGGCATCAGGCCGCGCGGGCCGAGCACCTTGCCGAGGCGGCCGACGAGCGGCATCAGGTCCGGGGTCGCGATGCAGCGATCGAAATTGATCGTGCCGCCCTGGACGATTTCGAGCAGATCCTCGGCGCCGACGATGTCCGCACCGGCGGCCTTGGCCTCGTCAGCCTTGGCGCCGCGCGCGAAGACCGCAACGCGGACGGTACGGCCGGAGCCGTTCGGCAGGTTGCAGACGCCGCGGACCATCTGGTCGGCGTGGCGGGGATCGACGCCGAGATTCATAGCCACTTCGATGGTCTCATCGAACTTGGCCTTGGCGCGCTCCTTCACCATCTTCACGGCCTCTTCGAGACCATAGAGCTTCACGCGGTCGACGCCGTCGCGAAGAGCGGTAATGCGCTTTGCTGGTTTTGCCATGATCGACCTCCTCAGCCCTGGACCTCAAGGCCCATCGAGCGGGCCGAGCCTTCGATCATCGCGACAGCCGCATCCACGGAGTCGCAGTTCAGGTCGACCATCTTCTTCGTGGCGATGTCACGCAGCTGGTCGCGGGTGACCTTGCCGGCATAACCGCCCTTGCCGGGGGTCTTGGACGCGCTCGTGATGCCAGCAGCCTTCTTCAGGAAAAAGCTGACCGGCGGCTGCTTCATCTCGAAGGTGAAGGAGCGGTCCTGATACGCGGTGATGATCACCGGGATCGGCGTGCCCTTTTCCATCTGCGCAGTCTTCGCATTGAAGGCCTTGCAGAATTCCATGATGTTGAGGCCGCGCTGACCGAGCGCCGGACCGATTGGCGGCGACGGATTGGCCGCGCCTGCCGGAACCTGAAGCTTCACGTAGCCCGTGATCTTCTTTGCCATGATGGCTGCTCCCATGGGACGACGCCGCGGATGCCAATCCGTGCGCCGGGGATGACAGATCGCGGTGCGGCCCTTCTGTTCCGGCTGGCGACCGGCGGACCTTCCGCGGATGAACCGGCAATAGACCCGCCGGCATTCTGGAGCTTGGCGCCCCAACGACTAAGGGCGGCCAGCATGCCGGCCACCCTTTGCGAAAACTCTGTAGCAATATGGCCGACCCGAAGCAAGCCTCAAGAGTCAAGCCATCACGCTAGACAATCAGACCTTCTCGACCTGCCCGTATTCGAGGTCGACCGGTGTCGCGCGACCGAAGATCGACACAGCGACCTTGAGACGGGCACGTGCCTCGTCCACTTCCTCGACGACGCCGTTGAAGGATGCGAAGGGACCGTCGGCGACGCGCACCTGCTCGCCGATCTCGAAGCTGACGGAGGGCTTCGGACGATCGACGCCCTCGGCGACCTGCCCCTTGATCCGCTCCGCCTCGCGGTCCGGAATCGGCATGGGCTTGGACTTGTCCGCGCCGAGAAAGCCGGTGACCTTCGGGGTATTCTTGATCAGGTGGTAGACCTCGTCGGTGAGGTCGCACTTCACCAGGACATAGCCGGGGAAAAACTTGCGCTCGGTATCGACTTTGCGGCCGCGGCGCACCTCGACGACCTTTTCGGTCGGGACGAGGATTTCGTCGAACTTGTCCTCAAGACCGCGCTGCAGGGCCTGATCGCGCAGGGACTGGGCCACCTTGTTCTCGAAATTCGAGTAAGCGTGGACGATATACCATCGCTTCGGAGCGGATGAGAGGCTGCTCTGGCTGGGAGAAGACATCGCGAAGCTCCTAGCGACCGATACCGAGGATCAGCGTCACGCCGAAGCGGATGATCTGGTCGGCGAGAAGGAAAAACAGGCTTGCGACGATGACCATGACGAACACCATAGCCGTCGTGACGAGCGTCTCCTTGCGGGTCGGCCACGTGACCTTGGAGGCCTCGTTACCTACCTGCTGAATGAACTCGACCGGATTCGTCTTCGCCATATTGTCTCACCATAGCCGTCGCGCAGTGCTGATTTGGCATCGCAACGATCAACCCACAAGGGCCTGCGGCCCTGAGGCCTGTTGGAGTACCAGTCTACGATCAGCGCAACTTGCAAAAACTGCAGTCAGGAACTGAAAAGTCGACCATCGAGGATCCGCTGGCAGGAGTGGAGGGACTCGAACCCCCAACCCCCGGTTTTGGAGACCGGTGCTCTAGCCAGTTGAGCTACACTCCTAGCGGATGCCTGCGGTAGCAGGCCGACAATGGCGTCCCCTCAAGCCAAAGCCAAGCTCAAGATGGAATCGCCACGCCATTCCTATACATCACTCGCGCGACATGGCGATAGGCGAATGATGGGAATATTCACTGTCGCGCCGAGATACCGGCGCGACAGCCGCACGACGCTGGCGAACACGCGTATTGAGCGCGTCTTCGCCGCGTGCTGCTGATGTCTTACTCGATGATGGAGGCGACCACACCGGCGCCAACCGTGCGGCCACCTTCGCGGATCGCGAAGCGAAGCTTCTCTTCCATGGCGATCGGAACGATCAGCACGACTTCCATCGTCACGTTGTCGCCCGGCATCACCATCTCGGTGCCTTCCGGCAACGTCACAACACCCGTCACGTCCGTCGTCCGGAAGTAGAACTGCGGACGGTAGTTCGTGAAGAACGGCGTGTGACGACCGCCCTCTTCCTTCGTCAGGATGTAGGCTTCCGCCTTGAACTTCGTGTGCGGCTTCACAGAACCCGGCTTGCACAGCACCTGGCCGCGCTCGACGTCTTCACGCTTCGTCCCGCGCAGCAGCGCCCCGATGTTGTCACCCGCCTGACCCTGGTCAAGCAGCTTCCGGAACATCTCGACGCCCGTCACCGTCGTCTTCACCGTCGCCTTCAGGCCGACGATCTCGATTTCCTCGCCCACCTTCACGATGCCGCGCTCGACGCGACCCGTCACAACCGTGCCGCGACCCGAGATCGAGAACACGTCCTCGACCGGCATCAGGAACGGAAGGTCAACCGGACGCTCAGGCTGCGGGATATACGCATCAACCTGCGTCATCAGCTCGAGAACCGCGTCATGCCCGATCGTCGGCTCGCGGTCTTCCAGCGCGCACAGCGCAGAACCACGCACCACCGGGATGTCGTCGCCGGGGAACTCGTACTTCGACAGAAGCTCGCGAACCTCGAGCTCGACCAGGTCGAGAAGCTCGGCGTCGTCCACCATGTCGACCTTGTTCAGAAACACCACAAGTGCCGGAACGCCAACCTGGCGCGCCAGAAGGATGTGCTCACGCGTCTGCGGCATCGGGCCGTCAGCCGCGGACACAACCAGGATCGCGCCGTCCATCTGCGCCGCGCCCGTGATCATGTTCTTCACGTAGTCGGCGTGGCCGGGGCAGTCCACATGCGCGTAGTGACGGTTCTTCGTCTCGTACTCAACATGCGACGTCGAGATCGTGATCCCGCGCGCCTTCTCTTCAGGCGCCTTGTCTATCTGGTCATACGCCGTGAACGACGCTCCACCAGACTCCGCAAGAACCTTCGTGATCGCCGCCGTCAACGACGTCTTGCCATGGTCAACGTGACCAATCGTCCCGATGTTGCAGTGCGGCTTCGTCCGCTCAAACTTCTCTTTGGCCATCAGTCACAAACCCTGGGCATTGCCATCATGATAAAGGATCGGGGCTACTGATCCCCCGAAATTGCGCGATCGTCTAGGGGGTTTCACTCGCTTGCGCAAGTGCCAGCGGCGCAATTAGTGCCGATTGTGGGGGATGCCCGCTGCGACACCTTCAACAATATGCCTCTGCAACCGGTCCCGACAAACACTAAATCACGTCCCTGCCCGCCGCGCTGTCCGACAACGCCGTGCTCAAAACCATCAACGAATGGACTTCGATGAGGCCGTGGAGCGGGTGAAGGGAATCGAACCCTCGTCATCAGCTTGGAAGGCTGTTGCTCTACCATTGAGCTACACCCGCTAACGCACGTCAGGCTTGGATGGTGGAGGGGGTTGGATTCGAACCAACGTAGGCGTAGCCAACGGATTTACAGTCCGTCCCCTTTAACCACTCGGGCACCCCTCCGGCCCATCCAGCATGACCGACCCCGGTGGGCCGATCACCTTTCCGCTCACCTGCGGCGCAGGAGCAGTGGCGCGTTCTTAAGAGGAGGCGGTTATGGGTGTCAACTGCAAAACCGGGCTGGCGCGCCACAATCCCCTGTGTCAAACCTGCCCGACCATGAGCCCGGCCGGCTCGCATCGCGTAAACGCCTTGCTAGCCGGGCCCTGGCCGTACCATGCCCACCCTGTGGAAACGAGCAGTAACGATGAGTGATGATCAGCGCCGGCCCCGCCACGGCAAATCTGGCCCTGGCCATAAATCCGGCCCTGGCAGATCGAATCGCCTCGCATCGCGGCCGGACTGGCGCGCCCGACGGGCGGCCGAGATCGAGGACGGTGTCGTTCTCTACGGCTGGCATCCCGTCGTCGAGGCACTTTCGAATCCGAAGCGCCGCATCCGCCGTCTGCTCGTAACCGAGAACGCCCAACGACGCCTGACCGAGGAACTGGGATCACTGCGCGTCACGCCGGAACTCGTCCGCCCGGACGAGATCGCACGCAAGCTGGACCCTGACGCGGTGCATCAGGGTCTCTATGTCGAGGCAGATCCCCTGCCCTCGCCCACCATCGAGACGATGAATGCGCAATCGCTGATTCTCGTCCTCGATCAGATCACCGATCCGCATAATGTCGGCGCCATCGTCCGCACCGCCGCCGCCTTCGGCGTGGACAGCATCGTGACGACTGCCCGGCACAGCCCCTCGGCCACGGGTGTGATGGCCAAATCCGCGTCGGGCGGGCTGGAGCATGTGCCCTTCACCATCGTGCGCAACCTCGCCGGCGCCCTGCAGACCCTCCGCGAGCGCGGCTTCCTGTGCATCGGGCTTGATTCCGCCGGCGAGACCGAGCTCGAGGCCGTCCCCCTGCGCCGGCCCGTCGCGCTCGTCCTCGGTGCGGAAGGCAAAGGCCTGCGGCAGCTCACCCGGGAACGCTGCAACGTGCTCGCGCGGCTCGACATGCCGGGAAGCATCAAGAGCCTGAATGTGTCCAACGCCGCCGCGGTCGCCCTCTACGCCACCTCGCGCGCGCTCGCCGCTCTTGATTGACACGCGCGGGCGCCTGCGCGCCCGCGTTTCGTCCAACCACCGCAACTCCGGCTTGGCCCAACGCCGCGGCATGCCTTCCCACCGCTGCCCCTTTCGGCGGCTGCGGGGCACCCGCCCGGGCCGGATCACAGGCATGATCGACCGCTCAGCTGACCGCCTGGACGGCCGCGCATCGGCACATTCAACTTTCGAATGACGACGAATTGACGAGCGACACGGCACAGCCTCCCGCCGTAGTTTTCCCGTATTGAACGTACGATCGGCCATGATTCCCAGGGTGGCTGCAATGTTCGCAAGCAATCCTGATCTGAATTATCAAGATCGGAAGACAATAAAACGAGGAAACACTTTAGGAGGCGTCAATGAGCGTCGCGGCAGCAGAAGCGATATCCGAGCAGAAGCGCCCCATGACTCGCGAAGAGCGCAAAGTTATCATTGCGTCTTCGCTTGGCACGGTCTTTGAATGGTATGATTTTTACTTGGCGGGTTCCCTCGCCATCAATATTTCGATGAATTTCTTTTCCGGCGTCAATCCGACGGCCGGATTTATTTTTACGTTGCTGGGCTTCGCCGCCGGCTTCGCAGTGCGGCCCTTCGGTGCCTTGTTCTTCGGACGGCTCGGCGACCTCATCGGCAGAAAGTATACGTTCCTCGTGACGATGACCGTCATGGGTATTTCGACCTTCGTCGTCGGCCTGCTGCCCAGCTACGCCTCTATCGGCATCATCGCCCCGATTGCCTTCGTCGCCTGCCGCCTGCTGCAGGGCCTCGCGCTCGGCGGTGAATATGGTGGCGCCGCGACCTATGTGGCGGAGCACGCACCCCAGGGACGCCGAGGCTTCTATACGTCATGGATCCAGACGACCGCGACGGTCGGCCTGTTCCTGTCGCTCGTCGTCATTCTCATCCTGCGTGTGTCGATGTCGACCGAAGCCTTCAACGAATGGGGCTGGCGCGTTCCCTTCCTCCTGTCGATCCTTCTGCTCGGCGTGTCCATCTGGATCCGTCTGCAGCTCCAGGAATCCCCCGCCTTCGTGAAGATGAAGGAAGAAGGCACGGGCTCGAAAGCCCCCCTCAAGGAAGCTTTCGGTACATGGCGGAATGCCAAGATCGGCATCATCGCGCTGCTCGGCGGCACCGCCGGCCAGGCCGTTGTCTGGTATACAGGCCAGTTCTACGCCCTGTTCTTCCTGACACAGACCTTGAAGATTGACGGAACGACAGCGAATATTCTGATCGCTCTCGCTCTCCTCATAGGCACACCCTTCTTCGTGGTCTTCGGCTGGCTGTCCGATCGCATCGGCCGCAAGCCCATCATCCTAGCGGGCTGCCTGATCGCCGCGATCGCCTATTTCCCGCTGTTCGCCGCGCTTGGCAAATATGGCAATCCCACCTTGATCGCGGCGCAGGAAAGCGCGCCGGTGACAGTCATCGCCAACCCGGCCGAATGCTCGTTCCAGTTCAACCCTGTGGGCACATCGAGCTTCACGACTTCTTGCGATATCGCCAAATCCTTCCTGGCCCGCAATGCCGTGAACTACGCGAATGAAGCAGCTCCGGCGGGTACAATCGCGAAGATCCGCATCGGCGACCAGGTCATCGAGTCTTTCGACGCCCGCGCGGCCGGCGCCGAAGCCGCCACCCGCACAGCCGCCTTCACAAAGGCCGCAACGGACGCCATCCGTTCCCACGGCTATCCCGCCGCGGCGGATCCCGCCAAGATCAACATAGTCATGATGACGCTCCTACTCACCGTCCTCGTGATCTTCGTGACGATGGTCTATGGCCCCATTGCCGCGTTGCTGGTGGAACTCTTCCCCACACGTATCCGCTACTCCGGCATGTCCTTGCCGTATCACATCGGCAACGGCTGGTTTGGCGGCTTCCTTCCGCCTACCGCCTTCGCCATCGTTGCGGCTACCGGCAATATTTACTCCGGCCTGTGGTATCCCATTATCATCGCACTGATGACGTTCGTGGTCGGTCTTCTCCTGATGCCCGAGACCAAGGATCGCGACATCTTCACTTACGAAGGGGACAAGTGACCCGGAACCAGCGTCCCCCGGCATCTGATAAGCTTGTCCGGCGCCGCGGGACATTCGACATCAGGACAATTTGAGCCTGCGAACACATAAAAACTGCAATTCCGGTCGAAGCTCGCGGAACTTGGTCCTTACTCCAACGTTGTCAGACCAGGAAATTGATGCGTTTATCGAGACCCTGCAAACCCCGCCTCACGGCGGGGTCTTTTTTTGAGCCGAGCACCGGCAGGCGCGCTGCTCGGCCGATGCAAAAATTCTCATCAGCGTTGGCAGACCGTGACGGTCCGTGTCCGCCAGACGCCGTTGACGATCACGCGGCGCGGGGCACGGTAGCAATAGGATCGACTTGAATTGGCCGCCGCCGCGATGCCGGCTCCGAGAATAGCGCCCGTCGCCAAGGCAGCGCCGGCCCCCCAGCCATCATATCCGTAGCCGTAGCCGTAGCCGTAGTAGGGACCATAGCCATAGGCAGGGCCACCGTACCAGCCGGCTCGCCATCCGGGGCGGGCATACCAGCCACCATTCCAGCCGGGACGCCATCCGGCATTCCAGCCCGGACGATACCCCCAGCCCGGACGGTTCCAGCCTCCGCCGCCCCAGCCCGGCCTCACCCCGGGCGCGAAGCGCGGCCCGCCTCCTCCCCAACCGGGTCTGCCGCCCCAATGGGCGCCACCGCCACCTCTCCATTGCGCTTCGGCGGGGGTTGGCACGCTCGCGACCATGAAGGTCGCCGCGACCATCGCGCCCGCGCTGCATAGAAGCGTCTTAATGGGTTTGAAATTTCGCATGAACGTTCTCCCGCTCAAGCTATTCCCGACGATCGAAGCTGCTTGCCGCGACCTCCTTTATCGGTAAACGCGGGCAGACCCCGCCCCGTTCCACAGGGCCTTCCGGATGCAAGGCCTCCACGACTGAGGCGGCGGTCCGTCCCGCTGGATCCGTTTGACCGAAGCCCCTCAAAAGAAAAGGCCCCGCATCGGCGGGGCCTCTCGATGGACGCTGTTGACTGGTCAGTCGCAGACCGTGATGCGGCGCACGGTCCAGCCCCATCCCTCGACCCAGACACGTCGGGGCGCGACATAGCAAGCCGGGCCCTCGTCATAGGCATCATAGGCCCATGGAGGGGGCGGAGGGGCGGACGCGCGCGCCGCTCCGGCAGCGAGCGCACCAAGCGCCAGGCCTCCGACGATACCGGCGGCGACCGCCCCGCCATTGCCGCCGTGATAACGATAATAGCCCTGCCGGCCATACCAACCCGCCGACGCTTCCCCCGCGCCGGCCGCGAGCCCGCCGAGGAGCGTCAGGCCGGCAAGACCGGCCGCAACAACTTTCTTGGACAGGCCGTTGAACGAAACGGAACGGATCATAATCTCATCCTCGATACCATTGGCGAGAGCCTGTGGTTCATTGCGAAAGCAGGCTCTCGTCACTTCCATATCGAGAAAAAATGATCGCTCATTGTGGCCTAACGTGGCCGCAAGCGCGGCCTTGACAAGGCGGGAAAATCTTTCGATCGCATCGTCAGCATCGAGAGTGGCAGACGGCTGCTCAGCATGAGATTTCCGACACGATGCGGGCTCCGAGAGACGGACACCCGTCGCGAGAGGCACACGCCGATCCCAATCGCCGCCCCCGTCGCCAAGCCCCCTTGCGGATTGCCGCAAAGACTGGTAGCCGAGACACCCACGCGCACCGCGCTGGCCGGTTTAGCTCAGCTGGTAGAGCACCTGATTTGTAATCAGGGGGTCGGGGGTTCGAATCCCTCAACCGGCACCACATCCCATCTTGCACTGTGCGGATCTGTTGCCTGTCAACAGACTTGGAATGGCAGACTATCTGCCCCGGTCCTGCCGGTATCGGGCGGACCCGGGATCGGCCGTGTGCTCCGGGATGCAGCTGTCGTGTTGCTCGCTGGCAATAGTCCGCAGATGCGCCGAACTAGTCGACGATGATCGCGAGCTTGCAGTGACCATGCGCCGTCGAGGCGTGGAACGTCCGGCTATCCGGACGAACATCGCTCTTCCACTGATTGATGGCTCCGCCGAGCAAGTGAAGATGCATATCGTCCTGGATGACATTGATGTACTGCGGGCCGACTGTCAGGGCTCGCAGTCGCCCCGACCACGAGGTTGCGGCACCGAGGCCCTCAAACCTGATCTCGCAACGGCCTCCGGCATCGCGCGCCTCGCGGATGGGGATTGCAACGGGATCGTCGGGCGCAACCGCCGGCCCCTCGGGGAAGATGACCCTGGGAGCTGGTGAAGGCCGGCGGCGCGTCAGAGGCGCGAGGACATCAAGAAAAGCCTGCTCTCCATCGAGGCCCAGGATGGACAGCAGAATGCCGCCGTCGGCAGCGACCCAATCAATCTTGGGCTGATAGGTGTCATTGAGGCCAAGGATCGTGCTGAAAACAACCGAGCGAACGGTCTCGGTCGCCAGCATGAACCCGCAAGCCGCACCGCTGGCCGCTGATCCCGATGCGCGGATGATTGTGTTCCCTTCGAGCTTTTCGAGGGGCATGAACAGCTCATGCGCCACACCGTCGTGGCGGACGACGGCCTGGATGACCGGCAACCGGGCGAGGCAGCTCAAAATGGCGAAAGGCGGATGCTGCAGTTCAAACGAAACGCTGCTCATGCTTGCTTGCCCATTTCACGCCCCGAGTGCCAGCGTATCGTCCGCCACCGCCCGCACGATGTCGCGGCTGTGACTGATGAGCACGAGCGCCAGTTCGCCCCGATCCACCAAGCCCCGCAGCAAGCCGATCGTCTCCTTCTGCACAATGGGGTCGAGACGCGACGTGGGCTCATCGGCCACGATCAGTTTCGGCTCCAGCAATAAGATGCGGGCCAAGGCCAGTCGCTGCGCCTCCCCACCGGATATCTCGGCCGGGAAACGATCGAGAAGCCGCGGGGCCAGTTTCAGGCGATCGAGAATGGGGGCGAGGGCTGCGGCAACATCGAGGCGCGGGCGCACCTCGCGCAAATCGAGCAGATGCTGCCGGATCGTGCGATGCGGTGCAAAGGCGGCCGCGGGGTCCTGGTGAAGCTTCTGAAACCGGTGCCGCAGACGTCGCAGGCCGGCCCTGTCGCGATAGGGGTCGACGCCGGCCCAACTGATCTCGCCGCGGTCAGGCCGTTGCAGGCCGAGCAGGATATTGCCGAGCGTGGACTTTCCGCAGCCGCTTGGGCCGACGACGGCCAGAACGCCGCGCCGGGGCACGTGCAGCGTCACATCCTCGAACAGGGGCGAGAAACCGGGATAGCCGAAAGCGAGGCCATGCCCCGCCAAAGTCAGGTCATCCGTCACATGGCAGCGCAAGCAGCCGGGCCATGTCGCCGGGTCCGCCGCCAGCCACGCCATCGTGTAGGGATGACGGGGCGCCGTCAGAACGGTATCGGTGTCTCCCTTCTCCACGAATATTCCGTCCTTCATCACGGCGATCTCACCGCCCAGCGCACGCGCCAGAGCCAGGTCGTGCGAGATGACGATCAGCGCGCGGCCGTTGTCGCGCAATTGGCGCAGCCTGGTGATGGCCTGGGTGATGCGTTCCTCGTCGAGCCCCTTGGTCGGCTCGTCGGCGATGATCAGTGGTGCACGGGTCAGCAAGGCGCTGGCGAACAGGACGCGCTGCGCCATGCCGCCGGACAGCTCATGCGGGTAGGCGTCAAGCAACCCGGCGTCCAGGCCCACCGCGGCGAGCGCGGGCGCCAGCATGGCCGGCGCGGCGCCGCTGACCCCGGCCAGCTGCCGCCCGATGCGCATGGTCGGATCGAGGGCTGCTCGCGGCTCCTGCGGCTGGAGGATGATGTCCTCGGCCCAGCATTTGCGGAGATCCCCCGGGCGTGACAGGTCGATCATCGGGCCATTGCCGAAGCGCACAACGCCGCTCGCCGTGAAGCCCGGCGGCAGAAGACCCATGATGGCCTGCGCCACAAGGCTTTTGCCGCTACCTGTCTCGCCGATGATGACGAGAGACCCGCCGCTTGCGACATCGAGGGATATGTCGGTCACGATCGCGCCGCCATTGTGATCGCGGATCGTCAAGCCGGTGAGATGGAGGGCGGATCCGGTCAAGCCTCAGCCTCCCGTTGTGCGTAATGGGCGGTCAGCGCCTCGCCTGCGAGCGTGAAGGCGAGCACGGTGAAAAAGATCGCCACGCACGGCGCCGCCAGCTGGAGTTGCGCCTCACCGATATAGGGTAGCAGTTCGGCGATCATCACACCCCATTCGGGCTCCGGCGGCTGCAAGCCGAGACCGAGGAAGCCGAGCGAGGAAATGGACAGGATGGCGGCGCCTATGCCCAACGTCGCCAGGGGAACGGTCTGGCGCAGCACCGGCGGCAGCACGTGGCGCATAAGGATGCGCCATGGCGCGAAGCCGGCCAGCTCCGCCGCCTCGACATGGGCCTCGGTCAGGATTCCCGCGGCCGTCGCACGGCTCATGCGTGCAAATTGCGGCCAGAGCGCCAGTTTGATGCCGAAGAGCAGCGGAATGACGCCGCCGCCCAGGAAGCCTGCCAGAAGCAGAGCCAGGAGAAGGCCGGGGAAGGCCAGCATGAGGTCGGCCAGCCGCATGATGATCGTGTCCGTCCAGCGCCCCGCTTAGGCCGCCACGATGCCGAGGCCGATCCCGACGGATGCGGCGAGGCCGACGCATAACACGGCGATGCCAAGCGAGCGCGGGGCGCCGTGGAGAAGGCGCGCCAGCATGTCGCGCCCCAAGGGGTCGGTGCCGAGCGGATGGGTAAGGCTCGGCCCGGCGAGGCTCATCAGGAGATTCTGCGCGGAGGGATCGACAGAGGTAAGGTAAGGGCCAAGAAGCGCGGTGCCGATCACAACCCCCACGAAGGTGAGGCCGAGGATCAGGCGTCCACGCGTCGCGGGCGGGCGGCCAGGCGGGGCGGCGCTCACCATCGTCCGTCCTGCCGGCGGCGCGGATCGAGCGCGAGTGTACCGAGATCGGCTGCGAGATTGATCAAGGTATAGAACAGGCCGATGACCAGGCCGGCGCCCATGATGAGCGGCACATCGCGCGCGAGAAGAGCATTCACCAGCAACTCGCCAAGGCCTGGATAGTTGAACAGGGTCTCGGCCATGATGAAGCCGTCAACGATATAGGCAAATTGCAGAGCCGAGAACGTCACGATGGGGATAAGCGCATTCCGAATCCCATGCTGCGCGAAGGCCTGGCGGGCATCGAGGCCCTTGATCTGCGCGAAAGTCATGAAGAACGCGCGACGCACATCCACGACCGCATTGCGGATCAGCCGCACGGAGAAAGCCGCCAGGCCGAGCGCCAGCGTCGCAACCGGCAGCACCATATGGGCCGGTGTCCGAAAACCCGCCGGCGGGAACCAGTGCAGGGTGAGCGAGAACAGGGCAATGAGCCCGATACCCACCATGAAAGTTGGAAGCGAGGCAAAGACGACAGCGATCAGCAGCGTCGCGCGGTCGACCATGCCGCCGGGACGAAAGCCGGCCGCGACACCAATGGGTATGGCGATGAGATAGGACAGGACCCAGCTCAGGAACCCGAGCGTCAAGGTATTGCGGCCATACTGCCAGAGCGTTTCCCCGACGGGCCGCCGGGTGACCAGCGATTGGCCGAAATTGCCGGTGGCGAGTTGCGCCATCCAGGTCGTGTATTGCGCGACCAGCGGCCGGTCGAGACGCTCCTCGTTCCTGATGCGGGCGGTGATGTCCGTGGTGACATTGCCTTCGCCGACACGCCCGTTGGCGATCCGCAAGGCGAGGTCTCCGGGCAGCATATGGACGAAGATGAAGCAAAGCGTCGCGACGATCCAGGCCGTCGCCAGCGCTTGCCCGAGGCGCGCCGCCACGACGCCGCGCCATCCCCTGAGATGGCGCGGCGCACGGCCTGGTTGCCGCAGAGCAACCGATGTCACGCGCGGGCCTTCACGCGGTCGAGATAGAGGCGCTGCTCGAACTGATCGTTCGTGAAGCCCTCGAGCGTTTTGGCAACCGAGAAGATCTGATCGTACCAGACGACCGGGATGACCGAGAGCTCGTCGTGAATCACACGGGCGATGCCTTTGCGCAGAGGGGCGCGTTGCTCCTCCTCCGTCGCGAGGAAATAGGCGGCGACATCCCTCCGGATTTCGTCATTGCGCCAGTTCGTCACGCCGCTGCCGCCGGTGATCGGCTCGTCGAGGGTGAAATCCGTCGCGATCGTGGAAATGGGATCTGGCAGGACCACGATATTGCGCGAGCTCAAGGCCAGATCGAGCGTGCCATCGCGCTGGCCCTCGTAGATCGCCGCATAATCGGTGACCTTGATCGCCATGTCATAGCCCACCGCCTTGAACATCGCCTGCAAGGCCGAAGCGATGACCGGCAGTTCAGGGCGATTGGCGAATGTCAGCATCGTACCGGCAAAGCGCACGCCATCCTTGCTGCGAATGCCATCGGCGCCGCGTGTCCAGCCGGCCTGGTCGAGCAGGTCGTTGGCGCCCTTGGCGTCGAAGCGATACGGCGCGAGCCCGTCTGAATACCAAAGCGGCAAAGTCGGCGGAAAATACTGGGTCGCCGCGAGTTCCGGATTGCGCATGATGCTCGTGGCGATGCCGACCCGGTCGATCGCCATATTGAGGGCGCGGCGCGTGCGCACATCCGCGAACTGCGGCTTGCCACAGTTCGGCATGATGTTGTGGATGCGCGGAACGATCATCCGGTCAATCGTCAGGCTGTCGACGCGCGCAAGCCGGTTGAGGCTCGGCGTCGGCAGATTCATCACCACCCCGGCATCCCCGGCGATCGCGATATTGGCGCGCGTCTCGCCGTTGGGCACGGCATCGAATTGCGCGGCCGCGAAGCCCGCCTTGGGACCCCAGTAGCCATCATGCCGCGCCATCGTTATGCCGCGCGGGAGATCCATCGCCGTCACGCGGAAGGGGCCCGTGGCGATCGGCTGCTTGAACTCGCCATCGGAACCGAATGCGCTCGGCGCGAAGATGGCGGTCGAATAGTCGAGCATGTAGGACAGGAAGGGGCCGAACGGCTTGTCGAGCGAAAAGACAACCTCGTCCTCGACGGCCTGGATGTCCCTGATTCCCGCCGCCTTGATGTACAGAGAGCGTGGCAGGAGACGCTCGAAGGACGCTTTCACCGCTTGGGGCGTAACCTGGGAACCGTCGTGGAAAAGCGCGTCCTTGCGCAGCTTCAGGCGCCATTCGCCGCCCGCTTGCCGCATCGACCAGCTTTCGGCCAAACCTGGAAGAATCGAGCCATCGCCGGCGAAACCGACGAGATTTTCGGAAATGCCCGCCCGGGTGTAGGCAAGGCTGCTTTCCGAGGGCCTGATACCGCGAATTTCCCAAGGCTGCACAGCGCGCAGCAGCGAGGCTTGGGCTTGCGCATTCATAGTGCCGAAGCGTGTGAATCCGGCACCGAATGCCAGGGCCGTACCGCCGGCCAGAAAGCCGCGACGAGAGGTTGCCACCATCATGAACTCCTGAAGACAGAAATTGAAGCGCGACGCCGCGGGGCAGCGCGATGAGCGGTGCGGGCCACGTGTGGCGGCCCGAACACCAGAACGCCGAGACAGCTGCCCTTAGCGGACGCTGTCCGCCAGGCCGCGTGCGGAGGGCTTGCGCGCGGAAACGACAAAGCCATTGTCATAATTGGCGAAGAGCCCGAGCCGCTCTCGCCAGGTCGCGTCCCGCAGCTGCGAGCGCGGAACAGCGCCAAGGCCGCCCGCGCGGATCGCCGTGAAGCCCGCGGCCGCAAGCATCTCCTTCAGCCTTCCGGCGCGGAGCCCTTCGCTGAAGAAGAGCTGTGCGGCGATGCTGGCATGTGCGTCGGCATCGAACAGTTTGGGTTTTGGAGAGAGGCGGTCCCACAGCGCGCCGAAGCTGCCGAGCACCTTGCTGCGCCAACTGCGGGTGACCCAGTCACCATCGGCGATGATCAATGTGCCACCTGGTTTGAGGCAACGCAGCCAATCCCGGAATGCGGCATCGGGATCGACGAGTGTCCAGACCAGATGGCGCGAGACGACGGCGTCATAGCTGTCGTCCGGCATCATGGTGTTTTCGGCGTCGCCGAGCAGGAAGCGCGCTGGCTGGCCACGATGCTTCGCCTGGGCGCGCGCCACCATGTCCTCCGACAGGTCGATGCCGTCGACCCGGCATCCCAGCGCCAGGAGTACGCGAGTGAACTCGCCTGTGCCGGACGCAAGTTCGAGGACCCGCCCGCCCGCGATGTCGGGGGCGTGGGCCTGCACCAGTGACCGCCACGCTTCCAGTTCACCGGAGGAGCGGATCTTGTGGGCGACGGAGAGGTCGAAAGTCTCCGAGCGCTTCGACCAATAGGCGCGGATTTCGTCCTTGATCGAGTGATTGCGCCCGAAGGCGAGAACCGTAGTCGTCTCGCTCATGTCAGCCGTCTCGCCAAGACGGTGTTGGGCGAGCCTGTCGGACCGATCATCTTGCTGCACACCCGCTCAAGACACATCACGGGATGCAGGCGATCGCTTTACTCGACGGCAAAGCCTAGGCTCCCGAGGCACCCCGCCCGACAGCAATCGTGTGGACGATGGCAGGTCTCCTGGCTCGCGGGTCGATGCGCGGACCGCCTTCCCGGGAATAACCCAGTGGCCAATCGGTCCGGCGCTCACCGCTTACAGTTGCGGGGGCAGCTGCGGCATGGGGCCCGAAAGCCCGCACCGCATTCCCTTTTCACCTCGTCTCCGAGGCACCATCAATCGATTGCTGTATAATGCTGCGCAAACGACAACACCAGCATTGAATGCTGAGAACGCGACAACAGAGAACCCGCTCCAACGGGACTACGTCCAGCCTTGCGAGGTCATTCAGGTCCGTCGTCGGCGCTAAGCGTTTTCCGGAACGACCGTCGCGACGATCGAGGCATCGAGAGCCTCATAGCCCGCAAGGTCGATCGCGTCATAGAGGTCGGCGCGGGTCTGCATCTCACCGAGCATGGCCTTGGTCGAACCGTCACGCGCGAGCGTGGCGTAGAGCCTTTCCTGCGCCTTGTTGGCGACGCGCAGCGAGGAAACGGGCCAGATCACCATTCTGTAACCCATCTCCTCGAACTCCTTCGCTGTAAAAAAGGGCGTTCGGCCGAACTCGGTCATGTTGGCGAGAAGCGGCACGCCGGGCATGCGAGCCGCGAACTCCCTAAACATCTCCGCGGTGGTCAGCGCTTCGGGAAAGATGGCATCGGCGCCGGCCTGCATATAGAGCTGCGCCCGGGCAACCGCGCCGTCGATCCCCTCGCTCGCGGCCGCGTCGGTGCGTGCGATGACATAGAGGTCCCGGCGCGCCCTGACGGCTGCCGCGACCTTGGCGGCCATGTCGCGGGCATCGGCCAGCTTCTTGTCGTTGAGATGGCCGCATTTCTTCGGCAGAAGCTGATCCTCGATATGAACGGCACCAGCCCCGGCGCTCTCGAACGTCCGCACCATATGCATCACGTTGAGGGCCTCGCCGTAGCCGGTGTCGCCGTCGACCAGCAGCGGCAAGCCCGATGCCCGGCTGACCTGGCGGATGAAGAACGACACCTCGTCCACGGTAATGATGCCGAGATCGGGAATTCCCATCGACGCCGTCATCGCCGCTCCGGAGAGGTACAGCCCCGCGAACCCGGCCGCCTTCGCCTGCAGTGCGGCCATGCCGTTGTGAGCGCCGGGAAGCTGGGTGATGCCGCCACGCTGGACCAGCGCGCGGAAGCGGACGCCCGCCGACCTTTCCGGAAGATCCGAAGATACGAGATAAGGCATTGTCTCTCCTCAGGCCGCCTTGCTGGCGGCGCCGGCCCGGCCCCGCCGCTCGATCGCCAGAAACTCGAGGTTCTCCGGGCCGATGTAATGCGCCGACGGACGGATGATCTTGTTATCCTGGCGCTGCTCGATGATGTGGGCAGCCCATCCCGAGGTGCGCGCGATCACGAAAAGCGGCGTGAACATCGCCGTCGGCACGCCCATCATGTGGTAGGAGACGGCGCTGAACCAGTCGAGGTTCGGGAACATCGCCTTGGCATCGGCCATGGTCGCCTCGATGCGCTCGGCAATGTCGAACATCTTCGTCGCGCCAGCCTCGACCGAGAGCTCCCGCGCGACGCCCTTGATGACCTTGTTGCGTGGATCAGCCACCGTATAGACGGGGTGGCCGAAGCCGATCACGACTTCCCTGGCCTCGACGCGGCGACGGACGTCCGCCTCGGCCTCATCCGGGTCGGCGTAGCGCTTCTGAATTTCGAAGGCGACCTCGTTGGCCCCGCCATGTTTTGGCCCGCGCAGCGCGCCGATCGCTCCCGTGATCGCCGAATAGACATCCGAGCCCGTGCTGGCGATCGAACGCGCGGTGAAGGTCGAGGCGTTGAACTCATGCTCCGCGTAGAGGATCAGCGAGACATGCATCGCCTTCACGTGGGACGGCTTCGGGGCCGCTCCATGCAGCAACCGCAGGAAGTGGCCGCCGATGGAATCGTCCTCCGTCTCAACCACGATGCGCCGGCCGTTGTGGGCATAGTGATGCCAGTAGAGCAACATGGAGCCGAGCGAGGCGAGCAGACGATCAGCGATGTCGCGCGCTCCCGGATGGTTGTGATCATGGGCCTCGGGCAGGATGTTTCCGAGCACCGAGACACCGGTGCGCAGCACGTCCATCGGATGCGCGGAGGCCGGCAGCAGTTCGAGCGCCTGCTTGACCGCCTGCGGCAAGCCGCGCGAGGCCTTCAGCTTGGCCTTGTAGGCGGCCAGTTCCGCGACGGTCGGCAAAGCCCCATGGATCAGGAGATGCGCGATCTCCTCGAATTCACAGGTCTCGGCCACGTCGAGAATGTCGTAGCCGCGATAATGCAGATCATTGCCGGTGCGGCCCACCGTACACAACGCCGTGTTCCCGGCGATGACGCCGGACAGCGCCACAGACTTCTTCGGCCTCGGTGCGGTCATTTCTTCCTCCCTATCGTTTCCAGTCGAAGATGCCGGTAGCGGCAGCGGGGCCAAGCTGTTCCGGACGAGCCACGAAATTGAGACCGGCAAGTTCCTGCGGCTTGAGGTCCAGAAGACGCTCGACGGTGGCGATGAAGCGATCCTGCTCGGCGCTGTCGATGACGCCCTCGGACAATGTGCGGAACTTCCTCACGTAATCCGCACGCGCGAAGGGACGCGCGCCGAGCGGATGCGCATCGGCCACCGCCAGTTCATCCGCGACGACCGTTCCGTCCTGCAAGGTGACCACGACCCGGCCGCCGAACGCCTTCTCCAGCGGATCGCGGCTGTGATAGCGGCGTGTCCATTCCGGGTCCTCGACGGTAGAGATCTTGTGCCAGAGCGCCACTGTTTCCGGCCTGGCGGCGCGCTCCGGGGCATAGGAGCGCACGTGATGCCAGCCCCCGTCCTCCAATGCGACCGCGAAGATATACATGATCGAATGGTCAAGCGTTTCACGGCTGGCTTTCGGATCCATCTTCTGAGGATCATTCGCACCCGTGCCGATCACGTAGTGGGTGTGATGGCTGGTGTGGATGACGATGCTGCGGACCGTGGTCAGGTCGCCGATCTTCGGCCCCATGCGACGCGCCAGGTCGATGAGCGCCTGGCTCTGGTATTCAGCCGAATGCTCCTTGGTGTAGGTATCCATGATCGCGCGCTTGGACTCGCCTTTCTCCGGCAACGGCACGCTGTATTCAGCCGTCGGTCCGGAGAGTAGCCAGGCGATGAAGCCATCCTCGCCCTCCCAGGCCGGCGAGGGCGCCCCCTCCCCGCGCATGACGCGGTCCACGGCCTCGACGGCCATCTTGCCCGCGAAGGCCGGCGCATAGGCCTTCCAGCTCGAGATCTCGCCCTTGCGGGATTGGCGCGTCGTCGTCGTGACATGCAGAGCCTGCTGCACCGCCTGATAGATGGTCTCCACGGACAGGCCGAGCGCGGTTCCGATGCCGGCGGCCGCCGACGGTCCGAGATGCGCGATATGGTCGATCTTGTGCTCGTGCAGGCAGATGCCTTTGACGAGATTGACCTGGATCTCGTAACCGGTGGCGATGCCTCGCACGAGTGCCGCGCCGGAAAGCCCGCAATGCTGCGCGACGGCCAGGACCGGCGGAATATTGTCCGCCGGATGCGAGTAGTCGGCGGCGAGGAAGGTATCGTGGAAGTCGAGCTCGCGCACAGCCACGCCATTCGCCCAGGCCGCCCATTCGGGGGAGACACGCTTGGCCGCCGGCAGACCGAAAACGGTCGCGCCCGGCAGGAAAGGATGGGCCGATGCCTGGGCGCGCGCGCTGGCGACGGGGTGCCGTGCCAGCGAGGCCGCAGCCACGGCTGCGTTATCGAGGATGCGGTTGCCGACCATCTCGACGACGTCGGCATCGAGCGCGACGTTGTCGGCTGCCACCGCCGCGATCTTCCAGGCGAGTTGGTCTTCGCGCGCAAGTTTCTCAGCGGATGTGTATGTACGGACGTGGTGCGACTTCACGAACGAATGTCCTCTCGATAGAGCGAAACTGTTGGAGGGATGAGCATCGGCGCTCCGTCGTCATCGACAGCTACCATCATGAAGCGGCCGGTGACGGACGGGGTGGCTTCTGGCGCATCCGGATTGTCAGGGAGGATGTCGACGACCACGGTCATCGAGGACCGCCCCTGCTCGACGATCCGCGCGCGAATATCGATGATGGATCCGATGCGGATCGGACGGACGAATTCGATGGTCTCGGCCTTGGCCATGACGACGGCGCAGCGAGCATGGCGCGTGGCGCAGATGAAGGCCGCCTTCCCCATGATATGCAGCGCGTTCGCGCCATAGAGCGTGCCGTAATGGTTGGCCTGTTCGGGAAGAACGACCTCGAGAAAGCGCGCCTCGCTCCGCTGTGCTCCAATTGCCTGCATGACCGGTGCTATGTCCTGATGCCCTTTGCAGCTTCGCATTATCCGCATATGCTGATGGGCGAAAAGAACTGAAAATGCGAAGACTTGCGAAGCTAGATTCGCAACCTTGCAAAGTTTGAGAATATTACGACTGGAGCTTGGACGTGAAGAAGGCCTTCATGGGTGTGCGCCTGAAAAGGCTGCGGGAGGAGCGCCGGCTGACCCAGCAGACCCTCGCGGATACGCTCGGCATCTCGCTGAGCTATCTCAACCAGATCGAGAACAACCAGAGGCCGATGACGGTCCCCGTGTTGCTGAGGCTCAATGCGGCCTTCGGTACCGACGTCCAGCTTTTCGCCGACAATGACGAAGCGCGCCTGATCGGAGAGCTTCGTGATGTGCTGTCCGATCCCGTTGTGGGCGAAAGCATCGCGCTGGCCGACATCAAGGAACTGGCAAGCAACATGCCGGCACTCGCGCGCGCCTTTATCACGCAGGGCCAGCGGCTCAAACAAGCTTCCGAGCAGATCTCGGCTTATGCGACCCGTCTCGGCGACGATCGGCAAGGGCGTTCGGCAGCGCTGCCGTCGATTCCCTTCGAGGAGGTCCGGGACTTCTTCTATGCCAATCACAATTACATCGATGTACTGGATCGGACTGCCGAGGCCGTTGCCCAGGAGCTCGGCATGCCGCTGGGCCGCATGGCCGACGCCATCGCGCGGCGACTGGAAGGCCGACATGGCGTAAGGCTGGCTGAGCTGCGCGATGATGATCGCGCGGGTGTCCAACGGAGCTTCGACAGCCAGACCCGCTCCCTGCATCTTTCGCGATGGCTTCTCCCCGGCCAGCAGGCTTTCCAGATGGCGACCCAGATCGCCTTTCTCGAACAGCGCGCGTTGATCGACGGACTGGCCGTGCAAGGCTCGTTCACAAACGACGAGGCTCGCTCTCTGGCAAGGATTGGCCTCGCCAATTACTTTGCCGGCGCACTGGTTCTCCCCTATGCCCCGTTCCTGCAACGTGCCGAACAGCTGCGCTATGATATCGACCTGCTGAGCCGCGAGTTCGGCATGAGCTATGAGACGATCTGCCATCGGCTCAGCACACTTCAGCGCGCCGAGGCGCGCGGCGTGCCCTTCTTCTTCATACGCGTCGACAATGCCGGCAACATATCCAAGCGGCAGTCGGCTACGGATTTTCATTTCTCGCGTGTCGGCGGCACATGTCCCTTGTGGAACGTGTATGACGCCTTCTCCAATCCAGGAAAGACGCTGACGCAAATCGCGGAAATGCCGGACGGGCGCGCCTATCTCTGGATAGCCCGGATGGTCGAGAGTTCACGCGGCGGCTTCCGCGCGCCAGCCAAGCGATTCGCGATCGGCCTTGGCTGCGATCTGCTCCATGCCGAACGGCTCGTCTATTCGTTGGGCACCAATCCCGCCGACCGGACCGCGCGTGTCCTCATCGGCGCCGGATGCAGAGTGTGCGAACGCGCCAGATGTCCCCAGCGCGCCTTCCCGCCTTTGGCCAAGACGCTCCTCGTCGACCACCAACGCAGCTTCTTCGCCCCCTATTCAACGACGTGAGCGGCATGCGATGCGCGCCGTCGCACGGGCGATCCAGGGTCGGCGGGAAGCTCCATCTCATCGATGTAAAGATATAAACAACTCTTTATATGACGTTGACTTCCCTCTCCCGGCGTCTCAAGATGCGCACGCCATGGTTCCCCGACAGGCTGCGTGCGGCGCGTCGGGGCTAAGAGGGAAGCCGGTGAGACACCGGCGCTGCCCCCGCAACTGTAAGCGGCGAGCCGATGCCCACGATGTCACTGAGGCGATAGCCTTGGGAAGACGGGCGGAGGCGACGACCTGCGAGCCAGGAGACCTGCCGTGGCGAACAACGTCCACGGGCGGGGTGTCCCGGTGGTGCGCTCGACGACCCGTCTGGGCCTGGCTCCAGCTGGGCGATCGTCCCGCGTCCGCTCTGGCCTTTGCCCCCAAACTTTTGGGGTTAAGCCTATGTCTCAACTATCATCCGTCGCTGTCGCGACGCTAGGCACGCCGCGCATCGGCCCGCGCCGCGAACTCAAGATCGCGCTCGAAAGCTTCTGGTCCGGCAAGTCCGACGAGAAAGCGCTGCTGGAAACCGCCGCCGCCCTGCGCGCGGCGAACTGGGCACGCCAGAAATCCCAGGGGATCACGGTTATCCCCTCGAACGACTTCTCATTCTACGATCAGGTGCTCGACACCAGCGTGATGGTCGGCGCCATCCCCTCCGCCTATGGCTGGACGGGCGGACCGGTATCGCTCGCGACCTATTTCGCGATGGCGCGCGGCTCGCAAGGTGAGGCGCAACCTCATGCCTGCGGCCACAGCCACCACGATCCTGAATCGTCCCATGGCGTCCCGGCCCAGGAAATGACGAAGTGGTTCGACACCAATTATCACTACATGGTGCCCGAGTTCGAGGCCGGGCAGCGCTTTGAGCTCGCTTCCCTCAAGCCGGTCGAAGAGTACCGGGAGGCCAAGTCCCTCGGCTTCGAGACCCGTCCCGTCCTACTCGGCCCCGTCACCTTCCTGCGTCTCGGCAAGGCCAAGGATCCGTCCTTCGACCCGCTCGCGCTGCTGGGCGATCTGCTGCCGGTCTATGTCGATGTCCTGCGCCGGCTCGCGGCGAATGGCGCGACATGGGTCCAGATCGACGAGCCCTGCCTCGTGCTCGACCTCGACGAAGCTGCGCAGGAGGCTTTGCGTCGAACCTACGCGCTGTTCGCGCATGCCTTGCCTGACCTGAAGATCATGCTCGCCACCTATTTCGGGGGCATCGGCGATAACCTGGATACCGCGCTCTCGCTTCCTGTCGCCGGCCTGCATGTCGATCTGGTGCGAGCGCCGGAACAGCTCGATGAGGTGCTCGCGAAAGCGCCGCGTGGCCTGGTGTTGTCGCTGGGCGTCGTCGACGGCCGCAACATCTGGCGCACGGATCTCGAGAAGGTCCTCGACCGCGTGGCGCCCGTTGCGGCAAAGCGTGGGACCGACCATGTCCAGATCGCGCCATCCTGCTCGCTGCTGCATAGCCCGATCGACCTCGAATTGGAGACCGGCCTTGATCCCGAGGTAAAGGGCTGGCTCGCCTTTGCCGTGCAGAAAATAGGTGAACTCGCGACGCTCGGCCGCGCGCTCGCAAGCGGACGCGACAGCGTCAAGGAGGCCCTGGCCGCCTCGACGGCAGCGGCAGCCGCCCGCAAGGCGTCCCCCAAGGTCAACGACACGGTCGTCGCCGCGCGGCTCGCAGCCGTGACGGAGGCTTTCGCCCGCCGCAAGAGTGCCTTCGCGAGCCGCGCGAAGCTGCAGCGCGAGCGCTTCAACCTTCCCGCCTTCCCCACCACGACCATTGGCTCGTTTCCGCAGACATCGGATGTCCGCAAGGCGCGCGCCGCCCATGACAAGGGGCAGCTCGGCGATGGCGAATATGAAGCTTTCCTCCGGGAGGAAACAGCCCGCACCGTACGCTGGTAGGAGGAGATCGGCCTCGACGTGCTCGTCCATGGCGAGTTCGAGCGCAATGATATGGTGCAGTATTTCGGCGAGCAGCTCGCAGGCTTCGCCTTCACGCGCCATGGCTGGGTGCAGAGCTACGGTTCGCGTTGCGTGCGTCCCCCGATCCTCTACGGCGACGTCTCGCGCCCGAAGCCGATGACCGTCGAATGGTGGCGCTATTCCCAGTCGCTCACCACGAAGCCGATGAAGGCAATGCTGACCGGGCCGGTGACGATCCTCAACTGGTCTTTCGTGCGCGACGACATCCCGCGCAGCGATGCGGCCAGACAGATCGCCCTCGCTATACGCGATGAGGTGCTCGATCTGGAGCAGGCGGGTGCCGCGATGATTCAGATCGACGAGGCCGCTCTACGCGAAGGCTTGCCGCTCCGCCACGGGGACTGGAAACATTATCTCGACTGGGCCGTGGAGAGCTTCCGCCTCTGCTCGTCCGGCGTCGGCGACGAAACCCAGATCCACACACATATGTGCTACTCGGAATTCAACCAGATCATCGACGCCATTGCGGCGATGGATGCCGACGTGATCTCGATCGAGACCTCGCGTTCGAAGATGGAGCTGCTGGAAGCTTTCCGCAGCTACAAGTATCCGAACGAGATCGGCCCAGGCGTCTATGACATCCACTCCCCGCGTGTACCTGATGTGGAAGAGATGTCGGAGTTGCTGCGGCTCGCGCGCCAACGGCTGAAAGACGAGCAACTCTGGGTCAACCCGGACTGCGGGCTGAAGACGCGCAAATGGGAAGAAGTCAGGCCGGCCCTGATCAACATGGTCCAGGCCGCGCGGGACCTGCGTGCATCCAGCCACTGACGCAGAAGACCTTCCGGCGCGGCGGAAAACGCCGCGCCGCCATTCCTCGAGCGCGGCGCGGTGCTCGGCCTGGAAGCATTCGGCCCGGCGCGGGCGGCGCGCTCACCGCTTTTGGTCAGGCCGCGGTAAGATGGCGGATATCTTCACCGACCTGCTGCAACTTCCACGCAGGGACCATGATGCCACCAACGACAGCGACCGAGCTGACGCCGTCGAACCATTCGGCCCGTAACGGCATATCCGTACCCGTCCGAAAGACTCGCTTGTTCACCGTCTCAACGGCTTCCAGAACGCTGACCGAGGCGCCGCCGCCGTCATCGACGAGCACGACGACGTCCGATGCGCGCGCGAGCGCCTGCGCCTCGCCCTGCCGCTCGTGGGAATCGGTACACACCGTATCGACCACATGCACCGGTATGCCCCGCGCCTTGAGGCCGCTCGCAAAGGCCTTCCATTTGTCCGCGTTGCCGGTGACCTGCCCGATACAGGCCCAGTTGCGCGCGGGGTGTGCGAGCTCGCTTGCGATGGTGTCGAGATCCTCGGCGATGAGGCCTGTGCGCCCAGCGTCCTCGGCCGCCCGCTTGCAATAGGTCGTGTGATGATTGAGCGGCTTGCCAAAGGCGATGATGTCGTAGCCGGCAGCGGCAAGCTTTTCCGCCGTTCCATGCATCCGCGCGATGAACGGGCACATGTAGTCGTGCAACTTGACGCCCCGCGCACGCAGACCGCTCATCCGCTCCGGCGTATAGCCGTGATAGCCGATCGCGAGCTCATCTCCCTCGCCGACCTGCGTATCGTCGTGAATGATCTGAACTTTCGCGAGATTGGGATAACGCTTCAGAAGTTCCGGGTCGCCGCGCTCGATCCGGTGGAAGGTGTCCCATTCGGCATTCTTGTGCCCGCCGGAGCATTTGTGGCCGGCATGGAGGCGCGGTGTCTTGCCGGCCAACCGATCCACCATGCTGTAGGCGCGCTCGATGCCGAAGCACATTCCCGTCTGGGCTATGCGAATATCCATCACGCACCTACATATCTGGCCACCCTGCCCCCATAGCGCCTCGCGACCGTGCGCTCAACGGCGAATGATCCGTACCGCGACGAGAAACCGCGGTACGGGGATATGGAACAGATCAGCCCTCAACCGTCCTGGCGTCATAAACCTGGTCGGCAGGCAGGCTCAACAACCTTTGCGCCATGTCGTTCTTGAGCCATACGAGGCGCTCTTCCTCGGCGGCCGTCCGGTTTTCCCTAGCCGCGAGCTTGACGAACTCGTCATGAACCAGCCCCGGCCGGAGGGTGAGATCGATCGTCGTGCCGCGATAGTGGAAACGGAAGAGATAACGGCCCTTGGGGCTCGAAAGCACATCGTCGCTGGCGAGCGCGAGGTCGACATTGTAGCGTCCCGCCGTCACCATTCGCGTCACCATCTCGAAGGCATCGCGCCCGCCCGGGCCCGGAAATGCAGTATCCATCGAGAGCTCGCGCCGCTCAGGGGGATTGCCGCCGTCAAGGAGCGGGAAGGCGCGTTGCATGACCTTGAAGGCATGAGCGACCCCGCCCGGATAGCCGAAGCCGTGGTACTTCAAGATCTCCGCGAAGGTGAAGCTGATGGGCTGGCCGTTCTCGTGAACAGTGACTGTGTCGCTCATTCGGGACAATTCCTTGTTGAGAGAATGAAAGCTCTAAAGCAGCTCCGGAGGGAAACGTTCAGCGGTTCCGCGTCCGGACTTGCGTAAAGACAAAGATGAGCATGTCCAACGAACCCCATTTCGCCGGACAAGCTCTGGATCCCATGTTCCGGCGGCAGCGTGGCCCCAGCGGGCATCCGCGATCGAGGGGGCGGTATCGCGAGATGCCCTGCCCTCTTCCACCCGTCAAATCGGCTCAAGCTGTGGCGCCCGCCTCGAACATCGGCACAACGGCGCGGGCGTGCAGGCCCTTGTGCTCGACATCGACGCGCGCGACGGCAAGGCCGTAGAGCGCGGTCAGGCGTTCGTCGGTCAAAATGGCCTGTGCGTCGCCGACGACATGCTGACCGGGTGGACCGAGGATCAGCGCGTTGCCTCCGAGTGTCAGGGCATGCTGGGGATGATGGGTCGTGACGACGACAGCGACCCCCCGGTCGCGCACGAGATGGGCGAGCACGTTCAGCATCGCATTCTGGTTTTTCAGGTCAAGCGCGGCCATCGGCTCGTCCAGCAACAAGAGTTGCGCCTCGCTGGCCAGGGCGCGCGCCAGAAGCACCAGCTGACGCTCGCCGCCGGACAGAAGCTTGAACGGGTGGTCGGCCAGATGGGTGGCTCCCACACGCTCCAGTGCCGCGCGTGCGATCGAATGGTCGCGCTTGCCGGGCCAGGACAGGATGCCGAGATGAGGCGCCCGGCCCATGACGACCATGTCGATGACGCGATAGGCCAGCGTGCCGCGCGATGACTGCGGAATATAGGCCACCGAGGCGCCGCTCCTCAGCGTGACGGTTCCGCCTCGCGTTTCCTGCAGGCCGGCCATCGCGCGCATCAGAGTGGTCTTCCCGCGCCCGTTGGGACCGAGGATCGAGAGCACATCGCCTTGCCCGATGCCGAGATCAAGATCGCGAAACAGCCAGTGGTCAGGCGTCCAGCCATGGGCCAGGCCGCGGGTGGTGAGCAGGTCCTTACTCATCCCCACCCCCCTTGGCCCGCATGCGACGCAGGAGAATGGCAAAGACCGGAGCACCGACGAGAGCCGTGAGAATGCCGAGAGGGATCTCGGCATTGGACACGGAGCGCGCGAGCGTGTCGGCGAGCGTGAGATAGGCCGCACCGGCGAGAATGCTTGCTGGGATAAGCCGGCGATGGTCGGGCCCGACGATGCCGCGCATCATGTGCGGAATGACGAGGCCGACCCAGCCTATGATGCCGGAGACGGCAACCTGCCCGGCGACGATCAGGGACACGGCCGCGAGCACCGCCCAGCGGATGGCATCGACGGGCTGGCCAAGCGCCCGAGCATCCTCATCACCCAGCGAAAGCACGTCGATGCGCCAGGCGAGCATCACGATCACAATCGCGCCTATCGAGATCGCCCCGGTGGCGAGCAGCAGGCGCTGCCCATCCGCCGTCGCAAAGCTGCCGAGCAGCCAGAAGACGATGCCGGGCAGGCGCTGTTCGGGATCGGCCAGGAAGACGCAGATCGACGTCAGCGCTGAAAACAGAGCGCCCACCACCAATCCGGCCAGAACGAGCATGAGCAGGGACGTGCGGCCCTCGACCCGCGCCAGCAGCAAGACCGCGAGTAGCGCGACCCAGGCTCCGGCGAAGGAGGCGCCGATGAGCCACAGCCCTGACAGACCGAAGAGCAGCGACAACGCGCCACCGAAGCCGGCACCTGACGAAACACCGAGGATCTGCGGCGCGACCAGCGGATTGCGGAACAGCCCCTGGAGAGCGGCACCCGCGACGGCCAGCCCCGCTCCGCAAACAGCCGACAGGAGCGCGCGCGGCAAGCGTACAATAAGGACCACGGTGGCGTCGGTGTCGGTCCAGGTCTTGTCGGCGCCGGTCAGCGGGCTGAGGAGGATCCCGGCGACATGTTCAAGGCTGACCGCGTAGCGCCCCACGGCCAGAGAAACCACGATCGCAACGATCGGCGCCAGAGCAAGCGCCAACCATATCAGCAGCACGTTCAGCGAATGGCCCCGCCAATGCGAAGCCACGGCCGTGTCAGCGTTCGAGGACACGCGCATAGTCCTTCGCATCGGCGTTGGCCGAGGCCTTCAGGATCGCCCGGGTTTCCTCATCCGTCGGCGCGCGGCCGTAGAGCAGCTTGTACACTCCGTCCATCTCGGCGCGCAGATTGAACCCGACCTTGTCGGGATGAAGGATGGAGGCGACCCAGATCCAAGCGAGAGGGCTTTCGACATTCGGCGGATCCCAGCGATAACCGCCGATCGGCATCTTGTAGACGCGCTTGTTCCGCACCGCCGGCACGCTGGCCCACTTCGGGTCCTTGTACAGGTCACTCGGGACGGCCTGATCGAAGCCGCCGAGAATGATCACCTCCGGCGCCCAGGCCAGCACCTGCTCGAACGTCACGTCCGTGCCCGTGCCTTTGACGCCTTCAGCCCCGTTTCGGCCGCCGGCGAGCTTCAGATACATGTCGTTGTAGCTGCCCACGCCATTGGGACGCAGCGAATTGGTGAAGTACTGAAAATAGGTGACCTTGGGCCGGTCAGCCTCCGGGATGGCTCCAGTGGTCTTTTCGAGGCTGGCCATCACGCCGCGATGCTTGTCGAGAAGCGCCGAGGTCTTGTCGTTCTGCCCCGTCAGCTTGCCCATGGCGAGCATGGTTTCTTCGAGGAAGGCCTGCGTGCCGTAGTTCTGGCCGAAAACCTTCATGCCGGCGCGCTCGATCGGCGCGATGAGGTCAGGCCCCTGATTGGCCCATTGGAAGACGAGATCCGGTGACAGCGTCAGCAGCGCCTCGACATTCGGCGTGAACTGCCCGCCCTTGACGATGTCCGTCCGGACTTTCTCAAGCCCCGGATAGATATGGCCCAGCCATTCTCCGGTGATGGCACCGAGCGCGGTGGGATTCATAGCAACCAGCCGGTCCGCCTTGCCATCCGAGAGGACATACATGGAGGCGGCGGGAATCGGGATCGTCGCGACCTTCGCCGGCTCCTTGTCAAAGCTCAGCGTCTGGCCCCGCTGGTCGATGACATCGATGGCCGCGGCAGCGCCCACTGTGGCGAGGAATGTGGAGGCGGCCAACGCCGCACGGAATGAAAAGGATGCCATATGATGCCTCCGGGACGCTCCAACAGACAGACGGGTTGGCCTATCCCCGCATCGACGCCGCGCCAATCCGAACGGACGAGGCAGAAAAGAGCCGAATGCGGACGAGGTCTATGTCTCGCGCAAATCGGATAAAATCAAGTGAAATCCGTATGTTAGAAAGATTACAAGGTGCGCGGAGATGTTCATTCAAATATTGATCCGGCGCTGATCGCCTCGCCAGAGGCATCGCCGTCCAGGGCTTTTACGAATAGGATCGGAATGAATGATGTCGCGTGCGATATGGGCCCGCCGCGGCGGGCCGAAAACCACTGGGCCTCGTCAGATAAAAAACCAGCCGTATGCTAGACTATGCTTTACGACCCAGCAGCGAGACGTTCCGCACCCCGCCGGCCGCCCTCTTTCAACGTCGCTTGTACAGTCCAGTTGATTTGACACACTGACTAGGTAGATTGCCTTGACCCGCTATCAGGGTACCGCAGTGGAGTTTTCAATGTCTGATCTTGTCGTCGTGGTCTATCCTTCGGAGCAGAAGGCTGAAGAAATTCGCCAGCGGTTGTTCGAGCTTCAGAAAGAGTATCTTATCAAGATTGGCGATGCCGTCATCGCGACGAAGGACGAGAAGGGCCACGTCAAGCTTAATCAGCTGATGAATACGACCGCGGCCGGCGCTGCCTCGGGCAGCCTATGGGGATTGCTGATCGGAGCCGTCTTCCTGATGCCGCTCGTCGGCGTTGTCCTCGGGGCTGCCTCGGGCGCTCTCGGCGGTGCACTGACCGACTACGGCATCAACGACAAGTTCATGAAGGACTTGGGCGAGTCGTTGCAGCCCGGCAGCGCCGCGCTGTTCGTGCTGGTGCAGGAAGTCACCGGCGACAAGGTGCTGGAGGAGCTGCGCGGTTCAGGTGGCACCGTGCTCAAGACCTCTCTTGACCACAGCAAGGAACAGGCCTTGCGTGAAGCGCTTGCCGCCCAACCGTTGAACACGCCGGCCCCCGCCGCGCCATCAGCCTGAGCCGAAGCTTTCAGCAAAGTAGCTAGCGTGAGAAACCCGATGAGCAAACCCCTGGCAATCGCGGCGTTGAGTGTCGCTCTTCCTTTTCTACTCGCAGCTGCGCCCGCCAGCGCCGCCGGCTTTACCTGCCCGTGGAAGCCCATCGCCGATGGCCAAAAGGCCGCGAGCGTGGAGAAGCTTCTCCCGACCGGTGATGCCTTCGACGACATCGCGCAGTTGAACGCCGCGGTCTACGCGCTGCGCCAGCAAGGCACGCCCGAAACTTTGGTGATCGACAGTCTCGTAGCCGGCTATTGTCCGGTCGTCGCGTCGAATACGGCGCTGTCCGATGCGCAGAAGTCCGCACGCGTCATGCGGTTCGCGGCACGCGTCATGCGTACGGTCTATTCGCTGGACAACGCCGACGAGATCATCCTCGACGTGCCGCTCCGGCCGACTGTTGTCGAGGCGGTGCGGGCCAAGGCCAAGAACGCGGGCATTTCCGCCGAGGCCTGGATCGCCGGGGTCGTCCAGGCTCAAAGCAGCCCCTGAGGACGGCCGATTATCGCCTCGCGATGCATCACGGCGCAGAGCGAGGCGACCGGCACCCTTGCGCATGTGCCGGCAACCTTCTTGAGGCCTCTCGCTCCTCGCCGGCCCAGTCCGAAGGATGACGTTGGTTACGTGCCTGGCCTGTCGGTCCGGCCGCCCCTCGGGCGACACGACCGGCTGGCGCGAGCGCGGCGCGACGGCATCTTAGGAGAAAGTGTGAAATGTGGCAGTGGCTTGTGGACGTGCTGCGGACGAATCCCGCAATCGCAGTGTTCCTGTCACTCGCCATAGGCTACGCGGTTGGTAAACTGTCCTTCAAGGGTATTGGTCTTGGCGCGGTGACGGGAACACTGCTCACCGCCCTTGTCGTCGGGCAACTCGACATTGCCATTTCGGACGACGTCCGCGCCATATTCTTCCTGATTTTTTTGTTTGCCATCGGCTACAGCGTCGGTCCGCAATTTGTGCAGGGCGTCGCCAAGAATGGATTGCCGCAAGCGGCTTTCACCATCGTGATCTGCGCGCTGTGTCTCGGGGTTGCATGGCTGTGCGCCCGGATCGCAGGCTACAACATCGGTTTCGCGGCCGGGCTTTTCGCCGGCGCCAACACGATCTCATCCGCGCTGGCCCTCTCCGTCGACGCGATCGAGCAGATCGGCAAACCCGCGGAAGAGACGAGCGCGCTGGTTAACGCCGTGCCGACGGCTTTCGCGATGACCTACATCTTCGGCACCATCGGCGCGACGATCATCATCGCGCTCCTCGGCCCAAAGCTTCTCGGCATCAACCTTGTCGAGGCCTGCAGGGCCTACGAGATCAAGATGGGCGCGCGCGCCAACCATGGCGGCCATAGCTCCGCATGGCATCAGTTCATCGCGCGGTCCTATCGTATTCTGCCAGATAGCAGTTTCATCGGACAAACGGCGCTGCAGGTCGAGACGAGCTACCGTCACAAGCAGTTCTTCGTAGAAAGACTACGCCGCGACAATGCGATTTTCGACGTCAAGGCCGATACGGTGCTGCAGGCCGGCGACGTCATCGCCATCGCCGGCGAGCGCGGCGATATCCTGCAGCAGCTCGGCCATTCCCTTGAGGAGGTCGAGGACCGGGAACTGCTCGATGTTCGGATCGAAGGCGTTGATGTCCTCCTCACGAACCGGCACTTCGACGGAAAAACGCTCAGCGAACTGGCCGACCTGTCCATCACGCGCGGTATCTTCCTCCGGCGCATCCGCCGCGGCGCAACGGGGGTCGACATTCCGATCCTTCCGGCGACCGAACTTCACCGTGGCGACGTTCTAACCGTTTATGGACGCCCGCAGGACATTTCGGCGGCGGTTTCAGCGTTCGGACGCGCGGACAGGACGAGCGACGAGACGGACATCGGCTTCGTCGCGGGCGCAATCGTGATCGGAGCCCTCATCGGTACGCTCGTCTGGCACATAGGCTCCGCGCCGATCACGCTGTCCTCGTCCGGCGGCGTGCTGATCGCGGGCATCGCGGCGGGCTGGCTGCGCGCGGTGCACCCGACCTTCGGCGCCGTGCCGCCGGCGGCGGGCTGGCTGATGAACTCCCTCGGCCTCAACATGTTCATTGCGGCTGTTGGCCTGTCCTCCGGCCCCAGCTTCGTTGCCGGAGCGGAACAGCTCGGCGCCAGTCTATTTCTTTGGGGCATGGTCGCGACAGCGGTTCCCCTGATCCTCAGCCTGTATATCGGGCGCTACCTGTTCCGGTTCGATGATGCGATCTTGCTCGGCTGCTGCGCTGGAGCGCGTGCCTCCACAGCCGCGCTCGGCATGCTGACGGAGAGGGCCGGCAGCCAGGTTCCCGCGCTCGGCTTCACTGTCACTTGCGCTGTCGGCAATACGCTTCTGACCATTGGCGGCATCATTATCGTCATGCTGATGCGGTGAGCGGGCCCTCCGTCACCGCGGGAGCATAAGGTCCGGGGTGTCGCGCGACGTCATGGAGCCGAGTACGAAAGCAAGATTCGAGGCCGCCACCAAGGCGGCCATATGGGCATCGGCGCGGGCCTGGCGGGCGTCAAGCAAACCCGTGTCGGCCGCCGTCGCCGCCGTTATTGTGCCAAGCCCGTTGCGATAGGCATCAAGAGCAGCGTCGTAGGTGATCGTGGCCGCCTCGGTCAGGCGCGTCGCGGCCTGATACGATTGAAGCGCGGACCGCACCGCATTCGATGCGACGACCATCTCGCGAACAGCGTCTTGCTGCGTTTTCTTGAAGATGTCCTGCGCGGCGGAGACGCGCGATTGGGCGGCGCGCAAATTGGCACTCCGCACGCCCCCGTCATACAGCGGCATGGTGGCGCCCACCAGGACACCGGTCGCCGAGGTCTGCTGGCCGATTGTCGGGAGGCCGCTGGCATTGAAGTTGCCACTGCCGGTCGCCACGCCACCAGCCACGAAGACCTTCGGCAGGAAGTCCGCCTTGGCAGCGTCGACCCCGGCCTCGCTCGCCTTGATGGTCGCATAGCTCGCCAGCACGTCCGGCCGCCGCACGAGCGCCAGCCTGATCATGTCTTCCATCGGCAGATTGACCGCCGACGGAAGGCGGCGGTTGCCCGCATTGGCGACCTTGATGGCGAGCGTCGGCGACACCCCCATCGCCCCGAGCAAGGCCTGATAGGCGTCCTGCTCCTGCCCTTGTGCCACCACGCGACGCAGTTCCGATTGCGCGACCTGCTGACGCGCCTGCGCCACTTCCACCGTCGTCCCGATGCCGCCCTTTTCCCGCTGCACAGCCGCGGCATAGATGGCGCGGCTGTTGCGCAAGGTCTGCTCCGCGATGTCGACGCGCGTGCGCGCGGCTCCGTACTGATAGTACGTTTGCGTCACATTGAAGATCAGCCTCTGGTGCGATGCGTTGAACATCACATTGGCGGCGAGAGACACTTGCTTGGCGGCATCGACGACAGCACTCCGCTGGCCGAAGTCGAACAATAGCCACTGGAAAGCAAGCGAGGATGTCACGCCACGGGCGGTCGTATTGAGGTAGCGCTGAACCCCCAGCGCCTGTACCGGCGTCTCGGTCGACTGCACGCCGCCAACGGCGTTCGCGGACAGGGACGGCAGGAACGTCGCCTCGGCGATACCGACCGCGAGCGCGGATTGGCGCGCATGTTCCCAGGCGACACGCGTCATGGGATTGTTGCGCGCGGCGATGTCGATGAGTTCCGGCAGCTGGTAGACCTTGCCCGCCTGCGTTTGCGGCGGCGGCGGCAGATCCGCGACGACAGGGTTACCGAGAACGGAAAAGTCCCGTGCTTGCGCATCGGCCCCAGGGCTTCCCTGGCCGCCGGTAGATGGCAGGAGGCTGCTGCCGGATGTGTTCCCCGGCGTCCAGGGCTGGGTGGGCGACGAGGGCGCGAGGCGCTCGGCATTGCTGGCGCAGCCGGCCGCCAGTGTGGCCATGGCGGCAACGCAAGCAAAATTAAAGCTCATACGGGCGCAGCGGCTCGTCCAACTTTTAACCGACATCGCGCCCCAGCCCGCCGAGGAGATCCTCTATGCGATCGACATGTTCTTGAACTGTATTACACACTGGCAGGTCAGGCCGTAAATGATCCCTGGCGTTTTTTTGACCTTCAAGTGGCTCGTCCGGCACTGAGAGGTCGTGAATGATGTGAGACAACCGCGCGAAACGACTTGCCAAAGCTTCTTCTGCGGTGCCGTGCCTCTTTCCGAGGGGGTCTTCATTGTCGCGAGCCGGTCCGTCGACGTCCCATTCGGATGCACCGAGGACGAACAGCTTCGGAACGACAGCTTTCGCTTCCGCGATGACCTCCCTCAGACGTTCGATCTGCATGGCGCCCGGGCGCTGGTGGCGGGGTTCGAACAGGGCCAGCGCCAGACTGTTCCTGGCGGCCTCGCATTGGACCTCGGCTTTGGCGGCATCATTCGTCGCGGCTGAAATCTCGCCGGGACCGCGTCGCGCGAGTTGCGCCAGCGCCCCGAAAGCCTCTGCAAGCTGTTGCTTGACGCCGTGGATGACACCGACCGGCCAGATCTGGGTGAAGACGATATAGACCATCACATTGCCGAGGAGAATGCCGACGATCCGGTCCCTGGCGGAATCCATGTCGAGGCTCGGCTCGAAGCCTTGGAGAATGGTCAGGAGGAATGCGAGCCCGATCTGAACGCCGCCGTAGGAGATCCGCTCATTGCCAGAGGACACCCACGCTGCCGGCAGGATGCCGGCGAAGACGAGTACCATCAGCCCCCCGACCGATGTGATGTTGGGGATGACGAACAGGATAGCCGCGATGCCCATCGCCGCGCCGATCAGGCAGCCCACTATACGCAAGGCGAGCTTGTGAACGGTCTCGGCCGTCGTCCCCAACGCCGCCACGAAGCACGTGATCATCGCAGTGTGGATGCCCTGCCAGTCGATGCCCGTGTAGATGAGATAGCACGCCATGGCAGCGGCGGCAGTCTTCAGGGCGAAGCGCTGGTGATCGGGATTACTCAACGCGTCAGGCGCGAAAAACGGCTCCTTCGGCACCGGCGCCCAACTCTGAGCGGGCATGGCGAGACCCTCCACCGCGCGGGCAGCGACGCGGGCGGCCGGGTCTGGCGCCGCCATCGAACCTTCCGCTGTCCAGGAGACCTTCTCCCTGATCCCCGGGATGGCACGCCGGCATTCCATCGCAAGACGGTTACGCCATTCCGGGGCGAGCGACTGCGGAAGCGCGGCAATCGCGAGCAACAGTCGGTAGGTGCTGTCCGCGGCCTGCGACAGCCACATGCCCCGCGCCGCAGGCACGTAGTGGAAAAGCCGTGTCAGCAGCGCCATCTGCTGCGGGTCGCCATTGCCCTCCCGCAGAAGGGCTTCCACGCCGGAAACATCCCCGCGCTCGAGCGCATCGGATGCCGTTTCCAACCGGTCCTGCAGCGTGGTCGCGAGCAGGCGGGCCGGCGTCCATCCCAACACCAGATTGAAGATGACCATCAGGGCCATCGGCATGGTGACCATCTGCCAGGCGTAGAGCAGCCCCCTGGTCGCCAGTTCCGCCACGGGGACATCCGCCGTCAGGCTGAGCGCGAATGTCACCACGAGCGCCATATCCGACCCCAGGGGACCGAGGCGGCTGACGGAACCGAGGAAAACCAACGAGAAGGCCGCGAGAGCCATCGTCGCCAGCCGCAATGCCGGGACATCGATCGTCCAACGCACGAGGAGGAAGACCACAGCGACGACCACGGTGACGAGAATGGACGCCCCGATCCCGAGCGCGATATTCACGCCCGCGTTGGGCTTCATGAGATAGATGATCAGATAGCAGCCGATAGCCGGCTCGGGAACCTTGTAGAGCATCGCGACAGCTGCCACGAACGCGCAGAGGAGCGCGATCCGCCAGGTCATCCCGAAGCGCCCGGGGAAAGGCTCCAGGTCGCGCCATACCTGACGGATGATGACGCCAGTCATGGCGTCAGCAGCGCTTGTCGTTATGCACGATAACGACCGCCGAAGCGCCGACGCGCATCAAATCATCCGGCGGTTGACCGATCCGGATCCTGACCGGGAAACGCTGGGACACGCGGACCCAGTTCAAGGTCTTTGGCACGTAAGGCAGGTTCCGTGGAATGGGCAGCAGCTCTTCCGAACTCACCCCCCAGCCGATACCTTCGACGACACCCTCGATAGCGACCGAGCGATCCGCCATGGCATAAACGGTCGCACAGCTGCCGACCGTGATGTTTCGCAGATCGGTCTCCCTGAAGGCGGCCGAAGCAAACCACCGTTCCGTATCGATCAGCGTGAAGACCGATTGCCCGGTGATGACGAATTCACCCGTTGCTGTGCGCAATCCGGCGACGAGCCCGTCATGCGGCGCGCGGATCTCTGTTTCGGCGAGATTGCGCTGCGCCAGCCCGAGGGCAGCCTTCCGCGCCTGCACCAGCGCCTCGGCGGCATCGGCGCTGTTGACCAGCGCCTTCGCGGCCTCCACCTGTGCGAGGGCCTGCTTCAGGCTGACCTCGGCATCACGCTTGGCCGTGGCCGCATCGTCGACCTGCTGGGCCGTGACGTAACCCTTCGGTCGCAAAGCGGCGAGACGATCGAGAGTCTGCGTCGCCAGCGCCAGATTGGACCTCGCGCGGACCACCTGTTCACCGGCGATGGCGGCGTTGGAGGCTTCCGCGAGAATGGTGCGCTGCTGTGTTGCGAGCGCGGCCTCGGCGATGCGCAGATCCGCGGTGGCCTGCTCCACGGCGAGCTTGTAGGCGTGAGGATCTATCGCGAAAAGAAGAGTTCCCTTCTTTACACGATCGTTTTCCTTCACGGCCAACTGGATGATGCGTCCAGGCACCGTCGATGAGATCTGTACGAGATCGGCCTGCAGGACGGCATCTTCGGACAGCGGATTACTGTCGGCCTTGTTGAGATAGCGCCAGCCGAGAAACGCGGCGGCCGCGACGATGATGACGGCCACGATCCCGCCAAAGGCACTGGAATGGCTAGCCTTGTTTGACCCGGCCATGTGTCAGCGTCCGAAGACGAAACGTGAGAACGCGAAGGCGATGGCCAGCGCCAGGCAGACATAGACCAGAAGCCGCCAAGGCAAGACGTCGTCGATGCCGACTTGGACGAAGACCACGCGCATGATGACGGCGCCGAGAATACCGGCCACGGCGCAGGCCAACCACGCCGGAAAATAAGCCCCGAACAAGGGAATCGAGGGCGCCCCTGCGGACGTACAGCCTGCCAGAGGAAGAAAAGCCGCGAGCATCAACCGACTGAAGGACATAGCACTCACGACTGCCACCACGACGCGTCTGACGACCCATCCCACGCTGACCCGACGCTAGCGCCGGCAAGGCCGACCGACAACCCGCGCCGTACCGCCCTGTGGCTTTTCCCACAAGGGATGTCCAAGCTTTGCATCCGCATTCCAACGTAATGGAAGCACGATCGGCTTTTTTTGACAGATATCAACTCAGGCAGAACACGGCGGCAGATTGATTGCGCGACTGTGTTACACCTATGGAGCACATTCGCTAAACTTGCGATGGTCAAGAGGGTCACCTAGAAGCACCTGTATCTTTAGGCGGTCGAGAGACGAGAGAGAAGCAGTGGGGACGGGTAGCGAGCATCACGCGAAAGTCATGTATCGGCCGCCTGGCTGGTTACGCAACGTGGCCCGGCTCAATCCCAACACGGCCTGGCCGTGGCGCCATTCGATCCGCATCACCATCGCGGTGGCCGTACCGTTACTTGTCGGACATTTCACAGGTCTAAGGGACCCGGCGCTGCTTGTCTGCCTCGGAGCGCTGCTCAACTCCGTCAAAGTCCAGTCGGATCCCTATCTTGCCCGCCTGCGACGAATGCTCATTGCGGCGCCCGTCGCGGGCGTGGGTTATGTGCTCGGCGCGACCGTATCCGGGCACGGGCCGCTTACCATCCTGCTGCTCGTCGGCGTTGCCTTTATCTCCGGACTGATCAGCGGATATGGCGCCGCCCTGTCGACCGCCGCGATGCAGATGCTCGTGCTCGCCATACTCGGGGCAAGCGTGCATTCAGGCGCCCCCATCTGGCTTCCACCGCTCTTGTTCATGGCCGGCAGCGCATTTGCGGCGCTCCTTCTTGCTTGCGAGGCCCTCCTTGATCGCCGCCTTCCGGAGCGTGCCACCTTCGCACGTGTGATCGGCGCAATGGCGCATCTGGCCAGCGTGGAGGCGCAAGCATCCGGAAGCGAAAATCGTCCGGATATCTCGACGCCCGTCGAGGAGGCACGACGCCGCGTCACCGATTCGATCGCCAAAGGATACACTGAGCTTTTCGAGGCGTGCCGCGGTAGCGAAGGCAAGTCCAACATACAGGAACGACGCGCCAGAATACTCTCGACCATCGAGCTGATTTCGGCGGATATCGTCGGCAGCCGGAACCAGCATGCCCTGATGGGCGCGGTCGCCGAGCGGCTCGGAGCGATTGCACAGGCCCTCGCGCAGCGTCGCGGCCCACCTCCGCAGTCTCCCCGATGTCCGGCCGAGGACCGCTTGTTCAGCTATATCGACAAGCTGACAGAAGAGATCTGGCCCGCGTCGACCGAGACCAATGCCAGCACCGCGCCTCGAAGATCCGATGCGGCCGGCAGCCTGTCGCGCTGGATGCATATCGCTGCCTACAAGACACTGTTTGGAAGACTTGTTCTCGGCCGGCAAGTCGTCCTGTCCGCGATACAGCTCGCCCTGTGCATTGGCGTCGCGCTTGTTGTGGAGCATTATGCCCCGGGCGCCCGCTCCTACTGGATCCCGCTAACGGTCGCGATCGTTCTCAAGCCGGATTTCGGATCCGTCTTCGTGCGCGCTGTTCAGCGGAGCATCGGGACTGTGGCCGGCGTTGTCATCGGCGTCGTCATCATGACGCTGGTCCCAAAAGGCTTGATACTGATCGCCGCCATGACCGCGCTGGCGGCCGCCATTCCCTGGGCCGGCCTGCGGGGCTACGCGCTGCAATGCACCTTTCTGACCCCTTTTGTGCTCATTCTGATCGATGTCAGCACGCCGGGCGTCACCGCCGACTACGCCGCACAGCGGCTTGTCGATACCGTGTTGGGCGCCGCAATCTCCCTCGTCTTCGGCTATCTTATCTGGCCGCGCTCGCCCGGCGCGCACATCGGAAAGTCATTCGCCGCCGCAATGCAAGCCGTGGCAAACTATCTCGATGCGACCGGGCGCATCGAGAGTGGCAGCAACGACGCCATGATGTCAGCCCGGAGGGCCGCCTATCAGAGCCTGTCCAACGCGCGCACCGCTCTGCAGAGGGCCCTTTCAGAGCCGCCTCCCGCGAGCAACGAGGCTGCCGCGTGGTATCCCGTGATCGTCAATGCCGAGCGCTTGTGCGACCACATCACGCGATTTGTGGAAACGCGACAGGAGAGAGACCCAACACAGGATGCAGGCGCGATTGCGGAGCGCGTCGCTGTGCTGCGTTCGATGGAAGCTTTTGCAGATTCCGGGGAAGACGAGTCCGGTGCATCGGCCCTCTCCCGGCCATCGGGCGAGGATGGTGACGCCATTAACGATATCGACTTCGAGATCAATCGATTGCGCCACCTGCTCGAGGCCGTTCACGTGTCAACGCGCCATGCTCGCGAGCATTGAGGTCGGCGGCCGCGACATCGGCATCGGCATCGGCATCGGGCATGAGATTAATTTAATCGCGGTCAATTAAACAGTCCGTCCAGATCGACAACTTGTCGTCGATTGCCTTGCCCATCGCTGCAATTAAACTAATTTAACTTTGCTCAAATGTGTTTCCTGTTGATCGACCTATGAAGCATAAGCTAGGTTGCATGCGGCGTGATGCTGTATTGTGGGAGCATATTGGTTAACGATAGTACTGTGCCAGCGAGCGTGCATCGTTCGGCGCAGATTGACGTGTGCCTGTAGAGGCTTTCCGTCGGCGGTTAGGCGGCTATCTGCTGTGGAAACAAGTTGTCACATGGCAAGAATATCATCGTAACCTCACATATGATCCCCCGCCAATGCGGCTATAACCTGTTTGGAGATGACGATGCATCTGACACCGCGGGAGTTCGACAAGCTGCTGATCCACATGATGGCGGATGTTGCGCTGAAGCGTAAGGCCAAGGGTCTCAAGCTCAATCACCCGGAATCGGTGGCCGTGCTGTCCGCCTATGTGCTTGAGGGCGCGCGCGAGGGCAAAACCGTCGAGGAAGTGATGGACGGCGCGCGCAACGTCCTCAAGGCGGAGGATGTCATGGAAGGTGTCACCGATCTCATATCGCTGATTCAAGTCGAAGCCGTCTTCCTGGACGGAAGCCGCCTCGTCAGCTTGCACAGCCCCATCGTCTGATCCGCCAGCATCGCGCCGGCAAAGCCTTTCAAGGAGGCTCCATTGGCAAAGAATCCGTCGAAGCAAACTTCTCCTGCCCCCACGAAGGCGGCAGCTCCCGCACCCAAGAAGGCGGCGGCTCCCGCGCCGACACCGGTTGGCGGCTATATTCTTGCCTCGGACCCGATCGAGATCAATCCGGGCCGGCCGCGTACGAAACTGACGGTGCGCAATACGGGCGACAGGCCGATCCAGGTGGGATCGCATTTCCACTTCTTCGAGACAAACCGGTATCTGGAGTTCGACCGCGCCGCCGCTTTCGGCCAGCGCCTCGACATCCCCGCGAATACCGCGGTGCGCTTCGAGCCCGGCGACGAGAAGGACGTGACGCTCGTTCCCTATGCGGGCAAGCAATTCATCTTTGGCTTCAATGGCCTGGTGGACGGTTGGACAGGCTCCGGGCCGACGCCCGGCTATAGCCCGAACCGGGATGCCTCGATCGCCAAGGCGGCGGAGCTCGGCTTCAAGTCACGGGCCCAGACGAAGAAGTCTGCGAAGTAAGCCCTTCCACTTTTCTCCGTTTCGTAAGGTACGCCGCCATGTCGCAAATTTCACGTCAACAGTACGCGGATCTATACGGGCCGACCGTTGGTGACAAGATTCGCCTTGGCAATACCGATCTCTATGTGGAGATCGAAAAGGATCTTCGGGCCGTCTATGGTGACGAGCTCCAGTATGGCGGTGGCAAGACACTGCGCGACGGCATGGGCTCCGAGAACCAGCTGACCCAGGAGGCTGGCTGTCTCGATCTCGTCATCACCAACGTCACCGTGCTCGAGCCGACGCTGGGCGTCGTGAAGGCCGACGTCGGCATCCGGAACGGCCGCATCGTCGGCCTCGGCAAGGCGGGCAATCCTGCGACCATGGACGGCGTTACGCCTGGCCTCGTCACGGGCGCGTCCACGGACGCCATCTCGGGCGAGCATTTGATCCTGACCGCTGGCGGCATGGACACCCACGTCCACTACATCTCGCCCCAGCAGGTCTATGCGGCTCTGTCCAACGGCATCACCACGCTCTGGGGCGGCGGCGTCGGGCCGGTCGATGGCTCGAATGGCGTCACCACGACCAATGGGCCGTGGAACCTCGAAATGATGCTGCGGTCCATCGAGGGCCTGCCGATCAACTTCGGTCTGCTGGGCAAGGGCAACTCGACCGGCAAGGGCCCGATGATCGAGCAGCTTCTCGGCGGCGCGGCCGGCTTCAAGGTTCACGAAGACTACGGCGCGACCCCCTCCGCCATTCGCTCCTGCCTTTCGGTCGCCGACGAGTACGACGTCTCGGTCGCGGTACACACCGACACCCTGAACGAAGCCGGCTATGTCGAGGATACGATCGCCGCTTTCGATGGCCGCACCATCCACACCTTCCATTCGGAAGGCGCGGGCGGCGGTCACGCCCCCGACCTGCTCAAGGTTGTCGGCCAGCGCAATGTTCTCCCGAGCTCGACCAATCCGACGCTGCCCTGCGGGCAGAACTCGGTGGCCGAACTCTTCGACATGATCATGGTCTGCCACAACCTCAACCCGAAGATCCCGTCCGACGTGGCCTTCGCGGAAAGCCGCGTGCGCGCGGAGACGATCGTCGCCGAAAGCGTGCTGCATGACCTCGGCGCGATCTCGATGATCGGCAGTGACTCGCAGGCAATGGGGCGTATCGGCGAAAGCTTCCTGCGGTCCATTCAGACGGCCGACGCCATGAAGAAGGCTCGCGGTCCCCTGGCGGAAGACGCGCCAGGCAACGACAATTTCCGCGTGCTGCGCTATATCGCGAAGGTCACGATCAACCCGTGCATCACCGCCGGTGTCGCCCATGAAGTGGGCTCGATCGCTCCGGGCAAGTTCGCGGACCTGGTCCTCTGGGAGCCGGCCTTTTTCGGTGCGAAGCCGAAGCTGGTGCTGAAGGGCGGCTTCGTGGCCTGGGCCAATATGGGCGATCCCAACGCCTCGCTGCCGACCCCGCAGCCGATGTATTACCGGCCGATGTTCGGCGCTTTCGGCTCCGCGATGCCGAAGACCTCACTCACCTTCGTCTCGCGCGCTGCCTATGACGCGAACATCGGCGAGCGCCTGGGTCTGCAGCGTTTGGTCAGCCCGGTCTCTTCCACGCGTGTCCTCGGCAAGCATCACATGGTGCTCAACGATTACCTGCCGAACATCGACGTCAATTCCGAAACCTTCGCCGTCACCATCGACGGTACGCATGTAACGGTCGAGCCGCCCAAGAGCATCTCGCTTAACCAGCTCTACTTCTTCAGTTAATGTCTGCATCGGCATGCAGCAGAGGCACGCATGATCATTATCGAGAATACGCTTGGCAATCTGTCGGATCCCAAGTGGGCGAAGGCTCTCGAAGGGGCTGCGATCGACTGGCTCGACCTGGATCAATGGGAGGCTCAGAAGAGCCGCCTGCGCAAGGCAACGACCGGCGAGGTCGAGTTGGCATTGTCACTCGATCGCAACTCCCATCTGCATGACGGCGACATCCTCCTCTGGGATGAGGCCAAGCGTGCCGCCGTCGTCGCTCGCATCCACCTGCGCGAGGTCATGATCATCGACCTCTCGGATGTGGTCGGCGAGAAGGTCGAGAAGATGGTGCAGACCCTGTTCGAGCTCGGGCACGCGCTGGGCAACCAGCACTGGCCCGCGATCGTCAAGGAAACCAAGGTCTATGTACCGTTGACCGTGGATCGCAAGGTCATGTCCTCGGTGATGAAGACCCACGCGCTGCCGGGCGTGCGTTACGAATTCACCCCGGGCTCGGACGTCATTCCCTACCTCGCTCCCCATGAGGCTAGGCGTCTGTTCGGCGGAGCCAGCGATACGCCCCATTCCCATCACCATGGCGATGGCCGGCCCGAGCATTCTCACGGGCACGGACATGATCATGGTCACGGACATGGACATCACCATGGCCACGACCACGACCATGGGCATTGAGCTTCCCCTTGGGAGGACATTGCCGGAGTTGCTGTATCTCCTCCAGTTTGGAGATTCGGCACTTCCCGTAGGTGGCTTCTCGTTCTCGAACGGTCTTGAATCGGCCATCCAGGAAGGTCTCGTGGACGGGCCCGCGACGTTGCGGGCCTATACCGAGACATCGATGTGGCAGGCGGCGACGAGCGACGGCATCGCCGTGCTCTGTGCCCACCGTGCCGCCGAGGCCGGCGACATCGAGACGCTGAAGCAGATCGACAAGCTGACCTATGAGCGCAAGCTCAACGAGGAAACGCGTCTCATGACGGTGCGCATGGGACGCAAACTGTGCGAGCTGTCATCTGTCATCACGGCGAATGACGCGACGCGCGACTGGTTCGAGCGCATCAAGACCGGGGAAACGCCCGGCACGCATCCGGTCAGCCTGGCCATCACGCTCGCCGCCCTCCATGTCCGGCGGCAGGACGCGTTCGGTGTCCAGCAATATGGCGTGGCGACCGCAGTCCTCAGCGCGGCGCTGCGGCTCATGCGCATTTCCTTTATCGACACACAGAAGATCCTGCTCGATGTCACGGCGCAGGTCGCACCTGCCTATGAACGCGTCGCGGATGCGACCATCGACGAAATGGCAAGCTTCGCGCCCATGATCGACATACTGGCGGCTGTCCATGTGAAGGGTCATGTGCGCATGTTCATGAACTAGATTGAGGCGCAACGCGGTTCCGGGAACAGAACCGCAGCTCCAACGAAAATGTGAGGGGACGGTTCCGGCTTGCGCGGAGCGCCCCGGCGGTAAGCGTCAACAGGGTTTGGACAGATGAAGAAAATTCCTCGCATTGGTATCGGCGGCCCGGTCGGCTCTGGCAAGACTGCGATCATCGAGGCCATTACCCCCGAGCTGGTGAAGCTCGGCTACCGCATTCTCGTGATCACCAATGACGTGGTAACCACCGAAGACGCCAAGCACGTGCAGCGTACCCTGCGCGGCATCCTCCTCGAGGAGCGCATCATCGGCGTCGAGACCGGCGGCTGCCCGCATACGGCGGTGCGCGAGGACCCGAGCATGAACCTCGCCGCCGTCGAGGAGATGGAGGAGAAGTTCCCGGATTCCGACCTGGTGCTGATCGAGAGCGGCGGCGACAACCTGACCCTGACGTTCAGCCCTGCGCTGGTGGACTTCTTCATCTACGTGATCGATGTGGCGGCGGGTGACAAGATCCCGCGCAAGAACGGCCCCGGCATCAGCCAGTCCGATATTCTCGTGATCAACAAGACCGACCTTGCCCCCTATGTCGGCGCAAGCCTCAAGGTCATGGACGATGATTCGCGGATGATGCGCGGCAAGAAGCCGTTCGTCTTCACCAACTGCAAGACGAATGAAGGCATCGAGGAGCTCACGCGCCTCATCCGCGAGAACGTCCTGTTCGAGACCATCTCCGACAAGGCAAGCGCGTGATGCTCGGCGACGCCAGGGAACTGAGCGCTTACCAGGACGAGCCTCCTCAGCTACCCAGCGGATCTTTTGGCAAGAATGCCTATCTGCGGCTCGGCTTCGAACCGGGCACGCATCGTACCCTGCTGCGGACCTTGCATCGGCGCGCGCCGCTCATCGTGCAGCAGGCGCTCTATTGGGATGAGGAGATGCCGGGGCTCCCCTGCGTCAGCATCATCTCCAACGCCGGCGGGATCCTGCAGGGCGATCGCAACGTCATCGAGATCGACCTGCAGGCAGGTGCGCAGGCGCATGTGACGACGCAATCGGCGACGCGCATTCACGAAATGGATGCCAACTACGCGAGCCAGACGCAGCTGCTCACCCTTGGGGCCCACTCCTATCTCGAATACATCCCCCGGCCGATCATCCCGCACAAGAACTCGCGCTTCATCCAGACGACGAGGATTGAGGTCGATCCCACGGCAACGTTGATCTATTCCGAAATCATGATGCCGGGCCGGAAGTATTACCGTGACGGTGAGATCTTCGAATACGAACTGTTTTCCTCGACCGTAACCGCGACGCGGCCAAACGGGCCCTCGCTCTTTACGGAGAAGTTCGTCATACGTCCCAAGCTCGACAAGCTGCATGCGCTCGGCGCGATGGGCGATTTCCATGTCTTTGGAAATGTGGTGGTCATCACGCCGAAGGACAATGCGGATCGCCTGTTCGAGGCAAATACGCCGGTGTTTGATCGCGAGAACGGGATCGCGCATGGCGTGAGCCGCCTCCCCCACGATGCAGGCCTCGTGTTCAAGGTGCTGGCGATGGAAAGCGCGCCGGTGATGGAAACGATCCGGCAGTTCTGGTCCGAGGTCAGGCAGGTCGTGGTCGGCCCGCGCGTACCGGACAATTTTCTCTGGGCGTAAGCGTTGCTGGCTGTGATTGAGCCATCGGCGCATCGCCACCCGGTTTACAGGTAGGGGCGCTTCACGAAGCGCTCTTTCGATGTGTTGCAGCTTCGGCGCCGGGCGCCGGAGACATCTCGACGCGTCAGCGACGCTTCGCAGCGACCGCGGCAGGGGCTGATGGCCTGCGGGTACCATGGAAGGGGGCACTATGTCTGAAGCGATCTCCACTTGGTCGACACTGGCGTCGCGGCATGCGGCCCTGCGGTTCATCGACATCAACCTGCGCGGTGCCGGACAGGTCATCTTCCAGAACAACCCGCTGACCGGCTTGCTCTTCATCGTCGCGATCGCCTGGGGTGCATATACCGGCGGGCAACTCGACATCATCATCGGTGCGGTCGTTGCCCTCATCATCGCAACTATCACCGCGATGGTTCTGGAAGCTGACGAGACGTCGCTCAATCAAGGCCTGTTCGGCTTCAACGGTATTCTCGTCGGTGCCGCCGTGCCGACCTTCCTCGCCGATGGCGCGGCGATGTGGTTTATCCTCATCGTCGGCGCCGCGGTCTCGACGGTCGTCATGCTTGCCGTTTCCAAGGTCATGAAGACCTGGGAAACGCCCGCGCTCACGTTCCCCTTCGTTCTGACCACGTGGTTTCTCGTGCTGGCGGCCTATTCCTTCGGCCAGTTGCCGATCGCTTCCATGGGCCCGCCGGCCCTACCCCATGCCTCGGCACCAGGCGTCGCGGCAGAAGCACTAAGCCTGACCGCCATTCTTGACGCCTGGCTCAAGGGGCCGGCTCAGGTCTTTCTCATCAACAATCCGATCAGCGGCATAGCTGTTCTGCTTGGGCTGTTGGTGAGCTCTCCCTGGGCCGCATTCTTTGCGGCCGCGGGAGCCGCAGTCGCGCTTGCCGTGTCGCTTGGACTTGGCGCGAATATCGGTGACGTCACTGCGGGACTTTACGGCTTCAGCCCCGTGCTGACAGCAGTGGCCTTGGGGTGCGTTTTCTACAATCCCTCGCTCCGGGTCGCTGCCTTCGCACTCCTGGGAACCATCTTCACGGTCATCGTGCAGGGCGCTCTCGATGCCGGGATCGCGCCATTCGGCGTTCCAACCTTCACCGCACCCTTCGTCTTTGTCACCTGGCTGTTCCTGCTGCCGAAGTCGGACCTTCAGCCGCATCCGCATGCTCCGCTCAAGAGCGGCATCCTGAACAAGAAGAGCAAATCCTGACTGGTGAAGGCCAGAACGTAGGACCGACAAGGCTGTACTTCTGAATAGACTGGGATTGGCGACGATGGATTTCTCACTACGCATGCTGGCGGCGGTCGGCGGGGTCATCCTGCTTCTCGTCTATTTTCGATCAATCGTCGTGGTCACATTGTTGAACTCACGATCCAGCGACATCATCGAACGCATGGCACGGACAACGGCCGTTGCGATTGTTCACGGCGCGATTGGCAAGAAAACGGAACATTTTCAGATCCAGCACTCACAAGCATGGATCATGCCGCTGTTCATCCTGATCTGTGTCATCTGCTGGTTCCTGCTGGTGCAGTTCGCATTTACGGGAATCCTGTGGGGACTGCGGATCGAGCCGGACATCTGGCGCGCCTTGAGCGCGAGCGGCTCCGCGCTGAGCACCCTTGGCTTCCTGACCCCCAGCAGTCTGGCCGGCGAGTATCTCGCGATCTTCCAGGCGGCAATCGGCCTTGCCATCGTCATGCTGCTCTTCACATTCGTTCCCGGCTATCAGGCGGCCGTCCAGACGCGCGAACGGAAGGTCGGCTGGCTTTATACGCGCACGGATGAAGCACCAACCGCCGAGCTTTTCTTTCGCTGGTTGCAGGGCTCCAGCGGCCAAGGCCGCATGCTCGAAGGATGGGAGGATTGGGAGGAATGGTTTCGCGGCGTTCGCGAGACCCATCTGCAGTCACCCATCGTCGCCTACGTCCCCTCGATCTACAAAGGCAAGTCTTGGGTGGTCGCGGCTTCGACCGTGCTCGATATGACGTCACTTGTCATCGCCTGCTTGCAGCGTGGCGCCCCCGATTCGGCGCGCGTGTGCCGGCTGCTCGGGGTCAACACGCTGCAGTTGCTGGCCCTGCAACTCGATGGCCGTGCGCCTGTCGTCGACCAGGAGATGCCGGAAGCGAGCAAGGCCAAGGTCACGGAATTCAACAATGTATATGATGCCATGGCCAAGGCCGGCTTGCCCGTCGCCGAAGACAAGCAAGGCTGCTTGCGCGAATATCTCGCAATGCGTGCGGAGTATGCGCCGTACCTCAAGCAGATCGCGGACGCGACGCTGACCCCGCGCGATCTGCTTGCTACCTGAGGCCAACCGGCTGAGTGAACTGCGCCGAAAATCGACTTACATCAATATAGCTTTTGCGCTACGGGATTAGGATAATTTCAATGGCGTCGATGCGTCGGCGATGACGCTCGGGAGATGGTGATGGCTCTGAACGATATCGAGAATGACAGCGGCGAACACGCCTACGAAGAGCGGGAGGCCGTAGCTGTCTTCGACGACGAGAAGTCGCTCAACGCCGCAGTCGATGAGTTATTCCAGGTTGGCGTGCGGCAGGAGGACCTGAGCCTTCTCGCGGATTCCGCGCGCGTGCAAAGCGGATCGGTTACGGCCGAGGAACTCGAAGACAAAGACAACGTCGAGCGCAAGGCTTTCGTTTCTTCCGACACGCGTGTCGAAGGCCTTGCAGCACTGGTGGGGGTACCCGCCTATGTCGCCGGCGCCGGCGCGGCCGCCATTGTCGCGACCGGCGGGGCAGCCCTTATTCCAACGATCGCAGTTGTTGCCGGCAGCGGCCTGACTGGCGGCGCGCTAGGCCTTGTCTTTGCGCGCGCATTCGGCCGCCGCCATGCCGAACGCATCCAGCAGCAGATCCAGGATGGTGGATTGATCCTCTGGGTCCACGCGGCCGACCCCGCCAATGATGCCAAGATCATAGAGATCCTCAAGCGTCACAGCGCGCGTGACGTCCATGTCCATGTGGTGAAGCGCAGCTGGGGCGTGGCGAATGTGCCGCTGCACGACTTCAACCCGGATCCGCTTCTGCGGTCCTGACCTCCTTAACCGCAGGTTCGCAGACCCGGTGATGAGCCGATGAGATAAGGCGCCTATCCGGACCCTCCACCCGCGGTGAGGAACACGACATGACAGCTCTCGATTTTGCCTGGGTTGGCCTCGGCGGCGGCCTTGGCTCGGTCCTGAGATGGGCAATCGGTCGGATGGTCGGGGAGCGCTATCACGGCGGCTTCCCGCTCGCGACTTTCCTGATCAATACCTCCGGGGCTTTTGTCATTGGCTATCTATCGGTCATGCTCGGCGTCTACTGGCGTGACCGCTACAGCACGGCGCTGGTTGCCGCTCTCCTGACAGGCGGGCTCGGCGGATATACGACCTTCAGCAGCATGCAGCTGGACGCGGCCAAGCTCGCTGCGAAAGCCCCGCTTCAGGCTTTCGTCTACCTCGCTCTGTCCGTGGTGACTGGCCTCGCCGCTGCGGCGCTAGGCGCCGGGCTGGCGAATTTGGTGGGATGAGGCGCGAGCGATGATCAATACTGTCATCCTGGTCTTCGTCGGTGGTGCTTTAGGCGCAATCATCCGCGAGCTTTTGATGCTCGGAACGCCACATCTGGCCGACAATTTCCCCCTCGATATCTTCGTCGCCAACATTGTGGCGGCCTTTCTCCTTGGACTTGCTGCGGCATTGCACGCCCGAAAGGTCATCAGCGACGATACCAATACCCTCGTCGGGACTGGTGTCATGGGGGGCTTGTCCACATTCTCGAGTTTTGTTTACGGCGCCGTCGTCCTGATGGGCGCATCCACGCAATCCGCGGTGGTCGCGGTGGTCTATGTTCTGGTCAGTGTTGTCGTTGGTTATGGCGCGCTGGTTTTGGGTATGAAATGCGGTGCAGGCCGGCATAGCTGAAGCCTGAGCGGAATGGCTGCGTCAACGGTTCACCCGCGTATGCATTCACCGGAGTGTTGGCCGAGGCCGATGATCCCGGATCGCGAGAGCCTCATGGTCAAGGCTACAGCGCCGATTTCGTGCACCGATTGTTCGATCATCCCACCACCGGCCTGGATCCCTGAAGTATAGATGCCAATCCGAGCGTCTCGCTTCAGGCCTTTTAGGAAAATGAATTCATAAGAAAGAAATAAATATTTTTACTCAGCAATAATAAAAACTGATTTCCCTGACGAGAGATACGAGGATAGATATTTTCTGTTCTTTAAAAAATACTCAAATTGATATGCCATTCGAAACAAGACACTTCATAAATATACACGGCTTAGCCATAACGGTGATTGCCATCACTTTAGCCGTGGGGAGCTATTGGTCTTTCTACCCCGGCTTGATGACCAGCGATTCAGTCGACCAGTTGGGGCAGGCTCGCGCCTTTGCCTTCTCGGATTGGCATCCGCCTGTCATGGCATTGATCTGGCATTTTACGGATCGCCTGATCTCTGGTCCCGCCGGCCTGTTCACACTGATCTGCGGCCTCTACTGGCTCGGCTTCTGGCTCATGGCCATGCGCCTCGGCCAATCGCAGCCACTCCTCGGCTATGTCATCGTTCTCGCGGGCATTTCACCGATGCTGATCGCGGTCCCGGCTATGCTGTGGAAGGACTCTCTCGTCTTTGCATGCTTCCTGCCGGCCGCGGCCCTGCTCGCCGCATCGGCATCGCGCGGGAGACCGTGGCGGCTTGTCCTGATAGCGATCGCGCTTTTCCTGCTCCTGATCGGCAGCCTTGCGCGCCATAATGCCATGCTGGCGGCAGCGCCTCTGATCATGCTCGGCGTTTGGCATCTGCCCCCTCGGCGGACTACCCGCGCGAGGCATGTCGGAGCGATCTCGCTGCGGCTTGCCATCATCACGCTTGCAACGGTCGCCACCACGTCATTCGCCGGGTGGCTGCTCAACCGCCAGATTCTCGATACGCGGCCGACGAAGGTCGTCAATGCATTGATGGCCTTCGACATCGTCGGCATCGCGGCACGAACGGGCACGAATGGACTGCCGGGAGCGTGGAGCGACGATGAGAATCAGCGCATCATCCATTCCTGCTACGAGCCCCGCGCGTGGGACAGTCTGGCCTGGGGCCGTTGCTCCTTCGTCGTGAAGCGGCTTCGAGCGGATGGCCATTGGCAACAAGGGCTCATGCGCCCGTGGATCACGGCCATAGCCGATCACCCCGGCGCCTATCTCCGGCATCGCCTCGCCCATACACGCCAGCTGCTACAACCGCTCATCGCGGTGCCCCCGACACCCGATCCGGCGGCGGCGGCGGCCTTCGGCTTCCCCGCCAATGGCGGCCTCCACTGGATCCACGGCATGGTCGCAAGAGCAAGTAACACGCCGATCATCGGGGATCTCATGCGAGGCGGCCTCTGGATCATCATCGGTATGGTGGCATGCGCCGCGGCTTGCCTGCGCGGTCTGGACCGTTGGATGGCTCGCGATGCCGCTCTGCTATCGATTTCGGGCGTACTCTATGGCCTGCCCCTCGCTATTGTCGGTGTTGCAACCGAGTTCCGTTATTTCTACTGGACAATCGGATCGATCCTGATCGCAGTGCTGATGGTGGCTGCGGACCGGCTGAAGGAAATGTCGGCTAGTCGGGCCAGCTCTCCGGTCAGCGAACCCGATCAGCTTCCAACTCCCGCGGAACCACACCGCGCTTGACACGTTCGCCCCGCACGTGGTGCAGCGGACGCGGTGGCGAGCGTCGGCGCGAAAGGGGACGTGCGTGTTCGATCGAGACAGGGCGCCGAAGCGACTATGGACCGCGATGGCGGTCGCTGCACTCAACGGGCTCAGGGAACGTGGGGAGACCAATCGCCCCCTGAGCGAAGAGACGGGGCTCCCGGCGCGTCCGTCGATCTGGTCGATGCTCTGGCGTCTCGTCGACCGCATATCGCGCGACAATCTCAGCCTCGTGGCCGCCGGTGTCGCGTTCTATGCCATGTTGGCCATATTCCCCGCCCTGGGCGTCTTCGTGTCGCTATTCGGGCTGGTGGCTGACCCGAAGACGGTGGAAGCGCAAATCCTTACCCTATCCGCATTCCTGCCATCGGAAGCGATCCAGATTCTCCTCGGTGCGCTGCATGGCGTGGTTGAGAAAAATACGTCGCGGCTCAACACCGGCCTCGTCATAGGCCTCGCGATCGCCCTGTTCAGCGCCCGCACGGGGATGAGTTCGCTGATGACCGGCCTCAATATCGCCTATGACCGGCAGGAGGCTCGGGGCATCCTGCATCAGCAGGTGGTGGCACTGGCGCTGACGCTGGGCGGGATGGTCTTCGGTATCGTATCGATCCTCGCGATTGCGGCCGTGCCGGCCGTGCTCGCCGTTCTTCCCGTCCCCGACGACATCCGCACCCCTCTTCTTCTGATCCGCTGGCCCTTTCTGGCTGCCATCACCATGCTGGGCTTCACGATCATCTACTACGCAGCGCCCTGTCACCGCGTCCGCTGGACATCCACCATCATCGGTTCCGTGATGGCGACCGTGCTGTGGCTCATCGGCTCCGTGCTCTTTTCCGCTTATGTCACGCGAATCGCCACCTATGACGCGACCTATGGTTCATTGGGGGCGGTCGTCGTGCTGCTGTTGTGGCTGTGGCTGACCGCGCTCGCGCTGTTGATCGGAGCGGAGATCAATACCCTGCATCACGATCGCGACGGCGATGTCCCGCCAACCAAACCCCTTGCCTCGCCCCAGAGGTAAGAGACGCAATCCCAGTTGCGGGGACCACGAGCCGCGGAACAATCGGTGATGGAGATCAGCTGAAGAGTCGAGGCCCGCGTTTAGCGCCGGTCGTCATGGGGTGGGAGCCGTTCCCGCAGATCATCCGTGATGATCACGTATTCGCCATCGATGATATCCGGCGCGGCATTTTTCGCCGGCCGACGGCGGCCGACAAGACCGAACCGCGCCGCGAGCCGATAGACCAGCCCCGCGATAAGGACGATGGGAAAGATGATGAGAAAAGCGCTCGCGGCCACGACAGCCAGCGTAAGGACGAGCGTCGCAGCGACGGCCACCGCCAGCCAGACCTGCCACCTTTTCAAACGCGTGAACTGGATGCCGCCAGCCCTGAACCGGTCGTAGCCTTGCATGCGCTCGGTTTTTCCCTCTGATGACCTCTAGGAAGCCTAGAGTTGATATGGGGCTTTTATGTGAGTTCGCCAATCCCCGCGCGCATCGAATGCTATTTTTGGCGCTCGGACAATTCCATGCCCCCCGAGGCGTGCTATGTCTGCTGAGGGTCGGGATTCGTCACGGGCGACACGCGCCGCGATGGAGGGCACCGGCGGATCAAATCGTGGTCATTTATGGCGCGCCGCTTTTCGTCTGTCGCCTTTGTTTCGAGTGATACGCCCGAAGCGCTGGAAGCGCGCAGCAGTCTTGCTTCGCGTTACAACGGAGTACCGGCCGAAGAGGCCGACGTGGTCGTCGCCCTTGGCGGCGACGGACTGATGTTGCAAACGCTGCATCGTTTCATGGGAACGGGCAAGCCGATCTACGGGATGAACCGAGGATCAGTTGGCTTCCTCATGAATGAATTTTCCGACGACGGCCTGATCGAGCGCTTGGAAGCGGCCCATCGCAGCACCACCCACCCGCTCCTGATGATCGCCGAGAGCATGGATGGCCAGCGCCATCAGGCCCGCGCCATCAACGACGTCCATATGCTGCGCCAGACCCACCAGATCGCCAAACTCCGGATCACTGTCGACGGAAAGGTGCGTCTCGACGAGTTGGTGGCCGACGGCATCGTCGTGGCGACGCCGGCGGGATCCACCGCCTATAATTTCTCGGCCAACGGGCCCATTCTTCCGTTGAACACGCCGCTTCTGGCGCTCACGCCATTGTCGGCCTTCCGCCCGAGGCGCTGGCGCGGCGCGCTGTTGCCGGACTATGCGCGGATCGCCATCGACGTGCTGGAAAGCGACAAGCGGCCCGTCAGCGCGGTTGCCGACCATACGGAGTTCCGTTCGGTCAGCCATGTCGACATCGTGATGGACCGCAGCGTCGATCTCGTGATGCTGCATGATCCAGGCCACAGCCTGGATGAGCGCATTCTCAGCGAGCAATTCGGTTACTGAAGGCGCCAGAGGCGAGCCCGCCGGCATAGCAGCGGCGCAGCTATCCGATCGGCCACTTGCCAACCCGGATTGGGCTTTCGGAAGCGAGCTGGTGTGTTCGCCGCGGATCAGGCCGCCAGAGCCTGCAGCTCAACCGCCGGCTTGGCCGCTCCAGCGATCGAGGTCGCTGCTACTGGAGTGGGCAGATCGGTTGCGCCCTGCGTGGCCTGTGCCTCTTCGGCAAATCGCTCCAGAAGCGCGAGGAGCGGTCCAGCCTCGTTGGATGGCATATCCTCGCAGGCCGCGATGACACGCCGAACCATCGTTAGCGACATATGCCCGTTCTTGCGGCGCATCCCGGGGGGCAGGTCGTCGAGCGCGTCGAGCGCCGCATGGAACGCGGCCAGCAACCCGCCGTGCAGACCCGCCTGCCGATAGAAGTTGTCAAAGGCCACACGGTCGGAAGCCTTAAGCGTAGCCTCGATATCGCCACGCGGCGTGCCCGTCAGCGTCGCCAGCGAAATGGTGAGGAGCCGTGGCTCCGCGCAGAGAAGCGACCGTAACAACAGGCCCAAAGTCAATTCGCTGCTGGCAATGAGATGTTTCACCAGCCGATCCAGCGTCTCGTCGCTCGCTTCGGTCACGAGTGCCATGGTGGCCATGTCACCGGCCTCCACCTGCAACGCCCCCGCCCGTGCGGGAGAGAGCCAGCCGCGATCGACGGTGTAATCGACCAGCCTCTGACAGAGGAAGGACATCAGCGCATGGCGCATGAAGGGTGGCAGATCCGGCCGGCCGAGCAAGGCTGACTGCAAGGCGGGGTTATGGCCATGGCGGTCCAGCATGCGCTGGAAAGCACTCGGGCGAATCACAGCCGTGTCGTTGGCCAGCAGCGCCAACAACCCATCGAGCGAAACCAAGTCCCCAATGGCTGGCGAGACCGGAGCGGGTAACCTCTCGCGTCCGGCGATCACCAAGCGTGACGCGGCATCGCCCACCGCCACGCAATCGACAATCTGCTCAGAATTGACGGCCGGGCTGTCGGCGAGGAGGGCCATTGCCTCGCTGTCGCCTCTGGCCGCAAACGCCTCGAGGACCGGCTTCGGAACGGAAGCCGATTTCTTGAAGGCTTCCGCCAACGCGCTCCGTACGATAGGGGATTCGTCAGAGGCGAGCCCGATCAAGGCCTTGTCGATATCGACGCGGTCCGCGTCCGTCAGCGGAGATTGGTGGTAGGCACGCACCAGCACATCGGCAGCAGCCGCTCGCTGGGAAGCCGTAGCCGTTGTGGCCCACACGAGATACCGACGAATAATCATACCAACCTCGACACCGACTCACGCGACGACAGTTAACAGTCCATTACAGGAATGGTGAGGTAGTCGTAGTAAATGATATGTTAATATCGGGTCTCGATAAGGTCGTCCCGCCTCGCCTTTTTGAACAGGTTGATGGCCTCAGCGCATGCGGTGAGAGAAGCCGGTCTACGGCTCTTAACCGCCCCTTTCCCGCTGAGCCCCTCGGAGCCTTATCGCAAGCGTGTCTTACCTCCCGCACCACGGGCACTGGCTGGCCAGGCTCCGCGGGACGAAACGGCCCTGTCATCCACGGAAGTGCGTGATGATATCCGTGAGGTCCGGGCGTGGGCGGTCCGGCTGGCGCTCAACCGGCGTTCCGATATGCACGAAGCCGGCCATGCGCTCGTCCGCTGCAACACCTAGCTTTTCGAGCACGCGCCGGTCATAAGCGTACCATTCCGTCAGCCATGCGGACCCATAGCCCATGGCATTGGCGGCTATCGTCAGGTTCATGGCAACCGCCCCCGCCGAGAGAACTTGCTCCCATTCGGGTATTTTCACGTGGGGGGCCGCGCGCGACACCACGCCGATCACCAGCGGCGCGATGGCGAGGCGATCCCGCTCGGCTGCCAACCGCTTGTCATCCGCGCCGGGGTTATCCACAGCGTAGGTGGCCGCAATCAGCTCACCCGCCTCGAGCCGGGCGTCGCCCTGAAACACGATGAAACGCCAGGGCGCGAGTTTGCCATGATCTGGCACCCGCGAGGCGATCCGCAGCAATATCGACAGCTCTTCGGGCGACGGGCCCGGGGCTCGGAGAAGGCGGGGTGGAACGGATCTACGGGTTTGGAGAAGATCGAGCATCAGAATTACGCCTGATTCCTGTGTTTGATAGTTGACATTGGGTTTGTTGTGCTCGAATCGTCGAGATACCAGCGCATGCCTGCATTGCGGCTGGGACAAGCCTTAGGTGGTTGCGGAGGTCGCCCCTCCCCGGTCGGTGCCATGGTCAAGCCGCGCGCGCTTTGTCGATCGTTTGTATGGACTGCCGATATAGCACGGGCAGCGCCTAGCTGACTGCCGCGCGTGGCAGCCATTTGCGGGAGCCGCGCAAATGGAACCGGCATAAGGGCTCATGGTGTCCCAATCCCCGCTATGCCGCTCACGGCCCCCAAGGCCTGCCAGGATCGGATGGCCTCTATAGCAAGCATCCGCAGCCTGGTCATGCCCATGTCCCAATTGCCCATGTACCACTCGCCCACGCCCCACTCGCCTGTGCCTAGCTCGCCCACATCCGATATGCCGGCTCCCCGCTTCCCCTCGCCTCCGGCGTCGATCGGCTGGACGCGTGAGACCACGATCCGCACCCTCACCATCATATTTGCCTTCTGGCTGGTGACGGCGCTGGTCTGGCCGCTCACCGGCGCGGTCGTGCCGTGGGATTCGAAGAACCACTTCTACCCCATGCTGCGCTACCTCGGCGCGTCCCTCGAAGCCGGCGAGTGGCCGCTGTGGAACCCCTACCATTTCAGCGGCTACCCTTCGGTTGCTGATCCCCAGTCGCTCTTGTTCACCCCGTCCATGGTGCTGTTCGGCTGGCTCATGCCCCAGGCATCGATGCAGCTCTTCGACATCGCCGTCTATGCGCATTTCCTCCCGGGCGCGCTCGGCATCGTCGGGCTGTTCAAGCGCAGAGGCTGGCATCCAGCCGGCGCCATTGTCACGGTCATGATCTATATCCTCGGCGGCTCGGCGTCGGCACGCCTGCAGCATACGGGGATGATCTTCTCTTACGGTTATTTCCCACTGGCGCTCTTTCTTCTGGAAAGCTCGCTCGGCCGCCGCTCCTACGTCAGAGCTGTCGCTTTCGGCGTCATCGCCTCGCTCATGGCGCTCGGACGCGACCAGGTTGCCTATCTCTTCTGCCTCGCGCTGATCGGCAGCGTGGTCTACCAGATCGCAACCGCGCAGGCGCCGCTCGCCTATCTGCGCAGCCGCATCGGCCTCCTCGCCGTCATGGCAGCGACGGGAGGCGCCCTCCTCGCGGTGCCCGCCCTCCTGACAATCCAGTTTCTCTCGGATTCCAACCGCCCGATGATCGATTTCGCGACAGCGGGCATGGGGTCGCTCCCCCCGCAGAGCCTCGCGACGGCGATCTTCGGAAATATCTTCGGCTCCCTCAACCTGACCTATGACTATTGGGGACCGGGACCGCATACGCTGCCCGAAGGGACGTGGACGGACCGGGCGATCGACTATCTGTTCATCGGCACCGTGCCGGCCATGCTTATTCTCTGGCACGGCATCGGGGGCGGCCGCCTGCTTTCCCGCGAGTTCCGCTTCTTCCTCTTCGTCGGCATCGGCGCCCTTATCTATGCGCTCGGCTACTACACCCCGGTGTTCGAGCTGTTCTACCGCTATATACCGGGTGTCGATCTCTACCGGCGGCCGGCTGACGCAACGTTCATGCTGAACTTTGCCTTCGCCATGGCGGCTGGCTATCTCGTTCATCGCTTCATGGCGGAAGGGGTGCCGAAGCGCGCGGATGTCGAGCGCAATCCGGCCAGCCCTCTTCTCGTTGTGCTTGCCGTGGGGCTGACGGCGGCCGCCATCATCAATGCGAGCCGTTTCGCGATTGCCGCCGGCAAGCTGCCGGAAGCGATGATCCAGATCGGCCTCGGCGCCTTCATCGCCTTCATCGCGGCGGCTCTCATCATCGCCGGACGACGGCCCGCCATGCGCGTCTACGCCTGCGCGGCGCTGATCGCCATCACGGGCGGCGACCTCATCCTGCGCAACGCCGCATCGGCTCTCAATGCGGAGCCGCGTGAGCGCTATGCGGTGTTCGAGCAGCTGCCCTCCGACCAGCTCCGGGGGCTTCAGGTGCTGACGCGGGAACTCGCGGCCCGCCATGCGGAGGGCGCCCGTCCGCGCGTCGAGATCCTCGGCCTCCAGGGCGCCTGGCAGAACGCCTCGATGGTGCTGGGGCTTGAAGACACGCTCGGCTACAACCCGCTGCGCATTGCCGACTACGAGCGCGCCGTCGGCCCCGGGGAGAATGCCGCCGACGCGAGCCTGCGCCAGTTTCCTATCACTTTCCGCAACTATCGCTCGCGGCTCGCCTCGCTGCTCGGCCTCGAGTACATCGTTCTCGACCGTCCCGTCGAGAAAATGCCGTCCCAGTTCCCGCATCTGCCGCAAGCCAGGCTGATCTATGGCGCGGGAACGATGTGGATCTACAAGATGCCGCCGCGCACGCCACGTGCCTATCTGGCAACGCGGCTCGTGCCGGTGGAAAGCGAACGCGTGCTCAAGGAACAGGGCCTGCCCGATCTCGAGCACAGCGACGAAGCTCTCATCGACGTGGCCGACATCAAGGATCTCAACAACCGCTACGGCCTCGGCGACGTGTCGGAAACTCAGGAGCCCCCGAGCGGCAAGGCGATCATCACCCGCTATCGTCGCAACAGCGTGCGCATCCGCGTGGTCACCGACAAGCCGGCGATGCTGGTGTTGCACGACATCTATTATCCGGGCTGGCAGGTCACGGTCGATGGCGAGGAAAAGCCGATCCGGCGCGCCAATCTTCTGTTCCGTGCCGTAGAGGTGCCTGCCGGCCGCCACATGGTCGAGTTCAGGTACGAGCCCTTGTCGCTCCATAATCTCGCCACAGCAGCAGCCGACCTATTGGAAGACAAGGAACGCGCGCCGCGATGAAATGAGCGGGGCAGTCAGCCGCCGTCTCTGACATGCCGGCTTGCAGCGGACGCCTTGCCTTGGCAGATACAGGGAATGATGAATCCGCGCGTACTCATGACTGGCGGCCTCGCAGGCGGGCTGGGAGACAGTAACAGGCGTCCTACGGCCGCCCCGTCGCGATATGCCGTGGCCGCGCGATGGATCCCGGCAGCTCTCCTTCCGCTTGCTGCGGCTTTGGTCACGCCGGCCTTGGGGCAGGTCCCCGCGCCACAGGCACATCCGCCCCTGCCCCCGGGACTGCCTCCCGCGACCCTCACAGCGCCGCCGGTGCCGCCGGCCGCGATGGCGCCACTCGATCACCCCGCGGCCAATAGCCTGATCACGGTGAGCGCCAAGTTGGCAACGGGCGATGCCCCGATCCGCTCCGGCCTGATCTGGCGGATATACCGGCTTGGCCCCGATGGCGCGGCCCCCGAACTGGTGGCCCGCGCGGACGATGCCACAAGCCATTTTGAACTGCCGCCCGGCACTTATATGCTGCACGCCTCCTATGGTTTCGCCAGCGCCATGCGCCGCGTCACGCTGCGGAACGCGCCACTCGACGAGACTTTGACGGTCAATGCGGGAGCGCTGAAGGTTTCCGGCACCATCGGCGACATCGCGATTCCCGTGTCGAAGCTGACGTTCTCGGTCTATCTGCCGGTCGGCAACGATGCCGAGGGTCGTCTGGTGGTCGCGGATGCAAAGCCTGGCGATCTGATCCGGCTGCCGGAGGGCGCCTACCACATCGTCTCCACATATGGCGACAGCAACGCGATCATGCGCAGCGACCTGCGCGTCGAGGCGGGCAAGCTCACGGAGGCCACGATCAACCATCGCGCGGCCACCGTCACGCTGAAGCTCGTGAACACCGCCGGGGGCGAGGCTTTTGCAGGCACCGCCTTCAGCGTTCTGACACCGGGTGGCGACGTGATCCGCGAGGCGATCGGCGCATTTCCCTCGCTCGTGCTGGCCGAGGGCGACTATGTGCTCATCGCCCGGCATGATGGCCAAGTCTATACGCGCGAGTTCAAGGTCGACAGCGGCGCCGATCGCGATATCGAAATCGTCGCGCGCTGAAAGCGCTGAACCTCACGGGACAGCGACGGCCCGGAGGGTGGTTTCCTTGATGGAAGCCCCCTCCTCCGCATCCATGCGCGATAATCCGAACAGGCTGTCGAAAGCGTCACGCCCGGCGTCCGTGATGATGAGCGCGCGCGTGTCATTGTCACGCTTGACCCACTCCCGGCTGAGGCAGTGCTGGCAGAGTGCACGCCCGAGCATTCCGCCCAGGTGGTAGCGTCGTTCGCTCCAGTCGAGACAGGGCCGGCACAGGACGCCAGGGCGGCTGCCGCTCGCCTCCGTATCGAGGCCAAGCTCGGCGAAAAAGGCGTGGCCGCTCGCCGATACCCGGCCAGCGCCGTCGTCGAGAACCACATGCCCGGCTTTCTGCAACTGGTCGGCGATGGCCACACCAAGTCGCCCGGCGATGTGATCGTAGCAGGTTCTGGCCGCCCGCAACCGCTCGTCGGCCGGGCCCGCACGCCGGACAGCGCGCATGCGGCTCGTGGCGAAGCCGAGCATCGTCTCGAGCATATGCCCGGTCTCGGCGGACGCGATTCGGAAGTAGCGGTGACGCCCCTGCGCGACGACCGTCAGCAAGCCGCCGTCGACCAATTTGCCGAGATGCGCGCTGGCCGTCGGGGCGCTGATGCGGGCAAGAAAGGCGAGTTCTTTGGCTGTCCGCGCCCTGCCGTCCATCAGCGCGAGCAGGATGTTCGCGCGGGCGGGGTCACCGAGGAGAGCCCCCATCTGAGCAAGGTGTGTTTGCGCACTCATGCCATGACATTAGCAGTCCATATTAAGGAGCGCATGTAACAATGGTTCGCTAGCGATCGAAGCGTTCTCCGGCGACAAGGACGATGGCCAAGGTCATGGTCCGCCGCAGAACGAGGATCAAGATCATGGCTAATATATCTCTACCTTCATCGCTTACCGCGCGCGGCAACGATTACGGCTTGCGCCTGGTGACTTGGATTGAACTCAATCTCTCCCGCTACGCGGAGCGCCGCCGGCTTCGACAGCTGGACGAGAACGCCTTGAAGGACATCGGGCTGTCTCAGGCAGACGCGGAGCGCGAGGCCAGCCGTTGGCCGTGGGAGGGACCGGCGCGCGTCGCTATCCGACGCTGAACGCCCGCGATTGGCAGATTCAGAAAAAAATCCCGGCGATTCCGTGAACCGCCGGGATTTGACCGATCGTGTATTTGGCAGCGCGAATACTAGTGCTTGGCCGCGCGTGCCGCGTTCTGCCGAGCCAGATCCGGCGGCGTTGCCTCAGCGAGCAGTCCCGCCAGCGCCTCGTCCAGCGTCATCGACGTCTGGTTGGGGGACCCGAGCCTGCGGACCGATACGGTACGCTCCGCCGCTTCCTTGCGACCGACCACGAGCAGCACCGGCACCTTGGCCAGCGAATGCTCGCGGACCTTGTAGGTGATTTTCTCGTTGCGCAGATCGGTTTCAGCGCGCAAGCCCGCCGCCTTCAACGTCGCCACCACATCCTCCGCATAGGGGTCGGCGTCCGAGGTGATGGTCGCGACGACGACCTGCGACGGCGCCAGCCATAACGGGAAATGGCCCGCGAAATGCTCGATCAGGATGCCGGTGAAGCGCTCCATCGAGCCGCAGATGGCACGGTGGATCATCACCGGCGGCTTCTTGGTGCCGTCGGCATCCACATAGAACGCGCCGAACCGTTCCGGCAGGTTGAAGTCGACCTGCGTCGTGCCGCATTGCCACTCGCGGCCGATGGCATCGCGCAGGGTGTATTCGAACTTCGGCCCGTAGAAGGCGCCCTCGCCCGGCAGGATGTCGGTCTTGATGCGGTTGCCCGAACGCGCCGCGATCTCCTCCAGCACCCGGCTCATCACCGCCTCGGCGTGATCCCAGACCTCATCGGTGCCGACGCGCTTTTCCGGCCGAGTCGACAGCTTCACCACGATCTCCTCGAAGCCGAAATCGGCATAGGTCGAGAGAATGAGATCGTTGATCTTGAGGCATTCCTCCGCCATCTGCTCTTCGGTGCAGAAGATATGCGCGTCGTCCTGGGTGAACCCGCGCACGCGCATCAGCCCATGCAGCGCGCCCGAAGGCTCGTAGCGATGCACGGCGCCGAATTCGGCGAGACGCATCGGCAGGTCGCGATAGCTCTTCAAGCCGTGCTTGAAAATCTGCACGTGACCGGGACAGTTCATCGGCTTCAAGGCAAAGATGCGCTCGTCTTCCGTCTCATCTCCGGCAGACTGCACCTTGAACATGTTCTCCTTGTACCAGCCCCAATGCCCCGAGGTCTCCCACAGGGACTTGTCGAGCACCTGCGGCGCGTTGACTTCCGCGTAGTCGGCGGCGAGCCGGCGGCGCATATAGGCGATCAGGCTCTGGAACAGGCTCCACCCCTTCGGGTGCCAAAAGACGACGCCGGGCCCCTCTTCCTGGAAGTGGAAGAGATCCATCTCGCGGCCGAGCCGGCGATGATCCCGCTTCTCCGCTTCCTCAAGCTGATGCAGATAGAGATCGAGGTCTTCCTGGTTCCTCCAGGCGGTGCCGTAGATCCGCGTCAGCATCGGGTTGTTGCTGTCACCACGCCAGTAGGCGCCCGCCACTTTCATCAACTTGAAGGCGTTGCCGATCTTGCCCGTCGAGGTCATATGCGGCCCACGGCAAAGGTCGAACCAGTCGCCCTGATGATAGATCTTCAGGCTCTGCCCCTCGGGAATGGCGTCGACGAGTTCGACTTTGTAGGCCTCGCCCTTCTCCCGGAAAACCTCCTTCGCCTTGTCGCGGCTCCAGATGTCCTTGGTGAAAGGCTTATCGCGCGCGATGATCTCGCGCATCTTCGCCTCGATCTTCGGCAGGTCTTCGAGCGTGAAGGGCTCATTGCGCGCGAAGTCGTAGTAAAAGCCGTTCTCGATGACAGGTCCGATGGTCACCTGGGTGCCGGGGAAGAGCTCCTGCACGGCCTCGGCCAGCACATGAGCGCAGTCATGGCGGATGAGTTCGAGCGCGCGCGGATCGTCGCGATTGACGAACTCGATGCGCGCGTCGCGCTCAATCGGATCAGCGAGATCGGTGACTACGCCGTCCAGCGCCATGGCGACGGTGCGCTTGGCCAGTGACGGGGAAATGCCCTTGGCGATATCGAGGCCGGTCGTTCCTTCGGCGAAGGAACGCTGGGCACCATCGGGAAACGTCAGATTGATCATCAGGAAGGCTCCTGCTCACTCCTGCATACGGCGCAGGTAAGCGTTCAGCGTTGCGGTTTTCAGAGCCGCGCCATCAACCCGATGGCACGCAGCTCATGGAGCGGTCCCGGCACCGCGATCGTCCGTCGGGACAGCCTCGCAGCGCAATGGCGGCGCATTCACGCCGCGCCAGCGACCGTAGCGCCACGGCTTATACCAGGCGCTGCCGGAGGGCAATCGCTCCGGCACGAGATCAAGCCCTGAGGTACCCCAGGGGTTGCAGCGGCAAAGCCGCGCGGTTCCCATCCACCCGCCTGCCCAGACCCCATGCAGGCCGATGGCCTCATCCATATAGGACGAGCATGTCGGCAGGTGGCGGCAGGTGCGTCCGATAACGCTTGAAAGCGTGAGCTGGTAGGTGCGGATCAGGAGATGCGCAATCACAACACCTGGATGTTTTCTCATGAGCCCACTTGTCTTTTCATCGCATGTCGAACAGTGGAGGTACTATGCTCACCAATTGGGTACCGGCCCTCGGCGGTTGGGCATGCTTACGCTGGCGTCGTCCATATCAGGACTGCCGGCGCGGTAAGCAAATGGTGAAGCTTTTGCACCATAAAAAGCGGCAGTTAGTAAGGAGTATTTATATGACTCGGTATGCGTTGCCCGCTTTTGGCCTAGGCTTGCTCATGACAGGCGGAGCAGCCCTTGCCGCCGACTGGAGCTTCCCCACGGAAGCAACCACGACCCGCCAGCCTGACAGCCAGTGGGTCATTACCCTCAAGGGCAACGGCATCATCAGCCCCGACTACCTCGGCGCGAAGGACTATACCTTCACCCCTTTCCCTTCCGTCGGCATCCGCAAGGCGAGCACGCCCGCGCAGTTCAGCGCGCCCGATGACGGCATCGGCATAGCCCTGTTCCAGAACGAGTGGTTCAATGCCGGTCCGGTCGCGCGCTACCGCCCCGGCCGCTACCTCGATGGCAACCGTGAACTCTACGGCCTCGACAAGGTGAAGTGGACCATCGAGGGCGGCGCCTATGCCGAAGTCTGGCCAACACAGAACCTGCGCGGCCGCGTCGAGGTGCGCCACGGCTTCCGCGACGCCGACGGCTGGGTCGGCGATCTCGCCGCCGATTTCGTGATGCCCATCGGCAATCTCACCCTTTCGGCCGGCCCCCGCATGATGTTCGGCAACGGCAAGTTCATGCGCACGAATTTCGGGGTCGATGCCGACGAGGCGTACTACAACTGGCGCGTCACGCCCTATAAGCCCTCTGGCGGCATGTTCGGCGCCGGTGTGGCTGCTGCCGGCACCTATAAAATCAACGATAACTGGTCTACCACGCTGCAGGCGAGCTGGACGCGATTGGTGCAGGACGCGAGCAAGAGCCCGATCGTGCGCAACATCGGCTCGAAGGATCAGTTCGTGGTGGGCCTGAGCGCCGCCTATTCCTTCTACGTCCGCTAAGGGCTCTATGAACAGCATCCGCCCGCACTGCCAAGCAAGGCGGCTCTTTCAGAGATGCTTACTGGCGGGGCTCGTCGGATTGTTTGCCGGCGCCCCTCCAGTCATGGCAAGGGACGCCGGCGCACCCTACGTGACTGCGGCGACGATCAACCTTTCCGCGATACTGCCCGCGCCGCCGCCCTCCGGATCGCCGGAGGCGAAGGCGGACATGGATGCCGTTCTCGCGTTGCAAGCCGGCCGTACGAGCGAATCCGTCGCACAGTCGCGCTTGGACAGGAAGCAATCGGTTTTCCGCTTCGCGGACGTACTCGGCCCGGATTTCCGCAAGCGGCGACTGCCTCATACCGCCGCATTCTTCAAACAGATCACACGGGATGAAGAGGCGATCCTTGCGACGGTCAAGGATCGCTGGCAACGCGCCAGACCCTTCGCCGCCAATCCCGCGGTGACGACCTGCGTCAAGCGGCCCGAGTCGGGGTCCTATCCTTCAAGTCACGCAGCCTTGGGCTACCTCTACGGCCTCATTCTCGCAGACCTTGTGCCCGACGATCGCGAAGCGCTGATGGCAAGAGCAGAAGCCTACGCCGGAAGCCGAGCGCTGTGTGGGGTCCATTATCCAAGCGACATCAACGCAGGCAAGCGCGCCGCTGAGGCCATCTTCGACGCCCTCAAGGCCTCTCCGCGTTATCAGGCCGCCTTGGCGACCGTGCGCGACGAGATCCAGAGCACATTGAAGCAGAAGAGCGCGCGATAGCCGCCGATCCGACAGGCGGGATGGCCATCATCACCGCCTCAGCCATTGCAGGATATTCAAGGCTCCGGGATTCGCGTTTCAGGCGCGCTCCGTAGACGCGAAGCCTGCTAAACTTGCTCTCATGCACCATCGTCGGAGATGCGGCCGCGCCTCAGCTCGCCTCGACAAGCCGTTCGGCTTCGATCTTGCTGATCGCGTCCACGACCGCGTCGAAGGTCAAAAGCGTCGAGGCATGGCGCGCCTTATAGCCACGCACGGGTTCCAACACCTCAAGGTCCGACCAGCGCCCCCCGGGCGGAGGACCATTGTCCTTGAGCATGCGGCGCATGGCCTCACGCACTTGCCGCAACTCCTCCGCCGTCGCCCCGATCACATGGCGTGCCATGATCGACGACGAGGCCTGGCCGAGCGCGCAGGCCTTCACGTCATGGGCAAAATCCGTAACGGTATCGTGATCCATCACGACATCCACCGTGACCGTAGAGCCACACAGCTTCGAATGAGCGGTCGCGGAAGCCTGGGGCTTGGCCAGTCGCCCGAGCCGGGGAATGTCGGCCGCCAGTTCGAGAATTCGCCTGTTATAGATATCGTTCAGCATGACTTTTCGCCCAAAGTCGGATCGTTGCGCATTGCGACCGACCGATCCCGGTATATATAGGCACAGGATTGCCCGGCAGGAAGATCTGCGGAGCAAGGGTCGACTATCGTGATTTTTTTGCCCAGTGTGGGCTTTTGATGATCCAGCGGGAGGCACCACATGGACGCCGTGGTTAAGTCCTTGTCCGCGCGCATGGCAGACGCCACCGCCGACAAGCCCAACATGACGCGACCAAGCCGCGAAGAGGCGGAGGCGGCCGTTCGCGTCCTTCTGCAATGGGCTGGCGAGGACCCAGACCGCGAAGGCCTGCTCGATACGCCAAAGCGTGTCGTCCGCACCTACGAGGAACTTTTCCGCGGCTATCGCGACGATCCCTCCCTTGTGCTCGACAGGGTGTTCGAGGAGGTCGCCGGCTACGACGGGCTGGTGCTCCTCCGCGACATTCCCTTCTATTCCCATTGCGAACATCACATGGTGCCGATCATCGGCACCGCGCATATCGCCTATTATCCGACGCAGGGTGTCGTCGGCTTGTCGAAGCTCGCGCGCGTCGTCGAGGTCTATGCCCGCCGCCTGCAGACGCAGGAGCGGCTGACCGCGCAGATCGGCGAGGCACTCGAGGGAACCCTGAAGCCTCGCGGCGTTGCGGTGATGATCGAGGCCGAGCATATGTGCATGTCCATGCGCGGCATCCAGAAGCAGGGCGTCTCCACCTTGACGACCCGTTTCACAGGGCTCTTCAAGGAAGATCCTGCCGAGCAGGCGCGCTTCATGAGCATGGTACGCTCGAAGGCCTCCTGATCCCGTGGCGCATCAGCTCGGCCGCCCCGATCATTCTCCAACCGGATCATCCACCGTGAGCCAGACTTCCGGACCCGAGACATCCTTCGCGGAGCGAGGCTCCAAGGCTGAGGTCGAGGAAGGCGAGCTCCTCATGCCCGCCTTCGACGCAAACGGCCTCATCACCTGCGTCACCACCCACGCCGATACCGGCGAGGTTCTGATGGTCGCGCATATGAATGCCGAAGCACTGGCGCGCAGCATCGCGACCGGGCAAGCCTGGTACTGGTCGCGCTCGCGCCAGACGCTCTGGCACAAGGGCGATACGTCCGGCCAACTGCAGACCATCGTCGACATGCGGGTTGATTGCGACCAGGATGCCATCTGGATCAAGGTGCGCGTCGGCGGGGACGGTGGCTGCTGCCACACCGGTCGTGAGAGCTGCTTCTATCGCAGCGTGCCTCTCGGCGGCGCTTCACGACTCCTGATCCCTACCGGGTCCTGACCGGCACGTCCTGATCGTGCGGATTGCGTTGAAGCGCTTGTGAACGAATCAGTGGCAAACTGCCACGCTCCCAGCAAACAAGTCCGGGACATCAGCGATGTTGGAAAGAAGCGCCTCCGAACCGAAGCGTTCTGAAGCGGCAGGTTCCACCGCCGGCGGTACCGTGCCCGGATCGGCACCCGATTCATCCGCTTTTCCCTACGGCGCGCCCTCGCGGGTGAAGCTGGGGCTCGCGCTGGGCGGCGGTGCAGCGCGCGGCTGGTCGCATATCGGCGTGATGAGGGCCTTTGAACGCAACGGCCTCATCCCGGAGGTGATCGTCGGCACATCGATCGGTGCCGTGGTCGGCGGCTGCTTCTCGGCGGGCAAGCTCGATGTGCTGGAGGAATTCGCTCGCTCGCTCACGCGCCGACGCGTCATCGGCCTCCTGGACTTCCATCTCAATGGATCCGGCCTCATCGCCGGTGATCGGCTGAAACGCCTGCTCGACGAGAATCTCGTGGGCATCCGCGCCGAGGGCCTGCCACACCGTTACGCCGCCGTCGCCACAGAACTCGGCAGCGGCCATGAGGTCTGGCTGACCAAGGGACTGCTGACGGATATCATGCGCGCCTCCTACGCCCTCCCCGGCGTTCTCGACGCGGTCAAGTTCGGCGGGCGCTGGCTGATGGATGGGGCGCTCGTCAATCCTATTCCCGTGACGGTGGCGCGCGCACTCGGCGCCGACGTGGTCGTATGCGTCAATCTGAATGGTGATGCGCGCAGCCGCGGGGCGGTCATCCCGGTCGTTGATCCGGACGCCACCCAGAGCACCCAATCCATCATCGCCGACGCCGCCGCGAAACGGCGCAGCCTGCTCGGCCCGGTCTGGGGTGTCGCGGAACGCGTGCGTCAGTTCGCAACGCGTTCCGACGGGGTTCCCGGCATCGGAACGGTCATGGTCGATGCCTTCAACATCACGCAGGACCGGATCGCCCGCTCACGCCTCGCCGGCGATCCTCCTGACCTGATGATTTCGCCGAAGCTCAATCGCATCGGCCTGTTCGACTTCCACAAGGCGGACGAGTCGATTGCGCTGGGCGCAGAGGCCGCCGAGCGCATGATGGACGAGATCCGCGAGTATCTCGTCCAGGAATCCGCGGCCCGGCAGGCCATCGAATAGCAGCCCCGCCGGGTCTGAGCTGGTGCGGCGCGTCAGGCCGTCGCGATATATTCGCGGAGGATCTGATGCTCATGCTCGACTTCCGCGAGCCGGTGCTTGACGACGTCACCGATCGAGATGATGCCCACCAGCACCCCGTTCTCCACGACCGGAACATGCCGGAACTTGCCGAGCGTCATGATTTCCATGACGTCATTGACGAGGAAACTTCCGGTGCAGGTGCGGACATTCGATGTCATATGCGCCGAAACGGCTTCGCTGAAGGCGACAGCGCCCTCCTTGGCGAGGACCCGCACAATATCGCGTTCGGTGATGATGCCGAGAACCTTGCGATCCGCACCGGCGACGACCAGGGCGCCGATATGCTTTTCAGCCAAGAGCTTGACGGCTTCGTCGAGCGTGCGGTGGGGCGGGATGGTGACGACATCTCCACCCTTCAAGGCGAGAATACGATCGACGGACATAGCCTTCCTCCTTCCTCCAGGGACACAGGCTGCGAGAACAACCTGCGACCACTTGTCTTAGATTGTGGGGAAAGCTTATGGAGATCGCAAGCTCCAAGCTATCGGTGATGTGTGCGTGAAATGATGCGCGACGCGCTGGACATCGCCGCGCGCTCACGCCATGCCGGCGAAACCGGCCTCATTCAGCGTCGCCTGCGCGATGCCGGATCCAATAGCGGGAAGAGCAGGAACCCCGCGACAAACCCGCCGATATGAGCTTCCCAGGCGATACCGCCATCGGCGAGGCCAAGGGGGGTGGCAGCGACCCCGAACACGATATTCACGCCGAACCAGACCGCTATGAAACTCATCGCGCGACGATCTGTCATGATTTCCCGCCAGCTCTGTGCCTGCGCGTATTCAGCCATCCCGGGCTGATGAGCGAGCCATGGCATCCCTGGCTGGAAGACGAAACGGCAGGCCGCCGCCATGACACCGGAGATAGCACCCGAGGCGCCGATCATCGGAATCGCGCCATAGGGGTTGAGCAGGGCATAGAATACCGCCCCCACGATGGCACAGACTGCGAGCAGCAGGAAAAAGCGGGCCATGCCGAAGCGCCGCGCCACGGGGCTGCCGAACGCAAGCAGCCAGAGAGCATTGAAAATCAGATGGGTCCAGGAACCATGCAGGAAGGCATGGGTGATGAGCGTCCACGGCTTCGTGCCTTCCTGCAGCAGGAGCTGAGCAAGGAGGACATGCTGGCTCCCCCGCGCCGCGGCAGCCGCGAGAATGGTGTCGAGCGCGGAGGGCATGATCGCAATCGTCAGCCGGGCCGGAACGAAGGCCAAATCGACGAGGACGCGAAAATCCGCCTCCTCGCTGATCGCCAGCCTGACGACATGGATGGCGACCAGTAGGCCGATGAGAAGAACGACCGCCAGCGGCGCATTGACCATCGGCTCGCGCGCGGGGCGATGCGGTGTGAAAGCGTTCAAGGGCATCCGGTTCCTTCGTCTACGGCAATTCACGCGGGTCGTCGCGGCCACGGCGTGACGGCGCATGATGGTGAAGACTTCTGGCATATTTTTTCGGACGGAAACACCATTCGCTCACAAAGCTTCCGTCATCAGCCTCCGCGCCGCGCCGCCCGCATCTTCGCAGGGCCTTTACGATAGAAATGATTATCCAGAGGTCGTAGTCGATAATATTTACGCCGCAATCCAGGTCGTTAAAATACAGAATACATTAACATAAAGCCATAATATCAATTATGTTCTTATGAACAATCCGCCATTAATAGAAATATGCTAGAAAAACACCTGGAGGACGCTTCCTGTGCGCTCTCGTTTCCATGTATTATCCTTCGTTGACACTGACGGATCGGCAGATGGCACGCGCAGCAACAGAAACCCCTTCCCCAACGCCGGCCGAAGACGCCGAGCGCCGACGCTTCCAGCGCTTCAAGATCACGCTACTCGGGCGCTACATGATCGAGGCACGGCATGAGTTTCCATGCCAGACCATCGACATCTCACCCGGAGATATGCACATCCTGGCGTCGGACCGCGGCGAGATCGGCGAACATGCCGTGCTCTATCTCGATCATCTCGGTCGCATTGAAGGACATATCATCCGCCATTCAGAGCAGGGCTTCGTGATCACGATCACGGCAACCCCGCGCAAGCGCGAGAAAATCGCAGCGCAGATGACGTCGCTGGCCAATCGCGAGCCGCTCAAAGCTCCCGAGGTCCGCCGGCATGAACGTATGGTTCCCACCATTACCGGCATCGGGCTGAAATTGCCGGACGGAACGCGCCATGACGTCCACATCATGGATATTTCTCACTCCGGCGCTGCTTTACTCGCCAGTGTCACGCCGGAGGTCGGCTCGCCGGTTATCGTCGGCCGCACAAGTGCGAAGGTCATCAGACATTTCAATGGCGGCTTCGCCGTTGAATTCGGCGAGATCATGGGCAAACAGGACTTGGCACGGATCATCGGCCCGGGCGCCTGAGCGCCAGGGCCGCACGGCCCAGCCCGCTATGGTGCCCGGTCCGATGCCGAAGGCATCCACGATGTTCTCGCGCTTGGCATACCCAATAAAATTGCTTAACAGCATATGCTCAGCAAAAAATACAAAAACATACATCTGATAACGATAGATGTTTCGTACTACGATATAGACAATACCAATAAAACTGCGATATCATTTTTCTTCGGTCGCAATAAATTACGAGAAATACTCGTCATTCACTAGCGTGGAGGACGAGACATGATCCGGATATTGGGCCGAGCCAAAGCTCGTTCCCTGCGGCTCCCCCTTGCCGCTATTCTGGCAAGCTTGATCGCCCAGCCCGCTCTTCCAGTCGGGCGGCACGGGTCCCTTCCCTCCGCGAGCAATCCCGCGCCAACCACGGACAGGACGCGCGCGCCCATCGGATGGATCGACTTCTGCAAGCGCCACGCGTCCGAGTGTACGACCGACCTCGCCGAGCCAGCGAAGATCATGCTCTCGCTGGCCCGGTGGAGCGAAATGGTCACCCTCAATCGTCGGATCAACGCCGAGATCCGCCCCTTGCCGGACACCGAGCACTGGGGCCTGGTCGAGTCATGGGACTTCCCGGACGACGGCGTTGGCGATTGCGAGGACTACGCCCTTGAAAAGCGCAAGCAGCTTGTCGCAGCCGGGCTACCTCGGCGCGCGCTGCTCATGACCGTCGTGCTGGATGAAGCCAATGCCGGCCACGCCGTGCTGATGGTGCGCACCGATCGCGGAGACTTCATCCTCGATAACAAGCGCGACGCCATCCTTCCCTGGAGCGCGACCGGCTACCGGTTCATCAAACGGGAAAGCCAGCGAGAAACAGGCTGGATCGCTTTCGGCGAGCAAGAGGGGAATGCAGCAACGGCCACGCTTTCGCCCTCAAATTAACAAAATAATTACAAAGAGGGTTAACGCGCGTTAACACATCTTGTTCCAATGCCACGGCCGTGAAAGAGTAAATGAAGCGTTATCGAGTTGGGAAACTGTGGTATGGCGTTCACTCTTCGCGTCGTGGCGTTCTTCGCGTCCCTTTGCGCCGCTGCGACGTCGCAAGCCATGGCACAGAGCCGCCAGGCCTCATTGCCCAACTTTCCCATCACCCCCATCGCCCTCGAGATGGGCAACGCCCGCGCACCGCTCGGCTGGGCCGACTTCTGCCGCAAGAACAGCGTGGACTGCGACGTGGCGGATGGTCAGGCGAAGGAAGTGATGATCACCCCGCGCAGCTGGAACCTCCTGCTTGGCATCAATGCAAAGGTGAACAAGGAGATCGAGCCTGTCAGCGACATGGATCACTGGGGCGTCGTGGAGTCCTGGGATTACCCCACCGATGGCAAGGGTGACTGCGAGGACTATGTCCTGGAAAAGCGCCGCCGCCTGATCAAGGCCGGTCTGCCGCGGGAAGCCCTGCTCGTTACCGTCGTTCGCGACATGGAAGACGAAGGCCATGCGGTGCTCACGGTACGCACGGATATCGGCGATCTCGTTCTCGACAACAAGCGCCAGCAGATCCTGCCCTGGACTGCCACGGGCTATCGCTATCTCAAGCGTCAGTCCGCGACCAATCCGAACCTGTGGGTCTCCCTCGGCGCGCCGGACAGCACGACGGCAACTGCGGCTCGCTGAAAGCGAGCAGAGCGCGACGATCTTCAATCGATCGGACTGAGATCCGTCGCGAAGCGCTTCCAGTTGCGCTGATAGCCGACCGCCGATAGCCGTAGCCGCTCGATCGCCGCTTCATCGAGCGCACGTACCACCCGGGCCGGCGAGCCGACAATAAGGCTGCCGTCCGGGAATTCCTTGCCTTCCGTGACCAGCGCGCCGGCACCGACAAGGCAGTTCGCGCCGATGCTGGCGCCATTGAGGACGATCGCGCCCATGCCGATCAGGCTGTTCGGCCCGATACGGCAGCCATGCAGGATGGCGCGATGCCCGATCGTGCATCCCTCCCCGATCTCGAGCGGAAAGCCGATATCGGTGTGAAGCACGGACAATTCCTGGATATTGCTGCCCGCGCCAATGGTGATCGCCTCGTTGTCGCCACGCAGCACCGCGCCGAACCATATGCCGACATCCTTGCCCAGAACGACATCGCCGATGACCTGGGCATCGGGCGCGACCCAGAAGCGATCGGGTGGTGGTAATTGCGGCTCTTTTTGTCCCAGTCGATACAACGGCACCTCTGCCCTCCCGCTTATGCCCGCCCGCAAACCGGATGTCGGACGATTCCTGAAATCTAGAGCATCGGAACGAGGGGTGTGAAGCGCCTTTCGGGACATCCGAGCCCGACCAACCGGTTGTACGGTCGTTTGCTCTCCCGGTGACCGCCTTGAAAGTGGGGCTGCCGCCTGTCTCACAATCCAGGATTAGCAAAGATCAGCTTAAGAGTTCCGCAAGCGCGAGCCAGCATGATTGCCTTGCGCGCTGCCGAAGCGCGCTGGCCGGACCTGGAGCAACACGACCACACCCCTCTATCCCCGGCAAGAGAAGCGAAAGCGTTCTCTATCAAGGAAACATTAAGCATCAGAGCAAATGATGGTTCATCATGAGTTCCGCGATCTGTGGGCTCGCGCCACAGGCGGAGATGTCACCATGGCTAAGGCGGCCATTTTCGCGGCGCTTCTGCATGCTCCACCGCAAAGGCGACGCTCCGCCGACCGCACCGTGCTGGCCTTCATGGGCGCAACCATCGCGGGATTGGGGGCGGCCACTGGCATCGCCCTTGCTCTTGCCGCCGCTAAACCAAAGCCCCTGCCGAATCTCGTCCACTACCAGATAGGGAATACGGCACTGACCGCGCCCCGGGAGTGGCTGCGCGCGCCGGTTGCCGATGCAGGGCGGATAGAACGTCTCGAACTGATCATCGACTGGCCACGGAATCCGGCAGTTCCACGAGAAGGCGATGCCGCAGACAGCCGCCTGCTCGATCGTTCGGTGCTGATTTCATTGGGAACTGCCGATCCCCTTTCAGCGCCCATCGAACGCCTGAACAGGGTCTACAGCCGCTTCGTCGAGGCGAAGGCTGAGCCCGGTCCCGCAGGGCTGATGGCCTACAGATTCAAGGCTGGCTCGCGCTATGACAACGAACGTCTGCTCGTGACCGCGGAGGGCTTCACCACGACGAATGGCGAAGCCTTTTTCGCGCGTTGCCCTGAAAAAGATGGCGCACAGCAGGGCTCACCGACGGACTTGTGCACGACGACACTGCATATCGGCATGCTGGATGCGGTGGTCCGCTTCAGCCCGGGCCGCCTTAGCGAATGGCCGCATCTCGCCGATGGGGTGACGCGGATCGTATCTACCCTGATCCACGGACAAGCGCGCCTGCCATAGCGAAACCGCGGCCCGGCAAGCATGCCACTCCCGCGCGGAGCTTCCGCCTGTCAGTCCTCCAGATCGGCGTCTAGGATCGCCATCTGGAAGCTGTAGGACTTGTCGCCGTCTTCGTCGTCGAGGAACAGCACGCCCAGGAATTCCTCGCCGACATAGACTTCGGCGGAATCCGTCTTGCGTGGGCGCGCAACGACCCTGATGGATTGATTGGCGAAAGTGCGGCGCAGAAAACGCTCGATCTTCGCGAGTTCGGTCTTGTCCATCTTATGGCCTCTAAAGCTCGACGATCCAGGTCACCGCCTTGCCACGCATGAACCCGGAGAGCAAGAAGGACTGGCTCAATCGGCGCCTTTGTCCGCTAGAATCTGGTCCATCCGCCGCGCGGGTTCCGCGCAGCCCGCCGTTCCGACAACGCGGGACGGCACGCCTGCGACCGTGGTATTGGGAGGAACGGGCTGAAGAACCACGGAGCCGGCGGCGACGCGGGCGCAATGCCCGACCTCGATATTGCCGAGAATCTTAGCGCCAGCACCGATAAGCACCCCATGCCTGATCTTGGGATGGCGATCACCCTGTTCCTTGCCCGTGCCGCCCAGCGTGACGTCCTGCAACAGCGACACATTGTCCTCGACCACGGCCGTGGCGCCGATGACGAGCCCCGTTGCATGGTCGAGGAAGATCCCCTTTCCGATGCGCGCCGCCGGGTTGATGTCGGTCTGGAATACCTCGGACGAACGGCTCTGCAGATAAAGGGCGAAATCCCGCCGTCCCTCGTGCCAGAGCCAATGAGCCAGGCGATGGGTCTCAATCGCATGGAAGCCCTTGAAATAGAGCACCGGCTCGATCATCCGGGTGCAGGCGGGATCCCGGTCCGCGACCGCGAGAATATCCGCGCGCATCGCTTCAGCGATCGCCGGATCGTGGCTGATCGCCTCGCGGAACGCCTGGCTGATAAGGTCAGCGGGAAGCGCCGGATGTGCCAGGCGCCCGGCAATGCGGTGAGAAACCGCCGATTCGAGCGTCTCATGATTCAGGATCACACTGACGATCAGGCTCGCCATCTCGCTCTCGCGGGCGATGATGCCTTCGGCTTCACGACGAATTTGGGACCACAACGGATCGAGGAGCTCGACTCCGCGGCGCTGGGCACTGTCGGCTCTGATCTGGCTGCGATACGACATCAAGTCTCTCCGTAAGCCGGACTGGCCAGCCCGGTAACGATCGCGGATCTTCCGCTGGAAGCCATGGCCGCCAACTCGCCCGAACACCTGCGTCGCAGATGCGCATTCCAAGCGAGATTAACAATAGCAAGCGCGGCAAGTCACATACAACAGCCGCGCCATTCCAAGAAAGCCTATCCTGCCAGACGCTTGACGGTTTCTGATGAATCAGGAGCGGAGACAGCATTCGCCGCCGCCATCGGGACGGCGCATCCATAACTTGAATCACTGTGTCAGATCACGAGCGCAAAGCTCTGAAATATCGATGAATCGAAGGCTTTCATCAGTCCCTGTTTTCACCCAGAAACGCTATCACGCCTGCCTTGTGCACCTTGTCGCCGACGGCAAGATTGTGATCGCGTCCGGGAATGTCGAGCGCGCGGCCGCGCGGCAGCAGGGCGGCCAAGGCTGGCCCGGAGCCTGCGACATCATCCCTGGTACCGACTGCGACAAGCGTCGGAACGGCAATGCGCGCCACATCGTCGCGGCTCAAGGTCTGGCGGGAGCCGCGGATACAGGCGGCCAAGGCTCTGAGATCGCTTTTCGTCTGCTCTGCGAAGGCCCGGAACATGCGTTGCATGGGATCCGTGAGATCATCGAGCGACGGCACCTCCATGGCGTCGGCGATGCCGATCGGCAGCCCCACACCCTCGATGAGGTGAATGCCGAGCCCGCCGAGAACCGCCGATCTTACCCGCTCGGGATTGGCAAGAGCCAGATGGGCCGTGATGCGGGCGCCCATGGAGTAACCAAGGACGTCGGCGCGTTCGATCGCGAGATGATCCATAAGGCGGCGCACATCGTCGGCCATGATGTGCGATTCATAAGCTGCGGGATCATAGAGCTTTTCACTCGCCCCGTGGCCTCGGTTGTCGAGCGCGATGACGCGGTAGCCAGCGCGTCCCAACGTATTGGCCCAGGACGTGTTCAGCCAGTTCACCGTGTGGTTCGAGGCAAAGCCATGAACGAGAATGACAGGATCGCCCCGCCCTTCGGCGGGCGGCAGGTCTACGAAGGCGATGCGGACTCCTGCGGACGAAAAGCTCTGCATTGAAACGACCATATGCGTGATGGAAGGCTGACTGGCCCGCACAATTGCCCATTCACCGGCAGCGTCCAAGCCTTAATTCGCGGCCTGGCATGGCTCACCGGCGCAATATCGGCTTACTCACCCCATCGCGGCACCTCGCGACTGGACCGAGACGATCCGACGCTGCCATGAAACCAAGGAGACGGTTGGCGGCACCCGCGATAGCGACTATGGTTCCGGCCGATTCAGTAAGGCGACGACCGCCGCCGCAGTTTGGATAGCGACGATGGCTGACAAGAGCATCCCTCATTTCCACAATACGCGCGGTGTCCGTGTGATTGAAGTTGGCGCCAAGGAGTTCATGTGCATCGGCGCGCTGCCTCCCTTCGACCACCCGCATATCTTCATCGATATGGGTGACGACGAGGAAGCTGTCTGCAGCTACTGCTCGACGCTCTATCGTCACCGCAGCGACCTGGCGGGCACAGCCTGCATTCCCGAAGACAGCCTCTGGGACGATCACACGACCGTCGCAGCCGCCGGTTAAGAATCGCATCGATAAATGACGAACGCCGATCCCATCGTCGTCGGTGGAGGCATCGGCGGTCTCACCGTTGCCCTGGCCCTTGCGCGCCGCGGCGTTGGTGTCACCGTTGTGGAACAGCGCACCGTCCTCACGGAGCCCGGGGCCGGCATCCAGCTATCGCCCAACGCCAGCCGCATCCTCGTGGATCTCGGTCTCGGTTCGGCTGTCGGCCGCCGTGCCGTCGAGCCTGAACAGCTCACCGTCCACGCCATGGGTAGCGGCCGGCAACTGGCCGAGATGCCTCTTGGACGCGCGATGCGCAATCGCCATGGGGCGCCCTACTGGGTCGTCCTGCGCAGCGACCTGCACACGGTGCTCCTCGATGCCGCGCGCTCCACGCCCAACATTCGCCTGCGCATCGGCCGGAAGGTTGTCGATATTCTCGAAGGCCCACAGGGGGCAGCGGTCAGCGTGACCGGCGATCGTGGCCAGGAAACGATCGACACGCCCCTGGTGATCGGCGCGGATGGTCTTTGGTCCAGGGTACGTGCGAAGATCGCGCCGGCGACACCGGAGTTCCGTGGCTATATCGCGTGGCGGGCAACACTGCCGATAGCCGACGTCCCCACCGAACTCAGAGGCAAGCAATCCCGCCTGTGGCTCGGCCGCGACACCCATGTCGTCCATTATCCAGTGGCGGGCGGGCGCGAACTGAACGTCGTGGCGATCATCGCCAGCAAGACAACCATCGACGGCAACGCAAAGGCCGGCGATCCAGCCGAACTCAAACGGCGGATGCGTCGCTGCGACAGCAACCTGCGCAGACTCACCGAGGCGGTGCCGCGATGGTTGCTATGGCCACTGCATGACTTGTCGCCCCTGCCACGCTGGAGCCATGGCAACGCAGTCCTCATAGGCGACGCCGCCCATCCCGTCCTGCCATTCCTGGCGCAAGGCGGCGCGCTCGCCATCGAGGATGCCGCCATTCTCGCGCAACTCGTTGTGCCTCAGCCAGGTATGCTTGCGGTCACCTCCAGCGCCCTCGCGACCTTTGAGGACATCCGCAAGGGACGGGCCGCGCGCGTCCAGAACGAGGCACGCCGCAACGGATCCATCTACCACATGCGCTGGCCGCTCGCCCTGGCACGCAACGTGGCGATGAAGCGCCTCGGCGCGGAGGGGTTCCTGGCCCGCTACGACTGGCTTTACGGCTGGACGCCTCAGTAGACCTACCTGGGTGGCGGCCGAGCCCGTTCGATTTACAGCCGGGTACCGCTGCTCATCGTATTGCACGCTTCCACCTTGCCGGACTTCAAGCCGGTGGTGAACCAGCGCACCCTCTGCTCTGATGAGCCATGGGTAAAGCTCTCCGGTACAACATAGCCCTGCGAAGACTTCTGCAGGCGATCGTCGCCGATGGCGCTCGCGGCATTCATGGCCGCTTCCACGTCGCCGGGCTCGAGGGAGCGATATTTCGCATCGCTATGACTTGCCCAGACCCCGGCAAGGCAATCGGCCATGAGCTCGACGCGCACCGACAACTGGTTGGCCTGCGCAGGGGAAGACTGGCGCTGTGCTTCCTGTACCTTGGGGAGGATACCAAGCAAATTCTCGACATGGTGGCCAACTTCATGGGCGATCACATAGGCATAGGCGAAGTCGCCGCTCACATTGAAGCGAGACCGCATTTCCCGGAAAAAGTCGAGGTCGACATAAACCGAGCGGTCGAGCGGGCAATAGAATGGCCCCGTCGCCGATTGCGCCGTGCCGCAACCCGACCGCGTGATCCCGGAAAACAGCACCATGCGCGGCGCCTGATAGTTGACGCCAACCTGTTGAGGGAGAACGACCTTCCAGACATCCTCGGTATTGCCCAGAATGGCCGAGGCAAACTGCCCTTCCCTGTCCTGCGGCTGGCCTGAACGACCCGTCTGTTGCGGTGCCGGCTCGGAATACTCGCTGCCACCGCCCGATAGCATCTCCGCCCCGGTGATCAGAAGGCGCGGATCGATACCCAAGGCCCAGCCAAGCAGACCAAGCACCACAATGGTTCCGATGCCCAACCGGCCGCCCCGCCCGCCCGTCGGGATCCGAAATCCACCACCACCCCCTCCACGGCGATCCTCTACATTGTCGGATCGCCGAAAATCATCCCAACGCATTGCTTTTGCCCTTCCAAGGCCAGCACGAAGTGACCGATCTTAACATAGGTCAGCACGAAGGCTGCCCATTGCTGTCACTCGATCAAGACGATCGCATAAGGGAAAAGTTCCCGGAATGCACCCCGACGCAACGGCAAGGATAGAGACAACTGAAGCGGCTCTCGATCAAAACGACCCGTCCGGCCATCGGTTCAAAGGGAAAGCCTTCAGAAAAGCAAGATGGGCATGTCTGGTCACAGAGAATAGCAGCGATCGCCCCAACCGACGCTGAAGATGCCGTCCTGCCTTCCGGACGTCGCGCAAGAGGCAACGCAGGAGAAGTGAACGGATCGAAAGCCTCATCCTCCGGAGTTACAAAAGCCGCGATCCATCGGAGTACAATACTGCTCTTGCTCGAACGTCCGGATGCACGTTCCTCGCGAAGATGCCGCACTGATTCGCGGCATGCCTTCTTGCAAAAGTCCCGCCGTGGCGCGGTGACGCGAATGAGCTCTTGAGTGCCAACCACATATCCACCGGAACTGCGGATCCGCGCATAGTCGTCATCCCCCATGAAAATCAGTGGCAATAAGTAATATTTATTGGAAGATCTCAAGCACAGCCGGCTCGCCGAACCTCCGATGCGCATCAGGCTTCCCTCCGCCCTTACGGGGTACGGGCAAAGCAGACCCATATACAAATCGCCACGACATCGCGGCCTCGGATGGCACTTTTCTCCACAATCCAAGGGGTTTCCTAGTATCCGGTGGGGAAATTCCTGCAGCGCCCGGGTTCTAGCGTGCCATTCCACCCCAACAACACAGCGAACTGACATCGGCCTCCCGTTGCGAATTTCCGAGACAGACGCCGTCCGTGGTCAAGCATCCAAATATCGAAGTCGCGCGCCAGAGGCGGGGAGATCACGAGGATCTTGAAAACCCGTTTCGAATCAATATGATAAATGCTACGCATGACAATTTGGGATCGAAAGAAGGCTGCGGGCGGCGCGCCGAACAGCGCGTAGTATAAAGGTGGATGCTCCCCGATACCCTGACGATCCTTCATCAAAACAAATGCGAAGCAGACCAAAAAGGACAACAAAAATTCACCAATCGCGACAAAAACGCTCTATACATATACATCAAGAGTATACAAGATCACATGGATCGAATATATAAATCGCATAGCTGGTCATGTGAATGAAATTGCCTTTTCCGCGATGCAACTTCTCTAGTCGGACGTCCAAAGAGCCGTTACAGGCGGAGCCATAAGGGCAACCTTCGAAAACAGCATGGATGCGAAGAAAAAGGGAAGGATGGCGCATGATGAGCACTTACAGCTTAGTGCATCGCATATTTTTATCATGCCTTCGACCATTTTTCGCCACATCCATAGTTGATTAGTTTGAAATAATCGAATAAGCGATCAAAATTGAAAGTGATTACTCGTACGCGAGAGGTTCCCATGACAACATCTTCTGAAACTGCGGATCGTGTCGCATCCGTCGAACTCGCCGCGGAAATTGTCGCAGCCTATGTCGCCAACAATAGTGTAGCTGTCGGCGAACTTCCGGGCCTGATCGCCAATATCCATACTGCACTGCAGCGCCTTGGCACGCCGACGGAAGAGCCGGCTTCCAAGCCTCAGCCTGCTGTTCCGATCAAGAAGTCCGTCACGGCAGATTTCATTGTCTGCCTTGAGGATGGCAAGAAGTTTAAATCCCTCAAGCGTCACCTGCGTACGCGTTACGACATGACGCCGGAGGAGTATCGCCAGAAGTGGGGTCTGCCCGCTGACTATCCGATGGTTGCCCCTAACTATGCAGCCGCCCGCTCGGAACTCGCCAAGACCATGGGTCTCGGCCAGCAGCGCCGCAAGTCCCCCGAACCTGCTCCGGTAGCCAAGTCATCAGGGCGCAAGGCCAAAGCTGCAGCGGCCGAACCGGCTGCGGAAATCAAGGCGGCCGCTCCTGCAAAGCGCAAGGCTGCTCCGCGCAAGAAGGCCACCGCGAAGGCGTAACACCACGTATTCGTTCCGCCTATCGGAATTCATAAGATCCGGCGACACAATTTTAGCGTCCAGATCAAGAAGTGGTGGACTGGTTCCCTTAAAAAGCCTGCTCCGGTTATCCGGGACAGGCTTTTTTGTTGCTGCGCAGACACGCCGGTTGGCGCCGCGATGGTATGCGCAGCGTTTCTCCATTCCATTAGAATGGAGGACCTGCAGGCGTGCCGCGGCCCAGCAATGTTGAGGACAGAATGATCCCGTCACCACACGTTGATCTTTTCGCAGATTGGCAAGGCGTCGGCCGATCCGCATCTCTTTCAATGTTGCAGATTGCATGAATATTCCGCTTTCCATCACCATCGTCGATTTTAATAACGGCGTTACCCCTCCGACATCCGCCAATGACAGTCGGAACTCTCTTTTGAAGACGGAATCTTCCTCTTACATTTCTTCGGGCCTCGAAGGACCGAGAGGACGGACTATTCGCCATGCACATTCAAATTGAAGAACTCAGTATCAATGCGCATCTGGACGGGCCGGAAACTGCGCCAGTCGTGACGCTCAGCCACTCCCTGGCCGCTCACCTGGAGATGTGGCAGCCACAAATGGCGGCACTCGTCGCGCATTTCCGGGTATTGCGCTATGATATACGTGGCCATGGTGGATCATCGATGCCACCTCGGATACCTGATATCGCCATGCTCGCTGAGGACATACGCAGGCTTCTGGACGCCCTCGGCATCAGGCGCACCCATTTCGTCGGCTTGTCGATGGGCGGGATGATCGGCCAGCAACTGGCCATTGCCCATCCCGAATACATCGAAAGCCTCGTGCTGGCCGATACGCTCAGCTCTTACAGTGACGGACACCGCCCGATGTGGCAGGGCCGGATCGATGCCGCAAGCGGCGTGGACGGCATGGAGCCTCTTGTCGAGCCCACCATACAGCGCTGGTTCACTGAGCCTTTTCGGCTCGCCAATCCGGCGGTGATGGACTGGGTGCGCGGTATGATTCGCACCACGCAAACGCAAGGTTTCATAGGCTGCTGCCACGCGTTAATGGCTCTCGATCTCACGGTTCAACTCCCCATGATCACGGCTCCCGCACTCGTCATGGTCGGTCGCCAGGACCCCACGACACCGGTGGCGGGCGCAGAAATCATAGCGAAAGCGATACCCAATGCGCGTCTTGTGGTAATCGAGAACGCGGCCCATATCGCCAATGTGGAACAGCCAGAGGTATTTACGCACCACCTTCTCGATTTCCTGCTGGAGCGCGTCAGGCGCGACAACGAATGACCGTTCATCCGGTCCTGCCGCGCCAGCGAGGACCACGCCCGACGGACGTGCACTTGTATGAGACCTACAGGACACTCGCGGGAGTGACGAGATGCCTTGGCAGGGCTCTCGCGTGAGTTCAAGCGCATGTGTTCGTAAGTCACGTAGCGATAGGTATCCCGCACTATTCGGGCCACCCGCGATCGCCAAGGGCCCGATGTCAGCCTCAACCACATCCTTTTACATATAATTCTGTAATCCCGGCTCACAGATCAACGCGCGTCTTGTTATGCCGGGGATATGTGTCATTAACGCATACGGCTACAGGTCACGCATGCATCCAGCGCAACTATCCGCGCGGAAAAACAAATCTTCGCAACGCGGTATCCAGATTGTCCAACCCGGAACTCGCCTGCCTTATGCCGGGAAATATTTGAGCATCCACCGGAACAAATGTTAGATGGCCTGTAAATCGCAGGGTTCGGGGGCTGCGACGTCGGTCAACCTCACCGGGTCTCCATGAAGCGAACAAGCCTCTTTATCGCCGTACCGGCGTACGATCGTCGTATCTATACCGATACATCATTATCCATCATGGATACGGTCATGCAGTTGCGGGAGCGAAAGGCCGCCGCGAGTGTCTTTTTCATGCGCGGATGCGCGATCGTCCATCATGCGCGCAACATGATTGTCAGCGAATTCCTGGCAAACAAGGATGCGACACACCTTCTCTTCGTCGATTCGGACATGAAATTCGAGGCGAGGACTATCCTGAACATGCTGCGCTGCGAGGTTCCATTTGTTGCAGCGCCCTATGTCGCCAAGAGCTACCGCAACATGCCCACGCGAGCCGTGCAGCCGCGCGATCTCAATGCTTTCCATGAGGCCGCGGTGAACTGGAACGTGGTGTTCGAGGATGCGGGCGTCATGGCCGGCGCGATCTCACCAAAAGATGTGCGCAATAATTTCGCACGCGTCAAACGCATTGGCACAGGCTTGATGCTGCTGCGACGCGATGTGCTCGAAACCATGGTCCGGAAGTATCAGCACACCGAATATCGCGCCGGCGACGCCGAAGAATTCCCCTACGCGGTCAACCGGTTCTATGATCTGTTCGCAACGCGTATCGATGAGACTGGATTGTTCATTGGCGAGGATTTCGCCTTCTGTGATCGCTGGATCAACGAATGTGGTGGTGAAATCTGGTGTGACCTCACCGCGAAGGTCTCGCACATGGGCCATCATGAGTATACCGGCACCCTCGGCGACTATCTGGCGATCCACCGCGGCATTCGCAAACGCGCCGAGACGCCGGCCTGAGCGGATCCAGCCTCACGAAGGGTCAGTTCTCCAGACTGCTGCAACCTCTCAAGCGAGGAACTTTCAAGCCATAATGGTGCGGACGACGGGACTCGAACCCGTACTCCTATACAGGAGGCAGATTTTAAGTCTGCTGCGTCTACCGATTTCGCCACGTCCGCCGAGCTTTTGCTCACCAATGAAGGGTTATCCGGCGCGCGCCCATAGAGCAAGTACGGGACTAGCCGTGGCAAGCCTCACGCACAACTATCCAGCGCCGCGGCAAGACGTGCCCATTCGGGCTCTGTTCCGGGCAGCCCGAAGCGGAGATGACGCGGCTCCTCGGGAAAGCGCCGCACGATGATGCCGCGCTCCCCGAGCCTCCGATACCATTGCTCGGCCGCATCGTCCGCCACGAAGCGGAACAGCGCTGTGCCGCCGACCACGACGAGCCCTGCCCTGGCGAGCAGATCGTCGAGGCGTGCACAGGCCGCCGCGAGTTCGAGCCTCATGGCCGCTTGCCAGTCCGCGTCGGCAAGCGCGGCGCGTCCAATTGCGATGGCTGCGCCGGACACGGGCCAGGCACCGAGCTGATCGCGCAGCCGACGGGCGAGGTTCGCATCGCTTGTGAGCGCGAAGCCAAGCCGTACACCGGCCAAGCCGAAGAACTTGCCGAAGGACCGCAGGATCAACGCACGCGGATGTTCGGCGAGCCGGTCGGCGAAGCTGATATCCGGCATGACATCGGCGAAGGCTTCGTCGATAACGAGCAGCCCCTGCGAGCCAAGGCGAGCCTCCGTCTCCGCGAGCGTGGCGGCCGGCAAGCTGCGCCCGTCGGGATTATTCGGGTTGGTCAGGATGATAACCGCGGCGTCGTGGCATTGCGCGAGTGACGACACCATCTCGACGCTGTGGCCAGCCGCGCTCCAGGCAGGTGCGTGCCCGCCATAGGTCGGTCCCAACACCGCCACGCGACGCGGCGACAGGAGCCATGGAATGCGCTGGATCAGCGCCTGGCTTCCCGGCCCCGTTACCACCTGCGTTCCAGTAGCCGCCCGATAGGCCACGGCCGCCGCTTTCTCCAGCGCATCCAGTTCGTCGGCTTCGGGCAGGCGGGTCCAGACGGCGGGCGCAAGCGTCGGGATGGGATAGGACACGGGATTGATACCCGTCGAAAGATCGACCCATGGCTGATGCGCCTGGGGAAAAGTCCGGCTTGCGACGCCGAGATCGCCGCCGTGGAACACGGGCGATATTCCTGCGTATCCAGTCATGTTATCGCCTTATTCCACCATGGACCTTCAAACGACCCTTATCATCGCCGCCGTAGCGCTCGCCCTTGAGGCGCTCATCGGCTATCCGCAGCGCCTCTACCATGCCATCGGCCACCCCGTGACATGGATGGGAAGGCTGATCGCATGGCTCGACCGGCACCTCAACAGGGAAAGCCACGCTCCGGCCACGCGGCGGCGCTTGGGGATCGTCGCGCTCGTCCTGCTCCTTCTTGTTGTCGGCGGGATAGCCTGGATCATCGAGGCCATCGTCTATCATCTGCCGATGATACTGGTCCTGCCGGGTCTCATCGTGCTCGCGATCATCGCCTCGACGGGGCTCGCCCAGCACAGCCTTTACACCCATGTCCGTGCGGTCGCGGATAGCCTTGAGAAAGGCGGGCTGCAATCCGGCCGGGAAGCCGTCTCGAAAATCGTCGGGCGCGATCCCGAAAGCCTCGATGAACAGGGCGTCGCGCGAGCCGCGATCGAAAGCCTCGCCGAGAACTACGCGGATGGCGTCGTGGCCCCTGGCATGTGGCTTGTCATTGCCGGCCTGCCGGGCATGGCCCTCTACAAGGCGATCAACACCGCAGACAGCATGATCGGCCATCGCACGCCCCGCCATGATGCGTTCGGCTGGGCATCCGCGCGTCTCGACGATCTCGTCAACCTGCCGGCATCGCGGCTGGCCGGCTGTCTTCTGATCGCCGCCACCTGGATAACGCCTCGTGTCGCGCGACAGGGCATCTTCCAGGCGATGAAGCGCGATGCGCCCCGCCACCGCTCGCCGAATGCCGGCTGGCCGGAGGCCGCGATGGCGGCCGCGCTTGGCCTCAGGCTCGCTGGTCCGCGCAGCTACCATGGCCATGTGGTCCATGACCATTGGATGGGCGACGGCCGCGCGGAGGCTGGGCCAGTGGACATCCGCCGCGCACTTGCCCTCTACCGCAACGCCTGCGTCCTGCAATGGCTCCTGATCGTCGCGCTGTTCGCCCTGTTCTTCTGATGGGCTCAGCCCGCCGCGCCACCGCGGATCGGCGGCTGGAAAGTGAGCCCCATGTCCCACGGCAGATAAATCCAGGTGTCTTGTGAGACTTCGGTGACGAAGGTGTCGACGGCCGGGCGACCCTGCGGTTTGGCATAGACCGCCGCGAAATGGGCCTGCGGCAGAACCTCCCGAACCATGCGCGCGGTCTTGCCGGTGTCCACCAGATCATCGATGACGAGGACACCTTTGCCAGTGCCTCCGCCAAGCGCCTTGATGGTGGGCGCGACGTCCTTGAGGATCCTCAGGTCACCCTGGTTCTTGTAGTCGTGATAGCTCGCGGCGCAAATCGTCTCGATCAGGCGGATCTCCAGCTCGCGCGCGACGACGGCTGCCGGAACGAGGCCTCCCCTTGTAATGCAGACCATGGCCTCGAATGGCCCGAAAGCGTGGAGGCGCCATGCCAGGGCGCGCGAATCCCGGTGGAATTGGTCCCAAGATACAGGGAAGGCTTTTTCTGGAGATCCTGCCATTACACTATCTTTCAGTTCACTGTCCGTTTTGACAAAACGGCATTGGCCAAACGGCTCTGCGAAGAGCGAAGGGATTCTTGCCCCATTTCAAGGGGGCGCACCGCATCAGGGGCGCGTGACATCGAGGGTTGTCAGCATCGTGCGGACAGCCTCTGCGGCAACGGCGAGCCGCGATGCCTCGCGTGAGCGCAGCACGAGATTGGTCTTGAAGCCTGTCTCGTCGTTGAAGGGATAGCTGCCGATGATGACGTCCGGGTAGTGTTCGGCGATCGCGCGCAGAGGCCCGGCGACATCGCCCTCTTTGCATTCGGCGCGAATGGTCTCGGACAGCATCACGCGGCCTGTGGCGAGTTTTGGCGCCACACTGTCGAGCATGGCCTGCATGATGGCGGGCACGCCCGCCATCACGATGACATTGCCGATCCAGAACCCCGGGGCCTTGGACACGGGATTGGCGACGAGTTCCGCGCCGTCCGGGATCCGCGCCATGCGGCGCCGGGCCTCATTGAGGTCCTCGGGCTTGATGCGCTCCAGCAGACAGGCGATGGCGCGCGGATCCTCATGGATCGGCACTCCGAAAGCCTTGGCTACGCTGTCAGCGGTAATGTCGTCATGCGTCGGGCCGATACCGCCGGTGGTAAACACATAGGTGTAGCGGCTCCTCAGCGCATTCAGCGCATCGATGATCGCGGTCTCATCGTCGGCGACGACACGAACCTCGGTGAGGTCGACCCCGATGGCCGTGAGGTACTCGGCGATATAGCCAATATTCTTATCCTTCGTGCGGCCCGAGAGAATCTCGTCACCGATGACGAGAAGAGCTGCCGTCACCACGTTCGTCTCAAGCGCAGTCGCCTCGCTCATGCTCACTCTCCTTGGCGCACCGAGGGCATCCGACAGCCCCGCCGTTGCGTTGATCTACTCTCTGGATCGGCCTCTCTCAAGAGTGCAACCCAAGGCGTCGCAGAGGATTGCGACAGCCGACCGGCCTTGAGAACGAGGACGGACGCTGGTAACCCACCTATCCCTGGTCGTCCCGCGAGGCCTTTGATGCGATTTCCATCACCTTTGGTCGAAGGTCGTCTGATTACGCGATACAAGCGCTTTCTATCCGACATTCAATTGGCCGATGGCAGCACCGTCACAGCCCATTGCGCCAATCCGGGGGCGATGCTGGGCCTCGTGACGCCGGGCAACCGGGTCTGGCTGTCGCTTTCCTCCAATCCCGCCCGCAAGCTGCGCCACTCCTGGGAGATGGTCGAGGCGGATTTCGGAGCCGGCGCGCAATTGGTCGGCATCAACACATCGTTGCCGAACAGCCTTGCCACCGAGGCCATCACCGCCGGCCTCATTCCGCCGCTTGCGGGCTATGCACGCCTGCGCCGCGAAGTGAAATACGGCCGCGCGAGCCGCGTCGACATCCTCCTGGAGGAAGACGACCGTCCTGCTTGCTATGTGGAGGTCAAGAACGTCCATATGATGCGCCAGCCCGGCTTCGCCGAATTCCCGGATTGTGTCACCGCGCGCGGGACAAAGCATCTTCATGAGCTCGGCGACATGGCGGAGGACGGCTATCGCGCCGTCATGCTGTTCGTCATCCAGATGCAGGCCGACCGCTTCACCCTCGCGCGCGATATCGACCCGACTTACGCGGCGGCGTTTGATCGCGCCAGATCGCGCGGCGTCGAGGCCTACGCCATCACTTGCCATTTGACCACAGAGATGATCGCGACCGATCGACTGGTCCCGATCATCGATTGAAAGGGTCTACATAAGCGCGGCAGGTGGTGGTTACCTAAAATCATAATCTTTGTTGTTATTGACTGAGGCATCAGGCACCTTGCGCCAGGTTTATGCGGCGCCTGGAGCCAATCCCAGGCTTCACCACGAATTTCTGAGGGTTGATATGCCTTTCCCATTGACTGCCCTGGCCATTGGCGCGCACCTCATGCTCGTCGCTGACGGTGCCGTGCCCACGCTCGATACCGCGCCCAGCTGCCGCGCAGCCGCGGAATTCGGCGCACAGTCCAAGACGACCTTCGATCAATGCATGAATGATGAAAAAAGCGCCCGCGCGGCGATCGAAAAGGAATGGAAGACCTTCTCGACCGGAAGTGTCGACAGTTGCCTCTCGGAAACGCGCTCCGACGGCACTCCGAGCTATGTCGAGTTGCAGGAATGCCTGGAACTCGCCCGCGATTCCAAGAAATACCAGAACCAGCCGCAGCCGAAGATCTGAGGGCGCATCGGCGCCGTGAGGACTGATGGGCGGCGTCTCACCGGCAGCCGCCCTCGTTCACATGATCTATCGTTCGAAGATCAGATTGAGGCGCGTGCGCATCACGAAACGATAGCCTTTCGAAATGAGGCGCTTCGGCAAATCCGTATGCCAGCGCCCTTCCCCATCTTCAATGATCAGAAGCTTGGGGAACAGCGTGTCCGGCGCCTGATCCAGGAATGGCTCCATGATCAGATCCTCGGCGCCCTCCACATCCAGCTTGGCCGCGTCCAGATGCTCGAAACCTTCCTCGCGCAGGAGTTCGAGCAGGGTCTTGGCTGGGACGCGAATAGCGGTGGTGTTTTCCGAACCGACGATCTTGACGCTCGACTCGCCGCGATTCTCGAAGTCGAGAAACAGCGTCAGCTCACCGGACTTGTCCGCCAGCGCGCAGGCGATTGCCTTGATGGTGCCGAATGGATTGAAGCGAATATTCGCCACGAGCCGTTCGAAGATGTCGGGTTGCGGCTCGATGGCCAGGATTCGGGCCCGCGGGCCGGCCTGCGCGGCGACGAAAAGACTGTATGCGCCGACATTCGCGCCGATATCGATGAAGGTGCAGTCGCCTTTCAGGCGGCTCGCGAGGATTTCCCGCTCCTTCACGTCAAAATACTGCGGCGTGAAGAGGATGCGCTTTTCGCAGATGTTGTTGTACGGGAACAGACGCATGCGCACGCCGAGCGTCTCGACGTCCACCGGGCGTCCATCCATGCCGCGTAGCGCGATATTACGCAGCGCGAGCGCCGTGCGCTTCGGCAGCCACACGTCAGGCATCGCGCGCGTCATCGCGATGATGGACCGCAGCGGATTGGTTGGGGCGAAGGTTCCAAACGGCTCGCTATCGAAGGAGCCAGTGTTCACGAGCGTCATAGTGGGGATACTTACACTGGCCGCGATCGATAAGCCAGCGGGCGCATGTCCCATCCGCCCCTTGCGGTGATCTCGGCATGAATTAGAGTTGGATCGGGGATCATCGGATACGCCATCTGCGGCAGGGGCAGCAGGCCGCTTGGCCCTCGCCGGAATAGGCGTTCCATGCTGGAAGTGGCTTTCTTTAAACTGGCTGTCTTGAAACTGGCTGTCTTGGGGTAAGCGTGATGATCGAGCTCAGCGATGCTCTTGTGAGCCGGCGTGCCAACGGTATCAAGATCTATGGCCGCGAGGCTTTCGAGGGCATGCATCGGGTTGGCCGCATCGCCGCCGAATGCCTCGATATGCTTGTGGCGCACGTCTATCCCGGCGTCACGACAGAGGCCATCGACAAGCTGGTCTTCGATTTCGGCATGGCGCATGAGGCCCTGCCCGCCCAGCTCATGTACCGCGGCTATCGTCATTCCTGCTGTACCTCGCTGAACCACGTGGTCTGTCACGGGCAGCCGAACGACAAGCCATTGCGCGAAGGTGACATCATCAACATCGATGTCACCTTCATACGGGACGGCTGGCATGGCGACTCCAGCCGCATGTATACGGTCGGCGAGGTGCCGCGCCGCGCCTTGCGGCTCATCGAAATCACCTACGAATCCCTGATGCGCGGCATCGGCGTGGTTCGTCCCGGCGCGACGACGGGGGATATCGGCGCCGCCATCCAGGAATTTGCCGAAGCGGAACGCTGCTCCGTGGTGCGGGATTTCTGCGGCCATGGTGTCGGCCTCGAATTTCACGAGCAGCCGAGCATCCTGCATTTCGGCCGCCCCGGAGAAGGTGTGCCCCTTGAGGCGGGCATGATCTTCACCATCGAGCCGATGATCAATCTGGGGCGCCCGCAGGTGAAGGTCCTGTCGGACGGCTGGACGGCCGTGACGCGCGATCGCTCCTTGTCCGCGCAATTCGAGCATACCGTCGGCGTCACCGAGACCGGGGTCGATATTTTCACGCTTTCGCCCGCCGGCCTGCATTGCCCTCCTTATGTCAATGCCGCGTGAGGCCGAAAGCGATGGATCGGTCCAAGTTGGATGAAAGCCCCGATCGCGCCGAGGAGGCCCCCGCCCTTCCATCCGCGGAAGATATCGCGCCGCACTATGCCAACCATCGCGAACGATTAAGGAAGCGCTTTCGCGAAGCCGGGGATATGGGGCTGGCGGACTATGAACTTCTGGAACTCGTGCTGTTCCGCTCGATCCCGCGGCGGGACGTGAAGCCGATAGCCAAGCAACTCCTGAGACGCTTCGGCAGCTTCGCGGAGGTCCTGGCCGCGCCTCCACCCCGGCTCGTCGAGGTGAGCGGCGTCGGCGACAGCGTCGTAACCGACCTTAAGATCATCGAAGCCGCCGCACGCCGGCTCACCAAGGGCGAAATCGCCCAGCGTCCGGTCCTGTCGTCCTGGAGCGCCGTGCTCGATTACTGCCGCACGGCTATGGCCTTCGCCGACAAGGAACATTTTCGCATCCTGTTCCTCGACAAGCGCAATTCCCTGATCGCCGACGAATTACAGCAATCGGGGACAATAGATCACACGCCCGTCTATCCGCGCGAGGTGGTAAAACGCGCGATCGAACTCGCAGCCAGCGCCGTTATCCTGGTCCACAACCATCCCTCCGGCGACCCCACGCCGTCGACCGCGGATATCCGCATGACCCAGGATATTATCGCCATTGCAAAATCTTTAGGCATTGAGGTGCACGACCACATCATTGTTGGCCGAAATGGCCACGCCAGCTTGCGTGGGATGGCCCTAATATGAGGCCGTTAACCATGAAAATGAATTGACCGCGCCCTTTCCTTGATAAGAATTCGCAATCGGTTCGCAGAAGCAACGACTCGTCAATCCAATCTGTGAAATATGCACTGTGCTCTGTTAGTCGCGGGTTAGCCTGTCATTTCGATTGCGAGGACCATCGCCGCTTGTTGTTCTCCGGCTTCCGCATCGCCCGGCCTGCGGCCTTGATTGGCCGTCTTCTGTGGCCAATCGCGCTGATCGTTGTTGCGGTTATAGCGGGGATGCTGCTTGCGCTCGTGTATATGAGCGACAGTATCGATGAATGGTCGGTCGCCGAACATCGACACCGGCTCGCTGAGGCCCTTGCGATCCATAAGAGAAAAGTCGAGCAGCGGCTCGATACGATACTGGCTACAACTGATCTCAATTCACCCGAAGTATCGCGCGCCGCTTCCCTTCCTGACGCGCCACAGGACGATAGATCCGCACCATCCGGCATATTCGACGCGCTGATTATTGCCGACGGTTCGCATTCCATCCGTCCCGTTGCTGTGGCGGGCACGGCGCCGACTGCGGACCGCCGTGACGGGAGCGAAAGTCTCGAGGCGCTGGTCCGGTTCTTTATCGCCAACCCGCCGATACCGGGTCAGGCGATCGACCATTTCGTCTATCACGACGGCGCCGTGTATCTCCTCGTCGCCAAGGATGCGCGTGGCCCGACCTTCGCCGTCGCCGGAACGGCTGGCCAAACGGTTATCATTATCTACCGCTACACGATCGGAGATATCGAAGCGATCGGGCGGGCCGCAGGCAGCGCACCGGTGACGCTGGCGCGTCAGCCGGCGCCGGGGCACCAGATTCTGCCGATCAAGGCGTCCCTGGGCGGCGTGATGTCCCTTGCCTGGCAGCCATCATTGCCAAGCGAGGATGTCTGGCCAAGGCTCGCAGTCATCGTGGCGCTGACCAGCATCATCGCGCTTATCGCACTCGCAGCCGTCTGGCTCGTCGCCCGGCGCATGGCCTATGATCAGATCCGGATGCAGGATCTTTCAGGGCTCCTCGCTGGCCAGGACACGTTGTCGGGCTTGCCCGATCGCCTGTCCTTCAGCATGCGGCTCGAACAGGAACTGGCGCGGGGCCAGCGCTCGGGTGAGGGACTCGCCGTTCTTTTCCTCGACATTGACCGCTTCAAGGATGTCAACGACATCTATGGCCATGCAGTTGGTGACAATGTCATCCGCGTCGTTGCACAGCGGCTCTCGAACCTCCTGCGTGGCGCGGACACGCTGGCCAAGCTCGGCGGTGACGAGTTCGCCATCATCCAGACCGGTGTTAGCGCCCACCATGATGCAGAGGCGCTTTGCCGCCGCATCCTCGAGGCTGTTAAGAAGCCAATCGAGATGGGCGACACCCTCGTCTCAGTCGGCGTGTCTATCGGCATCGTGCTCAGCCCGCAGAACAGCACTGATCGCGAGACGTTGCTGAGGCTGGCGGATACGGCGCTCTATCAGGCCAAGAACGGCGGCCGCAACCGTTTCAGCTTCGTCGAACGCCAGATGGACGAGGCGCTTCGTCTCCGCAAGGTCGTGGAGGACGACCTTCGCAAGGCGATCGAAAACGACGAGCTCGTTCTGCACTACCAGCCCCAGGTCGAAATCGACAACTACGGGGTCGTTGCCGTGGAGGCTCTCGTGCGCTGGCCGCATCGCGAGCATGGCCTGATCGCGCCGCAGAAATTCATCGCCATCGCCGAGGAGCGGGGCCTCATCATCGCCCTCGGTGAGTGGGTTCTTCGGCGCGCCTGCGCGGATGCGAAGCGGTGGCCGGGCGTACGCATCGCGATCAACGTGTCCGCGATACAGTTCCGCCACCGCGATTTTGTCTCCGATGTCATGCGCATCATCACTGAGAGCGGCATCGATCCGACGCGTATCGAGCTGGAGCTTACGGAAAGCGTGGTTGTCGAGGACGCGGATGCCGCCGAGGAAGCGATGATCGAGCTGCGCGCGCACGGCGTTCGCCTGGCACTCGACGATTTCGGCACCGGCTATTCGAGCTTGATTTATCTCCGGCGCTTCGCCTTCGACAAGATCAAAATAGACCGCTCATTCCTCGAAGCCGCCGAAACAACCGGCGAGTCCGCCATCCTCATCCACTCGATTGTGCATCTCGGCCGCGCGCTCGGCCTGACCGTGACGGCGGAAGGCGTGGAAACCCAGGAGCAGCTTGAATTCCTGCGCGCGCTGGGCTGTCATGAACTGCAGGGCTACCTCTTCTCCAAGCCAGTCACCGCAGAGGAGATCGATGAACTCCTCGCCCAACCGGGCGTGCTCCAGGAGCACCAGCCAACCTTGGTCAAGAAGGTGGCACAGGGTTCTAAATCAGCGCCGTAACACCGCTTATGATAGCGACGACGAAGCCGAGGCTGAGGCTGAGGCCGATAGCACCGACCGCGGTGCCGCCGATCACCAGGAGACCGTCGCGTTCCACGAGACCGAGCCCGACCAGGCAGGCCGCCAGCCCGAGCGGGATCTGGCCTATGATGGGCGCCGCGACGAGAAGCGCCAGCGAGATGACGAGCACGACGGCGCCGACAAAGCGAATGCCGATGGGCGTGCCAAAGAAGGTGAGTCTCGGCCGCGACCAATGCTCCAGCTTGCGCATTGTCGGCAGGGCGCGCCCTACGGCGCGTGCGAAATCGGCGCGCGCCATGGAGCGGCTGAGCACCCGCTTGGGCAGCCAGGGCCTGCTTCGGCCAACCACCATCTGGATCGCCACGAACAGCAGGAGAAAGCCGAAGAGAAGCGGGATCGGCGGGGGCATCGGCAGGCAGTTGGGCAGACCGAGCACGAGGATCAGCGCAGCAAAGGCCTGCTGGCGCAGGGCATCCAGCAACTCGCCTATAGTGAGGCGTTCGTGGGGGCGTGCCGCCAGTTCAAGCAATATGGCTGATGTGCTGGTCGATGAAGACACTGAGAAGGGGCCACCAATGCGAACGCGGGAGACTTCGTAGCCTACGTGGAGCGTTTGGCCAAGTCGCATCTGCCTCCCAAAGAGCGTCGGCATCCATGTCATCCGGCCGAAGGGCGGCTCTCTCCCCTGCCCGTTCGCGCATTTCCGCCCTCCAGCGATGGCGGAAACGCCCTATCTCCTTGCTTTTACGCGCTTCCGAACGGCAAGCCGCGGCAGAGTTTCCCCGGATCCCCTTGCGGTCCGGCGCCAGCGTTCAGTGAAACGTGAACTCGCCGTCAATCGTGCGGATCTCCGCCGGCTTCAAGAGCTGGGCATGCGCCACTGTGACGGAATGCAGCGGCCCGTCCAGCTTGCTTCGCCAGAAATCAAGGAAATGTCGGAGCTCGGGGAAATGGGGAGCGAGATCATAGTGCTGCCAGATGAAGGTCTGCAGCAGGTGCTGATGATCCGGCATGCGGTAAAGGATGGTGGCCGTTGTCAGGCCGTATCCGGCCAACTGAAGCTCGAAGTCCCTCATAGAGAAATGTCGTGCAGGCATGCGCGTCAATCCACTCCTGACACGATGCCGGCGGGGCGAGCCATCCGGCATCGAACTGCCGCCAGGACAAGACTGCCGCTGTTTCAGGCAGACTGTCCCAGCGCCCATAGTATGGGCACAGGAACGCCACAGATCAAGTTTTTATTTTAAATCAATGCCTTAGCAGCAGCCTCGCAACACTGCTGACAGTTCGGTCGGCCTTTTCGCTTGTGCCAGGCCCATTCGCTAAAACGAACGAGCGCGGCCAAGGCCGCGCTCGCATGTCACATGAGCTCCGCGAGAGTCATCCGATCAAGATGACGAGATCGGATAATCCGGGCGATGGAGGCCGAAGGCGGGCTTTAGCGAATCTGGATCCGCGCGAGATTGATGAACTGGGTCTCGCCCGATGAGCCGTCCACGCCATCATTGTCGGTGACGATGAAGGCATTGCCGTCCGCGTCGATGACGAAGCTCTCGACCTTGTCGAGCACATAGCCCTTGGGGGCCGCAAGATCGGGCACCAGATCGCGCACCTGTTTCTTGGTGACGGTAGGAATGGTGCCGGCGCCCGGCGCGGCCGGGGTAAGGCCCTTCACGGAGAAGGATTGCAGCGTCTTCAGGGCCTTGTCGCCCAGTTGGTTGTCCCGCTCCACCACCACGAAGGTGTCGTCGCCGACAGCCGTGATCTCGGACAGCCCCACCCAGCCCTTGGCAACGTTCTCCAGCGGGTAGTGCAGGACGCCCCAGGTCTTCGTTGCCGGCTTATAGGACAGGATCTTAGCCTTGCCCTTCGGATCGTCCTTCCATTCGCGCTGGACCGCGACCCACACCGTTTCGTCAGCGCCTTCGCCGGTCACCGTGACACCCTCGAAACCGTAGCGGGTCGCGTGCCTGGCCAGTTCCTCCGGCAAGGCGATCTCTTCCTCGACTGAACCATTCGGCGCGATGCGCACGAGCTGATTGACCGTCGGGCTGTCCTTCTTCTCGGGATTGCCCTCGGAGACCAGCCAGAAGCCACCACCCCGGCGATAGGCGATGCCCTCGCCGTCATAGCTCGCCACCTTGCCATCGCGGGTCACGGGCGTCGCCTTGATGATCCGCGCGGGCTTCGCCGTGGCGTCGATCTCGAGGATGCGCGTGTTGCCGTAGATGCTGTCGGTGACAGTGAAGAGCCGGCCGGGCGTGACCCCGTCCGTGGTCAGGCCCGAGAGGGCTCCCCATGGCAGCGGCAGGCCGTTGGCGTCATCCACGGAGACGATCGTCGGATAGCTCGGTGTGCCTTCCGCGCGCTCGTAGAGCACGACATAGCTGCGCGGCCCGCCGTCCTTGACGTTATCGGCCTCGTTGGCGGTTACGAGGAGGTTGCGGCCGGGAATGGCGAGGACACCCTCCGGTCCGACGCCCGACGGCAGCGTCTGGAGATATTCCGGCGCCTGCCCCGGCCCCTTGTCGCGGAACACGAAGACGACCGAACCGCGCTCCGAGGCGATGAAGATCAGCTTGTCATTCCCAAAGGTCGCGACCTCGCCGCCTTCCGGCTCCACGCCCTTCGCGCTGGCGCGCTTCTCCGGGAAATGGCCGAGGCGCACCGCGAGGTGCTCCAGGAAATTGCCGCTGTCATATTCGACGCGGCCGTCGCGGTTGAAGATTGTGAAGCCGCGCGAGCCACCCTGGTAGTCGCCCTCATTGACCGTGATGAACCGCTCGTCATCGATCCAGTGGACCGTATCGGGCTCGCGCTTGACGGCCTCGATGCGCCCGTTGAGCGCGATGACGCCATCGCGCTTGGCATCGACCTTGTCGAGCGTCACGGCGCCCGCCGGGAAGTGCTTCACGACCTTGCCCGAGGCGAGATCGACGATGGCGAGGTGGTTGTTTTCCTGCAGCGAGACGATCGCCTCATTGCGGCCGTTGATGTCCACGAATTCGGGTTCCGGATCCTCCGGCGCGATCTCGCTGAGCCCTGTCAGGTCGACCACCTTCTTGCCGGCGCAATCAACGCCATTGGCGGCGAGCGGAAACACGGTGAGATTGCCGCCTGGAAGCTGCGGAAGCTTGCCCTTGTCCTTGTCCTCGTCGCGCTCGTTCTCGATGACGACAGCGAGGAACTTCTTGTCGCGGCTGGCCGCGACCGAATCCGGCTGGCCACCGAGGTCGCAGGAGGCGTCGACTGTCTTCGTGGCGAGGTCGACCACGGCGAGCTCACCTGTGGGCTTCGCCTTGTCCTTGGAGGTGACGACGGCGACGAGCGCCTTGCCGCCGACGATCGTGACGGATGTCGGCTCGCCTTTCAGGGGCAGGAAGCCAGCCGGCTTCGGCGCGGACGCATTCGTTATGTCGATGAAGCCGATGCCTTCTTGCGGCGAGTCCGTATAGACGAGGAGATTGCCGTCCTCGGATACCGTCACGATTTCGGCCACCGTTTGCTTGGTGGCGTCGCGATCGGCCGGCAGATTGGCGACGACCGGGAAGCTGGCGATCCGGTTGAAGACGGGCTCGGCGGAAGCGGCCAGGCATGTGCTCGCCAGGAGCACCGCGGCCAGGGCGGATGTGGATGTGATGCGACGCATGGCGTCCCCCAAAGGCAATTGCGAGAGCGGCGTGCTGCCGCGTTTGGACAGGCGCAATCGACTGGAGTTCCATGACGGCTGGATGACAACGTGGAGTAAGCGCCGATCAATCCAGTGTCTGGCGGAACCGCGCGACCGCGACCCCCATCGCGATGACCATGGCAAGGGCAAGCGCCAGCGCATCCCCCTGCAAGGTGGCGAGGTCGCTACCTTTCAGCATGATGCCGCGCGTGATTCTGAGGAAATGGGTCAGCGGCAGCGCCTCACCGATCCATTGCGCCCAGCGCGGCATGCCGGCGAAAGGAAAAGCGAAGCCCGACAGGAGAATGTTGGGCAGAAAGAACATGAAGGCCATCTGGATGGCCTGCAGCTGGTTCTGCGCCACGGTGGAGAATGTATAGCCGATGGCGAGATTGGTCGCGATGAACAGTGTCGTCAGCGCCGCCAGTAACGTCAGGCTGCCGAGAATGGGGACGCCGAACAGCAGCGCCCCGGCACCGATGATGATCGTCCCCTGGATAAAGCCGATGAGCACATAGGGCAGGATCTTGCCCAGCATGATCTCGACCGGGCGGATGGGCATGGCGAGGAGCGATTCCATCGTGCCCCGCTCGCGCTCGCGCGTCACCGACAGGGCCGTGAAGATCAGCATAGTCATGGTGAGGATGATGCCGAGCAGGCCCGGCACGATATTGAGCTGCGACACCGCGGCCGGATTGTAACGGGCATGGGCGCGGATCTCGAATAACGGACCGCTTTCGGCCTCGTCACGCGGCGGCAGGCCGCGTTCATGAACCAGGGCGCTCGCGACGATGCCGTTAAGCGCGGCGATGGCGCTGCCGGTCGCGACCGGATCGGTTGCATCGGCGGCGACAAGAAGAGCCGGCTTGTCGCCGCGGCGCAGCGCGCGCTCGAAATCGGCTGGAAACTCGATGCCGAACTGAACCTCGCCTGAGGCGATGGCAAAATCGAAGTCCTTTTCGCTGCGCACCTGCCGGATGATCTTGAAATAGGCGGTGTTGCTGAAGGCGGCGAGGATCGCGCGGGTCGCATCGCTGTCGTCCTGGATCAGGACGGCCGTCGGAAGGTGGCGCGGCGTCGTATTGATCGCATAGCCGAACAGCACGAGCTGGACGAGCGGTATGAAGATCATCGTGGCGAAGGTGATGCGGTCCCGCGAGAGCTGCAGCCCTTCCTTGATCAGCATCGCCCATACGCGCCGGAAGAAGCCGCCGCGCCGGGAGCGCTTGCCATTGTCCGGAGGGGCCGCCTGATCGGTCATCGGAAATTGTCCTTCGACCTGTTCATGAGGTCGATGAAGACATCCTCGAGGGTCGGCTCATCTTCATGCCAGCTGAGCGCCGGATCGTCGCGATAAGGGGCGATCGCGGCATCGAGCTTTGCCTTGTCACGCCCCGCGACATGGAGGCTCGCGCCAAAGGGCGCGACCATGTCGATGCCATCGCGGCTGTTGAGTTCTTCCGCCAGCCGCCAGGTATCGCCGCCGGTCACCGTCCAGGTGGCGAGACCCGAATGGCGGATCACGTCCTCCACCGGGCCGCGCGTCAGCAGCTCGCCGTAAGCGATATAGGCGATCTCGTGGCAGCGCTCAGCCTCGTCCATGTAGTGTGTCGAGACGAGAACCGTCAGTCCATCGCTCGCAAGCTGGTGGATCTGGCTCCAGAAGTCGCGCCGCGCCTTGGGATCGACGCCTGCTGTCGGCTCGTCGAGAAGGAGGAGCTGGGGCTCCGGCAGGATGCAGGCGCCGAGCGCGAGCCGCTGCTTCCAGCCGCCGGACAACGTTCCGGCAAGCTGATGGCCGCGCCCCTCCAGGCCAAGCCTGACGAGCGCCGCCTGCGCCGCCTTGCGCGGACTGGCAAGGCCATAGAGCCTGCCGACGAATTCGAGGTTTTCCCGAACGGAGAGATCCTCATAGAGGCTGAAGCGCTGGGTCATGTAGCCCACATGCCGCTTGATCTCGGCCGCCTCCGTCAAAATGTCGTAGCCAAGACAGGTGCCGGAGCCGGCATCCGGAGTCAGAAGCCCGCAGAGCATGCGGATCGTCGTCGTCTTGCCGGAGCCGTTTGGCCCGAGAAAGCCGTAGATCTGCCCGCGATAAACGCGCATGGAGAGATCCCTGACGACCACCCGCTCACCGAATTTCTTTGTGAGGCCCTGCACGTCGATGGCAACGGCGCGGCCGTTGCCATGGTCCCCATAAGCGCCACGCGCCGGGCCAGCAGCAGCGCTCATGGCGGCGCCCCTTCGCGCACCGTCACCGTGACAGGCTGGCCGACGCGGAAATTCACCGGATCAGCCGGCCGTGCCTCCACCATGAACACGAGCTTCGTGCGCTCCTCCTGCGAATAGATCACCGGCGGAGTGTATTCGGCCTGCCGCGACAGGAAGGAGACCTGCGCGGTGAGATTGTCGGCGCAACCATCGCAGCTCACGGCAACGGTCTGGCCGACGTCGAGGCGCGGCAGCATCGCCTGGGGCACGAAGAAGCGGATCTTCAGATTGGCCGGAGGCAGCAGTGCGACCACGGGCCGGCCGGCCGGCACCATCTCGCCCGCGCGGTAATAGACCTGCTGGATGCTGCCCGCAGCAGGCGCTTTGACCTGGCGCCGCGTCAGACGCTCCTCCGCAGCCGCCAAGGCCGCCTCCGCCGCGCCGACCGCATGGCGCGCGGCATCGATATCCTGGTCACGCGCGCCAAGCTCGGCCACATTGATCTGGCGTTGAGTCTCCAGAAGCTGCGCCGCATTCTGATCACGCAGCGCCGTTGCGTTATCGAGCGCCGCGCGGCTCGCATTGCCTGAGGCGAAGAGCTTCTGCTGCCGATCGAGGTCGGATTGCGCGAGCTGCAGCGCCGCGCGCACGCGCGCCTCGGCGGCATGCAGGATGGCGACTTCCTCGGGTCTCTGCTGGGCCTCGATCAGGCGCGCCAGCCGCGCGCGTGCTTCGAGAAGCGACGCCTTGGCCTGATCGCGCGCAGCGACCTGCAGGGGGTCATCGACCGCGAAGAGCGTCGCGTCCTTGGCCACCGTCGCCCCCTCGTCGACGGAGAGTGTGACGAGCCGGCCAGCCTCGTCCGGCCCGATGAAGAGAAGATCCGCCTCCACATAGCCCTGGAAGCTCGGCATTCCACGCGGCTGGCAAGCTGAGAGACTGAGGGTTGCGGCAAGCCCAAGCGCCATGCCGCAACTGGCAAGCCCCTTGCGTGCGACGGGAAAAAGGGCGGTCAGGCTGTCTCGCATGCGAGCCCCCGCATCAGCATGTCGATGTAACTGTTGAGGAAGGCATCGGTATCAAGGTGCTCGAAGGGCTCGAACAAGGCCTGCCAGATGACGGACACCAGAAGCGGCGCCGCGACCATCTGCGGGAAGCGCTGCAACGTGTCCGAAGCGATTTCGCCTCGCGCGACCCCGCGCGCGGCCACCGCGCGTATCAAGGCCATGCCCCGCTCGACCACCTCATGCCAGTAAAACGCGGCAAGCCACGGAAAACGCGGAGCCTCGCTGATAACCAGCCGCAAAATGTCGGCGCGCTGGGTCCCGAGGAGTTCACGCTGCATGACAGTGGCCAAGGCCCGCAGCAGTTCGCGCGTGCTGCCCTCGAAGGATGCCGCGAGTGTCGCGCCGCTGGCGATGACCGGGCCGATCTCCTCGTGGATCAAGCTCCGGAACAGCGCCTCCTTGTCCGCGAAATGCACGTAGATGGTGCCCTTGGCGACCCCCGCGCGCGCCGCCACATGGTCCATCCGCGTGGCGACATAGCCCTCGGCCAGGAAAACGTCCAACGCCGCTTCGAGAATCTTCTTGCGTCGCGCATCGGCGCTGGCGCGACGGCGGCGCCCACCCTCTTTGCCATCAGCCTGCTGCGCCATCACTCACACCCCACACTGACTGACCAGTCAGTCAATATAGGCGCGATCAGATCTTGTTTCCAGAGCGGCGGACGAGAAGAATCCAACTCCCGGGAATTCGGACCGAACTGGCGCAGCCGACGCTCAGATGGATGGGATAACGGAACCGCCCGCCGGCAGCAGGGCGTCCGCCAGTCGACAAGGCTGAGTTGTAGCGTCAGTCAGAGGCGCGGCGCGACGACGATCGGACGCCGGGCCGCGATCAAGGCGGGAATAGCGGCCAGCACCGCACCGCCAAGCGCCAGTCCCACCAAAAGCGGTGCATCGGCCATCTTCAAACTGACAGGCAGGACGAGTGCCGTGGACAGAGTGAAGAAATCGCCGAGCAGCAGGGCCGCGACGTATCCGAGGACCACGCCGAGGATCAGCCCGAACGCCACGATCGTGAAGAGCTGCGTCCAAACCAGTCCGAAGACGGATGCACGCGAGACGCCCAGGGCGCGATAGGCGGAAATCTGTCCGCGGCGATGGTCAAGATGGCTGATCGCCACCAGCACGATAGCCACCGCGACACTCGCGAGACCGCCAAGCGCAATGATGTTCAAGGCCGCCTGGAGATTGGCGAATGTGCCGCGCAGCGCTTCGATCTCGTTTTTCGGGACAATGGCCATCGCCACATCGCTGCTGTAGCTCTCCTTGAGGCTCTCCACATCGGCGGCCGACTTGGCGCGCAGGGCAACGGCGCCGACATTCCGCAGCGGGCGTGTCCATGGCTGCAGCGCCGTGGGAGATGCCAGCGCGCCAATACGCGCACCGCCCTCCCCGGCCGTCGTCATGACCAAACGCGGCGGGGCCTCGCCGATAATGTCCTCGTCAGGAGACCACGGGCGTACGTCCCGCTTTTGCCAAAAGCTTTCCAGCGGCACGAAGATCGCGCGATCCCACGGGGTGCCTGTCCAATTCAGCCGCCCCACGATGGTATAGCTGTTCAGCCCCTTGACGCCCGGTCCGCGACGCCGGTCATCGGGAGAAAGCGTCACGAGCTCGTTCGGCCCCACGGGAGATCGCGCTCCAACCACCGCCTCGCCCGGCGCCATGAAAATCCGGCCGGCAGCCAATGGGATGCGGCCGCCATCCGTCGCGAAAGCTGCGGTCGTTCCGATGATCGGCATGCCGCGAAAGCGCTCGCCGAAGACGAGAGGCGCAACGGCCGTGGCACGCTTGTCGGCGAGAAGCTGCTCCACGACCTGCGGATGCATGCCAATCAGCGGCTCGCGGCGCAGGAGTAGGCTCGACAAGGTCAGATCGACCTCGCTTCCCGGTGCTCCGACGACGATATCGAAGCGCGCCGCGGCGTGGTTCGCTGCCTGGACCAGGGCGCGCTCGCCTATGTGCAACGCCAGAACCAGGGCTGCGGCCACAGCGATCAGCGAAACCAGGATGATCGTGGCAAGCCACATGCGGCGAAGATCGGCCGCGATCAGCTTGAGGGCTATCACGACGCCATCTCCAAGCAACCTTCGGACAGAATACGCCCTGCGCGCAGGGGAGCGATATGATCAACACGACTGATCAATCGCTCGTCATCGGTAAAGGCGACGAGGGTAACGCGCTCCTCGCGGGCAAGCGCCAGAAGGCTATCGCCGATAGCCTCGGCCGCATGCGGCGGGAGGTCGCCAGTGGGATCGTCCACCAGCAGAATATCCGGGCGCTTGAGCAGCATCCGCGCAAGCGCCGCACGCCGCCTCTCGCCCCGGGAGAGATCATCCACCGGCCTGCCTGGATCCGTCAGGCCAACCCGTCCTATCAGCATGACCGCCCGTTCGCGCAGGGCCGCCGAGCCGCGCCAGAATCCGAAGCCGTTGCCGCGGCCGAGCCCCGTCGGCAGCAGCACATTGTCCATGATGCTGAGACCGGGAAACAAATTGGTTTCGCGGGACATGAGCCCCATATGGCGCGCACGCCAGCGGTCACGCCTGGGCGCGGAGAGCGCCGCGATATCCACCTCGTTCCACAGCACACGGCCGGTCGTCGGCTTCTCCAGTCCCGCGAGTATATTGTGCAGCGCTCGCTTGCCGATGTCAGCCCGCCCGGTGACGGCCATCGTTTCCCCGCACCCGAGCCGCAATTGGGCAACGGATAGTTCAGGGTTCCCATGATCGCGATAGGAGATCGTAACGTCGGCGAGCTCTAATGCCTGCATGGCCAGATACTTCAGTGAGAGGCGACGGGCGAACGAGCTCGCCCTGCCTGCCTATTTCTATGGCATGAATGGCCACCTTTCGTCGAGATGGATCACAATCGCGTCATGTGCCATTTTCGAGGTAGACGCGCCTTTTTCTAGGGCGCCTTCGGAAAATTCCGGGCGATATCGGCGAGCGCATCCGGCGTATCGACGTCCCCAACGATCGCGGGATCGTCCACGGCGATTTCGAGCACCTGTTCGCGGGCAAGGAGGCGCCGCGCGCCTTCATCTCCGGAGAGCCCCATCACTGGCGCAAACAGCCGGCGCGCCAGAAGCACGGGGTTGCCCCATTGCCCGCCAAGGGTGGGCACAACAGCCGCAGGGTCAGCGGCATGAACGAAAGCATCGATCAATCGGTCGAGCAGCGAAGCCGAGACTGCCGGCATGTCGCCGAGCAAGATGAGCACGCCATCGACATCGGCGGGAAGGGCCGCGATCCCGGCTTGCAGGGACGAAGCAAGACCCGTCGCATAGGCGGCGTTATGGACTGACGTGACCGGCAGGCCGGTCAAAACCCCTGTCACGGCATCGGCCTCATGTCCCGTGACGACGATGACGGGACGCGCCGTGGAGCCGAGCGCCGCCAGCACCGCATGGGCGACCAGCGGTCGGCCGCCAAGGGGAATGGTGAGCTTGTTGACCGGCCCCATCCGCGTCGAGCGGCCCGCGGCCAGGACGATCGCGGCAACCCGGCTCACGCCTCCTCCCCGTGGCCATCATGGCCGTTGGCGTCCAGATCGGGTTCGCCGCCCTCGCGGGGCTGCGGACGCGAACGGATCTCCATGAGAAGCCCGCCGACGCCGAGCCGCGTGATATCGGCGCGCGTCACGACGAGGCCGGCGAGCAGCCGATGCAGAACCCAGTCGAACCCATTCTCCTTGGGGGAACGCGCGCATCCGGGCGCGCCGAGGACAGGCCGGCCGGCGCGCTCCCCCAGAAGCAGCAGGTTGCCGGGATCAACCGGCATGCCGAGATGGCGGATTTCGCCCCCGACGGTCTCGAGCGCCGCCGGCACCACATCCCGCCGGTCTGCCACCGCCGAGGCGCCGAAGATCACGAGAAGATCGGCTTCCGCGCTGTCGGCCGCCGTAATCGCTGCGGCCAGCGCCTCGGTGGCATGATCCACCCTCACATCGGCGACCACGGTCGCGCCGGCAGGCGCGAGGCGCTGGCGCAAGACCTTCAGGGTCTTGTCGATGGTGCTTTCCTTGAGGGAGGGAAGGCGTGTCGAGATAACCGCCACACGCTGCAATCGGTAGGGCGCGACCCGCACGAGGGGCGTTCCCCGCGCGGCCAGATCCAACGTGCGGGCGAGGATCGCGCCCGCGACCGCATACGGGATGATCTTGACCGTACCGACCATATCGCCGGCAGCGACGGGCCTGTAGGCCGGGAGTGTCGCCATGGTCACGGTCTCGTCGACCGCGTTGACGGCGTCGATCGCCGGGCCATCGACGACAAGCACGCCGGGGGCCGTCGCATAAAGATTCGAGCGCCCTGTGAACGGCGCCTCGACCCTCACGCCCGGTCCCGCCACCGCTTCCGCAAGGGTGGCCGCGGCCTCGTCCTCCGGCACGTCGTCCCGCTCCAGGCGGGCCACGGTGAGCGAGGCAATGCCTGCAGCGCGTATATCGGCAATGTCCGCCGCAACGAGACGATGGCCTTTCTTGATGACCCGCTCAGGCAGGCGCAGGGAATGCGCGACGATGGCGCCTTCCGCTTCCTGAGCGCTCACCGGGCCAAATTTCACGACGCGTGCCCCCGCGAGGCCTCAAGCCGCAGCGCGGCCACGAGCTCACCCAGAATGGCAAGCGCGATCTCGGCCGGACTGATAGCACCGATCGGCAAACCGATAGGCGCCTTGATGCGCGCGACGTCCGCATCGGAAAAACCTTGCGCCCTCAAACGCTCCAGCCGCTTGGCGTGAGTCTTGCGCGAACCGAGCGCGCCCACGTAGAAGGCCTCGCTTCTCAGCGCCGCCACGAGCGCGGGATCATCGATCTTGGGATCATGGGTCAGCGCGGCAAAGGCCGTATAGCGATCGAACGGCATGTCCTTGAGCGCTTCTTCCGGCCATTCGGCCAGAAGCCGCACGTCAGGGAAACGCTCCGGCGATGCGAAAGCCGTGCGCGGGTCGATGACCGTGATATCGAGGTCGATCAACCGCGCCATGGGCGCCAGCGCCTGACTGATATGCACGGCGCCCGTCACGACGAGTCTCACGGGGGGGACCTGCACGGTGAGGAAATAGCCGCCGCTCTCGGTCTCGACCACGCCGCTCTTGCCGAGCCGCAGCCGCTCGACAATCGCCTCCGCAAGAGGATCGCTCGCCACCTCCGCCGCCTTCACCAACCGCTGTTCACCGGTTTCCAGGGGCGTCACCAGGACGGCAGCCCTGCGGGCCACTCGCTCGGCATTGAGCGCAGCGAGATGTTCGAGCTTCATCGGATCCCCCTACCAGTCGCTCAGAGCAACGGTTCGACGAAGACACGGATACGGCCGCCGCAGGAGAGCCCCGCGCGCCAGGCCGTCTCGTCCGCGATACCGAACTCGAGCATGCGGGGAGTGGCCTCGGCGATGACATCGAGCGCCTGCGTGATGACTTCGCCCTCCACGCAGCCGCCGGATACCGAGCCGAGAAAATTGCCCTCGCCATCGATGACCAGATGGCTGCCAACCGGCCGGGGCGCCGATCCCCAGGTTTCGACGACGGTGGCGACGGCGACCTCGCGACCGGCACGCTTCCAGGCCTCGGCCTCATTCAGGATCTGATTGTCGGTCGCGAGCATCGGCGGCCTCCCATTGTTGTCAGCAAGACAAATGCTTGCCCGGATATATCGTAGCTTACGCGGCCGGCAGCAACCACCGGCGCGGGTCGGCCGCGCCCCCTCGGGCCGACAACGCCTCCACCAGCGCCGTCATGGCATTGAGGTTATGCATGGTCCTGAATTCGTCGACATGCGGCAGCATGGCGCGGATGCCCCCCGCCTTGGCCTGAAAGCCGTCGTAACGCAGAAGCGGGTTGAGCCAGATGAGCCGTCGGCAGGAGCGATGCAGACGGTCCATGGCGGCGCCGAGCTCCGGCGTCACCTCCCGCTCCAGGCCGTCGGTGAACATCAGCACAATCGCGCCTTGCGCCAGCACCCGCCGCGACCACTGGCGATTGAACTGGGCAAGCGAAGCGGCAACGCGCGTACCGCCTTCCCAATCCTTGACCAGAAGGGAGGCACTGGCCAGGGCGTCATCAGGATCACGCCGCGCCAGCGCCCGGGTGATATTGGTGAGACGCGTGCCGAAAACGAAGCTCGACACGGGTCGCCGCTCCGCAAGCGCATGCAGGAAATGCAGGAAAAGGCGGCTGTAGTCGGCCATCGAGCCCGAAATATCGACCAGCGCGACGATGGGCGGATGACGTTCATCACGCTGCCGCCATGCGAGATCGACAAAATGCCCGCCCGTTGCCAGCGCGCGGCGGAAGCTCGCGCGGGCATCGATACGCCGGCCCCGATGATCAGCGCGCCAGCGGCGCGTCGCCACCTTGTCCTGCGGCAGAATGAGCTTGGCAATGAGCTGCTTGGCCTGAGCAATCTCCGCCGCCGACATCTGCGCGAAATCACGGCTCGCCAGCCTCTCGCGATCCGACATGGTGAACTGGGCCGACAATTCGAGTTCACGCTTCGGCGGCGGAGGCTCGCGCGTGCCGGTGGGAAAGGCGCTCGCCACCCGCTCCGCGCCAGGCTTCGGCTTGTCCTCGGACTTCTGCTCGCCCGGCGCGATCGGCGATAGCGCAGCGATCAGTTTTTCGACGAGCGCGCGCCGGCGCCAGAACAGGCGGAACGCCTGGTCGAAAATCACCGTCTGCTCGTGCTTCTTCACGAAAATGGCGTGGAGCGTCCAGTAGAAGTCCTCGCGCGTGCCGACATGGGCCGCCTCCACGGCGCCGATCGCATCGATCACAGCACCCGGACCGACGGGCAGGCCAGCCGTGCGCAACGCCCGCGCGAAATAGGTGATGTTGTCAGCGAGATGGCCGCTGGCCTCCGTATCGCCAGCCGCTTTCGGCATGTCAGGCCGCCTTCAGCTCGGCCTGGACGGCGTCGAGCATCGCCTTCACGGCCGAGCCCTGCATTTTCTGGATATCGTCCTGATACTTCAGGAGAACGCCGAGGGTATCCGACACGACGGCCGGATCGAGCGCAACCGCATCGAGCTCGACCAGGGCCGACGCCCAGTCCAGCGTCTCGGCGACACCCGGCGCCTTGAAGAGTTCTTCCTTGCGAATGGCCTGGACGAAGGCGACGATCTCGCGCGTCAGCTCGGCCGGAGCATTCGGGAGGCGCGCCTTGACGATGGCGAGTTCGCGCTCGGCATCGGGATAATCGACCCAATGATAGAGGCAGCGGCGCTTCAGGGCGTCATGCACCTCGCGCGTGCGATTGGAGGTAATGAGGACGACAGGCGGATTGTCGGCGCGGATCGTGCCGAATTCCGGCACCGTGACCTGGAAGTCCGACAGCACCTCCAGAAGGAAAGCTTCGAAAGCCTCGTCAGTGCGGTCGAGCTCATCGATCAGAAGCACGGGCGGCCCGGCGGTATCGGGTTCCAGCGCCTGCAGAAGCGGCCGCTTCAGGAGATAGCGCTCGGAGAATACATCCGCCTCCAGCCGCTCCCGATCCGTTTCGCCCGCCGCCTCGCCGAGGCGGATCGCCATCATCTGCGCCGCATAGTTCCATTCATAGACCGCCGAGGCGACATCGAGCCCCTCGTAGCATTGCAGCCGGATGAGACGCCGGCCGAGCGCCCCTGCCAGAACCTTGGCGATCTCGGTCTTGCCAACGCCCGCCTCACCTTCGAGGAACAGCGGGCGGCCCATGCGCAGGGCGAGAAACAGCACCGTCGCAAGCGGCCGATCCGCCACATAGCCCGCGCTGCCAAGAAGCGTGAGTGTTTCATCGATGGAAGGCGGCAAGGATGTCATACGGTCACTCCAGCCGCGGCCCTGGAACCGGGTCCGGCTGTCTAGCCGTCTCAGGTCAACGCGGCGCCGTCAAGACGCGCGCGCCGCCGCCCTGGCCACCGCGCGCCTTGCCATCACTGCCACTAACTGGGCGCGATAGGCGGGATCCGCGTGGATGTCGCCGATGAGGCCATCCGGGGACACCTTCAGGCCCTCGATCGACTTCGGCGAGAACCGCGCCTTCAAGGCGGCCTCGAATTCCGGGAGCCGGAAGACGCCGTTCTCACCCGCACCCGTGACCGCGACGCGAATATCACTGCCGCGCTTGGCCACGAAAACGCCGGCCAGCGCATAACGGGATGCCGGATTGCGGAATTTCTCATAAGCCGCGCGGTTCACGACCGGAAAGATCACCTTGGTGATGAGCTCGCCATCCTCGAGCGCCGTTTCGAACAGGCCGGTGAAGAACTCATCGGCCGTCAGTTTGCGCTTCGTCGTCACGATGGTCGCGCCGAGCGCGAGGCAGGCCGCCGGGTAATCCGCCGCCGGATCGTTATTGGCGATGGAACCGCCGATGGTGCCGCGATGACGCACTTGCGGATCACCGATCACATGGGCGAGTTCGGCCAGCGCCGGCAGCGCCTGCTGAAGCTCCGGCGACTGCTCGACGGCGGCATGGCGCGTCATCGCGCCGATGACGACCGTTCGTCCGCGCAGCTCGATGCCGGCGAGCTCCGTGACCTTGTTGAGATCGATGAGCGCCGATGGCGAGGCCAGCCGCTGCTTCATGGTCGGCAGCAACGTATGCCCCCCGGCGAGGAACTTGGCGTCCTCGACCTTGGTGGCGATATTGACGGCTTTGCGCAGGCTGTCGGGGCGATGATAGTCAAAGGCATACATGTCTGTCTCTCCCACCAGGGAAACGGGTGCGAGGCCCGTGTTTGCGTCGGGCCGCTCAACCGAATTCTATTCCGCTGCCATACGCGTCGGCGTCCGCTGCAACGCCCGCCAGATCTCCTGCGGGGTAGCCGGCATGGCCACATGCTCATGGCCGAGTGCGTCCGTGATGGCATTGATGACAGCTGGCGGCGCGGCGATGGCGCCGGCCTCGCCACAGCCCTTGATACCGAGGGGGTTCGAGGGACAGGGTGTCGCCGTCATGCCTACCGTGTAGGAAGGCAGATCGTCGGCGCGCGGCATCGTGTAATCCATGAAGCTCGCGGTGATGAGCTGGCCCTGATCATCATAATGCGCGCCCTCGAGCAGCGCCTGGCCGACACCTTGGGCAATGCCGCCATGGACCTGCCCTTCGACGATCATCGGGTTGATGACCGTGCCGAAGTCATCCACCGCCGTCCAGCGGTCGATCCGCGTGACGCCTGTATCCGGGTCGATCTCCAGCTCGCAGATATGGACGCCGGCCGGGAAAGTGAAGTTTGTCGGGTCGTAGAACGCACCTTCCTTGAGACCGGGCTCCAGCTCCTGCCCCGAGAATTTGTGCGCGATATAGGCCTGCAAGGCCACCTCGCCGAAAGCCAGCCCCTTGTCCGTGCCGGCTACGGTGAAGCGGCCGTCCTTGAATTCGATGTCGCTCTCGGAAGCCTCGAGCACATAGGCCGCCACCTTGCGGCCCTTGGCAATGACCTTGTCGAGCGCCTTGACGATGGCCGACATGCCGACCGCGCCGGAGCGCGAGCCGTAGGTACCCATGCCGAACTGCACCTTGTCGGTGTCGCCGTGGACGACGCTCACCTGGTCGATGCCGATGCCGAGCCGGTCCGACACCAACTGGGCGAAGGTTGTCTCATGCCCCTGCCCATGGCTGTGAGATCCGGTGAGGACTTCGACGGATCCCGTTGGATTGACTCGTACTTCCGCCGACTCCCACAGACCGACGCCGGCCCCCAGCGAGCCGACCGCCTGGGAGGGAGCGATGCCGCAGGCCTCGATATAGGCCGAGAACCCAAGCCCACGCAGCTTGCCGGCCTTCGCGCTTTCCCGCTTGCGGCGGCCGAAGCCCTTGTAGTCCGCCAGTTCCAGAGCCTTGTCCATCGCCGCCGGATAATCGCCGATGTCATAGTTCATGATTACCGGCGTCTGGTGGGGAAATGCGGTGACGAAGTTCTTCCTGCGGAAGGACACCGGGTCTGAGCCGATCTCGCGCGCCGCGACCTCGACCAGCCGCTCGACGACGAAGGTCGCCTCGGGACGCCCGGCACCGCGATAGGCATCGACGGGCGCCGTGTTGGTGTAAACACCGTCCACCTCGGCGTATATGGCCGGAATATCATACTGGCCCGACAGCAGCGGGGCGTAGAGATAGGTCGGCACCGACGACGAGAAGGTAGAGAGATAGGCGCCGAGATTGGCTGTCGTATGCACGCGCAGGCCGAGAATCTTGCCCTTGGCGTCGAGGGCGAGTTCAGCGCGGGTGACATGGTCGCGTCCATGGGCGTCAGCGAGGAAGGCCTCCGTGCGGTCCGCGGTCCATTTCACCGGCCGGCCGACACGCTTGGCGGCCCAGACGCAGACCGTTTCCTCCGCATAGATGAAAATCTTCGAGCCGAAGCCGCCGCCGACGTCGGGCGCGATGACCCGGAGCTTGTTCTCCGGCGCGATGCCGATGAAGGCGGACAGCACGAGCCGGGCGACATGCGGATTCTGGCTCGTCGTATAGAGCGTGAAGGTGTCCGTGCCGGCATCATAGTCGCCAACGGCCGCGCGCGGCTCGATGGCATTGGGCACGAGGCGGTTGTTGGTGAAATCGAGCCGCGTGACATGGGCCGCCTTCGCGAAGGCGGCCTCGGTCGAGGCCTTGTCGCCGAGCGGCCAGGAGAACACCGTATTGTCAGGCGCGACATCATGGAGCGCCGCGGCGCCATTGGCCTTGGCGGGATCGACGACCGCCGGCAATTCCTTGTAGTCCACGCTCACCGCTTCGGCCGCGTCGCGGGCCTGGAGCGTGGTCTCGGCGATGACCACGGCGACATGGTCGCCGACGTATCGGACCTTGCCCTGCGCCAGGGCCGGGTGGGCGCCGGCCTTCATCGGGCTGCCGTCCTTGGAATGGATCATCCAGCCACAGATGAGCCCGCCGATCTTATCCGCCTCGAGGTCGGCGCCGGTCAGCACCGCAACCACGCCTGGCATCGCCATGGCGGCGGAGGTGTCAATGCCGAGGATCTCGGCATGGGCATGCGGAGAACGCACGAAGACGGCGTAAGTCTGACCCGCCCGGTTGACGTCGTCCGTATACTGCCCCTTCCCGGTGATGAAACGCTGGTCTTCCTTGCGGCGCACCGCAGCGCCAATACCTGTGGCGTTCATCTCAGCCTCCCGCGCCTGTCGGCGTCTTCTCCCGGATATCCCCTGCCGATTCTGTTTTTTTGCCGTCAGCCCGGCCTTTGCGGCGACGTCGCTATTCGGCGGCGTGCTTCATCGGCGCAGAGCCGCCCATGGCCTCGGCACCAGCCGCAATCGCCTTGACGATGTTGTGGTAGCCCGTACAGCGGCAGATATTCCCCTCAAGCTCCTCGCGGATGGTCTGCTCGTCCAGATGATGGCCGCAGCGCGCGACGATATCGACGGCGGACATGATCATGCCGGGCGTGCAGAAACCGCACTGCAGGCCATGATGCTCGCGAAAAGCCTCCTGCATCGGGTGCAGCGCTCCATCCGAGGCAAGGCCCTCGATGGTGCGCACGGTCGCGCCGTCGCATGACAATGCCAGCGTGGTACAGCTTTTGACCGCCTGACCGTCGAGATGCACGACGCAAGCCCCGCATTGACTGGTATCGCAACCGACATGCGTACCCGTGAGCCGCAATTGCTCGCGGAGGAACTGGACGAGAAGGGTACGAGGCTCAATATCGGCAGATACGGCCTTGCCGTTCACCGTCATGGATACGGCGGTCATGGTGGGCTCCCTCGCTGGCTGACCGGGGCACTTGGCTGGGCCCTTCGTACGCTGATGGCGGAGTCGGCGCGGCCTGACGTGCACCGCCCCTGCAAGTGGCCCCAGAAGGACCATATGCAGTCTAGAATCATAAAAATGTAGGTCAAGGGCACTTCTTGCAAAGGCAATCACATGATTGCGCCCGAAAAGGCGTCGTTTTGGGCGATTTCCCTCGGCTGCCGGAATGGCTACGACTAAGGTCGTAGGTGCGATCGCGTCACGATGGCATCGAGTTTTGCAAAGAAAGCGGCGCAATCGATGCTGAAGCTCTGCATCGCACCTTCGGCGGAAGCCAGAAAGAAATCATAGCCCAGATCGTGCTCGGCCGCCCAATGCAGGCCGGTGGTCTTGCGGAACGTCGCTGGGAAGATCTCGACGAGATGGGCGCCCGGCTGCATCCAGGCCACGTTGGCCAGGCCCGCCCCATGCACACCGACCAGCACCGAGGCCTGCGTGAACGTGGCTATCTGCTGCGGGTGGTTGCCCCACCCCGCCTCGAACACCGAAAATCCCCGGGCGACCAGCCCGTGGCGAAGCTCGTCTTCGTTAAGCAGGCGTCGCAACCGCGACTGGCCGCGCGAGAAATACACGAGCGGCGATGCCGGAACCGAAACCGGCCCATAGGCGGCCTCGAAGATGGAGCGGAGATAGGGCAGCGATTCGTGCAGCCCGTAGGCGCGCTCGACATTGCGGCATAACGAACGCGTGAGAAGGAGCTCGGGTACCACCGCATGCTCGAAGGGTGTGAGCTCCATCACCTCGACGGTATGGCCGAGCTTCCTGAGACCGCTCACGAAAGCATTGATGAGCGGAATGCGATGGGCCTTCGTGATAATGGTGAGTTTCCGTCCCTCACCCGCCCCGAGCCGCAATGCGTGAGCGATCGGCATCAGCACGTCGAGCAACAGATGCCCATAGTGCGGATACGGGGGCAACACGATCCCCAGCCCATCGACAACGCGGCGCTTGAGAAGGATGGGGGCAGGATAGGCGAAGTTCCAGTTGGCGAGCCGGCTCTCATCCAGCGCGAGCTGCGCAAGGCTCTCGGCATCCACCGGTGTCAAGGTGTGGCCGGGAACGATCGCGTCCTGCAGAATGCCGACGAAGCGGCGGATGATCGTCTCATCAGCCTCCGAAAAGCTCGGGAGTTTCACATCCCAGTTGTCGATCGCCAGCTCCGGCAGAACATCCACATAGGGCGCAGATGCCAGCCGCATCCTGTAGCGGTCATTCTGGAAGACGTGGACGAAGCGGTCGGGATAGGGCCGGATATCCGGGAAGAAGCCGAGATGCAGAGGCGAGCGGCCGCTGAGCCGCGACAAACGCTCGAACAGCGCGAAAGCCTTGGGCTTCAAATCCATCGCGAGGGCGAGGCGGGAACGGCGACGCCCCATCGAGCAGGCTCCTGATCTTTATTCCTGACGCGATACTGCCGCTGCCGGCGCGCGCGGGCGTCCTTATAGGAAAGCGCGAGACAACCAGCAAGGCGTGGCGTGCAGCCCCCCGCGCACGAGCGCTTGATGCCACGTTGACCGCAGCCCTTTGCATTGCCATAGCTGCCTGCGTTTGAACGATGGGTTGACCGTTGTCCCGTCGCATTGTGACGAACCCGAGGAGTCCATGTCCGCACCATCGGCCGCCGAATGGCTCACCAAGGCTCAATGGCTCACCCGGAGCGATGCCTTCAGTCGCGATCGCTTCGCCTCGACCCTAGTCTATGCGACCATCGTCGCCATTACGCTCATACCGCTCCACATCTTCTGGCTTGCGGTCTTCGTCGGGCTGATCGCGGCGGGAATCGTGATCCTCGCCACAGACAGCGCCATGCGGAGTATGGTCCTTACCGATCCGCGGCCGAGGCTCGCGGCCCTTCTGATCCTCGGCATCGTCGCCTGGGAAGTGGTGGGCGTGCTGTTCAGGGGCGCCGGCTCGGCCGGCAAAGCCTGGCAGGCAGCCGGCAACGCGCTTGCCATTCTCACATTCGGGGTGGTGGTGTTGACGGCGCTCAGCCGCGACCGCGATTTTTGCCGGCGCCTCCTCCTCGTCTCAGCCTTCGTGCTGGCCGCAGCGACCATCATCGCAATTCTGGGCCAGGTGGTGATCGGATGGCCGACTTTCGTGCGCCTGCATCTCTATGGCCGGGCAAATGGCGCAATCTTCAGTGCCGGCGCCCTGATCTTCGGTGTGGCGACCGCCCTCACGGCAGCTTTCGCCGAGCGGGGGCACCTGCGCATGGCCTTGCTCGCGGCGGCAGCCATCAACGCGGTGGGCTTCATGCTCACTTTCAGCCGGGGGCCGATTGTCGCTGCATTTCTGGCGGCCATGGTTCTCGCCATCGCCGTTCGCCTGCCGGCCAACCGCAAGGGCCGGATCGTTGCGGCCATCGCCATCTTCGCGGCGGTCGCGGCTCCTGCCCTCCTCGTGCTCAACGAGACAGCGCTCCAAGATCTCGCCTGCAGCCAGGGAGGCGACATCTGCCGGAAATCCTATCGCATGGATATCTGGAGCCTCGCGGCCCAGTCGATCGCCGCGCATCCGTGGCTCGGCGCAGGCCCCACGGCTGAGATCGAAAACCCCTTCGGCCGCCATCCCCATAGCGGCTATCTCGGGCCGGCCTTCTATTTCGGCATTCCGGCGGCGCTGGCGTTCTTCGCGATGATCATCAATTCCCTGGCCGCCACCCTGACGGATATCGGAGCGACCCGCAGCAACGGCCGGCAATCATCGCCGGCCGGGCGCCTTGCGCGCCTCAGCCTCTTCCTGCTCGTCTTCTCGCTGGTCTATATGGTGACCGACCTGTCGGATGCGTTCACCTTCGTGAATGCCCATTTCTTGTTCTTCTGGCTGCCAGCCTTCCTCACGCTCTCGCCGACCCTTCGGGGCGCCGGCGAGGGCCGTGTGGCGGAGGGAGGCTAGCCAATCGTGGCCTCAGCCTGCTCGGGCGCCACGATCGCCGCGAAACTGGCAAAAAAATCATCGGCATATTTCTTGGCAACGCCGTTGATCAGCCGCCCGCCAAGCTGGGCGATCTTGCCGCCGACGGCCGCCTCCACATCGTAGGAGAGCTTGGTGCCCTCCGGCACGGGCGCGAGCCCGACTTTGGCGTTTCCCTTGGCGAAACCAGCCACGCCGCCCTCGCCTTCACCGACAATGGTGTAGCCATTTGGCGGATCGAGATCGGTCAAGGTGACCTTGCCCTTGAACGTCGCTTTGACAGGGCCGAGCTTGACCTTCACGACGGCGCGAAAGCCCCCCTCGTCTGTCCGCTCCAGCTCTTCGCAGCCAGCGATGCAAGCCTTCAGCACTTCGGGATCATTGAGCTTCTCCCATACGGCTTGCGGTTCAGCCGCGAGAATAAACTCACCCGTCATCGTCATTGCCACGGCGCAACCTCCTTCATCACTCTCTCGGGCCGGGAACACTTGGCCAGAAACTCCCGGTTGGCCAAGGACTCCTAGTTGGCCAAGGACTCCTGGCATCAACATTCTGGAACCAAGAGTTCTCGATGCCCAGTCTTTTCCGCGCACCACTACACCGGCGCAACGCTTCGTCAAAACCCTGCACGAGGGTTCCTCGTGAAAACGTGGCGAAAATCACGTCTATCCTAAAGCAGGTGACGGGCGAGAGAAAATCGCCATTCGGCGATCGCGTGCGAGACTGGCGATTGCGACGGGAAATAGTCCGTGATGGTCCGTTCTGGGTTATTACATGCCGACGACCGTCCGCTTGATGCCGCCACGCAGATAGTCCATCAGGGCTTCGGACGCTCCCTCGGCCGCCGCGCTCTCGCCGGCTACCACATGCTCGATCATGGCACGATGGAGACGCGCGGGCTCAGCCAGATCATCATTCCGCAGAAAGTAATAGCGCGCACGCCGCGCCATGGCTTCCAGCGGTGCGAGGGCCCTGACCAGGAAGGGATTCGAAGCGATCTCGCCGAGGCGGCGGTAGACGGACCGGTCGAGCTCGACAAACCTTTCCTGATCGCCGGCCTCAGCGGCGGCGGCCAGTTGCTCCGCGAGCGCGGCGAGCTCCAACCGGGCCTGCGGGCTGACCCGCCGGGCGGCTCCTCCCGCCAAAAGGCGTTCGAGCACCGTCCGGACCTCCAGAGCCATCAGGACATCGAGCGGGTTGACGACGGATACCGCGATGCCCTTGCGCGGGAAAACGACCACAAGGCCATCGTTGACAAGACGCTGCAACGCCTCGCGAACCGGCGTGCGGCCAATATCGAGGCGCGACGCGAGCTCCTGCTCGGTCAGACGCATGCCCGGGGGAAGCGCCAGGCTGATGATCTGATCCTCAATGAGGCGGTAAGCGCGTTCAGCCAAGGTCTCGTCTGGCACAGACGTGCCTGTTTCCGCAGCCATTGTATTGGATTTATCATCCTGGCCGGGATTCGTCGGATCTATGGACATAACAATCGACCTGCGTTTGCAAAGGCAGCCGGCCAGACGGGCATCCAACAGGAGGCCCCCGGACCGATGCTCGAAATACATAAATAAAATCAATAACTAACGGCATCACTCGCTCTGCGGGAGGCAAAGCGACTACCGTTATGCGATCTCGCAACTCATCTCGTGGATTGCGGTTGAGCCGAGCGCGACATCTGTCACTTCAATTTTCGCCTTATCGCATCGAGATCTCCTGTCGATGGCCTCGGGACTGGGCTCCTGGGCCACTTTCCAGGACAAGCGTCATGACCGATGCAGGGCCGGACCCATGGGCCGCAACTGCCGATCGCCGGGCGGCGACACCCACTCGCACCAAGGTGGTCAGCGCCGCTCGCGCGCCTTGCAGAACATCGGTGATGAGCACATCGCCCATCGATCAGTTCGGCTGTGGATATCATGACAGCGCTCCTGACCGAAATGGCGGCCGCCACTTTGTTCATGGCAATTACGGCACAGGATAGCGTGCCACAGCGATTCCATTTCCGCTGATATCTCAAATTCTTGCCTAGACGCGCCCCGGCACGTCGCGCATTCGCCTCAAGCGCGTTACGCGCCCTTGCGACGGAAGACCTGCCGTCATCCCAGATCTATCAGTCGAGATGAAACCTGTGTATTTCCGGTGGATGACCGGGTGGCATCACCTGCATCACGAAATGCATCGAAATCCAACGCAAAAGCCGCCTTCTCCATCTATGAGGCTGCCTTGAGGCGACGATCTCGCCAGCGGCGGCGCCACGCGCGGCATCCTGCACCGCAGGCGTTCAACCAACGTCGAAGTTTCCGTGCCGACGGTTTCGCGGCATAGTTTTGACAAGGCGATCAACGTAAGCGATTGTCATCGATACCAGAGGATACAAAATGCGAACACGTCAGCGTGATGGGAACCGTCTTTCGCCCGGCGTCATGTAAAGTATTGAAATAATTTTCGGCATGATTGCCGCCTGACAGACATAAGCATCCCGACGCCACGGGGGGCAAAGGCGCGATATGGAAGTTTTTGTGCAGCAGCTCATCAACGGGCTGACGCTGGGCTCTATTTATGGGCTCATTGCCATCGGCTATACGATGGTTTTCGGCATCATCGGCATGGTCAACTTTGCCCATGGCGATGTCTTTATGCTTTCAGCTTTTATTGCATTGATCTTCTTCATCCTGCTGACGAGTTGGCTCGGCATCGGCTCCATCGCTCTGGCACTCCTGATCGTGCTGGTTCTGGCGATGATCCTGACATCGTTGTGGGGATGGGCGGTCGAGCGCATAGCCTATCGTCCTTTACGCGGCTCGTTCCGGCTCGCCCCGCTGATTTCGGCGATCGGCGTGTCCATCTTTCTCTCGAACTTCGTGCAGGTCGTGCAAGGCGCGCGCAACAAGTCGATCCCGCCGATGGTCAATGGTGGCATCACCTTGTTCGAGGACAACGGCTATGCTGTCACCCTCGCGTACAAACAGATGATCATCATGGTGGCGACGGCGGTTCTTCTGACGATATTCTGGTATGTCGTGCAGAAAACGTCGCTGGGCCGCGCACAACGCGCCTGCGAGCAGGACCGCAAGATGGCCGCGCTGCTCGGCATCAATGTCGACCGTACGATCTCCCTCACATTCGTGATGGGCGCGGCGCTCGCGGCCGTCGCCGGAACGATGTATCTCCTCTATTATGGTGTGGTGAGCTTCTCGGATGGCTTCGTCCCCGGCGTCAAGGCGTTCACGGCGGCTGTCCTCGGCGGCATCGGCTCGTTACCGGGCGCCGTCCTCGGCGGTCTGATCATCGGGCTCGTGGAAACCTTGTGGTCCGCCTATTTCTCGATCGAATACAAGGACGTCGCGGCGTTCTCCATCCTGGCAATCGTTCTCATCTTCATGCCGTCCGGCATTCTCGGGCGACCGGAAGTTGAGAAGGTCTGAGATGCGCGAGGAGAGTATCGGATGAACGCCCCCTCCGCTGCGCAGACGACGGGGTCTTCCCCGCCGTCTGCGGCCGGGCCAGCCTCCGGCGGCAGCGAATTCCTCCCCGCGGTCAAGAATGCTGCTCTTGCCGCCCTCGTGATGTTTGGCCTGTCGATCCCGATTATCGCCTTCCGCACCGAAAACAGCATGGCCAACGAGCTTATGCTGCTTCCGCGCTGGCGTGTGGTTGGCGTTCTCTGCCTCATCGTCTTTGCGGTGAGGCTGGCGCTCAATCTCGGCGGCATCCACATCGCTCGCAGACGCTCGGCGAAGCGTCGGGAAATCCTGGTCACCCGCGTCGAAGCCCCGGTGACGCTCGGCCAGAAGATCTTCTTCTACGCGGCCCCGGTGCTGCTCGGCGTCGCCATCGGTTATCCCCTGATTGCCTATCTCGCGACGGGCGGGCTCAACGAATCCCGCTACTGGGTCGACCTCGGCATCCTGGTTCTGACCTATGTGATGCTGGGCTGGGGCCTCAATATCGTGGTGGGGCTCGCAGGGCTTCTCGATCTCGGCTATGTCGCGTTCTACGCGGTCGGCGCCTATTCCTACGCGCTTCTGGCGACCACCTTCGGCCTGTCGTTCTGGATCTGCCTCCCGGTCGCCGGCATCCTCGCCGCCTTCTGGGGCATCCTGCTCGGCTTCCCGGTGCTGCGTCTCAGGGGCGACTATCTCGCCATCGTGACGCTGGCTTTCGGCGAGATCATACGCCTCGTGCTGATCAACTGGGTGGATCTGACGAATGGCGGCGCCGGCATCGCCTCGATCCCGCGCGTCTCTTTCTTCGGCATTCCCTTCACGGCCGATGACACCGGCTTCGCGGCCACCTTCGGGCTTGAGTTCAGCACCATGCATCGCATGGTCTTTCTCTACTATCTCATCCTCGTGCTCGCGCTGGTCACCAATATCGTCACCATGCGCCTGCGGCGCCTTCCGGTGGGGCGCGCCTGGGAGGCGTTGCGGGAAGACGAGATCGCCTGCCGCTCACTGGGCATCAACACGACCAATACCAAGCTCACCGCCTTTGCCATCGGCGCCATGTTCGGGGGATTCGCCGGAGCATTCTTCGCGGTGCGCCAGGGGTTCATTTCACCGGAGAGTTTCAACTTCCTGGAATCGGCGATCATCCTGTCGATCGTGGTGCTCGGCGGCATGGGCAGCCAGATCGGCGTCGCCATCGCCGCGACAGCCATGGTCGCCGGGCCGGAAATGCTGCGGAACCTCGGCTTCCTGCGCGCCATATTCGGCGACGGCTTTGATCCCAATGAATACCGCCTGCTTCTGTTTGGCGCAGCCATGGTGGCGATGATGGTATGGAGACCGCGCGGACTCGTTTCCCATCGCGATCCCTCGATTGTCCTCGGAGAGCGCAAGGCCATTTCCGGCGCGTTGGTGAAGGAGGGCCACGGATGATGGCGCCTTCCATACCCGCGCCCACCGACGCCGACACCATCCTGGCCGTCGATCATTTGACCATGCGGTTTGGTGGCCTGATCGCGATCAACGACCTCTCCTTCAAGGTGGGGCGCGGCGAGATCACCGCCCTGATCGGGCCGAATGGCGCTGGCAAGACCACAGTCTTCAACTGCATTACCGGCTTCTACAAGCCGACCGAGGGGATGATCACTCTCACGCATACGGACGGCTCGCAGTATCTCCTGGAACGTCTCCCGGGTCATAACGTCTCCTGGAAGGCCAAGGTCGCCCGCACGTTCCAGAATATTCGCCTGTTCTCGGGCATGACGATCCTGGAGAACCTGCTCGTCGCCCAACACAATTCGCTGATGATCGCCTCAGGCTTCACCGTCGGCGGGCTCATAGGCCTGCCCAATTTCCGAAGCGCTGAAAACCAGGCTGTCGACAAGGCGAAATACTGGCTTGAAAAAGTCGGGCTCACAGAGCGCGCCGATGATCCCGCCGGCGACCTGCCCTATGGCGCCCAGCGCCGGCTCGAAATCGCCCGCGCCATGTGCACCGAGCCCGTGCTGTTGTGTCTTGATGAGCCCGCCGCGGGGCTCAATCCGCGTGAAAGCCTGGAATTGAACGAGCTTCTCCTGTCCATCCGCAGCACGGACAACACCTCTTTGCTCCTGATTGAACATGATATGTCTGTCGTCATGCAGATTTCCGACCACGTCGTTGTGCTCGATTACGGCACCAAAATCGCCGACGACCTGCCCGAGGCCGTGCGCAACGACCCGAAGGTCATCGCCGCCTATCTCGGCGTCGAGGATGACGACGTGGAAAAAATCGAGATGCAGGTGGGGCAATGAGCGAAGCAGGCACCACGGCTCAGGTCGCCTTGCAGCCCCCCCCGGCCGCCAAGGCGCTCCTCACCATTCGCGGCGTCAAGACATTCTACGGCAACATCATTGCGCTCAAGGGCGTTGATATTGATGTCAACGAAGGCGAGATCGTCACCCTTATCGGCGCCAATGGCGCGGGCAAATCGACCCTGATGATGACGATCTTCGGTAATCCGCGGGCGCGAGAAGGCACGATTACCTATGCCGGCCGCGATATTACACGCATGGCAACCCATGAAATCGCCAAGCTGAACATCGCGCAGTCCCCCGAAGGCCGGCGGATCTTCCCGCGTATGACGGTTTTCGAAAACCTGCAGATGGGTGCCTCGATCAATGCCTTCGCGCATTTCGAACAGGACCTCGACCGTGTTTGCGGAATTTTCCCGCGGCTGAAGGAGCGGATGCACCAGCGCGGCGGCACCCTCTCAGGCGGCGAGCAGCAGATGCTGGCGATCGCCCGGGCGCTGATGAGCCGGCCGAAACTTCTGCTGCTCGATGAGCCCTCGCTGGGGCTGGCTCCTCTTGTCGTACGGCAGATTTTCGACGTCATCCGTGAGTTGAACCACGAAGGCATGACGATCTTCCTCGTCGAGCAGAACGCCTATCACGCTCTCAAGCTCGCGCACCGCGCCTATGTCATGGTGACGGGGTCCATCACCATGTCAGGCAGCGGGAAGGATCTTCTTGCGGATCCACAGGTGCGGGCCGCCTATCTCGAAGGCGGGAGGCACTGATATGCAAGGCATCCTCTATGAAGAACCATCATTTGGGCTCTTCGTGCTCGTGACTTGCATCATGGGTGGCTGGGCTGCCTGGATGACAGGCCGCGCCGTCGCCAAGACTTGGGGAAGCGTCGCACAATGCGTGGTCTATCTGATGATCCTCGGCTTGGCCGTAAGGTTCATCCACTTCGCATTATTTCAAGGGACGCTTCTATCCATTCATTATTACATCGTTGACACGATCGTCGTCGGCCTTATCGGATTAGCTGGCTATCGATATACACGCGCCCGGCAGATGACGACGCAATATCGCTGGCTCTACGAGCGGACCGGCGCGTTCAGCTGGAAGAAGCGCGCCCAGAACGGCGTTGATCATAGCAGCGCTTAAGATTCGGAGGAAATACTGGCCGAAAGGTGAAGAACGGCCTGTCGGAATCCGGATGACTTCGCGAAGAAAAGGCGCGACAGTCGTAATCAGGACGGGCTCAAGCCCGTCGTGCGAAGTCCCCAGGCTTCGGGGGAAATCCAGAGGAGTTGCCGTATGAATAAGAATTTTCTATTGGCAAGCGTGGCGCTGGGTTTTGGCTTGGCTTTCAGCGGCATGGCGCTGGCCGATGTGAAAATGGGTGTGGCAGGCCCCATCACCGGCGCGAATGCTGCTTTCGGTGCCCAGCTCAAGAATGGCGCCGAGCAGGCCGTGGCCGACATCAATAAGGCCGGAGGTATTCTTGGCGAGAAGATCGTGCTTTCGGTCGGCGATGACGTGTCCGACCCCAAGCAAGGCGTATCCGTTGCCAATAAATTTGCTGGCGAGGGCGTGAAATTCGTTATCGGCCACTTCAATTCCGGTGTGTCGATTCCAGCGTCCGAGGTCTACAACGAGGCTGGAATGCTGGCGATTTCGCCCGCCTCCACGAACCCCACTCTCACCGAGCGCAAGTTGTGGAACGTATTCCGCACCTGCGGCCGCGATGATCAGCAGGGCGCGGTAGCCGGGAACTACCTGGCCGACAAGTTCAAGGGCAAGAATGTCGCCGTCGTTCATGACAAGACGCCTTATGGCAAGGGTCTTGCCGATGAGACGCAGAAGGCGATGGTAGCCAAGGGCGTCAAATCGGTTCTCTATGAAGGCATCAATACGGGCGAGAAGGATTATTCCGCGCTCGTGTCGAAGCTGAAAGCCGCCAATGTGGACGTCGTCTACTATGGCGGCCTGCATACGGAAGCCGGGCTGATCATCCGCCAGATGCGCGACCAGGGCCTCAAGGCTCCGCTGATGTCCGGTGACGGCATCGTCTCCAGCGAATTCGTCTCGATCGCCGGCCCTGGCGCCGAAGGCACCTTGATGACCTTCGCGCCGGATCCGCGCAAGAACCCCGCCGCCAAATCGGTCGTCGAGGCCTTCAAGGCGAAGAACTACGATCCCGAGGCCTATACGCTCTATTCCTACGCGGGCGTCGAGATCATCAAACAGGCGGCCGAGGAAGCAAAATCCCTCGACCCCAAGAAGGTTGCTGAAGTCATCCACTCCGGCAAGGTCTTCAAGACGGTGCTCGGTGATCTCTCCTTCGACAAGAAGGGTGACATCACTCGTCCTGACTACGTCATGTATGTCTGGAAGAAGGACGCCGACGGCAAGATCAATTACGCCGGCAATGAGCTGACCAACTGAGCTTTCCAAGCTCGCTCGATTGAGCGGCCCGCCTCAGGTCACTGGGGCGGGCTTTTTCTTATCGGCCGGATCGCGAAGACCGCGCGACATCAGCGCAGGCGATGTAAGCCATTGTCCCGCGCGTATTCGTCTCGAAATCTCGGTTCTATTTACGGGCGCATGTTCTGCAGAGGGAGTGAGGTGATTTTCGCCTCGCCGGAAAATCTTTACTTCGGCACGACATATGCAGCCTCGCTCAATTGGCGACGCATGGCGGCTCGATTGCCAGTTCTCTCTTGAGACGCGCCCACATTGCCTCTTCGAAACGCTCTGGCCATTCCATCCCGAGTCTTTGCGCCAGTCTGCGGGCTCGGGGCAGATAGGCTGTCGCATAGGCGAGATAAGCCGGCATAATCGCTTCAGGGCTTGGTGTAAGCGCGGGCAGGGACTCGAGAAGATCCCTTTGTTCGCGGGTGATCAACCTGTTCAAATGCAGTGCGCCGCCCCTGTTGGGAGCCGAAGTCTCCTCGATAAGGAGATCGATGAGCAGATTGCGAAGGTGAAAAGCGCCTGTCACCGCATTGATATATTCATGCCGTCCCATGGCGAGAGGCAACAAGCCAAGAATTCGGATGAATTCCTCGAACTGCCATTGCAGGCGTCGCCGGTTCGGCCCGCTCGCTTCCAATGAAGGGGCCAAATCGTCGTAGATGCGATCATGATCGAAGAGCACCTTCAAACTGTTCTGGGAAAGCTGTGTCGTCTGTGCGAGCGCAACGATCTGCACGTCGATACGCAGCCATTCGGCCGTGACGGCGTTGATCAGCATCGGCTTGACCTGCCGATCCCACCAGAGAACGATCTCCCCCGTCTGGCTGACGGCTTCATGCCAAAGGCTGGCGCATGCATCCGTCGGGCCATCGGCGGCCACGGCGATGAAGTCGAGATCGCTATAGGCATCCTCAAGGCCCACGCCATAACTTCCGCCAAGAAACAGCGCCCGGATATCCGGCTTGTTCTCAAGCGCCCGCGCTATTGTCGTGATCGCTGCAGCATTGTTCATCGTTCCGGCTCCATCTCCCGTTCCCGAGGCCGCACGACCCCGATGGATCACCCGGGGCAAGGCCCCAAAACAATGATGTGGAGCCATTGTTACAGGGCAATCAGGAGATGATACAGCCCCGGCGGCGCGCACGGACGACGTCCGACACGCGCCGGAAGGTGCGCCTATGCGGGCCTCGCGGTAGCGCTATCGCGATCACGCGTCAGCCGAGTTGCCCGAGCGCCGGAAATGTCTCCAGCAGCCAGAAGGACATGTTGGTGATGCTCCCCGTCAGGAAGGCAATGCCGGTGAGCACAAGGAGGGCGCCCATCGCCTTTTCAATGAGCGCAAGGCGCGTGCGCATGCGCTTCAGGAAGGCGATGAACGGCGGCATCGCGAAAGCGGCGATGAGAAAAGGGATGCCGAGCCCCGCGGAATAGATCGCGAGGAGCAGCGCGCCCTGCCCGGCGGAGTCTTCCGAGCCAGCCACGGCCAGGATGGCCGCGAGGATCGGACCGATGCAGGGCGTCCAGCCAAGCGCGAAAGCAAGGCCCATCACATAGGCGCCACCGAGGCCCGCGGGCTTCCGCACGGTGACCCGCGCCTCCCGATAGAGGAAGGCCAGGCGGAAGACGCCCAGGAAATGCAGGCCCATGATGATGATCGCCACGCCCGCGAGCGTGCCGAGGATATGCACATATTGGCGGAAGACCTGGCCGAGAGCCGAGGCGGTGGCGCCAAGCAGCACGAAGACGGTGGAGAAGCCGAGCACGAACAGCAGCGCCGTCGCGATCACGCGCCGATTGACCTTGGGTGTGGCGCGCGTGCCGAGCTCATCGATCGTCGTGCCGGCGAGATAAGTGAGATACGGCGGAACAAGCGGCAAGACACAGGGGCTGAGAAAGCTCAACAGCCCGGCCAGCGCGGCAGCGGAAAAGGACACGTGCGTCATGCCGGCTGTTCTAGCGGTCGCCTTGTGGCGACGGAAGGGCACATAGCGCCACATTGCGCGAATGTGAGCGAAGGAATGAGCCCGCCTGCGGCTATTGAAATCACAGCGACATATCGGGCAGTGTGCCCATCAGGTCAGCTTCAGTACCGGGGGAAACGCATGGGCGAAGGCCGCAACCTCATCACCGACGTCACAGGTATCCGCGTCGGCAATGCCCATGACGAGAGGCTTGCCTCAGGCGTCACGGTCGCGCTGTTCGACGAGCCGACCACGGCGTCCTGGGTCGCGGTCGGCGGCGGTCCGGCGAGCCGCGACACCGGCTGTCTTGAACCCGACACGGTCGCCGAAGGGGTCGACGCCATTGTGCTGTCCGGTGGATCCGGCTTCGGCCTCGATGCGGCCGGCGGCGTCCAGGCCTGGCTGCGCGAGCACGAGCGCGGCTTCCTTGTCGGCTCCGTGCGCGTGCCGCTCGTGCCGCAGGCCATCTGTTTCGACCTGCTCAACGGTGGCGACAAGGATTGGGGCCGCTACCCGCCCTATCGCGAGCTCGGCTATGCCGCCTGCGAGACCGTGTCCGAAGACTTCGCGCTGGGGACCGTTGGTGGCGGCTACGGCGCCACCACCGTCAACCTGAAGGGCGGCCTCGGTTCGGCCAGCGCCGTGACGGCCAACGGCTTCACCGTGGGCGCCATGGTCGTCGTCAACGCCATCGGCTCGGCGGTCATCGACAGCGGCCCGCATTTCTGGGCCGGGGCCTATGAGGTGGAGGCAGAGTTCGGCGGCCTCGGCCTGCCGGCCCATGTGCGCCCGGAGATGCGGCCCATGCACTGGAAGGGCGGGCCGCAACCGGCCACCACCATCGCCATAGTGGCGACCGATGCCGTGCTCGACAAGGCCATGGCCAAGCGCCTCGCTATGGCGGCCCAGACCGGCCTCGCCAAGGGACTGCGGCTGTCGCACGCGCTCTTCGATGGCGACACGGTCTTCGCCGCGGCCACCGGCCGCAAGCCCCTGGTGGACCGCTACAACGACATCATCGAGATCGGCGCCACGGCCGCCGACTGCCTGGCGCGCGCTATCGCCCGTGGCGTCTATGAGGCAACCGCGCTGCCCTTCCCGGAATCCCCCCCGGCCTGGCGGGACAAGTTCGGGCGGAGCGACTGAGGGAAAAATAGCCGCCCCGGGAACGGCTCCCGAATCGACGCTCACAACCTCCCTCTCGACGGCGTTCCCTCACCCGCGCCTATGGCGCGACCTCTCCCGCCGGGGAGAGGTGGGAGCCAGCCGTCAAACCGTTGCGCAACGGCCAATCGTTAGCGTCCCCTCTCCCCTTTGGGAGAGGGACAGGGTGAGGGATTACAGCCGATCAGCGAGTTGCGCGCCCTACCCGCCGTCAGAACCGATCGACCCTGAAGGGAGTCGGATCGACAAAGGGGGCCTCACCGGTGACCATCTCGGCGACCAGCCGGCCCGTCACCGGGCCAAGGGTAAGGCCGTGGTGGGCGTGGCCGAAGGAGAACCAGAGATTGGGATGGCGCGGCGCCTTGCCGATGATGGGCATCATGTCCGGCGTGCAGGGCCGCGCGCCCATCCAGGGCTCGTTGTCGAGCCGCTCAGCGAGCGGGAAGAACTCCCGCGCGATGGGCTCGGCCCGCGCAAGCTGCACCGGCGTCTTCATGCCGTCGCGGCGGGCGAATTCGGCGCCCGTGGTCAAGCGGATGCCGCGCGCCATCGGCACCAGGAAATAGCCGCGCTCCGTGTCGAGCACGGGATGGTTCAGCTTGGCGTCACCCGCTGGCCGGTAGTGCATATGATACCCGCGCTTGACGGCGAGCGGCAGCCGGTAGCCGAGCGGCTTCGTCACCATATCCGCCCATGGCCCCAGCGCCACGACGGCCGTGCCCGCCGTGAGCGGCCCGTGCGGCGTGACGAGACGCCAGCCTTGCCCGACATTCTCGAGGGTTGCGGCATTGCCCTGGACATAACGGCCGCCGAGAGCCTCGAAATGCTTGAAATAGGCAACGGCCAGCCCATGCGGGTCATTGATCGTCGTCGGCTCGGTCCAGTGCAGCCCGCCGATCAGGACGGGAGCGAGATGCGGCTCTTCCGCCTCAAGCGTCGGCAAGTCGAGGGCCCGATAGCGGAGCCCGAACTCCCGATGCCAGCGCTCGGCCTCGGCCAGCCTGATATCGCGCTGCTGCGGTGTGCGGAAGACCTTGAACCAGCCGTCGCGCTTGAAGAACTGCGTGGCATCCGCCTCCCGCGCCAAGGCGTCGTGCTCGGACACGCAATGGGCGATCAGGGTCGCGTATTTCTTGGCGATCTCCGCATGGCGCGCCGGACGGGAATGATGCCAGTATTTCCACAGGAAGGGCGCGAGATCGAGCAGCGCCGACGGGTGATAATGCGCATCGATGGTGCGGTTGAGGCCGTAGCGCAGCAGCGCGCCGAAATCATGCGGAAAGCCGTAGGGGTAGACCCCCTCGCTCTGCACCAGTCCGGCATTGCCAAAGGAGGTTTCCTGCGCCGGACCGCGGCGATCGAGGAGAACAACGGAGCGACCACGCTTCTGGAGATGAAGAGCGACGGAAATACCAACGATGCCCGCGCCGAGCACCACGACGTCAGATTGCATGGAATCCCTCGATGACCGCGCTATGAAACGACGAGCTTGCATAGCTTTTCTGGCGGTGCAACACCATCTTCATAAGGCCTTGTCGGCTCCTGTGATTTGCCGCACCGCGGCGGGCATGCTACCTGCCGATCTCGCACATCCTGACCGGTCACCTTGGCAGCAATGGCAACCACATCCATGAACCGCCCCATCATTATCGCCCCCTCGATCCTCGCCGCCGATTTCGCCCGCTTCGGCGAGGAAGTGCGTGCTATCGACGCGGCCGGTGCCGACTGGATCCATGTGGATGTGATGGACGGTCATTTCGTGCCGAACATCAGCTTCGGCCCTGAGGTCGTGCGCGCCATCCGCCCGCTGACATCCAAGACGCTCGATGTGCATCTCATGATCGCGCCGGTCGATCCCTATCTCGAGGCCTTCGCCAAGGCCGGCGCCGATCTCATCACGGTCCATGCCGAGGCCGGCCCGCACCTGCACCGCTCGCTGCAGACCATCCGCGCACTCGGCAAGAAGGCGGGCGTCGCGCTCAATCCGGCGACACCGTCGGCAGCCGTCGCCCATGTGCTCGATCTCATCGATCTCGTGCTGGTGATGAGCGTCAATCCGGGCTTCGGCGGGCAGAGCTTCATTCCCTCCGCCGTGGAGAAGGTCGCCGCGATCCGTGAAATGGTCGTCGGGCGTGATATCCACATAGAGGTCGATGGCGGCATCACCGCGAAGACTGCCCCGCTCGTCACCGCGGCCGGCGCCGACGTACTGGTCGCCGGCTCGGCGGTGTTCAAGGACGGCGCCCCGCATTATGCCGGCCATATCGACGCTATTCGCAAGGCCGCCGAGACCGCTCGCGGCGAATGGGCCTGAGGGCAAAGATCTTCTGGCATTATATGTGAGGCTGCCGCGGATAAGACACGGCCGCCCCGTTCAACCGAGGAATAGGTGATGATCCCCCGCTACTCTCGCCCCGAGATGGTCGCTATCTGGTCGCCGGAAACGAAGTTTCGCATCTGGTTCGAGATCGAGGCCCATGCCACGACGGCGCTGGCGGACCTCGGCGTGGTGCCGAAGGAAGCTGCCGACAAGGTCTGGGAGAAGGGCTCCGCCGCCACCTTCGACGTGGAGCGCATCGACGCCATCGAGCGCGAAGTGAAGCACGACGTCATCGCCTTCCTCACCCATTTGTCCGAGATCGTCGGGCCGGAAGCGCGCTTCGTGCACCAGGGCATGACATCGTCGGACGTGCTCGACACCTGCTTCAACGTGCAGCTCGTCAAGGCGAGCGACATCCTCCTCAAGGATATCGACATCCTGCTCGCGGCGCTCGAGCGGCGCGCCTTCGAATACAAGATGACGCCGACCATCGGCCGTTCGCATGGCATCCACGCCGAGCCGGTCACCTTCGGCCTCAAGCTCGCGCAGGCCTATGCCGAGTTCAAGCGCAACCGCGACCGCCTCGTGGCGGCCCGCGAGGAGGTCGCGACCTGCGCGATCTCCGGCGCCGTCGGCACCTTCGCCAACATCGATCCGCGCATCGAGACCTATGTCGCCGACAAGATGGGGCTCGCCGTCGAGCCGGTCTCCACGCAGGTCATCCCGCGCGACCGCCATGCCATGTTCTTCGCGACACTCGGGGTTATCGCCTCGTCGATCGAGCGTCTCGCCACCGAGATCCGCCACCTCCAGCGCTCGGAAGTCTACGAGGCCGAGGAGTTCTTCTCGGAAGGCCAGAAGGGCTCCTCCGCGATGCCCCACAAGCGCAACCCGGTGCTGACGGAAAACCTCACCGGCCTCGCGCGCATGGTGCGCAGCTTTGCCCTTCCGGCGATGGAGAACGTGGCGCTCTGGCATGAGCGCGACATCTCGCATTCCTCGGTCGAGCGCATGATCGGGCCGGACGCGACCGTCACGCTCGACTTCGCGCTAGCACGCCTTGCCGGCGTCATCGACAAGCTCGTGGTTTACCCCGAGAACATGCAGAAGAACCTCGACCGGCTCGGCGGCCTCGTGCATTCCCAGCGCGTCATGCTGGCGCTGACCCAGAAGGGTGTGAGCCGCGAGGACGCCTACCGCCTCGTGCAGCGCAACGCCATGCCCGTGTGGCGGGGCGAAGGCGACTTCCTGACCTTGTTGAAGAACGACCCGGAAGTGATTCAACGGATTCCGGAATCTGAGCTCGAAGCCTGCTTCGACCTCAGCTATCACTTGAAGCACGTCGACACGATCTTCAATCGCGTCTTCGGCCGGAGCTGAGGGAGCCATGCGCGCCGCCGACCTCGATATCCTCTTCGTGCCGGGCCTCGGCGGCTCCGGGCCTGACCACTGGCAGACCCGGTGGGAGGAGAAGCTCTCCACCGGCGCGCGCGTGGAGCAGGACGACTGGTCGCGGCTCGCCGTGGAGCCCTGGCGGCAGCGGCTAGTGCAGCGCGTGGCGCAGGCCCAGCGGCCTGTCGTCCTCGTGGCCCATAGCGCCGGTGTCGCGGCGGTTGCCCATGCCGCCGCCCACCTGCCCGCGGGTGTGGTCAAGGGCGCCTTTCTCGTCGCGCCGCCAAGCCGCCGCGCCATGCAGGAACTCGCCTCCTGCGACGCGGATTTCGCCGATGTGCCAGACGCGCCCCTGCCCTTCCCGGCCCTGCTGGTGGCGAGCCAGACCGATCCTTTCACCAGCTTCACGGAGGCCGAAGCTTTTGCGACGGCCTGGGGCGCTGAACTTGCCGATGCAGGCGACAGCGGCCATATCAACGCGGAATCCGGCCACGGCCCCTGGCCTGAAGGGCTGATGCGTTTTGCCGGCTTCCTGAAGCAGCTCAGCTGACCCGAGGCATCGATACGCTTGCCTCCTGGTGCTCTTGGTGAGAGGCCATTCGGCCCTCCCCCTGCCGGGACGACCCGACAGGCTCATCCTGAAGCGGTGGGGACGACCCTGCCTTTGACGGAGTCCCCTGTCATGGCATGGTTCTATCTCTTCATCGCTGGCCTCTTCGAGATCGGCTGGGCGATCGGCCTGAAATATACGGATGGCTTCAGCCGGCTGTGGCCGACTGTCTTCACCGCCGCCTCCATGGTCATCAGCGTCCTGTTGCTGGGGCTTGCCCTCAAGACATTGCCTGTGGGTACCGGCTATGCCGTCTGGACGGGCATCGGCACGGTCGGCACGGCCATTCTCGGCATTGTGCTGTTCGGTGACCCAGCGACCGCGGCACGCTTGGGCGCCATTGCGATGATCATTGCCGGCATCATCGGGCTCAAGATTCTCTGAAATTCCGCCTGCGAGAAGCCACCCGCAAAAAAAAGCCCGTGTCACATGGACACGGGCTTGTGGGTGAACCTTACGGCCAGCTTGGCGAAACGCCAGCCCTACCTGTTGTCGGCGGACAGCAGGCTGCCAACCTTGAAGAGCACGCCGGCGATTGCCGCGCCGATCAGCGGCGCCACGATGAATAGCCAGACCTGACCAAGCGCCGCCGGATTGGTCCCCGCGCCGACGATCGCCGGGCCGAGCGAGCGGGCCGGATTGACCGACGTGCCGGTGATGTTGATGCCGACGAGATGGACAGCGACCAGGGTGAAGCCGATAGCGAGACCGGCGAACTGGGAGGGCGCGCCGGACTGGGTGACGCCGAGGATGCAGACAAGGAACAGGAACGACGCCACGACCTCGAAGATGAAGGCGGAGGCGAGGTTGTATTCACCGAAATGCCCCGCGCCCCAGCCATTCTGGCCAAGACCGCCGTTCCAGCCGGACGCCTTGCCGGACAGGATGAGGTAGAGCACGACAGCACCGGCAAGACCGCCAAGCACCTGTGCGATCCAGTAAGTGATCAGATCGCCGGCCGACATACGACCCGCGACGAAGACACCGAAACTGACCGCCGGGTTGACGTGGCAACCCGACACTGGGCCGATACCATAGGCCATGGCAACGATCGCCAGACCAAACGCGGTCGCGATGCCCAGGACATCAATCGCGGTCGGTCCAGTGCCCATGCCCGCAACAACCGCCGCGCCGCAGCCAAAAAAAACAAGAGCGAATGTTCCGACGAACTCAGCTGCTGCTTTCTTCATGAGTAGCTCCTCACAAACCAGCCGGACCAGCCCCGGCAAGCAGAAGCTAAGCGATGGGCGCGACATTCTGTCCATCTTCACATGGGAACGAACGCGTAAAAGTTGTGCAGGGATTCATAAAGGTCACGATTCTCATCCGCATAAGATGCATCTCATATATCGTACATGCATAAGTTGTATAATTGTCGACTGATATATACGAATTGTGAGTTGCGCGGGGCGAATCACCAAAGTTGGAGGTATGATGACACCTTCGAGCGCGGTGTCGGGTGATGAGCGCGGCAGGATGAAGGTATGCCAGGGATAGGGACCTTCCCGGTTGTTGGCGTGATGGCTCTGGTCGTTCAAGACCAACGCATTCTCATGGTTCGCCGCACGAAAGCACCGGACGCGGGACGATGGAGTTTTCCCGCCGGAAAAGTCGAACTCGGCGAAGCGATTGAAGCAGCCGCGCTTCGGGAGCTCTTCGAGGAAACGCGTGTTCGAGCCGCCGTATGCGGGATCACTGTGGTGACCGACGCTATCACGCGCAGCAGCAGCGGCGCGGTCCAAAGCCATTTCGCCATCTTTGGCGCGCTTTGCCAGTGGGCTGGCGGAGAACCGGTAGCCGGCGATGATGCCACGGAGGCGCGCTGGATCTCCTCCGCCGAGATGCGCAGCCTCGACCTGGCTCTCGCGTTTGATGTGGCCGGCCTCGCCCATGCGGCGCTGGCAGCGTCCTTATGCGGTTGAGCCGGTGGTCCTGAACGGGAATTATCGCAGTGTCCGTTGCGGCGGCGCCTCAGGAATGCAACACGGCGATCGCCAACAGCGCCCGACGCGATCGAAGGGCGCCGGAGACGGAGATAGGGGTTATGATGACGCTGAATCTGCGAAGCTTCGGAGCGCGGCACGCCGTCATCGCGGCCATCCTAACGTGCGGCGCCTTGTTGCTGACCAGCGTTCTCCCCGCCCATGCCGAGGTTCGCCTTGGAAAGAACGTGCGCATCGGCGGCCACGACTTCTCCAACCAGACCTACAACAGCAAGCGCCGGGGCGTCATCCATCTCTATGAAAGCAAGCCGCGCAATTCCGGCTGCGTGTGGAAAGCGGATGGCCGCGGCGGCAAGGTGAAGGTGTGCCACCTGCAGCGCGTGCGATGAGATGATCCACTGCAGCGCAGCTGGCGGACTTGCAACAGCCTCTGATTGCCTCGCACCGGCCAAGGATGCCGACGCGGCTCCGGCGCTTGAATGAACATCAAGGAAGGCCGCGTGAAAGATGGAAACCGCCCCTTCCCCTCCCCTCCGATGCGAGCTTGTTCCCTAACATTCATGAGGACTGCGTCAGCGCGCGGCATTTCGCATTCGCTCGCTTGAGGCCCTTGTTAACGCCGTTGTCCTCACGCTATACAGCGGAGACAGGCTTGGCCCGCGCCTCCTCCCTCCCATCGGGGAAGTATTACTCATACGGGGTAATGAGACCGTCGAACCATCTGTTCGAGCGCCGCATAAGGAGGGATTGCGTTTTCCGCTCGGAATGGAGGTTCTTCGATGAAGCTGTCCGCACCGATCTACCAGCTGAAACGCCGGGCCAAACTCATGGCTCGCGATCAAAAAATCGCCCTGCATACAGCATTGGACCGTATAGCCAGTGAAGAAGGGTTCACGACTTGGAGCCTGCTGTCCGCTCGGGCCGCGCTGCGCTCGACGCCCCGGGAGATGCTTGCCCGTCTTGCCGATGGCGACCTGTTGTTGTTGGGAGCACGCCCCGGACATGGAAAGACACTCTTGGGCCTTCAACTCCTGCTTGATGCGGTCCACCAGGGCCGAAGAGGCGTATTCTTCACTCTCGAATACACTGAGCAGGAGACAAGAGAGCGCATCCGGTTACTAGAAGATAAGGCGTCAGATCTCGGCGGTGCACTGGAAATCGTGATTTCGGACGACATCTGCGCTGATTATATCATAAGTCACCTTGCAGGCGCCCCTCCCGGCACGGTCGCCACCGTGGACTACTTGCAAATCCTCGATCAAAAGAGAAACAAGCCCGAGCTTTCCGAACAAATCAGTGCTCTGCGAGCTTTCGCACGGCAAACCGGGGTTATTCTCGCGTTCATCTCGCAAATCGACCGTTCGTATAGTCCAGATACCAAGCCGTTACCGGACATACAGGACATACGCCTGCCCAACCGTCTGGATGTGACCCTCTTCTCGAAGGCCTGCTTCCTGCATGACGAAAAGATGCAGTTTCAAGCGATAGCCTGATGGCCTGACCTGCCGAGAGCACGCCTTGTTCCCGGCAGGTTGCCTGCCGCAAGACTTCCTCTATGCGCGCCAGCTCCGGCCGGTCCGATCCCTGCGGCTCCTCCTCATCGGGTGTGCGCCTTGCTGGCGTGGGCGAAGAGAAGAATATCCGCCGGAAGCGACTGCCATGTGCGATTCATGGCTGAGAATATCCGGGCGCGGAAATAGGGGTTTGTCGTCCGGTCCCTGACCGGCTCAATGCTGGATCCAGCGCACTCGCCAACAAAAAAGCCGCCCGAAGGCGGCTTTTCCGAAACGGCAAGACCGTTGATCAGCGCGAATAGAATTCGATGATCAGGTTCGGTTCCATCTGCACCGGATACGGCACATCGCTCAAGGTCGGCACGCGCACGAACTTGGCCACCATCTTGGCGTGATCGGCCTCGACATAATCCGGCACATCACGCTCGGCGAGCGAAATGCTCTCGAGCACGATGACGAGCTGCTTGGAGGCTTCCTTGACCTCGATCACATCGCCGGCCTTCACGAGATAGCTCGGGATGTTGACGCGGCGGCCGTTGACCTTCACGTGACCGTGGTTCACGAACTGGCGGGCCGCGAACACCGTCGGCACGAACTTGGCACGATAGACCACAGCGTCGAGGCGACGCTCGAGCAGGCCGACCAGGTTCTCACCGGAGTCACCCTTGAGGCGGATGGCCTCCTGGTAATAACGGCGGAACTGCTTCTCGGAGATCGAACCGTAGTAGCCCTTCAGCTTCTGCTTGGCGCGGAGCTGCGTGCCGTAGTCCGAAATCTTGCCCTTGCGGCGCTGGCCATGCTGGCCGGGGCCGTATTCGCGGCGGTTGACGGGGCTCTTCGGGCGACCCCAGATATTCTGACCCAGACGGCGATCAATCTTGTGTTTCGCCGCAATTCTCTTCGACATCGCGTGTCCTCTCGACAACGAGCTGGTTGAGGAACGCGCCCTCCTCTTTGCCCATCCGACCGGGATGAACAACGACAGATCCGGCGAGCCGGATCACGGGTGCGCAAAAAGCAACACGCGGGCTGGGTAGCCCGCGCGAAGCTCAGGTTCTCTATGTCGACCGGCCGGCGAAGTCAAGCGCGCGCGGATGTCAGGCTTGTGACGCAGCCAGGGCGCGTTCGCCATCGGCCAGGGGCATCGCATCGACCACGATATCGCGCAGCCCCCGTGCCGTCAGCGCGGCCGCAAGCTGATCCGTGAGCAAGGCGCCCCCGGTGAAGATGGCCCTGGCGGGCGGGGTTGCTCCCGTCTCACCGAGATGGGGCGCAAAGCCTCGCTCCCCGATGAGGTGGACAGCGCGGCGGGCGATGGCCGGCGCCGAATCGATCCAGGTGACGGGCCAGGGCGCGAGCTGCTCGAGTTCAGCCCGCAGCAGGGGATAATGCGTGCAGGCAAGGACCACCGCGTCGGTCCGGCGGCCCTGCGCCTCGACGAAGGCCGGCGCGATTTCCGCCGCGATGTCGCCATCCACGACATCTTTCCCGGACAGGGCGTCTTCAGCGAGCCCGGCGAGACGCGGCGCGCCGACGAGGGCGACAGTACAGTCAGCCGCAAAGCTGTTGATCAGCCCCTGCGTATAGTCGCGCTTCACAGTGCCGGCCGTGGCGAGGACGCTGATCACCTTGCTCTGGCTGGCCGCCGCCGCCGGCTTGATCGCCGGCACCGTGCCAACGAACGGCAGGCTGTAGCGGGCGCGCAGGCCCGGCAGAACGAGCGTCGATGCCGTATTGCAGGCGATGACGACGATATCCGGCTGGTGCTGTGCGATCAGCCGATCCAGCACCCGGTCGACACGCGTGATGAGATTGCTCTCGCTCAGGCGCCCATAGGGGAAGCCCGCGTCATCGGCCGCATAGATGAAATGCGCGTCCGGTCTGGCCTTGCGCAGTTCAGCAAGAACGGTGAGCCCGCCAAGTCCGGAGTCGAAAACCAGGACTCTTGGCGGTCGCACTTGCGTGTCAGCGGGCCTGTATACCGCGTCCGCGGGACGATCGATACGCATCAGGGCCTATCCTCGATCACACCCATAGATCACCAGCGTCCAGCATATCGCGCGATATCGTTACCGAAGCCTTCCAATTGCGTCAGAATTCCGCATGAGGGCTTGCCGACTACGTATTGTCGCGATCATCGGCACTGGCATCGCCGGGATCGGACGTCTTGGTGCGGCCCGGGCGTGGATCATTGATGCCGCCACGCCGCCCCTTGACCAGAGACACCACCGCGCCGCGAAGGGTGCGCAGATCCTGCTCCGTCATGGCCATGCGGTGGAAGATGTTCCGCATATTGCGGATCATCACCGGCTTCTTGTCCGCGGGGACGAAAAAACCGCAACGGTCGAGCTCGCCCTCGAAATAGTCGAAAAACGACAGGACACCCTCGCGGGTCGGCGGCGAACGCTCAGGCGTCGAGAAAAGCAGAGCCGCGCCGTTCACCTTCATCCATTCATAGCCGATCAGCAGGACCGCCTGCGCGAGATTGAGCGACGCGAAGGCCGGGTTGACCGGGAAAGTAACGACCGCATCAGCGAGCGCGATGGCGTCGTTATCAAGCCCGGAGCGCTCACGGCCGAAGAGGATGCCCGTGCCCTCCCCGTTCGCGCCGCGCTGGGCCACATCGGCCATGGCTTCGTCGGCCCCGAAGATGCGCTTCATTTGCCCGCGCTCGCGCGCCGTCGTCGCCAGCACATAGTGAAGGTCAGCGATCGCCGCCTGCACGTCAGGATAGACCCGGGCTGCGTTGATGACGTGGATGGCGCCGGCTGCCGCGGCTTCCGCCTGCGCATTGGGGAAGGCCTCGCGCGGCGCGACCAACCGGAGATCCGAGAGGCCGAAATTCGCCATCGCCCGGGCCGCCATGCCGATATTCTCGCCGAGCTGCGGCGCGACGAGAATGATAGCCGGCCCCCCGCTGATCATTGCCTTCGAGCGATCCGTGCCTGCCATTCTCTCTCCAGGGTGCCTTCTCTCCAGGGCGCCAAGCCCAATGTGCCGACCAGGCTGGGTACATCAGGCGACCTATGCAGGGAGGCATATAGAGCAAGTCCGCCTTTCGAGGAAACCGATGGCGCGGCAATTTTCGGCGAATCGGTTGCGACCGCCGCCGGCATAAGCAGGCCCGCGTCCCTGCTTGCCCCATTTCGGGACCCCGGCTTGTCCGGCGCCTTCACCAATCCGCAAAGAACGAAATGCATCTTATAGGCGCATATGTTCATAGATACAATTTTTGAGAGTTGACATCCATGGCGCTGCGGGAATCTCACGACAAGACCAGTCCACGCCCCGCGCCACGTCATTCGTTCCGCGCTCTGGCGTGCAGTCGCACAGGAAATGTCGCGGTGCTCTTCGCCCTGCTGAGCATCCCCATGCTCGGCGCCATCGGGGTCGCGATCGACTATGCCAAGGCGCAATCCATGCAAACGCGCTTGCAGACAGCGCTCGACGCTGCCGTGCTGGCCGGCGTCAACCAGGAGGCCGGCCAGCAGATCGCGCGGGCACAGGCCGTGTTCGGGCTCAATTTCCTGGAGCCTTCGCTCGCCCTCAGTCTGGACTTTCGCGAAAATCCGGATGGGAGCCTCACTGGCCGGGTTTCGACCGATGTCGCGACCACGGTGTCCACCCTCATCGGCGTCGACAGCCTGCCGGTGAGCACGCTCGCGACCGCATCCCTGAGGCGAAGCCGGAGCCGCGTCTGCATCCTGACACTGGATCAAAGTGGCGCCCCCGGCTTACTCGTCAACAGCGGCGCCGAAGTGATCGCGAGCGAATGCGAAATTCACGTACGCGCCACGGGGTTTCCGGCTGCCACCATCAATGCGCTCACGACGCTTGATGTTCAGCGCGTCTGCGTTCGCGGACACGACGTTCTGGTGAATGGCAGCGCGAAGCGACCCGAGACCGACTGCGAGGCGATCGACGATCCCTTCCGCGGCACTTTGCCCACCCCTTCTCTCGCGTGCACCATCTCCTATCCCCCGCCTTACACGGCCGCGTCCGTCACGCTCAGCCCCGGCACTTACTGTGGCGATCTCATTTTCCACGGCGGTCCGACGATCGACCTCTTGCCCGGGGTCTATGTCATTCGCGGTCGCATGATGCTGAACGCCGGCACGATCCTGCGCGGCGAGGGCGTCTCCCTCTATTTTCCTGACAGTACCTCGACGATGCAGGCAAACAATGCAGTGCGGCTCGAGCTCTCGGCGCCAACCTCCGGCATCTTTTCCGACATTCTCATATCGGAGCCCGCAGGCCTGCCGCGATCGAGCTTTGTCATCAATGCCGGGCTCGGGCAGGCTTTGCGCGGGCTCATATACCTGCCGAGCCGGGACATCACGGTGAATGCGATGACGGGAACGACCGATGCAACCGCACTCGTCGCGAACACACTCACCTTGAATCAAGGCATCTGGAAGCTCGACGGCGGCAAAAAGGTCATGATGACAACCTCGGGCCAGCACAGCGCCTATCTCGTCGATTGATCCGCCTCCGATCACGCGGCTTTACAGTCTTCCGGCCGACCGTCCTCCACCGTAGCCCGGTGAATGGCCCGCGACGGATGCCTGGCGTGGCAAAATCCCCGCTACCGGGCTTTTCAAGGCCGCCCAAGCAGTCGCTTGACAACTCATAACCATATGGCTATGCGTTAATTCATACCCGTTGGGTTATGGATTGTGGATGACAGACACGCGCGACCTCCTTTTCCGATCCCTCGCCGATCCCACACGCCGGGCGATTTTCGAACAGCTATGCCGCGAGGGAGAGAAGACGGTCGGCGCGCTGACCGCGCGTGCCAAGGTCTCGCAACCCGCCGTCTCCAAGCATCTGGCTCTGCTGAAACAGGCAGGGCTTGTGCGCGATCGCCACGAAGGTCGTCAGACCCACTACAGCGCGAGCCTCCAGGCTCTCACACCGCTGGTGGACTGGGCCAATGAGATGACGGGCTTCTGGGAAGGAAAATTCGACGATCTCGAAGATCTGTTGAAAAGGATGGACCAATGAACCTCTGGATTCGCCAGACGCATCGCTGGCTGTCGATCATCTTCACGCTTGCCGTCGTCGCCAACTTTGCGGTCATGGGCCTGGGACAAGAGCCGCCTGCCTGGATCGTCTATGCGCCTCTGCCGCCGCTTTTCCTGATGCTTGTCACCGGTCTCTACATGTTCGTGCTGCCCTACACCACGAGGCGCGCATGAGCGAAAAGAAAGCCGCTCCGGAGTTCCCGGGAGGAGAGCCCCCTGGAGGTGAACAATCCGGCGAACACCTGATCGACGAAGCGATCAAGCGGCATGCTGATTGGCGTGGCGGGACGCTGGCCAGGCTCCGCGCGCTCATCAAGGAAGCCGATCCCGACGTTGTCGAGGACGTGAAGTGGCGCAAGCCGTCAAATAACATGCTGGGCGTTCCCGTATGGGAACATGAGGGCCTCATCTGTACCGGCGAGACCTACAAGACAGCCGTGAAGATGACGTTTCTCAAGGGCGCGGCGCTCAACGACCCCTCGCGTCTTTTCAACGCCAGCCTCGAAGGCGGCACCCGCCGCGCGATCGATATTCACGAGGGTGAGACAATCGACGAGGAGGCGTTCAAGGATCTGTTCCGCGCCGCTGTGGAAGAAAACAGGCGGAGCCGCTCGCAAAAGAATGCGAAGCGATGATCTCCGGCGAAACCCGCTCCGTCGTTGTCGAGCGCGACTTCCCCTATCCCCCGGAGACAATCTGGCGCGCCCTCACTCAGCCGCAGCTGATCGCGGAATGGCTCATGCAGAATGACTTCGCGCTCGCGATAGGCCACCGCTTCAACCTGCGCGGCGAATGGGGCGGAGTGCTGGACTGCGAGGTTCTCGCCATCGAGCCGCATAGAATGCTGTCCTACAGCTGGAACTATGCGCACAGCGATCCGGCGTTCAACCTGGACAGCGTGGTGACGTTCACCCTCACCCCAACCAGCACCGGAACACGTCTGCGCATGGAGCAGGAAGGTTTCCGTCCCAACCAGCGCCAGGCCTTCGGCGGTGCGATGCAGGGCTGGAGGACGTTTCTTGAAAAGCTCGAGCAGGTCGCAGCGCGGCTGAACTAGGGCCACTCGACATTCGAGAATGGCCCCGGAAACCGTTGTCATCTCAGGGCTTGTCCTGCTGACCCGATCGGAAGGGCGCTGAACCGATTGGTCCCAGCCTTCACTGACCGGCACCTCCTGTTCTCCTGCGCGGCCGTGCGAGCGTCTGCTCGACCCGGCTCCCACACCAAAACCAGCCTGGCATCAGCCTCAGGCTGTCACTTGGCCGAGGGGCCTTGCCCATGGAAGGCAGCGATCATGGTGTCACAATGCTGCCAGTGGCCCATCGCGGCTTCCCTCATCGCAAATCGCGCTGTAGAAGCAGCGGGATATCGGCGTACGCACGTGTGCACCGAGACCCATTTTCCTTTTCCCAGCGTGCAGGGGACAATCAATGGCTAAGATCAAGGTGGCGAACCCGGTCGTCGAGCTCGACGGCGACGAGATGACCAGGATCATCTGGCAGCTTATCAAGGACAAGCTGATCCACCCCTATCTCGACATTGATCTGAAATACTACGACCTCGGCATCGAGCATCGCGATGCCACCAACGACCAGGTCACGGTGGATGCGGCAGAGGCCATCAAGCGCTACGGCGTCGGCGTGAAATGCGCCACCATCACGCCGGACGAAGCCCGCGTGACGGAATTCAACCTCAAGGACATGTGGAAGTCGCCGAACGGCACCATCCGCAACATCCTCGGCGGCGTCATCTTCCGCGAGCCCATCATCTGCAAGAACGTGCCACGCCTGGTGCCGGGCTGGACCCAGCCCTTCGTCATCGGCCGCCACGCCTACGGCGACCAGTATCGCGCCACGGACTTCAAGGTGCCCGGCAAGGGCCGCCTGACTATCAAGTTCGAGGGCGAGGACGGCACGGTCATCGAGAAGGAAGTCTTCAAGTTCCCCGGCTCCGGCGTCGCGATGTCGATGTACAACCTCGACGATTCGATCCGCGACTTCGCCCGCGCCTCCTTCAACTACGGCCTCGCGCGCAAGTACCCGGTCTATCTGTCGACCAAGAACACCATCCTCAAGGCCTATGACGGGCGCTTCAAGGACCTGTTCCAGGAGGTGTTCGACGCGGAGTTCAAGGCGCAGTTCGACACGCTCGGCCTTACCTATGAGCACCGCCTCATCGACGACATGGTCGCCTCCTGCCTCAAATGGTCCGGCGGTTATGTCTGGGCCTGCAAGAACTACGACGGCGACGTGCAGTCCGACACCGCGGCCCAGGGCTTCGGCTCGCTCGGCCTGATGACCTCCGTCCTGATGACGCCGGATGGCCAGACCGTGGAGGCGGAAGCTGCCCATGGCACCGTGACCCGCCACTACCGCGAGCACCAGAAGGGCAAGGAGACCTCGACGAACTCCATGGCCTCGATCTTCGCCTGGACCCGCGGCCTGCTCCATCGCGCCAAGCTCGATGACAATGCCGATCTCAAGCGCTTCGCCGAGACGCTGGAGAAGGTCTGCGTCGACACGGTCGAGGCGGGCCACATGACGAAGGATCTCGCCCTGCTCGTCGGCGCCGACCAGAAGTGGCTCTCCACAACCGGCTTCCTCGACAAGATCGACGAGAACCTGCAGAAGGCCGTGAAGGTCTGAACCAGCCCTTCGATCGCGACAGTCCGCTCGAATGACAGGAGCCGCCGGGTCCACGCCCGGCGGCTCTTTTCTTGCCGAAGGAGTACTGGCCGAGGGCTCTCGGGCCCCTCGCCCCCAAGCTCCGTCGCACCACGCGAAACATAGGCGTAGCGATAATATGGCTATATAGTAGCTGCAGTGAAAGGTTGCGTCGCGCACTGTAGAGCCACTGGACCGCGATACGATAGCGTCGATCTTGCAAGGACTTGGCGGTCAGGCGCAATACGGGCCGGGAGCCGCCCGCGCGCACCGCGCATACCGGCAGGGGAACAGCGCTCCGCGCGGGGTCCCAGACGGCCTGCGTCACGACCGGGATTTGAACTGTCGGCTTGAACAGCGGTATGCTTCTTGCGGGCTCTATTTTGCTGACAGGGTCCCAGCTCCTTGCGCCAGAAGGACAGGCCGCAAGAGGGACGTGATCCCACCGGCATTTGGACCGGCGAGACGATTCAAGGGAGGACGACGCTCTATGCTTCAGACGGGCAAGGACGCGCCCCAGCACGACGCAGAAGCCCTCCGCATCCTCCTCGTGGAGGATCAGCCCTTGGTTCGTCTCACGACAAGCGACATGCTCAGCGACCTCGGCCATATCGTCGAGGAGGCGGCCGACGCGCAATCAGCGATCGCCTATGTTGAAACCGGCGCGCCAATCGACGTCCTGATAACCGACATCGGCCTGCCGGATATCAGCGGTACGACACTCGCCGAAGAGTGCCGGCGGCGCCTGCCTGGTCTCAGGGTCATCTTCGTGAGCGGCACTGATGCGGGACGTATGGACGCCATCCTCGAAGACCGGCAGCATCGCTTTCTCGAAAAGCCATTCCTGGCCCGCGATCTCGAACGCATGCTGGCCGAGATCGCCAGCTCATAGACCAGACGTCTACCTGTTGGGATCTGGGCTGCGACCCATTCCAGTCTCAGAAAAAACATACGCTGCGGATTCTCGCATCCCACCACTGGACGGACCTTGACCGTCATCAAACCGATCTGCGTCATCCCATGTTTGTAGCATGGAAAAGCCGCAGCACTGCGGGCAGCGCTCGCTCGGAAGTTGTTCAGCAGAGATAAAATCCGCGCGCCACCACCAGCTATTAACCACCAAGGTATATAACCTTCTTATTCAGAAAATATTCATAAACACAATAGCGACGCACTTAAAATATTTACACTTAAGAATTTTTTATTCTTGGAGTATTGGCGCATGAGAGTAATTTATAGTAATTGCTATCTCAGGGGAATTACCGCTCACACATCGAGCGCCGGCGCTTTAGCTGGCCCTGCACAGCGGCACAGCGACGAATATCACATCGCAAACCAGCGCACGAATAGCCAGACCACACTGGGATTTCTCGGGATAGGAATTCCGGTAGCTGTCATCGGCATGGTCAGCGCGCTGAACCCGGCTCACGCGCAGTCGGGGGCGACGCCCTACTACAGCGCTAATGATGGTGGAACGCCGCAGACAAATTCAGACGGCAAAGGCGCGATTGGCAAGTTCTCAATCGCTGCTGGCGCTGGCACGGTGGCCACAAGTGAGCTTTCATCAGCTTTGGGTTATTCAGTAACGGTCAATGGAGCCAAAGCAAGTGCCTTTGGCGCCAATAGTACAGCCGATGGCGCGGAGACAGCGGCCTTCGGCTATAAGTCGAAAGCATTTGCTGCGTCGGCGACAGCGTTAGGCGCTTTGACCGAAGCTACCGGGCTTGCCGCAACCGCGGTCGGGGCTAACAGCAGCGCCGCCGGAGAGGCGGCAACCTCCGTCGGTTTCATGGCGAAAGCCACAGGCTTTCGCGCCAACGCCGTTGGCACGTTCAGCGAAGCGAGCGGAGCCGGGGCCTTGGCCCTTGGTACAGATGCCAGTGCGAGTATCGACAACTCCGTCGCGCTTGGCGCGGCGTCAATTACGAATGGGACGCAAACCGCGACAAGCGCGGGCACGACAACCTACGCCTCCGCCACCATCGCCGGACAAACCTACGGCTATGCCGCTGGCACGGCGGTTGGCGTCGTCAGCGTCGGCAGCGCCGGCGCCGAGCGGCGCATCCAGAACGTGGCGGCGGGCTTGGTGACAGCAACGTCAACCGACGCGATCAACGGCTCGCAACTCTACGCCGGCATCAGCAACCTGCAGGGGCAGATCAACAATCTGACCAATACCGGCGGTGGCAGCAGTGGCGGTGGTAGCGGCGGCGGCGGCGGTGGCGGCATCGACCCCGGCCTGTCGCAGCAGGTCAGTCAGAACACAGCCGATATCGCGGGTCTCCAGGGTCGGATGGACCGGATAACCACCGATATGAATACGGGTTTCGCAACGTTGCGAAGCGAGATGACCAAAAAGGAAAAGCTCGCGAATGCCGGCATTGCCTCAGCGGCAGCGATCGGCATGATCCGCTACGACGACAGGCCGGGCAAGTTCTCGACGGGCTCGGCCATCACAAGTCATCGCCGCCAGGCCGCGATCTCCGTTGGCGCAGGCTACACCTCGGAAAGCGGCAACTGGCGCTTCTCGGCGGCGGGCGCGTTCTCCCCGACCAATTGGAAGGCCGAGGCGACGGTGGGCGCCAGCGCCACCTATACCTGGAACTGATCGGCGATACCCGCCCCTGTCTTTCATGGGGAACAGCGGAAGCCCAGAAAGCACCATCGCCCCACGAGGAACGTGATGCGCGTGCATGGACTGGCATGCTTCGTGATTGTCTCGCGAAGCATGCGCCCGTCGCGCTCAAACCCACCGTGAGGAACGGGGCGCCCGGACTAGCCGGCGATCGCAGCCTCGATGGCGGCAAGCGCCTCAGCGGCTCGCGCGCCATCCGGACCGCCGGCCTGGGCAAGATCCGGCCGGCCGCCACCGCCGGCGCCGCCGAGAACGGCAGAGCCCGCCTTGACCAAGGTCACCGCGTTGACCGTATCGACCTTGTCCGCTGTCACGCCCACGATCAGGCTGGCGCGGCCGTCCTCGGCCACGCTGACAAAGGCCACGACACCGCTGCCGATCCGCTTCTTGGCATCATCGACGATGCCCTTCAGCTCCTTGGCAGGCGTATTGGCGAGAACACGTCCCATATAGGTGACACCCGCGACCGTCTTGGTCGCCTCATCACCACCACCGCCGGTCGCCAGCTGCTTGCGGGCCTCGGCAAGCTCACGCTCCAGCTTGCGGCGCTCCTCCATCAAGGCCTCAAGGCGTCCGAATGCATCGACCGATGGCACCTTGAGCAAGCCCGCCAAAGCCTTCAGCTGACGGGCCTCGTCGTTGAGGTAACGACGCGCTGCATCACCGGTCACCGCCTCGAGGCGGCGCACCCCCGCCGCGACCGCCCCTTCGGACAGTACGGTGATGAGCCCGATGTCGCCCGTGCGCCCGACATGCGTTCCGCCGCAGAGCTCGATCGAGAACGCCTGCGAGGATGCCTGACCGTCGCCGGACTTACGGCCCATCGAGACAACCCGGACTTCCTCGCCGTATTTCTCGCCGAACAGCGCACGCGCACCGGAGGCAATCGCGTCATCCACGCCCATGAGACGCGTCACCACCTCGCTATTGCCCAGGAGGATCTCATTCGCCATGCTCTCGACGGCCGACAACTCCTCCTCGGAGATGGGCTTCGGATGGCTGAAGTCGAAACGCAGCCTGTCGGGCGCAACGAGCGAGCCCTTCTGGGCGATGTGATCGCCCAGCACGCGGCGCAGCGCCTCATGCAGGAGATGGGTCGCGCTGTGGTTCGCGCGGATCGCCAGGCGGCGGCGATGATCGACCGTCAGCTCGACCGGGAGCCCAACCTTCAACGCACCGGCCTTCACTGCAACGCGATGAACGAACAGATCGCCCAGCTTCTTCTGCGTGTCGAGCACATCGGCCTGGAGACCCACGCCGGCTATGGACCCGGTATCGCCAACCTGACCGCCGGATTCGCCATAAAATGGTGTCTGGTTCAGGACGGCGTAGCCCTCCTGGCCCGCCTCCAGCTCCGTCACCTCGACACCATCGCGCAGAAGTGCGGTAATCACCCCCTCGGCGGTCTCTGTGTCATAGCCAAGGAATTCGCTCGCCCCAAGCTTGTCCCGCAAGCCGAACCAGACGGCCTCGGTCGCAGCCTCACCCGACCCGGACCAGCCCGCACGCGCCATTTCGCGCTGGCGTTCCATCGCTGCGTTGAAGCGATCGACGTCAACGCCGATATCGCGCGCGCGCAAGGCGTCCTGCGTGAGATCGAGCGGAAAACCATAGGTATCGTAGAGCGTGAAGGCGACTTCGCCCGACAGCTTGTCGCCGGACTTCAGCGCCCGCACCTCATCCTCGAGGATCGAAAGGCCACGCTCCAGCGTTTTCCGGAAGCGGGTCTCCTCGAGCCGCAAGGTCTCCGTGATGAGGGCCTCGGCGCGCACCAGCTCGCCATAGGCCTGCCCCATCTCACGGACGAGCGCCGGCACAAGGCGCCAGAGGATCGGTTCGCGCGCACCGAGCAGCTCCGCATGGCGCATGGCGCGGCGCATGATGCGCCGCAGCACATAGCCGCGTCCCTCGTTCGATGGCAGCACGCCATCGGCGACGAGGAAGGCGGAAGCCCTGAGGTGGTCGGCTATGACGCGATGGCTCGCCTTCTGCGGCCCGTCAGGATCAACACCCGTGAGATTGGCGACGGCCACCACCAGCGCCCGCATGAGATCGGTCGCGTAGTTGTCATGCGTGCCCTGCAGCACAGCCGCGACGCGCTCGAGACCCATGCCGGTATCGATCGAGGGCCGCGGCAGCACGACGCGGTTGCCCGGCGCCAGCTGCTCATACTGCATGAAGACGAGATTCCAGATCTCGATGAAGCGATCGCCGTCCTCATCGGGGCTGCCGGGAGGGCCGCCTGGAATATGATCGCCATGATCGAAGAAAATCTCCGAACAGGGGCCGCAGGGGCCTGTATCGCCCATCTGCCAGAAATTGTCCGAGGTCGGGATGCGGATGATCTTGTCGTCCGAAAAACCCGCGATCTTCTTCCACAGCCCATGGGCTTCGTCATCTTCGGAAAAGACCGTCACCAGGAGCTTCTGCTCGGGCAGCCCGAACTCCCGGGTCACGAGCTTCCAGGCAAGCTCGATGGCATCGGCCTTGAAATAATCGCCGAAGGAGAAGTTCCCCAACATCTCGAAGAAGGTGTGGTGGCGGGCGGTATAACCGACATTGTCGAGGTCATTGTGCTTGCCACCGGCACGCACGCATTTCTGGGATGTCGTCGCACGCTTGTAGGGCCGCGTCTCCACGCCCGTGAAGACGTTCTTGAACTGCACCATGCCCGCATTGGTGAACATCAATGTCGGATCATTGCGCGGCACGAGCGGGCTCGAAGGCACAACCTCGTGGCCGTTTTTGGCAAAATAGTCGAGGAAGCTCGATCTGATCTCGTTAACGCCGCTCATTCGGTCCACATCCGCACACCAGCGACGGCACGCCTCGCACCGCCTTCTCACTGCCAGGCATTCTTTCAAGGGCAAGGCCCCGCCCGAAAAGCGGACTTACGGGGAAAGTGATGAGCTTGGCAACAGCCGGTGTTTCTAGAGCCCCAGCGTCAACCTGTCGATAGGCTCGATAGCCTACTTCGCATTGTGATCTGCGAACCGCCGAAAACGCGACCATCGCGCAACACCGAGCTGGCAGGGCGGCCCTGCCAGCGCACAGCCGCCTTCTAGGTTACGAAAACCCCTCTCGCGCAAACAGAGCAGCCAATCAGGCCACGCCCTCATCCAGATCTTCGGCCGTCGGGTCGGCATTTTCGAGAATGCGATCTGCAAGCACGCCGGAGTTCTGGCGGATGGCGAGCTCGATACGATCCGCGACGTCGGGGTTGTTGCGAAGAAACTGCTTGGCGTTCTCACGCCCCTGGCCGAGACGCTGGCTGTCATAAGAGAACCACGCGCCCGATTTCTCGACGATGCCACCCTTGACGCCGAGGTCGACGAGTTCGCCGACCTTCGATACGCCTTCGCCATACATGATGTCGAACTCGACCTGCTTGAAGGGAGGCGCGACCTTGTTCTTCACCACCTTGACGCGCGTGGTGTTGCCGATCGTCTCATCGCGGTCCTTGATCGCACCGATCCGACGGATATCGAGGCGCACGGATGCGTAGAACTTCAGGGCGTTGCCGCCGCTCGTCGTCTCCGGCGAACCGTACATCACGCCGATCTTCATACGAATCTGATTGATGAAGATGACCATGGTGTTGGAGCGCGAGATGGAAGCCGTCAGCTTGCGTAGCGCCTGGCTCATCAGGCGCGCCTGCATGCCGGGCTGCATATCGCCCATCTCGCCTTCGATCTCGGCCCGCGGCGTCAGGGCCGCGACCGAATCGACCACCAGAACGTCGATGGCCCCTGAACGCACCAGTGTGTCGGTGATCTCGAGCGCCTGCTCGCCGGTATCGGGCTGCGAGATCAACAGATCGTCCAGCTTCACGCCGAGCTTGCGGGCATAGACCGGGTCAAGCGCATGCTCGGCATCGATGAAGCCGCAAACGCCGCCCTTCTTCTGCGCCTCGGCGATCGTGTGAAGCGCAAGCGTCGTCTTGCCCGATGACTCCGGCCCGTAGATCTCGACGATGCGCCCGCGTGGCAGGCCACCAACGCCCAGGGCAATATCGAGACCGAGCGAGCCAGTCGAGACAGTCTCGATCTCGATCGGCTTGTCGTTCTTGCCAAGACGCATGATCGAGCCTTTGCCGAAAGCGCGCTCGATCTGCGAGAGCGCGGCGTCAAGGGCTTTCGATTTATCCATGGAGCTGCCTTCCACGAGTCGCAGGCTGGACTGGGACATCACTATCGTCCTTATGGCATGAGGCGAGAATGAAACTCAACGCTTAGGCGTTCAGCGCTTGACGAGAGCTTGTGGGCAATCCAACGCGCGTCGAAAATGTACTCTTTTTGTTCTCTCTCGCAAGTTCTTTTTTTGTTCTCATTCACGCGGATATCATGCACCTCGGCTCAGGCGGCGAAGCGGGAACGATGCCGAGGCCAGCGACGCAACGCGGCGGCGTGTTGACGGCAACCGTTGTCTCGATGGCGCATCTGCCAGGGAGGGGATGGCGTGGTGATCGGGGAACCCGGCCTCAGGCTGTCTGATCGGGAGCCTGCTGCGCGAGACTGAGGTCCATGCCATGGGGCTCCGCCCGGAACGGGCGCGTCAGCAAGGCCGCCATGACATCGGCGATGGGCTGCCCCTCCAGCACCACGGCCCGCACCGCTTCACAGATTGGCATGTCGACATTCAGGTTGCGCGCCAGATCCGTCACCGACTGGGCGTTCTCGACGCCCTCCACCACCACCGGCCGTCCACCGAACATCTCGCTCGCCGAACGCCCGGTCGCGAGCCCCATGCCATAGCGCATGTTGCGGGATTGTTCGCTGGAGCATGTCAAGGTGAGGTCGCCGATCCCCGACAGGCCCGTCACCGTATCGCGGCGCCCGCCCAGCGCCTCCGCCAGTCCCTTGATCTCGTCCAGGCCGCGTGTGATCAGTGCAGCCCGCGTATTGGCGCCAAAACCGAGCCCGGTCGCGATGCCGCAGGCAATCGCCAGCACGTTCTTCACCGCGCCGCCAACCTCCACCCCCACGACGTCATCGGACACATAGGGACGGAAAGCCTGGGTCCCGAGGGCGACCGCGACCGCTGCAGCGAGCGACGCTTGGGGATCGGCGGCCGCGTCGGTGGAGGCAACCGTGATGGCCGTCGGCATGCCCGCCGCCACTTCCCCCGCGAATGTGGGCCCCGAAAGCACGGCGAGCGCATGGCCCGGCAGGGCTTCCTCGACGACCGTCGCGAGCAGCAGGCCGCTGCCGCGCTCGATACCCTTCGCGCAGATGACGACCGGCGTCTCCGCCGCGAGAAGCGGACACAGGGCCTCGGCCGTCTTGCGCAGAAACTGCGAGGGGACGACGATGAGGACGACGTCAGCGCCACTGACAACCGCAGCGAGATCGCTGTCCACGAAAACGGCTTCTGGAACGTGATGCCCGGGCAGGAAGAGCGTGTTTTCACGGCTTTTGCGAATGCTCGCGACAACCTCGGTCTCACGCGCCCAAAGGCGCACGGATCGGCCGGCGCGCATGGCGGTCATGGCAAGTGCGGTGCCCCATGCCCCTGCCCCGACCACAGCGATCTTGTCGAGCTTCCGCGCAGTCCTAAACTCCGAGGTCATAGCTTCGGCCACCTTTCTCGCTCCACGCCCTCGATCAGCGACTGACCATCGCGCCCTTCACAGCCTCGATGAGCTGCTTGAGGCTGAAGGGCTTCGGTAGGAAGGTGAAGTCCTCGCCCTCCGGCAGGTGCTTCTTGAAGGCATCTTCGGCATAGCCGGACACGAATATGACCTTCAGATCCGACTGCCGGCCGCGCAGCTCGCCGAGAAGGGTCGGTCCGTCCATTTCCGGCATCACCACATCGGAGACCACGAGATCGATCGGCGCGGACCGCTCGTCGATGACCGCCAGCGCCTCACGACCGGATGCTGCTTCCAGCACAGTATAGCCGCGCGTGGCGAGGGCGCGCGCCGCAAAAGCGCGCACCGCCTCCTCGTCCTCCACCAGAAGGATCGTGCCACGCCCCGTGAGGTCGGGCATCTGAGCCTTGCCGGCCTGGATCTTGACAGGTTCCTCAACGACGACCGGCTGATGGCGCGGCAGGAATATCGAGAATGTCGTGCCAACACCAGGTTCACTATTGCAGAAGATATAGCCCCCGGTCTGCTTGACGATGCCATAGACCGTCGAGAGCCCAAGCCCCGTTCCCTTGCCAATCTCCTTGGTGGTGAAGAACGGCTCGAAGATCTTGTCGATCACGTCGGCTGGAATGCCCGTGCCGGTGTCCGCCACCTCGATCAGCACATAGTCGGCGACAGGCATGGATTTGTCGCCGAGCTTCTCGCTGTCGGCAGCGGGCACATTGGCCGTGCGGATGGTGACGGTTCCGCCGTCGGTCATCGCGTCGCGGGCGTTGACCGCCAGGTTGACGACAACCTGCTCGAACTGGTTCACGTCGGCCTTGACCAGCCAGAGGTCACGGCCATGGTGCAGATCCAGGGTCACGTGCTCGCCGAGCAGGCGCTTCAGGAGAAGGGAAAGATCCGACAGACTGTCGCCGAGCTGGATCACCTGCGGACGCAAGGTCTGGCGACGGGAAAAGGCCAGCAGTTGCCGCACCAGGCTCGCGGCCCGGTTGGCGTTCTGCTTGATCTGCATGATGTCCTGGAACGAAGGATCCGTCGGGCGATGATTGGCGAGGAGGAGATCCGAGTAGCCGATGATCGCCTGCAGCACGTTGTTGAAATCATGCGCCACGCCGCCGGCGAGCTGCCCCACCGCCTGCATCTTCTGCGCCTGGGCAAACTGCGCTTCCAGCACCCGCTGCTCGGTGGTCTCCAGCGCGTAGATGATGGCGACCTCGCCGGCGCCATCCCCCTCCGTGTCTTCGACCCCGGTGATGTAGAGCCGGGCCGAACGCCCCCCCTCTCCATCGACAGTCGCCTCGATCGGCGCGATCTCGTCGCGGCCGGCAGCGGCCGCCGACAGTGCATTGCCCAGCGCTTCGCGGTCGCGCTCCACAACCATCTCGAACAGCGAGCGCTCTCCGCCGCCGTCGCTCTTGGTGAGCGCCGCGCCGAAGAGACGTGCGAACGAGCCGTTCGACCCCGTGATCGCGCCATGCCGGCTGACCGTGGCGATGCCAACTGGTGTATTGTTGAAGAAGCGCGCGAAACGGACCTCCGCAGCGCGTTGCCCCTCGGCGACGTCTTCACCCGGCGAACGGTTGAGCACGAGGGTGCGCGAAGGCCCGATGGCCCCATCAGCGCCAATGGCGACACGATGGAAAAGCCGCACCGGTAGAGACTTTCCGCCTCGCCGCCGCAGATCGACATCGAGAATCTCGGTGTGGACGTCGCCCGGCGCGCCCTTGACGGCGGAGATCAGCGCCGCCGCGTTGGCGGGAGCGACATCCCCCAGCTTCAGCCCGCCCGATCCAACCTGCGCGAGATCATGCTCCAGCCAGGTGGCCAAGGTCGCATTCATATAGACGATGTCACCGGCGGCATCGACGGAGAGAAAGCCCGCCGGCGCATGGTCCAGATAGTCGATTGCGTGCTGCAGTTCCTGGAACACGTTCTCCTGGCGCTCACGGTCCCGGGTCACGTCCACGACGCTCCACACCGTCGCCGCGCGGCTGCCAGGCCGCGGCAGGGGCCGCACGCGCACGCGGTACCAGCCGGCGTCGTTGCCTGTCAGGCCGGGCTGCAGCCGGATCTCCTCGGTGGCGACTCGGGATTCGCGGGCCGCCTGGGCCAGGCGATAGATGGCCTCCGATACCTCCGCACTGCCGGAGAACAGCCGCTCGACGATGCGGACATCCCCACCCTTGGCGGAGCCGGAAAGCGTCAGATAAGTATCATTCGCATAGGTCACGCGGCTGTCGGGACCAACGACGATGATGCCCTCCGGCGCGGTATCGACGAGGTGCTTGGTCAAGTCGTTGCGCGCTCCCCGGCCGGTGAGCTGCACGAAACCGATCGCGAGGCCGAACAGGCTGAACACGCCGACCATGGCGAGGATTGCCAGGAACCCTATGATGAGCGGCTGCGCCGCATCGCTGGCGACAAAGCTCAAAGCGACCACCGCGCCGATCAAGACGATAGCGAGCAGGAGGACGAAGCCGGCATGGCCCGGGCGATCAGATCGGTCGATCGACCTGTTCACGCTCGTATCGCTCATTCCCGGACCTTTCGTACGCAATCGCGCGCGCTGGACGCGCCAGCCGTTCCCCTGCCCTCAAGGCGCCGGCCCATCAGGACCCTATTCCAATGAATGGGCAGGATCATCGTGTCTAGCCCCCAAAGCCAAGCCCCGCCGCAGGACGATGAAGCCACACGAAAAAGCCCCGGCATTTCATCACTCGCTTCCCCCACCCGGCACGCATGGGCTGGCCTGCGGAGCAACACCCGAGACGCCATGACCACGAGGGCCCGCCTCAATCCCGATCGCAACTTGTCCCGGATCGTAGCTGGCGCGTGCGTCCGCTTTGTGCCTGTTTGTGCCCATAAGCGCCAGCGCGAGGTGATGACGTGGCAAAAATCTATGTGGTTTGCATTAACCGCGGGTTAACCTTGCGCCGCAAAAACCGTACTGTGACAACGTCTCGAAGTATCCCCGCATGTCGGTGGCGGGACCAACGGGAGACGTGAGGTGCAGTCCTTTTTCGGCTTAGAGATTTCAGCGGCGGTTCAATACCTTATCGCGCTGATCATTATTTTCGCGCTTCTGGTCGCCTTTGCTGTCGTCCTGCGTCGCATTACCGCGCCCCGCTCTGGAGGCGCGAATCATGCGTCATCGAGAAACAGGCAGCCCCGCCTCGCTGTGGTCGATACCTTTGATCTCGATCAGCGGCGACAGCTGATCTTGCTGCGGCGCGACAATGTCGAGCATCTCGTCATGGTCGGCGGGCCAACCGATATCGTCGTCGAAAGCGGGATCCTGCGCGGTGGCCAACGCGCGCTCTCGCCTGTCGGCAACCTGCAGCAGGCCATGGACGAAGCGTCCCAGCTTCCGCTTGATCTTGCATTGTCGGCCGCCCTGCCCGGCGCGGAGGCTCCTTCCGAGGCAGCCAGCCAACAGCGCCGGAGCGAAGCTCGGTTCACGCCGCAGCCGGATCTGCGTCAGGCGGGCACGGCCGAGCGACGCAAATCGGCACCTCCCGCGCCCGTCGCGCCGTCACGCGATCCCGAATCACATGATTCTCAGCCGCGCGATCCTCTCGGCGTGTTCCGACGAGAGGCGGCCCCGGCAGCTGACAAGACCTCCGCGGAGCGGATGCTCCAGACCGATATAGGCAATTTGACACCTCGTACCGGTTCGCCGCCGCGTCCAGTGGCAGCGACGCGTCCCACGGAGCCGGCCGTGCCGCCCCGCCCGGTCACGACACCGCTCGCGGAGAAGCCAGCGTCTCCTCGGCCCGAAGCTGTAAAGGCTCCGCCTGCCAAGGCAGAGCCTGTAACTTCGGACTCCGAGCCGATGTCCGCCATGGCGCGCGAGCTGGAACAGGCCCTGCAACGGCCGTTCTCCGCAGCACGGTCCGCCGCGCCCCCTGCCGCCACCCCTCCGGCTCCGCCACGGCCCGGTGGGATGCCCTCCAGCGGAACGCCGGCCGGTTCAGTCGACCCCGTGTCCCAGCCCCCGCTTTCTCCGGCAGCGCCGGCACGCCCCCGTTCCACGGCACCTAATGCGCCCTGGGATCAGTTGTCCGCGTTGATGAAGCGCCCCGCCACTGAAGCAGGCGCGCCAGCTGCCACGCCCCCCGAAAAACCTGCCGCATCACAGCCGCCAGCCCCGTCAGCTGCACCATTCCCGGCCTCACCCTCGCCGACGAGAGAACCCGCTCCCACCGTGAGCGACCCCACATCCGCCAAGAGCGAAGCCACGCCCGCCAAGAGCGAAACCGCCGCGCCGGCCTCGCAGAAGCCTAACGTCGATCCATTCTCCGTCGACGATATCGAAGCTGAATTCGCCCGCCTGCTTGGCCGAACACCTCCGAACAGGTGAAGCATTCGGGGGGCGGGCCCCTGGAGCAACTCCAGCGGAATCGTGCGGCGGTTCCTCGCCCAAGGCTGCACAAAAACAAGGCAATAGAACATTTTCGGCGAAGTGTGGAACGCGCCGAAAATGCTCTGAAAACATCGTCCGCGGAATGCAAGCGGTCTGGCGCCCCCGCGCCTACGATATGAAAAGAAAGAGGCGCTTCCGATGAAATCGGAAGCGCCTCTTTTTTCGTCGGCAAACAGCGCGGGCCCGGTGTGCCAGGGCCAAACCGCTGCGAAACATTCGGCAATCAGTCGTCGCGATAGACGCGCTCGTTGCGCTCGTGGCGCTCCTGTGCCTCCAGCGAGAGCGTAGCTATGGGACGAGCCTCCAGACGCTTCAAGGAGATCGGCTCGCCGGTCTCCTCGCAGTAGCCATAGGACAAGTCCTCGATACGCAACAACGCCGCCTCAATCTTGGCGATTAGCTTGCGCTGTCGATCCCGGGCCCTGAGTTCGATCGCCCTATCGGTTTCCGAAGAGGCACGATCGGCCAGGTCCGGGTGATTCTCACTCTCGCTTTGCAGCGCGACCAACGTCTCGCGGCTTTCCCGCAGGATGTCCTCTTTCCAGTTCAGGAGCTTGCGCCGAAAGTACTCTCGCTGACGCTCGCTCATGAACGGCTCGTCTTCTGACGGGCGGTAGCTCTCGTCGATTACGATATCCGACATGCGTGGCTTTGCTCTTATCCCCTGAGCCCCTTGTGAGGCGCCGCCTATATAGCGGCCGAAGGCCCCGGCGACAACGCGGATTACAGTCACCTTTTGGTGCAGGGTGGCAAAAACTTTACGCGGCTGGACGCAATTTGGGCAGAGACCACCTCAAGGCTTTGAAAATTAACACTTTATAAAAACCAGCCGCGGGTCCTGCTCAAGGCTGCGCGGCGCGTTTTCCGTCAATAAACGCGACGATCTCCGCCTCCAGACGCTCGGCCAGGCTCCTGCGGTAGTGGGTATGGTCGAAGAAATTGCCGGGATCGCGATTCTCCGGGCGGTCGAAACGCCAGTCGACGATATGGGTGTTGGGGCGCTCCGCCGCGAGCTTGGCGAAGATGTCGCGGCAAACCGTTTCCGCGTCCGCTGCCGGAGTGCCCGGCTCGGGCAGCCCCGTGATGTAGACCGGAGGACGCACGAGAACGACCGTCGTATCGGCGGGCAGCCCCGCAAGACGCGCCGCTATCGCCTTGGCGGCCGGAAAATCGGGGCCGAGATTGACGTCTGCCGTGCCCTGCGGCTTGTCGAGTTCCTGCCGCATGTGCGCCAGCTGTTCGGGTGTGCCTACACCATAGACGTTCTCGTAGTTCCAGAAGCCGTCAGGGCGCGCTTGCCGACGTTGGCCGATCACATAGGAGAAATAGTTGCGCAGGCCACTCAGCGAGGACGACCGGAAGAGGCCCTTCAGATAGTCCAGCGTCGAGAGGCTGTAGAGCCAATAGGGAAACGGGTTGACCTGCTTCGAGAAATCGTCCGAGCACCACACGCCGTCGATACCGAGCACCAGGACTTTCGGCGGCTCCGCGCGATGCGCCATGAACCAGTCCCATGTCGTCAGAAGTTCCTTGGGCAAGGCACCCTGAACAACCAGGGCCACGAAAGGAATACCGGTCTTCTCGGTCAGAACGGCCGGATCGATCATCTGCACGCGCGAGTTGCCAATGATCGCGGAATTGAAGGCCGGATCGCGGCCGCGGCTTACATTGGCCGTTCGCGGCCCCTGCTGCGGCACGCCCTCCTTGAGGCGGACCGGCGAACGGCCGGTGTCGAAGGGATCGATCAACAGCATCAGAACAAGGACGCCGAACAGAAACCCGAAGGAGCCTATGCAGAAAATCGCGACGAACCGCCGCCAGGTCGCCGAAGAGACATCACGCATTGGCAGCCCAAGGCGGCGCCCGAAGCGGGCCACCCTCTCCTTCTGCGCTTCTGTACCCGTCAACTGCATGCCTTTTGCTTTCCAGGAAATACGGCGCGACCGGACCGCTATGCGGTCAGGAGCCCGGCGCCTGCACCTTTTTCAGGATCGCGGCAATCTCTGCCTCGATCATCCGGGCGACACTCTTTCGGTAATGCGTGTGGTCAATAAAGCCGTCGGGATCGCGGGTCTCGGCCCGGTCCACGCGCCAGTCGATCAAATAGGTATTCGCCCGCCCCGCGGCCAAGGCCTCGTGGACCGCCCGGCAAGCCGCATCGGTCTTCGCCTGATCACTCCCCGACGCGCCAAGTCCGGTCACGTATACGGGCGGACGAACGAGAAAGACGGCGGTCTCCGGCGGCAGATTGGCCAGGCGCTCGCCGAGTGCCTCCGCGGCCCCGAACCGGCCCGTGAGATTGATCTCGATTTCCGCGTCGGGCCCCAGCAATTTCTGCCGTCGCTCGGGGCTGTCATAGCCCAGTTTCTTGTAGACCGGCTCATAATCCCAGTAGCCGTCCGGGCGTGCGCGATCCCTGAGACCCAAGAGATAGCCGAGATAGCGCGGAACATAGTCGGCCAGCACGCTGTAGCGCAGAAGCCCATCGAGATAGGCCACGCGGGACCGGTCATAAAGCCAGAACGGGAAGGGATCGGTCGGGCTCATCGAGACCCGGTCGTCGCACCAGGGCATGTCGAGCCCGATGATGATCGCCTTCGGCGGTGCCTCCCGATGCCGGATGAACCAGTCCAGCACCGCCAGCTGCTCCCGGGAGCGGCTGGCCTGGATCACAAGCGAGACAAAGGGGATGCCAGTCGCCCCGCTCAATCTCTCCGGCTCAAGCGCCTGAATGCGGGAGTTGCCGATGATGGCGGCCTGGAAGGCGTGGTCGCGCCCACGGCTGGCATTCTCGAGACGGCTCGTCGCCGAGGTCTCGGCGTCCGGTGCCGGAACGCCGGGCGTGCGCAGAAGGGGCGAACGGCCACTGTCAAACGGGTCAATCAGAAACAGCAGCGCCACGACACCCACAAGGCCGGCCATGGACGCGACCATGAATGTCACCGCAAAGCGCCGCCAGGGCCCGCTCCAGCCGGCGACGCCGGAGCGCGCCATGCCACGCTCCCCGTGCTCAGAACTGGAAGTAGATGAACTCATAGGACTCACTGTCCCCGATCTTCAACAGCAGCACGATGAACATGACCGCGAGCGCCACCGCGAGCAGCGGATGCGGCTGCGGCTTATGCACCAGTGCCCAGGCCGTCGGGCCGATCATGGCGAAAGCGGCCGCCCAGGCGATCGCGCGCCATTTGAACCCGGAACCGAGCGGCGCCAGGCCGAGCAACCCTTCATAGATGTTGAGCGCACCCTGGAAGCTCTCGGCGCGGAACAACACCCAGGTCAGCACGACGAACAGAAAGGTCAGAAACCACCCGATAATCGGGTGCATGGGCAATCCCGCCCGGCGCCAGAGAACGCCAGCGACGAGGCCGACGCCGTGGGCCACGCCCCAGGCGACGAAAGTCATCCCGGCGCCATGCCACAGGCCACCCAGCGTCATCGTCGCGAACAGGGCGAGCATCTGCAAGGCCAAGCCATGCCGGTTGCCACCGAGCGCGATATAGAGATAGTCGCGGAGGAAGCGCGACAGGGTCATGTGCCAGCGCCGCCAGAAATCCTGCAGCGAGAGGGCCCGATAGGGCGTGTCGAAGTTTTGCGGCAGCACGACGCCGAACATCAGCGCGATACCGAGAGCCATGTCGGTGTAGCCGGAGAAATCGAAATAGATCTGGAAGGCGAAGGACAGCGTGCCCTGCCACGCCTGGATCATCGTCACAGACCCCAGTTCGGCGGCGGCGAACACAGGATTGACGTTGACCGCCAGCTGGTCGCCGATCAGCACCTTCTTCGCCAGCCCGACGATCAGCAGCATGATCCCGCGCGCGAAGCGCTCGGCCGCGTCGCTGCGCTGGTACGGCCGCTCGTCGAACTGGTGCATGATCTCGCTCCAGCGCACCAGTGGGCCGGCGAGAACCTGCGGGAAAAAGGCGATGTAGAGTCCGTAACGCACCAGATCGAACGGCTTGGTCTTACCCGCCTTTAGATCTGTCAGATACATCACGTGGTGGAAGGTGAAAAACGAGATGCCGAGTGGCAGCGCCAGCGACAGCATCGGCAACGACACCCCCGGCAGCCTGTTGGCGAGGTCCGCGAAGAAGTCGGCGTATTTGAAGAGCGCCAGGACGAACAGGTTCGCGGTGATGGCAATGACGATCAGGCTCTCGCGCCGGGTGGACGCAAAAAGCGTCGCGATGGCCCAGTTGATCACGATCGACAGAACGATCAGCGGAATGAAACGCCAATCCCAGTAGCCGTAGAAGATGATCGAAAGAACGAGCAGCAGCGGCAGGCGCCAGGAAGGCTGGAAGCGTTCAACCAGCGCATGCAAGGCAAGCGCGGCAGGCAGAAACACGAGCAAGAACGCATAAGAGTTAAAAAGCATGGACCGGCTGCATCCCCCCGCTCCCCGGCACAGGCTGTGGCGGGAAACAACGGCGCGCGGCTGTCATGACTTCAAATCCGGCCGCAACAGGTGCTGAACCGAGCCGCGAACGCCAACCCGCCTTTGATTCTGACCCTCAATCGGATCGAATGGATAGAGTGTCTATGTCATGAAGCACGGCGGTACCGTCAACCAATTTTAGGTCGCTAACAAATCCCGCCGGGGGTCCAGCTGTCGATTATCCCAAGCTGTGTTTCCATGGCGACAGGGCGGGAGCCAGCGCGGATGGGGAAGTCCCGCGCGATGACTTGACCCTCAAGCTCATCCCGTCTCTCCTTTGGGCAAGCGGTACGGATGTGTGAGTTCCAACGGCGCATGGGGCGGCGACGGGCTCGCGGGGAAGGAAACCAATTCTATGACCGAGATCACCTGCATTGCCCGCATGTCACACCTGGTGGGCGAATCCATCGTCTGGGACGCGGAGCGCAGCCATCTTCTTTGGTGCGACATCATGGAACCGGCCATCTACGCGCTCGACATCAAGAGCGGCGAACGCCAGCGCTGGGGCTTCGCCGATCCCGTGGGCAGCTTCGGGCTGACGCGCAGCGGCAAGCTCGTGGTGGCTCTCGGCCGCGACGTCTATCTCTTTGATCGCGACACCGAGGAGCGGACCCACCTGGCGCAGGTGGAGACCAATCCCGGCACCGCGCGGCTCAATGACGGCAAGGTCGGCCCGGACGGCGCGTTCTGGGTGGGAAGCATGACCCCGCCGGACAGCCCCTCGGTCGCCGCGCTCTATCGCGTGACCGCCGATGGCCGCGTCGAGCGGAAGGTCGAAGGCCTTGCGACCTCCAACGGCCTCGCCTGGTCGCCGGACGGGCGCATCATGTATCACTCGGATTCACGCGCTGCCTGGGTGGATCGCTGGGACTTCGATGCCGCGACTGGAAAGATCTCCAATCGCCAGCGCTTCCGGACCCTGAGCGAACAGGAGGGCAAGCCCGATGGCGCCGCCACCGACAGCGCGGGCAACTACTGGAGCTGCGGCATCTCGGCCGGGTGCCTGAACTGCTTCGCCCCGAACGGCGGCCTGCTGGCGCGCATCCCCGTGCCTGTACCGCGGCCGACCATGCCCTGCTTCGGTGGCCCGGATCTCAAGACGCTCTATTTCACGAGCCTGAGCTCCAATCTGAGCGACGAAGTGAAGGCCCAGTATCCGCTGTCTGGCAGCGTCTTCAGCATGCCGGTCGATCTCGCCGGCGCGCCGGTGCCCCGTTTCGCCGACTGATCAGTCAGGCTTCCTGCCGCGCCGTCAGGTTTGGCTTGTCAGGTTTGGCTTGCCGGCGCATCGGCGGCGCGATCGAAGAGCCCCGCCGCGACATCCTGCAAACGCGGCTCTTCGACGCCGATGAAGGGCATCGGCCGGCAGACCGCAATGGCGGCGATGCCGACGCGCGCCGTCAACAGGCCATTCAGGGCCCCCTCCCCGAGCTTGGCGGAAATGCGCGCCGCCAAGCCGAGACCAAGCACCTGCTGGACGATGTCATCGCCAACCGCGACACCGCCAGTGACAGCCAGGTGCGACAGCACGTTGCCGGAAAGCCGGAGGAAGCCGAACAGTCCCGGCCGGCCGCCATAGACGGCAGCGACCCGCCTCACCAGGCGGACGCAGGCGAACAGCACGAAGCCGATATCGACGATGGCGCGCGGGCTTACCGCCGTCACCAGCGAGACCTGCTTCGCTCCATTGGCCACGATACGCCGGGCCTGCCGGTCCAAGGGTTCAAGAAGTTCGCGCTCGGCAACGGTCAGCCGATCACTCGCATCGATGATTTCGTCGGCCATGCCGGACAGCACGGCGCGGCCGCGCGCGGTCTCCGGCCGATGGGCATAAAGCGCGCACAAAGCTGTCACGATCGCCCCCGCCTCGCGATCGTCCTTCGTAAGGATGGCCTTTTCAGTCCTCGCCCGAAGCGTCTCGATGCGCCGCTCACGGAAGATGCCGAGCGCCTCGCGCAGGACGATCGCGAGGAAGGCGACGCCAGCGACGGCCGCGAGCGCGATGGCGACCCAGCCCAGCGCTGGATAGGCGTTGAACAGGTCACGAATCAGGCGTTCAAGCGCGAGCGTGAGGCCGAGGACAGCGAGCCCGCCGAGAGCGGAGGCAAGCCACGCGCCCCAGGCGATCTTGCGCCGCCGCCGAGGGACAATGATCTCGTCCGCCTCGTCGAACGGCGCATCCTCCTCCGCGACGACGATGCGGCCCCCGCGCCGCAATCCCTCGCCGACCGCGTCGGCACCTGGTCCGTAGGAGGCCACGGCCGGGTCATCGAGGCGGAAAGCCCGTGGCGCGCGCGGGCGGCTATCGGACATCGGGTTGGGTCCTCTCCATCACGCCAGCCTGTCGCCCAGCAGGAACTCCAGCGCACGATCAAGCCGGATATGGGGCAGCGGCGCGAGACGCCCGCCATGAGCACGCGCGCGGCGCGGCGGCCGAAAGCGCGGGAAGCGCAGGGCACCGGGCGGAAAGCCGCCTGAAAACACGGTCTCGGGATTGTCGGGCAGCTCGCCGGGAAAGATCGCGGCCTCCGTCTCACCGTCGAAAATCTGGCCGTCAATCTCTTCGCCGGCTGCCGGCGTGCCGACGATTGCCGCCAGGTTCTCGCCATCCTCGCGAACCGTTGCCTCGCGCGTCGCACGGATCGCGGCAAGGGCCACTGTGCCGACGGTGCCCCCCGCGCCCTGCGTCCGGCGCATCGAACGGTCGACAAGCAACTTCAGGATGGCTTCCAGCCGCTGGTGGTCGGCCCGGTGCAGATGGTCGGCCTTGGTGGCGGCGAACAGCACCTTGTCGATACGCGGCGAGAAGATGCTCGACAGGAAACTGTTGCGGCCCGCACGAAAGGCGAGCAGCACCTGATCGAGCGCGGTCTCCAGTTCGGCGAGCGCGGCGGGACCCGCGTCGAGTGATGCGAGCACGTCGACCAGAACGATCTGACGGTCGAGCCGCGCGAAATGCTCGCGGAAGAACGGCCGCACGACCTGCGCCTTGTAAGCCTCGTAGCGGCGTTCCATCTGGCTCGCGAGGCTGCGCGGCGGCGTGACGAAGCCCGGCGGCAGATCGAGCGGCGCGAAGGTCAGGGCCGGCGAGCCGGCAAGGTCGCCTGGCATCAGGAAGCGGCCCGGTGGCGTCGTCGCGACGGCCTCGGGACCTGCCCGCAGCGCCTTCAGATAATCTGTGAATGTCCCCGCGAGCTGGGTAATATCGGCCTCGCCGACCGCGCCCGCCGGATCGCGCTGCAGGGCATGGTGCCACGCCCCGGCAATCCCGGCCCGCTCCGGCTTGCGGCTGCCGGCCACCGTCTCACGCGACCATTCGGCGAAGCTCTTGTCGAGGAGCGCGAGGTCGAGGAGCCATTCACCGGGATAGTCGACAATGTCGAGGGCGAGCGTCGCGGGGCCGCCTCGCCAGCCGGCAGCGCGCTCGTAGTCAATGCTGACGCGCAGCTCCGCGATCCTGCGCGTCGACTCCGGCCAGCGCCGCTCCGGCTCGGCGAGCGACGCCATATGCTCCTCGAAGGGAAAGCGCGGCACCGTGTCGTCAGGCTGGTCGTCGAGGCGGGCCTTGCGGATGCGTCCTTCGGCGGAGGCGCGAAAGACCGGCATGGCGACGGAGGCGAGCAGATGATGGACAAGGGCCGTGGTGAAGACCGTCTTGCCCGAGCGTGACAGGCCCGTCACGCCCAGCCGCAACCGTGGAGAGACGGTGGCGGCTGCGTAATGGCCAAGGTTGCGGATGGCGTCGACGGTGCCGTCGAGGAAGGATGGTGTGCTCACGGCATAGAGATAGGTAATGCAGGACGATCAGTCATCCTCACCGCCCAGGCTTTTCGGCGTAATGAAACGGTCGAGGCGGCCCTTGAACGGCGCGAGCTCCGCCCAGCGTCCGGGAAAATCGATGACCGACAGCGCGGCCGTCGGAAACTTGCGCTGCAGATCCGCGAGCTGCTGGCTGTCGCCGCCGCCTGACAACAGCAGCGTCAGCTCCGCCATGCCGGGATTGTGGCCGACGACGAGAAGCGTCTTCACGTCCTCCGCGATCCCGCGCAGCACCGTTAGCAGGATCTCGACCCGCGCCTCGTAGATGCGCTTCTCGGTCTTCATCGGCAGGTCGGCCGTCCCCGTTCCGTCGGGGCGGGCTTTCCCGAGCGCCGGCCCCACCAAAGCCCAGGTGTCTTGTGTCCGCCTGGCGGAGGACACGAGGGCGAGGTCGGGAATCAGCTGCTCCGCGGCCATATAGGCGGCCATGAGCGGCGCTGCCTTGCGGCCGCGCGCTGCGAGGGGTCTGTCGTGATCAGCCACGCCATCGGGCCAGTCGGACTTGGCGTGGCGCAGGAGGATAAGCCGGCGCATGGCGCCACGTTACGGCGGATTGCCGCGCGCGGAAAGATCCTCTCGGCACGCCGGACCAGCCCGAAGGCTCCCGGCCAGTCGAACCGGGCAGGAACTGCCATGCGCAACCCTTTATTACGTCTTATATTAAGCATGTACCGGCATAGCGGTGCCTGCGATCGGAGGATCGGCTCATGAGTGCGTCGGACTATCACAAGGACCGCCTCGGCAACCAGAAGCTCCATCCCGAAACATTGATGCTCGGCTACGGCTATGATCCTGCCCTGTCAGAAGGGGCCGTGAAGCCGCCGGTCTTCCTGACCTCGACTTTCGTCTTCAAGACCGCCGAAGACGGTCGCGACTTCTTCGACTACACGGCCGGACGCCGGGTGCCGCCGGAGGGCGCGACAGGCGGCCTCGTCTATTCCCGCTTCAACCATCCCAACAGCGAGATCGTCGAGGACCGCCTGGCGATCTTCGAGGAGGCGGAGAGCTGCGCCATCTTTTCCAGTGGCATGGCCGCCATCGCCACCACGCTCCTTGCGGTGATGCGCCCCGGCGATATCATCCTGCATTCGCAGCCGCTCTACGGCGGCACCGAGACACTGATCGCCCGCACCCTAAGCCCCTTCGGCATCGGCGCGGTCGGGTTCAGCAACGGTGTTTCGCCCGATGCCATCGCCACGGCGACCGCCTATGCCCTCGCCGCCTGCGGGCAAGCGCAAACCGGGAGCGCCGGCAAGGTCAGCGTCATCTTCGTGGAAACCCCTTCGAACCCGCTCAATTCAGTCGTCGATTTCGAACTCATCACGCGGGCCGCTGACACGATCGCGGAGAAGCAGGGGTCCCGCCCCCTGATCGTCTGCGACAACACCCTGCTCGGGCCGCTCTTCCAGAAGCCGCTCGCCCATGGCATCGATCTGGTGATCTATTCGCTGACGAAATATGTGGGCGGCCATTCGGATCTGGTCGCCGGCGCGGTCGTCGGCGGACGCGAGACGGTCAAGCCCATCAAGCTTCTGCGCGGGGCCATCGGCAACCAGCTCGATCCCCATTCGGCCTGGATGCTCGGCCGATCCCTGGAAACGCTGACGCTGCGCATGACCGCCGCCTGCCGCAATGCGGAAGCCGTGACCCGCTTTCTGGCGGGGCATCCCAGGGTCAGCCGCGTCTACTATCCCGCCTTTTTCGCCGAGGGCAGCCCGGAGCGCGACGTCTATCTCAGGCAGTGCACGGCGGCAGGGACAACCTTCGCCTTCGATATCGCCGGCGGCCAGGATGAAGCCTTCCGCTTCCTCAACGCGCTCCGGATCGTCAAGCTCGCGGTCAGCCTCGGGGGCACGGAATCGCTCGTCTGCCATCCTGCGACGACGGTCCATTCGGGCGTGCCACGAGAGCTGCGGGAACGTATCGGCATCTCTGATGCGACCATCCGCATGTCGATCGGCATCGAGCATGCCGATGATCTCATCGCCGATATTGCCCAGGCGCTCGCCACATTAGAACAAGCATAGAAACGGAGAAGGCCTTGTAAATAATGGCCGGACAGCGGCTATTCTTTGCTGCATTCATAGCGGAATTACGCCATAAGTTGCCCGCGGCTGGCAGGATGCTTGCCGATCGGGGACGAGCCTCTGCAGGCGCTAGCTGTCGAGCTTGGCCGCGAAGCAATGCGTAACGAGGGAGACGTAACCGTGAAACGAGCTTCGATAGCGGTGCTGACAGGCATCGCCCTGATGTTGGGTGCCTGCGTGGGAGCCGTGCAGGACAAGGAAAACATGATGACCGCGGCCGGCTTCAATGTGCGGCTGGCGGACACCCCCGACAAGATTGCCGCTCTCAAGAAATTCCCGCCGCACAAGTTCTTCGCGCAGAACAAGAATAACCAGGTCGTCTATTTCTACGCCGACCCGACGATCTGTCGCTGCCTGTATTACGGCAATCAGCAGGCCTACCAGACCTATCGCCAGATGGCCTTCCAGCAGAACCTTGCCGACCAGCAGCAGATGACGGCCGAGATCAACCAGCAGACGGCCTTCGACTTCGGCCCCTGGGGCGATCCCTTCTGGTACTGAGGACACCGTAGGCCTCTGGCCGCGTCCGAACTTGCGCATCGAGAAAAAGCAGGCTTCGTGCCTGCTTTTTTTATGGTCCGGTTCTGCTTTTTTATGGTCCGGTTCTCATGCGCAATGCGCCAGGGACCATTCGTGGTCAGGACGAGGTCGCTCCCTCCCCCGCCCTGACAGGAAGAGGCGCGGCTCTTCTGGGATTGCCGCCCTGCGGCAGGCGCACGGCGGCGATCAACGCGATGCCGAAGCCGACCGCCATCACCCACCACGCGGGACGGATCGCTGTCTCCACGTCAAGATTGGCTTCAAGAACGAACTGCCAAGGCGCCCCGGTCGTCGCCGCATACCAAATGATCTCCACGACGGCGGTGAGCGCGCCCGTGACGACCGCTGCGCCGGCGAGCTGCACCGCCCTCAGGGGTATGGCGAAGCGATGCATCAGGCGATAGGCGAAAGCCAATCCGAAAAGGCCGGTCATCAGCACGGCCTCCGTGACATCGATCTTCGATTGCAGGTAGAAATGGATGAGCGCCAGCGGCGTTATGGCGTAGATGGCGCGATGCAGCGTCTGCCAGCGGCGCCCCAGCCGCCGGATCATGGCATCGGTGGACGTCGCGGCAAGCGCCGCGAGCCCGACGAGGGCGACGAAGCCGATCGTGAGATAGATCCGCAGGGCAATCTCGCTCGCCACGCGGCCGAGATCGAAACCCTGATCCAGGCAATAGAGCGCGAAGTGGATCACCACATAACCGAAGGCCGCCACACCGAGCATACGCCTGATGAGTATGAGCTTAGGCCAGTTGCCGATCCGGCGCAGCGGCGTCACGGCAAGCGATGCAAGGATCAGACGGACCGCCCACAACCCGTTCTGATGAATGGCCTCGGTCACAGGTTTGGGAGCATACCATCCCATCGCCCAGGAAAAGCCAATCCAGATCCCGGGCGCGAGGACGCAGAGGAAGGTGACGAGCTTGAGCGGCGAAAGCCGGCCCGCACGGTCGCACCAGGGCAGCTTTGCCGCAGGCGGCATCAACAGGGCGCTAGGCGAGCGAATGGCGCAATCCTCGTCGATTCTCTATCGCGGAGCGGCCGCAATAGATCTTGCAAAGCCCACGAGGGCGAACCACCTCGCGGATGACATGAGATTGGCAATATCTGCATTTGGAGCGCAAGTACCGGGACCGATGACAGCAGACACATCACCGTGACGAGAACTCCCAAACTGAGGCCCACGCGCACGACGCAAATCGAAATGCCCTGAAACAAATTGAAACATAAAATACATAATAACTCATAAAATTTACTTCGATATACGTCGTTTTATTAAAGTATATGAGGAAAAATAAACAAAATTTTAAACTTCGTGGCAGCATTGTGACGTTGACTTACCGAAATTTAATTTGAAGTTCGGCAGAATACATCACAATCTTTCCTTCGCTCGAAGGAGACAGTGATATGCAGAAGACAATGATAGCCGCCCTTGCCGCATTGGCCGTCGCCGGCTCAGGCGCCCTCTCGGCAAGCTATGCGCAGCCCGCCAACGCGCCGGGCGCCTCCCAAAGCAGCGCCACGCAGCAGGAAACCCGTGAGACCCGGGACCACAAGCGCGGCCCGATGCGGCTGTCGGCGGAAGACCGTGGCGCCTTGCTCGATGCACGTCTCGCGGGCTTCAAGGCTGGATTGAAGCTGACGACCGAGCAGGAAAAGTCTTGGCCGGCGCTGGAGACCGCGGTGCGGGATATCGCCAAGCAGCGCGGCGAGCGGATGGCCAAATGGCGCGAGGCGCGCGAAGAGCGCGGCAAAAAGGAGCGCCCGGACATGATCGAGCGCCTCCGCCGAGGGGCCACGATGATGGAAGAACGGGCCAAGACCATGCAAACGCTGGCCGACGCGGCCGCGCCGCTCTACGAGAGCCTGGACACCGGGCAGAAGCGGCGCTTCGATGTGATGGCGCGCGACATGATGGATCAGCACGGCGGCCCCCGTCGTGGCGGCCCCGAGCGCGGCCCGCATCATCGCGGCTGAGGCAGCGATCAAAAAAAAGGATCGAAGCGCCCCGGCGCTTCGATCCGTGCTGCGGGACAGCCGCAGCCAGCTTCACTCGCTCGGTGAGATGGCGTCCGTCTACTCCCTGACGACGAGCACCGAGCAAGTGGCGTGGCGAACGATGGTCGCGGCGTTTGATCCCAGCAAGTAGGTCGACATCGCCGGCTTGTGCGAGCCGACAATGATGAGATCCGCCTTCATGTCCTCGGATTCCTGCAACACTTCATTATAGATCGAGCCTAGGCGCACCACGTGGCTGACCGCGATTTCCGGCGCCACGATCGACTTTGCAAGCGCCGCAAGATCGGTCTCGGCTGTCTCCTGCTGTTCCGTATCGAAGTCCGGCGGAACGAATTCCATGAAGGTCACGGGCAGGATCGACCTGACATAGATAAGGCGTACCGAGCCCGCCGTCGCACTGGCGAAGGCCACCGCCTTGTCGATGGAATGGCGCGAGAAACCGGCATCGGAGATGTCGATCGGCACCAGAATATTCTTGTACATCCATTGCCTCCGTCACTGTGACCCGGCCGCGGGCCCATGGCCCGGAATATCGACCGGCAACCCTTCCCCTGGGGACACCAGGGCGCGAAACTTTCTCTGGAATACACCGATATCAGCACCGCGACCGGGTCGCTGACGATATCCGATGAACGCCCATGAACGGCAACAATAAAGCCCGATCATGAGAAGCGTCCTTATCCCTGGCGAGGAGGCGTGTGGACAACGAGACCGTCGAGTTCGGGCGTAATCCTGATCTGACACGACAGCCGTGAGCGTGGCTGCACATCGGAGGCGAAGTCGAGCATGTCCTCCTCCATGCCTTCGGGAGGCCCCACCCGATCCCACCAGGCCTCCTCGACATAGACGTGGCACGTCGCGCAGGCGCAGGCTCCACCACATTCGGCATCGATACCCGGCACCCCATTGTGGATGGCCACCTCCATTACCGTGGAGCCGACTTCCGCCTCGACGGTCCTTGCCGTCCCGGCTGCGTCCACAAAAGTCACGGCTGTCATCATCTGTCCTTCGACACGTAAAATGAAAAGCGGTTCAGGATCGGCGCGGGCCGCGCGGTCAGGTCGGGCGGGCCAGGATATCCTGCATCGCGACGTCCGCAGCAGCGATGGCCGCATCGAACCGCCGAAAGAGCATCTTGAGCTCCGGCGTTGCGGGGTCAGCCAGAGCACCTTCGATGTCCTGGACGATGGCGGCCATCTTCCAGGCTCCTATGGCGCGGGAAGAGCCTTTCAGGGTGTGGGCGGCGTCGCTGCGCGCGCGCAGATCGCCGTGCCCTATGATGACGGCGTGTTGCTGGCGAAGCTGATCGCGGAAGAGGCCGATGATCTCGCACGCGAGCTCGCGGTCACCCCCGGTCTGTTGATCGAGGTAAGCCTCATCAATATCCACAGCATCTTTGGCCGGGGAAGCCTCTCCGAATCGCTCACTCATAACACGCTCATTGTTCATGCAGATGTTGCACACAGACTGGGGCACCATGCAGCGCTATCGCCGCTCCATCAACATTCTTCGCAACCTCTACGATGACCGATAGCGGCGTGGATCGAGAGCGCCAAAAGGGGTAAAAAAGCCGTTAACGAAACTCTCAATTGCCTCTTGCCTCGGGTTTCAATTGCGGCGTCGGGGGGTTAAGCTCTCATGGTAAACAGCGGTATTTGCTGAATGTTTGCCGATAGCGGCGGCACACTCGGCAAGATCGGGGAGGAGGCACCCTGATCGCCGCTTGAAATTGGGGGCGATGCGAGGCGGCGACATGGCCAAAGAAAATAAACTCGTTGATCCGACACAGGAAGCACTGTCGGCGCTGGAACAGGCGTTGACGCTGAATGTGGCGGACATGCAGGCGCCGGGCTCCCAGGCGAAAACCGCCGATTCCAAGGACCTCAAGGACACGCGGTTGCCCGACACGCGGGATGACGAGATGTTCGCGGGCAAGGGCCGGGATTCCGCGCCTTCGGAACCGACCCGCCCCGGGCCGAACCATATTGATCCCCCTCGCCCCGCCGCCGTTATCGCGCCGGATCCTTCGCGCGTCGCCAACGATGACCGCCAGTCCGTCGGCGCCCTGCTCCAGACCTTGCAACAGAAGCCTTCGCGGGAGCCACTCTGGTTCGCGGCCTTGGCATCGCTGTGCTGGCTCATCGCGATGGGCGCCTTCCTCAACGCACGCTATGGTGTCACCACCAATGGCGTGGAGAACGTGCTCGCCACCCTCGCCCCGACGGATTGGGGGTTGATGGGCATCTTGCTCATTGGCCCGGTGCTTCTGTTCTTCGTGCTGGCCATCCTGAGCGTGCGCACGCAGGAAATGCGTCATGTCGCGCGCGCCATGACCGGGGTCGCCGTCCGTCTCGCCCAGCCGGAAACATTGGCTTCGGAGGCGGTGGTCAATTTGTCGCAGGCCGTTCGCCGCGAGGTCGCAGCCATCGGTGACGGCGTCGAGCGCGCACTTGCCCGCGCCGGCGAGCTGGAGACACTTGTCCGCAGCGAGATTTCCACGCTCGAACGCGCTTACCAGGGCAATGAGATCCGCATCCGCACCCTGATCGATGAGCTGGTCGCACAGCGTGAAGCGATCGTCGCGAACGCCGACCGCGTGCGTGGCTCGATCACGGGTGCTCATGAAAATCTCACCCAGGAACTTGAGACGGCCGGCCGCAATCTCGTGGAGGCTGTGACGACGGCGGGCACGAAGGCCGCCGAGTCCCTCGGCTTCAAGGGCGAGCAGATGGCCCAGACGCTGGATCAGATCAGCGATCGCATGCTGAACGAGATGCAGAACCGTGGGACCGGCCTCGTCGATCGCCTCAGCGCCACGGCAGAGAGCGTCAATGTGCGCCTCGCCACCGCGAGCAACGAGGTCACCGCGCTTCTCGACAAGAAGGGCCTGGAGATCTCGCAGACCATCGAGCAGACCGGGCAGAAGCTCAACGCCGGCCTCCAGGAAAGCTCCGTCGAGGTTACGCGCAAGATCGCCGCGACCGGCTCGGAGATCGCCGACAGCATCGCTCGCAAGGCGGGCGAGGTGAATGAGACCCTGAGGACCACGGGCGAGGCCCTGGGCACGACCTTGGGCGAACGGGGCGCGGAGGTCAGCCGCCGCATCGAGGAAGTGGGCGCGGGTGTCGCGACGACCATTTCCCAACAGGGCAGCGAACTCAACGAGACCATCTCCGTCGCCGGCCAGAAGGTAGCCAGCACCATCGTGCTGCGCGGCACGGAAGTGACGGAGCGCATCGAGGAGGTCGGCCGCGGCGTCACCGAAACCATCGTGGAGCGCGGCGGCAGCCTCGCGGATCGCCTCGCCTCGACCGGCGATCGCATCCACGAAACCATCGAGACGAACGGCCGCACGCTCGAAGAGACGTTGTCCGCCACGGGCGACCGGGTCGCGACCCTCATCGGCGAGCAGGCAAACGGCGCCCAAGGCGCCTTCGAGACCAGCGCCAAGCGTTTCGCGGAAGATTTCGTGAGCCGGACGGCCGAGTTCCGAGCCGCCATCACCAACCAGACGACCGAAGCGCAGGAACTGCTCAGCGGCACCGGCAATGAAATCGTGCTGGCCGTGGCAGCGCAGGGCACGCGCGTCAACGACACCCTCGCCCGCAACGCGGAAACGCTGGCACGCACGATCAACGAGCGCAGCCGCAACCTGGACGAGACCCTGCTGCAGCGCCTCGCGGCCTTCGAGCAGAGCATCGAGGCCGGCGGCGGCAAGCTCTCGTCCTCGCTCGAGGGCAGGCTCGCGGCCTTCGAGGCAAGCATCGCGACCGGCGGCGGAAATCTGACCGCGGCCCTCGACGGGCGGCTCGCGGCGTTCCAATCCGGCATCCAGGACGGCAGCGGCCAGTTGGCGGCCACAATCGAGGAACAGTTGACTGCGCTGTCCAATGCCCTGCAGAGCGGCGGCGAGCAACTGGCCCAGACGCTGGCGGGACGTATCGATACGCTGAAGGCCAGCATCACTGAAGGTGGCCAGCAGCTCTCCACTACCCTCGACGGACGCATCACCACCTTCATCAAGAGCGTCCAGGCCGGCACGCACCACCTCTCCGCAACGCTCGAGGGCCGCCTGAACGCCTTCAACACGAGCATCAATACCGGCGGCCAGCTGATCACAGCTTCGATCGACGAGCGCCTGGCCGCTTTTGGCCTGCGTCTCGACGACGGCGGCAAGCAGCTCGCCAACGCCCTGGATGAGCGCCTGGCAGCGCTCAACGGCGGTATCAACGAAGGTGGCGCGCGCCTTGCCGCGACCCTCGACGGACGACTGGCCGCGCTCAATGCCAGCGTCAACGAGGGCGGGAGCCAGCTTGCCGCAACCCTCGATGAGCGGCTTGCGGCCCTCAATGCCGGCATCAGCTCGGGAAGCGGACAACTCGCCGCCACCCTGCACGATCATCTGTCGACCTTTGGCGATCGCATCAACGGCACGAGCGAGCAGCTCGCCGCGACGCTCGATGGACGTCTCGCATCGTTCAACGCGGCGATCGACACCGGCAGTCACCAACTTGCGACAGCCATCGACACACGGCTCAGCACCTTCAACAGCCGAATCGACGATGGGGCGAACCGCCTCGCGGACGCGCTCGACACACGTCTGGCCGTCTTCGGAAACGCGATCGGCGATGGCAGCACCCGCCTGGTCGAGGCCCTCGATGGCAGGCTGGCCACGTTCAACAGCCATGTCGAGGACGGCGCAACCCGCCTCGCAGACACGCTCGACACGCGTCTGGCCGTCTTCGGAAACGCGATCGGCGATGGCAGCACCCGCCTGGTCGAGACCCTCGATGGCAGGCTGGCCACGTTCAACAGCCACGTCGAGGGCGGTGCCACTCGCCTCGCCGACACCCTCGATATGCGCCTTGCTGTCTTCGGCGATACCATCGGAAAGGGCAGCACGCGCCTTGTTGCAACGCTCGATGACAGGCTGACGGTCTTCAGCAACAGGATCGAGGGCGGCAGCAGCAAGCTCGCCTTGACCTTGGACGAGCGGCTCGCCGCGCTGGACAACTCGGTCGATCAGGGCAGCGAAAAGCTGGCCGCTGCTCTCGACAGCCGGCTCGCCGCATTCGGCAGTCATGTCGAAGAAGGCAGCGAGAAGCTCACGACCACGCTCGACGACCGGCTCGCGACTTTCAACAACCGCATCGAGGATGGCACCGGCCGCTTGGCGGAAGCGCTTGACGGACGCCTCGCGGCGTTCAGCACCACGATCCACGGCGGCGGCGACAAGCTCGCCGCGTCGCTGGATGGCCGGCTACAAGCCTTCGGCGAGCTTGTGGAGACCGGCAACAACCAGCTCGCGACCACGCTTGATACAAGGTTGGCCGACTTCGGCTCCACGCTCAGCGACGGCAGCGAAAAGCTCGCCAATACGTTTGACGAGCGCCTGGCTGTGCTGAGCAGCCACATCAAGGACGGCAGCGGCGCGCTCACCAGCACCATCGACGAACGGATCTCAACCTTCATCGAAGGGATCGAGGCCGGCAGTTCCCACCTTGCGTCCACGCTGGACGAGCGTCTCTCGGCTTTCGACGGGAGCATCAAGGACGGGAGCAGCGGGCTCGCGACCGCACTCGACGAGCGCATCGCGGCTTTCGCCAAGACCCTGGCGGATGGCGGCGAACACCTCGCGACAACGGTCGAGGGGCGGCTTGCGGCGTTCGACAGCAGCGTCAAGAACGGCGGCGGCCAGCTGCTCCAGCTGCTGCAGCAGCGCCTTTCCGCCTTCGAGACCACTGTGGAAAGCGGCACGGGACGCATCACGACAGCGCTCGACGCGCGCCTGTCGGCCCTCGAGACGACTGTCGAGGGCGGCGCCGGCCGCCTGACCGCCGCGCTCGATGACCGGCTGACCGTGCTGGAAACCAGCCTGGAAAGCGGCAACAATCGTCTCAATTCGACGCTCGAGAACAGGCTTGCAGCCTTTACCGACAGCGTGGTCTCGGGCGGGCGGCAGCTCGACACGGTCATTGGCGAGCGCATTGCCGGCTTCGAAGACGTGGTCGACACGCGCTCGCGCTCGCTCGACTTCGCTCTTGCCTCACGCCTCGCGAGCTTCGAGAACCTCGTCAATACCGGCGGGCAGGAGCTCATCGCGACCCTCGGCATGCGTATCGGCAGCCTGCAGGAGCTCATGGAGACACAAGGCCAGAAGCTCGACACGACGCTGACCAACCATATCGGCACGCTGCAGGAGACCGTCGTCATCCACGGCAGCACGCTCGTGGACCGCATCGCAAAAGACACCGGCCGCTTCACCGAGGTGGTCGAGGCGCAACTTACCGCCGTGCGCGACCTGTTCGCGACCCATGGCGAGGAACTCGGTACCGCGCTTGTCGAGCGCAGCCGCTCCGCGGCCGAGGTCATGGAGCAGCAGATCGCGGCAATCGAACAGCGTTCAGCAGCGAAGAGCGGCGAGATCGCGAAGAACCTCGACACCCTCATCACCGGCATCGACGAGGGCCTCGGAGCTCGCGCCAATGCCCTGAGCGAGGCGCTGATCCGCCATACAAGCGGCATCGCCCGCGTCCTCGCCGAAGGCGGACGCGACGTGACACATGCCCTGCAGGTCAAGGCCGACGAGATCGGCAGCATGGTCTCCGGCAAGAGCGAAGCCCTTACCGAGATCCTTTCGCGCAAGGCCGAAGAGATCAACCAGACGCTCGGCGGCCGTGCCCTGGAGATCGCCTCCACGCTCGACCAGCGCGTCGCGCGCTTCGAGGAACGCGTCGTCGATCGCCTGGATTCGGTCTCGACCACCCTGGACGAGCGGGGCCGCCGCTTGAGCGAGGAGCTGACACTGCGGTCTGAGGCCATCGACTCGAGCCTCGGCAATCGCATGGCAGAACTGTCATCGCTGTTCGGCGAGAGGGGCACCAACCTCGTTACCAGCCTTGGCGACCAGGGCGAGGCGATCGCCCGCGAGCTCGCCTCCATCGGCGAAGCCGTTGTCCGCACGCTCGAGGCGCGCGGCCTGTCCGTGGCCGATGCCGTCCGCGAGCGCAGCGAACACATGACCGAACTCTTCGCCGCGTCGAGCGAAGGCCTGCGTCAGGCCATCGACGCGGGTACGAGCCAGTCCATCGACGCGCTGGTCGCGACCAACGACCGCCTGCGCGGCGAGCTGTCCGGCGTGCTCGGCCGCTTGTCGGAGGCCAACCAGCTCCTGCAGCAGCTTACCGCCGGCGCCAGCACCAATCTCACGAGCGTCGAGGAGGGCCTCGGCCACCGCGTGCGCGAGCTTGAGACCGTTCTGGCCACCGTGACCCAGGAGGCGCAGCGCGCCTCCAGCGAGGTGGGGGCGCAGGTGGAGGCTTTGCGCGAAGTGTCGAGCGGGTCCGTTCAGACCGCCAACACGCTCACCCAGCAGCTCGCAACCCAGGGCCAATCCGTCGCCCAGCTCACGACGGATCACGTCCAGGCGCTCGCGACGGCCGCCTCGACATTGGACAGTGTGGAAACGCGCCTCGGCGCCGCCCTCGAAAAGCGCCGCGCGACGCTGGAGAACCTGCTCGGCGCCGTGGCGGAGCGCACCGGTGATATCGAGCAGATCACGGGCTCCTTCAACGCGCTGCTGGCCGATTCCCTGGAGGATGCCCAGAAGAAGGCACGTCAGATCGGCACGCTCCTGTCCAGCAACGCCGAGTCGACGACACAAGCGCTCACCGAGCAGTTCAACCAGATCCGCGTGACGACCGATCATGAGCGCGAGCAGACCGCCGCGGCGCTGCGCAAGGCCTATGAACAGGTCCTCAAGGAGATGGGCGAAGGTCTCGGCAAAGCGACCGAACGTTTCCACGGCATTGCGGACGACATGCGCTCTGTCTCCGGCGAGATCCGCCAGGAACTCGATGCAACGCGCCGGGAGCTTCAGCGCGGCATGGTCGAGCTTCCGCGAGAGACGCAGGAAAGCGCCACCGCGATGCGACGTGTGGTGGCTGATCAGATCAAGGCGCTTAACGAACTGACTGATATCGTGTCCCGCCAGGGCCGGTCTCTCGACGTGGCCGAGCCTCGGACGAGCCAGCGCGGGGATGCCGGCCCGCGCATGGAAGCGCCCGTGCGCCGGAGCCCCCCTCCTTCAGCCGAAGGCACAGCGCCTCGCCCGAGTGGGCCAGCGCCGTCCGCGCAGATGCGCCCCCAGGCGACAGCCGTCGCCGATAGTTTCACCGATGCGGCCGCGCGCCTTGCTCCAGGCCGTCGGGAGGAAGCTGCGGCGCCGACCCCGGCCCCTGGCCCGGCGCGCGATACCAACCCGACGGGAGCCCGTGGCTGGCTGTCTGATCTCCTGGTGCGGGCCTCGCGTGATGAAACCGCGCCGAAGGCTACGGACCTCGCTGCCAAGCTCGTGGACGCCCCGCCGCCTGCCCCTCAGGAACGCGGCGAGCGTTCCCCCCGGCATACGATCGAGCTTCTGGACTCGATCTCGGTCGATATCGCGCGGATGATCGACCACGACGCTGCGCTTGAGCTGTGGGAGCGATACAAGCGCGGTGAACGCAACGTCTTCACCCGCCGGCTGTATACGCTCCAGGGCCAACAGACCTTCGAGGAGATCCGGCGGAAGTATCGTCGTGATCCCGAGTTCAGGGATACGGTGAACCGCTACATCGAGGAATTCGAGAGGCTGCTCGCCGAGGTGTCACGCAAGGACAGGGACTCGGTCATGACCAAGACCTACCTGACGTCCGAGACGGGCAAGGTCTATACGATGCTCGCCCACGCGACTGGGCGTTTCGACTGAAACGTTCTCGAAAAAACGGGCCCGATCAATAAGATCGGGCCCGTTTTTGATTCAGATGCTGCGCTCCGCCGCCCGCGAATACGCGGACCTGCGGACTATCGCGATATCCGTTGAATCAATCTCTGAAGACGATGGAGGCGGGCGTCTACTGCAAGTCCGTCTGTTGCAGGCATGCTCCGCTTAAATTGGCGGCTCGGCCTGAGCCGGCATCCCACCCAGGTCATGGCCCACCAGCGCGCGTCCGACCCAAAAAGAATCCACGATCAGCGAGATAGCGCCGCTTCCGGAATCAGAATGAGAGCGCCTGGCCGCGACCGATTGGAGTGAATGGACGGCTAGGGGGAGGCTGCAGCCGAGCGCGCTCTATCCAAGCTGGCGCTGGAACGACGACGCATTCGTCGGCTTGCCTGAGGCTTGAAAGCGGCGAACGATCAGGGATGGCGGATCGCGACGGTGCGCTGGATCACGCCCAGCGCACGATATCCCGGAGCACGCTCCCAAGCGCCTCGTCCAAGGCCGCAGCGCCCGCCGGACCGGACAAGGTGCCACTAACGGGTACCTTGGCGGTGAAGATACGCGCAGAAACCACCTGCCCTGTCGAGGCATCGATGATGCGCGCTGCGATCTGGACGACGGCCTCGCCGGTGCCCGCTGTGATGTAGAACTGGCGCAATTCCGTCGCCAATTGCAAAGCGGCGATGGTGCCATCGCCCGGCCGCCCGACCCGGCGCAACTGGCCCGCATTCGTGAACGTCTGGATCAGACGTGTCTGCACGAGAGCTGGCAACCTGTCACTCCATTGGGCTCCGCTCAGGCTCGATACGGCTCCCGTGCGATCATGGACGACGATCTGCTGGCTGTTGAGGGTCTCAAGGGCAACCGGTTCCGTCACGGCAAGCTGCCGCCCGCCACGCGCGCTCAAGCCGCTGCTCGGCGCGGTGAGATCGAAGGTCGGGGGCGGCGGTGAGGCGCAGGCGCCCAAACCGAGGGTCACCATCAACGACAAGGCTCGGACGGTCCATCCGCGCCCATCGATAGCCGTTTGCCGGGGACTGCCGCCGCGCGGCTCGCTCGCAGAACCCATCATAACGCCTCCAGAGCGCGGGTGTAGTGAAGGGAACCGGCCCATCAGCGCGGGCCGCTATAGGCTGGCAAATTCGGCTTGGCGCCGAAAATGAACTGCTGGGGATTACGCTGCACACTCTGCAGGGTGCGGTTGAGGTCGTTGAGCGTCCGGCGCGCGTCACTCGTCAGAGCCTCGACGTTACCAAGGCCAGGACCGGTAAAGCGCTTGATGCCTGCCGTGATCTCGGCGGTTCGCACGTCGAGGTTTGTGGCAAGCGTGCGGATGGCCCGCGCGGCCTCGGCAACCTGGTCAAACGCACCCTTGCCATCCGGAGAGCTCAGGAGACCCTGGGCTGACTTCAGCACGCCCTCGACCTGGTCGGCCGCGCGGTCGAGCTTGGCGGTCAGCGAATTCACGTTGCGCAGGATCGTCTGCACGTCACCGGCGTTGTCGCCGAGGGCGGCCGTGAACCGGTCGACATTAGTGACGATCTCGGAAATCTTGTTCGTATCGACAGCCTTGATCGCCGCATCGAGGCTGGTCGACAGGCTCGACAAGCTCTTCGCCGTGTCTCCGGCGCTCGACAGAAGCTGATTGACGTTGTCGGAGTTGTCGCCAAGGGCCTGGGAGAACTTCTCGACATTGCGGACCGTGTTGGCGATCGGCGTCTGCGCATCGCCCACGACGCTGTCGATCTTGTTGAGCACGTCGTCGGCGCGCCGCGCCAGCCGCTGGGCCGTTTCCAGCAGGTCCTGAAAGTCCGACCGGTCGGCGTAGATCGTCGGCATCGGCTGGCCGGCCGCCGCCACCAGCGGCGCCGCCTTGGGATCGCCGCCCGTCATCTGGATGGAGGCGACGCCCGTCAAGCCCTGGTATTCGAGACGTGCCTTGGTATCCGAGTTGATCGGCACGCCGGAATCGACATCGACGATGGCAACCACGTGGCGCGGATCTTCCGGCAGGAGGCTGATGCTGCGCACTTCGCCGACCCGCAGGCCGTTGAACAACACCGAGGCGCCTCGCGAAAGGCCGGAGACGGACCCTGTAAAGACCACCCGATAGGATTCGCGCGTGCCGCCGCTGCCCAGCGCCGCGAACCAGTAGACGAACAGGAACGCGCCTGTGACGACAGCAAGGGTAAACAGACCGATCAGAGCGTAGTTGGCGCGTGTTTCCATGGCTTGCTAACTATCACCCATCACTGCGCGCGCTCTCTTGCCATGGAAATATGCCTTCACCCAGGCATTGTCAGATGCCAGCATAGCCTCGATTGACCCTTGAGCGATGATACGTCCTTCGCCCAGTGCCGCAATCCTGTCGCACACCGAATGAAGACTGTCGAGATCGTGGGTTACCATGAAGACCGTCAAGCCCAGCGTCTTCTGCAAGGTCGCGATCAAATCGTCGAACTCGCCCGCGCCGATCGGGTCGAGGCCCGAGGTTGGTTCGTCGAGGAAGACGATCTCCGGATCGAGTGCCAGAGCCCGCGCCAATGCGGCGCGCTTGATCATGCCGCCGGAAAGGTCGGACGGGTACTTGTCCGCGGCATCGGCCTTCAGGCCGACCATCTCGATCTTCAACATGGCCAGCTCATCCAGCAAGCGTTCCGACATGCTGAGATATTCCCGCATCGGCACCTGAATGTTCTGCTTGACGGTCAGCGCCGAAAAGAGGGCTCCTTGCTGGAAGAGAACCCCCCATCGCCGCTCCACAGCCCGACGCGAATCGTCGCTGAGCTCATCAAGATCCTCGCCGAAAACCTCAATGGTGCCGTGGCGCTTGCGAACCAGCCCCAGGATCGTACGGGTCAACACGGACTTGCCCATACCCGAGGCGCCCACGAAGCCCAGGATCTCGCCTCGATACACGTCGAGGTCCAGGCCCTTCATGATGGTCTTCTCGCCGAAGCCGACCTCCAGGTCCCTGACCCGGATGACAATCTCGCGATTGTGCTCGCCGGTGCGGCCGCCCGCATCATCGGCATAGCCCGGCTCTGGGGACCCTCCGTTGGTCGATGCGAGCTGCTGCTGGTCCATGCGCGCCTCAGAAGCGAATCGCGGCGAAGAACATCGCGAACAAGCCGTCCACGACGATCACCATGAAAATTGACTTCACGACCGCGGCCGTCACCTGCCGGCCGAGCGATTCAGCCGATCCCGCGACAGCCAGCCCCTCAAGGGAAGCAATCAGGCCGATGACAAGCGCCATGAACGGCGCCTTGATCATGCCGACGAGGAAGGTGTTGAAGTCGATCGCCGATTGCAGGCGGGCCAGATAGATCTCGGGGCTGATGCCTCCATAGATCCAAGCCACCAACCCGCCACCGAACAGCGCCGCCATCTCCGAGATGAAGGTGAGCAGCGGCAAGCCGATGATCAAGGCAAGAACGCGGGGGATGATCAAAACCTCGATGGGATCGAGGCCCATCACGCGCAAGGCATCCACCTCCTCGCGCATCTTCATCGAGCCGATCTCCGCGGTGAAGGCGCTTCCCGAGCGGCCGGCCACCATGATCGACGTGAGCAGCACGCCGAGTTCGCGCAGCACGAGGATGCCGACCAAGTCCACCACGAAGGTGACGGCGCCGAAGCGTTGCAGCTGGAAAATGCCCTGCTGGGCAATGATGCAACCCACAAGAAACGAAATGAGCGCGATGATCGGCACGCCCCGGAAGGCGACCTGTTCAAGCTGATTGATAAGGGCCGTGAAGCGGAATCGCCGAGGATTGGCAAAAACGCGCGCAAGCCCGGCGGTGGTTTCGCCAAGAAAGCTGATGCCGCGCGCCATGTCCCGCCCGGCATCGACCACAGCCTCGCCGACCTCCGCCAGAAAATCGACGAGCTTGGACTTCCGGCGTTTTGTTAGTTCATTGCCGCTACGGTAGGCGATCTCGTTGAGGAGAATGCTCTGCTCAGGACGCGCGCCCACGAAATCGGCGTGCAAGCCGCGATCGCCAAGCTCATGGCGCGTGCGATCAAGCACCCAGGCACCCAGAGTATCGAGGCGCTGGATACCTGAAATATCGAGGATGACGCGGCCGGCTCCCTGGCTTGCGTCAATCAGGGTCTGCGCCTCTTTCTCGACAGCGGCCGCGTAAGGTGCCGTCCAAAGCCCGGAGAGCGTCGCCCTGATTTCGCTGCCAGCCTCTTCGGTCGCGGCGGTGGGTCCTGCGTTCATGCACCTGTCTTGCCAGCCGACATCCACCCCCCCAGCGGACATCACGATTCCCAGTTTACGGCATCTGCAATCACGGATAGCGGCGATACCCCTCGATGTCGAGCAAACCCATGCCGTACCGACGGAATAAGTGGTAAAGCTGCATCGCTGCAACATCACGGCGAAAGTCGTGGTTACCACATCCGGTCCACCAGAAGGTCTGTCATGTCGCGCCGTCTCGCCGTCGCCATCGAACGCTTCCCGATCGCGGGAAAATTCGTCATCTCCCGCGGTGCCCGCACGGAAGCCGTCGTCGTGACGGCGACGATCAGCGACGGCGTCCATAGCGGTCGCGGCGAATGCGTGCCCTACGCTCGCTATGGAGAGAGTGTCGAGGGCGTTGCCGCGACCATTGAAAGCCAGCGCGCGGCGATCGAGGGCGGTCTCGATCGCCAAAGCCTCGGTGAAGCCTTGCCGGCAGGCGCGGCGCGCAATGCGCTCGACTGCGCCTTGTGGGACCTCGAGGCCAAGATGACAGGGGTTCCCGCCCATGTGCTCGCAGGTCTCACGCGCGTTTCCCGGACAACGACGGCCTATACCATCAGCCTGGACACGCCAGCCGCGATGGCCGAGGCCGCGCAGCGCAGCGGCCGCCCCATCCTCAAGATCAAGCTTGGCGGCGCCGGCGATCCCGCGCGTATTGCCGCCGTGCGCGCCGCGGCGCCCGACTCAGTCGTCATCGCCGACGCCAATGAGGCCTGGACGCCCGAAACGCTGGCCGAGAACCTCGCGACTTGCCAGCGTGCTGACGTCGCGCTGGTCGAGCAGCCCCTGCCGGTAGGCGAGGACCACCACCTCGCCGCGCATCGCGGCGTCATCCCGCTCGGCGCGGACGAAAGCCTGCACACCCGGGAAGACCTCGTCCGCCTGGCGGGGCTCTATGACGTCGTCAACGTCAAGCTCGACAAGACGGGTGGGCTGACGGAAGCGCTGGCCCTCGTTGCGGAGGCCGAGGCCCGGGGTTTCGGCATCATGGTGGGCTGCATGGTCGGCACCTCTCTCGCCATGGCACCGGCGATGCTCCTCACACCGAGGGCGCGTTTCGTCGACCTCGACGGCCCCCTCCTTCTCGCGGAAGATCGGCCCTTCGGCCTACTCTATGAAGGCAGCGTCGTCAGCCCGCCGACACGAGAGCTCTGGGGGTGAGGAAAAATCCGACTCTGCCGCCAGCGTAAAAGGATCCTTTACGCTGAGGCTCGTATCGTTGGGTCGAATGAGCCTGCATGCCGACGCGCCCAACGACCCGAGCACCATATGCTGACATCCGAAGCCAGTCCCATCGAGTCGTCACCGACCTACGATGCAATCGCCCGGGCCCTCACCGAGACCGAGCGCGGACGCTGGTTTCTGGCGGAATATGTGCGCCGCCAGCGCCATGCCGATCTCCAGTCTCTGATCGACGCATTGAGCCGCCTCCAGGGTAGCAGTCGCCGTGCGGAGCACACGGACGCGGGGGAGGATGATCGCGACCGACAGCGCTTCCGCCTCGTCCAGATACAACGCCTGATCGAGCGCACGCGTATCGAGATCGCTCTCGCGCCGGGAAGCCAGCCAGCGCTCGACCGGGAGGCCAGCGAAGACCCGTTCATGACTTTGGCGCGCGCACAGGACAAAACGACAGCTGCCGTCATCGATGCAGCCGAACTGATCCAGGAAATAGCCTGGAGCAAGAAGTCAGCCGGGAATACACACGACGATATCGCCAACAGCGCGGTTCGGGATCGCCTGACGAGCCTCTATGCAGTCGCCGCGAACAGCATGGCGATCAGCGAGCGCTTCCGCCTTCTGGCGCGCCTGATGGACCAGATCGAACAGCGGTTGGCGAAGGCAGTCGAGGCCTGCGACGCCTCGACAAGGCCCGAGCCCACCCTGCGCGGAGAGCAAATCATCGAACCGGACCTGCCACAAACGGTGCGGCTCGTCGTCAATAATGCGGAACAGGCCGCCAGCCAGCAGACAGTGATGCACAACACCGCCAGCATTCGCGAGCAACTGGAAGCGCTGGTAGCGCGCCAGGCGTCCTCGGCACGGCCCGGGCTACGCAAACCCATTCGCTCGCCTGGTGAGATTCTGGCCGGCCTCACCACCATGAGCGCTTCGGAAAAGCTCCGTCGGTTCACCTAGCGAACCAAGCGCCAGAGCGCTTCAGGAAGCGATGGCGAAACCGGCGACGCCGGCCGATGCCGTGCCATGCGCCAGACGGATGTTATCGAGGAACTGACGGGCGCTGGCCTGCCAGGTGAAGGTGAGACCATAGGCCCGGCAGCGCGCAGGGGGGATCTCCAGCGCCGCAAGTGCGGCTTTCCTCAGATCATGGTCCAGCACGCCGCATTGCGATGAGCCGATCACATCGATGGGTCCCGCAACCGGCAGGGCGGCCACGGGCAGGCCGCTTGCCAGCGCCTCCAGAAGCACGATGCCGAAGGTATCAGTCGTGCTGGGAAACACGAAGACATCCGCGGCGGAATAGACCTCCGCGAGCGCCTCGCCTGTGAGGCTTCCGAGGAAGCGGGCTTCAGGATAGGTCCCCTGCAAGGTGGGCCGCGCCGGGCCGTCCCCAACCACCACCTTTGTTCCCGGCAGGTCGAGCTTCAGGAAGGCCTCGATATTCTTGTCGACCGCAACGCGGCCTACATAAAGGAAAACCGGCCCCGCGAAAGGCCGCGCGGAATGAGGCCTGGGCCGGAAAAGCGATGCATCGACCCCGCGCGACCAGTGCATCAGTGGGCCGAACCCCCTCGCTGCGAGTTCCCGCTCGATCGTGCGGGTGCTCACCATGATGCCGGCGCCGGCGTTGTGAAAACGCCTGAGCGCGGCATAGCTCCAGGCCGTCGGTACGGGAAGGCGCGCCGCGAGATATTCGGGGAAGCGTGTGTGATAGCTCGTCGTGAAAGACTGGCCTTCCCTGAGACAGGCGCGCCGTGCGGCGAGCCCTATCGGCCCCTCGGTCGCGATATGCACGAAATCCGGCTTGAACGCGGCCATCTTGCGCCGGGCCGAAGAGGCGGAGGCGACCGCCAGCCTGATCTCCGGATAGCTCGGCATCGGCCAGGTCCGAAACATGTCCGGCGTCAGGAAGACGATCTCCGCACCGAGTTCGGGTGCTTCCCGCGCTACGTTCTCAAGCGAGCGCACGACCCCGTTGATCTGCGGGTGCCAGGCATCCGTGGCGATGAGAACACGCATCAGGCCGCCACTTCCTGAAGGGGAACGACGGCATTCGGCTCCCGCGAGCGTCCCCAGTGCACGATCTCGAAACGGCCGTCATAGTGCTCGACGAGCGCCGTGCAGGATTCCACCCAATCGCCTGTATTGATATAGCGGACGCCATAGTCGTCGTGCATCGTGGCGTGGTGGATATGGCCGCAGATGACGCCGTCGGCCTCGTGGCGACGCGCCTCCGAGGCGAGCAGTTCCTCGAAGCGGCCGATGTAGTTCACCGCGTTCTTCACCTTAAGCTTCGCCCAGGAGGACAACGACCAGTAGGTCAGCCCGAGGCGACGGCGCGCGACGTTGAGGTAGGTGTTCACGAATAGCGCAAAGCCATAGGCGCGATCACCAAAGAACGCGAGCCAGCGGGCGTGGCGCACCACCATGTCAAATTGATCGCCATGCGTCACAAGATACCGGCTGCCGTTGGCGGTTTCGTGGATCGCGTATTCCATGATCAACACGCCGCCGAAGCTCGACCCCACGTAATCACGAAGAAACTCGTCGTGATTACCTGGAATATAAATGATCTGGCAGCCCTTGCGTGCTTTCCGGAGCATCTTCTGTACGACGTCGTTATGCGCCTGCGGCCAGTACCACTTCTGCCTCAGCCGCCAGCCGTCGACGATGTCACCGACCAAATAGATCGTATCGGCGTCGTGGAACCGCAGAAAATCAAGCAGCATATCCGCCTGGCATCCCTTGGTACCGAGATGCACATCAGAAATGAACAGGGCTTTCGTTCGCACAACGTCGTTCCGCAAGGCTCCAGCCTTCCGCGTCAGCTTGCTCGGAGCACAGCGCGCATACCGCCGTGCGGGCTATCAAAAACCCGATTCCGATTGCAGTTTCGTGACGCAGGCCCGCGCCGAAGCCAAAACATGGGGGATCTCGGCCTGCCTAGATGATGGCAAGATTATGACTTAATATTGGCATCCCTAACAAGGATAAACCATGTTTCTTCTTGCATCCGCAGCAGATCAATTAATTTCCTCCTAAAAGTAACCTGAGGAAATACACACCATCGCGCCGGACGCATAGCTGACCTGCTGCTTTCGATATTGGCTCCAAGGGGGTTGCCCAGTATGAAGGCAGCAGCTGCATAAATCTGGTCCCCCGCCGTGAACCCCCTCCTAGGTATATCGCTCAAGGTCGTATCGGCTCTGTTCTTCACGCTGATGGCCGCGGGCATCAAATCGGTCGGTCAGGATTTCCCGACCGGCCAAATCGTCTTTTTCCGTTCGTTCTTCACGATCCTGCCACTCCTTGTGTGGCTCGGCTTTCGCCGTGAGATCATGGCATCGATGCGGACGACGAACATCGGCGGGCACATCAAGCGCGGACTGATCGGCGGCTGCGGCATGTTTCTGGGCTTCGCGGCCCTCGCCAAGCTGCCGCTCTCGGATGCAATCGCCATCGGCTACATCGCGCCGCTGCTCGTCGTCGTCCTGGCGGCGATCTTCCTGCGGGAAAAAGTTCAGGCTTATCGCTGGCTGGCCGTCTGCATCGGCTTCGTGGGTGTGCTGGTGATGTTGACGCCGCATGTCGCGTCGAGCGCTCTGATGTCCGGCGCTGCCTCTCCCGCGGTCACCATCGGCCTCATGTTCGCCCTCTTCGCCGCGCTCTGCAACGCCAGCACCACCATCGAGGTGCGCAAGCTCATCAACACCGAGCGCACCGGCTCCATCGTGTTCTATTTCGTGGTCCTGATGAGCACGCTGGGCCTGAGCACGATCGTGCTCGGCAACTGGGTCTTGCCTTCACCGCGTGAGTTCGCCTTGTTCGTTGCCATCGGCGTTGCCGGCGGCATCGGCCAGATCCTGCTCACCATGAGCTACCGGCATGCCGACACGTCGCTGATCGCGCCCTTCGAATACACGACAATGATCTGGGCCTGCCTTATCGGCTGGTTCCTCTTCGCGGAGCTTCCGGTCCCCGCAGTGGTCTTCGGATCGGGCATCATCATTGCCTCGGGCGTGTTCCTGGTGTGGCGCCAGCATCATCACAGCTACGCCGAGCGCGCGGCCCGCAAGGCCGGACCAACCCATACCGTTTGAGCTGACCTCCCTGCTCAACCGACTCGAGGCCGCGACGGGCATCCATCGCGGCCTTTTTTCATTCCTGCCATCCCCCCTGGTTCGCCCCCCAGGGCCAGGGATGCGCTCGACAAGCCGTCTCGCTAGACCCGCAACGGCTTGCCAAGGCGTCATCTTCTTGCCATGACCGACCCGTTGCGATCGTCCCCGTCGAGGATTACCTCGCAGGAACGATGTGGACACCGGCAGCAATGAGGGTAGTGATGCCACAAGTTGACCTTCGCGTTTACGCGATCCTCGATCCCAGGCGCACGAAGGGCCGCTCCTTGCCGGAGATGGCCCGCGCGGCCGTCGAGGGCGGCGCCACGCTGTTGCAGTACCGGGACAAGGACGGTGAAACCCGCCATCTCGTGGAGACCGCGCGCGCTATCCGCGCCGCCGTTGCGGGCTCCGGCGTACCGCTCCTGATCAATGACCGTATCGATGTCGCGCTCGCGGCCGAAGCCGAAGGTGTCCATGTGGGCCAGACCGACATGGCGATTGCCGATGCGCGCCGCCTCCTCGGCCCAGAGGCGATCATCGGGCTGACACTCAAGACTGAAGCTGACGCGCGTGGGATGGAGGGGCAGCCGCTCGACTACGGCTGCATCGGCGGCGTATTCGAGACCGTCAGCAAAGCCAATCCGGAACTGCCGCTCGGTGCGCGCGGCTTCGCGAAAGTCGCGGCGGTCGCCCGCGCCGCGGCTCCGGGCAAACCGGTCGGCGCGATCGCCGGGATCGACGTGTCCAATGCCGCCGCGGTCATCGCCGCTGGCGCGGACGGCGTCGCGGTGATATCCGCGCTGTTCATGCAGGAGAATGTCGCAGCCGCCGCGGCCAGCCTGCGCGCCGTCGTCGACGAGGCACTCGCCGCGCGTGGGCGTCCGGCCTGAGGCTCGGCGCGAGAGACCTTGGCGCGACGGTTCTTGGCGCGACGGTTCTTCGCCCGGGGGATCTTGTCCTGAGGGCCCCGGCAGAAGCCGGCGAAGTGACCTTATGGGAGTTGAGTTCATGACACCGATCGCGGTCACGATTGCCGGCTCCGATTCCGGCGGCGGCGCAGGTATCCAGGCAGATCTGAAAACCTTCTCGGCGCTCGGCGTCTATGGCGCCAGCGTGATCGCCGCCCTGACGGCCCAGAATACCCACGGCGTGCGTGGCATTCACGATGTCCCGCCGGAGTTCGTGACCGCGCAGATGGATGCCGTTTATTCGGATCTCGCCGTCGCCGCGGTAAAGATCGGCATGTTGTCGCAAGCCAGCGTCATCGAGGCCGTTGCGGACGGGCTGCTGCGGCATGGCCAGCGGCAGGTGGTGCTGGACCCGGTCATGGTAGCGACCAGCGGAGACCGGCTGCTGGCACCCGACGCCATTACCGCGCTGCGCCGGAGCCTTATCCCGCGCGCCCGGATCATCACGCCGAACCTGCCCGAGGCGGCGGCGCTGGTGGACGGGCCCGTGGCCCATGACGAGGACGATATCATCGAGCAGGGCCGGCTCATTCTCGCGCTCGGCACCGAAGCCGTCCTGATCAAGGGCGGCCATGGCGATGGCCCCGAAAGCACCGATCTCCTGCTCAACGGCAAGGAGGTGCATCGCTTCAGCGCGCCACGCATCGCAAGCCGCAACACCCACGGCACCGGCTGCACCTTGTCGTCAGCCATCGCAGCGGGGCTCGCGAAGGGTCTTGATCTCAAGGCGGCCGTCGGCGCGGCCAAATCCTATGTCACGGCGGCACTGGCGGCCGCCGACCAGTTGACCATCGGCTCCGGTCACGGTCCCGTCCATCACTTTCACCGGTGGTGGACGAACAAGGCTTGATTGATCAGCACGACGCGGTCACATTGCGTCCGTCATAGCAAACGCTTGTTCGCTATTCCGAAATCATGAGGCAGATTGATGGCCGTCGAGGGCAAGGATCGCACGCGAGAAATGGAAGCTGGCGCGCAGCTCTTGTCCGGCCAACTCGGCAAGACGGTTCAGCGGCTACGCAAAGCCTATAATCTGTCGCTGTCGGAGCTTGCGGAGCAGTCGGGCGTCGCAAAATCCATCATCAGCCAGATCGAGCGCAACGAGACCAACCCGACGCTCGCGACGATCTGGCGCCTGAGTCAGGCCCTCGATGTCTCGATCGAGCGCGTCCTCGCGTCCGGCGACGACGAGCCCTTCATCGAAAAATCATCACGGGCCGATACCCCTATCCTCGTCTCCGACGACGGCCGTATGCGGCTCGCGATCATCGGCTGGATCAAGACCGTCGAATGGCTCCAATGGTACGACATCCAGGCGGAGCCGGGCGCGGTGCTCGACTCGGATGCCCATCAACGCGGCTCGATCGAATGCCTGTCCGTTCTCGAGGGCGAGTTCACGGTCGAGGTCGCGGGCATTCTCCAGTCTGCCCGTGGCGGCGAGAGCCTGCGCTACCGCTGTGATCGTCCGCATACCGTGCGCTGCACGAGCGACGGCCCGGCCCGCGCGGTCATGGTCTGCATCCTCAAAGCGGCGGTGATGGACTGACAGCCGTTACAAGGCGTTCTGCAGGGTCCCTGCGGAGATCGGGACGATGGCGGTAAGGCGCATAGTCGCGAATATCGGCACGACGGACATCCATGCGGCCCGTCGCTTCTACGGCGACATCCTCGGCATGGATGTTGCCATGGATCATGGCTGGATCATCACCTTCGCAAGTGACGCGCCGACCACGCCTCAACTCAGCGTGGCAACCCAGGGCGGCTCGGATACGCCCGTTCCCGATCTCTCCATCGAAGTCGATAACCTGGACGAGATCCTTTGCAAGCTGACCGAGGCCGGGCATGCGATCGCCTATGGGCCCGCCTCGGAGCCCTGGGGCGTGCGCCGCTTTTTTGTCCGTGATCCCTTCGGGCGGCTCCTGAACATCCTCAGCCACGACTGACCGGAACACCAGCGGCGCGATCGCATCCTTGCGCGGTTGCGGGCTCAGTTTGCGCGCGGCGTTGCCGTGCGTGGCGGCAGCGACAGGATGTACTCCGCGATCGCTTCGCGATCCTCGGGGCTGAGCTGTGAGGTGCCGGCAACGACGGCGGCCATGCCGCCCCCGACCGAATCGAAGGTCGGGGTGAAGCCCGTGGTCAGAAGCTCGACCAGTTCCTCCTTCGACCATTTCCCGATGCCGGTCGCCTCATCCGGTGTGATGTTGGGGACATAGCCACGCCCCTCCGGATTGGGCCCGCCCGCGAAGCGGCGATCGGGGACTATGCCGCCGAGCGCGTCCCTCGGGCTGTGGCACTCGGCGCAGTGAGCGACGCCTTCCACGAGATAGGCCCCCCGGTTCCAGGACGCGCTTTGTGCCGGATCGGGCTTGAACACCTCTCCGTCGAGATAGAGGATTTTCCAGAGGCCTATGCCGCGCCTGATGGCGAACGGGAACTTGAGCTCGTGGCCGGGAGCCTGTCCTTCAACCGTCGGCAGGCTCTTGATGAAGGCGAAGAGATCGCGCAGATCACGTGCCGTCATCCGTTGAAATGAGGCATAGGGAAACGCGGGATAGAGATGCTGGCCATCGGGCCCCTCCCCCGCGTGCATCGCCCGCGCGAACTGCTCGACCGTCCAGTTGCCGATGCCATCGCGGGTGTCGGGGGAGATATTGGGCACGTGAAACGTGCCGAAGTTGGATGTCAGCGCGAGCCCGCCGCCAAGCCGCAGCTTGTCATCCTGACCCGGCGTCGCATGGCAGCCCATGCAATCGCCAGCCATGAACAGCGCGCGGCCATTCTCCAGGTTTGGCGCATCCGTTGGAATGGGGCCGATATCCTGGGATTGCCAGCGCGGACTCGTCAGCACCCAGAAACCGGCCGCACCGATGATCGCAAGCAGGATCAAACCGCTCAGAAGCCGCTTCATGGGCAATCCCCAACAGGTTTAGTACCCGGGGGCCTAACCCCCGAGCCTGTCGATTATCGAGATGGGCTGCCGCCCGGCCAGCCCGGCCCGATGGCGGCAATACCCAGCGTGGGCGGCGCCTACGCGTCAGTTCTGCTTGACGCGGAACCCCTCGTGGCAAGCGCCACAGCTGCGCCCGATCGCCGAAAAGGCGACCTTGAAGGTCTCAAGATCTTTCGTCTCGGCCAAACCTTTGCGGGCCTCTTCGCCGAATTTGGCGAGCGCGGCATCGAAGCCGGCGCGGTCCTCCCAGATCTTCGGCGAGGCCGCGGTCTTGCCCGTCTTCGAGCTATCAGGGAACAGCTTGCCGAAATTATCGGCCGTATGGATATAGGTGTTGAAGACCTGCTGGGCCTTTGCGAGATCAAAAGGCTCCTGCCCCCGAACCATGCCGGCGCCTATGCGCGAGGCTTGCCCGTTGTCCTTCATCTCCTGCTGCCGCTCGGCGATGGGATCAGTCTGTGCGATCCCGGCAGTTACCCCGAGTACCAGACCCATAACAACCAAAACACTTCGAATCATGAGCTTTTCCCGTGCGATACGGACCACGGCTCATGATTAACATCGAATTGGACGTATTCTAATGACGACCTTGTGAAAAATCACCACAACCGGCAGGTGCGGCATTTAAGCCGCAGCCACATCGGCTTGCGCAAGAACCGCATAGATACGATCCGGTGTCGCTGGCATATCGATATGCATGAGACCGGTGGCGCGGTGCAGCGCATCCACGACGGCGTTGATCACCGCCGGGCAGGCGCCGATGGCTCCGGCCTCGCCGGCCCCCTTCATGCCCAGCGCATTGGTGGTCGACGGCACATTCCGCGTCGTGAAGGAAAAGGATGGAATGAGATCAGCGCGCGGGACGCCGTAATCCATCAGCGACGCGGTGATGAGCTGGCCATCCGCATCGAATAGCGTGCGTTCCAGGAGTGCCTGGCCAATCCCCTGCGCCGCGCCACCATGAACCTGCCCGGCGAGAAGCAGAGGGTTCATCGCCCGGCCGAAGTCGTCGACGACGGTATAGCGCTGGATGGCGACGACACCGGTATCGGGGTCGATCTCCACCTCACAGATATGGCTCCCGTTGGGATAGGTCGGCTCAGGCGGTGTCCACGCCTCCGCCGATGTCACGGCCGCCGGCGTGGCGGAGGGAAGCGCCGCGACTTCACTCAACGTCATCGCACGATCCGTGCCGGCGATATGGATTCGCCCATCTTCGATTTCGAGATCCGCGACGCCCGCCTCCAGAGCCTCCGAGGCCAGACGCTTGAGCTTGTCCGCGAGATCGCCGCTGGCGCGCGCGAGTGCCGCGCCGCCGACCGGAATTGAACGCGAGCCCCCCGTGCCGCTGCCCGTGGCGATGGCGTCGGTATCTCCCTGGAGCACGGAAACCTGTTCCAGGGGCACGTCGAAATGCTCCGACACGATCTGCGCATAGGCCGTCGCGTGACCCTGGCCATTCGATTGCGTGCCGATTGTCACCTTGAAGGACCCGTCCTTGTCGAGGCTCACGGTGGACGATTCGGCACCGCCGCCCGAACAGGCCTCGATATAGGTGGCGAGCCCGATTCCCCGCAGAAGCCCAGCGCGCCGGGAGGCCTTCACCCTGTCCCTGAAACCGGCCCAGTCGGCGTTCTCCATGGCCTGACGCATATGCCCCTCGAACTCCCCGGTGTCATAGAGACGTCCCGTCTGGGTCCGATGCGGCATGGCCGAAGGCTTGATGAAATTGAGCGCCCTGATCGCGTCGGGCGTCGAGCCGGTGCTGCGCGCGATATGATCGACAAGACGCTCGATCATATAAGCCGCCTCCGGCCTGCCAGCGCCGCGATAGGCATCAACCGGCGTGGTGTTGGTATAGACCCCGCGCACACGGCCGAAGAACGCGGGAATATCGTAGCATCCCGGCGACATGCGGACGCCCTCTGTCGGGATATAGGGGGCATATTGAGAGAGATAGGCGCCAATATCGGCGCGCAGATCGACCTTGAGGGCGAGGAAACGCCCCTTCTTGTCGAGCGCCATCTCGGCCCGCGTGGCGTTCGCCCGTCCATGGGTGTCCGCGAGGAAATGCTCCCCCCGGCCGGCGACCCAACGAACGGGACGCCCAAGCCGCTGCGCCGCCACCGCGCACAGGGGATATTCGCGATACATGAAGATCTTCGTGCCGAAGCCCCCGCCCACATCCGGCGTGATGACACGGATGCGCGCCGGATCAACCTTCAAGAGGTTCTTCGCGAGATTGTCGCGAATGTCATGGCTGCCCTGGCTGCCAAGAGTGATAGTCCAGCGGCCATCCGCCTTGTCGTATTCGGCAAGGCACGCACGCGTCTCCAGATAGTTGGAAACAAGGCGGTTGTTGACGATATCGAGACCGACGACACGATCCGCCTTGGCGAATATTGCGTCCACCGCCGCCTCGTCGCCAATTCTGGTCTCGAAAGCGACATTGCTGCCGCGTTCCGCCCTCACGAGAGCGGCGCCCTGCGCCAACGAGGCATCGATGTCGACAGCGGCGGGCAGTGGCTCCCAATCGACCGTGATCGCCTCAGCCGCTTCCTGCGCCTCGAGCTCGGTCTCGGCCACGACGAAGGCGATCGCATCGCCCACATGCAACGCCACGTCCCGCGCCAGCACAGGATAGGAGGTGCGGTTGAGCGGCGAGCCATCGTAGTTCGTGACGCTGGCGAGGCATTGCAACTCGCCAAGCTCAGCGATGTCCGCGGCCGTCAGGATCGCGAGCACGCCCGGCATGGCGCGCGCAGTTTCGAGATCGTCGAAGCTAAAGCGCGCATGGGCATGGGGGCTGCGCAGAAGGACGGCGTGGGCCGTCCCCGCGGGCAGGATGTCCGACGTGTAGGTTCCCACGCCGGTAATGAAGCGGAGGTCTTCGATGCGACGGGCAGGTTGTCCAATACCGAACTTGCGTGCCGTCATCGCCTCTTCCTCCTATCGCTTCACGCGTGCGTCGACGCCGTTGGCTCCTCGGGAACCGTCTTACTCGCCGGCCGCAACCACAAGCTGAGCGACCGCAGGACGACGTAGAAGACCGGCGTGAGGAACAAACCGAAGAATGTCACACCGGTCATGCCGAACACAACCGCCGTGCCGAGTGCCTGGCGCATTTCCGCACCCGGGCCCTGCGCGATCGCCAGCGGAATGACGCCGAGAATGAAGGCGAAAGCGGTCATCAGGATCGGGCGCAAGCGCAGGCGGCAAGCCTCGACAACCGCGGCCACCGGCCCGTTGCCGTGATTCTCCGACTGCCGCGCGAACTCGACGATCAAAATCGCGTTCTTTGCCGCCAGGCCGACCAGCACCACGAAACCGATCTGCGTCAGAATATTGTTGTCCATGCCGCGCAGCATGACACCCACGAGCGCCGACAGCACCGCGAGCGGCACGATGAGCACGATGGCAAGCGGCAGGGTCCAGCTTTCATATTGCGCAGCCAGCACCAGGAACACGAACAGCACCGCGAGCGCGAAGATGAAGATGGCCGTGTTGCCCGCCTGCTGCTCCTGGAACGCGATGTCGGTCCATTCGTAGCTGATGCCGGGTGGCAAGAGCTCGTTGGCGATGCGTTCCATGGCCGCGATACCGGCACCGGAGGATACGGCCGGCGCCGTGTCGCCCTGGATCGGCACGCTCGTGTACATGTTGTAGCGCTGGATCAGGTTGGGGCCGGCCACATTGCTGACCTCGACCAGCGAACCGAGCGGAACGAGACCACCTGAGCTGTTACGGACCTGGAGGCGTGAAATCTGATCAGCCTCGATCCGGAAACGCGCATCGGCCTGGGCGCGAACCTGATAGATGCGGCCAAAGGCATTGAAGTCGTTCACATAGACCGAGCCGAGATTGACCTGCAGCGCCTCGAAGATATTGGACACCGGCACGTCGAGCATGCGCGCCTTGGTGCGGTCGATGTCGATATAGACCTGCGGGGTGTTGGCGCCGAAGGTGGTGAACACACGCACGAGGTTCGGATCCTGGTTGGCCCGCGCGATGATGTCGCCGGCGGCGGCCAGAACCTGGCGCACGCCGACGCCATTGCGGTCCTCAAGCTGCATCTTGAAGCCACCCGCATTGCCGAGGCCCTGCACCGGCGGCGGCGGCACCGCGATGGTGAAGGCCTCCTGGATGGCCTGCAGCCGGCCAACCAGGATGCCCGCGATGCTGTTGGCCGTCTGGCCCTTCGCCAACCGTTCCTCGAAGGGATCAAGCGGCGTGAACACCACGGCGGAATTCGACGACACCGTGAAGGTCGACCCATCGATACCCGGAACGCCGATCACATTGGCCACACCCGGCACATCGAGCGCGATCTTCGTTGCTTTCTGGACCACGGCATCGGTGCGCTCCAGCGATGCGCCCGGCGGCAGCTGGATGACCATGATGAGATAGCCCTGGTCCTGCGCCGGGATGAAGCCCGTCGGAACGATACGGCTTGCGTGAACCGTCGCCGCAATGAGGCCGCCGTAGACGCAGAGGGCGACCAGGAGCACGAGCTTATGGCCGACGATGCCCTTGACGGTGCGGGCATAGCCGTTGGACGTGCGATCAAAGCCGCGGTTGAACTTGTTGCCGAGCCAGCTGCCGACCCGGACGAGCGGATTGCGCGACCTGTGGTGGGGATCGTGCGCCTTCAGGAGAAGGGCGCAGAGCGCTGGTGACAGCGTCAGCGAGTTGAAGGCCGAGATGATCGTCGAGGCCGCGATCGTCAGTGCGAACTGCTGGTAAAAGCGGCCCGAGATGCCCGGAATGAAGGCCGTGGGGATGAACACGGCGGAGAGCACCAGCGCGATGGCGATGAGGGCGCTGCCGACCTCGTCCATAGTGCGATGAGCCGCGTCTCGTGGTGACAATCCCAATGAAATGTTACGCTCGACGTTCTCCACCACCACGATCGCGTCGTCGACCACGATGCCGATCGCGAGAACGAGGCCGAACAATGTGAGCGTGTTCAGGGAGAATCCGAAGGCGGCCATCATCGCGAAGGTGCCGATCAGCGACACCGGGATGGCGATGATGGGAATGATGGCCGTCCGCCAGGATTGCAGGAAGACGAGCACCACGATGACGACGAGAATGACCGCCTCGAACAGGGTCTTGTAGACCTCGTTCACGCTGGCCTGGATGTAATTCGTCGGATTGTAGACGATGGAGTAGTCCATCCCCGCGGGGAAGTCCTTCTTCAACTCCTCCATCCTGGCGATCACGTCGTTTGACGCCTGCAGGGCGTTGGTCCCCGGCCGCTGGAAGACACCGATGGCGACCGTTTCCTGGCCGTTGAGATAGGAGCTGGTGGTGTAGTCGCGGGCGGCCAGTTCAATGCGCGCGACATCGGAGAGCCGGACCAGACGCCCGGCCTCGCCCGCCTTCACGATGATATTGTTGAACTGCGAGACATTGCTGAAGCGCCCCTGCGTCTGCACGGTGAGCTGGAACGCGGCCTTGGCATCCGCCGTGAGCGGCGGAGCACCCAGCGCGCCACCCGACACCTGGACGTTCTGCTCCTGCAGGGCGGACACGATATCGCCGCCGGTGAGGCCGTAGGAAGCGAGCCGGTTCGGATCAAGCCACACGCGCAGCGAATATTCGCGCGCACCGAAGACCTGGATGTCGCCGACGCCATCGAGACGCAGGAGCGAATCGCGGACCCGCATCAAGGCGTAGTTCGAGAGGTAGAGCTGATCGAACGTATTATCCGGAGACTGGATGTTGACGATCATGAGGAAGTCGGACGAGGCCTTGCGGGTGACCACGCCGAGCTGGCGAACCTCCTGGGGCAGGCGCGGCTCGGCAACGGCCACGCGGTTCTGCACAAGGACGTTCGCCTGATCGAGATCCGTGCCGATCTTGAAGGTGATCGTCAGGGTCATCGAACCGTCGGAGGCGGAATAGGAGGACATGTAAAGCATGTCCTCGACGCCGTTGATCTCCTGCTCGATCGGCGTCGCAACCGTTGCCGCGACCGTCTCGGCATTCGCGCCCGGATAGGTTGCGCGCACGGTGATCGTGGGCGGTGCGATTTCCGGGTACTGCGCAACAGGCAGAGCGATGTACGAGATATAGCCGACGATGACCAAAACGATGGACAGGACCGACGCAAAGATCGGACGATCGACGAAGAAATGCGTGAACTTCATCGGAAAAACTTTCCTAGCGTACGGACGGCCCAACGACTGGCCAGGAGGCCCGCCGCGCCGTCATGCCAGTCCTGTCGGGAAAGGCACGATTTGACTGTCAATCCTGCCGCCCGCCCCGCCGGAACGCAGGGCGACGACCTCGCTATTGTCGTTGCGGCGCCAAGGTACTCATCTGCGGGGTGACCTTGCCGCCGGGCCGCACGCGCTGCAGGCCGACGACAACGATCGTCTCGTCCCCCTTCAAGCCGTCGCGGATAACGCGATAGCCGTTCGACTTCGGCCCCAGACGCACGATACGCGGCGAGACCGTGCCATCATCCGCCACCACCCACACGAGGCGGCGATCCTGGTCGGTGGCGACCGCCTCATCCGGGATCATGATGGCCTCATATTCGGGCGAACCCGGGAACAGCACGCGGCCGAACAGGCCGGGCGAGATCTTGAAATCCGGATTCTTGACGATGGCCCGCGCCCGCATCGTGCCAGTCGCCTGATCCATCCGGTTGTCGACGAAGTCGAGCGTCCCCGTATGGCTGGGCTCACGGTCGTCCGTCAGGGCTATCTTCACCTCGACCGGCCGTGTCTTCGTCATGCTGTCGGCAACGAGGTTGAACACCTTGTTGTAGGCAAGGAAGGACCGCTCATCGAGGTCGAAGTAGAAATAGATGGGATCGCGGGAAACAATCGTGGTGAGCAGCGTGCTGTTGGCCGTCACCAGATTGCCGACACTGACGAGCTTCCGGCCAATGCGCCCGGCGATGGGAGCGCGTATTTCGGTGAACTCATAGTCGAGGCGGGCCTGGCGGACGGCGGCCTCGGCCCCGTCGATATCGGCCTTCGAAGTCAGGAAATTCTGCTGGCGCTGATCAAGAAGCTGATCGGAAATATTCCCGGAGCGCGAGAGCGACTGTGCACGTTCCAAATCCGCCTGGGCGAATTTCAGCTTGGCCTGGGCTGACACCAGGGTGGCTTCCGCCTGATCGAGCGTCGCCTTGAAGGGCCGGCGATCAATGACGAAGAGAAGGTCGCCCTTGTTGACATAGGCGCCGTCCTCGAAGTCGACGGATTCGAGATAGCCGCCCACACGAGAGCGGACCTCAACGGCATCGATCGGCTCGAAACGGCCGGTGAACTCATCATAGTCGATGATTTTCTTGACGAGCGGCTTGGCAACGGTGACCGGCGGCGGAGCTCCGCCGGGCTGTTGCGCCGACACCGACGCCGCGCCGGCAAGCAAGAGTGCCGCCGCGAAGAAAGAACGAGCAAACATTCTGGTTTGCATGACTTCTGCCCTGTCTCGACGGTCGGTGACTCAAAGCCAAGCAAACGACACGCCCTAAAAATTTGCGTCATATACGTGCCGCACTTTAGCCAAATTACAAGTGCGTGAGCGCACATGAATACCGATTGGCGCTGCAGTGCACAATGCTGGACATATTACTATTATGTGCATTGGCGCGCCGCCCCAGGGAGGGCACGGTCAATCGTCCGGGCCGAAAGCGACAGCTCCGCCCCGCCCCAGCCAATCCGCAAAACTGCCACGATAATGCTCGCGAAGCGGGTATCCGGCCTGCTGCATCAGCGCCACAGCTTGCGCTGATCGAACACCGGCCTTGCAAGAGAAGACGATCCGCCTCCCGCCCGCCTCCGGTAGCACCGCCGGAACGAAAGTCGACAGAGGGACGGAAATGGAGCCAGGAATATGACCTGCGGCATATTCATAAGCCTCCCGGACGTCGACCAGCAGGATCGAGCCGTCATCGAGGCCGCGCCTCACGTCATCGTAGTCCAGATCGATCAACGGATTCATCCCATCCTCTCATCGCGGTGCGAACGCGGCCCCGCCGGCGTTTTCGAATAGCCCTCGGATATGCCAACAAGTCCCGCGCCTTCACAAACGCCGTATCGCGGCCTCGTAAGTCTCGCCAAATCAAAAACGCTGACATTAACTATAAATGTGACTAACACATGGGCATCATCACGAGAATGTCTGCTGAAAGCCGTTGCCAAAGGCTCTGACCTAGCGCAGATTCCCGCCATTCGTAGACGGTGGGCGGCATCATGGACAAGACTTGGCAAACATTAGCGAGATACCTGCGCATCGGCCTGATCGCAGCTTTGGCGACGGGTTCGCTCGCCGCGGGCGCGTCGGCCGAGGTCATCTATCGGCGTGGCAATGCGGGCGACCCGAAGACGCTGGACCAGCATCAGACGTCGATCGACGTCGAAGCCAACATCCTGCGCGATCTTTATGATGGCCTTCTCGCTTATGATTCCCGCGGCAAGGTGACGCCGGCGGCTGCCGCGAGCTGGACCATCTCGCCTGACGGCAAGGTCTATACCTTCAAGCTGCGTGAGAACGGGAAGTGGTCGAACGGCGATCCGGTCAAGGCATCGGACTTCGTGTTTTCCTTCCGCCGCATGCTCGATCCGCAAACGGCCGCCCGCTACGCCGCCCTGCATTATCCGATCAAGAACGCCCGCGCAGTCAACCGCGGCGAGCTGCCTCCGGCTGAACTCGGCGTGAAGGCGATCGACGACAGCACGCTCGAAATCACGCTCGAGCAGCCGACCCCCTACTTCCTGGAGCTCCTGACGCATCAGACCGCGCTGCCTCTGCACCAGGCCAGCGTCGAGAAGTTCGGCAAGGACTTCGTCAGAGCCGGCAACCTCGTCTCGAACGGCGCCTTCCAGCTCACCGAATTCGTTCCGAGCGATCACATCAAGGTCGTCAAGAACCCGAACTATTTCGATGCGAAGGACGTGAAGGTCGACACCGTCATCTTCTATCCGACCGAGGACAGCGCCGCCGCCGTGCGCCGTTTCATGGCGGGCGAGCTCGACACCAACTACCAGTTCCCGATCGACCAGCTCACCTTCCTCAAGGAGAAGCTCGGCGGGCAGGTGCGCACCGCGCCTTATCTCTCCATCGAATACTACGCCACCAATTTCCAGAAGGCGCCGTTCAACGATCCGCGCGTCCGCCATGCGCTTTCGCTCGCCATCGACCGCGACTTCCTCGCCGAGAAGACCTGGGGCGGCGCGGCGGTTCCGGCCTATCGCCTCACTCCGCCTGGCCTTCAGAACTACACACCGCCGGAAATCGCGGGCGCGGGCGAGACCCAACTCGATCGCGAGGACAAGGCCAAGGAGCTTCTCAAGGAAGCGGGTTACGGCCCGGGGCTGAAGCCGCTGAAGGTGGAGATCCGCTACAACACCAACGACAGCAACAAGAATACGGCGACAGCCGTCGCCGACATGTGGAAGTCGGCGCTGGGCGCCGAGGTCACGCTCCTCAACAGCGACATCAAGAGTCACTATGCCTACCTGCAGAACAAGGGTGATTTCGACATCGCCCGTGCCGGCTGGGTGGGCGACTATGCCGATCCGCAGAACTTCCTTTTCCTCGGCCTGTCGGACAACGCGGTCAGCAATTATTCGCGCTACAAGAACCCCGACTATGATGCGCTCCTGAAAAAGACCGACGAGACCGGCGATCAGGCTCAGCGCATGAAAATGCTTTCGGACGCGGAGGCCATGATCATGAAGGACGAGCCGATCATCCCGCTGATCTATCGGTCATCGCTCCACCTCGTCTCGCCGAAGGTGACCGGTTACGAGGATAATGTGCAGAACGTGCATCGCAGCCGCTATATCAGCATAGCACCTTGACCCGAACTCTATCCCCCGCCACAGGGCGGGGGATATCCTGTTCACGAAGCGGGGAGCCATGCTCTTCTACACATTGCGACGGCTGGCCAGTGCGATCCCGACGTTGTTTATCATCGTCACCGTGGCCTTTTTCCTCGTGCGCTTCGCGCCGGGGGGGCCGTTCGACATGGAACAGCCGGTAGCCCCCCAGGTTCTGGAGAACCTGAAGCGCGCCTACCGCCTCGATCAGCCCCTGTTCTTCCAGTATCTGGACTATCTCGGAAAGCTCGTCCGGGGCGATCTCGGCCCCAGCTACTCCGCGCTCGACTTCACGGTCGGTGAAATGCTCATGCGCGGCCTCCCCTATTCCATCTCGCTCGGCTTCGGCGCCCTGATCCTCGCCGTCATCGGCGGCGTGAGCGCCGGGGTTCTCGCAGCCCTGCACCAGAACAGCGCCAGCGACTACTCTGTCATGACGGTCGCGACGGTCGGCGTCACCGTCCCCAATTTTGTCGTCGGCCCCCTGCTGCAGCTCGTTTTCGGGCTGGCGCTCGGCCTTCTGCCGCTCGGCGGCTGGGGCGGCGGCGACCTCAGCCACCGAATCCTGCCGACAATCGCCCTCGCCCTCCCGCAGATGGCCGTCATCGCCCGCCTGACGCGCGGTGCGATGATCGAGGCTTTGCGCGCCGACCATATCCGCACGCTCCGCGCCAATGGGCTCTCCAACCGCACCATCGTCACCCATGCCCTGCGCGGCGCGCTCTTGCCCGTCATTTCCTATCTCGGCCCAGCCGCCGCCGCCCTCGTCACCGGCTCGGTCGTCATCGAGAAGATCTTCGCCATTCCAGGCGTCGGCGCCTATTTCGTGGATGGCGCGCTGAACCGCGACTACACGCTCGTTATGGGAACGGTGGTGATGCTCGCGGGCTTCGTGGTGGCCTTCAATCTCATCGTCGACCTGCTTTATGCCGCCCTTGATCCACGGGTGCGCTATGAGTGACGCCACCCTCGCACCAGCTGGCGCGTCAACCGTCACGCAAGGCCGCAGCCTCGCGGCGCTGGCGCTGCTGCGCCTTCGGCGTAACCGTGCCGCTGTTGTCAGTTTCATCGTCCTCGTCGCAATCACGTTGTTCTGCATCGTCGGGCCCTGGCTCTCGCCCCATGCCTACGATCAGGTCTACCGCTCCTATGTGGGCGAGCGGCCGAGCCTTACACCCCGCCCGGCCCAGGACACCCTGGAAGACGCGATGCGAGGAGCGCTGGACCGCGCCCGCATCGGCATGCGCGACTTCTCGATCACCGGGTCGACCTTCAGGGTCACGCTGACCTCGCCCAATCCCATCGATCCCCGCAACACGCGCTACATCGACCGTGTGGACCAGTTCCGCGACGCCAAGGTCGTGGCGACGGAAGATGGCGGCAAAAGCCTCGTCGTAGAAGGCACGGTACAGCGCCAGCTCTTCCTGATGGGAACGGACCTCGCCGGGCGGGACCTGATGACCCGCATCATGGTCGGCGGGCGCGTCTCGCTCCTGGTCGGCCTGCTCGCCACCTTCGTCAGCCTCGTCATCGGCGTCAGTTATGGCGCGGCGGCCGGCTTCTTCGGCGGGCGCATCGACATGGTGATGATGCGCGTCGTCGATGTGCTCTATTCCCTGCCCTTCGTCTTCTTCGTCATCCTGCTCGTCGTCTATTTCGGCCGGGATTTCGTGCTCATCTTCGTCGCCATCGGCGCGGTCGAATGGCTCGACATGGCGCGGATCACCCGTGGGCAGACACTCGCGCTGAAGCGCCGTGAGTTCGTGGAGGCCGCCCATGCGCTCGGTGTCTCGGAGCCGGCGATCCTGCGCCGTCACATTATCCCCAACCTGCTCGGGCCGGTGGTCGTCTTCATGACCCTGATGGTCCCGAAGATCATTCTCCTGGAGAGCTTCCTGTCCTTCCTCGGGCTCGGCGTGCAGGCCCCGCTGACGAGCTGGGGCGTGCTCATCGCCGAGGGGGCCAACAACATCCAGAACGCCCCCTATCTCATCATCTTCCCCGCCATCTTCTTCGTGTCCACGCTATTCGCGCTGAATTTCATCGGGGATGGCCTGCGCGACGCCCTCGACCCAAGAGATCGCTAATGGTTGCGCAGACCACACTCCCAGCGCAGCGCGGCGAGGCGCCGAACGGAGCTGACAAGGAGCCCATCCTCGCGATCCGTGGCTTGAGGGTTGCCTTCGCCACCCATGACGGCGTCGTGGAGGCGGTGAAGGGCATCGACATCGACATCGGCGCGCGCGAGACCGTGGCGATCGTGGGCGAGTCCGGCTCGGGCAAGAGCCAGACGATGATGGCGACCATGGGCTTGCTGGCATCCAACGGCAACGCCCAGGGCTCGATACGCTATCGCGGCGAGGAATTGCTCGGGCTGACGCCGAAGGCGCTCAACCGCTATCGCGGCAAGACGATCGCGATGATCTTCCAGGAACCGATGACCTCGCTCGATCCCCTGTTCAAGATCGAGCGGCAGCTCATCGAGCCCCTGATGGCCCATTCCGGCCTGAGCCGGAGCGCCGCCCGCGCGCGCGCCATCGAGTTGTTGACCAAAGTCCAGATCCCGAACCCGGCCGAGCGGATCGATTCCTACCCGCATGAGCTCTCGGGCGGCCAGCGGCAGCGCGTCATGATCGCCATGGCGCTCGCCAACAAGCCGGACGTGCTCATCGCCGACGAGCCGACAACGGCGCTCGACGTCACCGTCCAGGCCCATATCCTGGACCTCCTGCGCGATCTCCAGCACGAATTCGGCATGGCGATCGTCTTCATCACCCACGATCTGGGCATTGTCCGGCGCTTCGCGGACCGCACCTATGTCATGCGCCATGGCGCGGTGGTCGAACACGGCCTTACAGGCGAACTGTTTGCAAAACCGCGCGACGCCTATACCAAGATGCTCATCGAGGCCGAGCCCACAGGCCGCAAGACACCGGTGCCGCCGGAGAGTCCGGTTGTCCTGTCTGCGCAAGACATGCGCGTTACCTTCCGCCAGCGGCGCGGTCTGTTCGGCACCGACGTGCGTACCGTCGAGGCTGTGAAGGGCATTGATCTGTCCGTTCGCCGGGGAGAGACCATCGGTATCGTCGGTGAATCTGGATCGGGCAAGTCGACTCTCGGTCGGGCTATCCTCGGGCTCCTGCCCGCCGAGGGGAGCGTGCGCTACGACGGCGCCCTCATCCACCCCACCGATCGGCGGGCCATGCGGCCGTTGCGCCGCCATCTCCAGCTCGTCTTCCAGGACCCCTACGGCTCGCTGTCGCCGCGCTTGACCGCCGGCGAAATCGTGACGGAAGGCCTGATGGTGCACGAGCCCGGGCTCAGCCGCACGGAGCGTGACCGCCGCGCGGCGGAAGCCTTCGAGGAAGTCTGGCTCGATCCCGCCACGCGTCACCGGTTCCCGCACGAGTTTTCCGGCGGCCAGCGCCAGCGCATCGCCATCGCCCGCACCATGATCCTCAACCCAACGGTCGTGGTGCTGGACGAGCCGACTTCGGCGCTCGACAGGTCAGTCCAGAAATCGATCGTCGAGTTGCTGCGGCATCTCCAGACGAAATATGGCCTCGCCTATCTCTTCATCAGCCATGATCTTGCGGTTGTGCGCGCCCTGTCCGACGAAATTCTCGTGATGAAACAGGGCGCGGTTGTCGAGCGCGGATCCGTCGAGACGATTTTCAAGGGTGCGCGGGAAAGCTACACGCGGGAATTGATCGCGGCCGCGTTCCTGGACAATCCTGACGGACGCACCTTCCAGTAGAGCGCGATGGCTTGCACGTAGAGCCCGACCGCTTGTTGATCGCCTCCCGAAACGACAAGATATGCGCGAGGCGTTTGACGCGAACACAGTATGCTTCGACTGTGCAGCCCACAAACGGCTGCGGCCTCCCCCGATGTCGGGGAAGGCCGCATGTTACATCACCCTGTCGGCGATCAGAGCGCGGGAATGCGCAGGACCTGGCCGGGATAGATCTTGTCGGGGTGGCTCAACATCGGCTTGTTGGCTTCGAAGATGACGGGATATTTGGCGCCATTCGCCTTGCCATAGTTGGCCTCGGCGATCTTCCAGAGCGTATCGCCCTTCTTCACCGTGTACATGACGGCGGCAGCGGCCTCCTTCTCGACGGCAAGGCCATTGTCGACGCTGGCGACGCCGACCGTGTTGCCGAGCGCGAGGATGATCTTCTCCGCCTCTTCGGTCGACACGGTCTTGCCCTTGACCGAGACCTTATCGCCGTCGACGGCGATTTCGAGGCCATCGGCCTTCAGGCCATTCTTCTCGATCTCTTTCTTCAGCTCGTCCGGCGTTGCGGCCTTCGCCTCGCTGGCGCCGAAGAGCTTTTCACCCGCTTCCTTGATGAAGCTGAACAGTCCCATAGTGTTTCTCCCTGCACTTTCCAGCGCGGCGTGGATGCCGCCCGCCTACAATAGCGCACCTTATCGACACTTGTTCCATCTGTCCCGTGACAGTCGCGCCAAAGGGTGGAAAAACTACATGTAGAATCCGTTTTTAACCGACTTTCCCGCGCCTCCATGGACAATGGCCCGGTGCTATCCTATCTGGATGGAGATCTCATCGCACTGCACCCTGAGGCCCTTGCCATGTCCTTTGCTCCCAGCGTGATCGAACTCATCGGCAACACGCCGTTGATCCGCCTCAAGCATGCATCGGAGCTGACGGGCTGCACCATACTCGGCAAGGCCGAATTCCTGAATCCAGGTCAATCGGTGAAGGATCGCGCCGGGCTCTACCTGATCAAGGATGCCGTGGCGAAAGGCCAGTTGCGTCCCGGCGGGACGATCGTCGAGGGCACGGCGGGCAATACCGGCATAGGTCTCGCCGTCGTCGCGAATGCGCTCGGCTTCCGGACGGTCATCGTCATCCCGGAGACGCAATCGCAGGAAAAGAAGGATGCGCTGCGCCTGCTGGGCGCGGAGCTCATCGAAGTGCCGGCGGTGCCCTACGCCAACCCGAACAACTACGTGAAAGTCGCGGGCCGGCTGGCTGAGAAGCTCGCCGCGGAGACACCGGAAGGGGCTGTCTGGGCGAACCAGTTCGACAATGTCGCCAACCGCCGGGCGCATCTTGAGACGACCGGACCGGAGATCTGGGCCCAGACCGACGGCAAGATCGATGGCTTCATCGCCTCTGTCGGCAGCGGCGGCACGCTCGCCGGCGTAGGCCTTGCCCTTAAGGAACGCAATCCGAAGGTGGTGGTCGCGCTCGCCGACCCACAGGGCGCCGCGCTGCACAACTATTACACCCATGGCGAACTGAAATCGGAAGGCTCCTCGATCACCGAGGGCATCGGCCAGGGCCGCATCACCAAGAACCTGGAAGGCGCGCCGATCGATCTGTCATTCCAGATCCCGGACGCGGAAGCCTTGCCGGTCATCTTCGAATTGCTGCAGCATGAAGGCCTTTGCCTCGGCGGCTCCACTGGAATCAATGTGGCGGGCGCGATCCGTCTCGCGCGCCATCTCGGCCCCGGCCATACCATCGTGACCGTGCTCTGCGACTACGGCAATCGCTACCAGTCCAAACTGTTCAATCCCGTTTTCCTCCGCGAGAAGGGCCTGCCAACCCCACCTTGGCTGGAGCGCACGGCGACGATCAAGCCACCGCTGGAGTGAGGCCTGCGCAGTCTTGCGCATGGAATGCCGGCTCCACCGCGGGATCTCGGCCCGGAAACATGGCGAGGGAAGTTGGCCCGGGACCTTGCCATCGGGGCGGCGGAATGACCATTTGACATCGAGGCCATGACGCCGTGTTGTGCCGGCCATCCGCTGGCGCGCGTCTGCGTGGATTCGATGGCGGGAGGCTTTGGCGGGAGGCGGTGAACGGTCATGACGGATGCGCTTTTCATCGGAATCGATGGTGGCGGCACCCATTGCCGGGCGCGTATCCGTGATGCAGGCGGGCGGCTGATCGGCGAAGGCCGGGGCGGCCCGGCGAATGTCCGCCTCGGGCCGGAGAGAGTGATGGCGTCCATCCTCGCCGCCGCACGAGAGGCAGCGAAGGCCGGAAGCCTCGCGGAAGACGCATTCCATCGCATGCATGCCGGGCTTGGACTCGCGGGCGCCGCTCAGTCCAAGCCTCTTGCCCTGTTCCAGGCCGTGCCGCATCCCTTCGCGAGCGTCAGCATCGACACGGACGCCTATGCGGCCTGGCTCGGCGCGACCCAAGGCGCGGACGGCGCCATTCTCATCCTCGGCACCGGTTCCTGCGGTTTCACCGTCGTTCAGGGCACACGCCATTCGATCGGCGGCTACGGCTTCATCGTCTCGGACGGCGGCAGCGGCGCGGTGATCGGCCGTGAAGGTATCCGCCGTGCCGTGCTGGCTTTCGACGAACTCGGGCCGCGCTCAGCCTTGACCGACGAATTGCTTGGCGCTTTCGGCAACAGCGCCGAAGCGGTCGTGGACTGGGCGGACGCGGCGACGCCCGGCGAGTTCGCCGGCTACACACCGACCATCTTCGCGCATGCCTCGTCCGGGGATCCTGTTGCAACCGCCATTGTCACTGCCGCAGCCAGCGATGCAGATGCGCTCATCGCACGGCTCGTCACACTCGGTGCGCCGACCGTGGCCTTGCTCGGCGGGCTCGCGGACCCGTTGATCCCCTGGCTTTCCCCCCAATCCCGTCATCACATCGTCGCACCGATCACCGACGCCATCGACGGCGCTATTCTGATGGCGCGGCAGTATGCCCTGCCGTCGCGGGATAGCATGCCTCTCCAGGACAACTTTTTATCAGGGACCCGACCATGACCTCCGATGCCGCCAATCGTGACACCGCCATGCTGCGTGAGAGCCGCGAGGCACCCGGAGCCGTCGCGCGCCTGATCGCCGAAAACGGTGCGTTGACGACAGCCCTCGGGCAACGGTTGCGCGCCAATCCGCCCCGTTTTGCCGTCACCTGCGCGCGCGGCAGCTCCGATAATGCCGCGACCTTCGCCAAATATCTGTTCGAGATCCGCCTCGGTGTCGTCACCGCCTCCGTCGGGCCGTCGATCAGCTCTGTTTACCAGGCAAAACTGCGCGTCGCGGACGCGTTGTTCCTCGCCATCTCCCAGTCCGGCCGCAGCCCAGACCTCCTGCATCTCGCCGAAAGCGCGCGCGATGAAGGCGCGACGACGGTCGCGGTCGTCAATGATGCCGCCTCGCCGCTGGCGGCGCTGTCCGAGGTGGTCCTGCCGCTGCAGGCGGGGCCGGAGCGCAGCGTCGCCGCCACCAAGTCGTTCATCACGTCGCTCGCCGCCGGTCTTATGGTCACCGCGGACTGGAGCGACGATGCAGCCCTCAAGAAGGCCGTCGCCGCCCTGCCGGAGACACTCGCGACCGCGCTGGAACAGGATTGGGACGCCGCGATCGGCCCACTCGTCGCGGCCCGAAATCTCTATGTCGTCGGACGCGGGACAGGCTTCGCCGTCGCGCAGGAAGCCGCCCTCAAACTGAAGGAGACGGCTGGCCTGCATGCGGAAGCCGTCAGTGCCGCCGAGGTGATGCACGGGCCCCAGGCGCTCGCCGGCCCGGATTTCCCCGTCCTCGTGCTGAGCCAGCCCGACGAAACGTTGAAGGGAACCCGCGAGCTCATCGGCCGTCTGCGGGATCGGGGGGTACCGGTCATCATCGCGGGTCCAGCCGGCGATGGGCTGGGTGAGCGGGGCGTGGTGACCCTGCCGCTCGCGGCCGGAATCGATCCGCTGGCCGCCCCCATCGCCCTGATCCAAAGCTTCTATCCGCTGGCCGATTCGGTGGCCCGCGAGCGCGGCTTCGATCCCGACCGCCCGCCCCACCTCAACAAGGTGACCGAGACCGTTTGATGGTGCATGCGACCGCCCCGAAGCGCGCTCTTCTTCCGGATCTCGGCCGGCGCCCCCTGATCATGGGCATTCTCAACGTCACGCCGGATTCCTTTTCCGACGGCGGCCGCTTCGCGACTCATGAGGCGGCGGTCGCCCAGGCCGCCCGCCTGGTGAGTGAAGGCGCCGACATCGTCGATATCGGCGGGGAATCGACGCGGCCGGGCCATACAGAAATCTCTGCGGAGGAAGAAATTGCCCGCGTCGGTCCCGTCATCGCGGCGATTGCGGCACTGCATGACGTGCCGATCTCGATCGACACGTACAAGGCCAGGACGGCGGAGGCGGCCATCGCGGCCGGGGCGTCCATCATCAATGATATCTGGGGCCTCCAGCGCGACCCGGCCATCGCGGGGGTGGCGGGCGCGCACGGCGTGCCCGTGGTCGCCATGCACAATCGCGAAACGATCGATCCCGCGCTCGACATTATCGCGGATATGAAGGCTTTCTTCGCGCGAACCTTGGAACTGGCCGACCGCGCCGGTGTGCGACAGGGCGACATCATTCTCGATCCCGGCATCGGCTTCGGCAAGACACCGGCGCAGAACCTCATCGCCCTGCAGCGGCTCGGGGAGCTTCGAACGCTCGGCTGCCCCATTCTTGTCGGTGCCTCGCGCAAATCCACGATCGGCCTCGTGACCGGCCGGCCGGCCGACGAACGTCTCGCCGGCTCGCTCGCGGCCCATGTCCTGGCGCTCGCCCATGGAGCCGATATCATTCGTGTCCACGACGTCGCCCCACACCGCGACGCCTGCCGGATCTTCGAGGCGGTGCAGGACCCCGCGCGCCTCGATGTCCTGACCGGGGAACCCGCCCCAAGGAGTGCGCCATGACGACACGGCCCCTCGACCATATCCTCATCCGGCGCATCGCCATCTTCGCCTATCACGGCAACAACGACGAGGAGAAGAAGCTTGGCCAGCGCTTCTACGTATCGCTCGATATCGGCTTTGATGCCGAGCCGGCGGGCCATAGTGACGACTGGAACGAGACGGTCTGCTACGGCCAGATGACAGCGCTGGTGACGCGCGTTGGGACCAGCCGGCGTTTTCGTCTCATCGAGGCTCTGGCGCAAACGGTAGCCGACGAAGCATTGGCGGAATTCCCGCGCGTCGAACGCATCAGCGTCGAAGTCGAGAAGCCGTCCGCGCCCGTGCCGGCCATTATCGACAGCGTCGCGGTCAGGGTCACGCGGGTGCGCGGTGGCTGAGGCCTATATCTGTCTCGGCAGCAATCTCGGCGACAAACGCGCGACGATTGCCCGGGCCCTCGACGTGCTGGCGCAGGTGTCGGGCATCGCAGTCACGGCGCGCTCCAGTGACTATCGCACACCCCCATGGGGCAAGCTGGACCAGGATTGGTTCGTCAATGCCTGCGCCCGCATAGACACGGCACTCACGCCCGAGGCTCTTCTCGCGCAATGTCTGGCCGTCGAGCGGCAACTGGGCCGGGAACGGCGCGAGCGATGGGGCCCGCGTGTCATCGACATCGACCTCCTGACCTATGGCGACCGCGTGATAGCAACAGATAGCCTCACCCTGCCGCATCCTCACCTCACGCAGCGTGCCTTCGTGCTCGTACCCCTCTGCGAGATCGCACCCAAACTCACGATCAATGGGCGGCCTGTGGCTAATTGGCTCGCGGAGGTGGATTTCGCCGGGATCGAGAGGATGACACCATGAGATATATTGGCAGCATGCTGATTGGGGGAGATTTTCCCTTATGAGGTATGCCTTTCCGACCGTCACGCTGGCATTTGCAGCTGTTGTCGCCGCGTTGGGAACTCTCGGGGCCGCCCCGGCTCATGCTCAGGACGCGGCTGCCGGCGAGGCCGTGTTCCGCAAATGTCGCGCCTGCCATCAGGTCGGAGAGGGCGCGCGCAATCTGGTAGGGCCCCGGTTGAATGGCATCATCGGGCGGCCTGCTGCGGCCGTCGAGGGCTACACCTATTCGCCGGCCCTGAAGGAGGCCGGATTGACCTGGGACGACGCCAATCTCAAGCATTGGCTGCAAAACCCGCGCGATTTCCTGCGCGGCACCAAGATGATCTTCTCTGGCCTGCCGAAGGACGCGGACGTGGACAATCTTCTCACCTATCTCAAGAGTTTCGATCGTGACGGCAAACGCGTACCCTAGAGCGGCGTCTCCCGCGGGGCCAGAGACACGGCTCTATCTCTTTGATGAAGCGTCGGATTCGTCTGAGAACCGCATACATTTTTCGGTCCGATGCTCTAGAGTCTATCGAGATGCGGCAGGCGGTCTTCGGAAACAGGCGAGCGTGTCGTGAAGCAAGGCAGGGGTTCTGACCAAAAAAGCGGAGCGCGCGAGCCGCCACGCGATGACGGGCCCCTCCCCTATATCCTGCCGCTTGCGCCTGGGACGGAGGCCGTCGCGGTGGCGGAGGCGCTTGGTCATCTGAGGCATCTGGCCTTTCTGGACAGCGCCATGCGTCATGAGACGCTCGGCCGCTACTCCTATGTGGCCGCTGATCCCTTCGGGCGTTTCGTCATCGAGAACGGACAGGCCAGTTGGTCGGCCCCTGACATCGGCGAGGCCACGGATGCTCCCGCCCATTTGGCGCTTGGCCTGCTGGACAACCTCCTGAAGCGTTTCGCGGCGCCGCGCCTTCCAGACCTGCCGCCTTTCCAGGGCGGATTTGCGGGCTTCCTGGCCTACACGCTCGGGCAGGTTCTCGAGTATCGGCCCAAAGCCGCTGTACCGCCGCCGTGGACAAAGCCGATGCCCGCGGCCGCCCTCCATGCCTATGACGTGGTCGTTGCCTTCGACCATCCCACGGGAAAGGCCTGGATCATCTCGAGCGGATGGCCGGAAACCGATCCCGCCGCTCGCGCCGTGCGCGCCAAGGCCCGGGCGGAAGCCATCAACGCGCTGATCGCCAACAGTTCCCCGGCGGCACCCACGGCCAATGCCGCCATCGCGCGGGACGCATGGCGCTCCAATTTCACCCAGGCCGACTACGAGATGGCGATCGCCGCCGTCATCGATCTCATCCTCGCCGGCGACATCTTCCAGGCCAATATCGCGCAGCGTTTCCGCGCGGCTCTCCCGGTCGACTTCGCGGCGTGGCCGTTCTATCGCCGCTTGCGCGCTGCCAATCCGGCGCCTTTCGGTGCCTATATCGCCTGCGACGGCTTCACACTGGCCTCCAGCTCACCGGAACGGCTCGTGAAGCTCAGCGGCGAGCATGTCGAGGCTCGCCCCATCAAGGGCACGGCGGCCCGCAGCGACGATCCCGCCGAGGATGCGCGGGCGCGCGCCATGCTGGAGGCATCCGAGAAGGATCGCGCCGAGAACATCATGATCGTCGATCTGCTGCGCAACGATCTCTCCCGTGTCTGCCGGCCGCACAGCGTAACGACGCCCGTCATCTGCGGCCTGGAGACTTATGCCTCCGTCCATCACCTCGTATCCGTGGTGAAGGGCCAGCTCCTGGCGGATCGCGACATCGTCGACCTTCTGGCCGCCACGTTCCCCGGCGGATCGGTGACGGGCGCGCCGAAAATCCGCGCCATGGAGATTATCGCGGAGATCGAATGCGAAGCCCGCGAGGCCTATTGCGGATCCATCGGCTTTCTTGGCTTCAACGGGGAGGCTGACCTCAATATCCTCATCCGCACGGTGCTATTGGCCCAGGGAGAGGCTCTGGTCCATGCCGGAGGCGGCATCACGGCGTTGTCCGACCCTGCTGCCGAATATGCTGAAAGCCTCGCCAAGGCGGAGCGGATCTTCGCCGCTTTCGCAGAACCGGCCGCCTTCCCGGAACCGGATGAGGCCTCGCCATGATTGTCGTGATCGATAACTACGATTCCTTCGTGTTCAACGTGGCGCGCTATCTGCAGGAATTGGGAGCGGAGACGACGGTCCTGCGCAATGACGCCATCACCGTCGATGACGTCGTGGCGCTCGCCCCCCAGGCGATCGTCATCTCGCCCGGCCCCTGCACCCCCGCGGAGGCGGGCGTCTCTCTCGATATCGTGCGCGAGCTCAGTGGACGCGTGCCGATCCTCGGCATCTGCCTTGGCCACCAATGCATCGGCGCCGCATTGGGCGGGCAGGTGACGCGGGCGCGCCACCCCATGCACGGCCGCGCGTCCGACATCCTGCACGATCGGCGTGGCCTGTTCGCCGGCCTGCCGACACCGTTCCAGGCCGGGCGCTACCATTCCCTTATCGTGGAACTCGACGAGCCGGGACCGCTCTTCGTCAGCGCGCGCTCGCCCGAGGGTGAGATCATGGCGCTGGCCCACCGGACAGCACCGACCTATGGCATCCAGTTCCACCCGGAATCGATCCTGACACCCCACGGCCACGCCATTCTCAGGAATTTCCTCGGTCTGGCGCACCGTTCCCATGAGAACCGGAGCCATTGACGATGCTGTGGCACGATGGTGCGCTCCATGAAAGCGGCATGCTCACGCTGGCGGCCGGCGACCGTGGCCTCCTTCTAGCTGACGGGCTATTCGAGACCGTGCTGATCGTGGGCGGCCAGCCCTGGCGTCTCGCCGACCATCTCGCGCGGCTGAAAAGCAGCGCCCAATCCATCGGCATGCCGATCGACACACGGCCGGAGGAGGCCATTCTCGCCCTGGCCACCCATGCCGCCCAGAGCGCCGACCTCGGCGGGCTCGCCGCGATCCGGGTGACCGTCACCCGCGGCGCCGGTCCCCGTGGCCTGAGATTGCCGCGCAATCCCTCGCCCTGCGTCTTCGCCACGCTCGCACCCTGGCAGCCAGTGATGGCTTTTCAGCCGGTACGGTTGCATCTGGCGGCCATCCGCCGCAACGAATTCTCGCCACTCTCGCGGATGAAGTCTCTGTCCTATCTCGACAATATCCTGGCGCTCGAGGACGCCGTGCGCCACGGCTGCGACGACGCCCTCCTCCTGAACACACGTGGCGCGGTAGCGGCGGCGAGCGCCGGCAACATCTTCGCCCTCCACGGTGACCTGCTCGTCACGCCTCCGATCGAGGACGGCGTGCTTCCCGGCATCACGCGTCAGGTGGTCCTTTCCGTCGCGGCAGGGATCGGCCTGTCCGTGCGCGAGCAAAGCCTGACCGTCGCCGCGTTGAAAGCGGCTGACACGGCCTTTGCCACCAACAGCCTCCGGCTCATTTCCGCGATAGCCTCGCTCGACGGCGACGAAATCCCGCGCGATTCCCGCCTGGTCACCCTGATCGAGGCACTGCGGGCCGACATTCGGGCCGATTGCGGCCTGGATCCCTTCGCCGAACCCGCCAAGACAAGCCAGTTCCTATAGAGCGGAGCGCTTCCCGGAAAGTGCGGCGCTCAGGCTTTGACCTTGAGATAAGCGGCGCCCGGATCGGCCGGTGTGCCCTCCAGAATGCCGTCACGGGCCGGCTGCCAGAGCACGACAGCGTCGATCTGCGCGGCCAGGGCGAAATCCCGATCCGTGATACCTTTCGGGGAATGCGTCGACAGACGCACCTCGACACCGCCATAGGACACCACGAGATCCGGATGGTGCCAGGCGACCTCGGCCAGATGGCCGATCGTATTGGCGACCATCAGCGAGCCCTTCCAGCCGTGGGTGGCAAAACGCCGCCGGAGCTCACCATCGACCAGGCGCCAGCCCGGCAATTCTCGTGCAAGGCGCTGCTCGACCTCCTGCGGCGTCAATGGCTTGATCTCGATCTTCGTCATGGGTTTTCTCTCCTTGCCTCTTCGATCTCGTCGCACAGACGGCAAATCGGTGGCCGCCAAGGCCTCGATGCGGCGGTTGAAGGCCGATGTTAAGGCATCTCCGGGCAACAGCCGAGCGTGCGCTGGGCCTTGCGCGCCGGGCGCGCCATCCCCGGGAGACGTACGAGCAAACGGCAGCCCATCCACTGCGTCGCGCCAATAGGCGAACGGGCCCTGTCTGTGATATGGAACGATTCAAATGATGATCTCCGGGCGGATTGCCACGCTACGGCAGCCGGGATCCCATAGGTGATGGCTGGGCGAATCTTGATTTTCCGCAATGACATTGCACCATCCACCCAAAGCGGCCATAGGGGCGCTGGCAATAGCGATGATCTTGGTGGTGGTTTGACATTGCCGTTTACGCGGCCAACTTCTTGCCGCTCGACATGCCATTGATCTTGAGCATTCCATCACTATCTGCGCGTGTCGCGCTAGCGCAGCGGTATCAGGGCCGAGCCCTGATCGCGCTTTTTGCTGTTCGGGATTGACAGGGAATGCTGACCAAAAAAGGAAAATATGGGCTGAAAGCGATTGTCCATCTCGCCAAACTCCAGCGTGGACAGTCCGCTCTGGTCGCGGATATCGCCGAAGCCAACAACATCCCGAAGAAGTTCCTCGACGCAATTCTCGGCGAATTGCGCAATGCTGGCTATCTGCATAGCAAGAAGGGCAAGGGCGGCGGCTATATGCTCGCCAAGCCAGCAGAGGACATTTATATCGGCGACGTCATTCGCGTCCTGGATGGACCGCTTGCGCCCATCCAATGTGCCAGCCGCACGGCCTATCGCCCCTGCGATGATTGCCCCGATGAAAGGCGCTGTGCCGTAAGGCTCATCATGCTCGATGTGCGCGAGGCGATCTCCGGCGTGCTCGACAATTACACGCTCGACCAGATGCAAGGCCTTTCCCAGGATGAGATGGACGCCTTCGTCTACCATATATGACAGGTCAGGGGCCGCTCGCCCCCGTCTCATGACACCCCATGAAGGGAGCGGCAGGCGCTCATTCGGCCACTTCTGGAGCCGGCAAGCGTTGCATGCCACGAAAGAGGCGAATGCGCCCGGGCCGGATGCCAACATTGCGACGCCCGCGCTGGTCACCTGTTTGCGACGTGCCCATGATGGAATTCGCAGTCGGTTCCGGAGCCTCTTGTTCCAAGCCTTCCTTTTGCTCCAAGCGCGCCTCCCGAGGCAAGCCTGTCTCTTGAAGCAAGCCCGCTTCGTGCCTTGCCCCCAATGCCTCGCGCGCGCCTAGCTGCAGCGACCCGAGGACTGCGACAGACAGCGCAACGAGAGGCGCGGACCCTGCCCCTGCCCGCGCCTCCAGCGCTTGCGATGATGAGACAACGTGACGTCCGTCAGCGAACACCGCCTCCGCATCAAGCGCAAACTGCCCTGCCTTCTCGCCCACGAGACGGACGAAGAGGCTTTCGACAGCCCCGCCCGTTCCGCGCGCGCCCACAAAATCACCCGTCAGCGTCTCGCCGGTGAGACTTCCACCGACAGCGGCGCAGCCATAGGCGATATCGACGCCTACGGGCCTGCGCGGCCAATGGATCGCAAATCCTTCGATCCCATGGCTGGAACGCGCCTCGCCCAGCCACTGTCCAGCCTTGAGGGATAGCGCGCCAATCCCCTGTATATGGCCGGAGAGGAAAACAGGTACGCGTCGCTCCTGAGGAATGACTTTGACGCGTTGGGGGCCTGCCATCCGCAGCAATTCACTGTCGCGCGCATTGAGACGATCGATCTGGTCAAGCTTCAGCTTCACGCCATCGGATATCGCATGCTTGCCCACGTAGGTGGTGACCACAATGATCGCATCGCCCTGCGACACCAGTACAGCCGCATCGCCCGGCTTGCTCAGGAAGCCCTCTTCCGAATCGGGACCACCGACGATCGTCAGCGCCTTTCTGCTGCGTGGCCCTGTCTGGACACCGATGGCAGGCGGTTGCCGACCATCCTCAGCCGCGAGGTAACGCAAGGCGAACAAGCCGCGAGACAGCTTGATCATGCGCGAGAAAACCCGCGCCGGCCCATCATCAACGCCCGGAAGCGTATCTTTCAAGTCGATCGCCATTCCGCCCCCCTGACGGAGAAAATATTCGTGAATATAAATGAACGCAAAGAAAGTCGCATCCATCGCCCAAATGGTTCGATCGAACCATCTGCGACCTCGCGCATAATGAACACTCGCAGAGAAACACCAAAACTACGCGGAAAATACGCACATCGTCCGCCAGTCATTGGAGTCGCATGGCTTACAGGAAGCGATTCCTGTGCAAATCAAGATCTGCAATGGCACGGTGTAGACGGTAATCTCAAGAATCCGAGGAGGCCTTCATATCGCGCGCAGATGCCCAAACCTTATCGCCCATGATAACAGCAAAAAAGGCTTTCGCTCAGGCGCATCAATACCCTCCAGGATCGGAGTGATAGTACTGCCGCAATGTCAGGCAGACATCGAATGAAACAACTATCCAGCATCAATCAAGTTTCTCTAGAGTAAGAGCATATCCCGGGCCCTTGTCAACTGTCTTTTGGCTCACTCCTTCACTTGCTCTAGAGCAGCAGCCATCGCGGTACGCGCGTGGAGAATTATCGCTAAAAAAAAGCGCTCGACTCGCTGCTGGAAGTGGGCTTCTATAAGCGAGCATTTGTTCTTCATTTGCTTACAGATGGTCTGCGGTTGGCAGGAATGCTGACTTGCCGCTGTTTCATACCCGCTGCAATTTCATATTCCGGCCAGCCCTGCTGCGTTTCGCGAAACCGTCTCCGATTTTGGGCACGCGGACTTCAGGCCCAGCCTATTTGATTACTCAATGTCGAATGAAGCGGCGATTTATTCTTATCATATTGGCTCACGTCAGTAGCTTTGCTTATACACTCAAAATCTCCCACCTCTCACCCAGCCACCGAAGCAAAATCTACGCGCTCATTTTTGAGAATTGCATCTTTCCTGGTCCCTGCCGCGTATTCACGCACAGTCTATTCAGTGACCGTATAGAGCTATTGCGAGACACCATTGCCATTCGACGCCCGCCCATCGCATCATTCCATCAACTTCCCACGAGCCGGCAAGATGCCGCAGGCCGAGATTGTTGCGACGGCACGCGCCCCTGCATCTGGAAGAACGCGCGCGAAGACTCCAAAGCTCACCTCCGAGGACAGGGCCACGCGGCTGACCGTGGTCCTCGCGGAGCTTCGGCCGGGCATCGTCTCGGTCGGCCTCCTGACGAGCGCGATCAGCCTCATCGCGCTAACCGTCCCGCTCTACATGATGAATCTCTACGACCGGGTGCTGCCGAGCCGCAACATGGACACGCTCATGGCGCTCACCGCCATCGCGCTGTTCCTGCTTCTCGTCGAGGCGTCCATCGGGCGGGCGCGGGAGAGCCTCCTGGAACGTCTTGGGTTCGCTTTCAGTCGCTCCGTTGCCGCCGATCTCCTCACTGGCATTCAGAACGCGCAGGCAGGCGCTCCCGAAAGTCACGTTTCCAGCACCCTGCGCGATCTCGAGACGATACGCGCATTCTGGGTGAATGGCGCGCTGAACAACCTGTTTGCCCTGTTCTGGTCGCCGTTGTTTCTACTGGCCCTGTTCGTTCTGCACCCGTTGCTCGGCAGCATTGCCGTGGCCACGCTCGCGATCATGCTTCTCCTTGCAGTCGCCAGCCAGAAAGCAATGGCCGCGGACCTGCGCATGGCCAGCGAGGCGGAGATGGCCGCCACTGCCATCGAACGCCGGTGTCTCGGCAGCCGCGACGTCATCCAGGCGATGGGCATGGGAGCCAACGCCGCGCGGTCCTGGCTGGTCCAGCATGAGGCGGCCCTCATCCTTCGCCTTCGCGCCGGCGAGCGCGCGGCTCCCGTATTGCTCCTCTCCCAGTTCACCCAGGCAGCTGCCTTCCTAGCAGTGCCCGCCGCAGCGGCCGTACTTGCCCTGCAGGGCAAAGTTTCGCCGGCAGTGATCTATGCCGCGATGTTGATCGGCCGCCATGCCACGGATCCGGCACGCAAAGCCATTCACCAGTGGCGGGGCTATCAAGGCGCCAGACAAGCGCGCGCACGACTTGATGCCTTTTTCGCCGCGCAACGCATCTCTCCAGGCGTGGCGCTGCCGCGGCCCAGCGGACGGCTGCAGGTTGAAGGTGTCACCTTGTCCGTGCCTGGCACGCGTCACGTCATCCTCCGCAACGTCTCGTTCGCAGTCGATGCCGGCACAGCGCTCGCCGTCGTCGGCCCCAGCGGAGCGGGTAAATCCGGGCTGGCGCGCGTGCTGGTGAATCTATGGCAACCGACGCTCGGTCAGGTCCGGCTCGATGGCGCCGACTACGGCCACTGGCGCAGCGATGCCCTCGGCGCCCACATCGGCTATCTGCCGCAGGACAGCGCATTGATGAAGGGGACTGTGGCCGAGAACATCAGACGGTTCGGTCCCCATCATGGCGATGACGATGTGCTCGCTGCAGCCCAGCTCGCCGGGGCGCATGACATGATCCAGTCGTTGCCGGAAGGCTACGCAACAGCCATTGGTGACGGCGGCATTGGCCTCTCCGGCGGGCAGCGCCAGTTGGTCGCGCTTGCCCGCGCGCTCTATGGACAGCCGGCCCTCGTCGTGCTCGACGAACCCAATGCCCATCTCGACAGCGCCAGCGAAGCCGCCCTGACACGGGCCATCGCGGCCCTCAAGGCGCAAGGCACGACGGTCGTGTTCATCACTCACAAGGCACAACTACTCGCCTCGGCAACCACGATCGCCGTGCTCGGTCAGGGGAAGCTGGTCCAGTTCGGCACCCGGGATGACGTTCTGCGGCGCATCAGCCGCCACGAAGCGCCGCGCGATAAGCGTATGCGCGTGGTAGCCAGCTCATGAAAGCAGCCAGCGCCGCCGCCGCGTCCCACCTCCGCCGGGTCTCGCCGCCTCCTCCCATCCGGCCGGTTGCGCGCGTCGATGAACGCGACGTCCGTGATGACTTGCAGCTTCTGCGCGACCTGGCCCGACTTCAAGGCATCACCGACGTCACGGAACTCGCCCGCTATATCGAACCAAGGCAAAGCCACGTCCAGACCGAATGCCGCCGGCCCGGAGGCGTGCGGCCGGACGATCGAGCCACCACACGGCATACTCACCCGCGCCAAGCCGGCATTTCCCCGCAGACCGAACTCGATTGGCGCCGTCCGGCCAGGATCGGCCTCACGATCCTCGCCATCGCCTTGGGCGGCGGCGGTGCCTGGGCGACGCTGGCGCATCTCGACGGAGCGGCGATTGCCCCCGGAACCGTGGCAGTCGAGTCGCGACGCAAGACCGTGCAGCATCTGGAGGGCGGCATTGTCACCTCCATCCATGTCCGCGACGGCGACAGGGTCGCGCGAGGGCAGTTGCTGCTCGGCCTCGACGCGACACAGGCGAGAGCCTCGCTTGACACCATCCGCAATCAGCGTGCCGCCGCCCTCGCGGAGGAGGCCAGACTTGTTGCGGAACGTGACGGCACCCCCATCACGTTTCCCGCGGAGGTCCTGGACCGAGGTGCGGTACCGACCGTCCGCCAGGCCATCGAGGATCAACGCCACGCGCTCGCTGAGGCGACAGGGCGCTTTGCCAATCACCGTGCTTCATTGGAGGCGCGTCTCCGGCAGGCGGAAGAGCAGCGCGCGGGCTCCGAGCAGGCCCACCGTGCCGCGCTCAAACAATTGCATTGGCTTGATCGGGAACTACCGGCGCTGCGTCGCTTGTACAGCCGGGGCCTGGTGCAATGGCCGCGCATAACGACGCTCGAGCGCCAGCGCGCGGAAACGGAAGGCGCCATCGGCCAGGCCGCCGCCGCCATGGCACAAAATGCGCAGACCATCCGGCAGGCGGAGCTGGAACTGACGCAGGCGGAACAGCAGCGACAGCAGCAGCTTACGGATCGACTGATCGAAATCCGCAAGCTGCTGGCCGGCCTCCGGGAAAAACTGGCCGTGGGGGAGGATGTGGCGGCGCGCCTGTCGATCCGGGCACCCCAGGCCGGCGTCGTCCAAGGGCTCAAGGTCGTCACGCCGGGCGCGGTCATCAAACCCGGGGAGGCGCTCCTCGACATCGCACCGATCGATGAGCCACTCGTCATCCAGGCGCGGATCGATCCGCGCGACATGGGCACCGTGGTGGTAGGTCTGAAAGCGGAAATCCAGTTTCCAACCTTCCGCGCTGCCGGCGCGCCGATCTTCGGCACCCTCCGCAAGCTCTCCCACGACAGCCTCGTCGACGAGACGAGCGGCCGCAGCTATTTCGCGGCGGAGATCGTCGCCAATCCGCGTGATATCCCGTCGTCGATTTCCGGGAAACTCCGGGCTGGATTGCCGGCTGACGTGCTCATCATCACCGGCGAGCGGACGCCCCTCTCCTACCTGCTGGAGCCGCTGACCCGCCGGCTCGCCATGACGATGCGAGAGCAGTGAGCACTTGTCGAACGCGGAGCTTGGCGGCGCTCCTCCGTGTCGATACAAGCGCAGATGGAGCGACGACGCGCTGCACGCTTTGCCCGCAGCGCAGAGGTAGAACGCGTGATGAACGACGGCACGATCGAGAACGACTGGTCTCTGGACAAGGTCATCGGCATCATCGGCCTCGGCTATGTCGGCCTGCCGCTCGCGCTCGCCGCTTCAGCCGCCGGCTATAGGGTCGTTGGCTTCGACATCGACCACGCGAAGGTCGAGAGTCTGGAATCCGGCCGCAGCTATATCAAGCACATCGGTGAGGACGAGCTCGGCGCGGCCATCGCCGCCGGTCGTTTCGAGGCGACGACGGACTTCGTCCGGCTCCGCGCCGTGGATGCCATCATCGTCTGTGTCCCGACACCGCTGACCGCGCATCGTGATCCTGACCTCACCTATGTCGTCAGCACCGCGGAGGCGATCACCCCCCACCTCCGCCGCGGTCACCTCGTCGTGCTGGAATCGACGACCTGGCCGGGCACGACCGAAGAGGTGATGAAGCCCATCCTGGAGCGCTCGGGCCTGAAAAGCGGCGAGGACTTCTTCCTGGCCTATTCGCCGGAGCGCGAAGATCCCGGCAATCCCGCCTTCACCACCCGCGCCATTCCCAAGGTCGTCGGCGGCGACGGGCCGGTCGCGCTTCGCCTCGCCGATGCGCTCTACGGCGCCATCGTCGCCGGCACGGTGACCGTGTCGTCGACGCGCACGGCCGAAGCGGTGAAGCTCACGGAAAACATCTTCCGCGCCGTGAATATCGCGCTCGTCAACGAACTCAAGGTCGTCTACGAGCGCATGGGGGTGGATGTCTGGGAGGTTATCGAGGCGGCCAAGACCAAGCCGTTCGGTTACATGCCCTTCTACCCCGGCCCTGGCCTCGGCGGCCATTGCATTCCGATCGATCCCTTCTATCTCACCTGGAAAGCTCGCGAATACGAGACTTCGACGCGGTTCATCGAACTTGCCGGTGAAATCAACACGGCGATGCCGCATTATGTGGTGGAGCGGCTGGCGCGGGCTTTCGACCAAGCGACCGGCCGAGGCCTCAAAGGCGCGAAGATCCTGCTGCTTGGCCTCGCCTACAAGAAAAACGTGGATGACGTGCGGGAGAGTCCGGCCTTCAAGCTCATCGAGCTGCTGGAGCACCGTGGCGCGGAGGTGGACTATTACGATCCCCATGTCGCCGCTGTCCCGCCCATGCGCGAATATCCCCACTACCAGGGCCGGCCGCGTATCGCCTGGAACGGCCCGGCGATCGCAGCGTTTGACGTCGTGCTCATCGCCACAGACCATGACGACGTGGACTACAAGCTGGTGGCGGACAATGCCCGGCTCGTTGTCGACACGCGCAACGCCTGCGCGCGTGCCGGCATCACCGCCCGCCATATCGTGAAGGCCTGACGCCCGGAGATCATCGCATGCGTGTTCTGGTAACAGGAACGGCCGGCTTCATCGGCTTTCACGTGGCAAAGATGCTCACCGAAGCCGGGCACGACGTCGTGGGCGTAGACGGCATGACGGCGTATTACGACGTCGCATTGAAGCAGCGCCGGCACGCCATGTTGCTGCAGTCGCCGAATTTCACCGCCCATGAGGTGATGCTGGAGGACGAGGACCGGCTGGCGGCGGCCTATGATGGGGCAAGGCCTGAGGTCGTCATCCATCTCGCGGCCCAGGCGGGCGTGCGATACAGCCTTGAGAATCCCCGTGCCTATGTCGACACGAATCTGGTCGGCACCTTCAACCTGATGGAATGCGTGCGCCGCGCGCCGCCGGGCCATTTTCTGCTGGCGTCGACAAGCTCGGTCTATGGCGGCAACACGAAGATGCCTTTTGTCGAGAGCGACCCGACGGATCATCCGTTGACGCTCTATGCTGCCAGCAAGAAGGCAACCGAGGTGATGACGCATTCCTATGCGCATCTGTGGAGCATCCCGACCACCGTGTTCCGCTTCTTCACCGTCTATGGCCCCTGGGGCCGGCCGGACATGGCGCTGTTCAAATTCACGAAGGGGATCATCGACGGTACCCCCATCGACATCTACAACAACGGCGATATGGCGCGGGACTTCACCTATATCGATGATCTCGCACGCGCCATCGTGCTCCTGGCAGATACAGCGCCGCCGGATCCGCGCAGTTTCGACGAGGCGCCAGGACATCTCGGGCTTAGTCCCATCGCGCCCTATCGTGTCGTCAATATCGGCAATGGGGAGCCGGTGCGTCTCATCGCCTTCATCGAGGCGATCGAACAGGCCGTCGGTCGTGCCGCCATTCGCAATTATCTGCCGATGCAGCCGGGCGATGTGCCGGCGACCTTCGCGGACGCGAGCCTTCTCGAACGCCTGACAGGCTTTCGCCCCGCGACACCCGTCGCCGTCGGGGTCAAGCGCTTCGTGGCCTGGTATCGCGATTATTTCAACCAGTAAGAGTATCGGGCGAAGCCCGCGACAGCACAGCCCGGCCTGCCCTTCCGCAAGTCCGCCCTTCAGGAAGCCTGCCCTTCTGACTGTGCGTGCCCAGCCAGGGCCGTCACAGTGGCATCAACCGCTCCTGGATGGCTTCGATGATCCGTCGGGCGCGGATATCGAAGCTATGTTCGTTGCGAATTGTCTCGCGGAGTTGCTCGGCTCTCGCCTGACGCGCCTCCGGGGCGGCGCGCAGGGCCGCAATTGTCGCGGCCAGATGATCAGGCCCGGAACAAACCGGGATGGCGTCGCCGAAGACCGCCTCCAATCCCGCAACCGCATCGCTGACAACCGTCGCGCCGCAGGCCAAGGCGTCGAAGATGCGGTTGGCGATGAACCCCTCGCGTGCCATGTCAGGCCAGTGGTCGGCAACGAGGATGCTGCCCGCCCCATAGTAGCGGAACAGCTCGCGGTTCGGGACATGCGGCGTCAGCACCCGTCCCGGCGGTAGCAGGCCATCCCAACCATCGCCGATCACCGCGCAGTCGATGCCCGCCGCCAGCGCATCGCGCAGCATCGGCCGGTCCACCCCGCGTGAGTTGCCCACGAATAACGCCTCTGGAAGATCCCCGACCGGCGCGAGCGCTGGATGGAAGACTTCGGGATCCGTGCATTGCAGCAAGGCGGAAACGCGGTCGCCATGCCGCGTCGCGAGTTTGTCGGCATAGGATGGGGAGGCGACGAACACGTGGTCGAATGCGGCGAGTTCATCATCATCCACCTGATCAGGATGGCTGATGAGCCACATCAGATTGACCGCCCCCGGCGCCGGCTGGAAGCGTGACAGCCCGCGCAGGACAATATTGACGTCGTCACCCGCCGCGACGCCGCAGGACCAATCGGGGAGGCAATCGATGCGGACCTGGCATCCGCAGCGTTCGAGCGCCTTGCCGAGGCCTTTCGCGAAATGCCAGTCACCCCAGAGCTCGCACTGCGCCGGATCCGGCACCGCGATCTTGATGGCGACGCGATAGCGTTGCGCCACCGCCGCCAAGGCCGCGCGCAAAACGGGAGCACGGTGCTCATAGCAATGCGCGCGCATCACATGGGCACGGAGCCGGGCGACCAGCGCGAGGCGCTCGTCCTCCCCGGAGAGATAGCGCGCGATGAGATCATTGAGCTCCCGCCGCGTCGTGAAGCTCGGCAGCAAGCCGTCGAACATCTCCGCCGCGCCCTCGACACAGTTGGTGAGGACCAAGGCGCCTGCCGCCAGGGCGTCGAAGACGCGGGAATTCAGCGAGGCCCAATCACGGGTGACAGGATGGCTGTCATCGATAACAAGGCGAGCCCCGGCATAGGCACGCGCCACCTCGTCATAGGCAAGGGCCCCCTGCCAGTAGGCGCCCCAGCGCGGATGCCCCTTCCAGCCATGGCCGAAAATAGCAAGCGTGGAGCCGAAGCGGTCAAGGTCGATCTGGTCGAGCGCCGTGCGCGGCGCGCCCCAATGATTACCCGTGAAGACAATATCATAGCGTCTGTCCAGTGGCGTTCGGCCGGGATGGAAACGGGCGGCATTGGTCGCTATCGGCAGCAGAAGCGCCTCACGACCGGTTTGGGCGGCAATCGTCCTGCAGGCCTTGCGCGAGGAGGCCAGCAGCACGTGATAGGCTTGGAAAGACGGGCTCGCCATCCATTCATCCACCCGGTTGCGCATCCAGGCGACGGTGATGAGGCCAGGATTGCCACCGCTCAATCCACGAAGGTCCACATCGTGCCGCATGACGACGACGACATCCGCGCGGGCCAATGCCTCAATACGATAGCCGGCGAAGAGAATGTCCCAGCCGAAGCTCGCGCGCAGGGCGGCACCAAGCTCCCGCGCCGTGAAAACATCCCCCGCGGTCGCAGCATCGCTCGCTTCGGTCACGATGAAAACGACCCGCAGCGGCTCGCGCCGCCACGACAATCCGCCTGATATCGAGGCTTCAAGCGCGGCGCGGCGCAGGCGTGGCGCGAAGCGTGAGGCGAGCAGCCTGCGATTGGCCGCTTGCGCCGCCAGCACAGGCATCATCGCCTCCGGCGCATCCCGTCGCGCAACGTCACGCGTGGCGGCGCGCCTGTGCAAAGCCGCCACGCCGGAATCACAGACGACCGTGCGGCCCAGTTCGCCGCGCAGCCGCAGGCAGAGGTCAACGTCCTCCTGGCCGTAGACATAGCCTTCATCGAAGCCACCGAGCGCGAGGAAATCCACGCGCCGCACCATCATCGCGGCCGCGGTCACTGCCGGCACGTCGCGGGCGCCGACCGCCGGCACGGCTTCCTGCGAAACTTCGACCGGCTGGTAGAGCGCGCGCGCTCCATCGACCTTGGCCACCGCGACACAGATGCCGTCGTGGTGCACCTGCTGGCGCCATCTGTCCCCGGCCGGGCGAGGCTCCCACAGCCGCATGCCGACCGCGCCGATGGCCGCGTCCGTCTCCAGCCACGCCGCCAGCCGGCGGACGCAGGGTTCGAGAAAGGTGATGTCGTTGTTGACGAAGAACAGGAAATCGCCGCGCGCCCGATGTGCCGCCAGATTATTGGAGGCGGAAAAGGAGTGGTTGGCATCGCGGGCGATAACCGACAGGGCAAGCGCGCCGGCAAAGCTTGCGGCCGCAGCGCGGCTCTCGTCGCTGGAGGCATGATCCACCACGATCACCTCCACGCCGTCCGCTTGCCGCTCCCCTTGTCCCTCCGCTTGCCCGGTGGCGACGATGGACCTCAGCAGGCCTTCCAGCAAAGGGGCGCCGTTGCGGTTCAGCACGATCATGCTGACACGTGGCCGTCTGCGCTTTCGCCAAGGCCGGATCGGGGGCGCGCGCCGTGCAGGACGGTCCAGCGGCGGACCATCGGCCTGATGGGAGGGCGGCCCCACCTGGCCGGGAAGATCGACCAGCGGAAAATCCACGTGTATCGCCGTCGCGCCATCGGCCCCCGGCAGTGACGTGCCATCTCCGATACAGCGCACCTCGATCTCACGCATCGCGCCGTTCATCAGATGCGACGGCAGAAACGCCGTAAAGCCGTGGAAGCCTGATCCCGTCGCGGCAACAAGATCGGATCTGTACGCATCCGCCGTCACGACCATAGCCACGTGGCCGTCGACGACGATGCCGATCTCGACCGGACGGCCGGACACATCAGGATTTACGGCCCAGCCACGGACCGCATGGCAATCCGCAGCCTCCACCCTGCCGGTGAAGGACGGCGCGGGACGGCTCGCAAAGGCGCTCCGCGGTGGGGATAATCGTTGCGGCAGCGCCGCATTCCCGGCGCTCAGCACCTCCGTGCCGTCGGCTGTAAGCCGCAGCGCGTGCTCACGCCCATCGAACAGCCGTCGCGGCAGAACAATCGCGAAGCCATGGTGGCCCGGGATGCCGAAATGCGCATTCACATCCGGTCGCGGGAGAGCGGCCCGCGCCGTCGCGATGAGAGCGGCGCCATCATAGAGCCCGATCTCCACGGCCTCTCCGGGACGGACCACATCATAGGCCCAGCCGGTAATGACCCCGTCCTCGCAGGTATCAATAGTGCTGCGGACGGTTTGCCTGAAGGTTGAGAAGACCGCACCATCACGGGCCGCTACGGCCTGTCCATCAGCCAGCCTTATGTGGATGGCATGATCATTCCCATCGACCAGCGGCATGGGGAGGACGAACCGCCACTGCGTCGGACCTTCGTCCCGCGCGGCGACGCGCAGGCGACCGAGCAGAGTATCGCCGTCATAGACCGCAAGGATCGCGCTCGTCCCGGAAACGCCAGCAGCCGTGCCGGCAACACAGACTCCATCGAGCGCCCATCGCAGGTCCAGGGAAGGCTGCGCATCGTACGGGACGGCGCGAACCGGGGACGCAAGATCATCCTCGTCCAGGATATCGATCACTCCGGTCATTCTGGCGGCCAGCCGTACACCGCCTCCCATCGCGCGGCAATGGTCTCGGGCAAAAAGCGGGAAGCGAAGCGCCGTCCCGCCTTGGCCATGCCCCGCCGTCGCCCGTCGTCCGCATGGATGGCTACGACCGCGGCGGCGAGTGCTCCAGCGTCACGGCTGGAAGCGAGAAGGCCCGTTTCTCCCGGCAGCATCGCGGCCGCCACGCCGCCTACATCCGGCGCCACCACCGGCACGCCGCGCGCGTGCGCCTCGATGAGGACATTCGGCAGCCCCTCGAAATGGGAGGTCAACAGCAGAAGATCGAACATGTCGTAGTGATCGGCAAGTTCGTCGGCCACCAGGCCGGTCAGGGTGATGCGGCTGCCCAGCCCCCGTCTCGCCACCTCCGCCTCGATGAGCGGTCGCAGCCGGCCATCGCCGATCAGCAGCCCGTGGACGTTGGGATGCCAGTCACACAGGTGCGCCAGCACTTCAAGCCACAGCAGCGGATCCTTCTCCCGCTCCAGCCGCATGACGCCGCCTATGACAACCGCGTCCGGGGCGAGCCCGTATCGACGGCGCAAAGGACCGCGGCTCCCGCGGCGCCCACGCCGCAGCCATCTGGAGTCGATAGCATTCGGCACCACGACCGCCCGCTCGCCGAGAGCACCAGCGTCAAGGCCCGGCCAATCGAGCCAGTCGTCGAGATTCCGCTGGCTGTTATTGGCGAGCTTGACGCTGCGATCGTCCAGGGCAGCCCGCAGCAGGCGACACAGCCTCGCGTTACGGGTGGTTTCCGCCTCGTCTTCGTCCCCACGGCTGGCAGGAGCGACACTGCCACCACGCAGGACGATGCCTGGGACGCCCGCGACGATCCCGGCAATCGCGGCATGCGCGGACGTCTGCGGTGTCCAGGCCTGCACGATCTCCGGCCGCAGCCCGGCGATAGCGGCCGCGACATGGGCTATCTCGCGCAGATTGACGAGCGCACGGAGAGGTTCCGGCGGCGCGGCGAGCAAGGGCACCGTCCGTGCGATCGCCTCCGCATCGGCCCCATAGTCGGCCAGTGTCGCAACCCGCCCCCCGGCCTGCAGCAGCGCCGCGCGGAAAAATGCGCCGCGTCCGCCCCGTTGCGGGTCCGTGCAGAACACCCAAACGTCGCGCCCCTGCCGCGCCTGCTCCTGGGCGATCAGCGTGCACTGGCGCTCGGTGCCGCCCGCCGCGAGCGAATTGAGGACATGAACAATCGCGCCCGGACGCGCGTCGTAAGCGAGTGGCCGCCGTGCCCGCCTCATCCGCGCGACGCCCGCAAGCCAGTCGCCGATCCAGTCGCTGGTGGGCCGCGCTGTCAGGCCGCCGCGCGCTTGAATATGACGCTGGTGCGCCAGACATGCCGCGACGGTTTCGCTCAGGGCAGAGGGCGCCCCGTCTCGACGCGCATGGGCTGAAGCGCGTGCGATGTTGCCCTGCGCCAAGGCGAGCAGGCCAAGGCGCCGAAGCGCTTCACCGCGTAACGCTCCCTGGGCCGCGAGCGGCTCGAGGAGGTCACACGCCGACCGCGCCGCGCCTGCCATCGAGAGCAGGTCAGCGAGGAAGAGGCGGTCCGCGAGCTCTGGGGAGGCCGAGACACGGTGCTGCAATCGACGCAGGATACGGGTCTTCAGCCCCTGACGGCCGCAAGCACCGATAAGTTCGAGCGCGAGGTGCCAGGATGCGGCCTCCCGCGGGGTCCTGTGCAAGGCATTGTGCAAGAGCGCTCGCGCCGCAGTCAGGCGGCCGGACCAGACATAATGCTGCGCGAGGAGACGCAGCGGACGAATATCCTGGAGTTGAAGCGCGACAGCCCGCAAGAGACAGGCTTCAGCATCAGCCGAGCTTATGAAGCCTGATTGAGGATCCGGCGGTGTCGATACGAGAGGTCGCTCGCCCGGATTTCCGTCGCGCAGGCGCCCAATCTCCTTGTTTTCTGGCAAGTCCGGATGGAAAACCGCTTCGCACGTTGCCTGGGATAGCTCCCGAAGACCGGCTTCTCCTGATCGAAAAAGGGCCTCGAAGTCCTCCGGCAGCAACAGGAGCAGCCGCCGCCACGACGCGACTGCCTCATCCGGCCGAGCAAGCCCACGCAGCGCGCGAGCCAGCCAGCGCAAGGCCTCGGGGTCATGCGGTCGTCGCGCCTGTGCCCTGTGCAAAAGAGGATAGGCGCCCGCAAGGTCGCCTGCGCGGAAGCGGGTGATGCCAGCGGCCAGCAAGTGCGCCGCGCAGGCCTGCTCCCGGGCTGCCGACGCCGCGCCAGCAGCGCCTTTGGAGCCTGTGGGAATACCGTCCCCGCGCGCATTCCGCTGCACCACGGCCCGGACGCTCGCACAATCTGTGATTGTATATGTCAATTCATACAATCCATATTACGAGTATTCTTGCAGAAAAATTTTCTTCAGAAAGCAGTTGCCGCAATCATCACAATATGCATGCTTATATCCTGCATATCAAGCGTATAGAAAACAAAGAGTTCGACATATACATTTAATTGCGAAGTGAAATACGCGATACGTCCGCCACAGATCGCCCCATACCAAGATAATTAGATTTTCTTATAGAGAAATACTGTATTTTTGGAGAATTCTTATGGGCATCATGGACCTGTTCCCGGCCAGGGCCGAGGGTGCAGTTTGCGCCGGCCAACGTTTGCTTCAAGAACAATCCTATCGTGAAGCGGAAGCGGCCTTCGTACTCGCGCATACGGCCGAGCCGCGCGCGGAGGCGCCTCTGCTCGGACTTTGCCGCGTGAGCTACGCCACCCGCAACTGGCACGATCTGGACCGCTGGACGCGTCGCCTGCTCGCGGTGGCGCCGACACATGCCGAAGGCCAGTTGCTTCGCGCCCGTGCTTATAACGCCGGACGGCAATGGGCGCCTGCGGCAGCCGCCTGGGCCATCGTGGCGCAGGGCCGCCCGGACTGGCCGGAGGCGCATTTCCAGCTCGCACGCGCCCTCCATCGCAGCGGCGATCCCGCCGGCGCCGATGAGGCCGGCGAGCGTCTTGCTGCCCTGACGCCGCGCACAGCGCTCTGCACCGATCTCCTAGGCCAGCTGGCGCTTGAGCGGGGATGGTGCGAGGCGGCCGCCAGCTTTTTCATGACCTTGGTGCAACAGGATCCGGCAGCCGCCTGGCGCCGGTTCGAGGCGCTCCACCAAGCCCGCCATTATCGCGGTATCGCGGTCATGGCCCGCGCCTCGCTGGAGGGAGAGCCGGGGTCCGACGCGAGTCGGGCCCTGGCAATCCGGCAAGCAACCGAGGAAGCGCTGCGCGGTCTTTCCGCGCGCGCCATGGCGCAGGAGCGCTCGGGTCATATCGAGGAGGCATTTCAGGACCACGCGGCCATTCTCCTGGCCGATCCGGGCGATGGTCCGGCCGCTCGCGGCCGCGCCCGCATCAAGCGGATCCTTCTTCTCGCCGCCCATGACGCTTTGCACGCTCAGGATTGGGAGGCCGCCCGCGAGGCCTTTCAGCGGGTCGCGCAGCTCGACGCCGGTGATCTCGATAGTCGCGTCCAGCTCGGCAGGCTCATGATGCGGCTGCGCGATTGGGGGAGAGCCGCGCAGCTGTGGCGGCGTGTTATCGCGGCCAGCCCCGTGCTGGTGGAAGCCCATGTTCAGCTCGCCCGCGCACTCGACCGCAGCGACGACCACGCCGCCGCTCTTTCCCAATGGCGCGATGTCCTGGCACTGGCGCCTGACAATGCGGAGGCACGGGAGATGCTCGCGCAGATGCCGCGGCGCATGCTTGAACATGTGCGCAGGCTCGTCGATGCCGGAGATCTCACCCAGGCGGTTGAAGCCCTCATGCTTGCCCGGTCGCTATCGCCCGACGATCCCGATCTCGCCCACCGCACCGATCATGTCGGCCGCCGGTTGTTGCAAGCGATGCGCGCCGCGTTCAGGTCCGCGGATTGGGAGGCAATTCTGGCTCTCCAGGCGGCGACACGATCGCTGCGACCTGACGATGCCGATGTTCATCTGCTGACAGGCCGCGCGGCCATGGCGCGACGCCAGTACGACCTCGCCATCGCGGCCTGGAGCCGGCTCGGCGAACTCGATCCGGCGACGGCGTCCATGTGCCGGCTGCAACTCGCGCGATGCTATACGCGCTCCGGCCGCCTCGCGGAAGCGCAGCCCATGGTCGCCGCTATCCTTGCTGAAAAGCCGGATCATGTGGAAGCGCAAGCCATGTCCGCACAGCTTGCGGCACAAGCTCCGGGCGTCAAAGCAAGCGAAGGCCCTGGCTTTCGCGTGGGCGCCGAGCCTCGGCCGGACGGCCGGCGGAACCCCGCGCTATAAACGGTTCAAAGCCTGCCCCCGACACGAAGACTGAGCCGGACTTCCAGCCATGCGCGTCCCCTCCCGATCCGGCCCGCCAACCGGCCCCGCCCTGATGTCCCCTTGGCCGGGGCACGTGCTGACGCTTCGCAAGCAGGGGCGTCAGCTGATGGATCATGGCGCGTACGAGGCAGCGGGCCGTGTGTGGGAAAGCCTGCGGCGCAGCCTGCCGGGAGACGCGGAAGCACGCCACTGCCTGGGGCAGATCCGCGCGCTGAAATCTCCCGCGACGGCAACGCATCCGACCCAAGCCGCGCTGACCGCCCTCGCACCGACGCAAGCCTCCAAGGTTCAGGCTGAGGATGTGCTGCTCGGCATTCACGCCGCAGCCGCAGCAAGGGACGGCCTCGCGCTGCTCGCCGCGCTGGAGGCCACGCGGGCGGCTCTTCCCGCCGCTGAGTTCGGAGACCTTGTCAGGCTGCACGGTCCTTCGTTGCTGCAATGGCTCAGCCGGATCGATCGCCGCGACGACAGACGCGAAGATATGGAGCGGCGTCTGGCCCATCTGATCGCGGGCCACGACAATCTCATGCTGTCCCTGCTGCGGCAGATTGCGGAGGACAGGCACTGCGAAACGGTCCTCTCGATCCTCGCTGACTTTCACCCCTCGCCACCACCTCCCCTGCAGGAGGACGTGGCAGTCCCGCTCAGCCTCATCGCCGCAGTCCTGCCTGGCTATGCGGAAGAGGCTGATGGCGCAGCACTCGCCGCGCTCCTTCTCGGGGCCAGCGGAAACCACGGCGAGGCCGTCGGCTGGTGGCGAAGAGCCCTCTCCCTGCGCGCCGAAGCCGTCAACCGCCGTGGCCTCCTTGCCACCCTGCGCGCCGCCGGCGATGACCTCGGCCTCGCACGGGAGGTCGGGGCCTGGCTGACGGATGAGGCTGCGCCCGAAGCACGGCGAGCAGGCGAACAGAGCGCCATCATCGCGGCCGTGCGCCATCTCGTTCAACGCGCTCAGCGGCATGGCGACGCCGCCGCTATCGCCGCTATCGAGGAGCGCCTTGTCGATCACCGGCCCGGGATGATCGCGTCCTGGGTCGAAGCGAGCTGCGCGCTCGCTCGGAACGATGGCCGCGCCGCCCTGCGTCACCTCGATATCGCGGCGCGTCAGGCTTGCCCCGCTTCAGACATCCGGCTCGATCTCCACGCCGAGCGCGCGCTTGTCCTGATGCGGGACCATCTCTACGGCGAAGCGCTGGAAGCTTTCAGTCTCGCCGGAGCGATCGAAGACAATGCGCTCTATGTCCGCCGGTGCCGGCAGCTGCAGGATGTCGCGTCCTTCTGCGGCACCGCCGCCGAGCCGTTGCGCTATCCCGAATGCCTCGTCGACGTGATCATGGCGGAGGTGGCGGCCCGCCCCATCGCTTACACACCGAAGCCACGCCATGTCGTGATGGTGTCCGGCTCCCTGGGGCAAGGCGGCGGTGAGCGTCAGACCCAGACGATGGTGCGGCGTCTGCTCAACGAGCCCAGCATCAAACGGCTGACGTTGCTCATACGCTCGGTTCATCTCAAGGCCGGCGATGATTTCTTTTTCGACGCTGTGAAGGCCCTGCCCGTCGCGCATCACGTCTATGGCCGCGAGTGGTCACGGCCCAGCGACATCGCGACGGCGCTCCCTGAACTCGCCAACCGCCCTCGCCTCGCCCGGGCCATCGCGCTTCTGCCCCACAACATGCGCGAGGACATGGTGAGACTATGCCGGGCCCTTTGGGACCTCCGTCCGCAAGCCGTTCATATCTGGCAGGACATGCATGCGGCGGCACTGGCATGCCATGTCGCGGGCGTGCCCCATTTCTTCATCCATCGCGGCTCGCTCTCGCCAGACTACTGGGCGCAGAACGGCCACCAGACCGCCACGCATTTCCGCCCGATGCGGCATTGCTATCGCCGGCTTCTCGAGAGGCCCGATTTCGTGATCCTGAATAATTCGCGGGCCGGCTGCCGCACCGACCAGCAATGGCTTGGCTGGCCTGACGCGAGCCGCTTCCGGGTCATCTACAATGCGGTCGACTTCGCCGCGCTGGGCGCGGATGTGAGCCGGAATCTCGCCCTTCGCGAAACACTCGGCATTGCCGATCCGGCCGCGCCCATCATCGGCGGCTCGTTTCGCCTGCAGCCGGTGAAGCGTCCGCTGTGGTGGGCGGAAGCCGCGCGCCTCATCCTCAAGGCCGTGCCGGAGGCGCATTTTCTCATCATCGGCGATGGGGACATGACGGAGGCTGTCGCCGCCTTCGCGGCCAACCATGGCTTTGGCGCCCACTTCCACCTGCCCGGCCGCGTCTTGAATGTCGGCGACTGGTATCGCGTCATGGACGTCAAGCTGCTCACATCAGAGCGCGAGGGCATCCCCAATGCCATCATCGAGGCGCAGCATTTCGGCGTGCCGGTCGTCGCGACCGATGTCGGCGGTGTGGCGGAGGCCATCGCCGACGGTGAAAGCGGCCTTGTCGTCGCCGCGCAATCGCCCGCGCACTATGCGGAAGCCGTCATCCGCATCCTGCGTGATCCCGCCTGGCAGGCCAGAGCGCGGCAATGCGCGCCGGTCCATGTCCATACCACATTCAGCCTGGACGCTGTTGTCGCGCAATTGCTCGGGCTCTACGGCCTGCCCAGAGGGGCCCGCGCCGTCAGACGACGCCGATGCGCAGCAGCTCGTGAATATGGATGACGCCGACGGGGCGCTTGCCGTCCATCACGAAGAGGACGGTGATGCTCGCGGAGTTCATCAGGGCGAGCACCTCCTGCACCAGCGTATCTTCCGTGACGGTGATAGGCTTGCGTGTCATGACGTCGGCCACCGGGCAGTCGCTGAAGCCGTTCTTGAACGTGCGGCGCAGGTCTCCGTCCGTGATGAGCCCGGCCAGCTCGCCATCCGCATTGATGACGCCCGTGACGCCCAAACGCTTCGACGACATGGTGAGGACCGCCTGCGACAGGCTCGCGTCCTCGGCGACAAGGGGCATCGCCTCTCCCTGAACCATCACGTCCCGGGCACGCTTCAAGCGCGCGCCCAGCTTCCCGCCAGGATGGTAGCGGCGAAAATCATCAGCCGAAAAACCCCGGTTAGAGAGAAGGCACGTGGCCAGCATGTCGCCGACGGCCAGTTGCATGAGCGTCGAGGTTGTGGGCGCCTGACCGTTGGGACAGGCTTCCGGCATGGCCGGCAGCACCAGCGCGATATCCGCGGCGCGCGCCAAAGTGCTGCTCTCACGTGACGTGATGGCGATCAGCGGCACCTTGAAGCGATGGGTGTAGTCGATGATATCCGACAGCTCCGCCGTTTCGCCGGACCAGGACAACACCAGCACCACGTCGGTGTCGTGGATCATGCCGAGATCACCGTGGCTCGCCTCCGCGGCATGCACGAAATAGGCGGCCGTGCCCGTGGAAGCCAGCGTCGCCGCAATCTTGCGACCGATGTGGCCGGACTTGCCGATACCGGTCACGATGACTCGGCCAGCGCTTCTGTGGATGAGTGAGATCGCCTCGCGCAGGCGCTCGCCGGTCTCACCGGTCAATGCGGTGTCGATGGCCGCGAGCCCGTCCATCTCGAGGCGCAGGGTACGGCGCGCCATGTCCAGCGCATCATCTCCGGCCTGTGGGCTGGCCGAGGTGACGACAGAAAGCTCTGCCATCACCGCACTCCCGCCGTTTCAGCGAAGATGCGGCGCGCGCGCTCGAGGTCGGCCTGGGTGTCGACGCCCAATGGCACCGCGTCGACCTCGACGGCATCGATACGCATGCCGGCTTCGATCGCACGCAGCTGCTCCAGCTTCTCTCGCAGTTCGAGGGGGGATGGCGGCAGGGCGATGAAGCGCGCTAGCGCGGCCCGGCGCCACACATAAAGACCGATGTGATGGTACAGAGGCCCCTCGCCCGACGGCGCCGTGGCACGCGTGAAATAGAGCGCGCGGAAGCGGCGCGGGCCGATCGGCGAACCGATCATCTTAACGACGCTCGGCGCGGTCTTCTCTTCCTCGACAGTGATCTCCACCACAGGCGTGCCGATCGCGACATCCGCATCGCCGAGCGGCGCCATCGCATCGCGGATCGTATCGCGGGCAACGGTCGGCAAATCACCCTGGATATTGACGATTACGTCGTAGTGCTGATCCGGATCGCGCAGCGAGATCGCCTCGAAGACACGGTCGGAGCCCGAGGGATGGTCGGAGCGCGTCAGAACCGCCTCACCGCCAACGGCGCGGATCGCGTCCGCGATCTCATCATCGTCGGTCGCGACCAGCACGGACCCGACATCAGCCTCGATCGCGCGGCGCCAGACATGGACGATCATGGGCTCGCCGGCGATATCCGCCAGGGGCTTGCCCGGCAGCCGGGTCGCGGCACGACGCGCGGGAATGACGACGATCGGATTCACGCCTGCTGTCCTTTCGCGAAAGCTTCGATCCCGCCCGTGGTCAAGCCGCCTTTTGCCAGGCGGTCGAACGCCATGAGGGAGCCGAGCAACGCCTCGAACTGGTTGAGTGGAACCATATTGGGGCCATCCGATGGCGCATGGTCGGGATCTTGATGCGTTTCGATGAATACCGCCGCCACCCCCACGGCAACAGCGGCGCGGGCGAGCACCGGCACGAATTCCCGCTCGCCGCCGGAGCTGTCGCCTTGGCCGCCGGGTTGCTGCACCGAATGGGTCGCATCGAAAATGACGGGCGCACCGGTGCGCGCCATGATGGGAAGGGAGCGCATGTCCGAGACAAGCGTATTGTAGCCGAAGGATACGCCCCGCTCCGTCAGGAGCACCTGGGGATTGCCGGCGCCGGTCAGCTTCGCCACGACGTTCTTCATATCCCAGGGTGCGAGGAATTGCCCCTTCTTGACATTCACCACACGTCCGGTCGCGGCGGCGGCCAACAGCAGATCCGTCTGCCGGCACAGGAAGGCTGGAATCTGCAGCACATCGACAACTTCAGCCACGTCAGCGCATTGGCCTGCATCGTGCACGTCGGTCAACACCGGCAGGCCGACCGCGCTGCGAATTTCGGCGAAAATCGGCAGGGCATCATGAAGGCCGATGCCGCGCGCCGCCTTGGCACTGGTGCGGTTGGCCTTGTCGAAGGACGTCTTGTAGACGAGCCCGATACCAAGCCGCGTGGCGATCTCCTTCAAGGCATGGGCCGTTTCCAGCGCGTGCTGGCGGCTTTCCATCTGGCAGGGACCCGCGATAACGGCAAGCGGCAGCGCATTGCCGATCCGAACCGGAGCGGTCGAGATCTGCCCCGAAGGTCTCTGGCCAATTTCAACCACGTCAAGAGGAGATTGGGTCATGGGCCTCATTCCGGGGCATGTCGGCCCCTTCCAACCACATGTCACCGGGCACTCGCTTGTTACCCGGGACAACTCATGGTCCCCTGCATAGCTCCCCGGGTTCCATGCGGCAACCATGAGGCCGTCGCGAGCCCCGTGGAATCGTTCCTGATCGCCATAAGCATAAGATTAATGAAGGGGATTTAGGATCAGGTCCTGCCGCGGATTGCCATGGCTGGCCGAAAGCCTAAAATCGCGCGGCGAGGTATCCGGGCGGGCCGCGCATGCGGCTCAGATTTCGCCCTATTTGCATGCAAATTGAACAGGCGGGATAAGCCTCCCGCCGTCTCAGCCGGAGTTCGACGCAAGCATCATGACCGCAACCACAGTCTCTGCCCATACCAGCGCCAAGGCCGCCTCCCCCCGCCGTATCCGGAAGGCGGTGTTTCCGGTAGCGGGGCTTGGCACGCGGTTTCTGCCGGCGACGAAGGCGATGCCGAAGGAGATGCTCACGGTCGTCGACCGGCCGGTGATCCAGCATGTGGTCGATGAGGCCCGCGCCGCCGGCATCGAGCATTTCGTCTTCGTCACCGGCCGCAACAAGAGCGTCATCGAGGACCATTTCGACAGCCAGTTCGAGCTGGAGCGCACCCTCGAGGCCCGCGGCAAGTCCCGGGAACTGAAGGCGCTGCTCGAGGATCTGCCCGGCCCCGGCCAGACCAGCTTCACCCGCCAGCAGGCCCCGCTCGGCCTCGGCCACGCGGTGTGGTGCGCCCGCGAAATCGTCGGCGACGAGCCCTTCGCGCTGCTCCTGCCGGACATGCTCCACCATGGCGCCACGCCCTGCCTGGCCGACATGATCGCCGCCTATGAGGCCCATGGCGGCAACCATATCGCGGTGGCGCCGGTGCCCGAGGACCAGACCCACCAATACGGCATCGTCGGTGTCGAGGATCCCGCGGCCAAGGTGTCGAAGATCACCAGCATGGTCGAGAAGCCGCCGAAGGGCACGGCCCCCTCGAACCTGCACATCACCGGCCGCTATATCCTGGAGCCGGCGATCTTCGACCTGATCGCCACCCAGGAGCGCGGCGCCGGCGGCGAGATCCAGCTCACCGACGCCATGCTGACGCTCGCCAAGACCCGCCCCTTCCACGCCACCCGCTTCGACGGCGCCATCTATGACTGCGGCTCCAAGACCGGCTTCCTCGCCGCCAATGTCGCCTATGCCATGGACCGCCCCGACATCGCGCCTATCCTCAGGCAGGATATCACCGCGATCTTGAGCCGTTGAACGACCAGCGGGCCACGCCCGATCGACCAACATCATGCAGGCCGCATGGCAAGCCCGGCGACATTAGTCGTCGGGCTTTTTGTGAGATGCGGCCACCTGCCCGGCATGCTGAATCACTCTTAATGATCGAAAACATGTAGATGCAAATTTTCTTTGATTTCGTATAGACGACGCAGATAACGATGGTTAATCTGAATTCGGGCATCAGTCATTTTTCGATATTTTCATCACATCGATTTTATAGACGACACCTGCAACGCTTTTCAGCCATGCCCATGACGTGCAGGTCTGGGGGATGACCAATGATATTTTCAGGAATCGTCGAAGGCGGCGATAATTATTCGTGTGTCGATTTAAAATCTTACGCCACTTGCTATCAATCATTAAAGTCTACACTACGAAAACCCCATTTGACAGCCGCAGCACTTCTCAGCGGTGGTTTTGTGCCCGCCAGCCGCTGGATCAGGCCGCACAGCGGACGGCTGGCGCTGGAGCGCCCCTTGCCCAAGGAGCCCGGCGTCTACGCCTTCGTCCAGGGCGAGCGAGCGCTCTATGTCGGCATCGCGGCATCGGGCCTCAATAGCCGCTTTTCCGCCTATGTCAGCCTGGGCGCCAGCGATCCGACCCATCTTCGCATGCAAGCCCTACTTGTCGAGGCGTTGGAAAGCTCTGCCTTCCTTGACATCCTGACGATCGCGCCACCGAACAGCAGCTGGAACGGATGGCCGGTCAACGCCAGTGCCGGCCTCGAAGTTGGTCTCATCGCCCATTATGATCTGCCCTGGAATATCCGTGGCGCCGGCAAGATCAGGGAACGACGCAGGCGCGCAACTACACCTGCAACGGCTCGCTGCCAATAAGCCCGGGGGAAGGCCGGCTACACATCCTTTTTGCAGGACAACATCCGCGCCAATGGGGCCACGTCAGCGCATCCTATCACCTCAAAGGCCTGTCCGCGCCGCCGCCTTGGCCTGCGAAACGACCGACCAGAACTTGAAGATATTGCAAGTGCAGGCAAAAACCGCCATGCTCACGCTGCCTACTTAACCATCTTCAGTAGATTCGGTTTATGCAAGTAGAGCGCTTCCTCAGAGGAGGAAACCTTGGAACAAATCATCATCAATCTGATCGCGGGCGCTCTCGGCGGCAATGCCGCGGGCAAGGCATCGCCACAGTTCGATCTCGGCACAATGGGTAATACGATTGCAGGCCTCGTCGGCGGCGGGGTTCTCGGCCAGATCGTCACATTGATCTGGCCGAGCGTCGTCGCGGCGGCACAGACGGGCAATTTCAGCATCGGTGGGATCATCACCAATGCCATCAGCGGCGGCGCCGGCGGCGCTTTGCTGACGGCGATCATCGGCGCCCTCAAGAACCGGGCGACTTGAAATCCTTGACACGGCTTATGCTTGAGCCGTGTCAAGGAATGAGGCGTCAACTTAAGCGCAGCCTCAAGCCTCGACCGAGAGACACATGCTGTGCTCTCTGCTGTGGAGCCTCGAGATAGGCCCTCAGGAGACCCGCGTGCCTGCCAAAATCGCTGCGCCCAACGCCTGTTTGGTCGCGCGGTTGGTGCTCTCGTCAACGGCCGGAGCTTCGAGGGCATCCCACCATCCCGCTGACAAATCGTCATCCGAGAATGACTTCCAGCGTGATCCCACATTGGTGACCGAGGCATGCTTGATGTCGTAGTAGCCCTTCTTGCCGGTGATATAGAGGCCCTTGGCGCCGCTGCGGGACGCAAGAAGATGGCAGTGGAAGCGACTGGAGATGCAAACATCGCCTGGGGCGAATGGCAGTCCCTGCTGAAAGAGCAGGTCACTCGGATAGACCGAGACACACGGGTAGAGCTTCCTCAGTTCCGCGAGAAACACGTCATCGGACGGGCTGAAGAAACAAAGATAACGGATCTCCGAGAAACTATCACGGTCACGCTTCACGACAGGTTCAAGGCGCGCAAGAATATCCTTATGGAGCGGCCTTAAATTCATGTCCGATTGGATATTGAGATAGAGGGCCGGCATCCGCCTGGGCTGCTGCGCGGCGCGGACATCCATCAGGAATGTGTCATCGAGCCCAAACCTTGAACGCGCGCTTGGCGCGTTCTGCTCCAGATAGGCGAAGCTCTCCTTGTCGCGCACTTCAACGATCTCGAACATCGCGAAGAAATCATCGAGCTCCGGAATGCCCTCGTCGAGAGGCAGGAGGCCGAGCCCCGTCGCATAGGCAGGCACGCCGAGTGCCCGCGCGAGATGCGCCATTGCCGACGCGGTGGCGTAGGCGCCCTTGAAGAGATTGTTCAGGTAGCCGCCACCGCAGATCTGAAAGCCGGATACGCGACCGAGAAAGTCGCGCCAAACGCCATGATCACGCATGATGGTTTCGGCTGCCGCCCGCCCGGCCGCAATATAATCGACGATGCCGAGCTCACGCCCATCCTTTTTGAGAGGAGCGATCGCGGCGGATACTATTCCGCCGAGGAAATTGTTGAAGACGACGTTTGGGTTGTCGGCATAAAACGGAAGCATCCAGCCGACTGGAGAATTCACGACGATCTTCTTGTCCGGCGCCGCGACGGAAGCAAAGCGGATCCAGCAGTCCAGAATATAGTCATCGCCGAAGTTCTTATTGCCGCCGAAGCAATACAGAACATGAATGTCACGCTTCCGCATCCAGCCGATCTCCAAAACCATCCGAAAGGCAGGGCGATGAAACCGCCCCGCCCTGTAAATCCTAAAGCCGCGCGCCTTCTAACCCGCCGCGCGCGCATCCTCGTCACGCTCACGCAGCCAGCGCGTTGCCCCTTGGAGCGACTGGTTGATGACCTGATGCATGTCCAGATACTGATAGGTGCCGCAACGTCCAATGAACGTCAGCTTTTCTTCCTTGTCCGCCAGTTCCTTGTAAGTCAGATAGCGCGCCTGCGATTCACCGGCGGCATCTTTCACCGGGTAATAACGTTCAAGATTGTTATCGCGGAAATCACAGGGCTCCTCTTTGGTCTTCAAATAGGAGCCCGTCTCTGTCACGAGATGCTGCGGCAGCATGTGCCAATAGGTTTCACGCGTGAACGGCCCCGTATCCGAGAAGTTGACAACGGAGGTTGGCGGGTCGCTCTCCGTCGCCGGATAGACTGCGCTATGAAACCGGAGCGATCGATAGGGAAGCTGGCCGAACCGGTATTCATAGTGCTCGTCAATGGCCGCCGACGTGAACACGTGGTCATAGTCCTGGACCATCGACGGGTCGAAAGCGGTCGCCAATGAAATGCGGATCAGCGGATGGTCAAAAATGTTCTCGAAAATCCGCGTATAGCCGTCCCTCGGCATAAGCTGAAACTTGTCATTGGGGAAGTATCGATGCTCGTAGCCGGTATTGATAGAGATCCTCTTGACGACCGCCGCGTCCATATCCTCCAGATCCAGATTCCACATCTTCTTGGTGTAACGGCGGAACAAGAGATCGGTGAGATCCGGCCCGATACGGCTGTTCAGGTATTCTGCCGCGTTGCGAGGATTGTCGGACGGAATGGCGACGGACGCGAGGAAAGCCTCCAGTTCAGCCTCGGTCTCGAAGCGCCGGTCATAGTAGGCCTCGACTGTTCCCCGGCCAATCGGCATCGGCAGATACCGGTCACCATGCGAGACCGTCACCGAATGCTCGTAGGGGACGAATTCGCCGAAGCGCTCGAGCCAGCGGACGACATCCTCATTGTTGGTATGAAAGAGATGTGGTCCGTAGCGATGCACTCTCACGCCAGTTTCGTGAACATAATCATAGGCATTACCGCCAATATGATCACGGCTGTCTATGACGTGAACCTGGTATCCCGCCTCGGCAAGCGTGCGCGCGTAAGTTGCACCGGCGAAGCCGGCTCCGACGATAAGAATGGACATCGAGGATCTCGTTCAGGCGGCTGCTAGCAGGCTATCAAGCGCCGCGAGGCGGCTGCGAAAGTGCTCGTAGTGCTTTGAGCGGGAGGCGAGTTCGTGAACCTTCTTCTGAACCTCCCCACGCTCCATGAAATTGGACTGGAGGAGCACATCGAGATGATTCCAAACATGGGACCCCTCGATAAAGGCATCAGCCCCCCGCACCCCGCATTCATGCTTTATAACCGCATCCAGATACTTGTCGGTCGGAAGTACAGGGTGCCACACGCCGACGTCGATATCCTTGTCGATCATGTCCTTGAGAAAATATTTACCTGCGCCATAGCGCTTCACTGGCAGGACAGTCTTCATCTCGACATATTTCATGCCGGAGTCTGCTGCCTCACTCCCCAAAAATGACTCGCAGAATGGCAACTCAGCATCCTTCGAGCGCGCTTTTGCCTCCGCTTGCTTCAAGCGGCTCGCATAGAGGGAGACCAGCGCGGCCCGAGAAAGTCCGACCGTGGGAAAAAAGCACTTTTGCCATGTCTTGTAGAGTGAGCGACCGACACGTGCGGTCTGAAACTTGGCGTCCGGCGAGTATTTCGCGAAATGCGCGCCGAGGACGTCGACCTGCTCCTCGTGAAGCTTCGCCATGACGGCGTCAAGATCGACGCCCTTGATGAGGACATCGTTCTCGATCATCAGGTAGTAGTCGTAGTCCGGCTTCTTGATGAAGAAATCGTAAAACGGGTAGTCGCCACAATACCAGAGAGCCTTCGTGGCAGGCACATACAGCCCGATGTGACGCAGTGAATCCAGAGAGTGAGGCACGACGTCCGGGCGATCCGGAGGCGCCGAATTGGTGGCGTCATAGGTGATGAACAAATCACCCGACTTCATCTGCTGCTTCAGTTCCGTGTACCGCTCCTCAAGATAGTCGGTCCAATAGTGGGTTCGGAATAAGACAGCATAACGCATTTCTAGTCCTCACTGCCGCAGCAATTGTGTCGACGCTCGCCAATATGCGTCGCTGCCATATTGATCAACCGCCCACACGAGAGCGACAATCGACACTGGCATTGACGACATTTACCTTCCTTGAAGCAATTTTTACGCCAGGCACGGTAGCGGCGTGGCATACAATATGCAACACGCCAGACGCAAGTATACTCGATGCAACATGCACGAGGCGCAGGGATATACCGCGCGCTTCCTCAGATCGACGCAACGCTCGCCTCAGTTCGCGACCACCCTCACAGGAAATCGCACCAGATCCCGGTTCATGCCACGCTTGCAATCCGTCCAGTTCAGCCGCGTGAAATAGACATAGAAGGCGTCGCCGGCCGTATCGAAAATATCCGAATCGCTCGCGGGATCGATGAATGACGGGTATTCGAAGTAATCCTGACAGGCGCCTTTTGATTGCCAGAACGGCTTGAAATCCGCCAGCATTCTCGGCTCGCTCCAATGCACCAGATCCTTGGACGTGGTGTAGAAAACGCCAGGATTGGGGGCGCCCGTATTGTAGGTGGCGAGCCACAGGTCGTGGCTCTTCAGGCGAACGATGGAACGAATCCGGCCAAACGGCGGCTTGCCCTGCCTGCCGGCGCCAATATTGTCACAGTGGGTTGTCCCGTCATCCCCCCGGTAGGCCTGCGGCGGTCGCGTGAACTGTCCATCGCTCAGGACCTCCCACTCCCCCTTGGCCGCCTCTGCGACGGTGGAGCGAAACAGGCAATTGCCGTTCGGGCCGGGCTTGGCCTCGCCAGCCGTCCACCCGACGAAATAGAGGTATTGACCATCGCGCACGATGTTCGAGGCGGTGAAGAAACCCGTCATCTTCACTTTGGGGTCAAAGGGAGAGCTCGATGAGGCCACCAGCCGCTCGGCTTTGGGCAAGAGCGAGAAATTGAGGTCCTTTGCGTCCGCGCTGACCGTCACGATCGAGGAATACCAGCAGGGCGACTGGGCCCCGGGACCGTCGCAGACGCCCGCATGCCGCTTGCCCATGAATTCCTGACTGCCAAGCCCGATAACCCTGCCCTCGCCCACCGGAAGCAGCGCCTGGATCCAGTAGCGATCGTCGAAATCGGCGGGATTGGGTGATTCGGCGGCGCGGGATGAGATCGCGCAATTGGGCTTCACGCTGTCGAGGCGAGCCCCTTCCATGAACCAGTTGGTCAGGTGACCACCGATCAGGACCACGGAGCCGTCAGCGCGCCGCAGCGCGCGGGCCGGACTGTCCGGAATGCTGTTCGAACGGCATTTTTCCGCGGCATAGTCATAGACTGTCTCTGCCTTCGGAGAGAGTTCAAGGCGGATAGTATCCTGCGCCTTTGCTGCGGCACTTCCCCCCAAGAAGAGCACGCAACACAGAGTCATTCGCACAAATGTCATTACTCATTCCGCAAACGGGGATGGGGATAGTGGCGGAGATCCTATCTATTCACGGGTTCGATGTTAAAAACATGTCAGGCGACACATCGGGCCATTTTTTTTCGCATCCGGCAACCCCAGATAGCCAACAGCCCGACAATCATCTCTGGATAGCGCGCGTCGTGACGTCCGGAATCGGGCGCTGAAGGCTCTGCCGCGAGGTGGGATGACGCTGCCCCAAGCTTAGGCTACAGCCACCAAGACCGACACAAAGATCTGAGAGGGGGAGCCGCCTTGTGGTGTGGAAACCGGCGGCTTGGAACACCATCAAACTCTGAAAGCCTCTTGAGGCTTTTGTTTTGATGGTGGGCGCACAAGGGCTCGAACCTTGGACCCGCTGATTAAGAGTCAGCTGCTCTACCAACTGAGCTATGCGCCCGCCGCGACACTCACTGAGCGCCGAAGACGAGCGCTTGTTACCAAAGAGCCTTACCCCTGTCCAGCACTACAAACACATTTTGCCAGCTTTTCGTGAGGGGATGGCGCGCGATGGGCGGCGATCTGGCGTTAATGCATTGATGAATAAGGAAAATTTTGACACATGGAACAATGCGCCGTCCGCTCTTTGGCGGGCGCCATACCTGTTGAAAAGCCGCCCCGGGGCTTCTGCCCCGGGGCGGCTTGAGATGTCAGCGAAGAAAGTGACTCGCGGCGTCATGCGCGAGCTGCGTCGCGTTATACGCTCCGGCTACTCGGCGGCCTGCGCGTGCAGGCGCTCGCCGCGCGCCAGAAGCTTGTTCAGGGCCGACAGATAGGCCCGGGCCGAGGCGACGAGCGTGTCGGGATCGGAGCCACGCCCCGTTACGGGGCTGCCCTTGGCGTCGAGACGCACCGATACTTCCGCCTGCGCGTCGGTGCCTTCGGTGACGGCATGCACCTGGTAGAGCTCGAGCTTGGCATCATGCGGCACCAGCGCCTTGATGGCGTTGAAGGTGGCATCCACGGGCCCGTTGCCCTCCGCCTCCTCGGTGCGCACCTCTCCGCCGATGTCGAGCTTCATGGTGGCCCGCTGCGGCCCGCGTGTCCCGGCGATGATCGAGAGCGACACCAGCTTGACGCGGTCATGCGCCGTCAGGATGCCTTGATCGACCAGGGCCTCAATGTCCTCGTCATAGACATCCTTCTTGCGGTCGGCGAGGTCCTTGAAGCGGCGGAAGGCGTCCTCCAGGGCATTGTCGCCCAGCTCGTAGCCCAAGGCCTTCAGCTTGTCGCGGAAGGCATGGCGGCCGGAATGCTTGCCCATGACCAGCGAGGTCTTCGACACACCGACCGATTCGGGCGTCATGATCTCGTAGGTTGAGGATTCCTTGAGCATGCCGTCCTGATGGATGCCGCTCTCATGGGCAAATGCGTTCCGGCCGACGATGGCCTTGTTGTATTGCACCGGGAAGGAGGTCACGGCCGACACGAGCTTGGAGGCCCGCGTCAGCATGGTGGTATCCACCCCGACCGTATAGGGCAGCACGTCGCCGCGGGTCTTGATCGCCATCACGATCTCTTCGAGCGCGGCATTGCCGGCGCGCTCGCCGAGCCCGTTGATGGTGCATTCCACCTGGCGTGCGCCGCCTTCGACGCCGGCCAGCGAATTGGCGACGGCGAGGCCCAAGTCGTCGTGGCAATGCACGGAGAATACCACCTTGTCCGCATTGGCGACCGTCTCGCGGACAGTGCGGAACATGGCGCGGTATTCATCCGGCGTGGCGTAGCCGACCGTGTCGGGCAGGTTGATGGTTGTGGCGCCGGCCTTGATAGCCGCGTCCACGCAGCGCAGGAGATAGGCGATCGGGGTGCGCGTGGCATCCATAGCCGACCACTCGACATTGTCGACGAGGTTGCGCGCCTGGGTCACCGTCGCAGTGATGATCTCAAGCACCTCCTCCTCGCTCTTGCGCATCTGGTGCGCCAGATGGATCGGCGAGGTTGACACGAAGGTGTGGATGCGTGGCTGCCGGGCATGGCGCACGGCCTCACCGGCCCGGGCGATATCGCCGGGAATGGCGCGCGCCAGGCCCGCGACGACGGCGTTCTTCGTTCGCTTGGCAACTTCCACGACGGATTCGAAATCGCCGATCGAGGCGATGGGGAAGCCCGCCTCGATGATATCGACGCCCATCGTGTCGAGTATTTCGGCGACCTCTAGCTTTTCCTCGGGCGTCATCGAGGCGCCAGGGCACTGTTCGCCGTCACGCAGGGTGGTATCGAAGATAACGACGCGGTCCTTGGCGGACGCGGATACCGGAGAGTTCATTGTGTTCGTCCTTGAGCTTGAGGAGCGCTTCTCACAGGGGCGGCGCTCAATCGCGGTAGCCGTCACATCCCCTGAAGGCCCAGGCAAAGCCCGGCCGGCCCTCAGGGGCGGCTAAGGAGAAGGCCAATAAGGCTCAGGCGCGAAGACAGCTCAAGACGCGCGTCGAGAGCGACTGCGGACATGTCCGCGGTCCCCTGCGCAATCTCTGAAGCTATCGCAGTCACCGAACCTCAATCCCTTTTCAACGCAGCCGCGGACACCCGCGTCAACGACGATCGCTCAAATGGTTGTAACCGAGACGAATAGGCGCTGACAAGTCATCAATCATACGGTTGACCCGGCCATGACAAATGAAAAAGCTGGCAGCACGATGGAATCAGACCCCGGGGATACCGATGTTGAGCCGTTTGACCTTCGCCGTGCCACTCCTGCTGGGCCTGGCCGCCTGCAACACGACCGCGCAGACCCCTCCCCCCGCCCAAGCCTATGCGGCCCCCTCGAACGGGGTACTCGCCGCGCCGCTTGACAGCGCGAGCCTCGGGAGCCGGAGCTGCGGCGCGCCGATCCTCGGCTTCCGCCGCATCATCGACAGCGACGTCCAGGTCGGCCACCTCAGCCCGTCCGTCTACAAATCCATGATCCCGGACGTCAACCGCGCCGCTAGCGCCTGCGCCCAGGGCAACGACGGTCAGGCGCTCGCCATCCTTGCCGCCGTCAAGTCGCGGAACGGTTATCCGTAGGGCCTGGCAAAAAGACCTGCCTCATGCCAGCACATGCTTGAGATAGCACTGCAGAAAGGCAGGCATGGTCGCGGGATCGATATCCCCTGCCGTGCGCACGAGCCTGACACCCGCAAGTTCAGGCTCGGCCTCAGCCGCGAGAAAGCCTTCGATCCGGCCGACGAGCCTGTCGGCCGGAAGCTCCGACTGGACAGGGCGCATCAGGGCCAGCCGTGACCCGTCGAGGACAGCCGTCCAACCCTCGCCGATCGTTACATCGTCGGCGCCGAGCCCTGTTTCCTCGGCCAACTCCCGCCCGACACTCCCCAGGAGGTCCACCCGGCCGTCCGGCAGCACGTCGGCGAGATCAGGCGTGCCCGCCGGAAAATAGGCCTTCCCGGCGTTGGCGGTATGCTCGCCCATGACCCCGAGAACGAAAGCGCCATCGGCCGAACGCAGCGCCGCCATGCCGAAGCAATTGCCCGTGCCCGGCGCGGGCACGCCAAAATCCCGCATGGCGAGGAAGCTTGCGTAGTCGGTCGCGATGTAGCGACCGGTCAACTTGCGGTCGGCGATCCGGCTCTCGCTCATCACGAGCACCTGCCCGTTGTAGAGCGCCGGCTTCTCGGCCTTCAGGCGCAGCCAGTTGGCGTCGATGCGCGCACGGTTCTCGACGGCCCACGGCCACTCTCCGGCGGCCAGATGCATCTCGACATCATCGAGCCGGACGATCGTTGCATCCGGACGGCGCGTGGTCATCGTCATGCAAACAGCCTGCCTTCGCTGACGAGCACGGCCTTGCCACCGATGGTCGCCTTCGCCAGGGCCCCGTCCACGACCGTCAGCGTCAGGACGATCTGCGACGGCCGCCCCATCGCATAGCCCTGTTCCACGACGATCCTGTGTTCGCCATCACCGAGCGCCTCATGGTCCATGATGGCCCCGGCAAAGGCGGCCACCGCCGACCCGGTCGCCGGATCCTCACCGATACCAAGGCTCGGCGCGAACATGCGCGCATAGAAGCGATGCGCGGGATCGACCGGTTCGCTGCAATAAATGAAGGCGCTGCCACGCTTCACCTGTCCGAAGGCGGCGTCCCAGTCGACTTTCATGCTTACGGCACGGTCGACCGCAGCGCGGCTCGCGACCGGCACCAGCGCGAAGGGAGAGCCGGCGGAATATTGCGCGGGCACGTGACGCGCGAAACCGATGTCAGTCGCCGCCAATCCCAGCGCAGCGGCGATGATCGACGCTTCCGGCAGCGCGCCCACGCGTTCCGGGAGCCGCGGCAGGGTGAAGGTCGCCTCCCCTACCCCATCGCCGGCGATCACGACTTCACAGGGCACGATCCCCACGCGCTCCTCGACAGTGAAGGCTCCCGCCGGCGCACCATCCAGCAAGCCCAGAAGGACCGCCGTACCGACCGTCGGATGCCCGGCGAAGGGCAGCTCCTGCGTCGGCGTGAAAATGCGCAGCCGCGCGCGATGCGCGATATCCTCCGGCGGGAGGACGAAGACGGTTTCCGACAGGTTGAACTCGGCGGCGATCTTCTGCATCGCCACGTCATCCAGCCGGTCGGCGTCGAGCACGACGGCGAGCGGATTGCCCGCAAGCGCGCTGCCCGTGAACACGTCGAGCGTGTGGAAGCGGCGACTGGGGCGGGTTGAGAGCATTGTCATCACACCAACTCCGCTGGGAAACGCTGGCTGGGGCTCACGAATTCGTCCTGAGCCGCGACGAGCAGAATTTCACGCGAGCCAGCCTCGGCGGTGCGCTTCAGCAATCCGTGGATCGACGAGGCCGCCTCCGTCAACGCTGTGGCCGCGCTGCCCGTCCGGAGGTAGTGAACGAAGAACAGGGCTGCGATCGCATCGCCGGCGCCGTTGATGCTGAGATCAAGGCGCGGCGTGCGCACGCGCCACAGGGACGTGCCGTCCGATGCGAGGAGGTCCAGTGCATCATCGGGCATATCCGAGATCTCGAGGGACGTCGCCATGATGACGCGCGGGCCCAGCGCATGCACGGCCGCAATGGCGCGCCTGGCATCGGCCAGGTCAGCAATCTCATGCCCCGCCAGAAGCGCGAGCTCGAACTGGTTCGGAGTCACCACGTCGGCGGCGGGAACGGCCTGGTCGCGCATGAATTCGGCGATACCCGGCCGCACGAAGATGCCGCGTCCGACATCCCCGATAACCGGGTCGCAGCAATAGAGCGCGCGGCTGTTGGCGGCGCGCACCCTCGCCACCGTCGACAGGATGGCATTGCCGATATCGACGGCGCCCATGTAACCCGAAAGCACACCATCGCAGCGCGGCAGCACACCGCGCTCCGCTATGCCCTCAACCAGTTCCTCGATCGCCGGGCCATCGAACACCCGGCCTTTCCAGGCACCGTAGCCCGTATGATTGGAAAACTGCACGGTATGGATCGGCCATACCTCAACGCCGAGTCGCTGCATGGGAAACACGGCTGCGGCATTGCCAACATGGCCATAGGCGACATGGGACTGGATCGAGAGAATATTCATGGGGACGTCCGTTCGATCAGGTGATCGGTGTACTCCAATCATATCCTCTCGGATACCCGAAAGCGAAAGCTTGGCTTAAGTGCTCACGCCTTCGTTCCTCCCGGTAAGGGCTGCCCGGGATCAGTAGGCCCGGCACGAATTTCCGTACCACTTGCCCGACGTGACATCGAGCCCCGCGCCCGGGCTCGCCGCATTGCAGACGGGGAAGCTCGCGTTCCCGGCGCGCATGAAGCTCATCTGCTTGTTCTGAGACTTGAGCGCATCCGCCTGGGCGGCGCGACGGTTGTTCTCGCGGATGATTTCATTCGTCCGGCGACGGTCTTCCGCCTCGCGGTCTTCAGCGCGTCCCCACTGCTCCATCATGCAGTTGGCGAAGCCATCGGTATCAGGCTCGAAACCGAATTCGGTGCATTGCTGGCGGTGCCGCTCCTTGAGCGCCTCCGGGTTGGACGTCGTCGAGACGCAGCCGACGAGCATGAGAGATCCGAGCACCAGGCCGGTCAACACAACTGGACGCATAGAGCACCTTCCGCAAAAACGCCCTCCAGGGCGGACGGGGCCGCCCGTAGCACACATCCATTGCGAAATCCTATCAGTGCTTCCAAACCCTTGTCGGGCATGCCGTTGCCGGATATCCAGCCAGACTTTGCAGATACGCGTTGTCCGTGCACGCCCGTCGTGAGAGCGTTGCGGCTACTTCTGCCCGTTCGCTGCCTGTTGCGCCTGGATCAGGCTTCGCAGCCACAGCTTCCTTTCATCATGCAGTGCACGGGCCTGCTCCATCTCTTTGAACTGGTTGTCCATCCTCAAGCTGCTGACTTCACTCTGCAGACCGAACAACTCAGCATCATGCGCTCGCTCGTGGGCAACGCGATCTTCAGCATCCTGACGCTGCATCATGCAATTGGCGAACGTATCCGTCTTGGGGCGGAAGCCGAATTCGTTGCACTGCGATCGATGGCGCGCCTGGATTTCTTCCTTGCTTTCCGAAACGCCGGCACAACCCGCAACCATCAATGTACCCGTGATCAAACCTGCTAAAACAATGAAACGCATATAATATCTCAATGGTAATATACCCTGTTGAAGGGCAGATAGGGCATAACATCCGGGGTGCCATCGGCCCGATGACGGCTCCAAAATCCCGATAGGCCGAATGCCGGTCTGTCGGGGCTCGTGGAAGCCGAGACGTCCTGACCGTCGATCAAGCCGAGCGGCCGAAACACGGGGAGAGTAGACCGCCCTGATGGTGGGCCTTCACGGTTGCTGCCGACGGCAGTTCGCACTGCGCCGCAGCTACCACGAGCGGCAGTTCTAGTATTTGTCGCCGAAATATTTCTGTATGAGTTTTTTGCGCCGTTCCCGTTTTTCCTGTTCCTCTTGATGCCGTCGTCGCATCTTTTCCTGGATAGCGGTGCTGCCCGTCGTTGCCATACGACGCTGGCTTTCAAGAGATTCCTCTACGGTCCCGCCCAATTTGTCCACACAAGCGTCATCAGCGAAGCCTTTACGGCTGCATATATACTCTGCCGCCAATCGTGACTCGAAGTTCCCTCTGCTGATTTCGTGTTCGTCGCTGTCTCTCTCATCCGAGACACAGCCTGTTAGCGCCAACGAAGCAACCGCAACACACCGTAAAAGCACTATTTGTCACCCTCAACATACAAAAAATCGAGCCAGCGACCGCCAGCCCAGTTGCGCAAGCTAGGGGGCGATGACGCCTAGCATCGTGGCAAAATAAACATTTTTGATACCATTCCGCGCTGAGGCGCCGCTCTGCGAGTGAACTCGCGGTCGGAGCGAGAGACGACGAGTTCAACCGGAGCTGGGCGACACACCCCACAGGCAAAAGAGGAATGTGGGGCCCGCCAGCCATCTCATTCCACTGTGGGCGTGTCCGATAGAGACACCATCCAGGCTTGACCATCAACACGTCTGACCGCCATAGCTGCGGGATGAATTTCGCCAGCCTGCTGACCGACGTGACCAGCTTCATCCAAGCCCATTCCGCCTGGGCACCAGCGCTGGCCTTCGGCCTCGCCTTCGGCGAATCCATCGTCATCGTCTCCCTGTTCGTGCCGGGCTCGGTGGTGCTGCTCGCCATCGGCGCGCTCATCGGCGCCGGCGGCATTGAACTCTGGCCTTCGTGGCTCGCGGCGGCCGCCGGAGGCACGCTCGGCAATCTCATTTCGTTCTGGTTCGGCCGCCACTATGGCGAGCGCGCCCTGACGATGTGGCCCTTCAATCGCTATCCCGAGACCATGGCGGCAGGTCAGCGCTTCTTCGAGCGCTGGGGATCATGGACGGTTTTTCTGACCCGCTTCTCAGGACCTCTACATGGCGTCGGCGCCCTTGTCGCCGGCATGTTCGGCACGCCGGCGCTGCTGTTCCACATGGCCAACGTGGCATCGGCCATGCTGTGGGCTTTCCTGGTTCTGGCGCCGGCGGCGGCCACGCTGAGGGCTTTTCTGCCGGCGTGACGCCACAGCGCCGTGCCACATCGCGCTTGTCGTCGTCCCGACACCATCTCGTCATCACGGCTTAATGCGAGGTCGTCAGATCATTGCCCAGGCTCCCTAGCGACGGAGAAAAGGCATGACTGACGAACGCGATGTTGAGACGATCTATTCCCTTTCAGAGTTTATCGCCGAGCTGCGCCGCCTTGCTGACGCACTTGAGGCGGGTGAGACCTTCACAGTCGACGTTGACGGCGAAGAGGTTTCCATTCCCGCCGATGCCATGTTCTCGATCGAATACGAGCAGGAGGATGGCCGCGCGGAAATCGAGTTCCAGGTGAGCTGGGACATCGACGAGACCGACGAAGATGAAGACGGCGAGGACGACGAAGAGGCTGAGGACGACGAAGAGGAAACCAGCCGGGCCGGCGCCTGAAAGCCGATCTACGAGCGAACCGACACGGATGGAAACATCCGATTCCATGCGTGTCACTGAATTTGCTCGTCTATTCCCAAGCAGAGCAAATCCGCAACGCACGGACTTGCTCTAGCTTGGGCTGGCCGTCGACACGGCCATCTTCAACTGAATGGCGGCCGCTGCGTAGCCGCCATCCGCCCCGTCGACAAAATGCACGTGATTGTCGCTCATCGCCGACGGCACGAGGCAGGTCATGAGTGCTGCGTCCTGACGGTGGGTGCCGACCAGGGCAATGCCGCGAGCGGCTGCATCGGCAAGGTAACGCTCGATGGCCTCAGCCTCATCGAGGGTGCAGTCGATGGTCATGCGCAGGCCATCGTCATACTTGCGGAAGTCCGTATTCTCACCGATTTCACGCAGATAGCGCGCGGAATCGAAATTGCCGATGCGCTGTCGGTTCAAAGCGATCGCGCTGCCCATCGCCTTTAGCCGTGCGAGGACGCGCCGGAGAACGAGCGGCCCTCCGTGGCGCTTCATGGCGAGAGCCTCGAGCTCGGCGCCGGAGCGCGACCAGCCGCGCGCCGGGATGGGGGTTGGCCGGCCAGCAGAGCTCGCAAGACGCAGCACATCCTCGACCACCTTCCGGAAGGCCTCAGTCGGCTTGTCCGCGACCGGCGTCACGATGACCGAAAGAATGGTGCCGCGCTCGGCAGGGATCTCCGCCCAGCGGCAAGAGAGCCCTGTCAGATCCGGTGGTTCGTCGGTGCGCGGCGCGATGGCAAATTCGCCCGCTTTCATCGCCGCCACGGCCCAGGCCAAGCCCCCACCGGAGAACATCGCGTAGTTCACATGCGGCGAGGCCGCAAAACGCGCCACGCGGAGGTCGAGGCCGGCTGCACGGACAGTCGCGACGGGGACCAGCGCGACGCGAAGGTCGAGCTGCAGATCGCTGCCGACCCAGCCCGCGCTTGTTGCGAGCGCGGCCCGCGCGGCGGCTCCCTGCACTGAAGGCACGGCAAAGCTCGCGCCATCGCCCCCAAACACATAGGGAAAATCCATGTTGCCGAGAGCGTTTGTCACGGCGGCGATAACAGCCGCGCCCGCTATATTGACCGCCTTGTAGCGTCCCGCCGCGATCGCCGAAGTCGAGGATACGACATCCGAAAGCCCGACCACCCAATCATCCGGCAACGGCCGATAATGGCTTTCGTCAAGGAGATCGGCGAACCGGGTGAAGACTGGCACACTGCCGTAGAAGTCGCCTGCGTTCATCGTGCTTGCCTCGACCGATCGTCAACCCACGCCATAGATATGGGCTTGGCAGCCGTCTTTCCATGTTGGAAGGACGCATTGGATCATCCTGAATGGTTGACGCCCCCGCAGGTTCGTGCGAGGGACGCCGCCCTTTCTCACACGCGAGGTATTCCCATGTCCAACGGATGGAATGAATCGGCGGCTGCCTGGATCGCTGATATGGGAGAGAGCGGTGATTTCACCCGCGAGTTTGTGACCGACCGGCCCGTCCTTCAACGGATAAACGGGCGCAGTCACCGCAATGCCCTCGACGTCGGCTGCGGCGAGGGACGCTTCTGCCGCATGCTGCGCGAACGTGGCATCAAGGCCATCGGCCTCGACCCGACCGATGAAATGCTCGCGGAGGCCAGGCGCCGCGATCCCGACGGCGACTACCGGCTCGGACAAGCCGAAGCGCTCCCCTTCCCGGACGATATGTTCGACCTCGTCGTCAGCTATCTCTCACTGATCGACATCACAGACGCGAAAGCCGCAATCCACGAGATGGCGCGGGTGATGCGCCCCGGTGGCAGCCTCATCATCGTCAATCTCAACAGCTTCACGACCGCGGGAGCCTGGGAGGATCCGCCCGTGAAAAGCCGCTTCGTGATCCGTGATTATCTCGACGAACGCGCCGAATGGGTGGAGTGGCGCGGCATCCGCATCCGGAACTGGCACCGGCCCCTGTCGAGCTACATGAAGCCGCTTATCGAGGCAGGTCTCATTCTGCGCTATTTCGACGAGCCCGACACCACCGGCGGCCCGGCCGAGCGGCGCGCCCGCTATCGTAGCATCCCTTATTGTCATGTCACGGAATGGGAGAAGCCGGCGTAAGGTAGGCGCTGATCATTACGGTCCTCGCGCCAGGGAGAAGCCCGGAAGCCACTGTCCGGTGCCCCATAGAGCCCAGCAACGCGAGCCGAGCAATACTCGTGGGTCCCCTTCCCGGCCAGCTTAGCCGGCCGCCGGGGATGACATCCGCGCAGCCGACCACCCCATGTCATCCCCGGCGTCGCGCAGCGACGGGAAGGGGATCCAGCGCCCTCTTGGTCTGGTCGCATTGCCCAATAAAAAGGGCGGCCGGAGCCGCCCTTGTCGTTCGTGCCAGTCGAGGAACCGATCAGTTCTTGAACCGATCAGTTCTTGAACCGATCAGTTCTTGGACTTGTCGACCAGGGCCTTTTCCTTGATCCACGGCATCATGTCGCGGAGCTTGGCGCCGACTTCCTCGATCTGGTGGGCGTTGTTGCGAGAGCGGGTGGCCTTGAACGAAGCCTGGTTGACCTTGTTCTCAAGCATCCAGTCGCGTGTGAACTTGCCGGACTGGATGTCGTTGAGCACGCGCTTCATCTCGGCCTTGGTGTCCGCATTGATGATGCGCGGGCCGGTGACATACTCGCCGTACTCGGCCGTGTTGGAGATCGAGTAGTTCATATTGGCGATACCGCCCTCGTAGATGAGGTCGACGATCAGCTTGAGTTCGTGGAGGCACTCGAAATAGGCCATCTCGGGGGCATAGCCCGCCTCGACCAGCGTCTCGAAGCCGGCGCGGATGAGTTCCACCGTACCGCCGCAGAGAACCGCCTGCTCGCCGAACAGGTCGGTCTCGCACTCTTCCTTGAAGGTCGTCTCGATGATGCCGGCGCGGCCTCCGCCATTGGCGGAGGCATAGGAGAGGCCGAGATCATGGGCGTTGCCGGTCGCGTCCTGGTGGATGGCGATCAGGGTCGGTACGCCGCCGCCACGCAGGTATTCGGAGCGGACGGTGTGGCCGGGGCCCTTCGGTGCGACCATCAGCACGTCGAGATCGGCGCGCGGCTCGATCAGGTTGAAGTGGACGTTGAGGCCATGCGCGAAGAGGAGCGCCGCGCCCTGCTTCATGTTGTCGTGCAGGTGCTCGCGATAGATATCGGCCTGCAGCTCATCCGGCGTCAACATCATGACGACGTCGGCCCATTTCGCCGCCTCGGCGACTTCGAGGACCTTGAGGCCTTCGGCCTCGGCCTTCTTCGCGCTGGCCGAGCCCTTGCGCAGGCCGACCGCGATTTCCTTCACGCCGGAATCCCGCAGGTTCAGCGTATGGGCATGGCCCTGGCTACCATAGCCGATGATCGCGACCTTCTTCCCCTTGATGAGGTTGATGTCGGCGTCACGGTCGTAATAAACGCGCATGAGATGCCCTTTCCTTGGCAAGTTTGTTACGCTGTTGGCTCGTTCCGGCTCATGTCATACCGCCATCGCGTTGGCGGCGGTAAAGCGTGAGCGGCGCGTTCGGTCAAGTGGCATTCGTGAATTTGAGGTCTGCACGGCACGCCACTCTCGCGTTTCAGTCGATTGGAGAAGGCTACCCATGACGCACGCCGGCATAAGGGATGTTCTGACATTCTGGTTCGAAGCGGGACCCGAGCGTTGGTATGTCAAGGACCTGAGCTTCGACCAAGACATCCGCGATCGCTTCCTCGCGCTGCACGAACAGGCCGCTGAGGGTGCGCTCGCGGCCTGGGAAACGGTCCCCAAGGCGGCCCTTGCCCTCGTTATCCTGCTCGACCAGTTCCCGCGCAACATGTTCCGTGGCAGCGCCCGCAGCTTCGCGACAGATGCTCTCGCCCGCGAGGTGGCGGGACGCGCCATCCTGCGCGGCTTCGACCGCGAGGTCGAACCCATAGAGCGGCAGTTCTTCTATCTGCCGCTCATGCATTCCGAGGAACTCGCCGACCAGGACCACTGCCTCGCCCTGTACCAGGCCAATGGCCCCGCTGAGGGTCTGCCTTTCGCTGAGGAACATCGCGCGATCATCATCCGCTTCGGACGCTTCCCCCATCGCAATCCGCTGCTCGGCCGCGACACCACGGAGGAAGAGCAGCAGTTTCTCGATGAAGGCGGCTTCGCAGGCTAGGGTCATCGACACTCAAGGATGGACCGGACGAGCCCCGACTCCGACATCCCAAAGTCAGCCCGAGCCCTCCCTGTCATCCCCTTCCCGTCGCTACGCGACGCCGGGGATGACACGAAATGGAATGCCTCCGCCCCTGAATATCGGACAAGCGATGATCCGATCACGGTGTCATCCCCGTTCAGCGCCCGGCGTCACATCGCCTCCGCGCCGCGGCCCATGGCCGCGACGCCGGTGCGGGAGACCTCGACCAAGCCGCAATCGGCCATGATGCCGATGAAGCGCTCGACATCGTCAAGGGCACCGGTGAATTCGAAGACGAAGGAGGACAGTGTCGCATCCAGGGTGCGGGCGCCGAAGGCTTGCGCCAGACGCAACGCCTCGACGCGCTGGTCCCCCTGCCCCGCCACCTTCAGAAGCACGAGTTCGCGCTCGATGGTCGGCCCTTCGTCGGAAAGATCGCGCACCCGGTGCACCGGCACGAGCCGCGCGAGCTGGGCCTTGATTTGCTCGATCTCGGCTTCCGTGCCCGTCGTCACGATGGTGATACGCGAAAGGTGCTTCTCGTGCTCCGTTTCCGAGACCGTCAGGCTCTCGATATTGTAGCCACGGCCCGAGAACAGGCCCGCGATGCGGGCAAGAACGCCTGGCTCGTTGTCAACAATGACCGCGAGGGTATGACGCGACACGGGAGCGGCGGGCGGCGGATCCGAATAGACGGACGACATGGGGTTCCCTCGTGAAGGTGGTGGAAAATGGCGCATTTTATCAAGGCTTTCCAGACGGGTTGGGTCTGAGATCGGTCAAGACGGGCTCATTCGGCTCATCATGGGCGACGACCCATGTTTCCTTCAGGGCCGCATCCTTCCATTCCCGGAAGGCGACCGTACCGGTGACGGCATCCATGTACTCGCGGATATCCGGGTCCACGGGGATGGAATAGGAGATGAAACGCGAGACCACGGGAGCGTACATCGCATCCGCGGCGGAGAACGCGCCGAACAGGAAGGCGCCGCCCGCGCCGAAACGCTTGCGGGCATCGCGCCAGATCGTCGTGATGCGATCGACGTCACGCTGGACGTCCGGGCCGCGATCCCGAGGCTCATAGATCTTGCCGAGATTCATCGGGCAGGCCGACCGCAGGCCACGGAACCCCGCATGCATCTCTCCGGAAATGGAGCGCGCCACCGCGCGTGCGAGCCGGTCTGTCGGCCATACCCCCGCATCGGGCCACCGCTCGTGCGCATAGTCCATAATTGCCGAGGATTCCCAGACGGTGGCGCCGTCGTCGATAAGGATCGGCACCGTGCCGCCAGGCGACAGCGCAAGGATCCGCTCCTTGGTGTCGGGCTGCGCGAGCGGAATGAGCACCTCCTCAAAGGGAATGCCAAGCTGGCGCAGGAGCAGCCACGGCCGCATGGACCATGAGGAATAGAGCTTGTTGGCGATGACGAGGGTCGGCATGGGACGTTCCGTGCTGGATGTGATGATTATTGACCGTGGCGCTGGACGTTCATCCGTTCCAATGAAAAATTGTGAAGACGGCGATCACCGCACTTCACCTCTCCCTGGTAGGGAGAGGTCGGCCCGCAGGGCCGGGTGAAGGAAACCCAAGACGGAACCCCACCCTCTCCCCGCCGGGGAGAGGGAAAACCCTCCATCTGCGCCTTCGCCAAGGCACAAGGCCCGGAAGAACGGTTCAAGGCCAGGCACCGCTTTTCGCCGGCACCCGACAGCCCCCCTCACACCAGCATCTTGCCCTTCTCGTCGATGATGGCGCCGATGTCTTCGGCGGCATCGCCGAGGATCATCTCGTTATGGGCCTTGCCCGACGGGATCATCGGGAAGCAGTTCTCCATCTTGTCGACGATGCAGTCGAAGATAACCGGGCGCGGCGAATTGATCATCTCAAGGATCGCCCCGTCGAGATCGGCGGGATTCTCGCAGCGGATGCCGACGCCGCCATAGGCCTCCGCCAGCTTCACGAAATCGGGGAGCGAGTGCGAATAGCTCTCCGAATAACGCCCGCCATGCAGCAGTTCCTGCCACTGGCGCACCATGCCCATGTATTCGTTGTTCAGGATGAAGACCTTGACCGGCAGACGGTGCTGCAACGCGGTCGACATTTCCTGCATGTTCATGAGGATGGAGGCCTCGCCCGCCACGTCGATGACGAGCGCCTCCGGATGGGCGATCTGCGCGCCGATGGCTGCCGGCAGGCCATAGCCCATGGTGCCGAGGCCGCCGGAGGTCATCCAACGGTTCGGCTTGTCGAACTTCAGGAACTGCGCCGCCCACATCTGGTGCTGGCCGACTTCCGTCGTGATGTAGGTTTCGCGGTCCGCCGTCAGGGCCTGTAGACGCTCCAGCGCATACTGCGGCTTGATGACCGTGTCCGAACGGCGATAGGCGAGGCAATTGCGTGCGCGCCAGCCCGCGATCTTCCCCCACCAGCTCTTCAGGCTCGGCTTCTCGACATCCTGCGGCAAGCCCTTCCAGACCCGCAGCATGTCCTCGAGGACATTGGCGCAGTCACCCACGATTCCGATGTCGGCCTTGACGTTCTTGTTGATCGACGAGGGATCGATATCGATGTGGATCTTCCGCGAGCCAGGGGAGAACGCATCGATACGGCCGGTGATGCGGTCGTCGAAGCGCGCGCCGATATTGATCATGACGTCGCAGTCATGCATGGCATGATTGGCCTCGTAGGTGCCATGCATGCCGAGCATACCGAGGAACTGGCTGTCGGAAGCCGGATAGGCGCCGAGCCCCATCAGGGTCGAGGTGATCGGAAAGCCCGTCAGGCGCACGAGTTCGCGCAGCAGCGAGGCCGCTTCCGGGCCGGAGTTGATGACGCCGCCGCCGGTATAGAAGATCGGGCGCTTGGCGGAAGCCATCAGCGCGACCGCGGCGCGGATCTTCTCGATGTCGCCGGACACCACCGGACGGTAGGTCTTGTGCTGGTTGTCCGTCGGGCGAGCGTAACCGCCCTTGGCGAACTGGATATCCTTCGGGATGTCGATGACGACGGGACCCGGCCGGCCGTGCGAAGCCACGTAAAAGGCCTCGTGCAGGATGCGCGGCAGGTCCTCGATGCGCTTCACGAGATAGTTGTGCTTCGTGCAATGACGGGTGATGCCGACTGTGTCCGCTTCCTGGAAGGCGTCGGTGCCGATCAGCTGCGTCGGGACCTGGCCGGTGATGCAGACGATCGGGATGGAGTCCATGAGCGCGTCGGTCAAGCCCGTGACGGCATTGGTCGCGCCGGGCCCGGAGGTCACGAGCACGCATCCGACCTTGCCCGAGGACCGGGCATAGCCTTCGGCCGCATGCACCGCAGCCTGTTCATGCCGAACGAGAATGTGGCGAATGGAGTCCTGATGGAAGAGCGCGTCATAGATCGGCAGCACGGCGCCGCCGGGGTAGCCGAAGAGATGCTCGACGCCCTGGTCCTGGAGCGCCCGCACGACCATCTCGGCGCCGCTCATGATCTCGTTTGCTGTTTCGCTCACCGTCTCGCTCTTGGTCTTGCTCATGGAATTCGCTCCGAGTGGAAATCGCTCCGTAGTGCGTCGCGCTGGAGGGGCCGGATCCGGATCGGGCAACAAAAAAGGCCCCCGAAGGAGCCTTGCATGCGCCACCAAACGGACCTGCGGGTCAATCCCGCTCCGTCGATGGCGCCCCCGATACAATAAGCTTCGCGCGCATGCGCCTGTCATCCTTAGCCTGAATTTGCAGGACGTTAGTTGAGAGCTTTGAACCGGTCAAGACAGAATTACGCCAAAAAAGCAGCAATGGCGCAATTATATTGCCTGCCATCCTGCCGGGAATGCCCATCCGATGGGCAGATTTGAGCCCCTGCATTACCCCACACCGGGGCGTCCGGCGAACAATTCGCCTGCGGCAGAGAGATCGCTCGCTCCGCGAAACCGCCACAGTCTGCCGCCAGAAGCCCGCACGCGGTGACATTCCCCGCCGGGGTGGCGGACCGAAAAATGCTCGCCGCCAGTGATTGTTGTGGCTGGTACGATTTTCGCAGACCCCGGATAGGCGAATCGTGAAACGCTGCGACGGGACCAGACGATGAAGAAGGTGACGGGCCATTGGCCATGCCGAGACCTGAACGCAGGAACGACCACGATTATCTCGCCAGACGCGTGTATCATGAGTTCGGCGCAGGCGAGCGACTGGACAATTTTCTGTGCGACGACGCGGCAATGAGCATTCTGACCGTCAGGCATGTCACGACCTATCGCTACAAGCAGCCGGTTGCCTTCGGCGAGCATCGGATGATGTTCCGTCCGCGTGACAGCTATGACCAGCGCTTCCTTGATAGCCGCCTGACGATCACCCCGACCCCGGCATCGCTGCGCTGGATCCACGACGTGTTCGGCAATTGCGTCGCACTCGCGCGCTTCGCCGGCCGGGCCAGCGAACTGACCTTCGACAGCCAGATCCAGCTTGAGCACTCGCCGTTCAACGCGCCGGACTTCCAGATGGATGCCGATGCGAAGACTTATCCCTTTGCTTACAGCGCTGAAGAACTCCCGGATCTCGCGCGGTGCATGGAGCCGCATTATCCCGACCCGGATAACGTTGTGCGCAACTGGGCGCGGCAGTTTCTGCGCGTCGGCCATCCGACGGACACCGGCACCCTGCTGATGACGATGACATGCGCCATCCAGGAGAGCTTCCGCTATTCACGACGGACCGAAGCCGGTATCCAGCCGCCGGCCATGACGCTCGCGCTGCGCCAGGGAACTTGCCGTGACTTCGCGCTGCTGATGATGGAGGCCGTGCGCTCGCTGGGTTTCGCGGCGCGCTTTGTCACCGGCTATCTCTATGTTCCCGATCGCGACGGCCCCACGCGGCTTGGCGGAGGCGCGACCCACGCCTGGTGTCAGGTCTATCTGCCCGGCGCGGGCTGGGTGGAGTTCGACCCGACCAATGGGATCATCGGTAATCGGGATCTCATCCGCGTCGCGGTGGCACGGGATCCGAGCCAGGCGGTGCCGCTTTCCGGGACCTGGATAGGCTTGCCCGGCGATTCCCTCGACATGGTCGTCGAGGTGCAGGTGTCGTCGGAAGCAGCGAACACCAACCGCGCCAATCCTGACGGAACTCCTGTGGAACGCGACGGCCCACGGCGCGTTGTCGATCAGCGCAACTAGCGCGAGATCAGCCAGACCATAAGGCCTTCGCAAGAGTTTGCCTGCACCCGCGTAACAGCCGTTCGCGGGGTGAGCGGTTTCGTGGCTTGGCTTGAGGCGAATTGGCTCGAGGGGAGAGGAGCAGCGATGAAAATTCGTGCCGGCTACGAGATTACGTACGATTGCCTGCAGCCCACGCCGATGCTCATCCTGCTCAGCGTGCATCCCTCACGCGAGCAGGATCTCGTTACGCCTCAGGCCATGACGGCGAACCCGCCTATACCCATCACCTCCTACATCGACAGCATGGGCAACCACTGCGGCCGGCTGACCGCGCCGGAGGGGCGGCTCACCCTAGCTGCCGATTTTGTCATCAGGGACAGCGGCCTCGCAGACCCCGTCGTCCCCGACGCGCCGCAGCACGCCATCGAGGACCTGCCCGACGAGGTTCTCATCTATCTTCTTGGCAGTCGGTATTGTGATACTGACAAGTTAGCGGACCGAGCATGGGCGCTCTTTGGCGAGATCCCGCCGGGCTGGGCGCGTGTGCAGGCGATCTGTGACTTCGTGCACGATCACATAGCCTTCGGCTATGAACATGCCTCGACGGCGCGCACGGCTTCAAACGGCTTCGCGGAACGTATCGGCGTCTGCCGCGACTACGCGCATCTCGCCATCACATTCTGCCGCTGCCTCAATATCCCGGCGCGCTACTGCACCGGCTACCTCGGCGATATCGGTGTCCCGCCCGTCGACCTGCCGATGGATTTCAGCGCCTGGTTTGAAGTCTGGCTCGGCGGCCGCTGGTACACCTTCGATGCGCGCCATAACACGCCGCGCATTGGCCGCATCCTCATGGCGACTGGCCGGGACGCGACGGATGTCGCCATCTCGACCAGCTTCGGCCACAGCACCCTCGCCCGGTTCTCGGTGATAACGGACGAGATACCTTAAGCGTCAGCGTCAGGCCGCGCGGATGCTGAGGGTGCGGTTCGTCTCACGGCCGAAGCCGCGGATCGCGATCTTGTCGCCGTAAACCTCGACCACCGCGAAGGCCGACGTATCAGGCGTGTCGACCATGCCCTTGAAGTTGACGAAATACTTGCCGGATACCTCGCCGTAGTTGCCGGCATGGTTGTGGCCGTTGAAAAAGGCCACAAAATTGTCGTAGCTCGTCAGAAGATCGACGATCCGCTCGCTGTCCCACAGATTGTGAACATTGGCGGGAAAGACCGGATAATGGCAGAGCACGATGACCGTCTCGCCCGCCTGCTTGGCCTTGTCCAGGGACGCCTGCAGCCAGGCGAACTGCTCGTCGCTGAGCGAGCCGTTCCATGTCATCGCATTGATGGCCTTGGCCTCCTGCAGCTTCTTCAGGCGCTCGCGGGCGATCTCCTGCTTCGGGTCCTTGGGGCCGGTCGAGAACAGGCTGACGTCATTGCCGTCGAGCACGATGAAGCGATAGTTGCCGCCCTTGAAGTCATAATAGGCGCTCGGCATACCCGCCGTCCGCACAATCGACTTCAGATAGTCGGCCGCCACCTCGTAGTCGTGATTGCCGAGCAGGAAGAACTGCTCGTGCTTGAGCGCGTCATAGAGCGGCATGATATCGCCGAAGCTCTGCCAGTGACGATCAATGATGTCGCCGAGGGTCGCGACGAACTTGAGATCTTCCTTGTTGAGGATCTTGATAGCCTCGGACAGCTTCCACAGGCTATTGGCGTAGAAGCGGGTTCCCTGCGGGTTCGGCGGAACCGGCGCATATTGCGGATCGGCGATGATGCCGAAGCGGAAATCTGGGCTTGCCTGCGCGCTGGCGCTCGTGGCGCCGAAGCCCGCGAAAGGGGCCATGAGGGCGGCCATGCCGCCGATTTTCAAACTGTCGCGACGCGTGATCATTGGGGGGCTCCCGTGATGGAGATGGCCCCGTCTAGCTCAGGCTTGATGGCGCTGATGTGACAGCGAAGGCGATCAACCGCCCTCCGTGCCGAGCACCATCGGCCGCGCGAGCCAGCCCTGACCGGCGACCACAGCTCCTGCATCCTCCGGCGTCACCCATTGGAAGCCGGCGAGCTGATGCCGGAAGAAGGTGAACTGCCGCTTGGCGTAGCGCCGGGTATCGCTTTGCGCTTCCCGAGCAGCCTCATCGAGGCCGATCTCCCCCTTAAGATGGCGGATAAGCCAGGGAACGCCATGGGCGCGCATGACGGGAAGATCGGGATCGAGCCCGCGCGCGGCGAGCATCCTGACTTCCTCGAGCGCGCCGGCCTCCATCATCGCGAGGAAGCGCGCATCGATGCGGCGGGCGAGCTCCTCCCGATCCGGCATGAGGAACAGCCCCAGCCGATCGGCGCGCGACAAGAGGCCGGGCCGCTTGTGGCTGCGGAAGAAGGTGAGAGAGCGGCCCGTGGCCGCCAGCACTTCCATCGCGCGCAAAATGCGCTGGCGATCCGTCGGGCCGATACGCGCGGCGCTCTGCGGGTCACGCACCGCGAGATCCGCATAGAGCAAGGGCGTGTCACGGCCCTCCGCGCCCGCACGCACGTCGCGCCGCACCTCCTCCGGAACGGGCGGGATGTCCGACAACCCTTCGATCAGCGTCTTGAAATAAAGGCCCGTGCCGCCCGTGATGATGATCGGTGTGCCCGCCGCCCTGGCCGAGGCCAGCACCGGTTCGATATCGATGAGATAGCGGCCGACCGAATAGTTCTCGGCGCCGTCGACATGACCATAGAGCGCGTGCGGCACCGCCGCCTCGTCCTCGACGCTCGGCCGCGCGGTGATGATCCTGAGGTCGCGATAGACCTGCATCGAATCCGCGTTGACGACGACACCGCCGCAACTGTGCGCGAGGCTCGCGGCTAACGCGGACTTGCCTGATGCGGTTGGCCCTGCGATGAGAATGGTGCGCAGTCTGTCCGACACGTCAACGTCCTTTCCCATCCACCCCGTTTGCATGGCCACCGTATCCGCATGACCGATACCACCCAGACGCATGTCGCGACGCTGGTCGCGGCCCCGGGAAGCAATCTCCTCAGCGATGCCCTTATCGCACGCGTGGCGCAAGTCCTGCCTGAAGCCGGGATACCCGCGCGGCTCGATCCGGCAATCGCCGCCGACATTCCCTTCCGCCCGGCAATCGAGGGCGCCGCCGACCCCGACCCGCGCGTCATGGCCAAGCGCGCCCATGTTGCGCTCGATGGATTACCGGTCGATGTCATCGTCCAGAGGGTGGCCGAGCGACGCAAGCGGCTGTTCCTCGCCGACATGGATTCCACCATGATCGGTCAGGAGTGCATCGATGAACTCGCCGATTTCGTGGGCCTGAAGGACAAGGTGGCGACCATCACCGAGCGCGCCATGCGCGGCGAGATCGCCTTCGAGCCAGCATTGCGTGAGCGTGTCGCTCTCCTTGCCGGCCTTGATGTCGGTGTCGTTGATCGCATCATCGCCGAGCGCATCACGCTGACCCCCGGCGGCCGCACCCTCATCGCGACGCTGCGTGCGAACGGGGCCTATACTTGCCTCGTCTCGGGCGGCTTCACGCTGTTCACCACCAAGATCGCCGCGACCATCGGCTTCCAGGAGAACCGCGCCAACGTGCTCCTGACGGACGGGGACAAGCTTTCCGGCCAGGTCGAGGAGCCGATCCTCGGACGGGAGGCGAAACTCGCCACCTTGCAGGAGCTGCGCCAGAAATTCGGGCTCGCTCCGCATGAGGTGGTGGCCATCGGCGACGGCGCCAATGATCTCGCGATGCTCGAAGAAGCTGGCCTTGGTGTAGCATTCCGTGCCAAACCAGCCGTGGCCGCCGCCGCCCACGCGCGCCTCGACCATGCCGATCTCACTGCCCTCCTCTTTGCCCAGGGCTATCGCAGCGATGAATTCGTCAGGCCAACCGACTGAGCAGCAACGGGCAGCACCCGCCACCACGCAGAGCGGCTCTCGATTTCCACGAGGTTTGCGCATGATCGTGGTCGCCCTGCTCGTGGTCGCGATCCTCCTGTTCGGAATCTGGTGGTCGGGGGCTTTATGGTTCCGGCTGCCTGTCGGCCCATACGCACGCTACGCCGCGATCGCTGGCTGGTGTGCGCTCTCGCTTGGCACCATTGTCATGCTTCTCCGGGGGGACTGGCGGCCCCTCGTGCTCTATGCCGTGGTGCTCGTCGGGCTCAGCCTGTGGTGGAGCACCATCAGGCCCTCGAACACCCGGCAATGGGCTGATGACGTCAGCCAGATGCTGTCAGCCGAAATCAATGGCAATAGCGTCACGCTACATAATGTGCGCAATTTCGAATGGCGCACGGAGACGGACTATACGCCCCACTGGGAGACGCGCCGCTACGATCTCGACACGCTGACGTCCGTCGACATGGTGCTGTCCTACTGGGGGCGGCCGGCCATTGCCCACACGCTGGTGTCCTTCGGCTTCGCCGACGGCCAGTTCGTCGTCTTCTCGGTCGAGATCCGCAAGCAAAGGAGCCAGAGCTTCTCGGAGATCGGCGGCTTCTTCAAGGAATTCGAGACGAGCATCGTCGCCGCCGACGAGCGTGACATCATCCGGCTGCGCCCGAACGTACGCGGCGAGGACACCTATATCTACCGCATCCGCATGCCCAAGGAGGCCGCGCGATCACTGTTTCTCGCCTATGCCGAGGCGGCGAATGCCCTCACGCAGCGGCCGCGCTTCTACAACACCATCACCGCCAATTGCACCACCATCGTCTATGAGATGGTGGACCGCATCGTGCCGGGTCTGCCGATGGATTATCGGCTGGTGCTCTCGGGTTATTTGCCGGAATACATCCATGATGTCGGCGGCCTCGACACCCAGTACGGCGTGGCCGAGCTCAGGAAACGCGGCCGGATCACGGAGCGCGCGATCGCGGCTGACGCCAGCCCGGACTTTTCCCGGGCGATCAGGGCCAATGTACCGGGAATCCCCGCGCCCACGACGGCGATCACAGACGGCAACAGGTGACGGATCATGACCAACGTCCGTGTCATCCTTCACGGCAAGGCGGCCGATAACGCGGAGGTACGCCAGGCCGTCCGCACCCTGCGGCGGGACGGGCACGGCATCGGCGTGCGTGTGACCTACGAGGCAGGGGATGCGGCCAGGATGGCGCAGGAGGCCGTTGAGGCCGCCCGCCAGGGCGATGTCGACGTCATCGTTGCCGGCGGCGGCGACGGCACAGTCAATGAGGTGTTCTCCGCAGGCCTGGCCGCACGCCCGCCGGATCATTGCTCCTTCGGCATTCTGCCGCTCGGCACGGCCAATGATTTCGCCCACTCGGCTGATATACCGGTCACCGACATGACCGCTGCTCTGCGGATCGCCGCTGAAAGTCGGGCTCACATCATCGATGTCGGGCGCATCAACGAGCGCAACTTCATCAATGTGATGACCGGCGGTTTCGGATCCCGGGTGACTGTTGAAACCGATCCCGAACTGAAGCGCCGGCTTGGCGGTTTTGCCTATCTCCTGACCGGCCTTTCCCGGTTCCGCGAGCTCTCGTCGAACAGCGGGCGTTTCCACGCCGAAGGCTTCGAATGGGAGGGACGTTTCCTCGCCCTTGCGATCGGGAACGGGCGCCAGGCCGGCGGCGGCATCCCGCTCTGCCCCGATGCGTTGATCGACGACGGCCTGCTCGATCTGATGATCCTGCCCGAACTCGGCCCGGAGGAGCGTCTCGACGCGCTCAGCCGCCTGCTTGGCCAGGGCGCGGCCGGCATCGAGGAACTGCTGGTGCGCGTCAAGAGCCCATGGATCGAGTTCACGTCAGATGAGGTGCTGCACGTCAATCTGGACGGAGAACCCATGCACACGACGCTGTTCCGGGCCGTCTGCCAGCGCCGCGCGCTGGCCGTTCACCTCGGCTCGACGGCTCTTCTGGGGCCCGGCGCCAATGGCGCATCATCGCGGCCGGCCGACCACCGCCCCTGAGCGACGACGAGCACCAGCCAGCAGGCCATGGCCCAGGCCGCCCCGGCGCACCAGCCCGCCAAGACGTCGCTCGGCCAGTGCACGCCCAGATAAAGCCGGCTCAGGCCGACCAGAAGCGTCAGTCCGATCGCGACCGCCAGGATATACAGCCGAACGACCCGTCGTTTCTCCACCCGCGCCAGAAGCACACCGATCGTGAGATAGGTGATGGCCGAGAGCATGGCATGGCTGCTCGGGAAACTGAGCGAATCGATATCGACGAGATGGGCCACGAGGTCTGGTCTTGGCCTGTCGAATCCCAACTTGAGAAGATGGCCGAGGAGAAGCCCGCCTCCCATGGAGACCGTGATCAGCGCGGCAATGGCGCGCTTGTGCACCAGTACGAGATAACCGACCACCACCGCGATGATCAGCGCCAGCACGGGAATGCTGCCGAGGCTGGTGATATCGCGCATGACGATTTCCAGCCATCGAGGGCCGATCGGGTCGGCAAGATCGGCGGGATTGCGCAAGGCGAGGAGAATGCGGGTATCGAAGGCCTCCAGCTCACCCGCGCGCATTTCGTCGGCAACCGCCAGAAAGCCGAGGATTCCGCCTGCCACCACCAGGAGGGCCATCACCAGGCCCACTTCGCGCAGCGCCCCTCTCGACATGGCCGTGAAATCGAAGCGCAACCTTTGTCCTCCCTATGCCCTTGCGGCGCCATCGACGCTCCACGATCTATCCCTAGATAGGTGTGGATCCGGTTTCGCAGCACCCCATCCGAGGCAATGCAAGCAATGTCGTGCAAGCAATGTCGTCATCATCATAGGGCAACGGCCCCGCTCACAGGCCTTCGATGAGAGCCATGCTCGCATCGAAGGATGAGGCGGCGGCCCCCCGCAGAGCCTGCCCTTCAGACAAATTTCATCCGATTCACCAGAGCTTCAAGCAGCGTCCATCACGTCAAGCATAGATTGACATGGCGCAGCTCCGCTTGGCGACCATTGTGCTGGAGACCCTCGTGCCACAAGCCGCCCGCAAGGCCCTGCTCGTCATCAATCGGCATGCGCGTAACGGATATCCGGTCCCGGACGGGGCGCTCGATCGCCTTCGCGCCGGCGGCATCGACCTCATGGAGGCCGATCCCCTGGACGTCGCGGTGTCCATCGACAATGCGCGCGCGTCAGGGTGCAACTGCGTCGTCATCGGCGGCGGCGACGGCACCTTGAACAGGGCCGCGGCAGCTCTTTCGCGGACCGACCTGCCGCTTGGGATCCTGCCGCTCGGCACCGCCAATGATCTCGCCAGAAGCCTTGCCATACCCGCTTCGCCCATCGAGGCGGCCTCGATCATTGTCGAAGGCCACCACCGTCCGATCGACCTCGGCGAGGTGAACGGCACCCCCTTCTTCAACGTCGCCAGCATCGGCTTCAGCGCCGATCTCGCGCGGGAGTTGACCGCCGACGCCAAGAAGCGCTTCGGCACCTTTGGCTATGCGCTCGCGGGGCTGCGGATCCTGGCACGCATGCGGCCGTTCACGGTGACAATCGAGCATGACGGCAAGCGGGAAGTCATCCGCACAGTCCAGGTGTCGGTCGGCAATGGCCGTCACTACGGTGGCGGCCTCACCATCGATCTCGACGCGCGGCCGGATGACGGCTTGTTGCACGTCTACAGCCTGGGCGTCGAGCGCTGGTGGCAGTTGCTGGCGCTGCTCCCTGCCCTGAAGCAAGGCACCCAGGGGCGCTGGCGCGAGGTTTCCACCTTCACCACGACGGCCTGCACGGTCGAGACGCGCCGCCCGCGCAGCATCAACACGGATGGAGAGCTCACGGGCAAGACCCCCGCAAGCTTCCACGTCATACCGGGTGCCGTCGAGGTCTACACGCGACCGCCTGCATAAAGAAAACGGCCGCTCCGAATCCCGGAGCGGCCGCCATGCTGAGTTGTGATCGACTATCAGGGTGGGGAGCCGCTTCCCGCGTCCCCTACTCGATGGTCACGGCCACGAAACGCACTTCGCCCTGGGCATTGGCCACGAGGAGGAGTGCCGACTTCTTGCCGTCCTTCTTCAAGGCCTCGACACGCTTGGTGACATCCGCCGGCGACGACACCGACTCCTGGCCGACTTCCATGATGATGTCGCCGCTCTGGATGCGCTTGTCGGCGGCCGAGGAATTGGGATCGACGCGCGTGACAACAACGCCCTTCAGATCATCCTTGATCGAATAGCGGCGGCGCAGATCATCGGTGATGCTGGACAGGTCGAGACCAAGCGCCTTGCGCGCCACCGGCTTCTCGACACCGCTATCCTTGGCCAAATTCGCCTGCTTTTCGCCATCCTCAAGACGGCCAAGCTTCACGGTTGCCGTGATTTCCTTGCCCTTACGGACATAAACCACCTCGACGTCCTTGCCGACTGGAGCCGCCGCCACCATCCGCGGCAGGTCCCGGGCGCTCTTCACATCCTTCCCGTCGAACTTGGTGATCACGTCACCGATTTCCATGCCGATCGGCTTGGCAGGCCCCTTTTCATCGACACCAGCCACGAGCGCACCCCGGGCCTTCTCCAGCCCGAGCGCCTCGGCGGTCTGGTCATCGACGCCCTGAATGCGCACGCCGAGCCAGCCGCGGCGGGTCTCGCCGAACTCGCGCAACTGGTCGACCACCGTCGCGGCCATGGATGACGGCACAGCGAAGCCGATGCCGACCGACCCGCCGGTCGGCGACAGGATGGCCGTGTTGATGCCGACCACTTCGCCGGCCATGTTGAACAGCGGGCCACCGGAGTTGCCGCGGTTGATGGCTGCGTCGGTCTGGATGTAGTTGTCGTAGGGGCCCTGATCGATATTGCGATTGTGAGCGGACACGATACCCGCCGAGACCGAGCCGCCGAGCCCGAAGGGATTACCGATCGCAATCACCCAGTCGCCGATGCGCAGCTTGTCGGAATCACCGAATTTCACCGCCTTCAGCGGCTTGTCGGGTTTCACCTTGAGAACCGCGAGATCGAGCTTGGAATCCTTGCCGAGGAGCTCGGCTTTCAGCTTGGTACCGTCGTTGAAGATCGCCGTGATCTCGTTGGCCTCGCCGATGACGTGGTTGTTCGTCACGATGATCCCGGACGAATCGATCACGAAGCCCGAGCCAAGCGAACTGGCGCGGCGCGGCGCCTGAGGCGCTTCCCCCCCCTGCCCCCGACGCTTGAAAAACTCCTCGAACAGATCCTCGAAAGGCGTGCCCGGGGGCAACTGAGGCATCGCGCGCTCACGCGTCGGCCCGCCAGTCGTGGCCGCGGAAATATTCACCACGGCATCCGTTACCTGATCGGCGAGATCGGCGAAGGATTCAGGCCCTCGCGCCACGGCGGGCAATGGTGCCGCCAGCGCGATGGCCGACACGATCGCTATCGCAGATGCGACCCGCCGCGTCTGCGTCGCCATCAGGGACATTGATAACGTCGGAAAACCGGCCATGGAGCCCTCTATCTCTTGAAATCAACGCCGCCTCTGGGCAGCCCTTATTGAAGCACGAATAAGGCAGACCCGCGACGGCCACCCTGTCACTTCCCCGTCAACGCATGCCGGCTGGCAAGCCGTGCGATACGGAGGTACCCGCGACCGGAAGCCCGCTCAAACGCCGCAGGTACCAACTCTAAACGATGCCGCTTCGTACAATCCACACAATGAAAACACCTGCGACCGCCGATATAACGCCGACGACACGCATCCGTTCAATCGGGGCCTCCGCGGCCTCCGCAAGCGCCTTGCGCGTTGCGGCGGGAAAAGCGGCAAACACGATCCCTTCGATGGCGAGCAGGAGGCCCAATGCAGCCAAGAAATCGGTCACGCCAGGCCCCCGCACGCCATCACAACACAGGTGAAGGAGGGACGCCCTCCTTCACGTGCGTTCTTTTTTGTCTTGTATGCGAGCACCCGGATGCAAGCGCAAAAACGGCCGTCACGGTCCGCGCCCCGCCGCATGCTCAATCAGGGATTGGCAGCCGGCGCACCCTGCGTAGCGGCAGGCGGCGTGATCGGGCTGGGCAGTTTTCCTGATGGATCAACGAAATAGCGGAAGAAATCCGAGTTCGGTGACAGGACAAGCCGCGTGCCGCCCGTCGCTTGAGAGCCGAGGCCCGTTTCATAAGCCTGCATCGAGCGGAAGAAGGCGAAGAATCCGGGATCCCGGCTATAGGCCTCAGCGTAGATGCGGTTGCTCTCCGCATCACCCTCGCCTCGCAGCGTCTCCGCCTTCTGGCTCGCATCGGCCTTGATGACCGTGACCTCGCGATCCGCGCGCGCCCGGATGCCTTGGGCGAGTTCGGAGCCCTGGGCGCGGATGTCGGCGGCCTCACGCTGACGTTCCGTCTGCATGCGCTGGAACACCGCCTGGCTGTTCTGCTGCGGCAGGTCCACGCGGCGCAGGCGCACATCGACGACCGAAATGCCAAGCCCATTGGCCTGCTTGTTCACTTCCTGGCGGATACGCTGCATCAATTCCTCGCGGCGCGTCCGCACCACATCGGTGAAGCTCGCGTCAGCCACATACTGGCGCACCGTCGAATTGATGATGTTGGCGAGGCGCAGGTTCGCGCCGGCCACGTTGCTGACCGTCTGGTAGAAGCGAACGGGATCGGAGATGCGATAACGCGTGAAGGCGTCGACAACCAGACGCTTCTGATCGGAAGCGATCACCTCCTGCTCGGGGAGATTGAGGTCGAGCACGCGCTTGTCGAGATAGACCACGTTTTCGATCAACGGCACCTTGAAGTAGAGGCCGGGGCTCGAAATGACCTCGCGCACGCCGCCGAAGCGAAGCACGAGCGCCTGCTGGGTCTGGCTGACGACGAATGTCGCGCTGTAGAAGACGGCGAGAAGGATAAGAACGACAATAATGCCGCCGGTCTTGAGGGCGCTGCTCATCGCGTGGCTCCCTGACGCACGGTGGAACCCTGCGCAGGCGGTGTCGACCGCTGCAACTCACCCAATGGCAGATACGGCACGACGCCCTGGCCCTCCTTGGAATCGATGAGCACCTTGTCCGATCCCGAAAGGACGCGCTCCATGGTCTCGATGAACATACGCTCGCGTGTCACGTCGGGCGCGGCCGCGTAGGCCTCGTAGACCTGGGTGAAACGCGAAGCCGCACCGCGTGCCTCGGCGACAGCGCGCTCACGATAGCCTTCGGCGGCCTGGATGATTCGCGTCGCCTCACCGCGAGCCTCGGGAACAACGCGGCTCGCATAGGTTTCGGCCTCGTTGCGAATGCGGTCCTGATCCTGGCGGGCCGCCTGCACGTCGCGGAACGCGTCGATGACCTGTTGCGGCGGATCCACCTTCTGCAGCTGCACCTGGCGGATCTCGACACCTGCGCCATATTCGTCGAGCAGCTTCTGCATCGACTGGCGCACTTCCGCCTCGATGGCACCACGGTCCGTCGTCAGAACCGACTGGATATTACGCCGTCCGACGATCTCGCGCATCGTGCTCTCGGCCGCCGCCTTGATCGCCGCGTCCGGGTTCTGCAGGTTGAACACGTAGTCCTGCGGGCGCGAGGGGCTCACCTGCCACTGCACCGTGAAGTTGATATCGACGATGTTCTCGTCGCCGGTGAGCATAAGGCTCTCTTCCGGCACCTCGCGTCCCGCCGTTACCCGGCGGCTCGTGTCGCCCGTGCGCTGGCCCACCTCGATGGTATTGACCGTGGTCACCTGCGGCTTGATCACCGACCCTATGGGATAGGGGAAATTGTAGCGCAGACCTTCGCCGGTCGTGCCGACATAGCGGCCAAAGATCATGTTGATGCCGACCTCGTCGGGACGCACCGTATAGAAGCCCGTGGCCAGCCATAGCAGCACGGCACCAAGGCCGATCAAGGCAATTCCACGGCCGCTGGCGCCACCGCCGCCACCGGGAATGATGTTGCGCAGCTTGTCCTGGCCACGCCGGATGAAGTCCTCGAGATCGGGCGGATTGCCACCGCCGCCGCCGCCTCCCGAAGGGCCTGATCCCCAAGGTCCGCCGGGCTTTTGGCCCCACGGACCGCCGCTGTGGTTGCTCCAAGACATGCTCAGCCGTTCCTCACTGCCGCCGTGTTTGGGGTCCAGATCCGCCCAGCGCCCAGGCCAACCGAAACCCGATCCCAAACCATCAAGTTTCGCACCATCCAGCCGCCGGGCCTGTCTTCGTGCAACAGGTCATCAGCCTATCCGCATGGCGCGCCCGCGAAGGGTTTGCTCAAGGTTGATGGGTTGCCGAAGGCCCCCATGTCAAGCGCAAGTGGGGTTAAAACCATAGTTCGTCAACTCACGAGCCTATCAGGCAGCGCATGACACCGCCAAAATCTGGCGATCGCGCGGGATTTGGAGGCGCGCTCACCCATGCCGCCGCTCATAATCAATGAAGGTGAAGGCATGATCGTCATGGGGGCCCGCGGCATGCTCCTCATGCAGGGTCACGCTGAAGTCGGCGGGGTCGAAGGCCGGAAAGACGGTGTCGCCTTCCGGCGCAATATGCACCCGCGTGAGGTGGAGCCACCGGGCAAACGGCAGCATCAGAGCATAGATTTCCCCACCGCCCGCAACCATTACCGTATCGGAGCCGAGGCGATCCGCGGCCTCCTGCGCGCGCATCCGCGCCGCGGCCAGATCATGCGCCACCACCACGCCCTCCGGCGCAAAGGCCGGATCCCGCGTCAGCACGACGATAGCCCGTCCGGGCAAGGGCCGGCCAATCGAATCGTAAGTCTTGCGCCCCATGAGAAGCGGGCGCCCTTGCGTCAGGCGCCGAAAGCGCTGGAGGTCCGTACGCAGGTGCCACAGCAGGCGATTGCCTTCGCCGATGACGCCGTTATCGGCAACCGCCGCGATCAGAGCGAGCGGCTTCGTCATCGGCGCACGCAGAGGGAACGCCCTGAGGCGGGGAAAGGCATCATCACACTCTCTTCACAGGGCTCAGACCATCGAACCGAGAGGTCCATCGCGCTTCCGATCCACTCGATACTCGTCCAAAACGGGAAAGCGGCGGACCCGATGCCCGATGAGCCTCCGCCAATCTCGCCAGGCACATCAGCCAGCGATGCCAATGCAGCTGATTCGTCGCAGCGGGACAATGCAGGCAGGCCGCATTCAGACCGCGACCGGCGCCTTGATCGCAGGATGCGGATTGTAGTCCTCGAAGACGATGTCATCGAAGCCGATGTCGAACAGCGACCGGACGGCGGGGTTCAGCCTGAGGTGAGGCAAGGGCCTGATGTCCCGCGCGAGCTGCAGGCGCGCCTGTTCGAGATGGTTGATATAGAGATGCACATCCCCGAAGCTGTGCACGAAATCGCCGACACCGAGGCCGCATTCATGGGCCACGAGATGAGTCAGCAAGGCATAGCTCGCGATATTGAACGGCACGCCCAGAAACACATCCGCGGAGCGCTGATAGAGCTGACACGAGAGACGTCCATCCGCCACATAGAACTGGAAGAGGCAGTGGCAGGGGGCGAGGGCCATCTGGTCGAGATCGGCCGGGTTCCAGGCACTGACCACGAGGCGCCGCGAATCGGGGTTGCGCTTGATCTCGTTGACCACCCAGGCGATCTGGTCGACGACCTTGCCATCGGGCGCGGCCCAGGAGCGCCACTGGCGGCCATAGACGGGACCGAGATCACCGTTTTCGTCTGCCCATTCATCCCAGATGGAGACACCGTGTTCCTTGAGGTAGCGAATGTTCGTATCGCCCTTGAGGAACCAGAGCAGCTCATGCACCACTGACTTCAGATGCACGCGCTTGGTCGTGACCAGCGGAAAGCCTTCCGTCAGATCAAAGCGCATCTGATAACCGAACAACGACAGGGTACCCGTGCCGGTCCGATCGGATTTCGAGCGTCCCTCGTCGAGGATGTGGCGCAAAAGATCGTGATAGGCCTGCATGGTCCACCTGCCGCATGGGGCGAAGCGCCGGCGGACCAGCCGCGGCGCGATCGATGCCGGCACCTCGGGAAATGGTTCCGGCGCGCCGAAGCTTCAAGCCTACCCATAGCAGACAGCATCACTTCAGCGGAATCCGATTGTCTGCCGATTCGCCGCCATCAACAAGGATTGGGGGGCAGCCCGCTAGCCAGCTGCCCCACCATATACCCCGGCGCGATGTCCTCTTCCGGATGGATCGTCACCCAACCGGATGCGCTCGGACCTGGGATCCCAGATTGCGCACGATCCGAAACGCCACATTGCGCAAGCCATAGAAAACTTAAATTACAGCCAAAAAAATCAAATGAATTCAGACTATTAATAGTAGTAAGCCGCATGTGTCCAGGGACGCACGGTCGTGTAGGCAGCGCGGTGAATCACACGGCGGACCACCTGACGCTGCATGGCGACGACATAGTGCCGACGCACGATCCGGGTCGTTACCACCGGGGTCGAGATGACACGGGTGGTGATGACGCGCGTACGCAGCACGGGAGCGGCAACGACATGGGTGACGACCGGGGCCGTGCGCACATAGACACGCTCACCGAACACGCCCGAAGCCAGCGTATAGCCCGGCACGAAAGGACCCGCGACCGCACCGTCGAAATAGACCGGCCCGCCCGACATATAGCCACCCGCGAAGATAACCTGCGCGGAGGCTGGGGCTGAGACCATCATGCCGCCAGCAATTGCGGCTGCAGCTACAAGCAATGCACGTTTCAACATGTCACTACCTCACAAACGAGATCAGAAAATGCTGATCGAATATGAAATATTTCGAGAATGCATTTTGTTTCACGATGCGCGGATAACGAGCGTATATGCGAAAAATACTTGGCATTCATGCTTATTACGGCGCATCCGACGCCAATCCAGACTGGTTACAATAATATGGATGAACTCCACGCCAAACGAGAGCGTCCATCTTCCCGCCGCTCGCACCTCCCTCAAGATCGGGCATGACGGCCTGACGGCGGGCAGATCCCGCTCAAGGCCCCGGCGCTGGAAGATCCGTAACTCACCGCTGCTTCCTTGGGGATAAGGCCGGATAAAAGCGACCTGCGTCAAAAAAATGCAGGGAGCACGCGCCTGATTGTGCATCGGGGCGCCAGACGATCTTCCCAGCGGCGTCCAAGGCCCCTATATTATTGCTGCCGTCGCAAGACGGATATGGCGATAAACGACCATCGCAATAAACCTTTCGGACCCGGGGGCGGTACCCGGCGCCTCCACCAAAGGGCAGTGGCTTCGTGTTCTGAACACGCGGCTGCCTTTCGGCGGGGGCGAAATAGGATCGACGAGGGTGTAAAGGGTGGACTTTTGCTCGGCATGGTTCCGCCGTTATCGGGCCGAACTTATAGTTGCCAACGACAACTATGCTCCGGTTGCCCAGGCTGCGTAACGCAGTTTAGGTACCCGATTTAAAGTCCCGGCGGTTAGCCCCGTCGGGCGGGGTTCGGAGGCACCTGGCAACAGAAGCCTCCACTTTCTTTTCGTCCGTCCGTTGTTTGTCCCAAGCGTTCCGAGCTGATGGCCCAGGATCAAATTCGCTACGATCTCCATGTTCAGGAAGCCTTGCGCGGCGCTGTGCGCAAGATTCTCTCAGAAGTCGCACGTGATGGCCTGCCTGGCGACCATCATTTCTTCATTTCGTTCCGAACGCGCTTTCCGGGCGTCAGGCTGTCTGCGCGCATGCGCGAGCGCTATCCGGACGACATGACGATCGTCCTGCAGCATCAGTTCTGGGATCTTTCGGTCACGGACTATGCCTTCGAGGTTTCGCTGTCGTTCTCCGGCGTGTCCGAACGCCTGCTCGTGCCATTCGAGGCCGTCAGTGGCTTTTTCGATCCTTCAGTCGATTTCGGACTGAAATTCGAGACAGACAGCGAAGCATCGGGCGACGACGCCAAGGGTGTGGGTGCCTCCCTGGGGCCCAAGGCAGAAGCCGACAAGCCGAGAACACCCAGCATTGCTCCGGCAAAACGCCCCGTCGCATCGGCGGACGCGACCGAGGAAGCCGGCGACACACCTGCGAAGGTGAAGCCAGCGGCCAAGGCGCCGGCTGCCGCGGAACCGGCAGAAGCCGGCGCGGAGACGGGCGCTGAAGTCGTGAGCCTCGACGCGTTCCGCAAGAAGACCTGATCAAAAGACCTGATCCAGCTTCGGCCGTGTTGACAGGGCACACTGACGTCCGTCCTTCCCGCCTCTTGCGCGGGAAGGTGCGAAGTCGCGTCGAACTGCGCGAAAAAGCCCCCTGCGATGGCACTTCTCCCGCGCGTGCCTCTCGACTCTGCGGCTCAAGGCTTATATGGCCTGCGCGGAACCGTGACAGGAGCGCTTGATGTCCAAGACCCGCAGCGAAACTGATTCTTTTGGCCCGATCGATGTCGACGCGGACCGCTATTGGGGCGCGCAGACCCAGCGCTCTCTGCAGAATTTCCGCATCGGCGGCGAACGCCTTCCCCTTCCCCTCGTTCACGCCCTCGCGCTCGTGAAGCGCGCCGCCGCGCTGGTGAACAAGGACCTCGGTGCTCTCGATCCCAAGCTCGCGGATGCGATCGCCACCGCCGCCACGGAGGTGATGGACGGCAAGTTCGACGACCATTTCCCGCTCGTCGTGTGGCAGACGGGCTCCGGCACCCAGTCGAACATGAATGCGAACGAGGTGATCGGTAACCGCGCCAGCGAGATCCTCGGCGGCGAACTCGGCTCGAAGAAGCCGGTGCACCCCAACGATCATGTGAACCGTGGCCAGTCATCGAACGATTCATTTCCCACCGCGATGCATATCGCCGCGGTCCGTTCGATCACCGCGCATCTCCTTCCCGCGCTCGCCCATCTGCACAAGGCGCTGAGCGACAAGGCCGAGGCCTTCAAGGACATCGTCAAGATCGGCCGCACGCACCTGCAGGACGCGACGCCCGTCACGCTCGGGCAGGAATTCTCCGGCTACGCCATGCAGGTCGAATACGGCATCGCTCGCGTGAACAAGACGCTCGAGGATCTCTATCGTCTGGCTCAGGGCGGAACGGCGGTCGGCACGGGTCTCAACGCCCATCCGCGCTTCGCCGAAGCGTTCGCGGCCAAGGTCGCCGAGCTGACCGGTCTGCCTTTCGTCACGGCGCCGAACAAGTTCGAGGCCCTGGCTACCCACGACGCGATGGTCTTCTCCCATGGCGCCCTGACGAGCGTTGCCGCCGGCCTCAACAAGATCGCCAACGATATTCGTCTCCTCGGCTCCGGACCGCGCTCCGGCCTCGGCGAACTGTCCCTGCCGGAGAACGAACCCGGCTCATCGATCATGCCCGGCAAGGTCAATCCCACCCAGTGCGAGGCCATCACGATGGTCGCGGCCCAGGTGCTGGGCAATGAAACGACGATTTCCGTCGCAGGGTCCCAGGGCCATCTGGAGCTTAACGTGTTCAAGCCGGTGATCGGCTACGCGTTCCTGCAGTCGGTCCGGCTGCTCGCGGATGCGGCCGTGAGCTTCGCCGACAACTGTGTCGTCGGCATCGAGGCCAATACCACCCGCATCGACGAACTCATGCAGCGTTCGCTCATGCTGGTGACGGCGCTGGCGCCGAAGGTCGGCTACGACAAGGCGGCCGCTATCGCCAAGGCAGCTCATCACAATGGCACCACGCTCCGTGAGGAAGCCCTGAAATCGGGCGGTGTCACGGCTGAGGAGTTCGACGCCATCGTCCGGCCGCAGGATATGTTGAGTCCTCATTAGGATAAGGGGTTTACGACTTACGGCGCTGCCTCCAGAAAGCCGTAACTTGCGATATGATGCCGGCCGGAGAAGAGTGTGAGCCGGCTACAAAAATCCGGCCACCGCGGGACGGGGCTATTATGGCGGACATCGTCAATCTGAGGCAGGCGCGCAAAGCCAAGCTTCGTGCTGAGCGCGAGGCAGAAGCGAACACCAACCGCGCCCGGTTTGGAGAGCCCGCAGCTCTCCGCCGGGCGCGCGACGTTGAGGACGAGCGCGACAAGCGCCAGCTCGAGGGCCATCGCCTGGAGCGGACGCCCCGCGTTGAAGGGAGCGCCGATGGCGAACCCACATCATGATGGCTACCAATCAGAAGGCCGCCGCGGGGCAGAACCTGGTCGCGAAGCGATCAGTCGTCATCGCAGGCCATCGCACCAGCGTTTCGCTTGAAGAGCCGTTCTGGGAAGCGCTGAAGGAAATTGCCGCAGAGAACAAGCAGCCTATCGCGGAATTCATCGCGACGATCGATGCGGGCCGCGCCGGGAACAATCTATCCTCGGCTATCCGGGTCACGATCCTTGAGCACTATCGCAAGCGCTCCGTGAACTGAAAATCTCCCTTTACCGTAAGGGAGCATAGCCCGGCGGCGTGAGGTCGAGCGGAGCGCTTGTTCGTGGCCGCGCCTGGGGTTGCGCGCCCGTTGTGACAGACATTCCCAGCGTGGGAGCCTGGACGCGGACAGGCTGGGCGGGCCGAACACCATAGCTGCTCAGCGAGGCCCTTTCCTGTGCGTCCCCTTTTCCCCCACCGATCGCGGTGTCCTCGTCGCCCGCGAAGGCAGGCACGATCGTGGTCGGGATCTCCGAGCGCGGCGAGACCGGTGCAGGCACGGGGAGAGGAAGCGGCGCCTGCAATGGGAGATTGTTGGTGCCACCGGTTGTCGCCGGATCCGAGCCGCCACCGTCCTGACCGCTCCGATCCTGGCCGTCGCGCTGCTCGGCAGCCCGCTTCTCCGCCGCAAGGCGCTCGCGCTCAAGGCGCAACTGGCGGATCCGCTCGGCGCGCTCCTTCGCGTCCGCTTCCAGCTTGTCGATACGGTCGAGCTCGCGGGCAAGCGCAATCACCGCAAGACCATTGGCGAGCGAGGCCGCCTCGACGCTGCGCCCGGGAGCGGCCAGCGGCCCTTTCCATGACACGGCAATCTCGGGAGCGGCCCCGCTCCAACCCGGAGGCAGCTGCCGGGAGACCATCAGGCCCCGGGCGTCCAAGGTGAGCGATCCGAGCTCCACCGACCCTGCGAGCCGCAACTGGACGTCCCGATTGTCGATCGTGACCGGCCCGAAACGCAACGTGCCGCCCGACAGGGTCAAGGGCATAACCACTTCGGGAAGCGGCCAGTTCGTCGCGTCGAGCTCGCGCGCGATCGTGTCGCGGACCACGGTTGCTTCCGCGCGGATAGGGTCCTGCGCCATGAGCTTGCCAAGGCCCCGCGCAATCCCGGCCGGATCAAGCCGTGCGATCGACGAGCCGACGCTGCGCAGTTCGCCGCCACCGGACATGTTGGCGACAAGTGCCGCGACGCTTTCGCCGGAGCTTCCTGCTTCCATGCGGCCGGAAAGCCGCCCGCCGGGGCCCTGCCCGAACAAGGCTGAAGCCTCCACGTCCTTGAGCGCCACATTGCCCGTCAGCGCGGCAAGGGTCCCCTGCCGCTGAAGCTTCATATTGGCGAGCACCGAGCCGCCGCCGAAACGTCCGCTGATATCACGAAGGTTGATGGCATCGGACATGAGATCAAGAACAAGCTTGCCCTCCGCCAGCGCGATGCCGTCGACGACGTCGAGTCGGCCAAAACCGAGCTCCACCTTGCCGGCGACGGGCGGCATCGCCTGAACAAAGCGCTGCGACGACCAGATCTGACCCTTCGCGGGCGGCGGCACCGGGCCGAGCGCCAGTGCAGCGAGATCCGCGAGCCTCACTTGCGGCACCTTGAGCGCGCCGTCGATCTGGCCGGCCTCGTTGATGGCGAGCCGGCCCTCCACCGGGGCGCCGGCGACCTCGCCCTTGAGGCCCGTGAACACCACACCCTGCGCGGAGAGCTGGCCATCGGCCTCGAGATGAGCGCCCATCCCCGGCAGCAGCGCGGGAAACGATCGCGCGAGGACCTGCGCCAACGGGGCGAGGTCGTCCGTTGCAAATGTCACCTTGCCCTGCGCAAGCGGTGGCGTGCCGCCGGGCTGGCTGGCTCCGCCGAGGCGTCCGGTAACCGACAACGTCGCTCCCGCCACCCGCAGCTCCGCCGTGCCGGCGAGATCAGCCAACGTCCGGCCCTTCGCGTCAAAGACAAGCCGCCCTTCGCCGGAGCCCGGGAGGGGCACGACATCGACGCCAAGCTGCCGCAGCAGATCGACGCCATCGCGAGCGATGAGCTCCATCCGGACGCGGGCATCGCCAGCCTGTGCCCCCTGCCCCGCTGCGGGAGCGGGCAGACTGAGGGCCGTCCGGAAAGCCGTGCCGCCGCCCTGCCCCTCCAAGGTGGCGAGCACAGGCGCACGCGCATCACGCCGCTCCGCTTTCAAGGCAAGTGTCAGCGGAGCAGCAAGCGGCGCGATCCGCTGCAGGGTTTCGGCGAAGGATGGCGGCAGGAAACGCGCGGCCAGCGCCGCAACGACCGCCGGGCGCGGAGCCGTCAGGCGTCCATCGATCTGACCGCCATCGCGGCCGATGCGACCCGCGAGCTTCATATTCGCACCGTCGACATTCGTCATCTCGGCGCTGGCAATCGTCAAGGCGTCTACGTCACGCGTGATTCGGGCTTTCAACCGCCCGCCCGGAGAGGCGATCGTCCCGAAGCGTGGGGCCTCCAGATCGATCGACAGGCCGAAATCCGCCCCCGTCAACCCACCGACGCCGGAATCGAGCAAGGGCATATTCGCGAGATCGAGCCCCTTGCCGGCGAGTTGGGCGTCAAACCGCGCACGCTCCGCCCCGGTCGGCGGCGTGTAGCGGAAAAGGCCCGACAGGGTGGCATCGCCGGCGGTGAAACGAATGTTGCGCGCGGCGAGCACGGCTGACGACATGGACAGGTCGGCCACCGCCCGCGATGCCGGCAGGGCTGCGATCGCCTCCGTCAGCGGCCGGGGAAGACCGACGCGACCAAGCGAAAGCGCAAGGCGCGCCGGCTCCTTGATGCCGAACTCCACGCGCCCCGAAAAGGCCGTCTCCGCGCTAAACGCGACGCTGCCAGCGGCCTCCAGCCGGGCATCCCCCGCCCCGGCGAGATTGAAGCGCTCGATCGTTGCCTTGCCGCTCTCACGCCCCAGGACGAGATCGAGCGGCCCGAATTCCTCACCCGCAATGGCGAAACTCGCCGCCTGAATACCGATGGACACCTTCAGCGAAGGCAGGGTCGAGACGAGCCTCTCGCCGATCTCGCCAACGCGTCCGGCAAGATCGGTGCCCTGCGCGACCTCCAGCCGGCGCGATGTCAGCGCCATGGACAGGGCCGGGCCGCTCCGCCCGAAATCGAGTTCGCCGGTGCCCGCCAGCGCGAGGCTGGAGCCACCGTCTGCGTTGGTGACCTCGATCGTCTCTGCCTTCAGGCGGCGCCCGGCCGTCGTCACGGTCGCCGTCATCATCAGCGCGGCCGGCGGTTGCGCCGCATCCTGCGCGCCGCCTGCACGCGCCGTTTCGGCCTGCGGCAACGGTATCACCGCGCCAACCCGGCCATTGAAGCCGGGCGCGAATGCGCGCGAGCCGCCTCTTGCAGGCGAGGCCGCCGTCAGCAGGAGATCGCCATCGATGTCGAGATGCGGCGAAGTCAGCTCACCGATGCCGCCCTTGATCCTGACGCGTCCTTCGGCATCGACGGTGCCGGTCGACAGACGCAGCGGAATGTCCCCCACGAGTCCGGCGATCCGCCACGGCCCGGACAGCGCCACCGCCTGAATCTCACCGCTGATCGGCCCGATGTCACGGACGCCACCCTCGGCCTCAATGAGGCGCAGCCGCCCCGCATCGACAACCAGCTTCTCGATTCCGAAAGCGGTGATCGGCATGGGGATGGAGTTGCTGAGTTCGGGGAGCATCACGCGCCCGTCGTCGCCCACCACAGCTGTCACCACCGGCTGCACGAGCCTCGCCTCGACCACGCGGACCGCCCCCGACAGCAGTGCGGTCGTTTCCAGTTCAACCGACAGTTCATTGGCCGTGATGCCAGGACGGCCCGCGGCCGGGGCGCCGATCGTGACCCGGCCCAGCACCACCCGTGGCGAAGGCAGGAGCCTCAGGTTGATTTCCCCTTGCGTCATCACCGGCAGGCCAAGGGCGCGCGACAGCGCGAGCTCCACGTCCCCCCGCCGCGCATCCCAGTCGACGAAATACGGCACTGCGAGCGCCGCGCAGAGCACGAGGACAATCAGGCCAGCGATGATCGTTAGGATATCGCGCACGCTTCTGGGCTCATGGGTCGATCGGTCATGGGACGGTCGGTTGCGAGAGAAGGCGGTCGGTCCGCCACTCCGGTCGGACCTATACTAGCGGCTTCGCTGCGAAAAATGACTAGGTGTGGCAGGTATTTTGGTCGAAACGCGCTCACTCGCCCGCCCGGGCGGGGACACAGCGTGCAGCGAACACGTCGTGCCGCACAACTTGCCACACCATAACGCCCCCGATTGGCATTTCGAGGGCATCTGCGCATTAAACGTCGACGATCTTGCCGGGATTCATGATGTTCAGCGGATCGATCGCCCGCTTGATTCGGGCCATCAGGTCGAGAGCCGGCGCACCATGCTCGGCCTCGAGATAGTGCATCTTCTTCTGACCCACGCCGTGCTCGCCCGTGCAGGTACCGCCCATGGCGAGCGCACGCATCACGAGGCGCTTCAGGAAGGCTTCCAGCACCTCGATCTCAGCCGGATCGTCGGTGTTCACGAGCGGCTGCACATGGAAATTGCCATCACCGACGTGACCAACGATGGGCGCGATCAGTCCGATCTCGGCGATATCAGCCCTGGTCTCCTCGACGCAATCGGCGAGTTGCGAGATCGGCACGCAGACATCGGTCGGCACCGGGCGCGCCCCGGGCCTGAGCGCCAGCGTCGCCCAATAGGCGTCATGGCGCGCTTGCCAGAGGCGGGAGCGATCCTCCGCCTTGGTTTCCCAGGTGAAGGGCCCGCCCCCGAGGTCCGTGGCGATCTCGGCGAAGCGTTCCGCCTGCTCGCGCACGCTGGCCTCCGTGCCGTGGAACTCCAACAGCAGCAGCGGGCTTTCCGGCAGGCCGAGCTTCGAGTGCAGGTTCACCGCCCGCACCATGGTCTGGTCCAGAAGCTCGATGCGGGCCACGGGCAAACCCGTCTGGATCGTCAGGATTGTGGCGTCACAGGCGGCATGGACGGTGGGGAACGGGCAGATGCCGGCGGACACGGCCTCGGGAATGCCATGCAGCTTGAGGGTGATGGATGTGATGACGCCGAGCGTGCCCTCCGAACCGACGAAGAGGCGCGTCAGGTCATAGCCGGCGGAGGACTTCTTGGCCCGGCTCGCGGTCTTCACCACCGCGCCCTCGGGCGTCACGACAGTCATCGACAGCACGTTGTCCTTCATCGTGCCATAGCGGACGGCATTGGTGCCGGAGGCGCGTGTCGCCGCCATCCCGCCGATCGAGGCATCCGCGCCGGGGTCGATGGGGAAGAACAGGCCCTGGTCGCGCAGGAAGTCGTTGAGCTCCTTGCGGGTGACGCCGGGTTCGACGATGCAGCTCAGATCCTCGGCATGCACCGCGATAATCCGCTTCATCAGGCTGGTATCGATCGAGATACCGCCGAGCGGCGCATTCACATGCCCCTCGAAGGACGTGCCCGTGCCGAAGGGGATGACCGGGACACGATGCTCGGCACAGAGCCTGACGATGGCGACCACCTCCTCGGTCGTCTCGGGGAAGACGACCGCATCGGGCGGCTGGCTCGGCACCCAGGTCAGCGTGTTGCTATGCTGCTCGCGGACCGCATGGCTCGTCACCAGCCGCGAACCGAAATCGCCGGCCAGAGCATCGATGACGGCTGCGACGGCATCCGGGGAAGGACGAATACCGGTTGACGCGGCTTGCAACATCTCGATCGACCCCTTCTTCGTGCCTCATCCGCGGGGCGCGAGGCGCCGCCACAGCATGGTCAATGGCCCTTGTAACTGCGCGCGCGGCCAGTGTCGAAACGAAAACTGCGTCGATACGGAAACAAGACTATGAGCTCCGAAAACGGCGCCCCTTGCGATTCACCTCGCGAAAGGCCGGCAACGGCCTACCTCCGGAAATTCTGAACCGGCGGCGGCGGCACGTAAGGCGGCGGCGTGAGCTGCTGGCGCATCTGCTGGCTGCGGATCTGGTTCATCTGCTGCTGCTGGAGCTGCTGCTGGCTATTGTCCTGCAACTGGCGCTCGATGGCGCGGTTCTGCTGCTGGTAGTCGCGCTGGAACTGGTTACTGGATTGTGCGACGGCCAGCTGCGCGCCCGCCAGGATCGCGATCACACCAAGTGCGCCGCACAGAGCCACGCCCTGTCGCGCGGCACGGGCCACCTGCATGCTCTTGCCGCGCGATGCGCGCCCCGTCGGCACGGGATTGTCCTGATCCCACGAAATACTGGTACGCAATTCGGTACACATCGCACCGCTCCTCCCAAAGAGCGCTCCGCGTGCTTACATCAGAGCGTCCTATCTATATGGGATAAAAGACGTCGCATGCCACGGTTTTGGTGTGGGCAGCGCGCCGCTGGCGCCACGCCCACCATGTGAAAGCTCGACGCCGTTCGCGTTTTGGTCCAAGGTCGGCACATGAATCAAGGTCTGAACCACCCTTCCCCCAAGCGCGACACCGACGCCGAGGAGACACGGATCGCGCCGCGTGGCGGGAGCCTCAGCGAGCGCGCCCGGGCGCATGCCGCGCCAGCCGCCTATCTCGCTGGCCTCAACCATGAGCAGCGCCTCGCGGTGGAGACCACCGATGGGCCAGTGCTCGTTCTCGCGGGTGCCGGCACGGGCAAGACGAGGGTGCTCACCACCCGCATTGCCCATCTCATTGCCACCGGCCGTGCGCGCCCTTCCGACATTCTCGCCGTCACCTTCACCAACAAGGCCGCGCGCGAGATGAAGGCGCGCGTGGGCATGCTGGTCGGCCCTGCCGCCGAAGGCATGCCCTGGCTTGGCACGTTCCACGCCATTTCCACCAAGATCCTGCGCCGCCATGCCGAGCTTGTCGGCCTCCGGAGCGATTTCACCATTCTCGATGTGGATGACCAGATCCGCCTCATGAAGCAGGTGATCCAGGCCGCCAACCTCGACGAGAAGCGCTGGCCGGCCCGCCAGCTCGCGAGCCTCATCGACGGCTGGAAGAACCGGGCGCTCGGTCCCGACCAGGTGCCACACGGTGAGGGCGCCGCCTTCGCCAATGGTCGCGGCACCGAACTCTACCGCCATTATCAGGAACGCCTGAAGATCCTGAACGCCGCCGATTTCGGAGATCTCCTGACCGAGACCATCCGCTTGTTCCGCGAGCATCCGGACGTCCTCGCGCAATATCAGAAGCGCTTCCGCTACATGCTGGTGGACGAGTATCAGGATACCAACGTCGCGCAGTATCTCTGGCTCCGGCTGCTGGCCCAGGGGCGCGAGCCCGGCCAGCGCAATCTGGCCTGCGTCGGTGACGACGACCAGTCGATCTATGGCTGGCGCGGCGCGGAGGTCGACAACATCCTGCGCTTCGAACACGATTTTCCCGGCGCCGTGGTGGTGCGGCTGGAGCGCAATTATCGCTCGCACGCCCATATCCTCGCGGCTGCCTCCCATCTCATCGCCCACAATGAAGGGCGGCTCGGCAAGACCCTGCGCACCGACGACGAACCGGGCGAGAAGGTGACGATCACCGGCGCGTGGGACTCGGAGGAAGAGGCCCGCCTCGTCGGCGAGGAGATCGAGGCGCTGCAGGCCAAGGGCCACAACCTCTCGGAGATCGCGATCCTCGTGCGCATTTCCGCCCAGATGCGCGAGCTCGAAGACCGCTTCGTGCAACTCGGCCTGCCCTACCGCGTCATCGGCGGTCCGCGGTTCTACGAGCGCATGGAGATTCGCGACGCGCTCGCCTATTTCCGCTGCGTCGCCCAGCCCGCCGATGATCTCGCCTTCGAGCGCATCCTGAATACGCCGAAGCGCGGCCTCGGCGACGCCACTGTGCAGGTGCTCCATGCCCATGCGCGCGCGGCGCGCATTCCCCTGATGGAAGCGGCGCGCTTCATCGTCGAGACAGAGGAGCTGAAGCCGAAGCCGCGCGGTTCCCTGCGCGATTTGCTGGCAGCATTCTCGCGCTGGAGCTCGCTGATCGACGATACGCCGCAGACGGAACTCGCCGAGATGATCCTGGAGGAATCCGGCTATACTGAGATGTGGCAGAAGGACCGGTCGGCGGAAGCGGCCGGACGCCTGGAGAACCTGAAGGAACTCGTCCGAAGCCTCGAGGAATTCCCGGACCTCCGGGGCTTCCTGGAACATGTCTCGCTGGTCATGGACGCGGTCGAGAACGACACGGAAGACCGCGTCAGCCTGATGACACTGCATGCGGCCAAGGGCCTGGAGTTCGACACCGTGTTCCTGCCCGGCTGGGAGGAAGGGCTGTTTCCCAACCAGCGCGCCCTCGACGAGAGCGGCCGCGCGGGGCTGGAGGAAGAACGTCGTCTCGCCCATGTCGGCATCACGCGCGCCCGGCGCCGCGCCAAGATCTATTTCGCCTCCAACCGCCGCATCCACGGCCTGTGGAACGCGACGATCCCGAGCCGCTTCATCGACGAGCTGCCGGAGGACCATGTGGAGGTCACCGAAGCTCCCGCGGCCTTCTCCTATGGCGGTTACGGCAAAAGCCGCTTTGATGGCGTGGAATCCTTCTCCTCATCCTATGCCACTCCGGGCTGGCAACGCGCCCAGAACAAAGGTGGTCTGAGCGGCGCCGGCAGCCGCGGCGGCTTCGCGCAGGGGCGCGGCGGCTACGGCGGCTCGTCCGGCCCGGGACGCGGCGGCGTTCTGATCGAGGGTGAGCTCGTCGCCAAGTCATCAGGACCCGCTTCCGAATTCGCGCCCTCGGACCGGGTGTTCCACATCAAGTTCGGGCCCGGCTCGGTGGCTGCCGTCGACGGCAACAAGCTGACAGTCGATTTCGACAAGGCCGGCCGCAAGATGGTGCTCGACAGTTTCGTGCAGCGGCAAGGCTAAGCTGCAACGCCCCATCATCCACCCAAGTATTCAACGGGTCGCCACACAGCGACCCGTGCAAGCATCTGAATTTTCAAATAAATTTTGCAGAAACCTTGGTCTTTGCAGGCCCACGGAAGCGCTATCTTAGCATTTACCTCTGAAGACACCGCAGTCGCACAAAAATCAACATCACACCATATTTGCGACATATTGAATTTTCGCGAATTATTACTTTCAATACCTACAATAAATCCCGGAACAAAGACCCGATCCAGCTATTCTTTATGGCGCCGGTGACAAATGGCGATACGAACGGGGACACCCGGTCGACGTCTCGCCGGCGCATACGGTCATAAGGAGATGATCATGCCGAACCAAGGTGGACACGACACGGGCAAGCACGGCCAGAAGGACATGCAGAAGGATATGCATCCGTCCAAGGGGCATACGCAGAGCAGCGGCACCCAGAGCACGTCCGGCTCTCCCGGCCAGCACAACCCGCAGTCCGCGCCCGGGGCCGGCAAGGACAAAGACCAACACCCCCGGAAATAAGCTGGCGGCGTCAGATTGACGTCCAAACAGCGCAACAGAGGTCGGTTCGGGCGGAGCCTGAGCCGGCCATAACTTTTTTTCAAGACAGCGGAAGCTGCCACGATAGAATTCGCGTGTGGAAGGAAACGCAACACAGAACGGGCCAATGTCAGCCACCAACGAGGCCATGGGCATTTTCGCCCTGGATCAGGGAGAGCGCACGCGCTTCTTCGCTTGCCCGAATTTCGCCGCGCTCGATTGCCTGACTGCGACGTTCCGCACCTATCGCTACGTCCCTCACACGCACGATACCTTCGTCATCGGCTCCGTCATCGCGGGTTGCGAGACTTGGACGGTTCGTGGCATCCGCGGCTATGCCGGGCCCGGTGACTTCGTCTTTGTCAATCCGCGCGAGGTCCATGACGGCGCGCCCCATGGCAGCGGCTATTGCTACCGGATGAGCTACCCATCCATAGAGCTGCTCCGCCAGATCGCGGCCGAGCTCGGCGAAAAGGACGTGATCGCCACTCCCTATTTTCCGGACACCGTGGTGCACGATCCGGCGGGTGTCGCGCTGTTCGTCGCCGCGCATGCCGCGATGGACGCGCAGGGAGACGCCCAGGCCGGCGAGGAACTGCTTTACCGCGCCTATGCCCATTGCCTGACGCACCATGCCCAGGTGACGCCGAGGCCGGCGACCGGCCGCGAGGCGGACCGTGTCGCCAATCTCGGACGCCTGATCGAAGAGCAGTACGCTGAGGACCTGTCCCTGAGCCGCCTGGCGGCTGAAGCGGGGCTGCCGCGCCACCGTCTCATCCGCGCCTTTCGCCACGAGACTGGCATGACACCGCACGCCTTCCTCATCGACCGGCGCGTCATCGCCGCGCAACAGACCCTGCGGCGCGGCGCCACCCCGGCCGAGGCGGCGGCTGCGACGGGCTTCTGCGATCAGGCCCATCTCACGCGCGCTTTCAAGGCTCGCATCGGCATCACGCCGGGCGCCTTTCGCGCCGCGGTATCGTGACGACACGTCGCTCCGACATCGTTCTTTCGCACCACCGAGGCCACCCATGCTCGATCGCGCACAGCCCAAGCCGCTGCACCACAAAGCCCCGGGCCGTGAATGGCGCGCGGGCATTGCCGCGATCATACCCGTGGCCATTGCCGCCATTCCGATCGGGCTTCTGTTCGGCGCGCTCTGCAGCGCGAAGGGCCTGACGATCGCCGAGGCAGGGCTGATGTCGGCCCTCGTCTTCGCCGGAGGCTCCCAGTTCGCCGCCATCGAGCTGTGGACGACGCCGGTCCCCATCGCCGCGCTCGTTTTCTCAACCCTGCTGATCAATGCCCGGCATGTGCTGATGGGCGCATCGCTCACCCCCAAGACGCGGCTGTTCTCGCCCCTGCAGCGATATCTGGGCTTCCACTTCCTGACAGACGAAACCTGGGCGCTCGCCGAGCGACGCGCTGTCGCCGCGCCATTGACCCCGGCCTTTTGGTTCGCGCTGGCGACGCTGCTGCCCACGGCGTGGATCGGTTCGACCCTCGTTGGCGCAACGGTCGGCTCGCTTCTCGGCGACCCTAGAAGCATCGGCGCCGATTTCGCCTTTACCGCGCTCTTCATCGGATTGATCGCGGGGTTCTGGAAGGGGCGCACGACAGCGATCACCATTGCCGCGAGCGGAGGCGCAGCCGCCCTCGCCTATCTCACGCTCGGCCCACCCTGGCACGTTGCCGCGGGCGCCATCGCCGGCATCGCCGCAGCCTATGCGACCGCGTCGGAGGCCAGCGAGGGCAAGGTCACCGCCCCCAGCGCGATTACTGGAACATCGCGCTCAATAAACAATGAAAATCGAACTATAACCCAAACTAACCCCGAATAAATCAAACGCATGGACTGAATACCCATGGCGCTACAGCATATACATAAATTGATACTTCGGAAGCGGAAGCACCAATATTTTTTTAATCGTTCCGAACAGGCATTTCACTATCTTTCGCGCATCACTGGAGGGGCAATTTTTCTCGCAGAAGAACGGAAGTGAGGAGAAATTGATGCGTTATTCAGCTAAAAATCTGATCCAGACCATCCATGCATGCAGCGCCCCGCGCCGAACCAGCCTATCCGCGCCGGCGGTATTGCCATGACGACGGTGACGACGAGGCCCGTGGACAGCCGCGTCGCTCAGCGAGCAGCCAGATGTGAATGGTGTGACGGGCTCAAAGCCGTGGCCCCCATTGCCGCCGTCCTCATGCCCGTCGGTCTGCTCTTCGGTGCCCTTTCCAGCGCCAAGGGTTTGACGCTGCTGGAGGCGGGCCTGATGTCCATCCTGGTATTCGCAGGCGGAGCCCAGATCGCGGCCATGGACCTGTGGCTGGATCCAATGCCTGTCGCGGCGATCGCGCTGTCGACATTCCTGATCAACGCGCGACATATTCTGATGGGCGTGTCGCTCGCGCCGAAAACACATGCCTTCAGCCCGCGTCAGCGGTTCTTCGCCTTCTTCTTCCTGACGGACGAGGCCTGGGCCCTGTCGGAAAGACGGGTTCTGGACCACCCGCTGACGCCGGCCTTCTGGTTCTCGCTGGCTATCGTCATCCCGGTCGTCTGGAGCACGGGCACCTATATCGGCGCTCGCTTCGGGAACTGCCTGGGCGACCCCTGCGCCATCGGGGCCGACTTCACATTCACCGCTCTCTTGATCAGTCTCATAGCGGGGTTCACGACGAGCCGCACGGCGCTCTCCGCCGTCCTTGCGAGCTGCGTCACGGCGACCCTCAGCTATATGGTCCTCGGCGCACCCTGGCATATCGTCATAGGCACGACGGTGGGGCTGACGGTCGCCTACACAACGGCACCAAGAGACCGCGTGGCAGAAGCCGCGGAGCACAACCTCATCACCGACGCGCTGTCCAATCTCGATCCCGGCGCCCCGCTCGACTGCCCTTCAGGAAGCCGCCCATGAGTATCGACAGCTCCATGAGTATCGACAGCTCCGCCCTGATGGCCATTCTCGCGATGGCGGCGGTGACCTATCTCACGCGCATCGCCGGCATTGCGCTTGCCGGAAGGCTCACGCTCTCAGGACGCGCGAAAGCGGCATTTGACGCCATTCCGCCGGCGGTTCTCGTCGCGGTGATCGCACCGAGCGCTTTGGCGACGGGCTGGCCGGAGACGGTTGCGGCCGCGATCGCCGCCCTGTCCGCAACCCGCCTGCCGCTGCTCGCCACAGTCGCCATCGGCGTTCTCGCCGTGGTCGGACTCAGGGCGATTGCGGGCTAAAAAACCTGTACGCCCACGCGCGGAACCACCCGCAGTCCTGCGCGTGACACCGGTTGACGGCTCCGCTCAGGACTGGAGCGGCCGCGTCGCCTCCTGCAGCCATAGCAGCGTCTCCCCGTCGACGAGCGGCCCGATATGGGCAAGAACGTCCGCGTGGTAGGCATCGAGCCAGGCGATTTCATCCTCGGTCATGAGCGACGGATCGATCAACGCCCGGTCGATCGGTGTGAAGCTGAGTGTCTCGAAGCCGAGCATCGGCCGTTCGCCGCCGGCCATCTCACGCGGCTCCACGAGGATCAAGTTCTCGATGCGGATGCCGTAAGCCCCTTCCTTGTAGTAGCCGGGCTCGTTGGACAGGATCATGCCGGATTCCAACGGCACGGTTCCAAGCTTCGACAGGCGCTGCGGCCCCTCGTGAACCGAAAGGTAGGAGCCGACTCCATGGCCCGTGCCATGGTCGAAATCGGTTCCCGCCTGCCAGAGGGAGAGGCGTGCCAGCGCGTCGAGCTGCGCGCCAGACGTGCCCTTCGGAAAGATCGCCGTCGCGATCGCGATATGCCCCTTGAGTACACGCGTGAACCGGTCACGCATCTCGTCAGTGACGTCACCGACGCTCACGGTGCGCGTGATGTCAGTGGTCCCGTCGCGATATTGCCCCCCGGAATCGACGAGAAAGATCCCCGGCTCGATCTTCCGGTCAGATGCCCTGGTGACGCGATAATGCGGCATCGCCGCATTCGGGCCGGCCCCGGCGATCGTCGGGAAGGATACGTCCATCAACGCATTGGTCTGGCGGCGGAACTCCTCGAGCGCCTCGACTGCGGCGATCTCCGTGAGCTCCCCGCCGGGCGCCTCCCGCGCAAACCAGGCGAGGAAACGCGCCATGGCAACGCCGTCGCGGCGGTGGGCGCTGCGGCTGCCCTGCTGCTCGATCGTGTTCTTGACGGCCTTGAGGCGCGTGATCGGATCGGCGCCGATATCCGCCTTGCCGCCACCCTGCTCGATCGCCTGTTTCAGCGCCATGGCACCGGTGGCCACGTCGAGACGCACCGGAGCGCCCCCGGCGGCGATCGCCGCGAGCGCCTCGGGAAAGGTCGACGGAGCTGCGATATCGGCGACAGCGGCGAGATGGGCGCGAACCTCCTCATCGATGCGCGCGGGATCGATGAACACTATCGCGTGTCCCTGAGCCGGCAGGAACGCATAGGCCAGCACCAGCGGCGTATGCGTGACGTCACCACCGCGGATATTGAAGAGCCAGGCGAGATTGTGCGGATCGCTGATGACAAGCCCACCGACACGCGCCTTGACGAGCGCTTCTTGCACGGCGGCAACCTTCGCGCCCGTGGCCTCGCCCGCGAATTCCATCGGATGGACGACGACAGGCGAAGCGGGCGGAGCCGGACGATCGCTCCACACCGCATCCAGCGGATTTGACGCGAGAGCCACAAGCTCCCCGCCGGCCGCGCCGACGGCGGCAGCCAAGCGCTCGGCCTGCGGCACCGTATGCAACCAGGGGTCATAGCCCAGCCGGCCACCGGCCTTCAGATTGGCCTCGATCCAGCTCTCCATGCTCGTTTCCACCAGTGCGACCGGCGTGAAGGCATCGAGGTCGATCTCATCTCGCACCTGCAGCGTATAGCGGCCATCCACGAGCACCGCGGCGGCATCCGCCAGCACGACGGCATAGCCCGCCGAGCCCGAAAAGCTGGTCAGCCATGCAAGACGATCATCGCTCGGGGGTACATATTCACCCTGATGCTGGTCGGCGCGCGGCACCACGAAGCCGTCGACACCCCGGCGGACAAGCTCCTCGCGCAGGGCTTTGAGACGGGGGCCGCCGGTCGATGCCGAAGTGGGCTTGTCGAAGCTCTGAAAAACACAAGACGCCATTGAGATCCCACCGCATTCATCCGCGAACCAATGCGCTCAAGACTAATGACGGGTTAACGAACCCGCAACGCGACCGGACGTTTTTTGCCCGCTTTGGCACCGAAACATGCAGCCAACGCGCATTTCCTGTGCAGACAGCGGCAGGCACCGCACGAGCCATGCGTTCATTGCATATATAAGTTAGGTCATATGCGCTGACCCATCTTCTTCGCACATGCAACATTCCCTATATTGCGATGCATGAACGGGACGGCGATGGCCGTCCAGATCCGGAGGCGGCAATGGCAGAAGTAGCAATGTCCGGCTATGCCGTAGCGGCGAGGAAGCCGCAGAAGGCTGTCGGTTTTATCGAGCGCCTGTGGGCGCGAATCGAAGCAGCGCAGATGGCGAAGGCCCAGCGCTATTTCGAGCAGCACTACCCCTCGCTGGCGCGCGAGCTGGTTGCGATGCACAAGGCGGATAAATCCGCGAATTGATTGATGAGGCCATGAAGGCCTCGATCCGTCATCGACGCTTCCGCGATGACGGTGTTCGGCAGGGAAGCACAGCAAGGAACATCGAGATGATCCTGGTGACCCTCTTCAACAGCGTGGTGCGTTTCATCGCCGCGGCCCATGAAATCGTCCAAGAGGCCATGGAACTGCGCGCCGAGATGGCAAAGCGCTACCCGCATATCTAAAGACAGCCCGTCCGATCCTGCCCGGAGCTTTCACAGTCCTTCCGGGCAGTCAGGTGGTTGAGTTCGCGAGCCCGCCCGGTCAGAGCCAGGGGCGGGCTTTTGTTTGGGCGTGCCCCAGCTTGCGGGCAGCCGCCCCACCCCTGCGCAGGCGCAGCGTCGCCCAGCCGTCGCGCTGGCTTTGCTGCATAAGGCGCAGCCCCTGCGCCGCATAGGCCGAGAGCACACCGGGCACGTCGCCGGGCAGCAATCCCGAGAGGACGAGCAGGCCATTGGGCGCAAGCACCGCCGCGATGGACGGGGCCAGGCGCCTGAGCGGCCGTGCCAGAATATTCGCGAAGACGAGATCGAACCGCCCCGGCCGCGCCGCGAGGGCATGACGGACACCGGGCGCGACAAAGAGATCGAGATGACCGGCCGCCGCATTGAGCCGCGCATTGCGCCGCGCCACCTCAACCGCGATGGGATCGATGTCGCCGGCAACCACCCGCGTCTTAAGCGCCTTGGCGGCGGCGATACCGAGAATACCCGTGCCGGTGCCGACATCGAGAACATGACGCGGCCGGCGTTGCCTCAGCACATCCTTGAGCGCCATGAGGCAACCGAGCGTCGTGCCATGGTGGCCGGTGCCGAAGGCCAGCGCCGCCTCGATTTCGAGCGCGATGTCGTTGGTCTTCACCACGTCGCGATCATGCCCGCCGTGCACGAGGAATCGCCCCGCGCGCACAGGCTTCAGGCCATCGAGGCTAGCCTTCACCCAGTCCTTCGCCGCAACCGCGTCGAACACGGCCGTATCCGCCTTCTCGCCGACGATGAGGCGCAGGAGATCGCGAATGGCCTCCTCATTGGGCTCGCGCGAGAAATAGGCCTCAAGCAGCCAGGGCTGCGCGGCGGCGTTCCCTTCCTTGGGGTCCTCAGGTTCGATCTCGAAGGCGGCGACCGCTGTCTCCGCAGGGTCGAACACCTCCCCGAGCAGATCTGTCAGCCGCCGAGCGGACGCTTCATCTGTCTCGATACGCAGCACATGGGTAGGGGTGTGGGGAGGAAGACCTTCGAGCATGGGTACCAATCACAAGAAACATGGGTCGCACGCGGCTTTGCGATGCAATGACCACAGCGGAGCGGCAATGTCACGTCCGGAAGCTGATTTGGCCAGGCCGAAATACGCCGAAGGCTCGGCTATAGGGCGCACCCGTGGGAGCGGGCCAAATTCACCGATCTATCGAGTCAGGCGCGGTGCACCAAGCTACGTATTTCTCATCCGCGCGCTGATCCCTCCTCTGAAGGGGAGGGATCGGTCCGCCTTCTTATCTGCGGCGCTGGACCTCGATTGACGCTGCAGCTTACAGGCGCCCGACGCGCCGGAGCCAGGTCTCCTCGTCGATGACCTCGATGTCGAATTCCTTGGCCTTGGCGAGCTTGGAGCCGGCGCCTGGCCCGGCCACCACGAGGTCGGTCTTCTTGGAGACAGACCCTGCCACCTTGGCACCCAGCCCCTCCGCCATCGCCTTCGCTTCATCGCGCGACATGCGCTCCAGTGAACCCGTGAACACCACCGTCTTGCCGGCGACAGGACTATCGCTCTGCACGGCCTCCATGGCCTCCGGCGTGACCTCCGCCAGAATGGCGTCGAGCGTCGCCTGGTTATGCTCCTCGGCAAAGAACTGCACGATCGCCTCAGCGACGATGATGCCGATGCCGTCGATGGCTGTGAGTTCGGCCCAGGCGTCGCTCGCCTGGTCGGCCGCGCGGGTCGCCGTCTCGCGGAGCGCAGCGAAGGAACCGAAATGCCTGGCAAGCAGGCGGGCCGTCGTCTCGCCGACATGGCGGATCCCGAGCGCGAAGATGAAGCGATTGACCGGCACATGCCGCCGCGCCTCGATGGATGCGAAAAGATTGCGGACACTCGTCTCTCCGAAGCCCTCGCGATCCCTGAGCTTCTGCAGGCTGGCCTTGTCACGGGCCTCCAGCGCGAAGATGTCCTGCGGCGCGTGGATCATGCCTTCGCGGTAGAACAGCTCGATCTGCTTGTCGCCGAGCCCGTCGATATCGAAGGCATCGCGCGAAACGAAATGCTTGAGGCGTTCCATCGCCTGGGCGGGACAGGTCAGGCCGCCGGTGCAGCGCCGCACGACGTCCTCCCGCCCCGTGCGTGGATTGATCTCACGTTCCGCATGGCTGCCGCAGACCGGACATGTCGTCGGGAAGACGTAAGGGACCGCGCCAGCCGGCCGCTTGTCGGCCACAACCGACACCACCTGCGGAATGACATCGCCGGCGCGCTGCACGACGACGGTATCGCCGACGCGCACGTCCTTGCGGGCGATCTCGTCTTCGTTGTGCAGGGTCGCATTGGAGACCACCACACCGCCAACCGTGATGGGCTTGAGCTTCGCGACGGGCGTGAGCGCCCCCGTGCGCCCGACCTGGATCTCGATGGCGAGGAGTTCGGTCATCGCCTGCTCGGCCGGGAACTTATGCGCCAACGCCCAGCGCGGCGCTCTGGATACGAAGCCGAGGCGCTGCTGCAGCGCCAGACTGTCCACCTTGTAGACGACGCCGTCGATGTCATAGCCGAGATTGGCGCGCTCGGCCTCGATGGCATGATAATGGGCGATCAGGTCTTCGACCGTCTCGCAGCGCTTCATCCAGGGGTTGATGCGGAAGCCCCAGCGCCCGAAGGCCTCGATCACGCCCATCTGGGTCTCGGCCGGCAACGCGGTCCGATCGCCCCAGGCATAGGCGAAGAAGGCGAGCGGACGGGATTTGGTGATCGAGGCGTCGAGCTGGCGCAGCGATCCCGCCGCGGCATTGCGCGGATTGGCGAAGATCGGCTTGCCGGCAGCCGCCTGGCGCTCGTTCAGTGCCGCGAAGTCAGCATGCCGCATATAGACCTCGCCGCGCACCTCGATGACCTCGGGCACATCGGCTGCATCAAGCGTCTGCGGGATATCATCGACCGTGCGCGCATTGGCCGTGACATCCTCGCCCACCTCGCCATCACCGCGCGTCGCGGCGCTGACGAGTTTCCCTGATTCGTAGCGCAGGCTGAGCGAGAGCCCATCGATCTTGGGCTCGGCCGTGAGAGCGATCTCCGCGTCGACCTTGAGATCCAGGAAACGGCGGATACGGCCCACGAAATCGCGCACGTCGTCGTCGGCGAAGCCATTGGCCAGCGACAGCATCGGCACGCGGTGGCGGATCTTGGCGAATTTCTCCGAGGGGGTGGCGCCAACCTTGTCCGACAGGCTGTCTTCCGTCTTCAGCGCCGGGAAACGAGCCTCGATCTCGTCATAGCGCCTCCGCAGCGCATCATATTCCGCGTCCGAGATCGTCGGGGCATCCTGCTGGTGATAGCGGATATCGTGGCCGGCGATCTCCTCCTGGAGATCCGCATGCTCGCGCTTTGCCTCCCGTGGCGTGAGCACAGCGGCGGCGACAGTACGGAGGGAATTATCCTGTGACATGGCTCGTCTCTTCTGTCGCCCCGAATCGCGTAGCGCGCTAGCTCGGCGATGACGGAGAGAATCCCGAAGCCCGCCTTATAAGGCCTTCACCCCGCCGCTTCCAGAAGCCGGGCGGCGGCGGCGCGGGCCTCTTCGGTGATTGTGGCTCCGGCCAGCATGCGGGCGATCTCTTCACGCCGCGTATCCGCCTCAAGCGGCAGCACCCGCGTCGCCACGCGCTTGTCCTTGGCGGACACAGCCTCTTTGGCGATCAGGAAGTGGCTGTCGGCGCGCGCGGCCACCTGCGGCGCGTGGGTGACGGCGATGACCTGAACCTGATCCGCCATCCGCCCGAGCCGCGCGCCGATGGCATCGGCGACGGCTCCTCCGACGCCCGTGTCGATCTCGTCGAAAACGAGTGTCGGCGCGGAGCCGCGATCGGCGAGCACCACCTTCAACGCCAGCATGAAGCGGGATAATTCGCCGCCCGACGCCACCTTCATCAGCGGCCCCGGCCGGCTGCCGGGATTGGTCTCGACCCAGAATTCAACACGGTCGAAACCCTCCGCGAGGCGCGCCGTCTCATCGACGTCCACCCGCGTGATGAAACGTGCCCGCTCCAGCTTGAGTGGCGGCAGCTCGGCATTGACGGCCGCGTCGAGCTTCGCCGCGACCTTGCGGCGCGCCTTGCTAAGCGCCTCGGCCTTCTTCACGTAAAGCGTTTCCGCGGCGACGACCGCGGCCTCAAGCGCGGCAAGCTCCGCCTCGCCGGCATCGATGCTGGCCACGTCAGACGTGTAGCGTTCGCACAAGGCGGCGAGATCGTCGGCCGGCACATCATATTTGCGAGCCGCCGCGCGCAGGGCGAAAAGCCGCTCCTCCACCATCTCCAGATCACGCGGATCGAATTCAGCGTCACGCAAGGCGGTCTCGATCACCGCGCGCGCGTCGTCCAGCGCGACCAGGGCGGCATCGAGCGCCTTCACGCTGGGCTCGACCAGTTGTGGCGCCTGGGTCGCCCGCCGCTCGAGACGCCGCACCGCCGCCGACAGCAAGGGAACCGGCGAAGCGGGACCGCCGACAGCGTCAAAGGCCTCGGCGATATCCTTCGCAACCTTCTCCGCCTGCATCATGGTCTGGCGGCGCTCGGCGAGCCGCTCTTCCTCGCCGGCTTCCGGCGCCAGGCGTGAAAGCTCCTCCACCGCATGGCGCAGGAAATCGACCTCCTTGCGGGCCGCTTCCATCCGGTCGGTATGGCGCTTCAAGGTGCTCCGCGTCTCCGCGAGCCTGGCGTGCGCCTCACGCAAGGCGGCCGCATCGGCATTCAGACCACCGAAGGAGTCGAGCAAGGAGCGGTGCTGCGCGGGATCGACAAGCGCGCGGTCATCATGCTGGCCGTGAATCTCGACGAGCTCGCCGCCGATGGCCTTCAAGACTTGTACGCTGACAGGCTGGTCGTTGACGAAGGCGCGTGTGCGGCCGTCGGCATATTGCACGCGGCGCAAGATGAGATCGCCGTCCGATTCGATATCATAGCCAGCCAATGACCGGCGCACGGGATGATCGCTCGACAGATCGAACACAGCCGTGACCTGGCCCTGGGGTTGGCCATGCCGCGCCAGCGAGCCATCCCCACGGCCGCCAAGCGCCAGGGCGAAAGCATCCAGCAGGATCGATTTTCCGGCGCCGGTTTCGCCCGTCAAAACACTGAGACCGCCGTCGAACGTAAGATCGAGGCGGTCTATGAGGACGATGTCGCGAATAGTGAGCTGGGTCAGCATAGGCCAGTCTCAACGCAACAAGAGCGATGAATGCAACTGAAATAATGCGCGCAGGTCACACTGACGGCCCCCTGCGCGAGGACCGCCAGCCTGAAAGGCGAATCAGCCCGTTCGGCCAACGCTGAAGAGCTTGCTGATCCAGGAACCGGTGTCTTCACGCGGCTGGATCCCTTCCTTGGCGAGAAGCGCATAGGCATCTTTATACCACTGGCTGTCCGGGAAGTTGTGGCCGAGCACCGCCGCCGCCGTCTGCGCCTCGGCAACAATCCCGAGGGCCATATAGGCTTCCACAAGACGCTCCAGCGCCTCCTCGACGTGGCGGGTTGTCTGATATTTGCTGACCACGATGCGGAAGCGGTTGATGGCTGCCGTGTAATTGCGCTGCTTCAGGTAGTAGCGCCCGACTTCCATCTCCTTGCCGGCGAGCTGGTCGCGCAGCACCTGGATCTTGAACTTGGCGTCGGCGACATATTCCGATTTCGGATAGCGATCGACGAGTTCCTGCAGGGCGACAAGTGCCTTCTCCGCCCGCTCCTGGTCACGCGACACGTCCGGGACTTCCTTGTAGTAGGACATGGCCAGGAGATATTGCGCATAGGCCGCATCCTGGCTCGCCGGATGCAGTGCAAGATAGCGCCGCGCCGAGTTGGCGGCGTCATCATAAGCCCCGCCCTCATAATTGGCGTAGGTGTTCATGATGAGCGCTTTTTGCGACCACTGCGAATAGGGGTACTGCTTGTCGAGCGCATCGAACTTCTTCGCTGCGTCGCTGTAATTGCGCTTATCGAGATGCGCCAGACCGTCATTGTAGATCTGGTCGGCCGGAACTTCCGGAATGATCTCGGGCTTGTACTTTTCGGTCTTGTCGAACGGGTTCAGCGAAGACATCGAATCGCAGCCCGCCAGCGGAAAGCTGGCAACAACGAGCACCGTTCCCCTCAGGAGAGCCGTGCGGCAGCCAGTCCGCCCGATCTTCGACAGATATGAGAAATACATCCCTGGAAGGTCCTCCAAGTCGGTGCATCCAAAAGCACAATCAATCGCGCCCCTCGGCTGTTTACCCTAACGAAGGGCATACGCCAAGCGACGCGAAGGATCACTGGGATAGTGACGCTGTGGAAACTTCAGGAGGAAAACGACCTTTCCAAGGCACGCAAGCGACACAGTTTTCATCGCCTACGCGGATCAGTTTACCTCAGGCGCGAAAGCCGCAGCAGCCATGCCTGCCGGCAACTCGGCGTGGCCGCCATCGCGACGTACCTTGATCGTCTCGCCCTTGCCGCGCTCCACCTTCGGCCCCTCGACCAGGGCGTAGTTGGCGCGATCACTGAAGAGCTCGCGAAGAATGCCGAAATTCATGCGATGGCCACCGCAATAGGAGCGATAGGCCCCCAGCAGAGGGTAGCCCGCAAGCGCGAGATCCCCCACCGCGTCCAGCAGCTTGTGGCGCACGAACTCGTCAGGGAAGCGCAGGCCCTCGGCGTTTACGACACTATCATCACCAATCGCGACAGTGTTTTCCAGCGACGATCCCAGCGCGAAGCCGGCTTTCCAGTACCGCTCGACATCGCGCATGAAGCCGAATGTACGCGCGCTGGCGATCTCCCGGCGGAAGACGCCCTCGTCAAGATCCACGATCTTGCGCTGGCGACCGATCACGGGATGGTCGAAATTGATCTCTACATCGAGCTGGAAGCCATCATCATAAGGACGCAGCTCCGCGAAAGCGCGCCCCTGATCGATACGCACCGGGCGCAGCACCTTCACGAAACGGCGCTGGGCCTTCTGGAAGACGATGCCGACCTGGAGGATGGCCTCCACAAAGCGCGCGGCGCTGCCATCGAGGATCGGAACCTCCGGACCGTCGATCTCGACGAGCACGTTATCAACACCCAATCCGTAGAGGGCGGACATCAAGTGCTCGATCGTCGCGACCGCACCGTCGGTCTCATCGCCGACGACCGTGCAAAGCTCCGTAGCGGAAACATGCTGGTGATTCGCCTCGATCAGGCGATCGGCCCTGCCCTGCAGGTCGGTGCGCAGAAACACGACACCCTGGCCGATATCGGCGGGGTGAAGCACCAGACTGACCGGCTTGCCGGAATGAACGCCGATTCCATCGAGCGTCACTACAGCTGCGAGGGTCGTCTGCTTGCTTGATGGCATCATTCGTGTCCGCCTGCGCCCTCGCATCACGAGGGTTCGTTTCATGAGCAACTAATGACATGTCGATCGAAGGCAAACTGATAGAAAATCACCTATCGATCTTCAATGTCCGGCGCACCATACGCGTCACCCCATTGCAGGCCAAATCACGCTTCCTTACGTTCTGTAACAACGCACGGGTGATAAGGCTCTCAAAATTCAATCTATTAATCAATGGTTTACAAATTACGAACGTACCAGCGCGATCCACCACCAAACGAAGTGCGCCGCGCCCCGTCAACAGCTTTGACAGGACGCGGCGCACTTCATTTACGAATCGTTCCTTGCGCTGACCGCCGAGGCGATCAGCGCAACTTGAAAGACGACGTGATCAATTGGCCTGCCGGCGCAGGAATGCCGGGATCTCCAGCTGATCATCTTCACTCGGGCGCGGCTGCGCGGGAGCGCGGCCATGCTGATCGAGATTGCCCTGCGCCGGGCGGTAGCCCTGCGGAGCCTGGGCCGGCGCCGGGCGCCGGCCGTATTCGGCGTGGGTGGCCGACGGCTGCGCGGGGGCCTGCTGCTGGTAGCCGGCCGGCGGCGCCTGGCGCTGCTGACGCGGCTCCGGCTGCTGCTGGGGCTCTTCCTTGCGGCCGAGGCCAACCGAGGCGAGACGCTGCAACAGTGTCATGCGCTTCGTATCGGCAGCCGCCGCGCGGTTGTCGGACTCGCCGCGCGTGGCGCGGATCTGGTTCTGGGCCGGCAGCGGCAGCTCATCGACGCGCGGCATGCGGGTCGGGCGGATGGTGGCCCGCTCCGCCTGCGGCGGAATGAAGTGCTGCGGATGCGGCGCAGCTTCCACCGGCGCCTGGGCGGCGGCGGGTTGGGCGGCCATGGCCGGACGCGGCTGAGCCGGCTCGATCGTCACATCGCGATGCACCACGGCGGCCGGCGCCTGTGGCGCGGCCTCCACAGCCGCCGGAGGCACGAAGGCCGGCTCAGGCAGTTGAGCGGTGGACTGCGTTGCCGGGATCGCCGGGGTCACGCGCTGGCGCGCTTCCGTGCGCAGGCGCTCCGCAACCTCGGCGATGCGCTGCTCGGTGAGGGAAGGATCCTGCGCGCCCTCGAGCAGGGCATGATCGATACCCGTGGCAACCACGGACACGCGGATCACGCCGTCGAGGCTGCCGTCGAAGGTGGCGCCGAGGATGATGTTGGCCTCGTGGTCCACTTCCTCGCGGATGCGGGTCGCGGCTTCATCGACTTCATAGAGGGTGAGGTCGTTGCCGCCGGTGATCGAGATGAGGAGGCCACGGGCCCCGCGCATCGAGACATCATCGAGGAGCGGGTTGGCGATCGCGGCCTCGGCGGCCGTGATGGCGCGGCGCTCACCGGAAGCCTCGCCCGTGCCCATCATCGCCTTGCCCATGCCGCGCATTATTGCGCGCACGTCGGCGAAGTCGAGGTTGATGAGCCCTTCCTTGACCATGAGGTCGGTGATGCAGGCGACGCCCGAGTACAGCACCTGGTCGGCCATCGCGAAGGCGTCGGCGAAGGTGGTGCGCTCGTTGGCGACCCGGAAGAGGTTCTGGTTCGGGATGACGATCAGCGTATCGACCGCCTGCTGCAGCTCGACGATGCCAGCCTCGGCAACCTTCATGCGGCGCATGCCCTCGAACTGGAAGGGCTTGGTGACGACGCCGACCGTGAGGATGCCCATGTCGCGGGCGGCCCGGGCGATCACTGGCGCCGCGCCGGTGCCGGTGCCGCCGCCCATGCCGGCGGTGATGAACACCATATGCGCGCCGGACAGCTGATCACGGATCTCGTCGATGACCTCCTCGGCCGCAGCACGGCCGATTTCCGGCTGCGAGCCGGCGCCGAGGCCCTGCGTCACTTCCAGGCCCATCTGGATGATGCGTTCGCAATGCGAGCTCGACAACGCCTGAGCGTCGGTGTTCGCAACGCAGAACTCGACTCCCATCAATCCGGAATCGATCATGTTGTTGACCGCGTTGCCACCCGCGCCGCCGACGCCGAGCACCGTGATATGCGGCTTGAGTTCCCGGATGTCCGGGGCTTGCAGATTGATCGCCATGTCGTGGCCTCTTCTTGTACTGAACGGCGCTCGGCTGCGCGCCTCTCCGTGCCTGTCCCGGACCTCTTGGCGGCCGCCGCACCGCCTTCGGTCAAACCTTTTGGCGGTCAAAAGCTATCTTTGATCCACCGCCCCATACGCGCCAAATACCCATCCGTGCCAGTGCCGAGGTACACCCCCCCGGTGTTCGGCTCGAAATGTTCCACGTGGGCCACCTGCGGATAGACCAGAAGGCCAATCCCCACGGAGAAGGCCGGCCCCTTCGCCGCTTCGGGCAACCCCTTCACACCGAGCGGTCGGCCGATACGCACCTGGGCCGCTCCCTTGTCACTGCCGAGAATACGGCGCGCCATCTCCGGCATGCCGGTGAGCTGGCTCGCCCCGCCTGTCAGAACCACACGACGGCCCGCCCCCGCCGCAAAACCCGCGCGCCGCAATCGATCCCGCACCAGCTCAAGTATTTCCTCGACGCGTGGCTTGATGATTCGCACTAGACTAGACTTTGGCATATGATTAGCAACATCGCGCTCTTCTTCGTCTACCTGCGGGACAGAAATAATTTCCCGCTCATCCGAAGGTGACGAGATCGCCGCCCCGTAGAGAGTCTTCAGACGCTCGGCGACGGCGACACGCGTAGAGAGACCGCGCGCAATATCCATGGTCACGTGATGGCCGCCGACGGCCAATGCATCCACATGGACCAGATGTCCGCCCGCGAAGACGCCGACGGAGGTTGTTCCGCCGCCCATGTCGATGAGCGTGGCACCAATCTCCGCCTCGTCGTCCACGAGCGCTGAAAGCCCCGCGGCATAAGGCGTCGAGATGATGGCCTCGACATCGAGATGGCAACGCTCGACCGCGAGCATCAGGTTGCGCGCGGCGGCGCTATCGGCGGTCACGACATGCATGTCGACGCCGAGATTCTGGCCGATCATGCCGGCGGGATCGAGAATCCCGGTCTGGCCGTCGAGGGAAAAGCCGGTCGGCAGGGCATGCAGCACGGCCCTGCCGGGCCGGACGCTGTAGGCGCTCGCCGCATCGAGCACGCGGTGGATGTCGCCGTTCGAGACGGAGCCTGAGCGCACGCCGACATTCGCGGCGTAACTCTGCGACCCGGTACGGCCGCCCGTCAGATTGACGAGAACGGAACGCACCTCGACCTTGGCCATGCGTTCGGCGGCATCCACCGCCTGGCGGATCGAACGTTCCGCGGCCTCGAGGTCGACGATGATGCCGCCCTTCAACCCGAGTGAACGCTGGTGGCCGATGCCGAGAACGCGCGCCAGATGCGTGCGGCCCCGAAGTGCCTCGCCTTCCGAGACCGGATTGAGCTGCGCAATCAGGCAAACCACCTTGCTCGTACCCACGTCGAGCACGGACAGGATGGCGCTTTTGCGAGCCGACAGCGGCTTCAGCCGAGGTGTGAGACCGTTGCTGAAGCTCATATCTCCGGCCCCTTCTGCTTGTTTGGTTTCTTATTGAGCCGGTCGGCTCGGATCTGTGCTGCCTCCTCGCTCAGGCGCACGACGAGGCGGTCGCCCATGCGCATGTCGACAGACAGAATGTCCTTGTCCAGGATGTGCTGGTCGCGCTCCATGGCGGCGAGACGCGTGAGCGCTACGCCCGCCCCTTCCTCGGGAAGGCGGATGTCGACACCGTTGTCGAGCTTGAGGTCCCAGCGGCGCCCGGCGACCAGGATACCGGCCCGGATGCGGGACTTCAGCGGCCCGGCTTCCTCGCGCAGCTTCAGATACTCCGCCGACTGGACATTGGCCTGGTCGCCGACGACGAGCGGCAGCTTGGCGAAGCGAACGTCATTCAGCATGTCGATGACGGTGCCGTCCGTCGCGATCACGAACAACTCGCCGTTCTGCTGCCAGATGGCATGCGGCTTGCGCTCGGTGATGCTGATCGACAGCTCGTTCGGATAGAGCTTGCGGACCGACGCCTCCTTGATGAGGGGCACCAGTTCGAGGCGCCGACGCACATCCGCCGCATCGAGCAGCGCGAGCGAGATCTTCGGGGAGATGCCGGCGGCGCCGAGAACCTCCGTCGGGGAGAGTTCGACCAGGCCGGAGATGTTGATCTGGTTGATACCAAAGCCGAGCGCCCGCGCGATGGCATGCTGCGGCTCGCCGTAGGCCTGGCGGAAGTCATCCATATGACCTCCGAGCGCGATGCCATAAACGCTGACGGCCGCCAGGAAGCCAAGCGTCAACGCGCTGCCCGTTCCACGGGGCAGGCACCGTTCGAGCGAGGTCCCGGCAGCGTCCCGCGCCCGCGACCTGCGACGTCTAGCTCTCATGACACCTAAGATGGACGCGGACACGTTGCTACTCCCGGCCACACTTCCTGCTGCGACGCCCTTACCCGCGGGGACCGCTAGCGATCGCAGGAAGCGTCCTTCACCATCCATGAGACAAGCTTACCAAAGGAATAGCCGGCATAGGCCGCCGCTTCCGGCACCAAGCTTGTCGCCGTCATTCCCGGTTGGGTATTCACTTCCAGGCACACGAGTTCTCCCCTCCCCTCGGGGCGGTCGTCATAGCGAAAGTCGGCACGACTGACGCCTCGACAGCCGAGAGCTTGGTGCGCCGTTAACGCCAACTGTTGAACGTGTTGGTAAATATTCGGTTTAATTTGAGCCGGAAGGACGTGAATTGATCCACCCTTCGTATATTTAGCGTCGTAGTCGTAGAACTCGCCGGTGGCAGGCCGGATGTCTATGATATCCAAGGCCTTGTCGCCCATGACGGCGCAGGTCAGCTCCCGCCCGGCAACGAAGGCCTCGGCCAGGAGATAGTCCCCGTAGGGCCAGTCGTCTCTTAACAATTCCTGCGGCGGATGAGTGCGATCCTCCCGCACGATGATGACCCCGAAGGACGAGCCCTCGTTAACCGGTTTCAGCACATAGGGCGGCGGCAGAACGTGCGCCTTGGCCGCCTCACGGCGGTGGACGACGATGCCATGTGCGACGGGAACGCCGGCGGCGGCGAGGATGAGCTTGGCCTTGTCCTTCTGCATGGCGAGTGCCGAAGCGAGCACGCCCGAATGCGTGTAGGGAATGCGCAAGACCTCCAGAATACCCTGGATGGTGCCGTCCTCGCCCACCTTGCCGTGCAGTGCGTTGAAAGCCACCTCCGGCTTGAGCTTGGTCAGGACCGCCGCGATATCACGATCGACATCAACCCGCGTGACACGGTAGCCCTCGCCTTCGAGAGCATCCGCGCAGGCGTTGCCGGACGACAGCGAAACGTCCCGTTCGGCCGACCATCCGCCCATCAGCACCGCGACATGTTGCGTCATGACTGTCCTCCGCTGTCCGGTCTGGCCTGAGCCGCCAGCCCGATGCGCCTGATTTCCCATTCGAGCTCGACGCCCGTCGTTTCACGCACGCGCCGACGCAGTTCCTCGCCGAGCCCCTCGATATCGGTCGCCGTCGCGCCGCCGAGATTGACGAGGAAGTTGCAATGCATCTCCGACACCTGCGCCATGCCTTGCCTGAGGCCGCGCCCGCCGACTTGGTCGACGAGCTCCCAGGCCTTGGCGCCGGCCGGGTTCTTGAAGGTGGAGCCGCCTGTGCGCGTGTTCACCGGCTGCGAGGAAGCCCGCGCCTCAGTGATGGCGTTCATGCGGGCCAGGATCTCGGCGGACTCTCCGGGACGACCGGCGAACAATCCCTCGACAAAGATGAAATCCTCAGGCGCGTCGCAATGCCGGTAAGAAAACCCCATGTCGGCGGCGCTCAACTCATGGCGGTTCCCCGCCCGATCGAGCGCGCGCGCCTTGACCAGTACATCCGACGTCTCGCCGCCATAGGCACCGCCATTCATGCGCAGAGCGCCGCCTATGGCGCCCGGGATACCGCGCAGGAAGGCCAACCCGTCGATGCCGGCCTCCGCCGCCACCCGGGCGACCTTGACGTCCGGTGCCGCGGCGCCCGCGCGCACATGATGCCCGGGCTCGACCGTGATCTCACCGAAGCCTTTTCCGAGGCGCACCACGATGCCGGGCACGCCGCCATCGCGGACGAGGAGGTTCGATCCCAGCCCGACGACGACAAGCGGTAGTTCGCGCGGCGCCTGCGCCAGGAACAGCGCCAGATCATCTTCGTCGACCGGGGTGAACAGCACCTGCGCCGGCCCGCCCGTGCGGAACCACGACAGGGGCGCCATCGGCGCATTGGCCTCCAGCTTGCCCCGCAGGCCGGGAATGCCCCGGAGATCCCCGGTGATGTCAGGAAAGGTCATCGCCTGCCTCCCCTTCCTGTAGCCCGCCGCAGCACGACGACCGGACCACAGGCCTGATCCTCCCCCTGGAGGGGGAGGTGGTGCCGCGTAGCGGCGACGGAGGGGGCGCGCTTCATCAACCTCGGCACCAACCCCACCCGGCTCAGAGCTGCGCTCGGATCCCCCCTCCCCTTGAGAGGAGTGATCGGGCCGGAGGAAAAGACGCTGGAGGCGAGTGGCGTCATGCGGCATCCCCCGCCGCAAGCTCGTCCGGCAGGGCATAGGCCCAGGCCGTGATGGTGCCGGCGCCGAGGCAAACGACATAGTCGCCCGGCTTGGCGAGTTCACGCACCATGCCCGCGAGCGCGGCCGGCTCCGGCAGGGCCACGACGTCCCGGTGCCCACGCGCCTTCAGGCCTGCCACAAGACTGTCGCGATCGGCCCCTGGGATCGGTTGCTCGCCCGCCGCATAGACGGGCGCGACGATGACCGCGTCGGCGTCGTTGAAGCAGGTGCAGAAGTTGTCAAACAGGGAAGCCAGGCGGCTGTAGCGATGCGGCTGCATGACCGCGATCACCTGCCCCTTGGTCGAGGCGCGCGCCGCCTTGAGCACGGCGGCGATCTCAACCGGATGGTGGCCGTAGTCGTCGAAAATGGTGACGCCGTTCCATTCGCCCGTGCGCGTGAAGCGCCGCTTGACGCCCCCGAAGGAGGCGAGCGCCTTGCGGATCGCCTCCGGTTCCATGCCGAGCTCATAAGCCACCGCAATGGCCGCCGTGGCGTTGAGCGCGTTGTGATGGCCGGGCATCGGCATGACAAGGTCATCGATGACAACCCGCGCGCCGGTCTTGCGGTCACGGATGATCACGATGAACTGGCTCTTGCCACCCGTCAGGTCATCGATGACGAGGCGGACGTCGGCTTGCGGGTTCTCGCCATAGGTGATGACCCGACGATCCTGGATATGGCCGATGAGATCCTGCACGACCGGATGGTCAATGCACATCACCGCAAAACCGTAGAAGGGGATATTCTCGACGAAGGAGCGGAATGCTGCCTTCACGGCATCGAAAGTCTTGAAGTGATCGAGGTGTTCGGCATCGATATTGGTGACAATGGCCACATCGGCCGGCAGCTTGAGGAAGGTGCCGTCGGACTCGTCCGCCTCCACGACCATCCAGTCACCCGCGCCGAGCCGCGCATTGGTACCGTAGGCGTTGATGATACCGCCGTTGATGACCGTCGGGTCGAAATTGCCGGCATCGAGCAGCGTCGCGACGATCGACGTCGTCGTCGTCTTGCCGTGGGTGCCGGCGATCGCCACGCAAGTCTTCAGCCGCATCAGCTCAGCCAGCATCTCCGCCCGCCGCACGACCGGCAGACGCTTCTCGCGGGCCGCCGCGAGTTCCGGATTGTCGCGTTGGATGGCGGTGGACACCACGACCACCTCGGCATCCCCGAGATTGTCGGCCGTGTGACCGAGAAAAGTCTTCGCGCCCTTGTCGCGCAGCCGCTTGACATTGGCGTTGTCGCCGGCGTCCGATCCCTGAACGGTATAGCCGAGGTTGAGAAGCACCTCCGCGATGCCGGACATGCCGATGCCGCCGATACCGATGAAATGGATGGGGCCAAGCTCACGAGGCAACTTCATGGGCGGGTCTCCAATGCGGAATCGATATGGCCAACGCGGACGACGAGGTCGGCGAGTCGTTGGGCCGAATCAGGGATACCGGCGCTCTTCGCTGCTTCGGCGGCTTGGGTCAAGAGTCTGGGCGCAACAAGGCGCTCCGAAATCTCCGCGGCGAGGCGCTCGGGCGTGAAAGCATCCTGCGGGATAACCGTCGCCGCGCCCAAGCTTCCGAGCGTCGCGGCATTCGCCGCCTGGTCCTGATCGAGCGCGCCCGGCAGGGGCACGAGGATCGACGGACGGCCGATGATCGCGAGTTCGGCAACCGTCGAGGCACCCGCCCGCCCGATCACCAGATGGGCGTCCGCGATGCGCGCCGGCAGGTCCTTGAAGAAGGGCGCGATCTCGGCACGAACGCCAAGCGTGCGATAGGTCTCTTCGACGCGGGCCACATCTTCGGCGCGCGCCTGCTGGACGATGGATAGCCGACTACGATCCGCGGGCGACAGTGTTCCGATAGCGGCCGGCACGATATCGCTCATCACGCGCGCACCCTGGCTACCGCCGGTGACCAGCAAATGGAGCACGCCCCCCTCGGCGAGCGGCGCGAACGGCTTCCGGGCCGCCTCCAGCACTGCCGGCCGGATGGGGTTGCCGGTCTGCGTCGCCTTGCCGCTCAGCCCGTCGGTCAACCCGCCGACTGTGGCGAAGCCCGTGGCGATCGCCGTCGCGCGAGGCGCCAGGAAGCGGTTGGCGCGGCCGAGCACGGCATTCTGCTCGTGGATGATCGTCGGAGTGCCGGCGAAGGATGCGCCGAGCAAAGGGGGTACGGATGGATAGCCGCCGAAGCCCACCACGACGGCGGGCCGGATCTCGCGCGCGAGCCCCCTCGCCTTCCAAATGCCACGGGCAAGCGTGAGGGCAGCCTTGATCGCCACCGGGATCGATCGCCGCGAGGGCGTCGCCGATGGAATGACATGGATTTTATCGGCTGGAAAATCAGCGGCATAAGCCGCCGCTCGCTCATCGGTCGCGAGCTCCACCCTGATGCCGCGTGAGGCCAGAACACCCGCGAGCGCCTGCGCCGGAAACAGGTGGCCACCCGTCCCGCCGGCCGCCAGCAGCACGAGAGGACGCGCGTTGCGAGCCACCTTCGACGCCCCGGACATCGATCCCTCAGACATCTTGGGCGGTCCTGCTACCGTAGGACCGATTGGCCGGCCTGTGGGCCGGCGTGATGCGGTCGAGGATTTCGGCGCGCGGGCGCTTGCGGGTCAAGGCAATGAGGAAGCCCATGCCGAGGGCGAGCGACAGCAGCGAGGAACCGCCGTAGGAGATGAAGGGAAGCGTCATGCCCTTGGCCGGGATGAGATGGACGTTCACCATCATGTTGATGGAGGCCTGGATGCCGAACAGGGTGACGAGACCGGTCACGGCCAGGCGGCAGAACGGCTCCTCGTTGCGCTGGGCGAGATAGAGACCGCGCAGGACGATGAAGCCGAACAGGCACACCAGCGCGATACAGATCAGGATGCCGAATTCCTCGGCCGTCACGGCGAAGATGAAGTCGGTATGGGCGTCCGGCAGGATGCGCTTCACCGTGCCCTCGCCCGGCCCCTTGCCGAGCCAGCCGCCCTGGGCGAAAGCCTCGAGCGCCGTATCGACCTGGAAGGTGTCGCCCGCTTCCTTGTCCATGAAGCGCGAGATGCGGTCGCGAACGTGGGGGATCAGCTCATAGGCGACAAACAGGCCGAAGAGGCCGATGCCGCCGATGCCCGCGACCCAGAAGATGTGCAGGCCCGCGGTGAAGAACAGGCAGCCCCAGACGATGGAGATCAGCATGGTCTGGCCGATATCCGGCTGCAGGATCAACGGGACGATCGTCACGGGCAGAATCAGCATGGCGAGCAGCGTGCCGGGCACGTCGCGGCGCCGGCTTCCCTCGGCGAATAGCCAGGCTGTCAGAACGACGAAGGCCGGCTTCACGAATTCCGACGGCTGGATTGTCATGCCCGCCAGGTTGAGCCAGCGACGCGAACCCTTCACCTCCGGTCCGAGATAGAGCGCGGCGATCACCATGGCGAGGCCGCCGAGATAGACAAGGAGCGCCGCCCGCCTCACGTAGCGCGGCGAGAGAAACGAGACCGCGATCATCAGTGCGACAGCCGGCGCCAGATAGACGATTTGCCGGCTGACGAAATGGAAGGTCGACAGGCCGAGGCGTTCGGCCACGGGCGGGCCGCCGCCCATGAGGAACACGAGCCCGGCCACCATCAGCACTGCGATCGCGACCAGGATCGAGCGATCGACGGTCCACCACCATTCGCCGACGAGAGTGCGTTCAGCGCGTGACGCCATGGCTCAATGTCCCTTGTTGCTGGTGGCCGGGATGAGGCCCGGCAGGGCGAGGACGAGGTCGCGGAAGCGATTGCCCCTCACCTCGAAATTCGGAAACTGGTCGTAGGACGCACAGGCCGGGGAGAGCAGCACGATTGACTGTTCGTCCGCTGATCGCGCGGCATTCGCAGTGGCGGCAGCGAGCGCATCCTCCAGCGTCTCGCAGCGCGTGAATGGCACCTTTCCGTCGAGCGTCGCGGCGAAATCATCGCTCGATACGCCGATGAGATAGGCATGGGCGATGCGCGGAAAATAGGCCGCGAGCGAGGCGATGCCGCCCTCCTTGGGTTTGCCGCCGACGATCCAGTGGATGCCGCCGGGGAAAGCGGCCAGCGCCTTCTCGGTGGAATCGGCGTTGGTCGCCTTGGAATCGTTGATAAAGATCGTTGCACCGATCCGCCCGACCTCCTCCATGCGATGGGCAAGGCCGACAAAACTCGTGATAGCATCGGCTATCGTCGCCGCATCGAGACCAAGCGCGAGCGTCACGGCCACGGCTGCCGCCGCATTCTGCGCGTTGTGCTGACCACGCAGAGAACCGTGGCCCACCAGATCGACAATAGACTGATCGCCATGACGGAAGAGACGTGTTCCCTCCGCATGCACACCGTCGGTCAGCAAATGAACCGCGCTGATTTCGACAACCGGCCGCTCGATCTCCGCACGGCGCGCGGCGACGGCAGCCGTGTAATCATCATCCACGCCAACCACCGCCAGCTTCGCCTTCGCCACCAGCCGCTCCTTGATGGCGGCGTAGTTCTCCATCGTGCCATGCCGGTCGAGATGATCCGGCGTCAGGTTGAGCAGGACGCCGACCGTGGTTGCGAGCGAAGGCGCGAGATCGATCTGGAAGGAGGAGCATTCGATGACATAGACGCGCTCGGGCGTCAGCGGATCGAGCGAGAGGATCGCCCGGCCGATATTGCCGCCCATTTGCACGTCGCGGCCCGCCGCCTTCAGGATATGGGCGGTCAGCGCCGTCGTCGTCGACTTGCCGTTGGTGCCGGTGATGGCAACGAAGGGCGCGTCAGGCGCCACTTTCGCGCGCTCGCGGCAAAACAGCTCGATATCACCGATGATCTCGACGCCTGCCGCCTGGGCGAGCTTGGCGCTCCAGTGGGGCTCGGGATGCGTCAGCGGAACGCCGGGGGACAGGACGAGGGCCGCGATCCCGCTCCAGTCCTCCTGGCGCAAGTCCGCCACCGGAACGCCCGCCTCGGCCGCCTTGGCGCGTCCGGCCTCGCCGTCGTCCCAGGCCACCACATCGGCGCCACCGGCGACCAAGGCTTCAGCCGTGACAAGGCCCGACCCGCCCAGGCCGAAGACCGCGACACGCTTACCGGCAAAGGAGGTAACGGGGATCATGGGCGATCCTCCCCCGTTTTCGACAACGCTGGGTAGCCTCGCCCGACGACATCGGCGGCGCCCCCTCCCCTCAAGGGAAGGTATCCAAGCCGGCGCGCGCGGAGATTGGCGTCCCCTCTCCCCGGCGGGGAGAGGGACAGGGTGAGGGGGTGAAATCCGTTGGCGGAAGTTACCCCCTCACCCGCGCCTGCGGCGCGACCTCTCCCCGCCAGGGAGAGGTGGAACTGTCTGGTGATCGATGTGCCTATACCCATCATCTCCCCCTCACCGCAGCTTGAGCGACGACAGGCCGATCAGGGCGAGCACCACGGAGATGATCCAGAAGCGGATCACCACCTGGGGCTCTGTCCAGCCGAGCTGTTCGAAATGATGGTGGATCGGCGCCATCTTGAAGACGCGCTTGCCGGTGAGCTTGAAGGAGGCGACCTGGATAATGACCGATAGCGCCTCGAGCACGAAGAGCCCGCCGACGATGGCCAGCACGATCTCGTGCTTCACCGCGACCGCGACGGTGCCGAGCAGCCCGCCGAGCGCCAGCGACCCCGTGTCGCCCATGAAGATTTGCGCCGGTGGCGCGTTGAACCAGAGGAAGCCGATGCCGGCACCGATGAGCGCGCCGCAGATGATGGCGAGCTCGCCGGTGCCCGGCACGAAATTGATCTGCAGATAATTGGCGAAGATGGCGTTGCCGACGAGATACGCGATCATGCCGAAGGTGGCGGCCGCAATCATCACCGGCACGATGGCGAGGCCATCGAGCCCGTCGGTCAGGTTCACCGCATTGCCGGAGGCGACGATGACAAAGCCGCCGAAGACGACGAACAAGAGGCCGATGTCGATCAGCAGGTCCTTGAAGAAGGGAATGGCGATCGAGGTCGCGAGGAATTCGCGCGCCGGCGGGAGAGCGCCCTTGCTGACATAGACGATGGCAAGGCAGGCCACCCCCGCGATGGCCGCTTCGATGGTGAGGCGCGAGCGGCCGGAAAAGCCCTTGTGGGACTGCTTGGTGACCTTGAGATAGTCGTCGTAGAAGCCGATCGCGCCGAAGCCGACCGTGACGAACAGCACGATCCACACATAGGCATTGGCGAGATTACCCCAGAGAAGCGTCGACACGATGATGCCGGAGAGGATCATCAGGCCGCCCATGGTCGGCGTGCCGCGCTTGGCCAGATGCGATTGCGGTCCATCCACGCGGATCGGCTGCCCCTTGCCCTGCTTCACCCTGAGCAGCGAGATCAGCCACGGCCCGAACATGAAGACGAAGAACAGGGCCGTCGCCGTCGCGCCGCCGGCACGGAAGGTGATGTAACGGAAGACGTTGAGGGCGGAGAAGGTGCCGGAGAACTCCGCGAGCCAAGTGAACATGCGCGACTATTCCTTAGAGTATATTGAGCCCGACTAAGCCTTGACCGTCGCGGGGGCAGCGTCCGCGAAACGGCCTTTCAAGGCTGTGACCAGCCGGGATATGCGTGTTCCGTTCGAGCCCTTGATCATGACAACGTCGCCGGCCCGAAGCGCCGCCGTGACCGTGGCCTCCAGCTCCGCCGGAGCGGGCGCATAGGAGCCGCGCAGGTTCATGGGCAATTGACGCCAGAGGCTCTTCATGGCGGGGCCGGCCGCGAAGACGACATCGACGGCATTTTCCTCGAGCGTCTCTACAAGGGCCTCGTGCAGCCGCTCGCTCTCGGTGCCCAGTTCCAGCATGTCGGCGAGCACGGCGATCCGGCGGCCCCGGAACCCGATATCGGACTGCCCGAGGGCCTCGATCGCCGCTCGCATGGAGGCCGGATTGGCGTTGTAACTTTCGTCGATGAGCAGCACCTCGCCGCCAGCGACCGTGAGGCGCGTGCGCTCGCCGCGACCAACCGGGGGGGCGAGCTCCGAAAGCGCCAGCGCCGCCAGCGCGAGATCGCCGCCGAGCGCCTTGACGGTGGCCAGGACCGCCAGGCTGTTGAGGGCGATATGCCGGCCGGGGCTACCGATGCGATAGACGACCGGCACGCCGAAGACCGTGGCGTCGACGACTGTGCAATCGGCCTGAGAGACGATGCGCCGCGCCCGCACATCCGCCTCATCATGCTCGCCGAAGGTGATGATCCGCCCCGCGGGCGACGCCATCGCATGGGACTTCAATCGCGCAAACTCGCCGATATCGCGGTTGATGATCGCGACGCCGCCCGGCTCAAGACCCAGAAACACCTCGCCTTTTGCGTCGGCTATCGCCGCGATCGACGGGAAGAATTCGAGGTGAACCGGCGCGACCGTCGTCACGACGGCCACGTGAGGCCGCACCATATGCGTTAGCGGCACGATCTCGCCGGGAGCGCTCATGCCGATCTCGAAGACACCGAAATCGTTCGCCGCCGGCATACGCGCCAGGGACAGCGGCACGCCCCAATGGTTGTTGTAGGACGCGGCCGACGCATGCACCTCGCCCTGGGAGCCAAGCGCGAGGCGCAGCGCCTCCTTGGTGCTGGTCTTGCCGACCGAGCCCGTTACGGCGACGAAACGGGCCGATGCGCGCGCGCGTGACGCGCGGGCGGCGTTTTCAAGGCCGCGCAGTACATCGGGCACGACGATCAGCGGACCCGCGCCTGCAAGTTCAGCCATATGGGCCTCGTCGACGACGGCCGCCGCGGCCCCCTTGCGAAACGCATCCGCAACAAAGGCATGGCCGTCGTGCACATCGCCGCGAATGGAGAAATAAACGTCGCCCGGCGTGAGCGTGCGCGTATCGATCGACACGCCAGTGATAGCGCCGGCGGCTTCACCCTCGCGGCGCGCGCCCATGGCCTCGGCCAGCTCGGCCCCGGTCCACAAGGACTTGGAACTCGTCATCGTCGCACTCATGGCAGCCTCAACGCGGCAATGGCTTCGGTCACGGCGTCGTGATCGGAGAAGGGCAATGTCTTTGTGCCGATGATCTGGCCCGTTTCATGGCCTTTTCCGGCAATGACGAGCACATCGCCTGCCTTGAGCTCGGCGACAGCCGTTCGGATCGCCTCAGCGCGATCGCCGATTTCGCGTGCGCCCGGCGCCGCGGCGAGTATCGCCGCGCGGATGGTCGCGGGATCCTCCGAGCGCGGGTTGTCGTCGGTGACGATGACGACGTCCGCCCGCTCGGCGGCGATGCGGCCCATGATCGGGCGCTTGCCCTGGTCGCGATCACCGCCGGTGCCGAACACGACGACGAGCTTACCCGTCGCATAGGGGCGCAGGGCGGTCAGGACATGGTCGAGCGCGTCGGGCTTATGGGCAAAATCCACGATGACAAGCGCGCCATTGATCGTCCCGACCCGATCCATCCGGCCCTTGACGCCGGCAAGGCCCGAGAGGGCCGCGAGCGCCTGTCGCGCATCCTCGCCCGCCGCGATGGCGAGCCCGGCCGCCACGAGGGCGTTTGATGCCTGGAAATCACCGGCAAGCGGTAGACGCACCGTTTCGGCGCTGCCGCCATGGCTGATAGAGAGGATCTGGTCAAAGCCCTGCTGCTCGATCGCTTCGAGCTTGAGATCCACTCCGGCTTCGCCGACGCTGATCAGCCGTAGACCCCGCGCGCGGGCCGCATCGGCCACAGCCTTCGATTCGGGCGCGTCCGCATTGACCACGACGGCCGCGTCACCCGGCAGAAGGTCCGTGAACAGACGGAGCTTGGCCTCGAGATAGGCTTCGACCGTCGGATGATAATCGAGATGGTCGCGGCCGAGATTCGTAAAGGCGCCGGCCGTGAGCCTGACGCCATCGAGCCTGTGCTGGTCGAGCCCGTGGGAAGACGCTTCCATGGCGAGATGGGTGACACCATCGCCGGCCAGCTGGTCGAGCGTCCGGTGCAGCGCCACGGGGTCGGGCGTTGTCAGCGAGCCGTAGACGGACCCGCCCGGCGCAACGACGCCGATCGTGCCAAGGCTCGCCGCCTGATGTCCCAGCGACGCGAAGATCTGCCGCGTAAACTCGGCGACCGAGCTCTTGCCGCTCGTCCCCGTCACCGCGACGATCGTCTCCGGCTGGCGCGGATAGAAGCGCGCCGCGGCAAGCGCGAGCACGCGGCGAACGTTGGTCACCTGCGCGAAGGCGACATCAGCCGGAACATCCGCTGGCCGTGGCCCCTCGCCGACGATCGCGACAGCGCCGCGCGCGACGGCATCGCCGGCGAAAGTGAGCCCATCCGCTTTCGTGCCCGGGACTGCGACGAAGAGGAAGCCAGGTTTCACGGCGCGTGAATCGGCAGTAAGCCCGGCGATGGCGCGCCGGGCTTCACTCTCCGCGAATTGACCGGGGATCAGGTCGCCAAGCGATCTGGCGGCCTCTGACACAGAGGTATTCATGATCCCTCCTTCCCGCGTTCAGGCGTGGTCACGTCCGTTCCCATCAGCGGATCCCCCAGGCGCCCTGACGCGCCATGTTCGGGAAGGCGGTCGCAAGCGGCGCTGTGTGGGGCGGCAGCCCAAGAAGCGGCGCCACGCGCTCGATGATCTTGCCGGTGGTCACACCCGCGTTCCAGGCAGCCGTGGTGTAGCCGTAGCTTTCCGGCGTCGCCTGCGGCTCGTCATAGAGCGTCAGGAAAACATACTTCGGCTTGTCGGCCGGGGCGATCGCCATGAACGTCGTGAAGTTCTTATTCTTGGCATAGCGGCCGTTGATCACCTTCTCGGCCGTACCCGTCTTGCCGCCGATGTAGTAGGCGCCGCTCGTTGCTTCCTCGGTCTTGCGCGCCGAGCCACGCTCCGCATTGATGCGCATGATATAGCGCATCGCCTCGGACGTCTCCGGCTTGATCACCCGGGGAGCATCGGCCTTGGCGTCCGCTTCCGAGCGCTTCAGGAAGGTCGGCTTGATGAAATAGCCGCCGTTGACCAGCGCACCGACGGCCGCCAGAGCCTGAACGGGCGCCACGGCGAGGCCATGGCCGAAGGCGATGGTCGCGGTGTTGATCTCACCCCAGCGGGACGGGACGAGGGGCTCGGCGCTTTCGGGCAGTTCCGTGCGCATGCGATCCAGCTGCCCCATCTTGCGGAGGAAGGCCTTGTGGCCCTCCACGCCGACCGACAGCGCCATCTTGATCGAGCCCATGTTCGATGAATGCACGAACACTTCCGGCACTGTCAGCGTTCGGCCCGTGCCGTGGTATTCGCGAATGACCTGGCGGCCAAAGCGCATCATGCCGCCGGCGGTGGAGTAGGACGAGTTGATGTTCGCCTTGCCGCTGTCCAGCGCCATCGCGACCGTTAGCGCCTTGAAGGTCGAGCCCATCTCATAGACGCCGACGTTGAGCCGGTTGATGCGGTCTTTGTCCTGGGCATCGACAGGGTTGCTCGGGTCGAAATCCGGCAGCGAGACGAGCGAGATGATCTCGCCGGTGTTGACGTCGAGGATCGCAGCCGCGGCCGCCTTGGCGCGGAAGTACGCCATGCCCTTCACGAGCTCGTCGCGCATGGCGTGGGTCGCGCGCAGATCGAGCGACAGGGCGATCGGCTTCATGTCGTCGGCGCTGCGCGCAAAGCCGAGGCCAGACAGAGCCTGCAAGCCTTGCCCGTCGAGATATTTCTCGATCCCGGCGATGCCCTCGTGGTCGACGTTGGCAAAGCCGAGGATATGCGCGCCGATCGGACCGTTGGGATAGACGCGCTTGTTTTCCGGGATGAAGCCGACGCCGGGGATGCCGAGGCGGTGCACTTCCGCCTGCTGCTTGGGCGAGACCTCGCGCTTCACCCAGACGAAGCCGCGCTTGGTGCCGAGCCTGTTGCGCAGGTCCGTCGCATTGAGATCCGGGAGGACCGCGGTGAGGAGTTCGGTCGCCTCGTCCTTGTCGATGATGTTGCGCGGCTCGGCGAAGACCGAGGCGGTTTTGACGTCAGTCGCCAGAATGATGCCGTTGCGGTCAACGATATCGGGGCGTGAGGCCATGATGGCGGCCGTCGCTGCCCGGTGGAACTCGCTCTGGGCCTCCGGCGCCAGCGCGAGCAGGGTAAGGCGGCCGATGATCAGCAAGAAAAGAAGTGAGAAGAAGACGCCGACGAGCCCAATGCGCGCCACGCCCTTGTCGGCCCGCATGTGGAAGAAGCGGCTGAGGAAGGCAATGATGGCGAGCAGGATCTGGCGGACACGGCCAGCCGGCGACGGGCGGCCCGCCGGCGCCGCGGCGGCGTCGGAACCGTACTGGCCGGAGTAAGGAGCGTCGATCGTCGGGACGTTGGACATAGGGACTCTCACCGCGCCGCAGAGGGGGTGCTGGCTGCTGACGTCGAACCGGTCTGAGGCGTTGCTGTCGGCTCACCAAGACCGAGCGACTCGAGCTTGCGCCCGATGGCATCGACCTTCATCTGTCGTTCCGGCACATCGCTCAATTTCGCGATCTGCTTCACTGTGAGCGGTTGCAGGTCGAGATGCCGCTTGGCGAGCACCTGCAGACGATCCGGACGGTTGAAGTACTGCCATTCCGCCCGCATCACCGCGATGGCCTCCTTCTCGCGCTGGACGCGCGTCTTCAGCTTGGCCACCTGCTCGGCGTAGTAGATCGTCTCATACTTGATGGAATACGCGTATCCCGCCGAGCCCACGAGCAGGGCGATGGCGATGAGATGCATGAGGCGGATCATGTACGCGTCCTTCCCCGACTGGAACCTGGTCGCCCACTCCCCGGTCCCCCACTCCTGGACCGGGGCTTTCCGGAACGGCCCGCGTCGGGCAGTGCCGCCAACGCCAAAACGTCCTCGTCCTCCGCGCGTGTCGGCGCGGCAGTGCGTTCGGCGGCCCGCAGCTTGGCGGAACGCGCGCGCGGATTGGCGCGCAGTTCCGTCTCCGATGCGGTCACCGGGCCACGCGTCACCAATGCGAAGGTCGCATCGTCCAACGCCTCACCGGGCAGATGCCGGGAGACGCCGGCCGTGCGCGCCGAGCGCCGCGCCATGAACTGCTTGACGATGCGATCTTCCAGCGAATGGAAGGTGACGACCACGAGCCGGCCGCCGGGCTTCAGCACCCGCTCGGCGGCATGCAGCGCGCGCACCAGTTCACCCAGCTCGTCATTGACGGCGATGCGCAGGGCCTGGAAGGAGCGCGTCGCGGGATGAGGCCCGTTCGGCTCGGCGCGCACGATGCCGGCGACGAGATCGGCCAGTTCGCCCGTCGTGCGGATCGGCGCCCGGCGTCGCGCTTCCAGGATCGCGCGCGCAATCGCCCGCGACCGGCGCTCCTCGCCGAAATGGTAGAGGATATCGGCGATCTCGCCTTCATCCGCCTCGTTGACGATATCAGCGGCGCTGCGCCCGGCCTGCTCCATGCGCATGTCGAGCGGACCATCGTTGCGGAAGGAAAAGCCCCGCTCGCCCTGGTCGACCTGCATGGATGACACGCCGATATCGAGCACCACGCCATCGAGCGGCAAGAAGCCCGCCCCGGCCGCATGGTCCTCAAGCTCGCCGAAGCGGCCCTCGATGAGGGCAAGTCGTCCCGCGGCCTCTTCAACGAGCGGCTGCCCGTCGCGGATCGCATCGGGGTCACGGTCGAGCGCGACGACGCGGACGCCATCGGCTGCCCGCAGGATCGCGCTGGTATAGCCGCCCGCGCCGAAAGTGCCGTCGAGATAGGAACCGCCCGGTTGCGGGGCGAGCGCTTCCAGAACCTCTTCCAGCAGCACGGGAATGTGACGGGCCGGTCCGCCAGCAGTGTCAACCGGGCCGCCTCCGGCCTGGCCGCCACCGCGACCCGTCGTCATTCCCGTGCTCCGGAAGACCCCGGAACTTTTGGAGCACTGCCAAGCGCATGATTCAGCGAGCGTTTGAGCTCCCGCACCTTGGCCCGTGCCTCCTCGAGATGGGCCCGGAACAGGTCCGGCTTCCACATCTGAAACTTCTGCCCATGCCCCACAAACGTGACATGGTCGGAGATACCGGCGTGGTCGCGCAGCGTATCCGTGAGGATGACGCGCCCCTCCGTATCCACCTTCAAAACCTCGCTCGTCCCGAGCAGCGCTGTCGAGAGATGATCCCGCTCCTCCGAATAGGGAGACAGCGTCGACAGCAAGCCGTCGATCTCCGTCAACAGAGCGTTGCCTCCCGCGTCCAGAGCTGGCGTGTCCAGCGCCGGATGCACATAGAGCCCCTCGAAACCATCCCTCACGAGAACAGCCCGAAACGACGCCGGGATGGAGACCCGTCCCTTCGCATCCAACCGGTTGGTGAAGTTGGACACAAAGCGGTCCATGGCAACCGATCCCAGCCGTCCCCTCGCCTGCGAGCCCCGCAGGCGCACGCACACTGACCCCAGACATCCCAAACGACAGCTCGTCGCCGGTCCCGCAGGAGGCGCCAAGTACCTTGTCTGAGCTTGTGAATCCCGCCGTTGACGGGATGATTTGGGATAGCATGGGATTTTATGGTCGTCAATGGAATCGGGAGTTCCGGTGATGGCTCCCAGGAGCCGCCATGACACTCCCTCAAGGTTAACGAAGGCTTGCTTTTCAACGTTTGGCGACGCGGAAGCCGCTCAAAATCACGTCACTTTTTTTCGGAGAGAACGCGGAGGATAAGCGCGATGACCGATAACGCGGCCGGCGACATCGACATTTCCCAGCCGATCGCCATGATTGCCGGATCCTGGCGTATCGCGCCGCCCTCGCGGATCACCTGCAATGTCGAAGGCCATCAGTCAGTTTCTCAGCTACGTGCTCCGCCACGCGCCGGATTCAATCGGCTTTCAGCTCGATCCCCAGGGTTGGGCCGACGTGGATACGCTGATCACGAAGGCGCGGGCCGCGGGACAGGATCTTGACCGCGAGACCCTCCTGGCCGTGGTGACCGCCAGCGACAAGCAACGCTTTACGCTTTCACCGGACGGAAAGCGCATCCGCGCAGCGCAGGGCCATTCCGTGAAGGTGGATCTCGGCATCGCGCCGAGCGAACCACCCGCCGCGCTCTACCATGGGACGGCGCGGCGCAACCTGGAGGCAATCTTCGCGGAAGGGCTAAAACCTGGACAGCGCCAGCACGTCCACCTCTCGCTGACCGCGACGACCGCCCGGGCGGTCGGAAGTCGCCATGGAACGCCCGCCATACTGACTGTCGACACAGGCGCGATGCGACGGGCCGGGTTCACCTTCCTGGAAGCCGAGAACGGGGTCTGGCTGACAAACCACGTGCCGCCGGAATTCCTCGCGCCCATCAGCGATGAAACATCATGAAATATAGATTCTACAACTGCTTAATCCGGATAGTTGAATCAATATCGCCCTATCGCGAGACGCGGCGGAGAGGGCGAAAGAGCGATTCCGCGACAGGGACTTGCGCGCGGATTTAACGACGCCCCATCAGTCACGGCCTCACGGTGTGGGGCGCCATCCCAGGCTTTCAGCCGGAGATCCCGCAGGATCCTCTTGCGGCATCGAGCGAAGGCCAGAACAACGATGTCGCGCAGAGATGCCACGAGGGAAAAACGCTTCCCGTCCAATGCGATGGCGCGACGTTTTGAATCAGGGATGCAGCATCCGCACGCCCACCAATCCGCGCGCTGTGAGCAGCATTCGCGTAAGGAGGGGCTTGATGGACGGCGGTTGTGTCAGCCGGCCTGTAAGCCGGGTTCTGTAAGGCCGGCGAGCGAACTTGCCGACGTGACGACCATTCCTCTGGGACTGCCGTTGCCGACAGCCTCCAGCAACCAACCCGGACGACGGGCCCGGAAACGGGCCTGACGCCGAAGCGCCTGTCGTCCCTATTCGGTTTTGCTCCCGGTGGGGTTTACCTTGCCGCTTGCGTTACCGCCCGCGCGGTGCGCTCTTACCGCACCCTTTCACCCTTACCGGACATCGCAATGCCCGGCGGTTTGCTTTCTGTGGCACTTTCCCTGGGGTCACCCCCGCCGGACGTTATCCGGCACCGTGTTTCCGTGGAGCCCGGACTTTCCTCCGCACGGGGATCGCTCCCCTCACGGCGGCCGTCCGGCCGACTGACGACTGTTCGATAGGCGCCGCCGGCCCCCGGGTCAAGCCGGCGCGAAGCTCCGTCAACCGCGGTTCGCGACCCGCTGCTGGTCGGGATCCGGCTGCTTCTCGCGGACTTCCTCAGCGATGATGCCCTTCACCTTCGCGCAATAGTCGCGATTGGTGGCATTGGGCCGCTTGGCATAGTAGCCGCTGTTGTAGCGCATGATGGTGCCACACATATCCCCTCCGGCGCGCCGATAGGCTCCCGCCAGATATTTGACGCCAAACATGATGTTGACATCGGGTGTGTAGAGGCCTCCAACCGTGCCGACATAGCCGATGTCACGCGCCGTCGATGGCTTGATCTGCATCAGACCAACGGCGACGCCGCTGAACGCGCTCTGCTTGTAACGGCTCTCCACGCGCATGACGGCATCAACGAGCGTCACCGGCAAGCCGTTCTCCTTGGCGTAATGCGCGATGAGATCGGTGTAGCGGCTGCGATAGGTTGTGTTGTAGCGTAGCGCCTTGCCCGCCTTCACGCGGATAGCCCCCTTGTACCCGATGACCGGATGGCTGTGGGCATCGATCGGCGGGCTGGACTTCTGCGCGCCGAAGACAAGTTCGCCCATGCGATTGATATCGAGCGCGCCCGGGATCTCTGACCCTGTCTTGGTTTCCGTGGCCGACGCAGCGCCGGCCATGCAGAACGTCGAAAAACTGATGCATGCAATCACTTTGACGAAACGCAATACTCTCACTCCTCAAAATGGCTCAATGAAAAACCGCGCCGCGAGGCGATGCCTCGCAGCCTGCCAGCTCCAATAGCGGCAAGAATGCCGGCTTATGCTGAGCCTTGACCTAATCGGGCCGGATCAGCGCCGACTGACGTGGGGTCTCACCTTGGCGCAATATGCCCGCGCTGCGCCCGTCATGGACGTCGCGCGATGACCGGCTTGATACTTCAAGACAGTCCGGCAGGTGTCCCCTCCCGCAAGGCGATAAGCCTGCGCGAGATAACGAATTCCATAACGCAAGTTCGTATCAGCATCGTAGAGACCCTGAACCGGGCCTTGGTATCCCATTCCACGCGCCGTCGCGGTGCTGATCTGAGTCAGCCCGACATTGACACCGTTGCGCGCGCGCGGGTTGAACCGGCTCTCGACGCGCACCACGGCGGTCGCGAGATCCACCGGCACGCCGTTAGCCGCGGCATGATGCGCGATGAGCGAATGCACGCCACCCGCGGCCGGTCCGGCGTCCGTCATGGACCGGCTGCCGGCGATTTCGGCGGTGCCGGGCTCCGCTATGGCAACCTTCAGCGGCTTCGCCGGCGCGACAGTGACCCGTGCGGGGGCCGGCGGCGGCTGCGGCGTGCGGACGGCGATCGAAGATGGAACCACCGCCTTGTCCGCCGGGTTTTCAGCGGCTACCGCACTGGCGGCCGGCGAGCGCGGCACACCTGTCACGAGCGAAGCGGCGACTGGCTTGCGCAGCGCCGCGGACGTCAGATCGAGCGGACGAGGCGCCTTGCGCCGGCTTGTTGCCGCTGACACGGTCTTCGTCGAAGGCGCGGCGGATTGCGCCGTCTCCGGCGCGAGCGCTTTCACCTCGAGTGCAGGACCAGCCTGCGGGGGAATGCTGCCGGACGATGCAGCTATGCTGCTCCCGGTCGAACGGGTCCGCTGCGCCTTGCGGTTATCACGCTTCCCATCCTTGCCGGTGACCTTGCCATCCTTGCCTGTCACCTTGGCCGGCGCCTGTAAATCAGGCGGGATTTCCAACGCACGCCGTTCGGCCTGAGCGGATGCTGAGGAGATGCAGCCTACTGTCGCCAAAAGCGACGCTGTCAGCAGCATTCTGCCATTTCTGTACGCGCCCTTCATGCCCGCGTCAGATCCATACGCACGTCCTCCTGTTTCAAAAAGCGATGTGGATAACATCACCTTAAGCGCAGCTGCTGACACGCGATAATCATATCGCCATGACGCAACGTTCAATCACCGCCTTCCAGCTTGAGCGTGTGACTTCGCGCAAGAATGCGGCAATCTTCAGGCAGGAGAATCAGCGATTTCTGTCAAGAAACACGGGAATAACCGCTATCCATTTCTATTACACGGTCAATGTCTTTTACATAAACCTACTTGAAAAAATTGTATTCATTGAATGAATGAAAAGAATAAAGAACTATACGATCACGGAAGACAAACTCCACCGCAAAATCGGAGATTTGCCGGCTTGGTAAGGAACTGTCCCGCTTTTCCGAGCGTTGAGATCACGTCTCCATGCGGTTTGAAAGGAAACGACCCCATGAAAAAGATCCTGGCGATTGGCCTCATCACCGTCGGAATGGCTGGCGGTCTGACGGCCTGCAACACGCCACAGGACCGGGCCGTGGGCGGAGCGGTCATAGGAGGTGCAACCGGCGCCGCTGTTGGAGGGCTAGCCACGGGCCGCGCGAGTGGCGCCTTGGTTGGGGGCGCTGTCGGTGCCGCCGGCGGTGCGCTGGTCGGCGCAGCCACCGCACCGGCCTGCGAGACTTATTACTATCGCGGCCGCCAATATCAGGATTGCTGATGACAGTCTGAGAACGATCTGCCCTGCAAGGATGGCGGCAGGTCCACCCGCCGCCATCCTTTTAGGGCGTCCTGTCGTGCCGGAGCCCGTGACATACGACGCACGGAGCCCAAACGCAGTCCAGCCCCACGAAGCGTGTTGCTTCATGGGGTGGGAGCTCTGGGGCAGTCGACAATTTCGACGAAGGGGGTTTTAGAACCCAGGAGCCGCTACGGCGGTCTTGTCCGCTGCCGCCTGAGACGGCGTCGGACCGGCGAGCGCGACGGGCTTGTCGCTCTCACGCGCCGCGCGCAGGATCTCGCGACCGAGGAGGCGCGCCATGCAGGCGTGACCGCGGTCGCTCATATGAAAGCCATCGCTCGACAGCATGGCTTGTAGCGCTACCGCAGATTGGTCTCCCCAGCCTTTCATCAGGGCATAGCGGGAAAAAACGCATGTCTTGGTCTTCAAGCCGATCTCGGTGACCAGATTGACGAACCGCTCGTAGCGCTGCTTGTCGCTGATCGATGGGAAGAACTGCTGATCGAGCAGAATGAGGTCGGCGTTCGCGGCTGTGGCCGCCGCAATACCGCGCTCCACCAGATCCCGGAACACGTCCTCGCCGACGGACGTCAGAGCATCGTTGGTGCCGACCTGCCAGATGACGAGGTCAGGCTTCAGTGCGGAGACCTCTTTCTCGAGCCGTGCGAGCGTCTGCACCGCCGTCTCTCCACCGATGCCCGATACGTGCATGTCGATGTCAACGGTGGGCAGCTTTTCCTCGAGCCGTGCCGTCAACTGAGCGGGATAGGCGGCCGCCGGGGATGACGTTCCAACGCCGGCGGTCGTCGAGGACCCGATCGCCAGAATGGTCAGGCGCCCGCCCGTCGCAAAACGCGCCTGGGTATGTTTGAGGCGGCCGTTGAGCGCCAGGACGGGCTGCATGGTCAGGCATTCCCAACCGGCAGCCGCGGGGGCTGGCGTCGTTTGAGATGTCGCCACGGCATGATGGGCATCCTGAACCGCACCGAGGCCTTCCGCGAAAGACGTGGCAGGAAGCGTCACGGCCATAGCGGAGACAACGAATGCGGAGATGATCGGGGGGGAAAAGCGGCACAAGACTTTTGCGACGGTCGCGCCGGCCGTCGAAACTGAACCTCGAACCATTCTGTTGGCACCGGAAAGTGGCAGGACCCAAGGCAGTCTCTAGCATATGCTGCACTGCCATGCGAGCGGAACCGTTGCCGTGCATGCGTTTGCGGGCGTTCAGTATTTTTCTTCGCTGGCGAACGCCACATCGGAAAAGTGGAACGTTGCCACGCAAACGTCTTCCCAAACTGGCAACCATTCGCGAAGAATGTCCCCTGGGATAACAGGCGTACCTGACGATGCGCTCCGTTTCGCGCTAGATTCATCGCGAGTAGTCGTCTGCGAAGAAGGGAGCCTTGCGTGCCCAGCCGAACCAACGGCTTCGTTGCTGTCAAAACCCCCGAGGAAGCGGTCGATCGCCTGACCGAGTTGCATGCCGGCTCCGCCAACGGACTGAGGCGGGCGCTTGAGGCCTATCTCGACAACCAGACCATACCGACGGCGGCCGAACGCGCTTCCTATCGCTATCCCGAGATTCGCGTCACCTACGAACCGCCCGGCCTGATGCCGGTGACGCCGCGCGCCTATGCGAAATTCCAGGCTCCGGGCGTCTACGCCACCACCATCACCCAGCCCCGTCATTTTCGCGGTTATCTGGTCGAGCAGCTTCGCCACCTGATGGGTGAATATGGGGCCACCGCCCGAGTCGGCCTCAGCCACCAGGATATTCCCTACCCTTATGTGGTCGAGCGCGGTGACGAGCTGGCGGGAACGGGGGTGACCGCGGCCGAACTCGCCCGTTATTTCCCCCCACCCTTGCTGGCATCGGTGGGTGACGAGATCGCTGATGGCCTGTGGGAGGAGGACGCGACGGGGGTCAAGCCGCTCGCGCTGTTCGACGCCGCCCGCGTCGATTTTTCGCTGCGCCGGCTGGTGCATTACACCGGCAGTGACTGGCGCCACATCCAGCCGTGGATTCTCCTGACCAACTACCACCGCTATGTCGACCAGTTCATGCGGCTGGGCCTCGCGGAACTTGCCGCCGGGCGTGCTGAACGCCTTATTCTGCCGGGCAACGTCGTTATCGAGCGCGATCTCACGGAAGCCGAAGCGATCGCCCGAATCACAGCCGTCGCCTGGCATCGTTTCCAGATGCCCGCCTATCATCTGATCGCGGCGGACGGCCGGGGCACGACGCTCGTCAACATCGGCGTCGGCCCGGCCAATGCCAAGAACATCACGGACCACCTCGCGGTGCTGCGTCCCCAATGCTGGCTCATGATCGGCCATTGCGGGGGGCTGCGCCAGTCGCAGACCATCGGCGATTATGTGCTCGCCCACGCCTATCTCCGGCAGGATGGCATCCTGGATCGGCTGCTGCCGACCGATATCCCGGTTCCCGCCCTCGCCGAGATCCAGGTCGCGCTGCAGGAAGCGGCGGCGATCATCACCGGCGATCGCGGTGATGCCCTGAAACAGCGACTGCGCACGGGCACCGTCCTCACCAATGGCGACCGCAACTGGGAGCTGCGCTGGAGCCAGGAGCGGCGGCGCATCAATCTGTCGCGCGCCATCGCCGTTGATATGGAAAGCGGCACGATTGCCGCGCAGGGCTATCGTCTCCGCGTGCCATACGGGACGCTGCTATGCGTCTCGGACAAGCCGCTGCACGGCGAGATCAAGCTCCCGGGCGCTGCCAACGCCTTCTACGAGCGAGCGGTGGGCGAGCATCTGCGCATCGGCCTCAAGGCTCTGGACCTTCTGCGCGAAGAGACCCACGGGCTCCATTCGCGTAAACTGCGCAGCTTCGACGAGCCGCCGTTTCGCTGATCACTCCAACGCGACAGCGCGACAAGTAACACCGCCGCAACTCGCCCTTGCGGTGGCGGCATGGCTTGTTCCGCGCGAAGGGGGCAATCTGTGCCCGCTTCGAACGGGACGGGGACCATGCAGCTATCCATTGCCGAAATTTCTCCGCAGTTTCCGGAGGCTCGCATCGCGGCGGTCGTGATCGAGGGCCTCCAGATCCAGGGAGCTCGCCCGCCCTCGCTCGATGCCTTGATCGCCGAGCGCGAGGCCGCCTGTCGGGAACACTGGGGCGGCCGCGAACTGTCCGACATCCCCGGCATCGCCGCGTGGCGCTCCGCCTACAAAGGCTTTGGGATCAAGCGCACCAGCTATCGCTCCTCGGTCGAGCGCCTGGTGAAGCGCGTGCTCGCGGGTGAGCGGCTGCCGGTCGTGAACAGCTTCGTCGACCTCTACAATGCCGTGTCGCTCACGCACGTGATGTGCTGCGGCGCGGACGACCTCGACAAGATCGAGCCGCCGCTTGCTTTCCGATTCGCGCGCGACGGCGACAGCTTCATCGACATGGGCGCCTCCGAGCCCGGCGAAGAGAACGATCCTCCCAAGGAGGGCGAGGTGGTCTATGCCGACGCCCGACATGTGCTGTGTCGGCGCTGGAACTGGCGCCAGGACGCCCGCACCGGCATTTCACCCCGATCCACGCGGATCATCGCCACCATCCAGGCCAATGGTCACGGCGACATCAACCAGGCCGTCGCCGATTTCACGACGCTCGTCGCCATCCATTGCGGCGGCCAGACCAGCGTCAAGATCGCCGATGCCGCGACGCCGATCGTGACGATTGAGGGTTGAGGCCCTATCGCGTGTCCCCCTTACCCTTCCCCGCAAGGGGGAGGCGCCCGGAGACGGCGTGATTTATCTCCAAGGCCACACGGAGTAAGTGGCTGGGAAGATATTGGAAAAACGCCAGCCGCTCCCCTCCCCCTTGCGGGGAAGGGTAAGGGGTGGGAGTCACCCGATCTCGACCTCGTCATTTCGCCCGAACGCCCCTGACATCGACCTTGCATCGCCGCCAGATTTCACATAAACATATCTTTATGTGTTGAGATGGCCTGACGATGGATAAACCTGCCCTTCCCTTTCCCGTTCTGCTCACCGCGATGAAAGCCGCGGCGGAGGAGACGCGCTTGCGCATGCTCGCGCTGCTGAGCGAGGGCGAACTGACCGTATCCGACATGACCGACATCCTCGGGCAGTCGCAACCGCGCATCTCGCGCCATCTGAAGCTTCTCGCGGAGGCCGGCATTGTCGAGCGCCATCGCGAAGGCGCCTGGGCCTTTTTCCGGATGGCGGACCATCATCCCGCCTCCACCGCCATTCGCGACCTCGTCGCCCATCTCGACAGTGCGGACCAACGCCTGGCGGGAGACCGCGCCCGCCTGAAGGCCGCGCGACAGGCACGCGCGGAAGCGGCGCAGGCGCATTTCTCCCGCCTCGCGGACAATTGGGACAAGGTGCGCTCGTTGCATGTGCCCGAGGAGGCCGTGGAGGCCGCGATCATCGAGGTTGTCGGGGCAAAGCCCGTGCAGGCCTTCCTTGACCTCGGCACCGGCACCGGGCGCATGCTGCAGTTGCTGGCGCCGCTGGCCTCGCGTGTGGTGGGCGTCGATGCCAGCCACGCCATGCTCTCGGTGGCACGCGCCAATCTTGAGCGTGCGGGCCTCGCCAAGGTTCAACTCCAGCAGGGCGACATCCACGCCCTGCCTGTCGAGCACGATGCCTTCGATCTCGTGCTCATCCACCAGGTCCTCCACTATCTCGACGATCCGGCCCGGGCGCTCCGCGAAGCCGCGGCCGTGCTCGCTCCGGGCGGTCGCCTGCTGGTGGTCGATTTCGCGCCTCATGCGCTGGAGTTCCTGCGCGAAGAGCATGCCCACCGCCGGCTCGGCTTCGCCGCGGACCAGATCGGCGGATGGCTTGAGGAAGCCGGCCTCGACGTCATCGCCCATCGCGATCTCAAGCCCGAGCGGGACCATCCGGAACAGCTCACCGTATCGCTCTGGCTGGCGCGCGACCGCCGTGTCATCACCGATTTTCAACCGCGTTCGTCTCAACGGGAGGTTGCCTGATGGCACCCGCTTCTTTTCGCCCCAGCCGCCACAGCTCCCGGCCCGTGCGGGTATCCTTCGAGTTCTTCCCGCCGAAGACACCGGCCATGGAAGAGACCCTGTGGGCTTCGATCGAGCGCCTGGCGCCGCTCAAGCCCAATTTCGTCTCCGTGACTTACGGCGCAGGCGGTTCCACGCGCGAGCGCACCCACGCCACAGTGAAGCGCATCGTCGATGAGACAGCCCTGAGGCCCGCCGCCCACCTCACCTGTGTCTCGGCGACCCGCGCGGAGGTCGACGAGGTCGCGCGCGGCTATTGGGACGCCGGCGTCCGACACATCGTGGCGCTGCGCGGCGATCCGGTCGCCGGCATCGGAACGGCCTACGAGGCGCATCCCGGCGGCTACGCGTCGTCCTATGATCTCGTCGCGGGACTAAAGCGCATCGGTGATTTCGAGGTTACTGTCTCGGCCTATCCGGAAAAGCATCCCGAGAGCCCCTCCATCGACGCCGACATCGACATTCTGAAACGCAAGGTCGACGCGGGCGCCGACCGGGCCGTCACCCAGTTCTTCTTCGATAACGACCTCTACCTGCGTTATATCGACAAGGTCCGGGCCGCCGGCATCGACATTCCAATCGTGCCGGGCATCCTGCCCGTACAGAACTTCAAGCAGGCCGCGAATTTCGCCGAGCGCGCCGGCGCCAGCATGCCGGGCTGGCTCGCCGCACGCTTCGATGGCCTGGACGAGGATGTGGAAACCCGACGCCTCATCGCCGCGGCGGTCGCCGCCGAGCAGGTCATCGATCTCGTTGACCGCGGCGTGACCGATCTCCACTTCTACACGATGAATCGTGCTGACTTGGTCTATGCAATTTGTCATCTCTTAGGGCTAAGAGCTGACACCGTCGCACCGGCCAAGGCCGTCGCGGCGGCTTGAGGACGCGACCTCCCTCGGCCTCTTTTTTGCGTCTTGTCAGGCGCGACTGTCAGGGAAATATCGTTCCCTCTCCCCGGTGGGGAGAGGGACAGGGTGAGGGTCCAACGCTTTCCATGGAATCCATGTCCCCTCGGAATCCATGTCCCCTCACCCGGACGCTGCGCGTCCGACCTCTCCCCACCGGGGAGAGGTACACGCGCTGGTTCAACGTTAGCGCTTGAAATCACGGACGAAAGTTAACGCAATGACCGATTTCCCTCCCGTCGATGGTGCTGAAGTGCGGGCCGCCCTTAAACAGGCGGCGGCCGAGCGTATCTTGGTGCTCGACGGCGCCATGGGCACGGAATTGCAGAACAGCAAGTTCTCGGAGGAGGACTTCCGCGGCGAGCGCTTCGCCAAGCACGGCCACGATGTCCGGGGCAACAACGACCTTCTCATCCTGACGCAGCCGGATGCCGTCAGAAAGGTTCACCTCGACTATTTCCGCGCCGGCGCTGACATCGTCGAGACCAACACGTTCTCCGGGACGTCGATCGCCCAGGCCGACTACGGCCTTGAAGCCATCGTCTTCGAGCTGAACCGCGAAGGCGCGCGCATCGCCCGCGAGGCCGCCGCCATCGCCCAGAAGGAGGACGGGCGCCGCCGCTTCGTCGCTGGGGCCGTCGGGCCGACCAACCGCACGCTCTCGCTCTCGCCCGATGTCAATAATCCCGGCTTCCGCGCCGTGACCTTCGACCAGGTGCGCGATGCCTATGCCGAGCAGGTGCGCGGCCTCATCGCCGGCGGCTCGGACCTCATTCTCATCGAGACGATCTTCGACACCCTCAACGCCAAGGCCGCCGTGGTCGCGGCCCAGCATGTCTTCGCCGAGACGGGCGTGACGCTGCCGATCATGATCTCCGGCACCATCACCGATCTCTCCGGCCGCACGCTTTCGGGCCAGACGGTCGAGGCGTTCTGGAACGCCCTGCGTCACGCCGATCCCATCTCCATCGGCCTCAACTGCGCGCTCGGCGCCAAGGAGATGCGCGCCCACATCCGCGAACTCTCGCAGATCGCCGACACCCTCGTCTGCGCCTATCCCAATGCGGGTCTCCCCAACGAATTCGGCCTCTATGACGAGAGCCCGGAAGCGATGGCGGAGCTCGTCGGCGAATTCGCCCAATCGGGCTTCGTCAACATCGTCGGCGGCTGCTGCGGCTCGACGCCCGCCCATATCAAGGCCGTCGCCGAGGCGGTCAAGGGCAAGGCGCCGCGCACAATCGCCCAGCCGACGCGCCTGATGCGCCTGTCGGGCCTGGAGCCCTTCACGCTCACGCCGGAAATTCCCTTCGTGAACATCGGCGAGCGCACCAACGTCACCGGCTCGGCGCGCTTCCGCAAGCTGATCACCAGCGGCGATTTCGCGGCGGCGCTCGACGTGGCGCGCGACCAGGTTGCCAACGGCGCCCAGGTCATCGACATCAACATGGACGAAGGCCTGCTCGATTCCGAGAAGGCGATGACGGAGTTCCTTAACCTCGTCGCCGCCGAGCCGGATATCGCCCGCGTGCCGGTGATGGTTGATTCCTCGAAATTCTCGGTGATCGAGGCCGGCCTGAAGTGCATTCAGGGCAAGCCCATCGTCAATTCCATCTCGCTCAAAGAGGGCGAGGAGAAGTTCCTGCACGAGGCGCGCATCGTGCGCAGCTACGGCGCGGCCGTCGTGGTCATGGCTTTCGACGAGACGGGACAGGCGGATACGGAAGACCGCAAGGTCGAGATCTGCGCCCGCGCCTACAAGATCCTGACGGAACAGGTGGGCTTCCCCCCCGAGGATATCATCTTCGATCCCAATGTCTTCGCGGTCGCCACCGGCATCGAGGAGCACAACAACTACGGCGTCGATTTCATCAACGCCACGAAGCGCATCCGCGAGAACCTGCCTCACGTGCATATCTCGGGCGGCGTCTCGAACCTCTCCTTCTCGTTCCGCGGCAACGAGCCCGTGCGCGAGGCGATGCATGCCGTATTCCTTTATCACGCCATCCAGGTCGGCATGGACATGGGCATCGTCAATGCCGGCCAGCTCGCCGTTTATGACGAGATCGACCCGGTGCTGCGCGACGCCTGCGAGGACGTGGTGCTCAACCGCCGCTCGGACGCGACCGAGCGGCTGCTCGATCTCGCCGAAAGCTTCAAGGGCAAGGGCCGCCAGGCGCGCGAGGCGGACCTGACCTGGCGCACCTGGCCGGTGGAGAAGCGCCTCGAACATGCGCTGGTCAACGGCATCACCGACTATATCGACGAGGACACCGAGGAAGCCCGCCAGACGGCTGAGCGTCCGCTCCATGTCATCGAGGGGCCGCTGATGGCCGGCATGAGCGTGGTCGGCGATCTCTTCGGCTCGGGCAAGATGTTCCTGCCGCAGGTGGTGAAATCCGCGCGCGTCATGAAGCAGGCGGTCGCCTATCTCATGCCCTTCATGGAGAAAGAGAAGGAAGAGAACGGCGGCGGGAGCGTGCGCTCGGCGGCCGGCAAGATCCTGATGGCGACCGTCAAGGGCGACGTCCACGATATCGGCAAGAACATCGTCGGCGTCGTGCTGGCCTGCAACAACTACGAGGTCATCGACCTCGGCGTCATGGTGCCGGCCCAGAAGATCCTCGAGACGGCGCGCAAGGAGCAGGTCGACATCATCGGTCTGTCCGGCCTCATCACACCGTCGCTGGACGAGATGTGCCATGTCGCCGGCGAGATGGAGCGCGAGGGCTTCGACATTCCGCTCCTCATCGGCGGGGCGACGACGAGCCGCGTCCATACCGCCGTCAAGATCCATCCGAATTACTCACGCGGACAGGCTGTCTATGTGAATGACGCGAGCCGCGCCGTCGGCGTGGTCTCCTCGCTGCTGTCGGAAGGCAATCGCGCGACCTATGTGGAGACGCTGCGCGCTGAATACGCGAAGGTCGCCAATGCCCATGCGCGCGCCGAGGCCGACAAGCAGCGCCTGTCCATCGTCAAGGCGCGCGCCAATGCGCTGAAGCTTGACTGGGCCGACTACCAGCCGCCGAAGCCGAGCTTCCTCGGCACGCGTGTCTTCCGCGCCTACGACGTCGCCGAACTCGTCCGCTACATCGACTGGACGCCGTTCTTCCAGACCTGGGAGCTGAAGGGCCGCTTCCCGGCGATCCTGGAGGACGAGGCGCAGGGCGAGGTCGCCCGCCAGCTCTACAGCGACGCGCAGGCCATGCTGAAGCGCATCGTCGAGGAGCGCTGGTTCAACCCCAAGGCCGTCATCGGCTTCTGGCCGGCCAACGCGGTGGGCGACGACATCCGGCTCTACACCGGTGAGAGCCGCACCGAGGAACTGGCCACGTTCTTCACCCTGCGCCAGCAACTCACGCGCCGCGACGGGCGCCCGAATCTGGCGCTCTCGGATTTCGTCGCCCCCAAGGACACGGGCAAGGCCGACTATGTCGGCGGCTTCGTGGTCACGGCTGGCATGGAAGAAGAGCGCATCTCCAAGAAATTCGCGGAGAAGAACGACGACTATGCCTCGATCCTCGTAAAGGCCCTGGCCGACCGCATCGCCGAGGCCTTCGCAGAGCGCATGCACCAACGCGTTCGCCAGGAGTTCTGGGGCTATGCGCCGGACGAGAACCTCACCAACGAGGAACTGGTGCGCGAGGATTATGCCGGCATCCGCCCGGCACCGGGCTATCCCGCCCAGCCCGACCACACCGAGAAGGCGACCTTGTTCGACCTGCTCAAGGCGAGCGAGCGCGTCGGCGTGGCGCTGACGGAAAGCTATGCCATGTGGCCGGGATCGTCAGTTTCCGGGCTCTATCTCTCGCATCCGGAATCCTACTATTTCGGCGTGGCGAAGGTGGAACGCGACCAGGCCGAGGACTATGCCGTGCGCAAGGGCATGGACATCGCCACGGTGGAGCGCTGGCTCTCGCCCATCCTCAATTACGATCCCGCCAACTACGCCCGCGCGGCGGAATAGGGGCACACCGATCCCTCCCCTCAGGGGAGGGTGGCGCCGCATGCGCCGGGTTGGGGCTACCTCACGCTGACCCGGCGGAATACTGGCAGGCCTGGGGGCATCGGCCCAAGCCGCGTGACCCCACCCGACCTCGCTGACGCGAGGCCGCCCTGCCCCGAGGGGAGGGATCAGCGCGCGCGGCCCTCGCGTGTCGTCCCCGGCGGGTTGCGCCGACGCCCTACCCCGCCAGATAGGCCCAATGCTCGGGGATGCGCGCGACGACCTCCTCGCCCGGCATGATCACGCCGGGCCGCTCGACTGAGCCGACAAGCCCGCGCAGGCGCTTTGCCACCTTGACGAAATCGAGCGTGATTGCGGGTCGCCCGGGATGAGCATCGGCAATCATCTGGCCCGCGTATTTGCAAGGGGCATTCTGGCCTTCGATCGCGATGACCACGCCGCCGGCGAACATCAGCCGTGTACGCGGAGGGATCATCGAGAACGCAGGCAGTCCTTCCACGACGATATTGCCACCGATCCATTCGGCCTTGACCGACGGGATGTCCAATCCGGCTGCAATCTCCGCCAGCTCTTCCGCAGCCAGCAGGGAGATCTGGCGATCATTGCGCATCTCGGTGCCGCGCGGATACCAGGGCTCCCGCGCGCCGGAGCGACGGGTGAAACCGAAGTGCCGGTCACCGGGAATGCCTTCATAGGTGATTGTGAGGGCCGGCACCGCCACCGTCTCGAAATCATAGGTGCCGCCGCCCTGCCCCGCCTTGAGCGTCGCCGTGACCCGGCCATGGAGCCGGCGGCCGGGAAAGATCCTCGGCCCGAACAGATCGCCCGTTCCCGTCACGCGGCCTTCTCGGCGACTATGAAGAGACGTGGAAAAGCGAGCAGCACCTTGCCGTCGATGCGCGGCGGATAGCCCTCGGTCAGCCGATCGAGATATTCGGCCAGAAAAGCCGCCTGCTCGCCGGCGTCCAACGGCGCGAGGAACGGCCGCAGGCCCGTCGCCTTCAACCATTCGATGATCGCCGCCGGGCCCTCCAGCGGATGCTGATAAACCGTCTGCCAGATATCCACACGCCGGGAGAGGGGCTTCAGGAGATCATAAAGATGACCCGGCGGCGCAAGCGGCACACGCGCCACGCTCGTCTTGGCGAGCTTCTCACGCCAGCGTTCATCCCGCGCCACGTCGCGCATCAGCGCATGCGAAGGCTCCGTCAGGTTGTTGGGCATCTGTACGGCCAGGATGCCGCCGGGCGCGAGCAACGTCATCAGATGCGGGAGAAGCGCATCATGGTTCGGCAGCCACTGCAGCACCGCGTTGGCGAACAGCACGTCGACCGGTTGCTCCGGGCGCCAGGTGGCGACATCGGCTTCGATGAAGGTGGCGCGCGGCAGGCGCTGGCGCGCTTTTTCCAGCATGTCGGGCGATGTGTCCACGCCGATGACGTCAGCGTCGGGAAAGCGCGCCGCGAGCAATTCCGTGGAGTTGCCCGGGCCGCAGCCGAGATCGACCACGCGCCGGGCCTTGCCGGGCGAGACCTGTGCCAGGAGATCGGCGGAAGGCCGCGTGCGCTCGTCCTCGAACTTCAGATACAGCCGGGCGTTCCAATCCGCCATGATGCTCTCCCTTACTGACGATTTCGCCGGAACCAATCCGCGACGGACGGACTTGCTCCGGCTTGATAGCATCCGCCATCTCGACGCGCAGGATGGTGAACCGCAGGGCTGCTCCGATCAGCGCGCCGCCTGCAGAGCCTTCAGTACAGCTTCGCCGGGCCAGCAGTCCACAGGAAGGCCGCGCGCCTCCTGATAGAGGCCGATGGCGAGCCGTGTCCGCATGCCGGCGCGCCCGTCGATGGTCTCGGCATAGTGGCCATGGCGGGTGAGTTCCCGCTGGATGGCGGCGATACCGGCGGTCGAGGCCTGCTTCATGCCCTGCCACGGGGTGGCGAAGGGCCTTCCCCCATCGATCAGATCCGCCAAATGGCCGACATAAAGGACATAGAGATCCGAAAAATTATAGGCCTTCAGGGCGTAGTAGTTGCGGGTGATCAGGAAGGCCGGGCCGTAGGCACCGGCGGGCATGAACAGCGAGGCTTGCGCCGCGCGGTCTGTGGCGCTCGGCGTCTTGCCGCCGATGACGGTGAACCCGCGCGCCAGCCACTGCGCCACGGTCATCGCCTGTTCGGGATCGGCATGGCCGCAGGTGAACCCCGCCGCGGGGTTCACCTCCAGCGCCCAGTCAAGACCGCGCACCCAGCCCTCACCGGCCAGGTGATTGGCGATCGAGGCCAAGGCATCGGTCTCCGAGGTCCAGATATCGACCCGGCCTGAGCCGTCGAAATCGACACCATATTTGTAATATTGCGACGGCAGCATCTGGGTGAGGCCGATGGCGCCCGCCCAGGAGCTGCGCAGCGCCGAGCGCGTCACCACGCCGTCCTGCAGCATCTTGAGTGCGAGCAGGAATTCCTGTCGGAATTCGGCTTTGCGGCGCCCGACGAAAGCCTGGGTCGCCAGAACGCGCACGGCATCATAGGGCACTTTGGCCGCGCCGAATGCGGTCTCCCTCCCCCAGATGGCGAGTACCACAGAGCCAGGAACACCATAGCGACGTTCAATTGCCACCAGGGCCTGCTTATGGCGTGCAAGATATTGGCGCCCCCTTGCCGCCTGTGCCGCCAGGGCCTTCGGCGCGAGATACTGCGCCGGCGTCTGTGTGAATTCGGACTGCCCGGCGTTGGAAGGTCCACGGCGACCGGGAAGATCGAGATTGGGGAGGCTCAGATCAGGGGTCAAGCCCGCCGTCTCGGCATCGAAGGTCGCGGCTGTGACACCGGCGGAGGATGCCTCGGCTCGGATCCCGTTGAGGAAAGCGCCGAAGTCCTGGGCCAGGACAGCCTGTGATGCAAAGCCCTGGAAAAGTGCAACGGCGATGAGGGTAAGGACGGAATGTCGCAATCAGGCACCTCGGGGGCCGGAACCAAAAGGTTGTACTGCGCCTATCTTGCGCAACAAGGCTGAAATGCGCCATCACAGGTTTAACATGAGCATCAGTCGTATGCGTCGGCGTGGTGGGCGAATGGCAAGGCAGACGATGACTATTCTGGCAGCCCGTATTGCGGGCAAGGTGGCCGCAATAATCGCGATCGCACTCGGTCTCGCCGCAGGCGTGATGTTGCCGCATGGCCAGGCCGTGGCACAGGACAATCCTGTCGCCATCTGCCGCAATGTCGGCGACGACAACATGCTCCGCCCATTGCCCCCCACCCTCCTCGACGCGGCCAAAGCCGCTTTCGGCGAAAGCCTGGAGGGGTTGGACCAGGCCAATACCGGCGTATGGCGATGCATGGGCGGACGCGCCTATGTGTGCCTTCCCGGTGGCGAACGTCATTGCGGCCGCGCCGACAGCCAGCCGATGGCCACGCCCGAAGCCAGCGCCTATTGCCGCACGCATCCGGACAGCGCCGCCGTGCCGAGCCACGCCACGGGTCGTGACACCATTTTTGCGTGGGGCTGCGAGGGCAAGGCCGTGAAGAATAAGGGAGGCGTGCGCAGTGTGGACCCGCGCGGCTTCGTCAAGGAATACTGGCAGGCCCTGCCATGAAGGCCGGATCGCGCGCCTGATTGATAGGGTCGAGCCCCCACCCCTTACCCCTCCCCGCGAGGGGGAGGGGCGAGGCAACGTCGGGCCTTTATGTCAAACCGGGTGTATGGGAAGGCTTTGGAGCGCAGACGCGCTGTCCAGGAATCGCAACGTGGAAACGCCCCTCCCCTCGCGTGGAGGGGTAAGGGGTGGGGGACATGCGCCCGCCGCTCAGCGCCCGAACTTCTTGTACTGGATCCGCTTCGGAAGCGTCGAGTCGATGCCGAGGCGACGCTTCTTGTCTTCCTCGTAGTCCTGGAAGTTGCCCTCGAACCACTCCACATGGCTGTCACCCTCGAACGACAGCATGTGCGTGGCAATGCGGTCGAGGAACATGCGATCGTGGCTGATGATAACGGCGCAGCCGGCGTAGTCCTCAAGCGCCTCTTCCAGCGCCCGCAACGTTTCCACGTCGAGGTCGTTGGTCGGTTCGTCGAGCAGCAGGACGTTGGCGCCGGACTTCAGCATCTTGGCGAGATGGACGCGATTGCGCTCACCGCCGGAGAGCATGCCGACCTTCTTCTGCTGATCACCGCCCTTGAAGTTGAAGGCACCGCAATAGGCGCGCGAATTGATCTCGCGCTTGCCGAGATAGATGATCTCGTTGCCGCCTGAGATTTCCTCCCAGACGGTCTTCTTGTCATCGAGGGCGTCGCGCGACTGGTCGACATAGCCGAGCTTCACCGATTCACCGACAGTGATGGCACCGCCGTCGGGCTGCTCCTGCCCTGTGATCATCCGGAACAGCGTGGTCTTGCCGGCGCCGTTCGGGCCGATGACGCCGACAATGCCGCCCGGGGGCAGTTTGAAGGAGAGGTCGTCGATCAGAAGCTGGTCGCCGAACCCCTTCGACAGCCCTTCGAAATCGACGACATTGTTGCCGAGCCGCTCGGCGATCGGGATAACGATCTGGGCTGACGTCGGCGACTTGTCGTTGGCCTTCTGGACCAGTTCCTCGTAGCGCTGGATACGTGCCTTGTTCTTGGCCTGGCGGGCCCGCGGCGAGGCGCCCATCCACTCCTGCTCGCGTTGCAGGGTGCGCTGGCGGGCCTCGTCCTCGCGGCCTTCCTGGGTGAGGCGCTTCTGCTTCTGCTCCAGCCAGGACGAGTAGTTACCCTCGTAGGGAATGCCGCGGCCGCGGTCGAGCTCGAGGATCCAGCCGGTGACATTGTCGAGGAAGTAGCGGTCGTGGGTGACGATCAGGATCGCGCCGGTGTAGTTGCGCAGATAGCCCTCGAGCCACGCCACGGTCTCGGCATCGAGATGGTTGGTCGGTTCGTCGAGCAGCAGGAGGTCCGGCTCCCACAGAAGAAGCTTGCACAGCGCCACACGGCGCTTCTCACCGCCCGAGAGCGTCGCCACGTCGGCATCGTCCGGCGGGCAGCGCAAGGCGTCCATGGCCTGGTCGACACGGCTGTCGAGATCCCACAGGCCCTTGGCCTCGATCTCGTCCTGCAGCACCGTCATCTCGTCGGCGGTCTCGTCGGAATAGTTCATGGCGAGTTCGTTGTAGCGATCGAGGATCGCCTTCTTCTCGGCCACGCCTTCCATGACGTTGTCGCGCACGCTCTTCGTGGCGTCGAGCTGCGGCTCCTGCGGCAGGTAACCCACCCGCACGCCGTCCGCCGCCCAGGCCTCACCGACGAAATCCTTGTCCTGGCCGGCCATGATCTTGAGCAGCGTCGATTTACCCGAGCCGTTGACGCCGAGCACACCAATCTTGGCGCCGGGATAGAAGGACAGGTGCACGTTGTCGAGCACCTTCTTGCCGCCCGCGAAGGTCTTGGACAGGCCGCGCATATGGTAGACGAACTGCTTGGCAGACATGAAAAACGAGCTCCACCCCCGCGCACGGTAGCGACGGATCAGACTTTCAGGGATTTGCCTCGTATCTAACGACCGGCCGCCCGAACGGCAAGGGCCGGCGTATTTTGAAGAGCTTATCGCCACGGATTTGCGGATGGCGGCACGCCGATGTTAGGCTGTCCCATCAGCCAACGTAAACCGCTCCGCCCTCCTCTGTCATGAAAGGAGATGCCCCGGCATGACGCTCGGCGCCTTGCTCGCTTCGATCCGCGAGACCCTGTTCTGGATCCCTGACTGGATCTACGCCATCCTGCTGCTCACCTCTGCCGCAGGCCTCGCCCTCCTCCTCCACCGCACAATCAAGCGCCTGCTGCGCCGATTGATCGGGCCTACACATCCCTTCCTGCAGCAGTTGGTGACGAAGACCGATGGGCCACGCCGGATGGCTGTGGTTGTCTTCGCCCTTGCCGTCGTCCTGCCCGCAACGCCCCTCGCCTCTGCCGCCGCCCTGACGCTCGCCAAGGTGCTGCTGGTCGCCTTCATCGTTCTCGTCGGCTGGAGTGCGCTCACCGCCGTCGAACTGGCCTGTCAATTCCATCTCCGGCGCTTCCGCATCGACACGGACGACAACCTGCTCGCCCGCAAGCACCTGACCCAGGTCAACATTCTGAAGCGCACGGTGAACATCCTCGTTGTGATCATCACCACCGCGGCCGTGCTGATGACGTTCAGCGCCGTTCGGCAGTACGGCGTCAGTCTCATTGCCTCGGCCGGCGCCGCCGGTCTCATTGTCGGCCTCGCCGCAAGGCCCATCCTCGCCAACCTGATCGCGGGCATCCAGATCGCGATCACGCAGCCCATCCGCATCGACGATGCGGTCGTCGTCGAGGGTGAATGGGGCTGGATCGAGGAAATCACCGCCACCTATGTGGTGATCAAGATCTGGGATTGGCGGCGGCTCGTCGTGCCGCTCTCCTATTTCATCGAGCAGCCCTTCCAGAACTGGACGCGGACATCCGGCCAGATCATCGGCAGCGTGTTCTTGTATGCCGACTACACCGCGCCGGTCGACAAATTGCGCGCCAAACTGGAAGAGATCGTCAAAGCCTCGCCGTTCTGGGACGGCGCGGTGGTGAACCTGCAGGTCGTGGAAGCCGAAAACGAGACGCTCAAGCTGCGCGCCTTGATGAGCGCACGCACTTCTCCGCGGGCCTGGGATCTGCGTTGCGAGGTTCGTGAAAAGCTCCTTGCCTTCCTCCAGACGGACTATCCGCATGCCCTGCCCCGTCGCCGCGCCGAACTTATCGAGGCGCAAGGATATGACGGCGACGGCGGCGCGCATGGCCCGGTCCGCAAACGGGTCAAGGCTGACGACCTGTCCGTTTCGCCCGATCGATCTCCTGTCGCAGCAGCAACCGGCTGACGCGCTTGCTGGAAATGCAAGCCCGGCAGGCCTCGCGCGAGCGAAAGCTCTTCCCATGCCGTCGCCTGATGCTTTAGAGCAAGGCGTCGGCACTTATTGCCAGAGGCCTGTGCAGTGAGCGCTAACATCGATTACATCTCCCATCACGCGGGAGGAACGGATGGGTCATGCCCATCCGCCTGCAGGGACTAGCATGAGGTTGCGGCGGGGCATGCGGCCCAGTCGCAGTGCAATCGGAGGAAGCGATGACTGACCACTCCAAGAATTACATTGCTGGCGAATGGGTCAGCGGCACCGAGGCGGCCCCTGACATTAACCCCTCGAACACCGCTGATATCGTTGGACAGTTCGTGCGCGCCAGCGCCGCCGACGCCGACCGCGCTATCGCCGCCGCCCGCGCCGCGCTGCCGGCCTGGTCGCGCACGACGCCACAGGAGCGCCACGACATCCTGAAGAAGGTTGGCGACGAGATCCTCGCACGCAAGGACGAGCTCGGCCGTCTTCTGTCGCGCGAGGAAGGCAAGACCTTGCCCGAAGGCATCGGCGAGGCGGCTCGCGCCGGCCAGATCTTCCTGTTCTTCGCCCAGGAGACCCTGCGGCTTGCCGGCGAGAAGCTCGCGTCCGTGCGTCCGGGCATCGACATCGAAGTCACCCGCGAGCCCGTCGGCGTCGTCGGCATCATCGCGCCGTGGAATTTCCCCATCGCCATTCCTGCCTGGAAGATCGCTCCCGCGCTCGCCTACGGCAACACGGTGGTGTTCAAGCCGGCCGATCTGGTGCCAGGCTCCGCGCACGCGCTCGCGGAGATCATTGTCCGCGCCGGCATTCCGTCGGGCGTGTTCAATCTCGTCATGGGCCGTGGCTCGATCGTCGGCAACGCGCTCCTGAAGAGCCGCGGCGTCGATGCCATCAGCTTCACGGGTTCCGTCGCGACCGGGCGCCAGATCGCCGCGACCTGCGTCGAGACCATGAAGAAGTTCCAGCTCGAGATGGGTGGCAAGAACCCGCTTGTCGTGCTCGATGACGCGGATCTCAAAACGGCCGTCGAAGTCGCCGTCAACGGCGCCTATTTCTCGACGGGCCAGCGCTGCACCGCCTCTTCGCGCTTCATCGTCACCGAGGGCATCCACGACAAGTTCGTCGATGCGGTCACCGAACGCCTGAAGGGCCTCGTCATCGACGACGCGCTCAAGGCCGGCACGCATATCGGCCCCGTCGTCGACCAGTCGCAGCTCGACCAGAACCTTTCCTATGTCAAGCTCGGCAAGGACGAAGGCGCTAAGCTGGTCTACGGCGGCGAGCTTCTGAACCGCGAGTCGCCCGGCTTCTACATGGCCCCCGCCCTGTTCACCGACGTCGATCCGCAGACGCGCATCTCCCGTGAGGAGATCTTCGGGCCCGTCGCGACGGTATCACGCGCCAAGAACTATGATGAGGCGCTGGCTCTCGCCAACGACACCCAGTTCGGCCTGTCATCCGGCATCGTCACCACCAGCCTGAAACACGCCTCGCACTTCAAGCGCAACGCCGAGGCCGGCATGGTGATGGTCAACCTGCCGACAGCGGGTGTCGACTATCATGTGCCGTTCGGCGGCCGGAAGGGCTCGAGCTACGGCCCACGTGAGCAGGGTCGCTATGCGGCTGAATTCTACACGACCGTGAAGACCGCCTATACACTGCCGTAGCCACGGCCTCACGACCCTCAGGGACGATCCGGCGCGGGCTGCGCCGGATCGTTTATCGTTTAGCCCCGTCCCGGCGCCTCCAGCCGTGGAGAGCCGGGACGCACCGTGGCAAGGACGCCTGGTCCAGACGTCGGCACGTTCAGACAATGTAATTTGCCCTTGCTGTTCACGCCGCAAACAAAATCCAAATTCAAAGTATTTAAGAGGAGCTACGGCTCAATATCCGTAGCATTTATTATAATAATATAATTTTCTCATAAGCGATTCACATATCGAGATATCATTCTCTCAGAATGCGAAAACAATATCCACCGGCAAAATTATGGTCGCCCGAAATGCGATGAGAAACGCGCCCATCACGCCTTCGGAGATCATTCATTATGCAGACGACCGGCAATAACCTTTAGCAGGCCATGAGGAGACGACCACATGGCCGACTTGACCAGAAGCAACACCATCTATCCCTGCCTCGATCATCCTGCATGATGCGCGGGCCCGCTCGATTCCGGCCGCGACGCGGCCAGTCGCAGGCGCCCCCCCGGCACCAACCAGATCTAAGCGCAAGTGTAGCATCGGCGCGAAGGAATGCGACGACGTCATTCGTCGGAATCAAAATAATAATTATGAATATATCCGCAATATATTGAGATAATTGCCACAAAAATCGAACGATAGTCGCTGAATATATCGATCCATAAGAATTCGATCAAAATCGAAAATGGAGATGGCCATTGAATTCGTTTGGCGGGGGCCGGCCGTGCCCGAATTAAACAATGCGCTACATCTACAAGAGATATCCGATAGCGACCGGAGCCAGAGCAGTGCCTGGCATGGCCGCGCCGTCCAGGCGGTGAGGCTCTACCAGATCACATTCAATCGCGTGCCGGACCGCGCCGGACTGGACCACTGGACGAGCAGGCTCGACGGGCGCGAGACTTTCGGCGACGTGGCAACCCGTTTTGTCGACAACCCCGAGTTCAACACCCTCTATGGGTCCTGGACTCCGCGTTCGATCTATCAAGAGTTTCTTGCGAATGCCCTCGGCCCTAACAAGACCATTCCGGAAGCAATGGCCTGGCGACCCGAGTTTGGAACCCTCTCGACGGGCCAACTCCTGGCAAAAGTCGCGCAAGCATTGGCGATAAGCGCCTATCTCAAGCCTTACATCGGCGTCTTTCTGGATGGGCTGCATAACGGCACGGAAAATTACATCGGTTCGCTTCTACTGCGACGCCTCCCGACACCCACCGCCACCGATGGGACCGATGTCGCGGGCGAACCTGTGGAAGCTTCCCCCACCCTCTCTGCCCCTGTTCAATCGCCGACGGCGGCAGCAAATCCATCCGTCAGCGCCCTGCCATCGAACGAGAGCGCCGATGCCCCCGCCATCGGAAACGGCGTCGCGATGGAGCAAGCCCCCCGAAACGCGGAACCCGCTGAAACTCCGAGCCCTCCCGATACATCTCCACCGTTCCCACAAACTCCACAGACCCCGGGGACCTGTCTCGCTCCGGGGTTCGGGAACGCAGCGAACCACGCGAACCGGACCGAGCATGTCATCTCCAGTTCGCATCAACCTTTCATCGGGACGCCATACAGTGATTTTATCCGCGCTACCGCGTATGTCTTGTCGAGCAACACCGAACGTCCACAAGTTACTTCGACGGCACTACATCGAGGCACCGTCAATGGCTGTGCGGGTTATGACGTTCTGGCGCTCGAGATAGGCGAGACGGTCGTCGATACCAAGTTCATCAGTATTGAAGAACTCTGGGTACGCGCCGCCCAGGTCGACCCACGCGCGGGATTACATGAAGAACCCGCGAAGAGCGGGGCGTTGATCAACGGATACGGGTTCGGCGAAGTGCAAACCCTTATTCTCGATAGCCTGCCCTTCCAGGTGAAAGTCCCCAACCTCGACAGTGACGTCTCTGTCCATATCCGCAATGCGGCACATTCTACGACACTCGACTTCGGCCCGGCGAAGGCATGGGGAAGCGAACGGGACATCCATATATCGGGGCTGGCGAGCGACCTGCATTTCCATCGCGCAAGCTGGCTGAAAGTGAAGATCGGAGGAGTGATCACCGCGCCGATTGGCCTTCATGCCCCGGATTTATTGTCGCTCAGGGTCATTGGCGAGAACGATATCACGCTCAATCTGTCCCCCGCGACAATGCCCGAGCTTCGTCACATCGATGCGACCGAATTGACAGGGCGCCTTGTCCTCCATCACGAGACGAACCCGAGCACCCCCGAGATATCACAGATCAGAATTAACGGCAGCCCGCACGGCAATGACTTCTCATGGCACGGTTCGCGGAATGTCTTTATCAGAACCGGCGACGGCGCCGACATCGTGACAACGGGTGCGGGGGATGACACCATCTATGCTGGCGGTGGGCGCAACATCATCTCCACCGGATCTGGCTACGATCGCGTCGTCATTGAGAAAGCTTCGCAGTCGACGCTGAGCAAGCACGATGACAACATGACTGTGATCTGCGACTTTGATACCCACAGCCGGAAGAAGATCGAGCTCTGCTTCCTCAGGCGTACTGACTGCGCCAATGCCGCTCTGCTGGAGAGCATTCAGGCAGCGATCGACAATTTGCCACCGCGAGCGAGCGTAGACGATGCCTATTTCAAGGCGGTTGAGGCAACCGATGGCTGTGGATGGTTCTCCTTCAAGGGAAATACTTATATTTTCGCCGACAATGCCGAACACAGCTTGGTCAAGGTAGTCGGGTTACATAGCCTGACGCTTGCGGAGCAGTCATCCATAGATCATTGGGCTATTATCATGTGATATAATCGGGCGCAAAAAACCGGCAGCTTTTTTGCCCTTGTACGCCATGGCAGCTGGGCTCGGCTTCAATTCATCATCGCCCAGACCTGATAACATATTGCTGAATCCGCAATGCGACAGACCTTCGAACAAACGGGGGAATGCCCTTTTCGCGACACCCACTTTCCCGCTGCCGCAAATACAGATGCGTGATGTCCAAAGCGCCAACTTAAGCACATAGACCGCCATAAATTTGCCAGATAGCAGATCCACTTTTGAAACAATCGAAAACTATATCATCGCGATAGATATTAATCTGAGATATTCGGTCGTCATACATCGACATGTAAGAAATAATATTTATAGATACTCGAAGATACTTTACAGTTATTTTATGGAATTCAAAATGATTGTTGTCTATGGAATGGCGAAAGGTGGCGCCCTGGAGCTTCGACTCGGCGGTGGCCATGCCGCGATAGCACTGGCAGGGCTGGGGCACGATTCAACCTATATCTCGTGGATCCGCTCAGGACGGTCACCGGTCTTCGACGTTTTCAAGAAGGGGCCGTTTGGAGACCCCGTCTACCGCGTCTGCATTCCGTCCAACGAGGACGTAAAATGTAACATAGGCATCAGCGAACGCGCCGTATACCAATGGATATACAGGGAATTCGCGGGAGAAGGGCTACGCCGTTACAGCACATCTCCGCGTCTCTATCGCGTGGAATCGCTGCCGTTTGGGCCTCTATATCACGAATTCAACTGTGTTGATATCGTCAAGAAGTCGCTCGCGGTCAGTCACGCATACGACTATGCCAAACCTGTTCTTCCGACCTTCACCGTTGCTGGAATATGCAGCGATGCGGCGCGGATACGCAGGGCTGTGCTGCAGCGTATCGATGAAACAGGCTTGCCGCGCCCTCCCGAAAGCGCGTCTCAATTGAAGGATGCGTTCTTTTCCGAGGACATAAGGAGGGGACAAAACCTGTAACCGCGCAGCCTGCACTGATCGACGCGAAGTGGGCGCGGAGCACAAGTTCCAGCACATAATTCTGCGAGGAATATACGCATAAAACGCAACTATATCGGCGCCTTCCGCGAGGAAATTCTCGCGAAACGCGATTCTATGCACATGTTACTTTTCTATTTTTCACAATGTTTTTTGGATTGTCTCAATGGCTAGTGTTTCCGTACAGAGCTTTTTTTTCGAAGGTTCGGGGTCTTCCAGCGTTCAGGCCTCATCGAGTTCCACCAATGGCACAACCGCGACGTCGGTCAGTGCAACCGGTGATTTTGGCTATGTGAATGCCGGCGCATCAGCGGGCACGGCAAATAGCAGCTCGTCTTCGGTCTTGCAGATTACCGGCGATAATGCTGGCGGCATGGCGATAACGACCAGCACCCACAGCGAAGGCAATGCCACCGCAAGCGCCAGCGCGACGGATGGCAACCATGTCGTTGTCGATTCCTCCGCCGCCACGTCGGCCCTCGCAGAAAACGACAGCTCTTCATCCGCCTCTGCGTCGGCGAGCGCGAATGGCGTGTACGACAAGGAGGGCAACTTCGTCAGCGGGTCGATCACCACCGACACGCATGCGGAGGGAAATGCGGCGGCAACAGCGAACGCGTCAAATGGCAATACATCCGCCTCTGAGACCACGCTTTCACAGGCCGGCGAGCTCGTTCACAACGGCTCCGAAACAGAATTCGTCTATCATGTTGGGATGGGCGACTACAACTATAACTATTCCGAGTTCGAAACGGCCGATGGCATCGGCTGGTATTTGATTGGCGAGAACGCGCCCGCCCATCAATTCTATATCGCGGACTCTTTTGGTGGGCAGGACGGCACAGCGATTTATCAGGAGCTGAAGGACCTGGCCCAGGCTTGGAGCTCCCAGGGCTCGGAGAGCTGGTTCGTGCCCGAGAGCGCGCATGTCATTCAGCTCGCCGCTCCTGCGCCGGCTGCAGAACCCTTCCTCGTCTGACGCCTCGCGGCATCTCCCCGTCCGCAGCGGGATAAGGCCGGAAGGCCAACCTCGATAAAGCCTGGAGGGACCGAGCCTTTCGGTCCCTCTACGTCCTACAAGGGACACCCGCCTCGTTACATCTGGCGCGTCGTCGTCACCGCAGAACCCGCCTTGGCGATTTTGAGGGTATTGCGGAGGGGGCGCCCGAAATCCGGCGCCTCGATTTCGAAGACGTCCCCCGCCTCGGTCCTGATGCCGTCGGCGAAACTCAAGGTTGCGGTGCCGAAATAATGGATGTGCAGATCCCCCGGAACCCGATGTTCGGGGTATTTGAAATGGTGATGCTCAAGATTGGCGAGGCTATGGGACATGTTGTCCTCGCCCGTCAGGAACGGCTTTTCCCAGAGCACCGCGCCGTTGCGACGAATGCGGCTTGTCCCGCGGATATCGGCGGGAGCGGGTCCGAGCCGCAGCTCCGGGCCGAAGGAGCTCTGGCGAAGCTTGGAATGGGCAAGCAACAGATAGTTCCGACGCTCGGTGACATGGTCTGAAAACTCGTTCGCAAGGGCGAACCCGAGGCTCAGCGGCGTGCCGTCTTCTCCGATGAGATAGATGCCCGCGAGCTCCGGCTCCTCACCGCCGTCCTCGGCGAAAGCCGGGGAGACAAGCGGCGCTTCGGGAGCGACGATGAAACGGCCATTGCCCTTATAAAACCATTCTGGTTGAGCGCCCGGCTCATCGCTCGTCGGCTTGCCGCCTTTCAGGCCGTCGCGAAACATCTTCATGGAATCCGTGAGGGCCGCCTCTTCGGATTGCGCGTTCTGATGCATCTTGTCGCGCGTATCGGCGCTGCCAAGATGGGTCAGCCCGGTACCCGTCACGTGGCAGCGGCTGGGATCGGGATGATCGATCGGGGCCAGGAGCCGCTTTTCAGAAACGACATGCGCGTAGTCCACCGTCTCGCGCCCGAGACGGGCCTTCACCACATCAGCGAGTGACGATGCCCCGGCCTCCGCAGCGCGGGCAAGGTCATAGACACGCTCCGTGCCGTCAAGCAGCGTCAAGGTCTTGCCATCGTCGGACGGGACGGCGACACGCCGCTCTCCCTTCCCATTCAGAAACTGCACCAGGCGCAAAGTGGTCATTGCTTCCTCACCTTTGGGTCGAAATTGCAGGAATTATTACTTGCATTGCTACTTGCAAGGACTGCTACAGGTCGGCACCGGATCATGCATGACCGGGTCGGGCGATGCGGCAGGCCGGATCATCGCCTTGATCCCGGCGATTGGCGTCTGCGATGGGGCACCGCCGGTCGCCGTCGGGCGGGCCGCCTTGTCGGGCCGGGCGACGGCCAAAGCGTCACGCTCGGATCTCTCGAGCAGTTCCCGCATTGCGGCATGGGCCGCGCCGGCATCGCCGCTCAAGATCGCCTCGAAGACCGCCCCATGCATGGGAATGACATGACCGAGCTCGTCCGATGCCGCGCGCGAGACGCGAAAGGCCAGCGTCAGGGAGGCCTCGATCACGGGCGCCAGCGCCGCGAGGAGGTGATTGCCGGAAGCAGCCAGTACGGCGCTGTGGAAAGCGAGGTCGGCATCGATGGAATGCGTGGAATGAGTATCCGCCGCAGCAAGTGCGGCCATCGCGGCCTCAAGGGCCGTGAGTTTGGCGGGGATGGCTCGCTCGGCGGCGAGCGCCGCCGCATCGGGCTCGATCATTCGGCGAAGCTCGAAAAGCTCGCGAACGAAATCCGCGCTCAATTGTCCCTCGCTGTGCCACGCCAGCACATCCGCGTCGAACAGGTTCCACTGGTCCTGGGGACGCACGACGGTCCCGCGGCGCGGAGAAGACTGTACCAGGCCCTTGCCAGCCAGAATCTTGATGGCCTCCCGCAAGGAGGAACGGGATACGCCAAGCTCACGCGACAGCGCATCCTCCGGCTGCAGTGCCTGGCCCGGAGACCATTCTCCGCTCACAATCTGCCGCCCGATAGCGAGGGCGACCTCCGTGTGTCGATAGCGCGGGGCGCGGGCCGAGGCGGCCGATCGCTTGCTCATTGTGTTCCCCCGCAATACCCATTCGCCAGCATAAGCGCCGCCCTTTTGCCGCAAATGTCCGACAAAACTCCATCTCGGTCAACGTGACATGCATATTGCGCTGCGTTGAAGGCAACGCAGGCATGGATTGCAGTTGCCTATCTACCGGGCACGGTGCTTACCCGCTATGCGGAAAGTGCTGAAAATAACCACAGTTCATCGTATAAAGCCGCATCATGTCCGCCTCCGATCCAACGACTGTCCCCAGATCCCCGTCCCTCGTCGAGGGGGCCGTCGCCAAAAGCGCGACGATAGCGGGCATCGGCCTGATGTTGCTCGGCATTTTCTCCTATTCGCTGAACGACGTCATGGGCAAGTGGCTGGTGGCGACCTATTCCGTGCCGCAGGTCATGCTGATCCGCGGCCTGGCCGCATTGTTGCTGCTGCTTCCGTTCCTGTGGCGCGAGGGCTTGTCCGGCATCCGGGCGGTGCAGCGACCGCGCCTGCAAATCCTGCGTGGCATCGCCGTCATCTTTGATGTCGCATGCTTCTATTGGGCGGTCGCCTATTTGCCCCTGGCCAGCGTCATGACCTACTATCTCGCCGGGCCGATCTATGTCACAGCTCTCTCGGCCTTGCTGCTCGGCGAGAAGGTGGGCTGGAGGCGCTGGCTCGCGGTAGCTTTCGGCTTCTGTGGTGTCGTCATTGCCCTCGATCCGACCGGGGGAACCTTCGGCTTTCCGGATTTCGTTGCCTTCTGCGGCAGCATGGGCTTTGCGTTCCTGATGATCACGACCCGCCAGCTTCGCGGCACATCCGAGACGCTGCTGGTTTCCGTCCAGGTCGTGGCGCCCCTTGGCATTGGCGCCATACTGGCCCCCATCGGCTGGGTCACGCCGACCGCCATCGACTTCGGCCTGCTGGGCCTGCTCGGGATCGTCTCGATGATTGCGAGCCTTTGCGTCAACCGGGCGTTGAAATTGGCGCCAGCATCGGTCGTCGTGCCCTATCAGTATACCTTCATCATCTGGGCCATCGTATTCGGCTATGTCTTCTTCAACGACACGCCGACACCGCACAGAGCTATGGCGGAAAGTGGGTGATGCTGGATTGAGAAAGGCGGCGTATCGAGGCGGGTGTCGAGCCTGCCAGAACCTCTTCGAGAGAGCGATACGCCATGAACGCATCTACCAATGTTTTACGCCTGCGTCAGCCCAATGAGATTGACGATCCCCTGACGGATATTCTGCGAACCGGTGCCCGCAAGTTGCTGGCTCAAGCCATCGAGATCGAAGCCGAGGCTTATCTCGCCAGCATGCGCGATCTGAAGCTGCCGGATGGACGCGAACGCCTGGTCCGGCACGGCCATGGGCCGGAACGGACCATTCAGACCGGCATCGGCCCGGTGGAGGTCAGCCGCGTCAAGATCCGCGATCGTGGTGCTGAGGGAGAGGACCGCATCCGCTTTTCCTCGGCGATCCTGCCGAAATGGGCGCGCCGCACCAAAAGCCTGGATGCGCTGCTGCCGATCCTCTACCTGCGCGGGCTCTCGACCGGCGACTTCCAGGAGGCGCTCTCAGCCTTGCTCGGCAAGGATGCTCCGAACCTCTCGCCCTCCGCCATTACCCGACTGACGGGCGAATGGCAGGCCGAGTACGAGCATTGGCAGGCGCGGGACCTGTCGGCCCGCCGATACGTCTACGTCTGGGCCGACGGCGTCTATCTCCAGGCCCGGATGGAGGATCAGGCCGAATGCATGCTGGTGCTGATCGGCGCCACGCCGGAGGGCAAGAAGGAACTGGTCGGCTTCCAGGCCGGGGTGCGCGAGAGCGCCCAGAGCTGGCGCGAGCTTCTCGTCGAGATCAAGCGAAGGGGCCTGTCCATCCCACCCCGGATCGCCGTCGGGGATGGGGCACTGGGCTTCTGGAAAGCGCTCGACGAGCTCTTTCCCGGCACGCATCATCAGCGCTGCTGGCTGCACAAGACCGCCAACGTGCTCAACAAGGTGCCGAAATCCGTGCAACCGGGCCTGAAGGCGGCCCTGCGGGAGATCTATCTCGCGCCCACCCGCGCGCAGGCCGAGGTGGCCGTCGATCTGTTTGCCGAGGCCTACCAGGCGCGCTATCCCAAGGCAGTGGAGTGCGTGCGCAAGGACCAGCGGGCGCTGCTGGCGTTCTATGACTGGCCGGCGGAACACTGGATCCATCTGCGCACGACGAACCCAATTGAGAGTGTGTTCGCTACGGTCCGACACCGTACGGTGCGTACCAAGGGCTCGCTGTCGCCGACCACCGCCCGGCTGATGGTGTTCAAGCTGGTGATGGCGGCCGCGAAGAGCTGGCGGAGATTGATGGGCGAAAACCAGTTGCCCAAGGTGATCGCCGGTGTCAGGTTTAAGGACGGCAGCGAGGTCATTCCGATGCCGACAAACAGCGCCGCCTGATCGGCCCGTCACCCAATATCCATCATAGCTCCACCGCACATGCTGGTCGGCGCAGCGATCATCATCGGGGCGGGCCTGTTCATTTTCCTGCGCGAGCAGGCGCTCTCCCGGGAGCCTGTCAATCCCGATCGCGCCTAGAGCCAATCCGGACTGAAGAGCCCTCAGGCTTGAGCCGCGCGTTGCGCCATATCCTGCCGCCGGCGCGTCTCAGCCCGGAGGGCCACGTGATCAGGCAATCCGTCCGCCGAGTTCATCGTCGATATGGATGCGGATGATCTCATCGAACGACGCCTCGGCCTTGAAGCCGAGCGCTTCGGCGCGGCGGGCCTCAAAAGCCGTCGGCCATCCGCCGACCATCCTGCGGATGAGCGGATCGGGCTCGCGCCGGATCAGCTTGACGGCCTTGTCGCCGGCGGCGCGGCGCAGCGCCTCGATCTGGTCCCCGACAGATGCGGCAAGACCCGGCATGGTGACATTGCGGCGCCAGCCGAGCGCCACGAGATCCATCGTGGCGGCGTGGATGAGGAAGCCGACCGCCGCGCGCGGGCTCGCATGCCAGTGGATGACATCCTCGGAGACCGGAAGGACCGCCTCCTGGCCGGCCAGCGGCTCGCGCAGGATGTTGGAGAAAAAGCCGGAGGCTGCCTTGTTCGGCTTGCCCGGGCGAATGCAGATGGTCGGCAGGCGGATGCCGATGCCATCGAAAAAACCGCGCCGGGAATAGTCGGCGAGCAGGAGTTCCCCAATGGCCTTCTGGGTGCCGTAGCTCGTCAGCGGCGCCGTCAGGAACTCGTCGGGAATGACATCGGGGAATGGTGCGCCGAACACGGCAATCGAGGAGGTGAAAACCACACGCGGGAAGTAGGATCCGTCGCGGGACTCAAGGCGGATCGCATCGAACAGCGCGCGCGTTCCGTCGAGATTGATGCGGTATCCCTTGTCGAAATCGACTTCCGCCTCGCCTGAAACAATCGCTGCGAGGTGGAAGACAATATCCGGCCTCTGCGCGATCAGCGCTTCCGCCGCGCCCGGGGCCGCGATGTCGATAGCCTCGACAATGCTTTCGCCGGAAAAGCCAACGGGGATTTCAGGTTCGACCACGTCCACGAGCGTGAGGCTGTCGATGGGCTTGTTGCCGAGATGCCCGTCAGCCACCAGCCGCGCGGTCAACTTGCGGCCCACCATGCCAGCCGCGCCCAGAACGAGAATTCGCATCGAGACATTATCCCCGGAAAACTGTGAGGCTCGCCCGGCTGCCGCAGACAAGCCCACTGCCATACACGCAAGGCATGGTTGCTCGGCGTCTGCCCCAAGGCAACCGCTGGGGCCTGGCGCGCCATGGCTGTCCCCATCGAAACTCACGATGTCAGCGTTATCGCGGCCGTTGCAGCCTGACGATCGCCAGATCGAGCGCCGAGAGAAAGCTGGAGCGATCCCGCGCCGAGAAGGGCCTCGGCCCACTGGTGATGGCCCCCGCCGACCGCAGATCGGTCATGAGATCGCGCGTGGCCAGCGCCATGCCGATGGACGCCTCCGTGAAGGCACGTCCGGTGGGGGCGATGACGGCGGCACCGGATTTCACGCAGCGGCTGGCAAGCGGCACGTCGGCCGTCACCACGACGCTCTGCGACCCGGCGCGTTCCGCGATCCAGTCGTCGGCGACATCGAGCCCCGCCCCGACAATGACCCTTTCGATCCAGGGCTCCCGCGGCACGGCAATGAAGCTGTTTGCAACGACGATCACGCGGACGCCACGCCGTTGCGCGACCTTGTACACCTCGTCCTTGACCGGACACGCGTCCGCGTCGACATAGACGATGATCGGGGAAGGAGCATCCATGGTCTGGGATAAGCAACCACCCGCGGGGTGGCGTCAACCCTGGAAGCAGCTCTGACCCTTGGTCCGTAGCAGACTTCGCTCACGCGGTGCCAGCGACAGGCGGTGAAAGAGCCGCTTTGATGAGGAAAGCACAGGGCGCGCCGAGAAGCTTCCACGGCGACAAGCCTTGGCGTGTTCTATCTTCACAAGATTCGGGCGTCATGGCATGAATTCTCCATGACATCGTCCGTGCATAAATTTCCGATGGCCAAGGCCCGGAACCAGGGCCTCGCGAGCCTCTACTACGTCGAGGAAACTCTTGCCCAGGCGGGCGTCCCGGTTCGCGTCGATCGCGGCACCACGGACGAAGGCGATCATTGGATCGCGATACTCAATGAATTCGATGACGTGATCGCCCATGTGGCACATATCGATGGCGAGTTCGTTGTCGCCAGCCCCGCGTTTTCGGACATTGTCCGTGGCCGTGACATCAAGCGCCTTCTCGACAAGCTGCTCGACAGCCTCCGCTCGTTCGGCATCGCCAGGAATGGCTTGCTGAACAATCAGAATGTGCTGCTGGCCGCTGTCATCGCGCTGGCCGCTCTCCACCTGCCAGATGCGGACGCCGCGTGGTGGGCGCCGCTGACGGTCAATGAGCACAGCGGCATCCCCGCGCATATCGGCGCCGTCCCTGCCATCGCGCTATTGCATGTCGTCGAACTGGCACACGACATGGCAGATGGTTTGGGGCAGCTGTTCTTCAGCGAGAGCCAGACGCAGAGTCAGCCAATCGCGACCGTACAGCCTCCGGAGGAGTTCCCCAACCTGCCGCCCTCATCCGTGTCGATCGATATGCGCCACGAGGCTGTAGACATGCCGCAGACATTGTCCGCGCCGAAGATCATCGCGTGGCACGGACCGGTTTCCGAAAGGCCGGCCCCTGTGACGGCGCCCATGGAACTTGTGGCTCGTGGACCAGCCGAGGTTTCGCTGAAAGAGGCTGAACAGCCCGTACCGCCAGCGGAATTGCCTGCGAAAAAAACGGACACGACAGCACCATCGGTCGCATCAGAGCCAACGGTCTTGGTGGTCACATCGCAGGGTCAGAGCATCATGACGATGGACGAGGCGCGAGCAACCATTTTGCAAGTCCAGCTTCTCGATGCCGAACTCGGACATCACAGCGGAGACATCACGCTCACCCTGCCGGGCGCGGACCACGCCCAGCAAACGGTGATGACCTTCAACGACAGCTCAACCCTCACGTTGATCGGCGTTTCAGCAGAAAGCGCGCTCTAAACAAAGTGGCGCGGGGGACGAAATCGCCTCCCCGCGCCTTGCGCCGTATCAGCGCCCTTGGGTTTGCCCCTTTGTCGAATAAGCCCGCATCATCAAGGAGAAACTAGGCCTCGACAAATGACAATGAGACACCAGATCACCTCCTTTCAATAGTTGACAACAGTGATAGTAGGACGTGAGTCTCGCGTTTGCACAAGAGCTTTATGCGCGAAATCCAACGAATAGGCTTTCGGTGGATTCCCAGGTTTTTATCTGTTTGATCAACCTTGCTTTTCCCGCTGATGGCGCGGCAACCGCCAGCCGGAGGGTCTCGGGCGCCCGAGACCTGCGAGTGGGGCAACCGTGCGATGCGCCAGACCCTCTGGTGTCCGGCTGGCCGCATGCTATGGAGGGATCAAGCAACAGATAAGAGACCATCGACGTGTCGACGCTTTCAGCGCCTGCCGAGAAGCCCCTCCCCGACGCGTCACCTGGGATAGATACCGCATCTCCCCACCAGTCCGCGCCGAAGAAGGACAATTCCGTCCGCGGCATCATCTTGTTTTCGCTCGCCTTGATGTTGTTTTCCGTAGGCGACGGAACGTCGAAATATCTCACGGAGACCCTGCCGCCCTTCCAGATTTCATGGATGCGCTTTGGCATCTTCGCCTCTGTCGTCCTGTTCATCACGGTGCTGCGCCGTGACTGGTCGGCCTTTCGCTCACGCTGCATCCCTATCCAGCTGGCGCGTGGCATCGGCATCACCGGTTCGACGGTGCTCTTTGTGACGGCCATGAGTTTCCTGCCGATCGCCGAGGCAACGTCCATCTCCTTCGTCTCGCCGCTCCTTGTCACGGCGCTCGCCATTCCGATCCTCGGGGAAAAGGTCGGCTGGCGCCGCTGGGCAGCCATCGTCGTTGGCTTCATCGGCGTTCTCATTGTCGTGCGGCCGGGATCCGGCCATCTCGGCATGGCAGCACTCCTTCCTCTGGGCAGCGCGGCCTGCTGGGCCATGGCTCTCATCGCGACGCGCATGACCAGCGGCCGCGACGGCGCGCTCACCGCGTTGATCTATGCCTCCTGCCTGGGATTCGCCCTGACGACCCTGCTCCTGCCCTTCGGATGGGTGCAGCCGTCACTCGGCGACCTTTTCTGGCTGCTCATCGCTGGCGGCTCCACCGTCTCGGCGCATTTCCTCGTGATTGGCGCATTCCACGCTGCGCGCGTCTCAACGCTCGCGCCGCTCGCCTACATGCAACTCCTCTGGTCCGGGCTTATCGGCTATTTTGCCTTCCATCACATGCCTGACCAATGGGCGATCGTGGGCGCTGTGGTCATCATGGCCAGCGGTCTTTACACGGCTGGCCGCGAAAGGCGCAGGCACGCGTCCTGACAGGGATGTGCGTTAACCAACAACCAAAACACATGGAATTAGAGTCCATTTTTGGTTGACCCCCCGTTCTTAACCAATAATTAAGAATGTATCGCTTGTTAACGCACGGGGTAGTAATGCGGATTGCACTGACTGCGGCCTTTTTGGCCCTTGCCGTCGCGGGCTGCCAGTCGGCCCAGGACTCGATGGTCGACGCAGAATTCACCTGCGAAGAGGCCGGCCTCCGTCCAGGTACGCGTGCCTTCGAGCGCTGCGCCAATGTCAACTACAGCCGGAATCGGCAGCAGTCACAAGACGCCGCCAACGCGGTCGCGCTGGGCGCGGCTGCCGGCGTCATCGGTGGCGCGGTGATCGGCGCCGCCTCGACGCCCCGCTACTACCCCTACTACCGCCGCTGCAACCGCTGGGGTTGCTGGTAGGCCGAGCATCCCGTCGCGGGAGCCCACTCATCAGAGTGCAAGACACGGAGCCCCGGACCAACCGGGGCTTTTTCTTTGCGGCAAGCTTGACAGGCGCTGGGATTGGGCACTGTCTGATCGGTTTGAGCGCAGCCTGCCAGACAGTCTCTCATCCCAAGCGACATAGGCGAGCTTGCCGGCATGATCGGGCCCGCGCAACGCGTGGCCTGTCGACCTATATATAGGGAGCGATCATGAAAACTACAAACAACTCCGATATCCCCGCACAGCCTATACCGCACATATGATATTACTCATATCCAAATACTTAAACAAAATTCCCGACTCTTCTTCTATGCTGTCCACCCGAGTTTGGCACGCAGGCAGATACCAAATGTCGGACGGCATCCGCCCTATCCGAGACGATACCGTCAGGCCGACCCGCGCGGCGCTACGCGACGCGGATTTCGGGTGTCTTCGAGAGCCCCGGGTAGTCGGCTATCCCCGATCGGAGCGGATCTTCCCTTAGCCTGCCAAGCGCCCCGCCAGCGTGCGAGACCTGAACCTTAGCCGGGCAAGGGTATATGCTCGGCACGGTCGCCCGCCGGAAGGTCGAACAGGCCTTTGCCCCAGTTTTCCGCGCGCCACTGTGCCTTCGCCTCCTCGATCTTCTCCTTCGAGGAAGCGACAAAATTCCACCAGATGTAGCGTGGGCCATTGAGTGTCGCGCCGCCCAGGATCATGAGTCGTGCGCCCATCTCGCCTGCCGCCACGGTAATCGGATCTCCCGGGCGGAACACCATCATCCGCCCGGCCTCGAACATCTGTCCGGCTATGGAGACCGCGCCCTGGACGATATAGATACCCCTGTCCTCATGCTCCTCCGGCATCGGGAAACGCGCGCCGGGTTCCAGCGCGACATCCGCATAAAACGTCTCCGAGAACAGCGTCGCGGGCGCCTTTTCGCCATAGGCCGTCCCGAGGATCAGCCTAAGCGCGACGCCGTCGCTTTCAAGCGTTGGCAAGGCGTCCTTGCCGTGATGCTCGAACATGGGAAGCATCGCCTCATGCGTGTCGGGCAATGCCACCCATGTCTGGATCCCGAACAGGCTGTGCGGCCCGCTGCGCCCCACGGCGGAGGTGCGCTCCGAATGTGTGACGCCTCGGCCGGCGACCATCCAGTTAAGCGCGCCTGGATGGATGATCTGATCAGTGCCGAGGCTATCGCGATGGTGGAAATCCCCGCGATAGAGGTAAGTCACGGTGCCAAGCCCGATATGGGGATGCGGGCGCACATCAATGCCCTGCCCCGTGAGGAACTCGGCCGGCCCCGCCTGATCGAAGAAGATGAACGGCCCGACCATCTGCCGCTTCGGTGCGGGCAAGGCTCTGCGCACCTCGAAGCCTCCCAGATCGCGGGCGCGCGGGATGATCAGTGTCTCGATGGCATCGACGCCGATTGCGTCCGGGCAGCCAGGCACGAGCGCGGGATTCCAGCTCATGGCGTCCTCCAATGGATCTCCGAAACCTCATAATACAGCGCCAGTCGCCAAAATCCCGATCGTTCTGACTGGCCAACGCGGAGAGCTGAAAAGGCCGGAGGAGCTCGCCGTGATCGCAAGGCGGCGAGACGACGCGGTGACGGGATGGGTTTCGCGTGATTCAGGACGATCGGAACCGATGCATGATGATGTTGGGCGCGCTGGCATCTGATTTTGCGCGCAGCAACAATTTCCGTCCCGTAAATGGTCCCGTGACACTTGAGACCTTGGCGAAAACGGCTGTAAATCATTGAAATAATTGGTGGGCCCGGCAGGACTCGAACCTGCAACCAGACCGTTATGAGCGGTGGCAACGCGGGTATTTTGCGTTTAAAATCATATACTTACGTGAGCGTCCATTTGCCTATGTCCGCCTTTGTTCACCCTATATCATTGGAGATTCATTGGAGATAGTCCGTGAGACCCGCTTTCATTTCCGTTCCCGTTATGTTCACCACGTGACTCTCCGCACAGACTCGCGCGCCCATCTCAATGAGACTGCGCCGAGAGGCGGCCATGAGCCGCGGAGACGGTGCAGAAATGGAAGACATACCCCCTGTGAGACTGGGCGAGCTCCGAAAGGCGAGCGTTCCGCTTTCCGTGAGCTGCCCTCTGTGCGGCCACCGCGCGGCTGTCGATCCTATCAGGGTGCGCGGCCCTGACAGCTTGGACATCAAGGAGCTTACGGGCCGGTTTCGCTGCCAGAAGTGTCTTCGCCACGGCGGCATGAGCGTCAGCGCCGAAACAAAGCCGTGGGTCTGGCATTTGCGCCGCACGCGGCAGTTTTTCCGTATTCCCGCCATGGCCCGGATGATCCGTGACGAGGGCGACGATGAGCAGGCGTAAGGGCGAGTTGTCGGCCGGCGCTATCGACCGACAATGGCCCCACCAGGTTGCGCTGCATAATCTTGTTTCTCGCCGGCGCTACAACGAAATCGAGGCCTTTCGGGCAGACAAGGACTGTCCGCCGCTTGGTCACTCGGTCGTCTACCAAGATGAATGGTTCCACGTCTATTGCTTCGCCGACGAAGCCCATGCTTTGGTGTTTTCGCACAGGTTTGGAGGCGAGATTTTCGATCCGCGGGAGCGAGGCCGCGGCCATGCCTGGGCACAATGGAAGAAAGGCACGGCGAAACCAAAGCGGCGAGGCTGACGTGTGCAATCTCTATTCCATGACCAAAGGCCAACAGGCAATCCGTGAGCTGGCGAGGGCCTTCAACGACTACACGGGCAACTTGCAGCGCATGCCGGGCGTTTTCCCCGACTACTCCGCACCGATTGTCCGCAACGGTCCGGATGGACGGGCGCTGGCTTTGGCGCGATGGGGGATGCCATCCTCTCAATTTGCGCTGATGCAGTCCGCCAAGAAGCGGGCCGAGAAGCTTGAGGCCAAGGGCCAAGCTGTCGACTTCAAGGAACTGCTCCGCATGGAGCCCGACAGCGGCACGACGAATGTCCGCAACACGGAAAGCAAGCACTGGCAGCGCTGGCTTGGGCCGGACAACCGCTGCCTCGTGCCGTTCACGTCGTTCAGTGAGTTCAACAAGGCGGCCGGCGGCGATATCTGGTTCGCCAGTTCCGAGGAGCGCCCCCTCGCCTTCTTCGCCGGAATCTGGACCGAGCGCTGGCCCAGCGTGCGCAAGGTCAAGACCGGGATGGAGGTCGCCGACCTCTATGCCTTCCTGACGACTGACCCAATCGCGGAAGTCGGCGCGATCCATCCAAAGGCCATGCCCGTCATTCTCACGACCGAGGATGAGCGGGACATCTGGATGCGGGCGCCCTGGAGTGAGGCCAAAGACCTACAGCGCCCGTTGCCGGATGGCTCGCTGCAGGTCGTGGCGCGAGGTGTGAAGAAGGATGAGAGCAGCGGCGAGTGACCGCGCCCTACCAGGCACATTCCTCCTGCCACCACGCTGACAGGCGCTCGTGCAACTCGAAAGACATAGCGACCTCGGCGTGCACATACTCGCCGTCATGCCCGATGATCAACATGGCCTCGCATAAGTCGGCCAAGATTTGCGCGCAGTCGTTCGTTTGCGCGGCATCCGCCACACACTTGATTTCGTGTTTCAATGTTACTTGCCCCCCCAACTGCCAGCCCTGGTGGGCCAGGCAACCGCAGGTTGGAAGACCGCGGTGCTGGACCCCGGCAGAGCAAAGCTCTCCCGCGGCGCCTGACCCATAGGTCAGCGCCGGTCCAGCATTGTCCGGGCTTCCAATCCCGACTTGCGCCCTTTTCGCACAAGCCTGGTGAATATGAATCAAAAGTTAATGAACTCAAAGCGGTATTTGGTTCGCTGTAGTTACATTTTGTCGCGGGTGAAACTAATCGCGGCATCTTCAGTCAAGACGGCCGTTTTATTTTGCTAAGTTTTAGCTTTTGTATGTTAGCGGGCCTTAGTTGCCGCGTATCGAGATACCGTTTCTATACTTTATGCCTATCATCTTGACCTTTACTGTGACGACAGGGCCACCTCACCCGCGATCGCGAAGTACGTCGCACCATCGACATAGGTGTCTGGCTTGGGTTGGCCTGTGACGAGACGCGCGACCTTGGTCAGCACCATATCGAGCGCCTCTTGCTCGGCGGGCCCAATCTCACGACCCGTGTACTTGCGAATCACGCGCTTGAGTTCGCCAGCGCACGCCAGATTGATCGCGGGCGGGCCGTATTCCTCATCCCGAGACCCGCAGGTCAACGCGATGCCCTGGCGGAGGATCTGCGCCCTCATTGGCTCGTTCATGCATGCTCCGGATGAAGGAAGACGATAGGCTTGCGTTGTTTCCGGGCGATGTCGATCTCAGCTCGAACGCCGACGCTTTCCGCCCAGCCTGGCATCAGCGCGACGACAACCGCAGATGCGGCATCAAGCAGCGGCCGGTCCTGATAAGCCCAGAGGTCCGGGTCCATCTTGTCGAGGCCGCCGGCAGCCGCCACCGTATGACTGTGCGCGATGGGCGACAGGACGCGGAATCCACGCGCCATCAGGCGCGCGGCAATCCGGCTGGCCTCATGGGCGGCCGCGTCCAGGCCGCCCATGTATTTGCTGTATGGGGTGGCGAGATAGATGAAGCCGGGCACGTGGCGAAGGTCTTCCAGCGCCAAGCCGGCGCCTTGGCAGGCCTGGCACATCACGCGGCTTCCCGCCAAGATACCCAGTCGGCCGGCGTGGCCTTCCGCTCCTCGACCTTCACCGCCCATCGGCTGGTAATGCCGCGAGTGGGGTGGACGAACCACAGCGGCTGCGAAGGCTCGCTTGGCGGCGCCCGGAGTGCGTTCTTGGCATACTCGTCGAACCCCTTGAGCGTGTTGGCGACGATGGCTCGAGGCAACCAGAGCTCCTGATGCCAATGGCCCATGAGCAGGATGTCGTAATCGTTGCCGAGAGAGGTCGCCTGCCCTCGGGTCTTCACCTCACCGCGCATAATCGGCCCGATGGAGCCAATGATGCCGTCGCCCCCCTTCACGCCCAACATGTCGCCGTGCATCGCCAGATATCGCTGGCCATAGACCCGATAGTGCACCTCGTTCGAGGCGCGGATGTCGATCTGAACGCGCGGATCGTCGGCAAAGTGCCGCTGCAGGAGCTGATAAATTAGCCAGTCAAAGTTCTTGTAGATATAGCGCTTGAACTCCGGCTTAGGCGTCCCGCGACCGTGGTTGCCGGCCGTGCAGGGCACGTAGACCTTGCCAAAGATCGCGGCCATTCGCTCCAGCCCAGCGATGAGGAGATCCCGGCAACGAAGAGCACTCGGGATGACCTCTTCGTCATCAGTCTTGGCAAGCTCCGGATGAAGCCCGCCCGAGACAAAGTCGCCGAGCAGGTTGACCACGATGCCTGGATAGCTCTTCGGCCCGTGGTTGGCGCAGATGTCTATGGTGGCGTCCAGAAGGCGGCGGACCCGGCGCTCGGCAATTTCAATATTATAGGCGTTGCAGCCGCCAACCTCATCGCGACTGACGACCTCGCCCATGTGCCAGTCCGACCAGATGGTCACCGGCACCTCAGGCGTCTTGGTTGCGGATGCGGCGGGAATGCGAGTCAGCCAGTCCGGCGGGGTTTCTGGCGCAGCGCCCATAACACCAAGCGCCTCAAGCACGACCTCATCGGCAAGATGGCCTCGCTGCGCCTCGCGCAGCTTGGCGCGGAGGTCATTCACCTCGTCCTGCAAGCGGACGATCTTTCGATCGGCCGCCACGAGTTCTGCTGGCGTTGCGGCGGCTGGCGCCGGCGCAGGGGCGTCGCGCTCTCCAGCCTTGGCCAGCCTATTCTGAAATGTGGAGCGAGCAATGCCCAGAGCCCTGGCCGCCTTCACCTGCGAGCCATAGGCGGCCAAAGTCTCGGCCGCCTCTCTCGCCTGTTCGTCCGTGACGGGCGGCCGCATCAGACGTGCCTCGCCATCAACATGCAGGCGACTGACGCGGGCACCACGTAGCCCAAGCGAGCAATCGATGCGGATATGCCCGTCTGCATGAGCATCACCCCGACATTGACTCCAATCACATTGCCCTTGGCGTCAAAGGTCGGCCCCCCGCTTACACCAGGAATGATGGTGGCGTCGGCCACGAACACGCGCTTCCACGGGCCATACTCGCGCGCCTCGCCCCCGACTCGGCCGTAAGTCTTGATGAACTTGAGATCGTTCGGATTGCCAGCGATCGTGATGTCTTCGCCGGGCGATGCCTCACGGCAGGAAAGCGGCGCGGCCTTCGCCTGGACATCGGCCCTCATCAGCGCGACGTCGTAGGCCTTATTCGACCAGAGCACGATGCCCTTCACGGTCACGCCCACATCGGTTGTCACGTCCATGGTGGTTTCGTCACGCACCACATGCGCGGCGGTCAGAATGTATCCCTCTCCGATGTGGACGCCGGAGCCATGGCCGCGAGCGTCCCCAAGAAAGACGACAGAGCCGGCTGTGGGGGATGGTGCCGGCGCTTGAGCAGAAACCAGGAAGAGCACGAGCACGGCAGCGCACGCGGCGCCAAAAATCTGAGCCGCGAGATATAGGGGCTTACGCATAAGGCCCTCCGTTACTGTCGGGATGCGAACTTGTCGAAGGCTTGGTCGAGCCGATCACCAATGCGGTTGATCGCGGACACAAGTCGGTCTTCGACCTGCTGAATGGCTCGGTTGGTCGTGTAGTTTGTGGCGACTTCGACCTGGAATTCAGTGAGGTGCCGGCGCGTTGCGGCCACTTGCTCACGAATGGCGTCGATCTCGTGCGCCGCGTCCTGCTGCACCGCCCTGATCTGGTTATGCTGATGACGCAGCGCAGCCGCGATCGCGCCGACGACAGCCACGCAGGCCGAAATGGCGGTGAAGAGAAAAGAGATTTCCATCAGAAAACTTTCGAGGACAGGCGCGAGTCTCTGTCCCGGTAGAAGTCGCGCAGGGCAGCCTTACCTTCCCCGCACTCGACAAGATTGGCGCGGTCCTGGCCCCACAGGCGCTCGACCTCACGCTGTTTCAGTGGGCGGAGCGGCAGGGGTGCGGTGTCAGCGCATTCGGCCTCAAGGGAGGGCGGCGGACGGCTTAGAACCGGCGGCTGGGCGACGAATTTTGTCGAGCCGCATGCTGCTGTCAGTCCCAATACCGCAAACATCGCGCAGAGGATCTTTATCCGCCGCATCGGCAATTTCCTTCAGGAGAGATTGGAGGTTGTCGCGAGTTTTGGTGAGCCGCTCGACCTGTTCGCGCGCCACGGCCTGTGCGGCCTCGTTGGCGATCCATTGACGCTCGCGTTCGGCGTTGGTGGCGCGCTCGACGGCAAGCGTGACTTCAGCCTTGCCGGTCGCGACGCCTGCCCGGTACTGCCACTCGCCATAGCCCCAGAAGGCGACGGGCACGACCGCGGCCAGGGCAAGCGCCACGTAAAGCGCCGCCGGGCTGATGCCCAGCAGCGCGGCTATCCATTTCATATTTTGAACCTCTGCCAGCGGCGGGGCTCGCTGTCTTCCGGCTCGTCGCGCTCCGCCATAAGGCGGCGCTTGCCGTTGTCGTCCCATACGGCACCAAAGACGTACGAGCCGATGATTGCCGTCGACGACGCGATGAGCGCAATGACGGATTGCTGGTTTAGGGCCGTATCCGTGCCTGTGAAGACGATGAAGCTGATTAGCACCGCCGAAAAGGTGAGCCAGATGAAGACCACCCAGCGTCGGATCTTCCAGTTATCCTTAGCGACTCGGGCGATGTCGTCAGCCATTGCCGAGAGCCGCCAGGAAGTCGCGGTGATAGCCGGCGATCATCTGAGCCTTGTCGAGGACATTGATGATGCGGCGCGCATTGACTGGGTCGTCCTTGGTCCGGCTGAAGTAGTCGGCCAGCCGCTTGCCGGTGAACCACCCGTCACGCATGCCGGCGAACATGATGGCCGTGGCAAAGTCGGGCCCCATCGCGGCGTCGGGGTCGGCCAGCAGGTCGTACTGAACGATGTCGGAGGCGCGGGCGTAATTACGGCGGCCGGTCAGCTGAACATAGCCGCGCCCATGATAGAGCGCGCCGTCGCCCGGCTTTGTGTTGCCAAGTTCGGCCGCGACACGTGGCCGTTCGCCACGCACGTCATACATCCGCGTGAAATAGGCGGCTCCTCCCCGCTCCCGGATCGGTTGCATGGTTGCGGCCGTCTCGTGGAATGTCGTGGCCAGCATGTAAGCCAGCCAGCGGTGGTCGTCACTGATTGCCAAGCCGTTCCAGGCGTCGAGGATGGTCTCCATCCCATCGACCTGGCTTTGCACGAGTGCGCCGCCAAAGGGGCGCTTGCGCACGGCGGCATAGAATGCGGCGCGGCTCACGGGCTGCGCTCGACAACATACTGAGCGCCCTTGGCCACTCCCGCCCAATCGGTTTTGCCGCGAGGCACGCAAGCACTCACGGCCGCGGCGACAAGCGCCGCGATCAGCAGAATTTTCATTGATGTCTCCGAACGTTAATCAGGCTTGCCGCACGCGGTAGCGCATGATTGTCTTAGGGGGCGTCGATTGGGGGGCGGCGCACGCCAGGCTTCGGGAGGGCCGAGCGTCATGCGCCACCACAAGCGAGGCCGAAGCCCCCGGCCGTGACCGCCTCTCGGCCGGGGGCGGACTTGCAGCGTGAGCTTGGCCGTGGTTGAATCGCCGGGCCTACCCTGTAGGCCAAAGCTCCCGGCTGCTCTCTGCCCCTGGCGCAAGCCAGCAGTCGGGGGCGGGCCTTTTCAAGGCTTTAGCGGCCGATCCGGGGCGCGGTGTTGCCTCCCATCGCTTGCCTTAAAAACTTACAAGCCGAAACTTACCTGAAACGAGATGGACGCATTCTAGCCGCAATTGGCGGCGGAAATATATATGCTCGCTTCCCAGCAAGCAGCCCCACCATGGACGGCTCAATTCCCCCCGAACCATCCATGGTGGGCGCATAGAAAGCAAAGAATATGAATATGAGCGATCGTCCCGTCACACAGGCCAATTCGGAATCCCTCGACTCGCTCAACACGATGGAGCAAATTGGGCGCTATATTCGAGCCTCCCGTTTTGATTCCATCAAGCCAGATTTAGAAGCGCAAAAATTACTTCAAATCGAAGCCCGTTTGAAAAAAATTAAATCAGATATGAGTGTCGTAATATTTTGCTCTAGCGTAACTCTAGCTATCATGATCGTTTTATTGACAGATAGAGCTATTCATTAGATTCTGAAAAAAATACTGATATTCGCGAAACGATGTGCTTCCGCGGCGGTAGCCCCGATCAGATCTGAGGCAGCACTTGAGACCCGTGTCATCCGGAATGTCAAATATCGATCAACGGCTCGGGCGCATGTACCCCAGACTGAGCCAGCTTCCACGCCGCGCCCTCAATCCGGGATCGGCGAAAACAGCATGTCCGCGTCCAGGATCATGCGAGGGACCGTCTCAAGCACGGGGAGAAAGCGCGCGAAGGCTGGGTCGTTCATGGCGTTGGCATTCGCGGCATACTTCCCCTGCACCTCCGCCGGCGCATAGGGGTTATTGATGAGCCGCGGGTCAAGAAAGGTCAGCGGTTCGTTGAGCGCGAGCACTGTGGCGCGCTGGTCATCATCGAACACACAGAATGTGCGGACGGTATCGCTCATAGGGCATTGATCCCGGCTTTGTAGGTTTGCAGCATTTGGTGGAAGGCCAGTTCCTTGCCGGGTATCGCTGCCCCGAAGGCGGCGAAACGCAGCGTCCGACTGCTGAAGCTGGAGGGTGTTCGGCCACCAAGACGCACACCCGCCTGCGGCAGGCCTTCGGACAGGCTGTCGGCCTTCTCCGCTAGCAAAGCGTCGTTCTTCCAGGCACGCACAGTCGTGCCGTCGAGCCTCTGCAGGCCATACAGGCCCGCGGAGGTCGTGACGCCATTGGCGGTCAGCTGGTTAACGCTCGCCACACTGTTGATCGAGAAGATCGCCTGGTTTGTGGTCGTGGTGCGTGAAACGATTGCGAGCACGTAGCCCTGCCCCGCTCCCGCGTCGACCATATTGGTGTTGGGCACGTCATCGACGATATCGAGCCAAAGGCAGGCGTCATTTCTCTGGTAGAGCGTGCCGGAGCCGAGCGTCATCCCGGACAGTGTCAGGTAGCTCGTCGCGCCATCGCATTTCGTCCCGACCTTGTCCGTGTGAACCGGCGCGTTGGCCCGGCCCAAGGTGTACTTGGTCTTATCGCCGAACATGTTGACGACGTACTTCGACGGGCCGATGGCGCCGAGATCGTGGAAGGAATCGAATGACCAAAAAACGCCGATATCCTTGGCGTTGACATAGAGATCGCTTACCGCGCGCTTGTAAGCCAGCGAGATCCCGGCGCCATCGGCCAGCTGATAGTAGCCAAAAAGCTCCAGCGCATCAGGGTCGTAGCTGGGCGGACGAACGCGCCGGATTGTTGCAGCGGCAGTAGGCAGAGAGATTCCCAGCGCCAAGCCGGTCATTCCGCCACCTCGCCGCTGAGGAGCCAATAGGCTGCATTGCCACCCGTATTGTCGCGCACCCGTAGGAAGCCCTGGGCATCCTTGGCGGCGGACGTGGTCATCTCCAACGCGTTGTGAGCGCCAGTAAAGGTGACCCTACCCAAGCCAAGCTGTGCCCAGCCGCAATGCCAGCCCTCCGGCATGGTAGCCGGAAGCGCAACCGTGATCGCCGTTGCCGCAGTGAAATCGTGGTACTTGCCGATATGCTCGGCCTGGAGCGTGTAGCTCGTGCCGGGGATCACGACGCGCACGACCGGTGCGGAGACGATGAGCGCTTCCGCATTCGTTGCCGCGTTCTGCGCTGTCGCGGCGTCGTCCCCGACCTGCTCGGCCAGCGCTTCAAGGGCCGCAGCGGTATTGTCGATGGTATCCTTCGCGTCGGCCACGGCGGCTTGTGCCGTCGCCACAGCGAGCGCCTTGGCATTGACGCCGTCGCGCACCGTCGAGAGTTCGGACATGGCGTCGCTGACGGCCTTTTGCGCGGCGGTGAGAATGGTGATTTTTGCGTCCGTGGCCGCGCCTGCGGCCACCGTTCGGTTGTTCTCCGCGGTTGCACGCGCGAGAAGCGCGGCAACATCGGTCAGGGCCTTGTTCGCCAGGTCGAGCGCCGCAAGCGCGGACGCCGAGCCCTGAACGTCAGTGCTGATTGCCATGGGTATCCCGGAAAATGACGCCGGCTACGTGCCGCTCTTGCGCTTCGCTTCGATGCTTGAGGTGTAGCCAGACTTGGAGAAGTCGTGGTTGACCGAGTCGATGATCCAATCGACATCGTCGACGCCGGGCCGAACGCCCTTGAGGGCCAGCGGTGCGCCGGCCGACGCATAAGGCGCGCCCAGCACCGTCACGGACAGCGTGTCCGCGTCGGCCTTCTTCTCCTTAGCGATAGCGCCGGCTGCTGCCTTCGCCTCGTCCTCCGAACCAAAGGGATCGGTAATGCGAAAGGCCGCGCCGCCAAGCGGATCGCTTTGGATCTCCGTCTCGACGCGCTTCTGTTTGCCGCGGTCCTGGAAGATCGCGGTGACCTTCTCGTGCCGGCCGCGGTCGGCAAAACGAACCCGGCAGGTGTTCGGGAGGATCATGTCGCGCGTGACGACGAATGGCGTCAGAGCCTCGCCAGCGGCGCTGGTGGCCTCGCCTCGCGGCGCGAAGATCAGCTTTCCGTTCTTGGGGGCGAAGATCGCGCCGTGGCGCTTGGCCATGCGCGTCAGGAAATGGAGGTCCGACTCGTCCTGCTGGCCGATCCAGTCATATTTGAACTGGCCGATGCTGGCGCCGATCGCCGGCTCGAGCCCGTGCTCCCCGGCGATCTCCTCGACGATGTCCTTGAGACTTTTGCCGTCCCAGTGCCGCTCCTTGCGCCCCTTCATTTCCTTGCGCACGTCAGCCGACTTGCCGGAAATGCGGATGCCGTAGGGCAGGCATTCCACCTCCACCGAATCCACAATGAAGGAGCCCATGTGCACGACACCGGAGTCGTCGTAGCCGAGGCTCACGCGGATATCGTCGCCCCGCTCCGGAATCTCGAGGAAGGGATTGCCATCCTCGACTTCAATGTCGACAGCGTCCGAATCAAAACCCGCGTGGTCCGCAACTTTCAGCGAGATCAGTCGGGAGTAGAAAGCACCAGACACCGGCGTGCCGTTTACCGTCACCTCTGCTCTGGGATAAAGCATGCCTCACCCCCAGAGCTTCTTCGGCTGCGCCGCGGCGCTCGCCTTGGGCAGGTCGGGAAACACGATGACAACGCCGGCCGGTAGCTTGGCGCCGTATGCCGCCAACCCCCGATTCGCCGCGAGAACTGCCTCGGCCGTATCCCTGTGCCGGCCGTAGATGCGCTGACACAGCATATCGAGCATGTCACCGTCGATCGTGGTGTAGGTCGTCGCCATCAGAACAGCCTCAGGAGCGAACTCACGGCCGATGCCGCGCTGCTGCCGGCGACGCGCCGCAGCTGCAGCGAGTAGGACAGCATCTTCGGTGCACCGAGGGCGTCATGGACCGTCCGATCCTCATCGATGCCCTCGATCACATGCGGGCCGTAGATCCTTCCGGCCAGCGAAACAAACATGAGGGTCTGGCCCGAGAGGGCGGCACCACGAAGACCGTCGAGATTCTCCATGCCGCCAAACTCATGCGGGAAAAGAACACCCTCGACCGTCACCTCATCAGATTTTGGGCCGAGCCACTGGAGCGCCTCCAGCCGGTCGACAACCTGTTGGGTGGCCCAGGGCGTCGCAAGCTTGCGCTTGACGCCCTGGTAGCCGAACCCCAGCGCCGTGAAGGCGTATGGGCCTAGAGCAAGAGTCACTGGCCCCGCCATCACTGTGCTCCATCATGAAGGGAACCGTCCTGACGGTTCTTGAAGCTGGCGCCGACGGAACGGCCGACTGCCGCCTGGGCTTGCTGTGCGGCGGGGCCAACCATGTTGAGCTTTCGCAGCAGTCGATCCACGAAGCTTTCCGCGTCAGCGATCGAGGACACGTCGATTTGGGGCTTCGCCACCACGTCGAGCGACGCCTTGATGTCGTTGCCGGCTTCCTCAGCCTTCGCCTTGGCCTCGTCGAGAGCGGTGGTGTCTATGGCAGGAGCTGGATTCGGCCCCATAACCTCCGGCCGGCTGGGCGGCAGAGGTGCACTCTGCGGCAAGTTGCCGTTGTGGAACGGATTAAGAGGCCCTGGCGCGTCAATCTCGGGCAACGTAATTGGCGTCGTATCGAGCTTGCTGACTGCCTTCTCGAGGTCGGCGATCGTCTGCGTGATGCGTGCCTTTTCCGCCTCAAGTGGCGAGGCAAGCGTTGCCGCCACATCAGGCAGTTTGCTCTTCGAGTAGATGTCGCTCAGCTTGGCATTGATCTCATCGAGTTGCTGTGTGTACTCGGTGAGCCGCGCCTTGCCTTCTTCCCTGTCGCCCTTGATGTCCGCCGGGTTGTGCGTGGCGCCGCCTAGGACTTGGCCTGCAACATTAGAGGCATAATCGATCACCTCTACAGCCGCGGCAACGCCCGTGACGACACCGACGGTCTTTAGCCCCTTATTGAGGAGCCCGCCACGCTTTCTCCCGCCCTTCCCCCCAACAACGTCGGGGACGCCCCCGCCCCCAGCGGCGCCAAGTCGTGCCGCGGCCACATTAAGTGCCGCAGCTGACTCCAACAGCGCCGGGCCGGCAGCACCTAGCCCGGCAAAACCAGCCAGCGTCTTGAAGGCACCAACAGCCCCAAGGACCGCCGCCGTTGCACCAAAAGCCGTCGCAACCCTTCTCGCGGGCTCCGACATATTGGAGATCGCGTCGATCGCGTTACCAATCTTGTCGAAGCTCCAGGTCAGCCACTGTGCATTGGCCTCACCGATCGATTGAGTGAGCGTCTCGACCGAGCCCTTCAGACGCTCGAACGCGCCACCGAGGCCGGCCATCATCTCATCGGCGATCGTCTTGCCGAAGTTGTCGGGCGTGTTGGTCAGGGATTCGCGATCTTGGGTAAACTGGCCGAACGCCTTCGCCAACATCGCGCCTCGGCCGCCTTGGCGATCGGTGAAGAACGCATTCAGAATGCCGAGGGATGGATCTTTGCTAAGGATCGCCGCCAACAAGCCTTCAGCATCCACGCTCTCGACTGAGAATTTGTGGAACTCACCGACCTTCTTGGCGAGCGTCTGCGCGTCCTTGGCCTTCATCTTGCCCTTGTTCGTCTTCTCGAACAGGTCCGACACCGCCTCAGTGACCGCAGCCGTGAACGCGCCACGGTCATTGATGATCTCGGTGTCATCCAGAACGTCCGCGAGACGCTCGCGAATCTCAGGCGTGAACCCCTTGCCGAAATCCTGCTTAAATTTGCCCTCGAGCGCGTCGACTGACAGGCCACCGGGCATTGTGGTGTACTTGCTGTAATCGATACCGGTCGAAGCTAGCGCCGCAAGGCCCTTTTGAGTGGGCGCGACAAGCTTGCCGGCCGCCGATCGCAAGAAGACACCAGCCTCGTCACCACGCACGCCGGCGCGGCGAAGACCCACCGCCAAGGCACCCTTCGTCTCATCGGAAAGGCCCGCGACCGTGCCTGACGCGCCACCGTATTTCCAAAACTGCTGAACGTCCTCGTCCGACAGGCCGCCAAGCTTGGCCATTCGGATGGACATGTTACTGGCGCGGCGGGCTTCCTTGATGGCCTTTTCTGGAGTCGAAATATCTTTGCCTGTTGACGCCAAGAACCCGCGTATGGCTTCGGCGCTCTCGGTCATATCCGCCCGCATGGCGAGCGCGTAGTTCTTTGCCTCTTCGATGATGCTGTTGGCGACCTGCGCGCGAGGCATATTCTCAGGGAGGCCCTGCATCACCGCCGTCTGCGCGTGCACCACGTCGAGGTTCGTGAACTGGGTGTCCTGGCCGATGCGCTTCGCCTGGGGGATCAGGTACTTGTCCTGGTCTTCCTTCTTGACGCCCGCATACGCCCGCTGAGCCCGAACGCCGATATCGAACTCAGCAGCCGATACAATCGCGCGCTCGGCGAACTGCCTGCCGCGGTAGGCCACATAGCCGCCCGCAACGCCTCCAGCGACGCCCATTGCCTCGCGCCGACTGGCGCTTCGTTGCGCCGCCGCCTTTGTCCGTGCCAACAGTCGCTCTTGTTCGCGGAGGGACCGGTTGGCGGCATCGACGCCGGCCTTCATGGCCTGCTCGGCGGATCCGACCCGCCGAATGTTTACACCAAAGCCCTCGATCGCCCGGCGCGCGGAGACGAATGCTTCTCTCTGCTGGCGAAAAGATGCCGCGGCTGCGCTTACAGCCTGCTGAGCACGCTTATAGTCTGCCGCGAGCTTCTTGCTGGGCTCACCAGCGGCCCGCATCTGCTGTGCGAGTTCCTTGACGCGAGTCTGTGCATCAAGGAATGCTTTGTTGGCCGCGCGCAGCGGCTCTTTGGTTTTGCCAAACCTCTCGACGGCCTTGGTGAAATCGGCCGCGCGCTTTTTGGCTTCATCGAGCCCCTTCGAGGACTTGTTGACGCCATCGAGCGCCGCCGCTGCCTTCTTAGACGGGCCGGAAAGCTGGTCGATCAGCTTGATGACCAGTGAGGATGTTTTTGTGGTCATCGCGTCCCGGCCTTGGCCTTGAGAACTTTCAAGGCGCCCTCGTGATAGCGCCACGCCTTGTCGAGGGGCATCCCCTCAACATCAGTCAGGGAGGTGTGAAGGACGTGCGCAATGAGAATGGCAACGTCCATCCAGCCCCTCCCTATGGGGCGTTTCCCCAGAGATCGCCGGTCTTGTCGATGATAACGTTGTAGTCCTTGGCGGAGACCTTGCGAAACTCCGCGATTGGGATGCCGGCCATCGAGGCAAGAATCGCCGCAAGGCGCGCGGTGTCGCCAACAATCCCGTCGCCCTCGATAAGATCTCCCACAGTAGCCGGGCGGAAGGTCAGGCTGGACAGGTCGACGCCTTCATGCTGGATTGGGCGAGAGAGGGGAACCGTGACTGTATCGGTCATGGGGAATCCTTTGTGGGGGGATTAGGGGATGTGGGGGAAAGCTGCCATTGGCGCGGCCGGCGCTGGCTTGCTATTTGTCGCAATGCACAACCCAGCCGCTGCTCAGGAAGCGGTAGCTGGCATTAGGATGTGCGCGGAAAAGACCGACGATGAAGCACGCCTCGCATGTTTCGATACTCTGGCCGAAGCATGGGCGAAATCGGATTCGCCTTCAGAAAAGACGGCGAATACGACAGAAATCTCTAAACCGGCGGACCCGCTCGTCTACAGGGTCTCGGACCCCGATGATATGTACGTCGCTCCGCGGAAATATATCGGAAAACCGGTTGAGTTGCGTCGAATGAGTTGCTTCCATGCGGATGTTAAGGAATACCGCTGCATCTCGAACGGCGATCTGCCTCTCGTAGTTTTCACTGCCGATATAACTCCAGCATCAGAAAAAGCGGCAATCGAGGCCGACTGCGGAGAAGTGAAAAAGGTCAGCAGCAGCATTTGCCGCAAAACACTGCGGTTCGTGCCTGGGCATATTGACGAAGACATGATGTCGGGAAACAATAAACGAGCGATCGTCCTGGCGAGGACTGTTGAAATCGTGCCAGCCCCGCCGCCGCAGAAAAAGCGGCGGCGCTAAGTGCGCGTATATTTGCTCGCCGCGCTTTTCGCCTGGATAGCCACCCCCGCCCTCGCCCAGTCATGCGACTACTGCGGATGCAAGGGCGGGCCGGGGTATAGAGATGCGAAAGGCAAGTGCGTCGGCTGGAAGCAGCTCAGCAAGGCATGCGGTAACCCGCCAACGACAAGGTGCACCTACGAGAAGGGCGATCTCGAGCCGGAAGCAGAAGAGGATTAGGGGGAAATCATGTTCAAGGGGATCTTAGCGGCCGTTGCAATGGTCGGGATGTTGACGGCGGTGCCAGCTGAGGCGCGAAACTATCCGTGCTCGGGAAAGAAGGGCGGCGTCGCCCGCTGCAGTGGCGGCAAGCACATCTGCAAGGACGGTAGCGTCAGCCAGTCGAAGCGGGTGTGCTCGAGGTAGGCCTCGTCCCCGTAAACTCCCCGCTCAAAGCCGCCTCCGGCAGACCCCATCTCTTGTTGACCACCTTGACGGCCTCTACGATTGCGTCCGCCATCTCGCAGCCGTAGGCACTGTCGGGCAAACCCACGATGGCGGTATGCGGCCCGGTTGAGCCTTTTCCCGCGTTGATGGAAAAAGAGTTCCCGCTTAGACGGCTCGCAAATACGAAATTGCTTTGAACCGTCCAATGGCGATGCTCAAATGGTGGGATTGGGGAAGGCATTGAGGGGGGCGACATGTCACACGCTGACGCTATCAGGGACTTGGTCAAATCGCTTGCTCACAAGATTGGCGCTCGGGACAAGGAGGGCGCTATATCGCTGATTGATGAGATCGAAGCCCAAAGCGCCAAGGGGCATGAAAGGCTCGTCGAGCGCGCTGCGACGCTTCGAACCTTCATCGACGACCACATAGGTAAGACTTTCGATGATCTTGAGATAGCCGTCGAAGGGCTTCGCAACGCGGCGATCAGTGCCGGGCCATCTGATGTTCGCAAGACTCTTATGTTGGATTAGAGAGCACCCCTCACGGGGCGCCCTCCCTACTTAGCGGCGCGAACGCCGATCGTTCTGATCCGTGTTTCCGCGGCACATCCAGCCGATGACAGCGCCGAACATCCCAGCCATAAGAATGCTGCTGACCGGGGTAGCCCCGACCTGACGTCCCAGGGCCTTAACGCCATCATCATAGTAGGCCTGACCGGCGTCGACCGCCTGACGGGTTACGTCCTTCGCGGCGCCTGCCGCTTGGTCCGTTAAGTCGGCCACCTTGTCGCGTCCGGAATTCCACGTCTCTTTCGCGGCGTCCTTGGCCTTGTCGGCCATGTCCTGCGCTGCGCCCTTGATCTGTTCGGTATCCATGCGGACCTCCATTTGTTTCCGTGGAGGTCAACGTCTGAACGCTCTCTTCGTTCAGGCCAGCGTCAAAAAGGCGCCCCCGTAGGGGCGCCATCACCTATCAGAGCATCAGGGCCGAGCGGATGCCACCCGTCTGGCTCTCACCGCCGATTTTCACGTCGTAATCGTCGGCCTCAACGAGGGGACTGCCATCGATCTCCAGCTTTACGTAATGCACTGACACGGTGTGCGAGGTGCTGGCCTTTTCGCCCGGCGTCCAGGCGCCAGGATCGAAGCCGTCGAGGAAGCCGCGCATGTAGACGGTAGCCGGGTGGACGGTGCCGTCCTCATCGACCAGCGCGGCGGTGGCCATGAACTCCTTCTCCACACCTGGCCGGAGCCCGAAGAGCTTCAACGTGGCTGGATCGAGGGCCGTCATGGCGAAGGACATCTCGAGCGTCTCATATCCGAGGGCAACGCGGCGCGGCTTGACCATGCCGGCGTTGCGGAATTCCTCGTACTTGACCTTCATGGGCGGGACAGTGATTTCACTCGCCTGCCCGACCTTGGAGTCGCGATCCACGAAGATGGTGCAGTTGCGCAGGATGTACGCAGGTGTCTCTTTCATGGTCGCTCCTTACGCGGCCGAGAGGGCGCCGTCGCCGAGTTCAGAGAGAACTCGGTCGCGGAGCTGGGCGTAGTACTGGATCTCGCGGTGAGCGATGACCCGGATGTCTTCCATCGGCGCCGGCGGCTCAAACTTGACGCCGAGGGTCACGCGGCCGGCCGCCATCTCTTCGTTCGTGTTCCGCTCGGGATCGAGCCACACGTCACCGCCCAGGATCGCGCCTTCAGCAACGAGCGTGCGCATGAACGCCCGGCCGGATTCGATCATGAACTTGAGGTTCGCGAGGGAGAACGGCTTGTCGACGAACTCGGTGTAGGACTTCTCGATCGCCTCGTTGATGAAGTCGGCCGTGCGGCGAACGCTGAGGAACTTCCACAGGTCATTGCCGGTCGTCACCCGGTTGCCCCAGGTGCGGAAGCCTTCGCCATGCAGGTTGATGATCGTGTTGACCGCGCGCTCGTTGAGGTAGTTCGCCTGCGCGCCGTAGGAAACCGGCCGCGTGGTTCCCGCAATGCCGTTAATCGGCTTGTTGGAGACCGAGTGCCAAAACCCAAGATCTCGATCGACTTGACACTGACGTCCGGCAAAGCGAGACGATGTCGGCTGCGGCACGTAGGCGCTAGCTGTCCTGTCCCAGACAAGTCCCTTCGGATCGACGACATAGATGCGCTGCGAGTTGATCAGCGAGCGATAGGCGTAGGCCTCGTCGTCAGTTGTATCCGGCCCGTCCACGAAGGCGACCGCGCGGATGTCATCGAGCACACCCAACATCTCAGCGACGACCGGGTTCATGACGTTGCCGACGTGGGCCGTGGCCGAGGCGCTGGAGCCGCCAGAGAAGGCGATCGTCGGAGCGGAACTGTAGCCTGTGCCACCGTTCGTGATCGTCACCGCAGTCACGACACCGTCGGTTAGGACCGCCGTTGCCGCCGCGCCGCTTCCCGCTCCCGTGATGGTCACCGCCGGGGGCGTGACGTAGCCCGCGCCGCCATTGGTCACACTGATCGCGGATACGGCGCCGGAGTTGACCGAGGCTGTCGCTGCAGCACCCGACCCGCCGCCCGAGAACGAAACCGCAGGTGCCGTGAAGCCAGCGCCAGCCCGCTTGATGGTGACGCCGGTCACCTTGCCGTCGGCGAAGATAGCCTCGAACTCGCCGTCATTGCCTCCGGACACCGCAACGCTGGGCTTGCTATGATAGCCAGACCCCTGGTTCGTCATCTGGATCGACGCGATGCCGTCCGTCGGCGTGGACGCAGTGAAGCCCGGCGCGATGAAGATACGCGGCTTCAGACCGTAGAGGCTCTCGCACTTCTTAGCGGCGTGAACGCCGGTCAACGCCGTGCTGTCGCCAACGAGGTTGGACATCGTCTCGGCGTCCGTGTCGCCCACCTCAACGCGACTGATGTAGACGTACGGCCCGTGCTGATCGAGGATGCCGTCATAGGCCGCCTTCAGCGTGCCGGCATTGCCCAGCAACGACGCCCGGCTGTCCTTGCCATAGAGCAGGACCGGCTTGTCGTACTGGAAGAGATCTTCATCCGCATCAGGCGCCGTGCCGATCAGGAAGACGACAGCGCTTTGGTCGGTGCGGATGAGTACCGGCGTTTCGTCGGACTCAAAGACCCGCGCGCCATGGTGAAAGGAAAGGTCGGCCATAAGGCTCCCTCAAAAAGAAAAAGGCGCCACGAGGGCGCCTTGCGAACAGAGTGTGTGGGGGTCGGTCAGAACGTCTGGACGGGGGCCGTCAGGTCGATCTTCTCGCGGGACGCGCCCTGGAGGCGCAGCACGGTGGTGGGGATCCCCTCCTCACCTTCCGGCCCGGTGAAGACGCGGATCTCGCGAACCCAGTCTCCGCTTTCCAAGTCTTGCGTCGACGGCGTGATGACGACTTTCTCGATGCCGTCCACGAGCGTCGTCTGGTGGGTGACGGTGATCATGATGGCCATCCCTGGTTGATGTCGATGGCGTCGAGCGCGGCCAGCGTGATTGCGGCGGTGATGGCCTCGGACAAGACGCGACCGCGGCTGAAGCACGCCTGGACATGGCGGCCGACCGCGATGCCGATGGCCGTCATAGTAGCCGCGTCCAACGCGACAAAGACGCCCGGCTGCGCCTCCCAGTCGATCGACGTGAGCGTCGGGTCGGCCTGGAAGAGCGAGACGGCGCCAGTGATTTTGGCTTGGCTCGTCGCGTCGGTTCGGATCAAGGCGCCGGCCACGGTGATGCCGCCTGTCTCGGCTTCCCACCGACGCTGCGCCAAGGCTGTCAGCTTGTCGGCCTTCATCTCATCGAGCGGGATGTCCTCGAGCGTGTGCATCTCGACAAGTTCACCCGCGACGTAGCCGGCGGTTGTGCCGACCACCCGCTTGCCGGCAGGGACCGGCGTAGGCGCGACGGGATACACCCCGAAGTCCGCGCGGACCGTATCATCCATAGCGCTCGGGAAGCTGGTGTCGGGGTTATCGTGGCGCAGGTGCCAGTCCGTGTACGGATAGGCGACGACCTCGCCCGCTTGGATGAGTGCGTGCATTAGACGTATCCGTATGCAAATGCTTGGATGTAACGAGTGCCCAGGCCGTTGACGCTGGCAAGCGTCCAGTTTGTGGCATCCGGCGAATAGGCGATCAGGCCACCCAAACCGCCTATGACCCAGAGATTGAGGCCAGGCACCCATTCGACAGTGGCGATAACAGCACTGGTGAAGAATGTTGTGCTAACCGTTGTCCAGCTCGACAGATCGCCTGACGTCTTCAAGAACGGCGTTGTTCCATTCGATCCAACTGCAACCCAAAGGCTTCCACTGTAGGCCCACCCGGCGCCGGCACTGCTCGCACTAGCAATTCCTACCGAGGAAAAGCTCACGCCGTCTGACGACTTATAAATCTGACCTGAAGCATTCTGGCGCATCACATAGAATATGCCGTCGTGTGGCTTCATCGGGAAGTATGCGTCAACGCCAAATAGCGTGCCTGACATTGTCCACGCTGATGTTGGAGACCCAGACTTTATGAACGACCGCGTCGTCCCTGCACTAGTCGCGCAAATGCACACCCAAAGCCCGGCGTTGTAGGAAACGCTCATGACTGTGTTGACGTTATTACTCAAATAGGAGACGAGCGGCCTGTTCGTCCATGTGATGCCATCAGGAGATGTGAGAAATACATCACCCATTGCGCAGAAAACGCCACCACCATAAGCGACTGAGTTTAGGATGCCAGACGCTCTGCTGGTCCAAGTTATGCCGTCAGGAGACGAGTGAACCCCACCAGCTCCTACGGAAATGAACAACCCATTTGCCCGGATGATCTGCCTCACATCGGAGCTTGCGAGCCGCGACCCAGACCAATTCACCCCGTCTTCAGAGCGAACAATATATCCTTGCTCACCCCCCGCCACGATGACCGGCGTCTTCTTCTTCGCGGCTCCCATGAAGCGCGCGCGCGTCATCAGATCCATGGCTCACCCATCATACTGAATGGCCGCGCCGCGCCAGGTCGTACCGCCGTTCACGGTGTGGAACATGACGAGGTAGGTCTTTCCGCCGGAGAAGCTGGGCGCCACACCGTCCGGCCACTGGATCCCGGAGAACCAGGTGATCGTGCCGGAGGTGTAGGTCATCAGGAACGTGAAACCATATGAACTGGAAGACGGGACGTTCGTCGTCGAGAAGGTGACGTTTCCACCCACGGTACGGCTGAAGGCTGTCTCGTTGGCGCAGTTGAACTGCGAGCCAGATCCCATGGCCGTGACGCCAGTGCGGATCTGCCCGAACTGCTGTGCTGCGGTCCACGCCTGTGCAACGTCGGTTTTGGCGGTGTCTGCATCGTAGGCCTGCACCTCTGTGCCGACCCGCAGCTGAAGCAGCGTCCGCATGGCCGCAACGTTCACGGCCGCGACAAGGGATCGACCATCCGCAGACGCGTTCGAGATCTGAGCCAGGGTGTGGGTGTGGACCGCATCCGCTTTGGCCGAAATGGCCGCCGCCATTGACGCCGCGAAGTTTGGGTCGTCGCCAAGCGCGGCCGATAGCTCGATGAGCGTGTCCAGCGCGCCTGGCGCGCCATCGACCAGATTGTCGATCGCGACCGAGATGGCCGCATCGGTCTCCGTGCGTGTGTAGGTCTCCGCCTTCGCATAGACCTCACTTTTCGCGTAGACCTCGACCTTCGTGTAATAGCTCGACGGGTCAAACGTTGCGGCCGCAGCGGCACTGGCCGCAGCTTTCTGAGCCCAATGCTTGGCAGAGTGCTTCCCTGCCTCGACTTCGACGTTTTCGGCCTCGTCAGCCCATTTCTGAGCCTTGTCGCGAGCAGCGCCGGCCGCTGTCGCTGCCGTCGTCGCCTCACCGGCCTTCGTCGTCGCCGTGCCAGCCGATCCCGCGGCCGCACTAGCCGACGCCGCCGCCTTCGTCGCATGGTGCTTGGCTGAGAACTTGCCCGCTTCAACGGCCGCGTCAACGGCCTTCTCGGCCCAGTCAGCCGCCCTGTCGCGGGCCGCCCTGGCGTCCGTCAGGAAGATCTGCTGGGCTTGGACAGAAGCCGCGGTTGCCGACACGATAACGTCGGAGTGCGGCCCGGCGTTACCGGACACAGCGACGATCGTGAGCGTCAGGGCGCCCGTCTCAGGATCGTAGTTGTCATGGCGCGCGATAGCGATGTCAGTACTGATCGATGCCCGCGAGAGCGCCACGAAGGGCGTCGGCCGGAACAGATCTCGCTTGTCCGGGTGGATCGCCAGCGTCGTCGAGCCTTCAGCGAACGTGACCTCGCTGTCGTCCGCGATCTCCGCTGTCAGGAACCCAGCCTGCTGGTACTCAAACACCCGCTCATAGGCTGGCAGCAAGATCTCATTCAGACGGAACAAGGCCGCCTGGATAAGCTCGGCCCGCGCTTCCTCGAACGAGGCTGACTTGCCGGTCAGGTCATTGAGGGCGAGGTCGATCTCGCCCACAAAGCCGTTCCAGAACGCCGGAGTGAACTCAGTCACGCCGGCCGTTGCGCCATACCTATTCGCGAGGTTCAAAGCCATCGACAGCATCCCCCAGCTCGCGCAACACCTTGCCCGAGACGGTTACTTCCTGCCCCGGCTTCAAGTACACGCCGTTGCCGCGGTCTACGACGCGATTGAGCCTCACGTCGTAGAGCTTCGCATCATCGATCGGGTCTGGCGCTTTCGTTGTCTTCCTGGTCATTGCGGCCTCCTTAGAACACGAAGTCGCGACGCTCGGTCGCGACGAACCCAGCCGCCGCTGACCCGCGGCTCCCTGTCGTTTTCACGCGGTACTTTGTCAGGGTCGCCGGCGTGAACACCGCCACTGCGCGAGCTGTCGTCGCGTCAAGTGGGTCTGGTGTGACGGTCACGCTGTCTGCGGTCTCAGTCGCGCCGCCATCCAGGATCAGGCTGCACCCGAAGGTGTGCTTGCTGGCGTCGTACCCGGCGATGTCATAGTGGACCTGGATGCTCGTGGTGGAGCTTGCAAGCGTCCTCTCTTTCGAGAAATGCGTCAGGTTGCCGACCGGGCCGAGCAGTTCGATCTCGGTCTGCGTCATGTCGATCGCCGGCATCAGATCGCGCGTTCCGACGAACACCGCACGCAAGTTGACCAGCGTCGGGTTTCCGTCCAGGGCGCCGTATTCGCCCTCTGAGATCTGATACCACTTGCCTGCCCGCTGAACCTCCCAGAGCAACTGGGTTCCTTCCGGGACGTACTGAGCGGCATTCAGGCGAATGCCCGCGATGCCGTCGACACGTGTCAGGGGCTGCATCTGGACTTCGATGCGAGACTGCTTGAAGGCCCCGAAAAACAGGCTGATGCAGATGTCGCCGCTGTTCTGAACGGGCTCCCATTCGCCGAGATCGGAGAGGTAGAAGGCCGAACCCGACAGATACTTGTTGCCCGTGCGGACCTTCACGAAGTGATTGCCAGTCGACGCAATGCCAATCGCATAGGCGCGGCCACCCTTGAGGTAGACGGGCTCGATCTGGCACTTGTTGAGCGCATTTCCAACAAGGTTCGCGACGGGAATAGCGCCGCGCGAAATGATGGAGTTCTTGAGCGGCTTGTCGCTGTCGACTTCGATGACATAGACCTGAACGTCGCTCGTCGTGCCGACCTGGTCAAACTGAATGCCGACCTCCGTCAGCCACCCGTTCGTCGCGTTCAGGAACGTCTGGGTGATCTGCGAGGCGGTGACCGCAACGGTCTTAGTCACCGTGTCCCAATACGGCTCTTCATGCGTCTCCAACGAAACGAGCCGGATGTTGTAGGCCCCCCGGCCCGCCTTGTAACTCTTGATCTCGAAGGTATAGGTCTCTCCGTCATTCCCACGGAACTCGAACTGATGCTTGTCGTCGAGCTCGATATTTCCGGCCTTGAGGGTATTGAACAGGGTCTCATAGACCACCTTCGCCTCAGCGAGCGTCATATCATCGCCGAGATAGCGCAGGAGATCTCCCACGCTGGTTTTCGGGCCGCCGCGGCACAGATTGAACCAGTCACCGTACTTGGTGACGGTGCGCGTCATCATTTTCTGGTCGCGCTCGGTTGTCTGGACCGGATATTGGCTGATCGATAGAGCGCCATCCGGGTTGCTGATCGCCAAGCGCACCGCCGTGTCATCTTGCGCCGGCGTCATGATGCCGTTGGTGATCTTGACCTTGGCGTCGAGTGGGTTGGCCAGAGCCACCGCGGTGTAGCTCGGAGTGCCCTGCGGAAATCGCAGGCCATCATCCACCAGCGCGGCGTAGCCCGCATAGGCCGTGTCGCTGTCGGACAGGTTGGAGAACTTGTCGATGAATGTCTTGACGGCGCTGGCCGGTTGCTTGGCGAGGTTTTCCAACGCCTCCAACCGTGCCAGTAGGCGAAGCAGGAGATCGCCGTAGTCCGGCGGGATCGCCGCCTGAATGCGCACCAGCTCCGACTGGATGGTGTCGAGGATCTGACCGATTTGGGCGCGCCATACGTTGATGGCGTCGATCAGCTGCTTCAACGATTCAACCGACGGGAGTCGGTAGCTCTCGTCCATCTCAACGGCGTCGACGCCTGACGTCGAGAGCGTCACCCAAGCGACGGGAATCAGGCCGACATCAAGCGTCGGACGAACGGGGCTCGGGCTTTCGGCGCCGGGCACCAACGCGATGCGCGCATAGCGCAGCCGCTCCATGGCGACCGATTGCGGCTCGGTGTTGCCCTGGTCGTCGATCTCGAAAGACCGCTCCTGGACGTCGGTCTCAATCGCCTCGCCATACGCGACGATGGCGACAATGCGCTTGGTGACGTTCGGCATATACGTGCCGCCCGTCAGGACGTTGAAGACGGTCGGCTCAGATCGAACGAATACCGGACCGCCGCCCCAATAGTGGCCCGAGGCAACCGTGATTTCGGTCTGCCCGGTCTTCGTGACAGTAAAGCCCGTGTAGTAGCGAAGGCTCGAAACCGCGTTGGCGACCAGGGCGTCAAAGGTCTGGCGCGAGAAGGCGCCAAGGTTATTCAGGTCCGGCGTAGTGATCTTCTGATCATCGCGGAAGATGACTTCTCTCAGCACAGGGCTATGTCTCCACTTTCGCGCCGAAGATGATCCGGTCGCCAAAGGTCATCCGGTCGCCAAAGCGGCGATTACGGCGGGTCTGGGTTTGTAGAAAAATCGTGTCGCGCAAGGGCTTCGCGGCGCGTGTGGCCTCGAGGGCGCGGTCGAGCAGCCTGCGATCTTCGGCTTTCAGATAGAGGCCGGGCGGACGCCCAACTCGGAACTCGCGGGATTTGCGCTTGCCGCGGATCTCAACCTTCATGCGCGCCGTGTAGGGCGTCATGCCGAGGTAGCAGCGACCCACGTAGGATCCGCGTTCGCCAGCCGACACGCCTTTGTCGCGCGTCCGATCGTAGAGGTAGAAGCGCTCGTAGACGTGTTGCCACGCCTTGTCGCGCTTGGGATAGATCGCCGTGCGCTTGCCCGTAGACGCGCGCCCGATAAAGGCGCCTCGATCCCGGAAGCGTTCGCGGATCAAGTCAGGCTTGATCGAAATCAGCCGACCGGTTGGGACAACGCTCGACCACTGGGGCCGGGAGACCGCAACTCCGTACGGGCGCTGGATCTCGGTGCGGATGACCCGTTCAGGGGCACGCTCACCACGCAGATACCGATTGCGAAGATGGTCGCCGACATAAAAGCCGCGGTCCTTCGCGGGGAGGACGATGTCCTCGAAGCGATACGCCGATCCGAAGTGGACCGTCTGACTGACCACCTCACGGCGCGTCAGCAGCGTCTCCTGGCCCGACCCGGGGTCGTAGAGACGCGCCTCACGCAGAACGGTATCGATCGTGACCTTGTGCGCAGTCGGCGCGACCCGGCCGACGAAGGCCTTCGATCGCGCCGCAGAGGCGACGAAGAACCCGCGCTGAAACTCGCGTACCGGAACCTTCGGATAGATGCGGATCTGCTGAAACTGGGCGAGGTAGCGCTGCCGTTCCTCGTCGGTCCAGCCACGCTTCGGATAGACACCCTGCGGCGGGGCCGTGACCTTGAGAAGCTTGACACCAACCAGGCTATAGAAGCGCCGGAAGCCTTCGGCCTTGCCCTTCAGACGCTCGTAGGCGTACCAGTTGGCAGCGACGTAGCGCTTCTTTTCCAGGCTCCAGTCATCGTACCAGAGATCGACTGAGCGCCCCCAGGCAATGACCGGGAGCGTCGCCGGATCGCACGTCACGGGATCTGTCTGGCGCACGATCCACTGTGGATCGAGCAGCGACCATCGCTTGGCGTCGGTCAGATCGTGAGACAGTTCCCAGGGCGTCGGGTCAGGCAAAAGAGAGACTGGCTCAGCCACTCATCACCTCCACCGCGATATCGACGCCCGTCAGCAGCCCATACTGGAAGCGCAGGGTTTCGACGCTGCTGGCCGGTGCGATCTGAACCGCGCTGTCGACCCCTGTGACATGCAAGGACGCCACAATGGCCGAATGCGGTACGCCGCCGCCAATGCGCCGGTAGCGGTCGGCCATCGCCCGCACCGACGCGGTTGCATTCGCTTTGATGACCGAGGAATCGGGCCCTGGCGGGATAAGCAGGGTGGCCTTCACGACATATGGAACGGGCCGAGCTGGTCGGACGCGCAGGGCGTCTGTCAAAAGCTTGATGTCATCGCGCATCAGCCGGGAGCGAACAGTGCGCGTAAGCTCAGCCGAGGGCTCGCCTTCCCCAACGCGGGACAGGATCGTCATCTCGACGATGGGGTCGTTCTTGCCCTTGTTCAGGACCACGACCGCCGCATCACGCACGTCAATCGAAGCGGCCATCGCGTGGTAGAGATAGCCACCAGGCGTGCCGGACGACGCGAAGCCCTCGGGCGCCAGTTGAATGCGGCCGCGGTATCGGTCGTCGGACTCCCAGTCTTCGGGCGCGTCCACAAACGGCCGCGGATCCACCACCAGCGGCATGCGCGCCGTACCGTGCTGGTCGCCCAAGCGATCGAGCCAGGCGCCCTTCGCGAAGGCAAGGGTCAGGTTGTAGGCGACGTCGCGGATCTGCTGCGAGACGAACATCTCGCGCGTCGCGCCCGCCTCCTGCAGGGGGATGTTCGAGTCGTCCTCAAGCGAGAACGTGTCCCACTCCATCCCGGCGGCCTCGAGCCGCGCCTTCAGGTCGTCGATGCGCTCCTGACGAAACGTCTCGAACGACAGGGGGGCAAACAGCGTGCTCTTGTCGATGCGCGACAAGTCGAGCGTCGACGCCGAAAAGCGGCTCATGGAAAACCTCACACGGAAACGGAGGCGACCCGCTCGCTGCCGGTCGTGAAGTCACCCAGATGCCCGTTCGGGAAATAGGTGCCGGTAAGCTCGAACGTGATCCGCCCGTCCGGTTGCGCGTCAGCCACCTTCACGCTGACCAGCCGAAACCGAGGCTCGCCATACTGGAAGCCCTCGACCTCACGCGGCTCCAGGGCCTCGGCGATGGCGACGAAGGCCGCAAGGATCACCCGCGGGTTCATTGGAGCGTCGATGAGGCTCTGGAGATCGGCGCCGAACTGACGGCGCATCACGCGCGTAAACTTGGGGGTGGTGAGGATGATCTCGATGGATTGGCGCGTGTGGTCCCAGTCCCGCAGAACCTTGCCCGTGCGCCGATCGAAGCCGGCGCTTCCCATCCCTTACGCCTTCTTTGGCTTGGCGGGCTTGGCGGGAGCGAGCCGATCGTCATGCGGAGGCAGGAAGTATTTCGCTTCGGCCTCGGTCATGCGGACGATATCGCCGGCCTTCTTGTAGGCGTTGTTCAGGAAGCCCTCTTTCAGGACTTCGTAGCGTTGCTTTTCCATGTCAGCCCTCGTGAAAGACGGTGCTTGAACCGGTTGTTGCGTGTCCGCACGAGGCCAGATGGCCGGCCCGGCAGATCGGGATTCCGTTGATGAAGACGGTGCTTGACGCTTCCACCATGGCCGGTGGCGGACTATGCGGCGGCGGCCCGTGCGGCTGCACCAGGTCGCCGAGCACGACTACTTCCGCGCCCTCCGCGAAGACCGTGTGCTGGGCACCAGACATGTGGTTGCCGCCGGCCGCGTCCGTCGGACGCCGGGCAATTCCAGGCATGGGGCTCGCCTCAGTTCAGATGGATCTTGGGAGCCTTCAGGCGGATCTCGCCATCCGTAATCGTGATGGACGAAGCTCCGCACGAAAGCGTGACGGTGTCCCCGCCATCGCTGACCGAGATACGGGTCTTGCCGCGTTCGAGCAGGACGTTCTCGTCGGCTTTCTTGGACGCGCGCGTATTCGTATCGGACGGGACGCTTAGCTCAATCTCAGCGTCGGATAGTTCGCCATTCTGCGAACGCACCCGCACTTGCTGCTCACCGCTCGGCGGAAAGTGCGTCTTGGCCGCGCCGGCCGACTGCTCACTCCAAGGCAACCAGCCGGTCTTGTAGGTCTTGCCATCCTTTTCGGATAGCACCACCCGTGCCAGCCCCCTCTCGGCGTCGATATCTTCGGCCTTTACGGTGCCAATGCGGTTGGCGTTCCGGCCGCGGCGCTCGATCTCCGCAAGGCGGTACTGGATGTCCAGCACCGCCCGCGTCAGGTCACGGAAGCTCATAGGTCGGGGGCTCCGGCTCGGCGCCGGGCGCCGTGACATGCAGCAAAGGAGGCGACGTGTCTTCGGCCGGCTCTGGCGGCGCGATCTGCAAGGCGCGAGCCTGATCGAGCGTCAACCCGAGATAACCGCGAACGCGCTGCCAATCATGCAGTCCGGCGTCTTCAGCAATAGCCGCGCGAAAGATCTCAGCGGTGCTTGCCAAGGCGGGATCCTGCTCAAACGCAGCGATTAGATCGGTCCACAATGGACCCGGTGGGCCGCCGAAAGCTGGATCCCTGAACAACTCAACGTCGAGGGTCACTTGCCGCCCGGCGAACCGGATGCCCTTCTCCGACGATGCGCCTCGCGTCGATGTCCGCTTCTTCGTGCGGGACACGAAACGGCGGTACATTTCCGACCACGGCGCGGGATCCTGGGACAGCGTCCGCATGGCCTGCCGCTCGATGACGTCGAGCGACGTCTCCATGCCGGCGTCCGTCAACGGAACGCCCCACAGGGTCTCGCCATTCTCATCCCGCATCCGGGCGGTCACGCCGATCTCGAGAACAAGAGACGCCGCGCACGGCGCTGTCATAATGTCGGATGCCTGCGGGTCGTAGGTGGCGTCGTCGACATAGACCGAGATGAATGGGCGCTTCTCACCCTGCTCGATCTGGTCAATCGCCGCCAAGGACGAGTCATAGACCTCATCCCCGGCCCACGTCTTCCCGCGCAGGGCCAGGACCGCCAGCGTCCGCAGGGCCAGGCGTGACAGCATCAGCCACCTATGATGTTGAGGCGCAGCGAGATCCGGCCAAGGCCAACCCGGTCAACGCGGGCAATCTCGAACGACGGGCTGCCAGGCCGATCCTCGGCGACAATGCGGTCACCCTCCCGGAAGACGTATCCCTCGGGGATCGCTTCCGGCCGAACGTCGACCTTGGCGTCGCAATACGGAAGTTGCGTCTGCCAGCGGCCGTCAAGCGTCTCGCCGCTCAGATCCTTCTCGCCGCTGTTCGTGAAGAACAGCGCCTTGAATCGCAGGTCAGGGCGAGTGGCGGTCCCGGCCGATCCGGCGCCGACAGCCTTTCGCGCGTCCGGCTTGGCGGAGCACATCAGCCATTCGGCGTGGTAGCCATCCACGGTCCTGCCGGCACGCCGCTCAGTGCGTTGAAAGAGGGACATGCCGGCAATTCCTTATGCGAGGATGGCGTTGACGATCGTCTGCATCCGGGGCCAGCCTGCGAGGTAAGCCCGAAGCGCATCCGGGGTAACCCGAGCATTCGGCGGGACGAACACGCCCCACCGATCAAGCAGCGCCAGGGCCCCCGCCATCAGAACGAGCCGTTCAGACGTACACGGCCGATCGTTTCGCCGGCGCTGGAGCCAACGGCCAGCACCGCAACACCGATCTTGGTGTTGTCGGTCGTGGTCGTGGTGGCTTCCTTGTTCGTGTTATCCCAGTAGATGGCCGCGCCGACCGTCCAGGCCTGCGAGGCCTTTTTCTTCAGGTCGAAGACGCCATTCGTCTTGAACTCGCCCTCTTCGGCGTTGGCGTAGGTTCCGGTCGCAACGCCGAAAACGGTCCCGACCAGGGCGCCATCGCCGGATGCCACCGCATAGGGTGCCGGCAACGTCAGAGTGTCGCCCGGCTGGATGTAGTTCTTCATGAAAAATCCCTCCTCGAGGAAGAAGGGGCGCCACAGCGCCCCCGTACCTTACGTGCCGGCATTCTTGAGCAAGCCGCGGTGTTCCATCGTCTTGGCGCCGACATCAAGGCGGGCCTTCACCTCAAGGCCATCCACATCGAAGCCCTGGCGGCTCTCGATGTAGAGACCGCGATTGCCCTCAAGATAGGCAAGCTCGACAGTGTCGATCTGGGCTGGCGAAGCCGCCAGATACCAGGCAGTTGCCGAACCGGCGATGTTGCTCTGGGTGGCCGCGCCCTTGGCGATACCATTGTCGAGGCGAGCCTCGGTAATGATCTCGAGCTTCTTCATCGAGTTGGTTGCCACGCCGGCGGAGGTTTCCGGATAGAACACGGACTTAAGCTTCTGCTCGGCAGTCGTTTCCAGGGCCACTGGGACGATCAGGTACACCGGCCGGATATTCAGTACAGTCTTGCCGTCGAGGCCGGTCTGCTTCGCCATCGCGGCACGGGCAAGGCCCAGCGCTGCAATGTCGAAGGCCGCGGCCGTGGGCAGGTTGCCGTGGTTCGCATGGAACAGCGCGGTCCCATCGCCCATGGTCGGGTTGCCAAGGATCTGCGCCCAAACGAGGTCGCTCTCAAGCTGTGCAGCGGCGCCACCCATGAGCTGCGGAATGCGACCGAACGCGTTCATGTCATCGTTAATGATAACCTGACGCGTGATGGCGATCACCTTGCCGTAGGTCGCGATCTTGTAGGATTCCTTGCCCTCGGCCAGAGACCCGCGCTTGTACTCGCCGCTCTCGTTGACCTTGTCGAAGGCCGGGCCCTCGCCGAGCTGCGCCCGGTTCACCGCCTTGAAGTCGGACACGGTGACTTCACGGACGAGCGGTCGGAAGGTCTGGCCGGCGGCCTCATATCCGGCGCGCAGGGTCGTGTTCACGACGTTGCCGAGGATAATCGGGAAGTCCGAGGTCGAGCCATAGCCCGAACGCTGCGCAAGTGCCGCGCCGGCGATCTCGTTGCGCGACATGCCGCGGGTGCGGGTGCCACGAACTTCTAGCGCCTCGCGCGCCATGTCCATCAGCGAGAAGCCGCGGTACTCACGCGCGCCATCGGCCAACGGCGCCGCGGGGTCAGCACGGTGGAGCAGCGCCGACTGCATCAGCGCGGCGCGCTTCTCATGATGCTCCTCGCCAACACTAGCGCGCGGCGCCGTCTCACCATCGTCGCGATCGGCGATCGCATCGAGCAAAGCCACGCGGAAATTCGCAAGGCTTGTGCGCTTGCGAACGTGCTCCGCGCCGAACTCAGGCATGCGGGCACGAGCCGCAAGCTCGGTGATCTTGGCAACGCGCTCGGCCTCGTCAGAGATGGCCTGCTCGACGCGCTCTGCAACGGCAGCGTCAATGCGGGCCTGCTCGGCCGCGGTGTCGCGCTGCTCAACAACCGGGGCGGCGGGAGTGTCGTTACCGCGAGTGGCCTCTGCGGCGGTATTCTGGTCAGCCATAGAGGCTCCCTCGAGAGAAGCGCCGGAGCGCTCGATGATCACAGTGTTTGTGCCGACGTCGGAGCGAATCTGTGCGCCTGGGTCAGCAGGGATCGGCACCGCGGAGATTTCCAGCGGCTCCCAATCGGTCACGCGAAAAAGAGCGGGCTGCGTGTCGTCGCTCTCTTCTTTCAGAACACGGTGGATCCGGTAGCCAACTGAGATGTTGCGGATCACACCGTCTCGAATGTCCTGAACAATGCCGGCCGCGTCTTCGCGCTTACTGAGTTGGACCTTGGCCACGCCAAGCCCATTCTCAATACGAGCTGTGCCGGGGACGACGTTCCCGATCACGTTCTCGAGCGACCAACTGTCATGTGTGTTCAGGAAGGGAGCGCCTGCGTTCAGGCGCTCCAGCCGGACAGCCGACGCGGAGACTTCAAGCTCCTCGTCATACGGCCCGTCCGACCACGAGTAGCGACGCACCCGAGCTCCAGTGGTCCACACGATGTCGATCGTGTTCGCCTCTTCGTTGAAGCTCTGCGCGCGCACCTCGGCGCCCCGCACCTGGCGGGGCAGCTCGATCGTGTTGTGCATATTAGTCCTTCGTCGCCAGCGTCAGTGCGGCTTGCATCGCGCCCGTGTGGGTGACGCGCCGGGGGTCCGTGTCGAGGATGATCTCAGCGGCATCGATCTTGTCGTTCCACGACTTGATGTCGGCCAGCACGTCATCAGCGTTCTGTCCGCGCTTTGCGATCGCGTCGGACATGCTTGTGAGGCCTGCCCTAACCTCCAGAATGTCGGCAGTGACATCCTTGATTGGGTCGATCGATTCAAATCGCGGCGGCGTCCAAATCACCGGAATATTCGGCGAGTCGATCTTGCCTTCGAGATAAGCAACGTCGCAGAACCAGCGCCACATTGGCTCACACATGAGCGGGATCAAGACTTGCCATTGCAGCGACTCGACCAAGCGGCGGAACTCCAAGAACCCGGCCCGGATGCTCGAATAGTTCACGTTCTCCAGGTCGCCAGACAGGATCTCGTACGGCAACCTGTAGCCCGCTGCGATCGTCCGCAGCATGGCCCGCTTGTATTCGTAGTAGCCGCCGACCGCGTGAGGCTGGTTGAACGTCACTGAGCGGCCACCGCGGGCATGCACGAACATGCCAGGCTCGAAGCGGTCGACCATCTGGCCGGTGCTGTCGACTATGGCGCTCGAGCCAACGAGCGGCTCGCCGTTAGCTCCTGTCCCCTCCTCCAAGTCGGAAACCACGCCGACGGCGCACGCTTCCAGCTTCTTCCGAAGCAGTTCCGCGTGCTCGTAGTCGGCGAGATCCCGCAGGTGCTCCATTGCTGAAACACCCCACGGAACGCCGCGGAGTTGCTTGGCCTCGCGCCAATAGAGGTGTGTCACCTCCTGGGCGGCGACGGCGCGCGACTTAAGATCGTTGCGTCCGATGCGGTAAGCGTCGCCGGGATGCTTGTTGTAGAGCCAATAAGCGACACGACGGTTGAGGGCATCCAACTCGATCCCCTGCATCACCTCACGCCCTGCCGGGCTCTGCGTGACCGAGGAGTCGAGGTAGTCAGCGGTCAGAACCTCGAGCTGCATCGCGATCGGCAGACCGTCGCGCGACTTCCGAGGCCGACGTCGGATGAGCGCATCCCCGCCCTCCACCATCTCGCGCGCGCCGAGCGCCTGGAGCCCGTACACGTCAGATCCAGCGTCTGCGTCAGCGACCTTTGCGAACTCGTCCCAGAGATCGTTGACGATCTTGTCTTGTTCGGCGTTGCCCGTGTTGGCTCGCGGCACGATGCCTGGGCCGACCAGGTTATTCACCCAGGCGGTGACAGCCTTGGCGGCGGTCGGGTTGTTGCGGTTGAGGTCGCGCTGAATAGCTCGCAGCTTGTCTGCCGCGGCGCCAATCTCTGCATCCGCAGAAGTGCCAGCACGCACCCATCCGCCGTTTGCTCGGCTCGGCTTTGTCGCGCTGTAGCCGCGGCGCAAGATGTCCGATTGCGCACGCGCCCGCTGCCTCCGCAACCCCGCCTTGGGCGATACGTAGGATATCGCCCGGTCGAGGAAGTTCATGCTACCCCCTATGGAAGGAGATGAGGCGAGCGCTTGAGGCTGGCCGCGTGGGCGGGTCCAACTCGGCTTCCAGATCGGTGATGATCCGCTTCATATCTTCGCGAGAGCGATACTCGATGTCCCGATCACCAGCACGGACACGCCGCGCGCCCATGGCGAGCGCGCGCTTCAAGTCCAAGAGAAGCTCTCGCTTCTCCTCGATCGTCAGGTCAGCCATCCGCGCCGCCTCTCACCTAGAAATGAATTGGCTCGGGGCTGCGTCTGCTGCACCCGTTCGACCGGAACCGCATCAAGGCCTCGGACCTCGCGCTCCCGCTTCCACCGTTCCGGCGACCAGGACGCCACACCGCGTGTCCAGAGGGCCGCTCGGGAATAAACCCGACAATCGAGCGCCTCGTTGGCCTTGTGGTCGATCTTCCATTCGTAGCGACCGGTCTTATTTCGAACCCGGCGTTCCGCCACTAATTGCTTGCACCACTCGGCATCCATGAAATCAGGCACGTGCACATACCCCTGAGGGTAAGCGCCGTCCTCTTCGCGACCGCGGAGCAGGAACCGATAGAGTTCCGCCTTGAACACGTCGCCAGTGACCATCCGCAGGCGGATGGCTCGCTTGCGCCGCCCAAATGGAATGTTCGTCGGCGACGCCACGGGAGCATTGGCCTCGTAGCCGCGGCGCCCCTTGATCGCCAACACGCGCGCCTGGTCCTGTTTCGAGATCCAGCCGTAGACCGCCGTCGTCTGGTCGCCTGTATCCACCGCGAGCAGATCGATCTTCATCTGCACGCCGGACACATGACGCCAGGTGTCGTCGAGGGCTTGCTCAACCCCCGCCCAAGTCTTGGGATCGTCTGCCGGGCCGTATAAGACCCGCCGCTCGACCGCCCAACTTTCCAGCCCGTCGCCCCAGCCCCACACGTGGAGCTCGAGGCGAGCGGGGCTCGCCTGCACGTCGACCGCGGCCGTGAGCAGTGTCACACCCGATGGCAATGTCCCCGGCTGCCAGCTTTCGCGGCGCTCGTAGATCCGCTCCCAGTCAACCAGCTCGGACGCTTCGAACCACGTCTCGCCGAGGCGCGTGTTCTTGAAGGTCTTGAGCTTCGAGACGTCGCCTTGGGCCTCTTCCCACTCGCGGGCCATCTCCTCCCAGGAGAGCCAACCCAACGGCGAGTAGAGCCCGGAAATGTGAAAGCCGACCGAGTGCGGATCCGAGGGAGTGGCCGTCGCGCGCCACTCGCCCTTAGCGAGGAAGGCTGTCTTGTGGCGTTCTTCGAAGTAGACGCCGCAGTGCTCGCAGGCATAATGCGCGGACTCCGGCTTGCCCGGATCCCACTTCAACCGCTCCCACTTCAGCCACTGCATTCCGCCGCAGTCTGGGCAGGGAATGAAGTAACGGCGCTGGTCCGACTTCTCGTATTCACGCTCGATCCGGCTTTCGCCGTGGATCGTTGGCGTGGACACCAGGAACATCTTGGCCTTGCGGCCGAAGGTCGTCGTGCGGTTCGCGACAAGGGCAATTGGATCGCCTTCGCCATCCACGTCGCCAGGATAGGCATCCACCTCGTCGAGGAAGGCGTAACGCGCCGGCATTGAGCGCAGCCCAACGCCGGAATTGGCGCCTGTCATCACGAGGATACCGCCGGGGAACGTCTTGGCGAGCACCGTGTTGCCGCTGTCGCGCGACTTGGCGTCACCCATGATGGCCCGCAACTCCGGGCAATCATCGATCAGCGGCTGAACGCGCTGCTGCGAAACCTTCTTGGCGGTGTCGACGGTCGGCCACACGCCCATGACGGGCGCCGGCGACCAATGCATGATGTAGCCGAGCCAGTTGTTGCCGGCCTCGGTGGCCCCAACCTGCGCTGACTTCATAAACACGACGCGCCGTGCGGTGTGCATGGGCGACAGCGCGTCCATCACGTCACGCAGGAACGGCACTCGATCGGTGCGATAGTTGCCGGCTTCCGCCGCCAGCTTGGTCGAGAGGACGCGGTACTTATCCGCCCACTGCGAAACCGTTAGAACGGGCTCCGGCCGGATGGCATACCGAAGCTCGTCCTCTACATCGGCGAAGCCTTGGTACTCTGCATCAGGCTCGGACCACCGGGCTTGATAATTCATCGAGCACCATCGCGATCACTTTGTTCAGCGCCGCGTCGAGCAGCCCAACGTCACAGCCGACCTCGGCTGCCATCTGCGCGCCGAAGCGCGCCGGGATGCCCTGCACCGCCTGGCGATAGCCGGTGAAGGCTCGATTGACGTGTTTGCGGACAGCCTCAAGCGGCACGAGTTCCTTCCGCAGCTTCGCGATGCGGATGTCGCGCTCGCGTGCTTTCAGGATGGTCTCAGCGGTGCGGGCCTGGTCGAAGTCGAGGCCAGTGGATTCAGCCCCGCCCTCCTCCATCAACACGCGCTTGATCAGGTTGACCGCTTCACGAGCGGTGCCTTCGTCGAGGGGCGCTGCCTGTTCGGGATCCGTGCGCACAGTGCGCGCACTGCGCACTTTGGTGCGCGCCGGGTCGGAGTTTTTGGCCCAAGCCTCGCGCGCCGCCTCGGGATCAATCGTCCCATCGGGCAGCGCCGTGATTTTCCCTTGGCTCAGCGCCTTTCGGACGCCGGCCTCCGACACCCCGAGGATCCGGGCCAGCTCTCGACGTGAAACACCCAAGTGCGAACCTCGGAAATTTGGCTGAAACTAGAGAAATTTAGGGCTGCCGCCGCCGCGCAGGGGTGGGGGTACCGGGGAAGGACCCGCGTGCCAAAATGGGACATGTTACACACGCAACCATTGTGCGGTGCAGCATGAATATCTGTGAAACATGTTTTACGGCATCGCTCTCATGACGCGGCGGGTGATGGCATCGAGCACAAAGGTGCGCGCCGACTGCTCGAACGTCTGCTCGCTCTGGTCCTTCACGATCTCCTTGGCCACAGACGGGCCGTAGAGTGCGCGGATGGGGAAGCGGGCCGACGTGGTACGCGCCCGATACCTGCCACCCACAGCGAACGATCGCTTGAACTGGTGTGCCGTGCCCCATGGGAACGCCAGCACGCCCTTGCTGTTCACGCCAACACGGAAATTGCCAATCGGCATTCCCTTGCCCTCGCCACGGATGACGTAGGCGAGGTCGCCGGCCATGCTGCCGTGCGTGCGCTCCAAGATAGCCCTGTAGGCCTTCACACCGGTCTGCGTGCGCAAGGCCCGACGGACCTGCGTCAGCGTCTTCTTGCCGCCCTCCTGCAAGCCCTCGCGCATGGCGCGCTGCATGCGTGCAGGTTGGATGGCATCAGCGAACTGCTGAATGACGCCATCTGTGGAGACGAGGATTTGCATCAGAAGGCCGGTACGAGGGGCCGGCAAGCCTCACGCAGCCGATCGAGAATGCGCTGGATCAGGGACATGTTGCTCTCCAAGAAAAGCGGCCGGGGAGCACGTTGGCGCTCGACCCGGCCGAGGGTCGCCTTGCGGCGATCAGGTTCCGAACATGCCAACCCACATGCAGTGGAGGGCGTGCACCCAAAAGGCGATAGCGACGGCGTGCATGTGGATGCCTCGGTAGTGTTGGAGCCGCCGGCAGGAATCGAACCCGCGACCTGTGCCGTACAAAGGGACTGCTCTTCCAGATGAGCTACGGCGGCAAAACGCGGCAGCCGGGGCCGCCGCGTGTCCTGCCAGCTCGCGCCGACAGGGGAGAAAGGTAGAGGTGCGGCACCGACCCTGTCAGTCGGCTCTCGGGAGTTGCACCCGCTGAGAACGCCAAAGGCGCCAGTTGAACTAACCCAGGCAGAATGGCGAATGGTCTTAGACACCATTGTAAGACGCCAAACCGCCGCCGCACCAAGGAGTAACCCGCCAGGGTGCGCGTCGTTGAGAGGCGCGGCAGGTATTGTTGGTCGCCACTGTCTGCGGAGCCATACGGCGTCCGCTTGGGCTTCGGGCTTTCATGTCCGCGAACGAACCGCAGGCATCCACCTTCGTGGCTCTCCCGCGCGAATGTGTGAGCGCACCAAACTTGACTCTCATCCCTCGACGTGAACAAATAGGGAACATAAACGGAGAGAAGCGATGAGCCACATTGAGATCGCGAACGTTCCGCCGGTCACCGAGGACAAGCTAAGCGCAACTTCGGTCAAGTACTACGCTGTGTGCAAGCATTGTCGCATCGTCAACGATCGTGGGATCGCTATAGAGCCGGCTGGTGACATCCTGCCCTCGAAGGAAGAACTTGAGGCGGCCAACATTCCTCAAGCTCTCAACATCGTTTGCGAGCGTTGCAACCAGCAGGATTTTGACTTCGAGGCTGCCGGCATTCTGCAATAACCGCCAACTTCACGCGTCGCGCCCGAAGGCCGGTGGCTGCGCCACTTCACCTCGTTCGAGGCGGGCGGGTACAGATCGGTTGTTGCTGCGCTTGAACTCACTCGCTGCCGCCAGCGTTGACGGACAGCGAACGAACGTGGAGGCATGCCATGGACAATGTTGTCCAGATCAAGAACCCACCGGAGGACGCGGCCCCACCGCCCGGCGCCGTCTACTATCTCCCGATCTGCCGAAGGTGCGGCATCATTGCCCTGCCCGGCTTTCACATACCGCCCATATCGGGGCAGTTGCCCACACAGGAAGAACTTCAGGCTGCTGACATTGCCAGCCGGACGGGCATCGTTTGCAAGCGCTGCGACGGGAATGATTTCGTCTTCGTGCCAGATTGCGAGATCGACGAGAACTATCGGGTGCGTGGCCCGATAGAGAAGGGGTGAGCCGCCCCGGCATATAGCCAGGGCGGCCTCGTTACGTGGGCAGTCCGATCGCTGATGCGCATCGGCAAACTGTTAGCCTGCCCAGATTCTGCTAAGCGGCAATGGCCATGGCGACGGGTGGACTGTTATCGTTGGCCGCCAAGCCAGCATTGATCATCGCCTGATGAAGCGGGACGCTTCCATCCACGCCGAACTGCTTCAGCAGCGCTTTGTCGCGGGCATGCGTTCTGCCCTCGGTCATGGAGATGTAGAGGGCATCGTTGGCCCATGCGTCGCCAGTGAGTAGCGTGGCGTTGTCGTAGTCGCGGTTGTCGTAGTGGTCGAGGCTTGGACGCTTCGTCATCTAGGACGCGCTCCTGAAATTCGGTGGCTTCCCATTAACCCGCACGGCGGGGCGATGTGGGTATACGCTATGCCGCGAGTTGCTGGCGCGTGACGTCGCCAAGCGCGTCGCGGATGGCGATGAGGCCCATGTGAACCAAGGCTGATGCCGCGCCTTTCGCCCCAGCGTGGTTGCCGATCCCCATCATCCGGCCCACGTGCTCATAGGTCTTTCCGTGCAGCACGAGCTCCTCGAAAGGCTCTAGGATGATCCCCAGCCGGTTGCGTAGCTGCGCCAGCAAGGCCTTGTCATCGATCATCGCGTGGACCTTGGCGTCGCCGTTCCACTTCTTTGCGACCTTCGCGCCGTTGTGTGTGCCAATATCACCCGTCACCTCGACGGCGGTAAGTCTCCGGGCACCCTTGTTCACCACCTCGCCCTTCGCATTGAGCCAGGTTCGCTGATCGAGCGGCATGAACTCCATGCCCTGCGATGTCCCTCCCAGTTGCGCGCCGCTTGTCGCGCTGGCCTCGATTTGCCTGTACCGGATGGCGTACTTGAGCAGGTCGCCGTTCTTTTCGGCCAAAAGCGCTTTGGCAAGCGGCCACGCGATATTGTCGTTGTCGGGCCTGCCGTCCCATCCGTCCCCGATCGCCTGCCGAGCCCGGATCGATCGTTTCAGCTTTTCGGCCGCTCGGTCGTCTCTCTTGCGCTCCGTATCCATCGCGAGCTTACGGGCCGATGGTGTGTTGTCGTTGGCTGCAATGGTCATTGGATGTCCTGGATGCGCTGGCGCACGAGCTTGAGGGTTTGATTGGCTGCGTCGTCTTCGTCCTTGGCGACGACAACGGCCACGGGAGGGAAGCCCAGGTCGAGAATTTCAGCGTGGGCGTCGATTTGCTCGGAGGACAGCTCGCCGTCCTCGGTCTTGTATTCGATCTGGAGAAGCCGACCCTTGGGCAGGTAGATGTTCAGGTCGGGTTCGCCGGCCGCCATGCCGGTGGCTTTGGCGATTGCTCGGTCTCGTGGGCTGCGAAGCCCGGCGTTCATGCTGGCCGCGTATCGGAGGGCCATGCCTTCCTTGCGAGCCTGGAACAGCGCCTTGATCGCAGCGTGCTGCAAGCGCCATTCGGGAATTCGTCGTGGGGTTGCCATCGTTGTCCTGGGGTGATGGCGGGCCGTAGAGCGTGTTGTTGGCGTCCGGCTCTCAGGGCCGGTTTATGTGCATCTTGTAATAAACACCCATTTCTCAGAATCTATATCCCTTTTTAGGGTAGATGTGTGTACCCCCTATATTTACAAGTTAAAGTTATAAGTAGATGATATATAACGATAAAAGGGGAATTTTTAACTTGTTCGACCTTCCCGGATTCCTGCAAGTTTGCAAGTTCGAACTTGCAGGAATCCCCCTTTTGCAAGTTTGGCCGACAAGTTTGCTGCAAGTTCGGTCAAGGCATGCGATCACGTGGTAAGGGCGGCCTCACATTGTCGTTCGCGACCGTGACCCGATCTTTGTAAGCCCCCAGAAAAATGTGGTCGTTGTCATCGAGGTGAGGGGTGATGATCCTGATTGCCTGGTCCGGAAGAAGGCGAAACCACTCACCTCGAATGTGGTGATCGCGCAAGGCAGTGTGCGAGCGCCTCTCCGCCGCCCTGGCTCGCCCGCGGTTTCTGTATGGGTAAGTGAGGGCCGGGAATATCTCGAAAGGTACTGCTGTCGAGAGCCCGGAAATCCGATACCGCACGTTGGCTGCGATCCCCACTTTGCAATAGTGGCCAATGCGGTCACCTTCCCGCAGACCCAGAACGTACAGATCAACAGGATCCACCTTTTCTGGCTTCCGACTACGCAGCAATTTCGTCATCTCCCAATTCCGCCAGTTTCAGCCCCTGCCCACCGTTGCGGGCGCGTGTGCGGACCACGTCGCCGACGCGCACCAGCCGATCGATGGCCGCGTTGACGTGCCGGTCTTCGGATCGTGAGATGCCCTTGATGCGGAGCAGGTGCCCCATGGGCATAGCCCCGTCCTTGGACTTCCGCAGAGCGGCGACGATCGCCTTGCAGAGGGACTCGAACTCGCTTGACGCCATGTGCTCCCGCACGCCCCGATCGAGGCAATCGAGCGAGCGCTGGACGACGGCATAGCCCCATTCCACATCGTCGAGCGTGACGCGTGCACGGGCGCCGTCACGGGACAGAGCGCGGATGGTGGCGAGCTTGATCGTCTGTTCCGCGGTTCGGCCAATGATGCCTTCGACGCCGTTGCGCTCCTCGATCTCGGCAATCTGCCAGTCCTCGATTTCGAGCCAGCGCGCTTCGACGGCCGGGCTCTCCCATTCCACTACGTGCAGCGGCGGCCTGGCGCGGGAATCCCGGTGGTTTGCGCCCGCGAGGTTGCCCCGGCCGAACTGCGTGTTCGCCGCCGCCTTGATCTCCGCCTGCAACGAAGGCGGCGTGATCATCACCGGAGGCGCCTTCCGGCGCTCGGGTGTCTCGGTGGCGTGGATCACGGTCATCCGGTTCAGGAAGCCATCCGACAGGTTGCCGTCCGCCAGCCCGTCGTAGAACGTCGAGGGCGTCGTCATGCCCAGGATCGACAGCGTGGGGCAGAAGATGGGCTCGGGGTCGTCGCGCTTTGGGTCGGCATACTGCTTGCCGGTCCACATGTCCGCCGAAAGGCTGTAGACCTCCAGGAGCGCCCGGCGCACCGTGCGCGTCCAGGAGGATGCGTTCTTGCCGTTCACGCCTTGCAGCACGAGCCCGAACTCGTCCCACGCCACAACCATCGACGGGGAGCGGCGCAAGGCGCGCTCTATGGCGCTGTCGGCCGTGAAGTCGCCGGCAACGACGAGCTGCTGCAAGCCGGTGTCCACGGCCAGCGTCTTGAGCGCCTTCAACGGATGGCCCTTTCCGTGGGCAGAGGAGCCCAGCCCGACGAAGTAGACGTTCAGCCCCGCACCGGTAGGCCCGACGCAGCGACGGCCGTACAGCCCCGCCAGGAACGTCGTGGCGGCCATGATGGCGTACTCCGGCACCGGGCGCCGCCCGTTGTCCAAGACCCACTGCGAGATGGCATGGAGCAGCCCGCCGGCGGCCGATGGCGCGAACGGGTTGACCGTGGCACGCGGCGCGGCGACAGGCTGGGGCTCGGATTGTTCGGGAGCGGACTCGGTGGCGGCGACCTTCGGGAACCAGGCTTCCAGGCCGTAAAGGTCCGGCTCCTGGTATCCGAGCTTGCCGCGCAACCACTCGTCCGCGAAGTCGAGCCCGCAGCCGAGTGCCTCCATGACAACGTCGAGCGCCGTGTAGCCGCGATCACCGTCGTGGAAATCTTTAATTCCGTCGCGGGTGATCTTCAGGTTCGGGTTGCGCTGGTGCGTCGGCCGACCGCGATTGGACGGGCGCCAGAACGGCACCGCCACATAGCCGCGTGGAGTGCGCTTGCATTTGGGAAGGTCGAGCGCTGGCACCCAAGCGTCGAGGTTTTCGAGCGCCTTGGCATTCAGGTCGCGCCAGATTGAGTGGCCGTATCCCTCCCCCTGCGGCCTGGGCGTGTGCGTCGGCGCGTATCCGAAAGGTGCCAGGGCCTCCGCGATGCGTTCGGCGATGTCGGGGGGGAGCGTGGGGAGACGGTCGGGCGTCGTGGACTCGAGCGCCTCGCCGATCCACTGATAAGGCTTTTGGGTCTCCGGGTGGATGGTGGGCGGGACGACCGTCTGCTTGCCGTGGGCCAGAAGGTCCACGACGCGCTCGTTGTTCACGTTGAAGGCGGCCGACTTGATGGTGTCGGGGCCGGTATAAAACGCCGTGAAACCCTTCTGGCCGCGCTTCATGATCGGGGATTCCGGGATGACCGCGGCCAGCGCGGCGCATAGCTCCGGATCGTCCGTATCGATGTCGATCGCGATCAGGCCGGCATAGCCCAGCGCCACGCAGACGCCAGCGTCCGGCCAGCGCTCCCAGGCGCGGGTTTCGTAGTCGGTCGGAAGCCGGTTGCAATACTGCTGCCAGTCGTTCCGGCCGTACCACTGCCCGTAACTGTAGGAACCGGGTCTTTTGGATCCGGGGCGGCATGGGATCGCGCTGAAGCCCTGGTCGACGAGCGTGGAGCCAGTCTGATTGTAGGGTGTCGGCGCGGTGGGGGTGGTGGGGGTTAGGAGGGTCATTGCGCTACGCCGCGTGCTGCTCAAGGTCATCCGCAAGACGACGCAGGCGCGCGATGAGGAAGGGGGTGCCTTTGCTTTTGGCGATGTCTGTCAGATCCCAGATATACCCCGTCGCATACCTGCTGTGACTCCATATGTCGCTGGAGAGCCCATCCACGAGCAGTTTCACATTCACCGACTTGGCGCCCTTGGCTGTCTCGTGCAGCGAACCATCAAGGGCCTGATAGCCCATGGCCTGCGGCGGCGGCACGGGCTTCACAGGCGCAGCCTCGTCGTCGATCGTGACTTTCAGGTGAAGCGATTTGCCGTTGTCCGTGATGGACGGCTTTGCCCATTTGAAGATGCTCATTCCCCATTCCTCGCAGGAAGTTCGATAGCCAGGATGTCCGCCTCGATGCCGGCTTTATCGATCAGCCACATAGACGGTGTTTGGATCGTCGGAAGCGACCAGTTGCGCACGACGCTCGCGGCCATGGCCATCGCATCTCGAAAGCCAGCCCCATAGGCACGTTCAGCCTTCCCCTCTGCCTCTTCGGCCCGCTTCAATGCCTTGTCCCGCTGGTGCCAAGCGTTTCGCTCTCGCTGCTCGGCGCTGGTGAGATACGCGATCTTGCTTCGGTTGGCGGCAGCCTGGTCGCCGAGATGGCGGTTCGCCCGGCGCAGCGATTCCACTTCCGCCTCCAGGCTCTCGATGACCGCACCGCGTCGGTCGATCTCTGCGGCCATTTCCGCTGCGCTGGCTTGGCGCTGGACTGTAGCTATACTCAAAACGGCGCCCTCCCCTCTCGAATCTGCTGCCTTAGACTTGCGCCAAACCCCTGCACCACACGCCGCACGAACTCGCGGAATTCATGCTCAGTGAGTTCGGCCAAGTCAGTTTTTCCCAAAGCGTCCAAATACGCCCCTCCGTCCGCGCCTGCGTCGGTGAGCGCTAGAACTTCGAACGCGTCCAAACGGCGCGCCCTGCGAATGTCGTCGGCCATCACGAGGCACTCCTTACAGAGCCACTTGGGCTGCTGCGGCGTCCCCACACCCAGCCCCTCGGCGTGTCGGTGGCACAGCCAGCAATCGGCCGGTTCTTCCATTGGTGGAATTGCCATTGTCGTCCCGTCTAATTATGTGTATCAAGATACACATAATCGGTTGACACGTCGCCCTCATGGTGTATAACTATACACATCAACGGGGAGCGACGACATGAACACGATGAAGGCTTCAGAGATCAGGGCGCAGCTGGAACGGGAGGGTTGGGTGGTGTCACGGTCAGAAAAGCACATCACCTACTGGCACCCGGTCCTCAAGCGTATCGCCCGCGTTCCTCATGGCAGGAAGATGGTCTCATCCGGTGTCATGATTTCGATCGCTAAAGCCGCCGGCTGGAAGTGGCCACCCCGATAAGGGGTGGCTAACACAAGGATCTGTGAAAATGACATACTACACCGCCATCATTGACCGTTCAGAAGACGGCGCCTTCGGAGCCTCATTCCCCGATCTCCCCGGCGCCACTGCAATGGCCGATACCCTTGACGAAGCCATCGACGCCGCGCGTGAAGCCTTGCGCGACTGGGTGGAAGTTGCCGTTGAAAACGGTGTCGAGGTTCCCGCCCCCCGCGACGCAGCCGACATCGTCAAGGACGCCGACGTGAAAGACCTGCTCGCCGCCGGCGCCGTATTGGTGGGCGTGCCCCTCGTCGCCCGTCGCGGCCGCGCTGTGCGCGTCCAGATTACGTTAGACGAAGGCACGCTCGCGGCCGTTGACGAAGCTGCCCGGCGCACGAAGGACACCCGCAGCGGCTTTCTGGCACGGGCGGCAATCGCGGAAATTGCCCGTGCCTAGCGGCCGGCCCGCCAATCGCTTAGCGCCTTCACCTGCCGGAATTTCCGCCCCCTCGCCCGCAGATTCTGGCACTGGTTTTCGACGGCCATAATGTCATCGACGTTTCCGATGCGGTCGGGGTTCGTCGTCCAGATCTCAGCGAGCCATCGCACGGCATCGCGGCTTGGTAGGCGCACGTGGCGCGGGACAGTGTAGACGACGGCGCGCGTGTCGCTCCATACAAGGCGGAGAAGGCCACCATCCTTATGGAGGACGATGCACGCCATCAGCGGCCCTCGACGTGGAGTTGGGCGGCGGAGTCGGAAGCTGGCATCCGTTTATCCCGGCCAACGGCGACACCGATAACGCCGAAGCCGATAGCGAGCACCAGGGCATACACTGCGGCGAGAGCGGCGCCCATTCCGATGATTGGCTTGAGCGCCTCGAGAGCGAAGGTGAGCGTCCCGATGACCGTGGCCAAGGCGGCGGAAACCGCCAACCCGACTCCAGCGCCAAGCCAGAAGTTCTTCACGTCCTGCATTCACTCTCCCTCCAGTATGTCCAGCAGCGCGCCCAAAGGCCCCTCCGCTTTCCCGTCTCCCCGCCGCGTCAGCGCCTCGCGGATGTCCTCGATAGGAGCGCCGTACTGGAGCCCTATGCTGATTGCGATGGCGGCATCCCGCCCGTTGATCTGCATTCCTGTCCCCGTCTTGCCGGAGTCGATAAACACCTCAGCCACGCGGCCGTCCGGATAGCGGCCGATCCCGGCGGTGTACTTGTGGAAGTCATGAAAGAACTCGATGACCTCATGCTGTCTGCGGTTCGGTAGTGGTTCGCGGGTCATGCGGCTTTGGTGATGGTGTTGTCGTTGGCGAAGAGCGGCACTTGCTCGAACTTCGGACGCGCCCCAGGCGAAACGAAAAGGTCGGCTTGGGAGTGCGCCTTCGCGATGCGATCGCAGGCTATCTCGAAATACTCCTCGTCGATCTCAACTCCAATAAAGGGACGCCCCATCCTCGCGCACGCCACACCAGTCGTTCCCGATCCCATGAAGGGGTCGAAAACTGTTCCGGACGTCCATCCGACTACCGTCATCATTAGGGATATCGGCTTTTCAGTCGGATGATTTCCGTTGCCGGTTCGTCGCGCATCAACAACATCGGTCGGCCTTCCGGTCGGGAAAAAATGATTAGGTCCAGGGTAGAACAGCGCAACTTCTGTTTGCCGGGCGTGCTCGTGCTTAAGATCACCCATGGACCAGTTGTTTTTTACCCAAGTCACTAGACTCTTTGGCTTTGGCACCTCCCTAAGGTTATCCCATCTGCAAAAGATGTATTTTGAATGCGTCGCGGGAAGATCACACGCCCAAACGAGAAGTTCGGCGCAGTCGTCATTTGCGATAGAGCTATGCTTTTCTATGCGGTGGTTTGATTGAAAGGCCATGCCATAAGGTGGATCAGAGACCATGGACTCGATGCCCCCCCCCAATTGCATGAAGCGCCTCTCTGCAATCACCGCAATACAGAGTCGCAGGGCCGATTGTCTCTACGCGCATCCTACCTCCGAAGATCCATTATCATTCGCCGCCGCATAATCCTTCCAGTCGAACCACTGGATGACCGGGCGGCCTTCGTGCCTGCGGTCCCAGACAAACCATGCGTGGCAGACGGCGGAGCTGGCCTTTGGCCCCTCCCAGCCGTGCCGGTGCATCATGGGCAGGCGGCGGCTGGCGACGTGGACGCGTGCGAGCGGGCGCATTTCAAACCACGGCCGGCGCGCGGTTCCTTCCAGGAATGCGAGCCGCAGCAGCATCGCGACATATCCACACTCCTGCAGGGCGCGCTCTACGAACTCGCGCGCCAGCCGAAATGGCGGATTGGTGACGATGGCTTGAGTCACACCCTGGCCGGGATAGCGCCCATCCCTGATGAAGTCCAAACCGCCCACGCTATCGTGGCAACCCCGATCGACCAGATCCGTCGCGACGACGTTGCGCCCTCTCGCCCGCAGAACATCGACGATCGCCCCGTCACCGCAGGCTGGCTCCCAGATAGTGCCCGATGGCAGCCACTTGGCCTCGATCGCCAGCAGGGCTTCTACAGCCTCGCGTGGCGTGGCGTAGAAGTCATCGCCGCGCGCTGCGTGGGTGTGTGATCCGACGCCGCAGACGGTCATTGTGCAGCCTCGATGTCGGCCAATCGAGCAGCCACCGCATCGTGCGCATCCGGGTTGCGGTCACCTATTGCTGCGGCCAGCGCGCGCAATAATAGATCGTATGGCCCCAGCCGAAGACGGGGGAATCCCGTCACCGCGCCGCGCTTCCAGTTGCCGGGACGCTGCGCATATTCTGGCGACTTGGAAAGCTTCACCGCATAGTCGCCGCTTTCAGCTGTTCCCCCGATGTTGGCGATCTCCACCACGCCGAGATCTCGAGCCTTCTCACGATTGCCGCCAGGCCAGATTTCAATATTGCAGACGAGCACTAGGCCGCCTCCCTCATCTCCACGGCCGGCCTCACGCCGACCACCTCGAAATAGCGGCCGCTCGGCCGCACGCTGATTTCCGCTGTCATCCGCAACTCCCCTTCCCGGTCCAGCCACTCCTGGACGCCCTTGGGTGCTGGCATCGTCCCGCCATGCTGCGCCCAGAAACGGTCGGCCTTTTGCTTCGCGAACCCTTTGTGCTCCGGGCAAACCCACATCTTGTGCACCGTCAGCCCGCAGTCGAAATCGACCCTCACACTGTCCGTGCCCCCCGGCTTGTCGTGATACCGAAACCGACGGCCGGTGACGGGGAGCCATTCGGGTTCGGCCGTCGAGAGGATGGGGGCGCTGTCCGCGGTCGCTTTGTGCTTCGGCTTTTCCTCGAACTCGAATTCATTGCCGCAGTCAGCGCAGACCCGCGCCGACGCATGCACCAGACTGAAGCACTCGGGACAGACCTTGACCGGCGCCTCGCCCTGCCCTTTGCCGGGCTTGCGGGCGCGAACGTCATCAACCGGGCCGTGCGTCATCACCCAACCGGCGAAGTCCAGCACAAGACAGTTGGTCTTGCCCGGCGCGAGCCGCGTTCCGCGCCCCACGGCCTGGACGTAAAGGCTCGGAGACAGTGTCGGTCGTAAGGCTGCGATCAGATCAACGCCGGGTGCGTTAAAGCCTGTCGTCAACACGCTGTTGTTGGTGAGACACCTTATGCGGCCCGCCTTGAAGTCCTCGATGATGCGCCGCCGCTCCGGTGCGGGCGTCTCCCCGGTGACCACCTCCGCAGAAAATCCGCGCGACCGGATCTCGTCTCGGACATGATGTGCGTGCTTAACTCCTGAACAGAACGCCATCCATGACCGCCGGTCGCGACCATAGCCAACGATCTCATCAACTGCCGCGCGAGTGACTTCGTCTTGATCAACGGCATCCTGCAGAGCGCCCGGAACATAATCTCCCCCTTTCTTCGCGACACCGGACAGATCGAACTCTGTCGTCATGCCTTTGCTGACGAGCGGCGACAGGTAACCGTCGCGGATGCCGTCGGCGATGCCGTAGGTGTAGACGACCTTGTCGAACAGCCGGTCATCGCCTTCGTCGAGTCGCCCCGACCCAAGCCGGAAAGGCGTGGCTGTCAGCCCAACGATCTTAAGGTCCGGGTTGATGGCGCGGAGCGCCTCTATGAACCGGCCGTACATGGTGTTGGCCTTTGGCGGGATGAGGTGCGCTTCATCCACCATCAGCACGTCGACGTGGCCGATCTGGGCTGCTTTGGTGTGAGCTGTTTGGATCCCGGCGAACAGGATTTGCGCGTATGTGTTTCGTTGACCCAGCCCTGCTGACAGGATCCCTGCTGGCGCCCATGGCCAAAGGCCCGTGAGCTCTTTGAAGTCTTGCTCTATGAGTTCCGCCACATGGGTTGCGATCAGAATGCGCATGTCCGGCCAGCCCTCCAGCAGTCGCTGGATCGTCGTGGCCATCACCAGGCTTTTGCCGGTGCCCGTCGCCAGGTCGATCAGCGGGTTACCGGGCTCGGACGCCCAATAGTCGAAGAGGGCTTCGATTGCCTCCTGTTGATAGGGTCTGAGTTGCATGGCACTCTCTAGAAAAATAGGGGGATGTAATGCCGCTCTATCGCGTCGATGTGCCCGCGCAGCTGCATGAATACCGTGGGTTTGAATGGTCCTATGCATTTCCGATGCAGGATGACGCTGGGAATGTGGTGCCCTGCGTCGTTACCAAATCCGCGCTGGAAGATTTCATCGAGCCTGCTCAATTGCCGCAAGGCGACGAAGCATGTTTGGAAATTCTGGAGCTAAACCGCTCTGAGTTCGAAGCAATCGCCTCGACAAAATTCGACGATCGAGGCGTGAGCTCCGATCAGAAGCTTTGGATAGACACTGAGGACGTGGCCTAGGCGGCCAGCCGCAAGTTGCGAGCCTCTTCAACCACCTGTATCCGCTGGCCCAACCAACGGACAACCGGAACCGCGAAACTATTGCCGAGGGCCTTGTAGCGAGGGCCGTCTGCGGCGGGCTTTCCGCGAAAGCGGATGAGCGTGTAGTCGTCGGGGAAGCCCTGCAGGCGCTCGCACTCGCGGGGCGTCAGGCGGCGGACGGCAGATGCATACTGAACGCCGACACCCCATCCGTCCGTATCGAGCGGACCCGTCATATCGCCATATTGGACCACGTCGGATTGGCGGGCGTCGAAGGCGTGGACCGGCACCAACGGCGTACCGCGCCCCGTGCCATCCTCGCTGGCGTCGAAGCCTTCCCCGCGCAGCGAATGAGCGACAAAGGTCTCCGTTTCCCAATCAATCCTCTGGTTGCTCGTTGTGTCACAACGAGCAACGTCAGGCGCGGCGATCAGATGCCCGGCTTGTCCCTGGTTGTCGTCCGCGCCGCATGTTCCAACGCCCTGCGCAGTGAGGGCGGCAACTGTCTGCCTCGCTTCTCGGCGCGGCGCAGTATCCCCGCGCAGGCTTTCGCGCTCAAAAAGAACCGCTGTGGCAGGTCGCCAGTCTCCAAAATATCCGACAACGAACACACGCCGGCGCCGCTGTGGAACTCCGAAGAACTGAGCGTCCAGCACTCGGTAGGCGAACCCATACCCGAGTTCGACCATGCCCCCGAGGATGGCGCCAAAGTCCCGTCCTCCGTTCGATGACAGAACGCCGGGGACATTCTCCCAGACCAGCCAGCGGGGCCGTAAGCGGTCAGCAAGCCTAAGAAATTCGAGGGCCAGGTTGCCACGGTCGTCGCCCAGCCCGCCGCGCAATCCGGCGATGCTGAAGGACTGGCAGGGCGTGCCTCCGACAAGAAGGTCAATTGGTTCATAGTCACCCGCCTGAATGGTGGTGAAGTCCCCATGCAGCGGCACATTGGGATAGTGATGCGCCAGCACGGCCCGTGGGAATTTCTCGATCTCCGAGAGGAACGCCGCGCGCCAGCCGAGCGGATGCCAGGCAACGGAAGCGGCCTCGATGCCGGAGCAGATGGAGCCGAAGATCATGCTGCCTCCCTCACACTTTCCACCCGCCTTCGGTGCGCCAACCTCAAGTTCACCGACTGTGTCCGCGGGCGCAGGTGAAGCGGATTGCAGCACCTGCGGTTGTTGCATTCGTGGTCCAGTTGCTCGCCCGGTCGCAGCCGGCGGCCGCCCAGCAACCGCCAAATCAGGAGGTGGACTCCAACGGTCGCGCCGCGATAGCTGACCCGGCCGTATCCGCCTCCCCTGCCCGACCCGCTGTCACTGCCGGTCCAATTCCAACAGCCGTGGCACTGGATCCGCTCGCGAATTCTTTCGGGAATCCGGGCGTCGTTGATGTCAGGCTGCATCGCGCAACTCGGCATTGTCGTTGGTTCCCAATGCAAAGCGGGCACAGAACATCCCTCGTGCTCCTTCCACCGCGCTTGCCGACCCGACATGCTTGAGCAAAAGCGCAGTGACCGCCGCAACTGGTTCGCCTCCGCCCCGGATCTGAAAAGCCAGAGGGCGAAACAGTGGTGGCATCGTAGCCGCCGGACCGAGAGCGAACTCCTTTTGGGACAGGTCGCTGTAGCGCGTGACCACGTCTGAGATCATGCGCGCCGTTCTGGACACCCCTGTCAGCACATCGTCGCGATATTGCTGCACGCTGAGGCGGTCGGGGCCATCCAGCAGCGGCAGTACATCGTCAACCTCGCCGCGCAGCACGAGGGCGAGCACGTTCTTTTCCTGAAGAATGCTGTCTTTGGCCTTGTGTTTAAGGACGTATTCTTCACCCTTCGCCTTGACCATGCGCCCGTCAGCGAACCGGACGACGAAGCCCTCCATCCCCGTGACGGCGCGAGTGTGGGCAAGAAATTCGCTAGCGGTGCGCGGCGCGTCGTGGATCGGAGCTTGATAAACAAGCATAGCCCTGGCTGCGCGCTCCACCTGGGACCATTCCAGATATTCGCCCGTGACGGTATTGCGGAGAGCCAAAAGATATAGTGCCGAGGTGGCATACGGTACTACGATGCGGTTGTCGGGCGCCGTGAACTCGAATATCGGAGTGACGCTTTTATTGAGCCACGTCTCGCATTCATGAGCCAGCTCGCGCGAGAGATGCCTCTCTGCCTTAACGGCAACATCTGTACGCCCCATGCGAGTCATGAACACGACTTTCCCGCCCACGACAGCCGGATGGATCATCGACCCATCGAGCTTTTCCATCACGACGTGCGGGGCGCTAAAATCGAGTGCGTCCGGTTGGGTCTCGGGCCGCTCGCCGATATTGAAGAACTTCTGAAAGGGGCGCGCCAACGTCCGGCCATCCGGAGCGAACTTGATGCCCCGGCACTCTAACCTCACGAAATCGTCGAACGTGTCGGCCGCCGCATAAACATAGTCGATGACGGTATAGCCGTCCTTCTTCGCTGTGATGAAGTCGTTCCGGCCGGCGATATGAGGTAGCACTTGGTCGATGTGTTCTATGATCATGCTGCTTGCCTCGGCGCAATGTCCTTCGATGTACGCGCATCGACAACCGTCACATTCGGCAAGCCGTCGCCGCGGAGCGCTTCGGGAAGGATGCTCTGCATCCGCTCGTGATGCGCCACGACCAGCGTCTTTCCATTCGGCAAGATCACGTCGTTCCGCCAACCGCCATCGCGAATTTTCACATCGAGGGGACGGTCGACCACGACATACCGGACGTTGGCCCATGGGGGCGCCAGAGACGCACAGGCAAGTCGATCGCGTCGACGCAGATTGGTTGCGTCTATGATGACCGGAAGACCGCTGGCGAGCCTCGCACGGGCTATCCTATGCAATGCAACGAAGACGTCTTCATTGCGTGACTGGTCTTGGATTCTGCCGGTGAACTCGTAACGGAGGGCGTCAGAGGAGATGACGTGCTCCCAGCCTGCGCACCACCGACTCTTACCGGCGCCACTGGGCCCGACCATGACCGTAAGCAAAGGGTCCTCGGTCGGCGCAATAATGCGCTCAGCGGCTTCCCAGTTCGGGGCCACCTGAAAGCAAGTGATGCCTTCGGCGCGCCACATGTCGACGACGCGCTGGCGGTCGTCGTACACCAGATCCGGCCGGTTAACTTCATGCAGTTGCGCAAGCCAATATCGCTTGAGGGCAACGTCGGGTGTGTTGTCGCCGCTGGCACGCATGTGCGTCATAAGCATGGGCGCGACGCCGGCATCGCAGGCCAGCCACTCTTCGGTTTCGCGTCGGACCTGGTCAGATCTTGCCGACCAAATTTCGACGCGATGACCAGCCTGCAGGTGGGCCTTGAGCGAGGCGACGACAGGCCAGTTGGGCACGTCATGGACGCAAGCCGCGAAGAACGCATCCCAGTTTGGCTTGGTGCCCCGCACGAGATGCACGCGATGCCGGATGTCGGCCAGTGTTCCATCTAGATCAAATACAACGAACATCACGCTGCCCTTTCTTCTTCCTGTCCGCCCCCATCCCGCCAGACACTCCCGTCCGCGAGCCTGTACTCGACCCATTCTTCGCCTTCGCTGCTATCCACCTGCTCGCCCGGCACCAAGGCCGGGATGAACAGGTGGGCCGCACAGCCGGCCTGCTGCTCCTCGTGGGTCAGCGGCCTGTCCCAGCGGCCGCAGGTCCAGACGCCACGCTCACCGACGATCTCCGGCGTCGAGTACAGGCACGTCCTGCAATTCACCCGCGGCCAAGCCTTCTCGTGGCAGTGCGGCTTGTGCTTGCACCAGCCGCAGGCGAAGGCTGCTTTGGAGTCTGGATCTTCGTGGAGGCGCATGAGCGGCTCGTCGGCGCGGACAATGCGCTCGGCCTTGGCGATAAGGCGTAGGCAATATTCCGAATCGTAGTTGACGCGCTCCGCGTAGAGCTCGTCGGTATTCTTATTGACCGCGAGATAGATCGCCCGGTCCCGGTGTCGCAGGTGCATGTACATCTGAAACTGCCCAAAATGGTCTGGCTTCGACTTGGCGACGCCCTCCTTGAGCAGTTTGCGGAATGACTTGTCGTTGTGGCTTTTCATTTCGGCGACATGGATCGTCTTGGGCGCCTCCGGCAGCCCTAAGACCTCCGCGTCAAGCTTGCCCTTCACGTGACCGCCGACGGCGGTCACTGTGATCTGTCGGCCGGTCGCGGGATCCTTGTCCTGGACCTCGCAGCCAATCGCCCGCAGCTCCTCGATGAACCGGTCTTCCTCGATGTTGCCGGTGGCGAAAAGCCGGATCTTCTGGCCGGTAAGAACCTCCCCCGGTGACACCCAATGGAAGTCGTACCAGAGCTTACGCAGGCAGGGATCCGCGAGCGTGGAGATCGATAGGGTGCGCCCCTCCCACTGCTCACGGGCTTCGTAGTGCTTGTAAATGGCCGCGATCGTGGGGGCGACCGTCACGAGTTGCGGGAGGGGCGCCATTTAGCGGGCGTCCAGTTTGTCGTAGAGGCGTTCGATCCGGAAGCTTAGGAGGCCATAGACGCCGACAATGAGCGGGATTGCCTCTTGGCTGACGATCCCGATCAGGGCCAGGGCAATCGCGAGCACGAGGTTCGCGACACTGATGAAGGTCGCCATCACCGCACCTGCAACGTCGGTTCGCCGGTCTTGATGCGCGCGCCAGGCACGGACAGCCCGCCGTCGATCGCTTCCTTGATCGCCGACTTGGACACGGACTTCGTCACGTCGGTCTTCCAAGCCCATGCGGGCAGACCGGCCTCGTCGGTGATCTCGACGCTGTCACGGCCTTTGGCGACCGTCAGCGTGGCCTCTGGCAGGCGCACACGCGGCAGGTCCGCGGCCTGCAAGAGACGTAGCGCCAACTTGCGCATGGCCTCTCCACGGCGCTCGCTGCCGGCCTGACGAGCCTTCAGATCGTCAATGCGGGACTGCTGCGCGGCTGCAATGGCTTTGGCGTCGAGGATCTGGGCAGCGATCCGCGAAAGGACGACCTCCGCATTGGTTTCCCCCTCGATCGTGTCGGCCCGCAGTTGCTCGTCTTCCGCGAGCTCGGGGTAGGCGGCGACGAGATCCTGAAACTCACGTTCCAGCAGCGTTACCTCAAGCAGCAAGTTGGACATGGGTTGCCTCGCGTTTGGCGGCCATGGCCGCGTCGTATTTCTTGCGTTCGGTTTCGGGGGAGATCTCGCGGGGGTAGAGTGCCGCCTCTATTAGGCAGACGCCGTGATCGAGGTGTCCGCGCCGGATCTCCCGGAGGCCGTCTTCGGCGAGGTCGGAGGCTTTGTATGGAAGCCGATCGAGCAAGCCGCGGTCGCTGATCTCGTTGATAAGATCATCGTCATCGAGAAGCCCTAGATAGACCTCAACCCCAACCTCAACGGTGACTGATCTGCTCATCCTCAAACCCTCAGCGGCATGATGACGTGCAGGCTGGTATCGTCCCCGCACAGAAGAGCCGGCGATCCAGGGTCGCCCAGCTTCAGCGAGACGGTCGGCGTCCCGATCGCTGCTAGGGTGCCCGTGACGTATTCGCCGTTGAACCCGATAGTGATGGGCTCCGCGCTGTACTCGATGGCGATTTCGTCGCTGGCGCTCTTGCCTTCCGGCCCGGTCGCGGACAGGGCTGCGCCGTCGCCGGCAAGGTCGAAGCGGACGGCTCGGCTGCTGCGATCCTGGATGGCTGAGACACGAGCCACAGCCTTTGTCAGAGCCTCCGACGCAATGACAGCGACCTTGTCATTCTGCCGGGGGATGACCCGCTCGTAGTCCGGGAAGTTGCCGTCGACCAGCTTGGACGTGATCACGACCGCGCCCGTCTCCACCCGGATTTTGGACTGGGAGAGCGACACCGTGAGATCCGCGTCCAGCCGCTGGATCTCACCCACCATCTGACGCGGGATGATCACGGCCGGCACTTCGGCCACGGGGCTCGGTACCGACACGCGTGCCAGCTGGTGACCGTCGGTGGCCACCACCACCAGATCGCCCCCAACCACGTGCATGTAAACGCCATTCAGGTAATAGCGGGTCTCCTCTGTACTCATGGCGTAGGCCGCCCGGCCGAAGAGGGTTTTGACGTCGTGGGCGGACAAGGAAAACGTCACGTCAAACGCGCCGGCTGCGAGGTTCGGGAAGTCGTCGGCCGGCAGGGTCTGGAGCTTGAAGCGCGACCGCCCCGCCTTCACGGTCGCCGTGTCGCCGTCGACACTGATCGTGACCAGCGCATCCTTAGGCAGCCGCGCCGCGATGTCCTTCAAGGTCCGGCCGGGCACCGTGATAGCGCCAGGAGCGTCTACATCGACCTCGGCGCTAGCCTGCGCCTCCATGTCCAGGTTGGTCGCCCGTGCCTTCAGGCGGCCGGTCTCGGCCGTCAGAAGCACGTTCTGTAAGATGGGGATGGTGCTTCTGGCCTCGACCGCGCGGTCGACAGCCGTCAGCAGGCGCGCCAAGTCGGCGCGCGCAATCTCTACGCGCATGGTTTGTTTCCTTGGGGGTGAAGGGCGGCGCGAACGCCGCCCGAAAGGTGCTACGTGCGGATTACCGCCGCCCAGTCGGCCACGGCCGCTTGCCTGCCGTCCCCGTAGCGCGCTGCTCCTGCGGCGCTGGCCGATTCTCGTTGGCAGCGGCGCGGTTGTCGTTGGCGGGAGCGCCGCCCTCGCCGTCGAAGTAGTACTTCTTGATCACGTTCTGCAGGTCGCCGGTATCAGCGCGCTTGCGGGTGCCGATGCGGGCAGTGAAAGCCTTGAAGTGCAGTTCTTCACTGTCTTCCGGATTTGGCACGCCAACAGCTCGGCGCAGAGCTGCAAACTGGCGCTGTGCGATGTCCTGCGTTTCCTGCTTTTCGTGCACCAAGCTAAAGTTTTCGAAGAGCTTCCGATCTTCGTATTCCCCGCTGACGATCCTCAATGTCAGCTTGAGCATCTCGCCCGTGCCCTTCGAGTTCGGCCCGTAATCCGACTCGATGACCTCTAACTCATAGTCGCCGTCAGGGAGGGGAGTATAGCCCGATGACGGTTCGGCGTTCGGATCGTAGCTTCCACCTAAAGCAGCCATTCAATAGATCTCCTTACGCAGCTTCTGCGATGTCGTTGTCGTTTGCGACACCTTCAGGCGCCGGGAAGTATTTGGAGAGTTCGGTGTACCCCTGACCTTTCTTGTAGGGGATGCTTGGGGGCATGTTGTAGCGGTTCTTGGCCACGAAGCCGGCCCGCTCTTCCAGGTGAATCTGTCGGTCGCCGCCAGACTCGCCGTGGGTTACCTTCTTGTTGAAGCCGGCGTCCGCCGTCTTCAGCGTGACCCGGTAGTTGATGAAGCCGACGATGTCCGCTCGCTCACGCACCAAAGCATTGGCGCGCTTATGCAATTTCAAGCTGTAGCGGCTGTACGGGTCGGACGTAGGGGAGTCGAACCGCACGATGTCGGGATGGGCAAGCTGCACCACGCCGATGCCTTGAGCGGCAAGCTCCGCCAGACCGGACAGGTAGTCATTCCACTCGTTGTCCGCTTCCGAGTATCCCCGGCCATAGGAGGCCGGCGAGCCCTTCTCATTGGAGTCGATGGAGTCGGCGCCGATCCGCTGCGCGGTGGCCCGCTGCAGGAGCGGCTCGAACCCATCAAGGCTGTCGATGATCACCGTCTTGAAGTCATGCGGCTGGGTCAGCAGTTCGCCGATCGCATCCAGCATGTCGCCGTAGGTCTCGATCGTGCCGGGGGTCGCCAGCTCGACATCAGAAGGCGGACTCTCGCCTGCTGTCTGGAGATAAAGCGGGTCGGGAAACTCCGCTGCCAGGGATGTCTTGCCAACGCCGTCCACGCCGTACAAGACGATGATTGGCGGCCTCTGACTCTTCGTCGACTTGAGCTTGGAAAGGGATATCGCCATCACAGCACTCCCATGAACTTGGCGACCGTGAGGTACTGGCCAAGGTCGCCGATGATGGACAGCAGCAACGAAGCCACCACGAGCCAAAGGATGATCTTGATGGGGAGGGTCACGCCGCCATCCTTTCGTGCTGGCCGGAGAGGCTCGCCGCACAGGCCCGGAGCGCAGCCGCGTTGCCGTCGTGGCGTCGAATGTCAGCCCGGCCGCGGGCCTTGGCAGCGCGCCGCTCGTTCCACGCTGCCACCCGCTGTAAGCGCGCAGCCGCTCTCGTTGCGTCCCCGGCTTCCGCCAGGGCGCGCCCTATTGAAATCACGTGCATGAGTTGCGCCTTAGCTGGGGAGGTGGGGAACGAGTTCGTTGGCGGAGTAGGTGCCGGAGAAGCCGAGGGTAACCAATCCGACCTGATACGGGTCGCAGTCCTCCGGATCGCCGTCGTCATGGAAGACGATTCCAACGCTGCCGGCCGCGGTCTTCACCCAATCGCCGGGCTTGAACTTGCGCCTAGGTGGCGGGCCGAACACCAGCTTGTAGACGCTGTTGCGGGTGCGAACGACGTTGTCCGGCAAATCCTCGACAATCACGCTGGTGCGGATCTGCATGCCGTCAGCGAAGCGCCCCTTTCTGTCGCCATAGATCCAGCCGACCGCCACGCGCCCATAGATGCCGGTATAGATTGACGCGTCGTAGAGCGTGGCGTCGGGGGCCGGGATGAGGGTGCAAGGTGGGCAGTACCAGCGGTCCCAGGTTTCCTCATCGCCGGTCGATCCGCAATGCCCACCGCGCCAGGTATCAAACCGGACCTCAAGCGAACCATCGGGGCCGCCCCCCACAATTTCCCCCGCTTCGCCATTCGGTCTAAGGGCGCCGTGTTTCACCACCACCCGATCGCCGACCTTGAACGTCGGCTCCGCAGCCGCGAGTTCATCGTCACCCCACCAGAACGGGGCCTTCTCGCCTCCGACCGCGTGCAGCTTGTAACCCTTTGCGGGGTTCACCTTGCGGATCGTATAGACTTCGTCGTGCCGGCCGTTTACCAAGAGCACTCTGTCGCCAATTGAAAATGCCATCAGTTCATCCCCTTCGGACCAGCCAGAACAAGTAAGCTTTCGGGATAGATCGCCTGGAGAATTTCCCCCGACTGCGACTCTATCCGGCGAATGAGATACGTGTTCTCGGCATATGCATGCCGCGTCTGGGCAATCACTTCCCAAACCACTTCGGTGTGCAGGATTTTCACGATACTCAGCATGTCGAACGCGAAATCGTCGTTCGTCATGCCGCTCTCCGAATGGGGATAACCTCCGCGATACGCGGGATCGGGGCCGCCATAGCTACGGCAGGCGCCGTGCTCTCGTCCTCGTCCGCCGGCTCGATCTCTGTCGTCCAGAGGGCGCGTCTCCTCAAATCTCCTTCATTGTCATCGTATTCGACAACAACCTGCTCGCCCTGGCTGTTGCGTCTGACCTCGATCACACGTCCTTCGATGTTCGCTCGAACGTAGTCACCAATTTCGTATTCTGCTTCCGACATGACTTTACCTTCGTCATGTGGTTCTTATCCCGGCGGCCGAGCCGCTGCGGTCGTGAGTTGCCCCACGGCGGAACGCTGGAGTGCAGCGCTCGGCGGTGGGCTATGGCGCACGGCGCCATAGCTATGGGCTAACTGCTCGCCTCATCGCGAGATAGACCTCGACCGCAAGGTCGATTGGGTCAGGCCCGCTGCAGTGCTTGCAGTGGCCTCCATATTTGGCAGCCGCCGCCTCGCCCGCGAGCAACATTGCCCGGCTGATCTCGGGCTCGTGCGCCGTCAGCTCGGCCTCGCGCCTGTCCGCCTCCTCGGCCCGCCAGTCCGCCATCTCAGCGGCTTTGGCCCGGTCCCTCCATGATGCCATGATCGTCCCCCCCCTACGGTAATTGACCCGTGCCGTTAACATTTTTCAAGGTCTGTGTTTTCTTGGATGGTGAGAGAGCGGGGCGCCCGCGATGTGGGTTGCGCTGGTGGAATGGCCCCACTCTCTTGGGGTTGGTGGGGTGGGGCGAACCCTCTGTGGTTTGCTCCGAGTTCCTGGCCCCTACCCCCACCAAGTTCTCCTATGACGGCCGTCGGCCGTCATAGGGTGCGGGCGCTACGACCACGGGTTCCGATATCGCCATGGCCCGCACAAGGGGATGACGTGAGATAGGCGCACGATCTGTGGGTTGCGCCGCAACATTGTCCCATCTCACGTCAAACGGTTTGGGGCGAGCGCCGCTACGGTGGGTTGCGCTACGCCGATGGCCCGCCCCGGCAGCGCTATGCGCGCCGCCATTCAAGATAGAGATGTTTCAGCACTCGCTTCTCGACATACCGCAGAGCTCGGTTTGCGACATGCGCGTCGTACGAGTCCTTTCCGGTCTTGGACTCTTTGACTGGCAAGCCAAGCGCCTGCGCCTCGTATCGAGCGCGATCGGTAAAGACCTTCTGGTAATAGGTCGCACCGGGGTCATCCGTGCCGAACGGTGATCGGTACAGCCCCATGCTGCCAATGACATACTGCAATCCGACGCGGGACACAGAGCGACGGCGCTTGCTGTATCCGTGCTTGATCCAGTCGTCTGCGGACGCCCCCGCCCCCGGCCGACCCTGGGCTTTTCCGTCGATCACGGCGAGCCCCATCCGCTTCCACACAGCCGAGACGCTCTTGTAGGTGCCCACGTCCCCGCACTCCCCGACGATGCCGGCAAGCGACATCTCGCCGAGCCCCTTGATGGACTTTGCCCAAGCATGGATCGGGAGGGTGCGGACGAGCTTTACGAGCGACTTCTCATAGGCGGCGCGCTGCTTTTCGATGGGCTCGAGTGCAGCAAGGTGCGGGAAGATGTGCCCCGAATACGGATGAGGCTCACCGGCCTTGATCCGATCGAACGCCGCAGACGCCTCCTTCTTGTCACCGCCAATGGCGCGCCGTAGCAGTGACTTCGCCTGGAGGATCAGCTTTGTCTGTGCCGAGACCATGTCCTGACGCAGCCGCCAAAATTCGATGATCTGGTCTGTCGCCTCCTGGATCTCGGCTGTCGGTTCGTAGGGTGCCAGTGGGATGATGTCTGGGGTGGCATAGGGAGCGGGCGACATGATGGTGGGCGGCGGCGGCGCGCTGGCCCGCTCCCTATGTTTGGGGTTGCTGTTGGCGCGAAATCCATGGGTTGCGCGTGTAGACTGGCCAGCAGCAGATCTTGAATTCCGGGTGGTCGATTGGGCGATCTCGGCGACGGAAAGCATGGGTAGTCTCCTGGGGTGGGGTGCTGAGGGCACTTCAGCGTTGGGTTGCGAATGTTGCCTGGCCCTCAACGAGGGGTGACGATGGGGCGGTCCGGTTAAGGGCTGCGCTGCGCTATTGGCCCCATCGTCATAGAATTGGCTGGCGACAATCGATTGGGTTGCGCGGGAACATTGGCCAGCCGAAGTGGGTCGTGGGCTATCGGACCTTGGGTTGCGCCTGATGGATGGCCCACGCATTCAATTGGGGCGGGCGACAGCTTCATGGGTTGCGCCATCTTCTTGGCCCGCCCCGCCGCTTACGCGGCTTCCTTCCGAGGGGCGGTCTGCAGCCTCTCCAATTCCTTCACGCCCATGACCTCGCCGACGCGCTTGCCGTCCGGCACAGATGCCGCGACGCGCTCAAGCCATCGCCCGGTGCGGATCATGGTCGTGCCCTGCGAGAGGTAGTGCTGGGCGACCGCGAGCACTTCGTCGCCGGTCGCATTCTTCAGCAAAATGGACTTGCCGTTCAGGCGAAGCTCGTAGGAGCTATGGCGGAAAGTGGGTGATGCTGGATTGAGAAAGGCGGCGTATCGAGGCGGGTGTCGAGCCTGCCAGAACCTCTTCGAGAGAGCGATACGCCATGAACGCATCTACCAATGTTTTACGCCTGCGTCAGCCCAATGAGATTGACGATCCCCTGACGGATATTCTGCGAACCGGTGCCCGCAAGTTGCTGGCTCAAGCCATCGAGATCGAAGCCGAGGCTTATCTCGCCAGCATGCGCGATCTGAAGCTGCCGGATGGACGCGAACGCCTGGTCCGGCACGGCCATGGGCCGGAACGGACCATTCAGACCGGCATCGGCCCGGTGGAGGTCAGCCGCGTCAAGATCCGCGATCGTGGTGCTGAGGGAGAGGACCGCATCCGCTTTTCCTCGGCGATCCTGCCGAAATGGGCGCGCCGCACCAAAAGCCTGGATGCGCTGCTGCCGATCCTCTACCTGCGCGGGCTCTCGACCGGCGACTTCCAGGAGGCGCTCTCAGCCTTGCTCGGCAAGGATGCTCCGAACCTCTCGCCCTCCGCCATTACCCGACTGACGGGCGAATGGCAGGCCGAGTACGAGCATTGGCAGGCGCGGGACCTGTCGGCCCGCCGATACGTCTACGTCTGGGCCGACGGCGTCTATCTCCAGGCCCGGATGGAGGATCAGGCCGAATGCATGCTGGTGCTGATCGGCGCCACGCCGGAGGGCAAGAAGGAACTGGTCGGCTTCCAGGCCGGGGTGCGCGAGAGCGCCCAGAGCTGGCGCGAGCTTCTCGTCGAGATCAAGCGAAGGGGCCTGTCCATCCCACCCCGGATCGCCGTCGGGGATGGGGCACTGGGCTTCTGGAAAGCGCTCGACGAGCTCTTTCCCGGCACGCATCATCAGCGCTGCTGGCTGCACAAGACCGCCAACGTGCTCAACAAGGTGCCGAAATCCGTGCAACCGGGCCTGAAGGCGGCCCTGCGGGAGATCTATCTCGCGCCCACCCGCGCGCAGGCCGAGGTGGCCGTCGATCTGTTTGCCGAGGCCTACCAGGCGCGCTATCCCAAGGCAGTGGAGTGCGTGCGCAAGGACCAGCGGGCGCTGCTGGCGTTCTATGACTGGCCGGCGGAACACTGGATCCATCTGCGCACGACGAACCCAATTGAGAGTGTGTTCGCTACGGTCCGACACCGTACGGTGCGTACCAAGGGCTCGCTGTCGCCGACCACCGCCCGGCTGATGGTGTTCAAGCTGGTGATGGCGGCCGCGAAGAGCTGGCGGAGATTGATGGGCGAAAACCAGTTGCCCAAGGTGATCGCCGGTGTCAGGTTTAAGGACGGCAGCGAGGTCATTCCGATGCCGACAAACAGCGCCGCCTGATCGGCCCGTCACCCAATATCCATCATAGCTCAGCTCGTAGTCGAGGATGCTGTGGGTCACCGCCGCGCCAAACCGCGCTGCTCTGGTTCTCGCCCTGTTTAAGCTGGTCGGTGTGGGCTCAACGCGAAGAGGCGTCCGAATTGCCTCGTTTCGAGCGCGAGCCGCCTCGCCTATCGCAACGTCCGCCCAACGGCGAAAAATATCCTCGTGCCAGTCCCTGCGGCGACGTGCCACCGATATCAGTTTCTTCGACGCGGCGGAGCGGTCGCCGGCACATTCATCCAACAGGCGCGCCGCAATACTGGTCGCGCTCTCAGGCTCGATCGGATGTAATCTCAGGTCTGGTGCTGGTGTCATTCCGGTATCTTTCTTTAAGCCGCGAACTGAGCCGGCTCGCCGACCTTGTGACGTGCCTCGTCGAGCAATCCGCGCGGATAAATGTTGACCGCGCCTGTGAGTTTCTGCCCGTCCCGCGTATATTCGCGGGTGTGCTTCTCGAGCTTGATGCCGCGCTCTCGGGCCAGCTTGCTTGCCGCCGCCGCAAGAGTGCGCCTGTAGCTCCAATGCCATGACGCTCGGCTGGCCGCCCGATATTGATCCAAGGTCATAAAGGCAGATTGGGCCGCGAGAGCATCGCGCTCAGCCGTGAGCCGCTCGACCTTCGTCTGCAGGAGGGTAATGGCGCGAAGAACAAACTCGTCGTCCGAGAGTTCGCCGGAGGTGACCTTCTCCTCCCCTTTGATATAGGCGCCGTCTTTTCGGATGGCGGGGAGGACAGTTCGCGTGACCCAGTCCTGAAACGTGCGGGCCTGCGGCTTATCCGACCGCATGATGAGTTTGTAGAGTCCGGATTCGGAGATGATCGAAGTGGGGTGATGTATCCCCCCAATCTGATTGGGGGGTATCGGCGTTCGTTCATCAGCTGCTAGCTTGACCAGGTGGCGAGTGTACTCGCCCCGTCGCCCAGGCCGAAGGTCTAGCGCCCGGCACACATCAGCCGCCACGAACCACGGCGCACCGTCGATATCGACTACCCGCACATTATGGTTCTGTGTGTCGATGGCGAAGTCAAAGGAGGTGACTGCTTTGCCCATGTCACGCCTCCAGCCGGCGTGCGGCGAGGCGGCGCCCGGTATCGGGCGACAGAGAGACCCGGCCGCCCTGGCGGTCGAAGTCGGGGTCGACATATGGGTGGTAGCTGTCTTCATCGCGCCTGGCACCAGGCGAGAAGCTCAGCATGCGCTGACGTTTGTTGCGGAAGTCAAAGAGCGGACGGAATTGCGTCTGTCTCATGGCGTGGCTCGCGCTGTTTGGGATGATGGAATATCACCGAAGATTCTAATTCTGTCAAACGAATTCTCGGGATTTTCCTTCCCGCTTCACGCCATTGAAATCTAAGCCGTTGTGTGAAATAGAGAATTCAGAAAACTTTTCTCTGAAGGGTATTAAAAATGACGCTCGGGGACCGTGTTCGAAAAGAGCGCGAAGCGCGAGGGTGGACTCAACCATACCTCGCCGAACTAGTCGGGCTGGACGCCAGCACCGTCAACAAGATCGAACTCGGGAAGTCCAGGGTTCCGCGAAACTTTCTCCGAATCGCTGCGGCACTTGGCATGGACGAGGCCGAGGCGCTTCGAATCTTGAACGAGGCGCGCATGCAGGAAGAGGGCGTGGCGCCGAATGACCCGCCCGTCATGACGCGGTTTCGTGTTAAGGGCTCAGCGAAGCCCCTCGGCGCGTTCGGGCCGCTTCCTCAAATGCCGCCCCAAGGGAATAAGACGCTTCCTGTTTTGGGCTACGCGGCTGGCGGAAACACGGGCTCATTCCGCATCAGCGACTCCACATATGACGTTGTGCCATGCCCCCCGCAGCTCGAGCATGTGAGTGGCGCTTACGCGGTCTTTGTCTACGGCGAATCGATGGAGCCGAGGTATTTCCCCGGCGAAACCGTTTACGTGCACCCTCGCCTCCCCGTCGCACGCGGCGACTTTGTCGTTGTCCAATTGAGTGATGAAGGCGAGTCCGAGCCCACAGAGGGAATCGTCAAACAATACGTTGGCCAGGGCGACGAAGGCCTGATTCTCCACGAGTTCAATCCAAAGTCCGTCGATCTGCCTCCTGTCCCGCTGGCTCGCGTGCGGGCAATTCACAAAATCATCCTTGCAGGATCAAGCTAGGAATTCCGCTGATATGAATTCACTTGACGGAATTCGAATCTCGTGTAAATTCCAATCATCGCAGCACCAAAGAGGACAAAGCGATGATGGAAACAACCACCCACCCCACCCCCAGAAGAAGACCTCTCCCGCCAACGCTCCTAACAAGAAGATTACCGGCAGGAGAATCCACCGTGGTAAAGGGCGTAGAGGTCAAGGCAATTGGCCCGCAATTGGAGATCAGGCTCGAGGATGGCCTGACGATAGTGTCTTACGTGGGCTCGGCGGAAATCGCCAAGACCCTCGCCCGTGGTTTTCATAACGATCATATTGTCGACGCCTACCTTAATTTACTCGAATATTGCTTGGCCAAGCGCAGCGGGAGGCTTTCATGACTCCCGATGTTGCGGTGAATAATGCTGTTTTCAAAGTAGCGGAGCGCAGGGGAATTGACCCAGCCGCCATATTCGGTCGCGCTCGGAAGCAGGAAGTTGTGACCGCCCGTCACATTGCCATTCGCGAGGCTGCTAAGGAAACGGGTTATGGCAAGCGGCGCCTGGCCAAGGCATTTGGTCTGGACCACTCGACAGTCCACTATGCTTTAAGACATCGTGGACTGTCGGCTAGGCGCGCTGCCGCCATATCCCTTCGGAAGCAATCGGCCCGAGAATTCTTGGACTCGCCCAGCCAGCTGCGCTTTCTGCTGAACAATGCCGTCGTGTCGCTGGCACACGTTGGCATCATCGACCGGCTTCACGGCTTAAGATTATGCGAGGAGCAATTGTCCGCCATAGAACGCCGCCGCGAGCCCAACGCACGGCGCGTTCCGGCAGAGCAGCGCATTGACGATATCGATGCCGCCATTCTGGCCGCCCGCTACGTGCGGAGGTTTGGCAATGGCCACTGAACAGGGTGCCGCTGCGCTAATGGGGATAGCGTTCTTAGCTGGCGCCTGTGCGGCGGTAGCGGCGCGCGCCATCATCGATTGGTGGCGCAGCCGCAACCGCATGCCCGATCCTGACTGGGATATCTGAACCACTTCGACAATCAGTTTTGCGGGCGCGGCTTAGGCGCAGACGGGAGAGGTTTGTGTGATGGGCGAGAGAAGAGAACGGACGCCGGGCCCGTGGTGGCTGGAAGCGACCGAGGGCGGCAGCATGGGCGCCCATTTGCTGCTGCGCCACGGCCCGCGAGACGGCGATGGCTACATCGCTCACATCTACCGCGATGGCGGTGCCGATGGCGATCCGTGGTTCATCATCCGCGCGGTGAACGCGCATGATGAACTGGTGGCGGCGTTGACGTTGGCACGAGACGAGATCAAGCGGATTTCGGATTGGTCGGGTTACGGGCCCGCCGGGGGCGTCGAGGATCGCATCGACATAGCTCTTATCCTGGCGGGGGCCTCACCCCATGACTGACACACGCGAGGCCACGCTGCGGCGCTTGATGAAGCTCGTCACGGACGGCGCTGGGCTTCAAACGAATATCTACGCTGAGAGCCCGGAAGGCATGATCCTGATGGCCACAGCCGTCAACTACGACGTTGCTGAATATATGGCCCGCGCCGCGAACCATTTCGAGGAGGCGGTGGAGGTGTTGCGTTGGTACGCCTCGTCTGAGGCCTGGACGGTGCGTGAAACGGAAGGTCCAGACGGCGATTATGGGAAGCGCGCCCGAGCCCTCATTTCCAAGCTGGAGGCCAGCCATGGAAGCGCGTGAGCGGCTGGCGAGTATCATAGACCCGAAGGTTCTCCACGGGTGTGCAGACTTCTCCGAATTCAACGAGATGTTTGCCAAGATTGCATTCCGCAAGGCTGGAGAAATCCTCAAAGCCCTCAACCTCACCGACGACGCAGCACTTGCGCTGATGGATGGCGAGGGGGTGGCGGTGCCTAAGGAGGCAACACCCGAGATGATCGCCGCCGGGGCTGGATGCATCGGTGCGCGAGGCGTCCCGTGGGAAGCCCAGCAGGCGGATTGCTACAGGACGCACCTATCACACTCTCCATATGAGGATCGAGATGACCGCTGATGAGATCGCGGAGTTGCGGCGCGTGGTGATGGTACGTCCGCTTGCTTGGGATCAGCCGGACGGCCCTGATGGCAATGCATGGCTCGGGCACGGTACAGATATGTGCCAGTACTATATTCGGTTCGATATCGAGAGTGCTTCCTATTGGATGCCAGGCGAAGCGCCCACGTCAGATGATGACGATAGTGCGCAAGAGTACCTGGCAATAGATGACGCCAAAGCCGCCGCCCAAGCCGACTACGAACAGCGCATCCTCTCCGCTCTCACCCTCGACTCCCGCGCCCCCGCCGCCGCTCCTGATGTGGGGGATCAAGAGGAAGCCGATCGGATTGCGGGGCACGTGACTAACAACCTCGAAGCCATGAAGGCTGGGGGCCAAGCTCTACTAGCATTCACCCGCATCCGCGATCAGGCAAAGCGTGATGCGTATGCGGAGTGTTCGGACGTGGCTGGCGGCTACAACGGCGCTTGGAACTCAAAGGAGAACAAGCCCTTCGTCGATGCGGGGGTGATGGCCTTGGTCCTTGAACGTGATCTAGCCATCGCTGCCGCCATCGAAGCCCTCGCGGAGAAGAAGCCATGAGTATATGGCGTAAGTTCATGTGTCGCATAGGACGCCATAAGAGTTTTGACGTAATTCAGAGGTTCGGAGCCGCGACACATATTGGTTGCCCGTACTGCGGGGTACAGTTTGGTATGCATGACGAATTACGCGCGTGTATTCCATGGGACCATGACTTGCGCAATATGTATGAGAGGTTTGGTCACGATGTAAGCGGGCCGCTGGCAAAGTGGCATGCTTACAGAAAGCAGTCAGGATACACATCATGACCAACACAGACAAAGAGCGCGCTGATTTTGAGGCGTGGTTCCGAGTGGCGTATCCTGAGAGAACACCCGCTCATTACTACTTGGCTAGGTACTATTTTGGTGAATACGCACGAGCATACACCGCTCATGCGTACAAAGGCTATATTGCCGGTCGCGAGGCGGAACGCGCCGAGGCTGTGACGGATGAAAAGCCCGCCGCCTACCTGCATCAGCACGCTACAGGCGGCCCCTGTCTAAGCTTTCTGCCTTCGGATGCTCACGAGCAGGAGCAAGGATGGATCGATACGCCGCTATATCCTCGCGAGGCCAAGCCCGAGCCGTCGCCGGACGCAGACCACCTCCACATTTTCTATACCAACTACCGTGGTGAAAGCGGCGAGCGACGGATCATCCCGATTAGCGTCCGGTGGGGATCGACCGAATGGCATCCCAGGCCGCAATGGCTGTTGCGGGCGATGGATGTAGATAAAGGCGAGGAGCGAGAGTTCGCTATGTCGGATATCGGCGGGCCATCCGAGCCGTCGCCGGATGTGGAGGCGACATGCCGTGTTGCCAAGATTTTAGAGCGTTGCGGGTTCACCTCCGTCGATATGGACGATATCGCATCTGAAATTGTCGCCACCCTCAGCAAGCCGGAGGGGAAGTGATGCCGCGCATCCTCAAGTTTGAACTGCCTATAAGCCCTGGATCGCACGGGCTTTCGCTACCAAAAGTCATCGTCCCCCGTTTGATCGATGTCCAAGAAGGCCGCCCATATTTGTGGGCGGAATGTGATGGCGTGGATTACGCAAAGGTCGTTAGTGTCGCCTATACGGGGCACGATCGGCCGGGTGGGAACTACATCGGCACAGCACTGCTAGATGAGGGGCGCTATGTCCTTCACTACTATCTTGAGGGCTTCGCATGACCGCGCCCGGATACCGGCTGGTGCCGGAAGAACCCACTCAGGAGATGATCGACATAGGCATGGATCACACCGCTGACCCGTGCTGGCCGGATAGGCTTGTCAAGGCATACAAGGCCATGCTCGCCGCCGCGCCCCAGCCCGAACCGCCTGCGGATCTCGTGGAGAGGGCGGATAAAGCGTGGATCAACTGGGCAACGGGGCGAGGCACCACGCCGGTAGGCCCGGAGTTTCTCGCCGCCTTCGCGCAGGAACATGCGGCGGTAGAGAACAAGCGCATACGAGACGACGCCTTAGCAGCCTTGATGGATGCAGAGCATGATCTTGGCGAGGCACGCCTTGATCTGGCGGCAGAGAAAGCCCGCGCCGATAAGGCGGAGAAGGCGCTCACGGATATCGTAGAGCAGGACGTTATCGAGATCGCGCTTGACCCTGGATGGCCTCAGCGTATCGCTGCCGCCGCCATCCGCGCCCGCAAAGGAGGTGGGGATGAGTGAGGGTCTGCGAACGGATCAGGACTACATGGACGCAGCAGCCGCATGGCGATCCCATAAAACAACTTATCATCGTTCGCGGGACATCGCCTACGAGCTTGGGTTTCGCTCCGATACCGAAATTGGACAGGCAGCCATAAAAATAATCGAACTTCGGCTCGCTAGCATCCTTGCGTCGGAGACAAAGAGGAAGCCCAACCCATGACTAAGACGCTGGTAGAGAGGTTGCGGGAGCGTTCCCCGCAGATAGACCTAAACGAAGGCGATGGCGGTCTCATGGGGGAAGCCGCCGACCGCATCGAGAAGCTGGAAGCGGCGTTGAGGCCGTTTGCGGACATCGCCGATCTGCTCGACGCAGAGACGGAAGGCGTGTCCGACACCGACGAGATGAATCTCTATTTCTACGATTACCTAGCCGGTCGTTATGAGGCTGGTGACTTCCGCACCGCCCGCGCCGCCCTCAATGGAGAGTGAGATGGCGAATATCGACTACAAGCTTGTCTATGAAGCAAAGGCGCCGCTCGATCGCTTGCTCCAGGCACGGCGAAGCGCAGCTTCTGCCGCTCTCGCGGCGGACGAGGCCCTGGTGAATTGGAAGAAATCCGTGGCCAAACTTTGCGGATGTGCCCTCGACGAGCTGCAATTCTCAAACGTCGCCTGTTTAGCCAACGGGATGATCCACCACGTGTATCGAGGAAAGGGTCAACAGAGCGTCGGAAAATACGTCTGCGTTTTCTGTGGTTGTGATGATGCTTAGCACTGCCCCTCACCCCATCCCCGCTTCCTCGGCCGCCTCAATGAAGGCCGAACGAGCCAAGTCGATGGTCTTTGGGGTCTTGGCTTTCAACGCCGCGTAGCAGGCCTCCATGGCGAAAAGGCGCGCATCGCAAGTGTCACCCGGATTTGGCCACTCCTCCATAAGAACCCGAGCCGCCTCTTCCACGCTCGTTACCGTCCGTCGCGTGCTGTCAGAGATCCAGATATCTACCGGTTCAAACCAGAGACGAGGCATGGTCCGAATCAACAAGCATCTCAGGTCCGGGTTCCGCGCAGCCGTCCTGGCGCTCGTTCTGGTCACGCCCGCCATTGCTCAAGAGCGCATCCTCGTGCTTGACGGCGATACGATCGCAGTAGGCCGCGAGCGGATCCGGGTTATCGGGGTCGACGCGCCGGAGACCTTCGACGCTCGGTGCCCGGCCGAGAAGGCACTTGGAGACAAGGCCACCGCGGCCATGCGCCAGATGGTCGCCCAAGGCGTGCGGGTCGAGCGCACGGGTACCAAGGATCGATATCGCCGCTCTCTGGCGCGGGTCTATTTCCGGGGCCGCGACGTTGCTGACATCATGGTCGAGCGTGGACTAGCCGTGCGGTATGATTGCCCCCATGGGCGATGCCCAAAGCGAATTGATTGGTGCACAAGGCTGGGAGGTTGAGAAATGCCTTCACCAAACGTGATCGCGGCTGCCCGCCTCCTACGTGAGGAAGGCTACGCAGTTGTGAAGCTGGAATGGTCCCCTGACATGGCAACAGCCGGCGAAGAGGCTCTTGCTGCCTCGGAACATCTACCGGAAGAAGACGCCGCCGCGCATGTCTACGCCGCTGTGCTGTCGCAGGCTAACGCGGCAACCGCAAAGGCCATGGGTGAGGTCGAGGCAGACCAGATGACGGCCCATGACGATGTCTGGGCGTCCGTGCCCGAAGCGGCGCATGTGAACTACTAGGGGCTTTGTATGGCCGCGTCGAATGACAACATCGGGCCGGACGAGCCCCTTCGCTTGGTGGATGCTGTGCGCTATGGGTTCCCGCACGGGGGCATGACCTTGAGCGGCCTCCGTAAGGAAGCGAAGCGGGGACGGCTGGCAGTCGAGCGAATCGCTGGCAAGGACTTCACTACGCTCAGGGCAATTGAGGAGATGCGTCGGCTATGCCACGTCCAGCGAAGGGCGCCCGGCTCTGGCTCCGGAAGGAGCGGATCGATAAGCGAACGGGCAAGCGCATCGCCAATGCTGCCTGGTTCATTCTCGACGGCGGCGAGCATATCCCCACGGGATGCGCTGCTGGCGAAATTGAGCAAGCGGAAAAGCGCCTAAAAGAATATATAGCAGAAAAATACAGGCCGGAGCGGCGAGAGCGAGATATCGAACGCATCGATATTGCCGATGTGCTTTCGATTTACGACGACGATACACGCCAGCGTCAGGCTAATCTACGCACATTCGATCAGCGCTTGAGCCGCCTCGCCGAATGGTGGGGCGGCAAAATGCTGTCCGACGTCACGGGCGAATCATGCCGCGCCTACGTCGAGCATCGCAGGGCAGTTGAGCTGCAGCGCCGCGCCACAGCCAAGCACCGCCCGAAGGGCACGCCCACCGCCCCGACGGCTGGAGGCGCGCGCCGGGATCTCGAGGACCTGCGGGCCGCAGTCAACCACCACGCGAAACAGGGTCTACATCGGGGTGTCGTGAAGGTCGCGCTTCCCGAGAAGGGAACTGCCCGCGACCGATGGCTGACACGCGATGAAGCGGCGCGGTTGCTCTGGGTGTGTTGGCGGGCCCGAGAGGAGCAGAAGCGGCATCGGGGCCCGGATACCGGCAAAGTGCTGCCCACCGACAAGCGGCCGTTGCGGCACGTCGCCCGCTTCATTCTCCTGGGCCTCTACACCGGATCGCGTGCCGCTGCATTGGCCGCTGCGTCCCCGTCGAAAGCCATCGGGCGGTCCTATGTCGACCTCGATCGCGGGATCTTCTATCGGCTTGCTGAGGGGAAGAAGGCGACGAACAAGCGTCAGCCTCCGGTTCCCATCCCCCCTCACCTTCTTGCTCATATGCGGCGATGGCAGGCCAAGGGAATCGCAGGCGAGCACTTCGTTCAATGGAACGGCAAGCCTGTCATTTCGGTGAAGACGGCGTTCGGGACTGCAGTGGAAAAGGCGGGCCTGGACGGGAAAGTCACCCCCCACACCCTTCGGCACACCGCCGCGACTTGGCTCATGCAGAATGGCGTACCAATCTGGACGGCGGCCGGGTTCCTGGGAATGTCGCCTGAGATGGTCGAGAGGACTTATGGGCACCACCACCCCGACTATCTTGCCGAGGCTGTCCGGGGCTTCAAACCAAAGAAATCAGCGTAATCGTTGGAGATTTCATTGGAGATTGAGATTGGCGCTTTTGTAAGCACTTGAAATAATTGGTGGGCCCGGCAGGACTCGAACCTGCAACCAGACCGTTATGAGCGGTCGGCTCTAACCATTGAGCTACAGGCCCATGAGGCACGGACACAACTACGCCGCTGACGGCGACCTCATCGTGCTCTGGATGACACGGCACAGTTTGGCGGTCAAGGGTACCTCGGCAAGACAGCGCCGCGGTGACACCCGGGACGAGGACCAATCCGGCATCACGCAGACAATCCCCTCCCGTGAACACGCTTGGGGCTCGCGTCCGCTCCGCCCCGCCCGCTTCGACCGCCTATTGCGCGAGACGCAAGCTTCCGAGTTGTCGTGCGATATTGTTGAAGATCTCGATGATATCAGCGCTGTCGGTCGCGATATAGGTCAGCTTCTGGACACCGCTGGGATCCGCGGACGCGCAGTTGCGAAGCAACGTCTTGCCCTGGGCGTCAATATCGGAGCCCGTATCGAAGCCAATGGTGTAGACGATCAGCCCGGCCGCCTTGGCATTGTTGCAGGCCTCAAGGGTTTTCGCATCCATGGCATTGCGGGATGCTTGCGTCGTCGTCAAGCCGGAGGCAATGCGGTTGTTCGTGAAGAAGCCGAAGGGCGAATAGTATGAGGCGTTATGGTTGCTGGCTTGCAGCCACTGGTTGTTCCCATCGGTCATCATGATGACGATCTTGCGGTTTCTGCGCTCGGTATAGGCCTTGCCGTCCGCGAAGGGGGCACGCGGACTGAGCGTGCGCCATCCCCACATGAAGCCCTCGACGAGATTGGTGCCACCATCGGCCGCCATCTGGTTGATCTTGGTCTTGAGGTTGGAAACATTGTTCGTCAGGCGCGTCAGGGCCTGGGAGGAACAGAGATAGTTCGGGCCATAGCCCCCGCTCAAAACCCTCGCGGAGCGATATTTGCAGAGCTTGTTCTGGGCCTTCGCATATGCGCCGGCGGCCGTCTGGTTGGTCGACCCGCTGCAGGCGTTGGCCGTGTTGTCATTCAGGTAGCTGTTGAGATAGGTCCAGGTAGTGGTCGTCTTTCCCGAGGTGAACTTATAGTTCGAGCCGTTGTTGGCATCGGGCTCGTCCGGCCAGAACTGGGGCACGAACAGCGTGTTGAAATCGGCCTGGCTCACGGGGGAGTTGACCGGCGGCGTGTCGGTTGTGCCAATCGTGCCGGGCCGCATTTCAAAGCAGCCGCCCCAGCCATAGCTGGATTTGACGGCCGCGAGTTCGGTGAAAAGATCGAAGCGCGACTGTGGGGGCCAGGTCGCAGACGCCGTGCGCGGATTGCTGGGCCGCCCCTCGAAGATGTTCGATGGCCAATGGATTTCCGAGCGGCCTGTCGTATCGGTGTACATGCTGGGAACCTGCCCGCCGGTGTTGACCGAGAGGTTGAAGGGGACCAACGCAATCTTCGTGCGGTTGAGGGCTTGCGGCGTCGAGAACATGGCGTCCACAAGCTTGATCGCGGCCGTCTTCGTCGCCTGCATCTTGTTCTGGGAACCGGCGTTGCTCGCCATCGAGCCGGAATTGTCGATCACAAGCGCGATCTCATATTCCACGTCGGAGGCGATGGTGCGCGACAAGGTGCTGACCGTCATCGCCTCGCCGCCCGAGCTCACGAGGCTCATGACCATCGGTTCATAGGCTGCCGAGCTGACCACCGTTACGTCACCACGATCCCCGCTGATCGTGATGGAGTCGATGCGGACATCGCGTCCGCCCATGCTGTTGATGGCCGACGCCATGGCCGCGCGCAGGAAGCTCTCCGCCATGGACCTGAGCTCAGCGTCCGTCTTCTGGCCGGCAAAAGGGGCAACGGCGAGCGTGGCGGCGTCGGTCGCCTGCTGCAGCTTCGTGCGTAAGGTCGCCGCCCGGGCATAATCCACGGCCGCCCCCGCAGCGAGAAGAAGTGGCAGGAGCATGAAGGCGAACCAGAGCACCATATTGGCATCATCGGCACGTCCGAACGCCCGCGCATTGGCCAGCACGGCTCGCGTTCCGCGCAGGGCGAAACCGATCGCCGCGAAACGACGCGCTCTCATCCCATGCCTGTCCCTGTCCCCGCCGCGATGGGCAGAACCGTGATTGCTCATTGGATGCTCCCAAACATGCAATCCGGGCAGGCTACAGGGAGAGTGTAAATCCCAAGTTCACCCCTAGGTTGTATTATTGAATAAAATCAATCGATAGATGCAGCCATCCCGTTGCGTTGACACAGCAATGCCGCCGGCAAACCGGCCGGCGATGTCCCGGCCCGGGCCATGTCCCCCCGGACCGCGTGAAAAGCCGGGCGGCACGTGAAGTATCGGGCCGAAAGCGCATTGTGGTTTTCGGGTCAGCTTGATGCTCAATCCTACAGACAGAGCAGCGGCTTCTATCCCAGCGGAGTGCTCGTTACGGCGAGTAGATCTCAAACGTGCCGTCGAGGCCGTCGAGCTCGAAGAAACCGAGGCTGCGCGGATCCGCCCACAGATGCTCGACGAAGGGGCGAGAGAGAAGGAGCGGTTCGCCCAGCACCTTGTTGAGCCCCGCCATGCGGCTGGTGAGATTGACGTCGCGCCCGACGACCGTGAAATCGAGCCGCTGACCAGAGCCCACGTTGCCGTAGGCCGCCTCGCCATGATGCAAGGCGATGCCCGCTTTCAAAGGCACGCCGGCGACGCCGGAGGCATTGGCGGCGTCGATACGCGCCAGGGCATCGAGAGCCGCCGTGAGCGCGGACTGCGCCGCCGCACCGGTATCGTCGCCCCTGTCGCGGAAGATCGCGAGCAACCCGTCGCCGAGATACTTCAACACCTCACCGCCTTCTGCCTCGATCGGCGGCACAAGGCAGTCGAAATACACATTGAGCAGGCTGACCACGTCCTCGGGGTGCATGCTGGACGTCAACCGGGTATAGCTGCGCATGTCGGCGAACAGGATAGCGGAGCGGATGCGGCTGACCTGCCCGCGCCGGACATCCCCCGACAACACGCGCTGATGCGGCTCATCGCCGATATAGACCCTGAGAATCTGGTCGAGCGTCGCATAACCGGCACGGATTTCCATCGCGGCCGCCAATGCCGGGACAATACCCTCGAGGAAGGTGCGGTTAGGCTTGGAAAATCCCTCGCTCGACTTTGTCGCGAAGGAGATGCCGTTTTCGTCACCATTCGCGAAGAAAACCGGAAAGCAGCTATAGCCGACATACCCGTCGGCCTTCAGCTCCGGAATGATGCCAAAACGGTCATCCGGCGTCTCTCGCAGATCCAGGAACAAGGGCTCGCGCGTCTGATGCACATGGTAGAAGGGGCTGCGCTCGTAAGTGCCATCAGCATTGCCCGAATAGGGAAAAGCTTTCTGCTCACTATCGCCGCCCTTCAGCCAGACGCTGGTGACCGCCGCATGCTCGGAATGCAGCGTTTCAGTGGTCATCGAGGCGCGATCGATTGGCACGCCTGCGGCATTGAGCTGCTCGGCAAGGGTGGTCAGCAGTGATGTCTGGTCTTTTTTCTCCCGCGCCTCGGTGAGAAGCCAGTCGCGAATCGAAATCATCGACCGCAGCCCGTCCAGGGACAATCCCTTGAGCGTGTTCTGGATCGAGGTGATCGTTGCCGCGGCGTCCGACGCCGCAGGCTCTACGAAAATCGGCGCGGGAGGCACCGGCGCACCAACGCCTGCCAACATGGGCTTGATCCCATCGCTATCGGCCTCGGAGAGGGACGTGTCTTCGGTCATGCGCGCATTCATGTGGGCATGCCTTCCTGTGACTGCAATCCATCGCGAAAAAAAGACGCATACAACCCCGCGAGATCGCGCAGGATCATCCCCGTCTCATTGATTTGTTCTCATTATGTTCACTACCGGGACACCCGTCAAGGCACCATAAGCCCTGATCCAAAGCCGGATTTAGCGAATGAACAAGTCAGACAATCGTCGATATCAAGCGCTTTGAGGAGGTGCTTCAGATTACCGAATGACAGGCTTCAAAGCCGTTCCCGATCAGCGGAACAGCCCCTCACCCTGCTCGTCGATAATCTGCCGGCCTTTAGCGAGCGCGAACTCGGCAGCCTCATCAGCGGAGGTGAAGCGGTCCGCGCGGATGAAGTTCTGCTCGCGCAGAACGCCATCACTTTCCTTCTGGATCACGCCGGCCGTCTGGTACTGCCCCTCGGATTGAAAGGGCTCCGCGCGGATCAGAAAGCCCTTATGCTCCAAGGTCTTCAGGGTTTTCGGCGCAGCCGGCTCACTGGAAGAGCGGCGCGAGAAGAGAGATTTCAAAAACGACATAGGTCCATTCCTCTCCGTTCAGGCGCCACAGCCACTCATCCTGATGCGACCGGACAAGACTTCATGCATCCAGGGCGGCGAGCGCGGGGCAAGCAGGTGTCGCCCCGCACAGATTAGTTGTCGAGGAAGCTCCGGAGCTTCCGTGACCTTGACGGGTGCTTCAGCTTCCTCAGCGCCTTGGCCTCGATCTGGCGAATACGCTCGCGAGTCACCGAAAACTGCTGGCCCACTTCCTCGAGGGTGTGGTCGGTGTTCATGCCGATGCCGAAGCGCATGCGCAGCACGCGCTCCTCGCGCGGGGTGAGCGAGGCGAGAACACGTGTCGTCGTCTCGCGCAGGTTCGACTGGATCGCCGCGTCGATCGGCAGGATCGCCATCTTGTCCTCGATGAAGTCACCGAGGTGGCTGTCTTCCTCGTCGCCGATCGGCGTTTCGAGGGAGATCGGCTCCTTGGCGATCTTCAGGACCTTGCGCACCTTCTCCAGCGGCATGGCGAGCTTCTCGGCCAGCTCCTCCGGGGTCGGCTCACGGCCGATCTCGTGCAGCATCTGGCGCGATGTGCGGACGATCTTGTTGATCGTCTCGATCATATGCACCGGAATGCGGATCGTGCGGGCCTGGTCGGCGATCGAGCGGGTGATCGCCTGCCGGATCCACCAGGTGGCGTAGGTCGAGAACTTGTAGCCGCGGCGGTACTCAAACTTGTCCACGGCCTTCATCAGGCCGATGTTGCCCTCCTGGATGAGATCCAGGAACTGCAGGCCACGGTTCGTATATTTCTTGGCGATCGAGATGACGAGCCGGAGGTTGGCCTCGATCATCTCCTTCTTGGCCTGACGGGCTTCCTTCTCGCCCTTCTGCACCATCGAGACGATCTTGCGGAACTCCAGAATCTCAAGGCCGGTCTCGGACGAGAGAGTCTGGATCTCCTGGCGGAACTCGCGGATGCGGTCCTTCTCGTTGGCGACGAACTCACGCCAGCCGCGCGTGCCGAGCTTCGAGACACGCAGGATCCACTTCGGATCGAGCTCCGAGCCCTGATGCTGCTTGAGGAAGTCCTCACGCGACACGCCATAGCTCTCGGACAGACGCATCAGGCGCCCTTCGAGGCCGATCAGTCGCTTGTTGATGTCATAGAGCTGCTCGACCAGCGAATCGATACGATTCTGGTTCAGCGACAGGGATTTGACATCGACGATGATGTCTTCCTTGAGCTTCTTGTACTTGCGCTCCTGGGACGGCGACAGCTTGAGGTTCTGCAGGCGGTTCTCGATGTCCTGGTCCTGCAGGCGGCGCAGCTTCTTGTAGTTCTCGGCGACGGCGTCGAAGGTCAAGAGCACCTTCGGCTTCAGCTCCGCTTCCATGGCTGACAGGGAGACGTTGTTCTCCATGTCGTCATCGTCCATGTCCCCCTCGGGCATGGCCGGCTCGGACGCCATCTCGGGCTCGGCGGCCTCTTCCCCGCCCTCGCCATCGGTCTGCGGGCCCACCTTGCCGTCGGGACCGGCATAGGTTGCCTCGAGATCGATGATGTCCCGCAGGAGGACCTTGGCCTCGACGAGTTCATCGCGCCAGATGATGATGGCCTGGAATGTCAGGGGGCTTTCGCAGAGGCCGGCGATCATGGCCTCGCGACCGGCTTCGATGCGCTTGGCGATGGCGATTTCGCCCTCGCGCGACAGAAGCTCGACCGAGCCCATCTCGCGCAGGTACATGCGGACCGGATCGTCCGTGCGCTCGGCCGGCTCGCTCGCCTTCTCGACCTTGACGGGAACCGAGGGGCGAGCCTGCTCGACGAGCTCACCGCCTTCGGCCTCTTCTTCCTCGCTCTCGCCCTCGCTGTTCGAATCGTCGGCTTCTTCCGATTCGATGACGTTGATGCCCATCTCGTTGAGCTGGGCGAGCACATCCTCAATCTGCTCGGAGGAAAATTCCTCCGAGGGGAGAACCTCGTTCAACTCGTCATAGGTCACATAGCCGCGCTTCTTCGCGACCTTGATCATGCGCTTTACAGCGCCATCGCTGAGATCGAGCAACGGACCGTCAGCTTGCGGCTCCGCGACTTCCTGGTTGTCTTCCCGCTCGGTCGTCTTCGTCGCCATGTTCCATGCTCCACTCGCACACAGCCTATCGCGTCAGCCATATGCGCTCATAGACAAAAAGGCAGCATGAGCCCCGACGCTCAGCCACCCGTCGCATTCTTCATTCAAGCGCGTGACCGCTTGACTAACCGTTAACCAACCCCCGGTCGCGGCAAGCCGAACCGAAAACCTCAAAAACTGCGGCGCTTTGCGCCCACGCACTATAAACAGCTCCACCACGCCGAAGCCGCCACCCACCTATGGGCGGTCACGGGAGGTTGACATTTTTTTCGCCGCCTCCCGGTCGGCCTCCGCTCCGTCGAGCGAAGTCAACTGGGTACGCACCTCCGTGAGCCAAGCGAGATTCGCCTCGCTTTCGTCCTCGGCAAGGGCACGTTCAGCGGCCTTCAGTTCGCTATGTAGCGTGAATGCGCGCCGATGCAAGATCAGTGCTTGCCGCAATATCTCCTCGACGGCCGACAATTCGGCGTCCTGATCGAAGGCCCAGACATCCCCATGACGCACCACGACGCGCAGCCGCTCGGCTGCCAGCGCGACTTCCTGCGGTAGCGAATCGGATGGCTGCGGTCCATCCATCGCCAAGGCTTCCCTGTCGATCAGGCAGGCCCGAAGGCGTAGCGCATCTGCATTGGCAAAATCAAGCGAAGTCACGTCTTCGCCGTAGCGATGCATCAATTCCGGATGGGCGAGAAGCGTCAACACGATCAGGGCTTCACGCGGTGCCCCCGCATTCGTGGCGGCGAACAGAGAGTTTCGCGCCAGGCTCTGGCTGACCCGGAGGGGCGCACTGCCCGGCCGCTGGCGCCCGTCCCGGCCGCCGCGGCCATTCCTCCCAAAGTTTTGACCGCCATAGCCGGCGCCTGGCGCCTGCTGGAAAGCCCCTTGCTGGTATGAAGATCCCTGCGGGTAGCCTTGGCCTCGCCCGCCGCCTGCATAATTGCCGCGGCGTCCGCCGGATTGCGGCAGCAGCTGGCGAAGCCTTTCACTGATCTCCGCCCGATAATGACGCCGCAGGTCTTCATCGCGGATACCGTTGAGCAGCCCGAACAGGCGCTTTTCCAGCGCGGCGCGGCGCTCGGGTGTGTCCAGGGAAGCCGCCTCCACCTCGCGCATCCACAGCAGGTCGACGAGCGGCTGCGTATTGTCCAGCACTTTGGCAATGGCCGAGGCGCCACCGCTACGTGCGAGATCGTCCGGGTCCTGTCCCTCGGGCAGCAGCGCGAAACGCAGCGATTGGCCTGCGACGAGATGTGGCAGCGCGACATCGATGGCGCGATAAGCCGCGCGCCGCCCCGCCCCATCCCCGTCGAAACAGAGAATAGGCTCTGGAGCCATGCGCCACAGCAGACTGAGCTGGTCCTCTGTCAGCGCCGTGCCGAGCGGCGCCACCGCATGCGGAAACCCCGCCATCGTCATGGCGATGACATCCACATAACCCTCGACGACCACGACCGTGCCCTTGTCATGGGCCGCCTTGCGCGCCGACTGGTGATTGTAGAGCACATGGCCCTTGTGGAAGAGCGGCGTCTCCGACGAATTGAGATATTTCGCCGGCGCATCCGCGCTCATCGCGCGGCCACCGAAGGCGATCACCCTGCCCCGCACGTCGGTGATCGGGAACATGATGCGGTCGCGGAATCGGTCATGCGGGACGGTCACATCCTCGCGATTGACCAGAAGGCCGGCCTCGATCATCGCATCCGCATCGACGCCCTGGGCCGCCAGATGCTCACGCAGCGCGAATCGCTCTGGCAAGGCGTAGCCGAGGCGGAAGCGCGCACGCGCCTCGTGACCCAGTCCGCGTCCATCGAGATAACGCGAGGCTTGCGCACCCTCCTTCTTCGCCAAATTGGCCTCGAAGAAGCGCGCGGCCATGTCCATGATCTCATGCAGGCCGCGCCGGCGCTCCTCCTCGGCCTGCGCTTCCTGCGACACTTTCGGCAGGGTGACACCGGCGTCGGCGGCCAGCCGCTCCACTGCCTCCGGGAAGGACACGCCTTCCGTCTCCATCAGGAAGGTGAAGATGTCGCCATGCTTGCCCGAGGAGAAGCAGTGGTAAAAACCCTTGTGATCATTGACGTAGAAGGAGGGCGTCTTCTCCGCGTTGAAGGGAGACAGGCCCTTCCATTCGCGCCCGGCCTTGGTCAGCCGAACGCGTCGCCCGACCACCGCCGTTACCGGGAGCCGTGCCCGAATCTCTTCGAGAATTGAGGGCGGAAAACGCATGGTCACCGAAGGATGGTCCCCGACCACGGCCAATGCAAGGGCGGCCGCATCGCCGCGCTGTCACGCTGGAAAGAGGCGATCAAGGCGCTTGAAAGTTATCCCCTGTTGAGCGGCTTATCCCGCCTGTCCACAGGAGCGATGGTCTCCGCGCCCGCGTTCTCCCTCTCCCCGGCGGGGAGAGGTAGGAGGTGGCAATCGTCGCGCGTCATCAAATCGATCGGTGGCACCCGGCGTTGGGGCATGACAGACCGGAAGCGCCTCAAGCGCCCGACAGCTTGGCCTTCACCGCAGCGCTCGCCTTCGCGAAATCCATGCGACCAGCATAGGCGCCCTTGAGGTGGGCAACGACCTTGCCCATGTCCTTGATGCTGGCAGCGCCCGTCTCGGCGATGGCCGTATCGATCGCTGCCGCGACCTCGGCCTCGTCGAGCTGCTTGGGCAGGAAGGAGGAGATCACGACGATTTCCGCATTTTCCTGGTCGGCAAGCTCGGTGCGGCCGGCATCGGTATAGATGGCCGCCGATTCCTGGCGCTGCTTGATCTCCTTCTGGAGCATGGAGAGGATCTCGTCGTCGGTGGTGGTGCCCTTGCCTGCGCCGCGCGCCTCGATGTCCTTGTCCTTGAGCTTGGCCTGGATGAGGCGCACGGCGGACAACCGGGTCTTGTCGCCTGCCTTCATGGCGTCTTTCATGGCCGCGGTGAAGCTTTCGCGCAAAGTGGACATCGCCAGGGCATCCTCTGTTTCCCCATTCGCCGCCTTACGCAGGGCGTGACGAATAGAGCGTTGACGTGTATGTCAGTCGTTCATTAAACGACGACGAATGTGACGCGCGGGCGGCCTTCGGGCTTTTTTGGCCCGCCTTTTCCATGCCCGCACGCCGGGCTGACCGAGGGCTTAAACGGAACATGGCGACGCTGCAAGACGATGCTGACCGCGGCCTCCACTCCGGCGCACAATCCGTTGCCGGCTGGAGCGAGCCGCGCTCGACCGCGCTGCTGGTGCTGGCGGACGGAACGGTATTGGAGGGCTTCGGGCTTGGTGCCACGGGCGAGGCGCCCGGCGAGGTCTGCTTCAACACAGCCATGACCGGCTACCAGGAAATCCTCACCGATCCCTCCTACGCCGGTCAAATCATCACTTTCACCTTCCCGCATATCGGCAATGTCGGCGTCAACGATGAGGACATCGAGACGGTCAACATGGCCGCCTCGTCGGGCGTGCGCGGCATCGTCGTCCATGCGGATGTGACATCGCCGGCCAACTGGCGCGCAAGCCGCCATCTCGACCAGTGGCTGAAGGCGCGTGGCATCGTCGGCCTTTCCGGTATCGACACCCGCGCCTTGACCGCGCTCATCCGCGACAAGGGCATGCCCAATGCCATCATCGCCCATGACCCCGACGGCAATTTCGACATCGACGCCCTGAAGGCGAAGGCCGCGGCCGTGCCCTCCATGGACGGGCTCGACCTGGTGCCGCTGGTCGGCACCACCCAGCGCTACGAATGGGACGAGACGCCCTGGACGCTGGAGAACGGCTATGGCCGCCGCGAGGGCGAGGCCAAATACCATGTCGTCGCGATCGACTACGGCGTGAAGCGCAACATTCTGCGGCTGCTGGCCGAACGCGATTGCAAGGTGACCGTGATGCCCGCGACGGCGACGGCCGAGGACATTCTCGCGCTGAAGCCCGATGGGGTGTTCCTTGCCAATGGCCCCGGCGATCCGGCCGCGACCGGCCAATATTCGGTCCCCGTAATCCGCAGGATCCTTGACGAGAAGCTGCCGACCTTCGGTATCTGCCTCGGTCACCAGATGCTCGGGCTCGCCATCGGCGCCAGGACGGCGAAGATGCACCAGGGCCATCATGGCGCGAACCACCCCGTGAAGGACGAAACGACCGGCAAGGTCGAGATCGTCTCGATGAACCACGGCTTCGCGGTAGATCGCGACAGCTTGCCGGCGAATGCGGTCGAAACCCATGTCTCGCTCTTCGATGGATCGAACTGCGGCATCGCCTTGACGGACCGGCCGGCCTTCTCGGTGCAGCACCATCCCGAGGCTTCGCCCGGTCCGCAGGACAGCCACTATCTGTTCGACCGTTTCGTCGCGCTCATCGAGAGCGAGAAGAAGGCCAAGCGGGCTTAAAAAGGACCGCGGTCCCGAACCAACGGCGGCGATGTCAGTTGTCCCCGAGCCGGCGCTTCGTCCGGTTCGACCAGGAAGGACAATCGGGGAGCCGCCGCCATGGGACAGCATCCGTCAACCGAGCCGCAGCGCTTCGCCTTCAGAGGCGACGGCAAAATCCCCAATAGCAGCCTGCCGCTCCTGCTCTATGGCAAGGCGACCGGGCTCGATGCGGATGATCCCGCCGGGACGCTGGAAGACCTGTTTACCGGCAACGGCTGGACGGATAGCTGGCGCAACGGGATTTTCCCTTATCACCATTATCATTCCCTGACCCACGAGGTGCTCGGCATCGCCCGTGGCCACGGCCGCGTGAGGTTCGGGGGTGAGAGCGGCCAGGATTTTGACGTGACGGCAGGCGATGTCGTCGTCATTCCGGCCGGCGTCGGCCATATCAGCCTGGAGGCGTCCAAAGACTTCCTCGTCGTCGGAGCCTACCCGCCGGGCTGCGGCTATGACCTGATCAAGGCCGATCCCACGGCCTATGAGGCCGCCCGCGCGCGGATCGACAAGGTGCCAAAACCGGAAACCGACCCGGTGATGGGGACAAAAGGCGGCTTGCTCGACGCGTGGTGAAGCGCCAGAGTGCTTGCGCTAATCGCGAGTGCCAAGCGCATGACCTGGACCGACTTCTGGAATTCCGACACGCCGATCTATGTCAATGAGCGCCACAAGCTCCTGCACTACCGCTTGATCGCGCGTGACATCATCAAGCTCCTGCCTTCCCGCGCGGCGCGCGTGCTCGATTACGGCTGCGGTGAAGCGCTTTCCGCGCGTGAGGTCGCGGCGCAATGCCAGTCCCTCACGCTCGTCGACGCAGCACCCAGGGTGCGCGAGAAGCTCGGCGAGCGGTTTGCCCCCGTCGCGAATATCAACGTCGCTTCTCCCGAGGATATCGCCGCCCTGCCGGCCGGATCCTTCGATCTCGTGATCATCAACTCGGTACTGCAGTATCTCACCAAGGATGAGGCGGCCGCAGTCTTCGCCACGTTGCGCGGCAAGTTGGCGCCGGGCGGCCGGCTGGTGCTCGCCGATATCCTGCAACCCGGCGTGAGCCCGCTTGCCGACGTCAAGGCGCTGCTTGGCTTCGGGTGGACCGGGGGATTTCTCGGCGCCGCCTGCCTCGGACTGGTCCGCACCGCCTTGTCCGACTATCGCAAGCTGCGCGGCCAGCTCGGCCTGACCCATTACAGCGAGGGCGAGATCATCGCGGCGCTCACCGCAGCCGGCTTTTCCGCCCACCGGCAACGCCCCAATATCGGCCATAACCAGGATCGCATGCTGATTATCGCCGAGCCGATCCCGGCGCGGGTGGAAATGCCAGCGGAAACGGCTCCGGCAGCGGTATGAGCCGGCGCGGGGCCCTCACCCGGACGCTGCGCGTCCGACCTCTCCCCGCCGGGAGAGGTGGCCCGCGCCCTATGCCAGCCGCTGGGTGGATCGCTGGCGTCCCCTCTCCCGATGGGAGAGGGTGAGGGACGACAACCGTATTCACGGCGACCAGGACAACTGCGACGGGGGACGACGGCGTCCTGCGATACCCTCACACGGGGCCCGCGCCGAATGTCCAGAGCTTATTGCCGAGGAAGTTCCAGACCAGCACGATGCCCGTGGTCACGACTTGCGCCGGCAGATAGGGCAGCGCGAACTGATGGATGAAGACATACATCAACGCGAAAGTGAGCCCGAAACCGCCGCTGGCGACGATGGCGAAACGCCAGCTGGCCTCGCGATGCGGCCGGGTGCTCGCGAAGGTCATGCTGCGATTGAGGATATAGGACACGATGCCGCCAGCGATGAAGCCGATGAGCGTGGCCGGCACCGGCCCCATGCCAGCGCCCTCGACAAGTCCGATCAGGGTGCCGAAATGGGCGACCGCGGCGAGAAGGCCGACGATGACGAAGCTCCCGACCTGACGCGGCAAACCGGCGGCATGACGGGCGATGAAGGACGAACGGTCGCTCATGATGTTCCTTCGGCGCGCACCCTCAGCCCAGCCACCGGGGCACGCAGCACGTGGCCTTGCCATATCGCCTCGGCTATCGCTTTGCCAATCGGCTTTCTCGGCCATCAGGCATGCAAGCACCGCCCAAGCACCGTTTAACCACCCGACAACCGTCTAACGGACCGCGCATGCATCACCAACGCATGTGTGCGATGCACTGGCGAGACGCCTTTAGGGCTTCCTTTGCCGCCCGACCCCGTGTAAACGACAGCTTCAGCCGACGTTACTCTCGAACTTTGCGGTCCGCGCGCCCATCCTGGCCAACCTTGTCCCGGGATGTGCGGAGGCGGATCGCGCTGACACGCCGGGTGTAGGCCCCACGGACAACGGGCAACCGTTCTTCGCGTTGAGCCGCACACTCAGATATAAGAAGCGCTCATGCTGTCGCCTGATCTGCTCCAGGCCTCGCGACAGCATGGGTTCCCCGAGCCAGGACAATACCGGACGACCATGCCCAAACGCACCGATATCTCCACGATCCTCATCATCGGCGCGGGTCCGATTGTCATCGGGCAAGCCTGTGAGTTCGACTATTCAGGTACCCAGGCCTGCAAGACGTTGAAGGCCGAGGGCTATCGAATCGTTCTGGTCAACTCGAATCCGGCGACGATCATGACCGATCCCGATCTCGCCCACGCAACCTATGTCGAGCCGATCACGCCGGAAATCGTAGCGAAGATCATCGAGAAGGAACGCTATGCCATTCCTGGCGGCTTTGCGCTCCTGCCGACCATGGGCGGCCAGACCGCGCTGAACTGCGCCCTGTCGCTGCGCAAGATGGGTGTCCTTGAGAAGTTCGATGTCGAGATGATCGGCGCCACCGCCGAGGCGATCGACAAGGCCGAGGATCGTGAGCTGTTCCGCGAGGCGATGACCAGGATCGGCCTCGATACCCCCCGCTCCCATCACATCAAGACCCTCTCCCAGGCACTCGAGGCGCTGGAAGACATCGGCCTGCCCGCGATCATCCGCCCCTCCTTCACCATGGGTGGGACCGGCGGCGGCATCGCCTACAACAAGGGCGAGTTCATCGACATCGTCGAGCGCGGCATCGACGCCTCGCCAACGAGCGAAGTGCTCATCGAGGAAAGCGTCCTCGGCTGGAAGGAATATGAGATGGAGGTCGTCCGCGACAAGGCGGACAACTGCATCATCATCTGCTCCATCGAGAATATCGATCCAATGGGCGTGCATACGGGCGATTCCATTACCGTCGCCCCGGCCCTGACGCTGACTGACAAGGAATACCAGATCATGCGCGACGCCTCGCTGGCGGTGCTGCGCGAGATCGGCGTCGAGACTGGCGGCTCCAACGTGCAGTTCGCGGTCGATCCCGCCAACGGCCGCATGATCGTCATCGAGATGAACCCGCGCGTGTCGCGCTCCTCGGCGCTTGCCTCGAAGGCCACGGGCTTTCCCATCGCCAAGGTCGCCGCCAAGCTCGCCGTCGGCTACACGCTGGACGAGATCGCCAACGACATCACGGGCGGCGCGACGCCGGCCTCGTTCGAGCCGTCGATCGACTATGTCGTCACGAAGATCCCGCGCTTCGCCTTCGAGAAATTTCCCGGCGCGGAACCAACCCTGACGACCGCCATGAAGTCGGTCGGCGAGGCCATGGCGATCGGCCGTACCTTTCAGGAATCGCTGCAGAAGGCCCTGCGCTCCCTCGAAACCGGCCTCACTGGCCTCGATGAGATTGAAATCCCCGGCCTTGGCCAGGGCGATGACCGCAATGCCATCAAGGCCGCTCTCGGCACCCCGACGCCGGACCGGCTGCTGATCGTGGCCCAGGCCATCCGTCTCGGCATCGATCTCAAGCAGATCCACGATACCTGCCGCATCGACCCGTGGTTCCTGGAGCAACTGGCCGAGTTGATGGACACCGAGGCCCGGGTCCGCGCCCACGGTCTGCCGACCACGCCGCGTGCTTTCCGCAAGCTCAAGGCACAGGGCTTTTCGGACGCGCGGCTCGCCGTGCTCGCCGGCACGACGGAGCCCGAAGTCAAGACCGCGCGCCGCGGCCTCGGCATTCGGCCGGTCTTCAAGCGCATCGACACCTGCGCGGCCGAGTTCGCCTCACCGACCGCCTATATGTATTCGACTTATGCCGCGCCCTTCGCCGGCACCCCGGCGGACGAGGCTCTGCCCAGCAGCCGCGACAAGGTCATCATTCTCGGCGGCGGACCGAACCGCATCGGCCAGGGCATCGAGTTCGACTATTGCTGCTGCCACGCCGCCTTCGCGCTAAAGGACGCGGGCTACGAGACCATCATGGTCAATTGCAATCCGGAGACCGTGTCGACTGACTACGACACCTCCGACCGCCTGTATTTCGAGCCGCTGACGGCCGAAGACGTGCTCGAAATCATCGATACCGAGCGCGAGGCCGGACGGCTTCACGGCGTCATCGTGCAGTTCGGCGGCCAGACCCCGCTGAAGCTCGCCGTCGCGCTGGAAGCGGAGAAGGTGCCAATCCTGGGCACCTCGCCGGACATGATCGACCTGGCGGAAGACCGTGACCGCTTCAAGCGCCTGCTCGACCGGCTCGGCTTGAAGCAGCCGAAGAACGGCATCGCCTATTCCGTAGAGCAGGCACGCCTCATCGCCGCGGAAGTCGGCCTGCCGCTCGTCGTGCGCCCGTCCTACGTGCTCGGCGGCCGTGCCATGGCCATCATTCGCGACGAGGACGCGCTGTCGAACTATCTGCTCGACAGCCTGCCCGCGCTCGTGCCGCACGACATCAAGGCACGCTACCCCAACGACAAGACGGGGCAGATCAACACGCTCCTCGGCAAGAACCCGCTCCTGTTCGATCGCTATCTCTCGGATGCGATCGAGGTCGACGTCGATGCTCTGTGCGACCGCAAGGACGTGTATATCGCCGGCATCATGGAGCATATCGAGGAAGCGGGCATCCATTCCGGGGACAGCGCCTGTGCCCTGCCGCCGCACTCCCTCGATGCCGAGCTCCTCGCCGAGCTGGAGCGTCAGACAAAGGCGCTGGCGCTGGCGCTCGAAGTCGGCGGCCTGATGAACGTGCAATACGCCATCAAGGACGGCACGATCTACGTGCTCGAGGTCAACCCCCGTGCCTCGCGGACGGTGCCTTTCGTCGCCAAGGTCATCGGCGAGCCCATCGCCAAGATCGCGGCGCGTGTCATGGCGGGCGAGGCTCTCGACATCTTCAACCTCAAGCCGAAGAAGCTCGAGCATATCGGCGTGAAGGAAGCCGTGTTTCCCTTCGCGCGCTTCCCCGGCGTTGACGTGCTGCTCGGACCAGAGATGCGCTCCACGGGCGAGGTCATCGGCCTCGATCGGTCGTTCGGCGTCGCCTTCGCCAAGAGCCAGCTCGGCGGTGGCACGAAGGTGCCGACCACAGGCACGGTTTTCGTCTCGGTGAAGGACGTCGACAAGGAGCGCATCCTGCCAACCGTGAGGCTCCTGACCAGTCTCGGCTTCAAGATCGTCGCGACCTCCGGCACGCAACGCTTTCTTGAGGATAAGGGCATTACGGCGACGAGCATCAACAAGGTTCTCGAAGGGCGGCCGCACGTGGTCGACGCCATCAAGAACGGCGGCATTCAGCTCGTCTTCAACACCACCGAAGGCGCCCAGGCCCTTTCGGATTCACGCTCGCTGCGTCGGGCCGCCCTCTTGCATAAGGTACCTTACTATACCACTCTTGCGGGCGCTGCTGCTGCCGCCGAGGGGATCAAGGCCTATCTCGACGGCGAACTGGAGGTGCGTGCATTGCAGGATTATTGGCCAGCTCACAGTTGATCGACCGCCCGTCGTGGCAGACAGAGTTTTTCATTGATCCCGTCGCATCCCCGATAGCCTAATATCCCGATCCTGGAACCCTGGGTTCGGACCACCCCGCGAAAGCGGGGACGGCCGGGGGCGGCGTTGTATTGCGAGAGAAGGACGAATGGAGAAGATCCCGATGACCGCGGCGGGCTACGCTGCTCTGGAAACGGAGTTGAAGCACCGCCAGCAGCAGGAGCGCCCGCGCATCATCCAGGCGATCGCGGAGGCGCGTGCGTTGGGCGATTTGTCTGAGAATGCCGAGTACCACGCGGCGAAGGAAGCCCAGGGGCTGAACGAAGGCCGCGTGCAGGAACTCGAGGGCCTGATTTCCCGTGCTGACATCATCGATGTCGGCAAGCTCGACGGAAAGAGCGTGAAGTTCGGCGCGACGGTGACCCTCATCGACGAGGACACCGAGGAAGAGCGGGTCTACCAGATCGTCGGCGAGCCTGAGGCGGACGTGCGCCGCGGCAAGATGTCGATCACCTCCCCGGTTGCTCGCGCGCTCATCGGCAAATCCGTGGGCGACACCGTCGAGGTCAATACGCCCGGCGGCGGCAAGTCCTACGAGATCGTCAAAGTCGCTTTCATCTAGAGCCTCTTGCGCAAAAAGTGTGAGCGGATTTGCGCTGGAGCGAACCGCGAGCCTGGAATTCGCGTTGAAAGAATGAGCAGGAGGGATCGTCATGCGTAACGTATCACGTCGCACCGCCGCGGTTGGCATACTGGCGGCCCTCGCTCTGGCGGGGTGCGTATCAAAGGGCGATCTCAAGCTTCCGGCCGATGTGGCCGCGACGCTGCAATACGCGGCGATCAACGTGGACGTCGCTCCATTGCAGGCCAAGGGGTTGACTGACTGGGCGACCATCATCCAGCAGGCCACCGCCGCCCAGCTCACCAAGGAATTCGCGGACCGGCGAACCACCGCGAAGACCGGCGCGACCCTTCAGGTCATCATCACGGGCGTGACGCTGACAAGCTTCGTCGGTGGCGACGGTGGTGACTTGCCCATGGATGGCGGCAGCTCCACCGACTATCTCGAAGGCGATGCTCTCGTCATCTCCTCCACGGGCGAGACACTGGCCAAGCAGCACATTCTGCTCGCCCTGCCCTCGGACGGGGCCGGCGCCTGGTACCTGCCGAACATCGATCAACTGCGACTGGCGTATCTGTCGAAGAACTTCGCCCGGTGGGTGAAGAGCTACTTCCACAACTGACGCTTTACACCGTCTCCTTGTCCGGGAACGGCATGATCGGCGCATCCTTGACCTGGTCAAGGGTGACGGCCGTGCGCACATTGCGCACATTAGGCAGCCCGGTCAGTTCAAGAACGAAGGACTGGAAGGACTTCAGGTCCGGCGCCACGCATTTCAGGAGATAGTCGATATCGCCGGACAGGGTCCAGCATTCCCGCACCAGGGGCAAGGCGCGAATACGCGCCTCGAACTGGGCGAGATCGGTCTCTGCCTGACTGGCGAGATGGACCATCGCGAAGCAGGTCACCTCGTAGCCGAGCTGCCTTTCATCGAGAATCGCGCGATAGCCCTTGATGAGCCCGGCTTCCTCGAGAGCGCGCACACGCCTGAGGCAGGGAGGCGCGGACAGACCCGCACGCTTGGCGAGTTCGACGTTCGTTATGCGTCCTTCGGACTGCAACTCCGCCAGAATTTTCCAGTCAGTATCGTCCAAAGTGAAACGCAAGGGGAAACCATCCCTTCCCGCAGGTGCGAAGGCTGTGTAGACCGGTGAGCAGACTGACACAAGCGCGGCTGTCCGGCGATAGCCGCTATGCGCACCGTAACCGGAGCCTGTCGTGATTCTGCCGGCTGATACAACGTCATGGGTCGTGACGGATGGCAAGATCGGCGACGAAGGGCAGTGCCTCGCGATCGCCGAGGCATTGGGCCTCACCCCCTCCGTTCGCCGGATAGCACCGCGTCCACCCTTTTCCTGGGCGATGCCCTTTGGGCCGATCGATCCGCGCGAGGCGCCGTCGCGTCCGGGAAGCCCTGTGGCTCCCCCGTTCCCCGACATCCTGATCGCCTCCGGCCGACGGGCTATCGCCTATGTCCGCCATGTGAAACGCGCATCGCGCGGTCGCACCTTCACCGTCATCCTCAAGGATCCGCGCACGGGCGCCGGAGCCGCCGATCTGATCTGGGTGCCGGCGCATGATCGCCTGCGTGGCCCGAATGTCATCGCCACGCTGACGAGCCCGCATCGCATCACGGCCGAGCGGCTCGCCGCCGCGAGGAGCGCGCCACCATCCTTCCTTGCGGACCTGCCCAAGCCACGCGCGGCGATCGTCGTCGGTGGCGACAGCCGGCACCACCGCTTCACGCCGGAGGACATCGCTCGTTTTGCGGGGCTTCTCGGCGAACTCGCGGCATCGGGCGTGTCGCTAATGGTAACGCTGTCGCGGCGGACGCCCCCTGCCCTTGCCAAGGCGGTCGCGGAGATCGTGACCCGCGCCAAGGGCTATATCTGGGACGGTCAGGGGGATAACCCCTATATAGCCCTGCTGGCGCTCGCCGATTCGGTCGTGGTGACAGCCGATTCGGCCAACATGGTCGCGGAGGCAGCAGTGACCGGAGTGCCGATCCTGGTTTACGAGCCCTCTGGCGGCCACCGAAAGATTAAAGCGTTGCTGGAAGGCCTCACGTCGGCAGGAGCTGTGCGTCCTTTTGCCGGAAGGCTTGAAGTGGGAGCATACCTGCCATTAAATTCAACCGTGACTATAGCGGATGCGATCGCTGCTGCTTTCAAGCGGTACCGTTCGAATTTGTAACCCTTCTCGCGGCCTTAAGGTCGCCCCCGCAGTCAGCGTGTTTTGCTGCTGCGTTCTGGACCTGATCATGAGCCACACGCATAGTAAAGTTTTGATCGTCGGCTCCGGGCCGGCAGGCTATACGGCTGCGATCTATGCAGCGCGAGCAATGCTTGAGCCGGTATTGGTCACGGGACTGCAGCAGGGCGGACAGCTTACGATCACGACGGATGTCGAGAACTATCCCGGCTTTGCCGACGTGATCCAGGGACCGTGGCTCGTCGAGCAGATGCGCCTGCAAGCCGAGCATGTCGGCACCAAGCTCATCAACGACCACATCTCCGCGATCGACCTCAGCCGCCGCCCCTTCCAGGTCAAGGGCGACGGTGGAGACACCTATTCGGCGGACGCGCTGATCATCGCGACCGGCGCGCAAGCCCGCTGGCTCGGCCTGCCATCCGAACACAAGTTTCAAGGCTTCGGCGTGTCAGCCTGCGCCACCTGCGACGGCTTCTTCTTTCGCAACAAGTCGGTCGTCGTGGTCGGAGGCGGCAATACGGCTGTCGAGGAAGCGCTCTATCTCGCGCAGATCGCCGCCAAGGTCACCCTCGTCCATCGCCGCGACAGCCTGCGCGCCGAGCGTATTCTCCAGCAGCGACTGTTCGAGCATCCTCGCATCGATGTGGTGTGGAACAGCGAGCTCCACGAAATCCGCGGCAATGAGGCCCCTCTCAACGTGACCGGCGTGCGCCTTCGCAACGTGCTGACGGACGAGGTCACCGAGCGCGAGACCGATGGCGTTTTCATCGCAATCGGCCACAAGCCCGCCAGCGAACTCGTCGTCGGACAGCTCGATCTGACGCCGTCGGGTTATATCCGCACCGTGCCCGGCTCCACCGCGACCTCAGTACCCGGGGTATTTGCCGCCGGCGATGTGACAGACGAAGTTTTCCGGCAAGCGGTGACAGCCGCCGGGCTCGGCTGCATGGCCGCGCTCGAGGCCGAGCGCTGGCTTGTCACGGGCGAAGTCGACCTGCGGGCGGCCGAATGATCGTGCTCGATGCCATCTTGATGATAACAAAGAAACGCCCGGGGGGCGGCCGTGGATTGGGACAAAGTTCGTATCTTCTACACAGTTGCCGAAGCGGGGAGTTTCACCCGGGCCGGCGATGATCTCGGCCTCAGCCAGTCTGCCGTCAGCCGGCAGGTCAGCGCTCTTGAGCGAGAGCTGAAGGCACCCCTGTTTCATCGTCATGCCCGCGGCCTCATTCTGACCGAGCAGGGCGAACTTCTGTTCCGTGCCGCGCGCGATATGACCATGCGGCTCGACTCGACTCGCGCCCGCCTTGCCGAATCCCGCGAACGCCCCTCCGGCAATCTGCGTGTCACCACGACACTAGGGCTCGGCTCGCATTGGCTCACCCCGCGCCTGGGTGAATTCCTGGACCTTTATCCCGATGTGCGCGTCGAGCTCATCCTCACCGACGAGGAACTCGACCTCTCCATGCGTGAGGCCGACGTCGCGATCCGACTGCGACAGCCTGTTCAGGGCGACCTGATCCAGCGGCGGCTGTTCACCGTGCATTTTCACGTCTATGCGTCCACCGAGTATCTCAAGCGCTTCGGCCAGCCGGATAAGCTCGCCGATCTCGACAGCCACCGCATCCTGACATTCGGCGGCGCGATCCCGCATTATCTGCTGGCCGCTCATTGGCTCGCGACGGCAGGCCGCGACGTCAAGGACCCGCGTGCCTATCACCTCGTGGTCAACAATATCACGGCGCTCAAGAAGGCGACGGAGAAGGGCTCCGGGATCGCCGTCCTGCCGGACTATCTCGTCGAGCCCGGACTTGGCCTCGTGCAGATCCTGACGGATGTCGAGATGCCGTCGCTCGACAGCTACCTCGTCTTTCCCGAAGAGATGAAGAACGTGGCGCGCGTTCAGGTCTTCCGGGATTTCCTGATCAGCAAGGCCCAGCGCTGGACCTACTGACCGAGGGCACTCCAAAGCGAGACTGCCCTTTGCCTCCATCGCGGGTTGGGCCGCGCGATCAGAGCGCGTGGCCTTCAGGCGCTTCCGCTTCCCCAGCGGCGCGCGGCGCTCCATCGCCTTGAATCATGCTGATTGAGCACAGAGCCGGCCCGCCGTTCCGGCCTTGGTAGAGAAGCCTGAGCCCCGATTAGCCGTCGGATCCGGCTCAAAACACGGCGCCCTCGGCCCCAACATTTGCGTGCCTAAAAAATCGGCAGGTTGCGTCGCGCAATGGCTGTGGTGGCGCCCAGCGAGAACCGGCATGCATCCCTCGCACGCTGGAAACCGCATTGTGGATCCGCATCCATCCGCCTCCAAGCCGATTGCCCGCATCAAAGTCGGGAACGATTTGGGATGCGATTCGGGTATTCAAATACCTATAATGTCGAAATTGGGCGGAATTTTAGCGTTAAACAGCGCCTGGCAAGAGCCCTATTGAATTTTTTTAAACGCAGTCAACACATTCTTACTCCCGCTTTCCGCCGAGCGAGAAAGACAAATAACGATCTAAAATTATTGGACTTTTTGGCAGAAGGCCTGCCTCGATCACGCAGTTCCCACCTTTATCAGCAGGACTTACCGACTAAATATGCGGCAACTGCATAGCAGTCATGTCGCATGTTGCATTGCAAAAAGGCAGAAACTCAGTCATATTGATCGTGGCTGAAGACGTTGGGCTCCGCACCACCTCCCGGCGTAGAGCTTGTTTTCGGCCGTTCCCCTCTGGAAGTGTTCTGACTTCGGTCAGACATTAACTCGGGCCGGATTTCCCTAGCGGAGATCCGGCTCCTTTTCTTTGTAGGGTCTGCTTAGGCGTCTTACCCTAGCGCTCAAAACCTGCCGATGGCGTTCCTGACTGGCGCATCGCCAGGAACCTGAGCCCTCCCGGAGCCGTAGCCTCTACATGAAGAGGCGCTCTCCTTCCATCCCCTTGTACATGTCGGCCACGAACTCGCCGTAGCCGTTGTAGATCACGGTCGGCCGATACTCGCCCGTGCCCAGCACCTCTTCGCGCGCCTGGCTCCAGCGGGGATGGGCGACCTCGGGGTTCACGTTGGCCCAGAAGCCGTATTCAGAGTTTTGCAGGCTCTCCCAGTAGCTGACCGGGCGCTTCTCCGAGAAGGAGATGGCGACGATCGACTTGATGGACTTGAAGCCATATTTCCAGGGGGTCGCCAGCCTGATCGGCGCACCCATCACCTTGGGGAGCGGTTTGCCATAGGCGCCCGTGACCATGAATGTGAGCTCGTTGGTCGCCTCGGCGATGGTGAGCCCTTCAGTGTAGGGCCAAGGATACCACGTCTGCTTCTGCGCGGGCGCGACCTTCGGATTGAGAAAGGTCTTCATCACGACATATTTGGCGGAGCCGAGCGGCCGCGCCATATCGACCAATGCGCGCATGGGGAAGCCAGTCCACGGCACAGCCATAGACCACGCCTCGACGCAGCGGTGCCGATAGAGCCGTTCCTCCAGAGCGACGCGTCGCAAAAGATCCTCGAAGGCGATCTCGAACGGCTTTTCCACGAGGCCGTCGATCTTGACCGTCCAAGGCGAGATCGGCAGCGCCTCGGCCGCGGAGGCGACGCGCTTGGAGAATCCGAACTCGTAGAAATTGTTGTAGTTGGTGTTGTCGCTCTCCGGCGTCACCGGCTGGGCGAGCTTGTAGCGATCATTGCGGGCCGCCGGATAGGGGCTGTCGGCGGCCAGGGCCGGGCTGCTCGCGGCAAGCGCCATAGCCGTGCCGCCTGCCATGAAAGCGCGGCGATTGAGAAAGATCGCCTCATGCACCGCTTCATGTTCGGGAATTTCCCAGCCACGTTTTGCTCTGACGAACATACACGGCCCCATCGTTCATATGCTGGTTTCTGTTGCGCCTGAGAAAGCGCCTCCCGCGCGTGAAGCGCAAATCACGTTCAGGTGCTTGCGGGTGGATGCCCGTCCAGCACGGCCTCGCGCAGGACACGGCGCAGCACCTTGCCCACATTGGACTTCGGCAGGCTGTCGCAGAAGGTGATTCGCCGCGGCATCTTGTAGGGCGTGAGCGACTGGCGCGCGAAGGCGCGGATCTCCTCCTCGGTCAGGCTCGGATCGCGCCGCACGATATAGGCGGCGACCATCTCGCCGGACTGCGGATCCGGCAGCCCGATCACCGCCGCCTCCAGCACCTTCGGATGCCGCACCAGCACGTCCTCCACCTCGGTCGGATAGACGTTGAATCCCGAGACGATCACCATGTCCTTGATGCGATCGACGATCCGCAGCGCGCCATCCGCTTCCATGACGGCAAGATCGCCGGTGCGGAAGAAGCCGTCCGTCGTCATCACCGCGGCTGTCGCATCCGGGTGCCGCCAGTAGCCGGCCATCACCTGCGGGCCACGGACGCACAGCTCGCCGACGCTGCCGATCGGCAGATCATCGCTGGTGCCGGGTGTACGAATGACCACATCGGTTGACGGCAGGGGATAGCCGATAGTGCCCGTGAAAGCCTCGATGTCGAGCCGGTTGACGGACACCACGGGCGAGGTCTCCGAGAGGCCATAGCCCTCGATGATCGGCTGCCCCGTCAAGTCCTTCCAGCGCTCCGCGACGGCCGCCTGGGTCGCCATGCCTCCCGACACACAGAAGGAGAGCCGCGAGAAGTCGATCTCCTTCGCGCCCGGATGGTTCAGGATGGCGTTGAACAAGGTGTTCACGCCGCAGAGCATGGTGAAGCGCTCCTTCTGGAGGGTCTTCACAAGGCCAGCGATGTCGCGCGGATTGGCGATCAGAAGCGAGCAGGCACCGCAGACGAAGCGGCTGATGCAACAGGCGGTCAAGGAGAAGATGTGGTAGAGCGGCAAGGCCGTCACCATCACCTGACCTTCCATGTCGTCAGGCACCCAGGCGCCCACCCATGCGCGGATCTGGGCGACGTTGGCGACGATGTTGCGGTGCGTCAGCATCGCGCCCTTCGGCGTTCCCGTGGTCCCGCCGGTATATTGCAGGAAAGCGACATCCTCGCCGGCGATGGCGACGGGTGATGCGCGCCCCGCCGAGGCCGCCATGATGGCGCTGAACCTGTGATGTCCCGGCAAGGCAAAGGGTGGCACGGCGCGCTTCACGTGCCGCGACACCGCGTTGACGAGATGGCCCTTCCACCCCATGAGATCCCCGGGGGCTGCGACGACAATGGCATCAAGCCCCAGATCCGGCCGCGCCGCCTCCACGGTATGGGCGAAATTCTCAAGGACGAACAAGGCGCGCGCTCCCGCATCCTGCAGCTGATGGGTCAGCTCGTTCGCGGTGTAGAGCGGATTGACATTGACGACCGTGTAGCCGCCGCGGATGGCACCGATCATCACGGCGGGAAAGGCGAGCACGTTCGGCATCATGATGGCGATTCGGTCGCCTTTCACGAAGCCTTGCGCCTGCAGCCAGGCGGTGACCTTGTCGGCCGCCTGCCCCAGGGCGTGATAGCTCAACACCGAGCCGAAGCTCTTGAAGGCCGGGCGACTGTCGAACTGGGCGATCGCCCCGCTGAACAAATCCGCCAAGGTGCCCTGCGGCTCGATCGCGTGAGGGATGGAGGCTGGATAGGCGGAGAACCAGGGAGCCTTCTCGTTCCCGGCGAGATGCACCTCGCCTCCCCTCTCGTCGCGCGCCATCCCTTGCCTTTCCGATCTTGTTCTTTCAGGGCGCATGCCGCGCCGGGCGACAGACTAGAGCATTTTCAAGCGAAGTGGGAACCGGTTCGCGTGAAGAAAATGCGTGGAAACAAGGACCTAGAGCATTCCGGCGAACCCGGAGTTCGCCGGAAATGCTCTAACCCGCCAAAGCCGGAGCGCAATCGCCGTTGCAGTATCGAGGGCATTATCGGCTGGGATGATTGACCAAAAGTTGGCGCCCGGACACCTTTCAGCATCCGAGCGCTCCAAAAGATCCATCCAGTCCGCGCTGGCGCCCCGGCTCAGGTGTGTGCGGCCTGCTGTGCCACGATTTCAGCGGCCTTGCCGGTCAGTTCCGCGAAATGGTCGAAGCTTGACGAGAAGGTCCCCACGCCCTGGGTCGCGGAGCGCAGCTCGATGATCATGTCGCCGATCTCAGCTTCCGGAATATGGGCTTTCACCATATCCCATCCGTCCCAGCCTGGCCGTTTGTCGTAACCCAGGATCTGTCCACGCCGCGCCGAGATCAGGCCGGTGATCTTCACCATGACCTCGGACGGTACCGCAAGCTCAACCCCTAGCACGGGCTCGAGAAGGACAGGAGTGGCCTTGGGCAGGGCATCCGCGAGCGCCAGGCGTGCGGCGGCGCGAAAAGCCATGTCCGAGGAATCGACCGTATGGTAGGAGCCGTCCTTGAGGGTCACCTCGACATCGACCACGGGAAAGCCAAGCGGCCCTTTGCCCGTGGCTTCTCGCACACCCGCCTCGACCGATGAGATGTACTGCCGGGGAATGACGCCGCCGCTGATCATGTCCGCGAAGATCATGCCTTCGCCGCGATTGAGCGGCGCGATGTCGATGACCACGTCGCCATACTGGCCGTGGCCGCCCGACTGCTTCTTGTGCCGCCCCCGGGCGGATGCCGTGTTGCGAATCGTCTCGCGATAGGCAACTTGCGGCTTGCGCACGGCGACTTGCACGCCGTAGCGATTGGCGAGTCGTTCCAGCGCCACGCGCAGGTGCATTTCCCCCTGCCCCGTCAGCCGCAATTCCCCAAGCTCGGGCCGTTGCTCGACCACAAGTGACGGATCGTCCTCCATGAGCTTGGCGAGCGCGGCCGTCAAACGCACGTCATCCTTGCGATCGGTCGTCACCAGCGCACAGGCGTAAACAGGCTGCGGCGCGGTGATGCTTACGAGCGGCTCCGGTGCCATTCGCCCCGCACTCAAGGTTTCGCCCGTTGCGATACCTTCAAGCCGCGCCAAGGCCACGGTGTCACCGAGGCCTGCCGTCGGCAGGCGTGTGGTCGCCCCGCCGTTCTGGCGCAGAATGCTGGCGATGCGGGCCTCGTTGCCGTCGGATCCTGTTACCGTATCGCCCTCAGCGAGGCTGCCGCGCAGCACCCGCACGAGCGAAAGCTTGCCGCCTTGCGGCAGATGCGCGGTCTTCATGACCTGGGCAAGCGCCGGTCCATCCGGCCCGACGCCGAGACGCCTGACCACGCCTTCAACACCTGGCACCTCATGCCGCAACGCCTTGAGCAGACGCGTGACGCCGTTGCCACGGTCGCCCGCGCCGATGAGGACGGGTACGACATGCTGCTCCCGTAACTCGCGCGTAAGATCATCGAAGACGCGGTCGCGCGGCGGCTCGATCTCGTCGAGCAGGGCTTCCATCAAAGTGTCGTCGTAGTCCGCGAGCTTCTCCAGCATCGAGAAGCGCGCCTCTTTCTCCGCCGACAGCTCGGCTTCCGGCAGATCGACGATTTCGCTCGCGGCATGTTCGCGATAGATGAAGGCCCGCTCCAGCGCGAGATCGATGAAGCCGACGGCGATGCCATCATTCCAGATCGGAATCTGGCGCATCAGCAGCGGCGTACGCGATGCGGCCTGCAGCAGGCCGAGCGCATCCCTCACCTCCAGGGACGAGGTATCGACCTTGTTGAGGAAGATGAGCCGTGGAATGCCGGCCTCTTCAAGTTCGCGCAGAACCACTTCCAGAGCATGAAGTTTACGGACATCCGCCTCGCAGACCACGATCGCGGCATCGCAGGCCGGCAGGACCGCGCACATGTCTTGGCGAAATTCGAGTGATCCGGGGCAATCGATGAAGGTGTAGCTCTCGCCCAGGAATTCGAGCGAAGCGACATTGGCTTCCACACTCATCAGATGAGCGCGGGCTTCCGGACTGGCATCGCCCACCGTGTTGCCATCGGCAACGCGTCCCTGGCGATCGAGCCCCCCGGCCCGCGCCAGAAGCGCCTCCAACAATGTCGTCTTACCGCTTTGCTGGGGACCCACGATGGCGATGCATCGCGGCCCAGCGGATACTCTCCCGCCTTGATCTCCCATGGCATTGTCCTCTCCAGCCCAATCCCTGCCGGGGGCCGAACGCCCCGGCAGTCGTGCCTGGTCCCCGCGCGGCCTGCATCACGCCGGATGCGCATGGGTGTGAGAATGTGTCCAAGGTGCGGAAAAGCGCCCGAAAGGATCGCCATTCTCGCGGGCTCTTCACGGCCCAGAACGGCGATCGTCTCGCTAACGGGCGAGAGAATCAAGCGCCGCGTTGAAGCGGCGCCCTGGATAGCGATGGCAACGCACGCCTGCTCCCATGAGGGGGCGGGTCATGCGCCCAGAAAATCAGCGAACGCTGTGAAGCTGAAGGTCGGCAACGCCGAGCGCGAGATTGAAACCCTGCTGGCCTTGAATCGAGAGGGGCTGCAGGCTGATGGAGCGGCGAGATCCGCCAACGAGCACATTGGCTCCCACTCCGCCAACGACGGTCGCCTCACCCGACACGCCCGCGTAGGTGCCAGCCAGCATGCCGGCGACGGTGCGGTTTCCGGTGGAGTACACGTCCCAAATCAGGGTGCCGCCGGTGGTGGCGCCGATATCGAGGCCGAATTTACGGATGGTGCCGGCGTAGTGGTCGCGCCGCCCGCCTGTACCGCGGAATACGCAACTCAACGCTTTCGAAGAGGTAATGATGAAACCCGCCCCGCCGGAAACCGAGCACGTGAGCCGTCCGACGCGAATGTTGCCGCCGCTCTGGGCCTCCGCCGCGGTTGTGAACATTGGCGCGGATGCCAAAAGGGCGCCAACGGACGCGAGCCCGAGGGCACGCACAAAGGTCTTTCGTGTGACGCTACCAAATCTCATAAGCCCCTCCTGCCAAGTGCAGTCTACGCATCCGAAACGTCTACCCAACGGGGTAAGACAGCCAGCGGTTCCCCCACCGGCTGCCCAAAGTCATCAGCGCAATTCGGCGCAGAAGCGCTGAATGCGCGAGCAGGCGTCCTCGAGCTTGTCGATCGAGGTGGCATAGCTGATGCGCAGGTTCGGTCCGAGACCGAAGGACGAGCCATGCACCGCGGCGATGCCCTCGGTCGCCAGCAGCTCCATCACGAAATCCTCGTCGGTTTCGATGACCTTGCCGGACGGCGCCGTTTTGCCTATCAGCGGCGCGCAGGACGGATAGACATAGAAGGCGCCTTCCGGCATCGGGCAGCTCAGCCCACGGGCCTGGTTGAGCATGGAGACGACCAGCGCGCGGCGCTCCTCGAAGGCTTTCCGGAACACACCGAGGTGGTCTTGCGGTCCGTCCAGCGCCTCGACCGCCGCCCACTGGGCGATCGAGCAGGCGCCCGAGGTCTGCTGGCCCTGCACCATGTCCATGGCCCTGATGAGATGCTCGGGACCAGCCGCATAGCCGATACGCCAGCCGGTCATCGCATAAGCCTTCGACACACCGTTCATCGTCAGCGTGCGCTCATAGAGCGAAGGCTCGACCTGTGCGGGCGTGACGAATTTGAAGTCGCCATAGACGAGATGCTCGTACATGTCGTCGGTCAGGACCCAGACATGAGGATGACGGACGAGCACGTCAGTGATCGCCTTCATTTCCTCATAAGAATAAGCCGCGCCTGACGGATTGGACGGCGAGTTCAGAAGGACCCACTTGGTCTTCGGGGTCAGCGCGCGCTCCAGGTCTTCCGCCTGCAGCTTGAAGTTATTGTCGATCGTCGTCAGCACGGGCACGGGCGTACCGCCGCAGAGCAGCACGATTTCCGGATAGCTCACCCAGTAGGGTGCCGGGATGACGACCTCGTCGCCCGTGTTCAACGTGGAGAGGAAGGCGTTGTAGATGACGTGCTTGCCGCCGGTGCCGACGATGACCTGCGAAGGCTTGTAGTCGAGCTCGTTCTCGCGCTTGAACTTGCGCGTGATGGCCTCGCGAAGCTGCAGGATGCCGGGAACGGGCGTATACTTCGTCTCGCCGCGGCGGATGGCGTCGATCGCCGCTTCCTTGATATTGTCGGGCGTATCGAAGTCCGGCTCGCCGACAGACAGCGAAATCACGTCGCGTCCCGTCGCTTTCAGGTCTCGGGCTTTCTGCGTCAGCATGATTGTAGCGGACGGCTTGATGCGCGATAGAGCATCGGCAAGAAAGGCCATGGACCTGCACTCCTTCAAAGATGCGTGAAAAGGCGCCGGACACTAGTCCGCCGACGGCCTCCGCGCAAGCGATTGCAAGCAGCTCTGCGACGATTCCGGGAACTTTCCATTAACCCCGCCGTTCACTTCAGGAAGCCAGCTTGAATGGCATCTGCCATTGTGTGCCATCGCACGACCATTTGTTGCGGATGGATCTAATGTCTGGTCAGTCTCACACGGGCTCAGGGGAGCTCATTATGCGTCTTAGTGATCCTATCCGCATGTCGGATATTCGTAAGTCGGGTAACGCGGTTAGCAGCATGTCACGCGTTGAAGTGGCGCGTCAGTTCAAGATGTCGTTGATGCTGGTCGTCGTTCTGACGGTGGCGACCATTGCTGTCACGGCGATCAACCATATTGCCTCGACGAATACAGTGCATGGACCCGCAGGGGGCGTGACCCGCGTATCATAAGTCACCAATAACACTGCGGCCGGATGCGAAGCCTATTCTTTGATCCGGCGCGCCAGCTCTACAGCCACTCGCAAAATATTGATCCCGGGCAGATGAATGGCTGGGATCTTTGAATAGATCTTCCCCTTTATGCCTTGTATTCGAAGATCGTAACGAGGCGAATGCAGGGGCGTTGTCGGGCGAGAACCCGGCCGTCCGAGCGGGAGAAGATCTGATGCGAATGAACCTGTGCGGTTTGACCCTCCTTGGCGCGGCTTTGCTGTCGAATGCCCCGGCGGTCGCTCAGCCTGCCCCGGAGCGGCAGCAGTCCGGCCGTCTTGCCGTCGAAACGATCGCGCGCGGTCTCGATCATCCCTGGAGCCTTGCCTTCCTGCCTGACGGGCGCATGCTCGTCACGGAACGCGCCGGCAAGTTGCGGCTGATCGGCGACGGTGCCGATGCGGCCATATCCGCCGTACCGACTGTCAGAGCGCGCGGCCAGGGCGGCCTGCTCGATGTGGCGCTCGATCCCGATTTCGCGACGAATCGCCTGATCTATCTGACCTATGCCGAGCCGCGCGAAGGTGGCCTCGGAGGAACAGCGGTCGCCCGCGGCAAGCTGGACGAAGGAGCCGCGCGTCTGGATGACGTCGCGGTGATCTTTCGGCAGGAGCCTGGCTATTCCGGCAACAACCACTTCGGCTCACGCCTTGCCTTCGCGCCGGACGGCACGCTCTTCGTGACCCTGGGCGAGCGCTTCGACCTCCGCGACAAGGCGCAAGATCTCGACAACCATCTCGGCAAGGTCGTGCGGATCAACCGCGACGGCAGCGTTCCCCGCGACAATCCCTTCGTTGGACGCAGCGGCGCGAAGCCGGAGATCTGGACCTACGGCCATCGCAACCCGCAGTCCGCCGCCATAAATCCTCGCACGAACACCTTGTGGACGATCGAACACGGCGCGCGCGGCGGCGACGAGATCAACATCTCGAAGAAGGGCGCCAACTACGGCTGGCCGGTCATTGGCTATGGCACCCACTACACCGGCGCCAAGATTGGGGTCGGCACCGCCAAGAAAGGTATGGAGCAGCCGATTTTCTACTGGGATCCATCGATCGCTCCCTCCGGCATGGTGTTCTATACCGGGGATCGCTATCCCGGCTGGCAGAACAGCCTGTTCACCGGCGCGCTCGCCGGCCAGATGCTCGTCAGGCTCCAGCTTCAGGGAGACCGTGTGATTCGCGAGGAGCGCCTTCTCACAGACCTGGGCGCGCGCATCCGCGATGTGCGGCAGGGGCCGGATGGCTTCCTCTATCTTCTGACCGACGAAAGCGATGGGCGCCTTTTGCGGGTCATCCCGGCGGGCTCTTGAAGATGAAGGACGCGCCGAGCGCGATCAGCGCGAAGCCGATGCCATGATTGATGGTCAGCGGCTGCTTGAGGACCGTGACGGAAAACCCTGCGAAAACGATGAGGGTGATGACCTCCTGGATCGTCTTGAGCTGGGCAGCCGAATAGACCGCCGAGCCGAAGCGGTTGGCCGGGACCGCAAGACAATATTCGAAGAAGGCAATACCCCAGCTCACGAGAACCGCAGCCCACAGCGGAGCTGATTTGTAGTTCAGATGGCCGTACCACGCGACGGTCATGAACACATTGGATAGCAGAAGAAGGACTATAGGCAGGAGGGCAGCCATTGAGGGCTGAGCGAACAACTGTGGCATAGAGCGCTCGAATGAGTGGAACCGGGGCGCTCACAATAGAGCTTTGCCCGTTCTTGGCTATGCTCACGCTCTCATGGCGGCCCTGCTTCCGGGGGAAACTACTGGAGCCCTCTGAACGTCAGCCGCAGCATGGCCGAGGCATCGAGTTGACCCGCCGCGCTCGCCGCCACGGGAATGGAATAACCAAGGCGTGTATCGACTTTCGCACTAACCCAGTCCTCATCGGTGCCGAAGACGCGGGCAGTGGCTGAGACGCTCGGCTTGACGGTCGTCGCCCCCCAGCGGTCGCTGCTGGTGGGCTGGTAGGACGATGAAACAGAAACCTGCGGCGTCAGCAGCCAGTCGCCATCACTCGACCCGCGACGATAGCCGAGACGCAGATCCATGTCCTGGTTACGTCCGCCCTGCATGTCGACCCGCCCAGTCGTCGAGCCGGACCAGACAAAGCCACGCGCGCCGTCGGCCGCCTGTCTCTTCAAAGTCCAACCCCAGCGCGCGTCGTTCTGCCGCCACGAGCCACGGTCGCTTGCGACCTCCGTCGAGAAGCTCACGTTGCCGCCGGCACCCACCGACATGCCCAGCGCCCGTTCGGACGGCTGGGGGACGCCGGGAAGAGCGATCATGCCATCAGAACGCGCCGTGGCGCCGCGTGCGATCGGCGCCACGCGCCATTCCGGACGCAGCGCGCGCTGCCCGGCAGGCAGACGGTAGGGGGACAGGCTCGCAAGATTGGGCATTTGAATACTGGCAAGCTGGCTTGCATCGAAGAAGCCATTCTCGTCATCGGCATCGCCGGCATCCGCAAGGCCGAGATCACCTTCCGCGGCGAAGCACTGGGACGGGAGTTCAAAATCCTCGAGGGTGATGCCCTTGAATGTGGCCAGATCGAGCGACGACAAGCGCTCCGGGGTCCGTCCCTCGGCATGGGCATCCGGCGTACGGCCCTGCCCATGCGGAGATCGCCCGTCGTGGGTTTGAGCCAGTGCTCCGGTCGCAGTTCCCGCCGCACCGATACCGGCCCAGACACCCAGTATCACAGCCGCGGTGCGCGATCGGTGGAGAGCGCGAAGTGGTCGCATGCTGGTCAAAACCTCTCAAGTCATCCACACCGAGGATGCGGGCTCCCTCCTCGCAGCCCGCAAGCCCTCGGCCATTGGCCCCGTGAAAACAGGGCAAATTCAGATCTATTCGCATCTAGCAGCAGCGCAGACCGGCTCAGGTGCGCCTACGCACCTCCCAAGGGACCGCCGCAGCGATCAGCCGTTTGCCGATGCTGCAGTGCAACACAGAGTGAGCCTCGATGCAAGACCACCAGCGCACCTCACTCGGCGCAACGCCGGTATGGTAAATGGATTGTTACGCAGGCATCCATGGCGATGAATGAGGCGCTCGGCTCTATCTGAACCGCAGCTTCATGCTGATGATAACAAGCATGAGCAGCAGCGTGACGAGATTGGCCACTATGAGCGGCCAGCTCCCCACGAGCGATCCATAGACCCCAGCCACAGAAAAACCCCGCAAGCGAAGACGACCTGCGTAATGAGGGACAGAGCGCGCGTATCGCGGGTGCGGATGATGCGGATCGCCTGCGGCAGCCAGCACAGGGTGGTCAGTGCTGCCGCGAGGGCGCCAAGGCTTTCCGTGAGCAACGCCATCGGCATGAGGGCACCACGCGACGGCACTGGAAAGAGAGCGGCGCCGCCGACCGCGTCACAGGTTTTGCCATGGCGCACAATGCCGGGCAATGACACCCTTCAGGATCGGGGGACTTTCGACACATCGTCAGACGATCAGGCCGGACATGGGCTTCACAAGGCCGCTGTCGGGGAACACGTCCCGGCCAAGAACCGTCGCCGAGACACCGAAGAGATCGGTGAGCAGACCTTTCGTGACGGCGCGCAGATCCGTCGTCGCGGTGAGGTCGCGGCCTTCATAGAGTTGTGCATCCTTCAGCCCTGGCCAGTCGGCGATCACCCGCCCGCCCTTGAGGGCGCCGCCGGCGAGAAAGGAGACCGTGCCGGTCCCGTGGTCCGTACCCTCGGTGCCGTTGATGCGCGCCGTGCGACCGAACTCCGTCACGACCATCACGACCGTGTCGGCCCAACGGCCGCCAAGCCCTGATTCGAGCGCTGCGATGGCACCGTCGAGCCCCCCGAGGAGTTGGGCGAGCCGGCCGGTGGCGCCGCCTTCGCGGGCGTGCGTGTCCCACCCCTCGAAGGCCATTGCGGCGATGCGCGGCCCATCGTCCGCGGCAAGGAGCCGGGCCGCGCCCTCGGCGATCTGCCGCATGCCTTGCGGTGTGTCCGGCCCCCCGCGCCGTCCCATCATCGCCCCGCCCTGGCCAGCACTGGCGAGCGCGAGCTTTTCGGTATCAACACCACGCATCAAGGCTTGCGCGAGCACCGGGTCGGTCTGCCCATAGAGATCCATAAGCCGGCGGGCGAGATCATCACCCGCCGGTGGCAGGCTCGGCGGCGCCCAGCCAAGCACGGGCGCCGCGCCACGCACGACAAGCGGCGCCACCGCGCCGACACCGAGGCAGCCGCGGCGTGCCACCGCCTCCCCCTCTGGGAGCGCCGCGACAAGCCGGTTGAGCCAGCCGCTATCAGTGCGCCCGACGCCCGCCTGGCCGCTTTCCAGCACGTCCTGTCCGTCGAAATGCGAGCGATCGCGATAGGCGGTCGCCACCGCATGGACAACGGCCGCCTGCCCTTTGCCGTAGAGCCGCGCGAAATGCGGCATGGCGGGGTGAAGGGCGAAAAAGCCGTCGAGCGGGATCGCGGGGTTCGGTCCATCGCGTTCAAGGGCGAGATCGCCATGAAGCCCCCCATAGTCAGGGTCTCCGATCGGCGCGACGGCCGCCAGACCGTCCATCGCCCCGCGCAGGACGATGCAAACGAAGCGCACGTCGCGTCCCCCGGCGGCATAAGCGAAGCGCGGCATGAAAGACCAGCCGAACAGGGCGCCCGCCGTACCCAGGATAGCACGACGTGACGGGGTGATGGTTTCGCAGAGTTCGCTCATCGCAGACCCTTCCGGACAAAGCGGCGTTGGGGCGCCGTCACGACATAATGAAGTCAGCGCCACTGAAACTCGGGCGCCATGAACAACAGGGCAAGGCCCTGTGCGCGGCTGTCGGCGCGGGAGACCGCGACGCGCGTTTCCTTCGATGCGAGCGGCCCGAGAACGCCGGCGAGCACATCATTGGGGTTGCGCGTTCCCGGCGCCTGCCGGCCGAGCATCGCCGCCGTCTCCAGGCGGGACGTCATGCCCTCGGCGGAAATCCAGGCATCGGTCGTATCGGGGAAGCCGTTCGGCCCCGATGGATCCCACAGCCCCTGCCCCATCGCGTTCAGGGCGGACAGAAGCGGATTGACCGCATTCTGCCTGTCGAGCCCGGAGCGCCCCGTGGCGCGTAGGCCCGCGATCAGGAATTCATAGGGCAGGCGCGGCTTCCGCGCGTCCTCGCGCCAAGCTTCCGGCGCTTCGATCAGCGTGAGCGACACAGCCGCGAGATCGCCGTCGGTGTCGATGAACGACCGCTCCAGCCGGCTGACCAGCTTGGGATCCGGCACATCGGCCGTGAAATGCCGCGCGAGCTTGCGGGCGATATGGCGGGCGGTCGCGGGATGGCGGGCAAGGTCGAGCAGCGCCATCTGGCCCTGCACCGCCCCGCCGGCGCGGTAGCTTGTGCCGAGCACACTGTGGTCGCCTGGCTCGTGCTGGTAAGCGCTGAAGACGAAGCGGCCCTGCACGCGATTGGCGGAATCGTTGTAGGCCACCGTCCAGCCGGTGATGGTGCGCGCCAGACTGGTCACATCGGCCTGGCTGTATCCGGAGCCGACGCCGAGCGTATGAAGCTCGAGAATCTCACGCGCGAGATTCTCGTTGAGCCCCTTGCGCTGCTTCTTTCCGGCCTGCGACTGCGGACCAACGGACTGCTGATTGTCGAGATACATCAGCATGGCGGGATGGGTTTCCACCGCAAGCAGCATGTCGGAGAAACGGCCCAGCACATACGGACGGATCGCCTCACGCTCGAAGGCCCCCGCCAGCGTCTTCACCTGCCCGCCCTTGGACGTCGCGACCGCGAAATGGTTTGACCAGAAAACGACCAGCCGCTCGACGAAACCGATGTCGGGCGTCAGCCCGTAACCCATGCGGGCAGCCGCTTCCGCGAGGTAAGTGGTCTGGGGGATAGTGCTGCCCGGGACCCGCAGCGGCCCCACCGGCTTGTTGGGCTCCATGCCGCCCACCCGCAGGCCCGGTGTGCCGGGCTGTGGGGTCGGCGGCTGGACGGGATCCGGCCGCACCGGCATACGCGCGACGCGCAGGAACTCCTCCTGCTCACGCCAGGCCCGGAACAGGGCCGCGCTCGTCTGCAGACCGGTATCGCCGCCCTGCTGCGGAGCAGTACCGGCGCCAAGCCCCGCACGCACTTCCTCGCGCAGCCTTTCGCGGATGTCATCGGCTATCCCCCCAATGCCGTCCGCCTTCACGCCAAGCCCGAAACGGTTGACCGCAAAGACCGCCAGCCGCGTGTCCCGCTCGCTTGCCATGCGCACTTCTCCCGTGCTGAAAGAAAGCACTTCAAGGAAAGAACCGTGCCGTCAATGGAAACCGCACAGTATTGAGAGCCCAAAGATCGGTATTCTCAAAGCACTGTCCAGACGCGACAATGCCGTCGGGAACACGTCGGCGGCATCATGAAATGCCCATCACGGAAACCTGCCGCCTGCCCACGACAAGCATGGTGCCGTTACACCCCATTACCTCCGGATGTCAGGAAGATGAATTTTTCGTCATCTCGCAATTGTGATGGCGCATTGAATAGTCAGGCTCTCGCTTCGTCCGGAGTCGTCTCAGATCCTTAAGTCCCCGCGCCGCACTGCGAAAATGCTGCTGCCGCTGAAACCATGCCACAGCCGCTCCGGGATATTCGCATCGCGCAGTGTATCGGCCGGAAAATTGCGGGTGGCGTCGTAGGCGGCGTCCATATGGAAGAGCATGCCGAGCGTGTCGGCGATGAAGGCCCGTCCAAAATGCCGGCGATGGCCATAGTCGCCGAATCGTTCCAGGTTGATCGTCTCCGGCCTCGTGATCTCCTCCCAATAGTCGTCACCGACAATCGGAACCGAGAAGAGCATCACCCCGTCAGGTTTCAGCGACCGCGCGAGCTGGGTCAGCACCACGGTGTAGTTGCAGGCGATATGTTCGAGCACATGGTTGTGGACGATGAGGTCGAAGCTGTCCGGCTTCAGGTGGAAACCATCGCGGCAGAGATCAAAGGCGCCGACCGACACCCCGACATCCGCATAGGCCTCCGGCGCGATATCGACCGCGCGATAGTTCTCGCCGCCGATGCCCTGCAGCAGCTTCGCGAGCCCACGCTCTGGCGCGAAATGCAGGATATGCGCGCCTTCAGCCAGTCCGAGCGCCTTGATATGCAAAGCCGCGGCACGGGTGCGCTCGAGCGAGCCACAACCGGCGCAGCGCGCGAGCGGGCGCTTCGGCATGTCGAGGAAGGCTGTGTCGCCACAGATATTGCAATGCATGAGGAATTCCCCGAGGCTGCTGACATGACAGAAAGGCAGGGCGCCGTCCCACGCCTCGCAACCAACCGTTAGCAGCGCCATCGCCCGGAATACAATGCGGGAAGGCTAGCCGCCGCGCCCGTCGATCGGCAGCAGCTGCCACGCTCATGGTCTAAGTATCTCCTATAATTGACATTCCATCATGTGGGACTGCGGCGGCTTTTTTGCGGACCGCCGTGGGCCCAACGCGCTGGATACGGCCCACCCTCCTTCATGCGGGAGAGTTTCGATGGCAAGATCAGGCAGCTTTTCTCTGACGGCCCCGTCAAAGATCGTGTTCATTGTTGCGCTCATTCTGGCGATCATCGCGCTTCTCGTGACCTACGGCATCTTTCCGGTGCCGTTCTTCTCCGGCTACGGCTTCGAGACGCTGCTGATCGGCTTCGTCCTGCTCGTCGTCGGCGTCGTTTTCAGCGGCATCTAGCGGCGAACGTTACAAAAGCCGGCGGCAGCGCGAGCCCCGCGCGACAATGCGCCTCTGTGCTCCCTATCGGGAAAGCGCCGCGGATGACATCTGCGGCCTTTTCTCGACGGAGAACTAGGCCCATATTGGGCCCATGGCTCCCAAAACGCCCCGCTCCAAGGCTGCGAAACCCCGCGTCCAGCCCCTCGATCCATTTCTCGCGGATCTCCTCAATCCCGCGATCAACAAAGGTCGCGCCGGGCCCGGCGGAGCCGCGTCCGATGGCAACGACGAGCGGGGCGGCTTCGGCGAAGCGCCGCAAGCACGCTTTGATACGAGCGTGGTGTGGACGCCGGGATCGGGTTCCACCCCGGCCAGCCCGGGAAAGCCAGAGCGACCCGGTAGTAGAAGCTCGGGCAAGAAGAAGGCCGCGGCGCCCGAACCATTGAGCGACGGCAGTTCCGGCGTATCCGCCACTGTTGCCGCCCTCTCTGCGTTGCTGGAGAGTGGCAATCCGCTGTTCAAGAACGGCAAATTGTGGACGCCCCACCGGCCGGAGCGGCCCGAGAAGTCGGAGGGCGGTGTTGCCTTCCGCATGCAATCCGATTTCGAGCCGGCGGGCGACCAGCCGGCCGCCATCGTCGAACTTGTCGATGGCATCCGCCGCCAGGAGGCCGACCAGGTGCTGCTCGGCGTCACCGGCTCGGGCAAGACCTTCACCATGGCCAAGGTGATCGAGGAAACGCAGCGCCCGGCGCTCATCCTCGCGCCCAACAAGACGCTGGCCGCCCAGCTCTACGGCGAGTTCAAAAGCTTCTTTCCCGACAACGCGGTCGAATACTTCGTCTCCTATTATGACTATTATCAACCCGAGGCCTACGTGCCCCGGTCGGACACCTATATCGAGAAGGAATCGTCGATCAACGAACAGATCGACCGCATGCGCCATTCCGCGACGCGCGCCCTCCTCGAGCGCGATGACGTCATCATCGTCGCCTCGGTGTCCTGTATCTACGGTATCGGCTCGGTCGAGACCTATACGGCCATGACCTTCTCGGTGAAGGTCGGCGAGACGATCGAGCAGCGACAGCTCATCGCCGATCTGGTGGCCTTGCAATATAAAAGGACGGGTGGTGATTTCGGCCGTGGCACCTTCCGCGTGCGCGGCGACGTCATCGAGATCTTCCCGGCCCACTACGAGGACCGCGCCTGGCGGGTGTCGCTGTTCGGGGACGAGGTGGAATCCATCGTCGAGTTCGACCCCCTGACGGGGCAGAAGACGTCCGATCTCGGTTTCGTCAAGGTCTATGCGAATTCGCACTATGTGACGCCGCGCCCGACGCTGATCCAGTCCATCAAGGGCATCAAGGAAGAGCTCAAATGGCGGCTGGATGAGCTCAACCGGATGGGCCGCCTGCTGGAGGCACAGCGGCTGGAGCAGCGCACGACCTTCGACCTCGAGATGATGGAGGCGACGGGCGCCTGCGCCGGAATCGAGAACTATTCGCGCTATCTCACCGGCCGGCGGCCGGGCGAGCCGCCGCCGACCCTGTTCGAATACCTGCCGGACAATGCGCTCGTCTTCGCCGACGAGAGCCATGTCACTATTCCGCAGATCGGCGGCATGTACCGCGGCGACTTCCGCCGCAAGGCGACGCTGGCCGAATACGGCTTCCGCCTGCCCTCCTGCATGGACAACCGCCCGCTGCGCTTCGAGGAATGGGACGCCATGCGGCCCCAGACCGTGAACGTATCGGCCACTCCCGGCTCGTGGGAGATGGAGCGGACCGGCGGCGTCTTCGTCGAGCAGGTCATTCGCCCGACCGGCCTCGTCGATCCCCCCGTCGACATCCGCCCGGCCCGCTCGCAGGTCGATGATCTGCTCGGAGAGGTCAAGGCGGTGGCCGCCCAAGGCTACCGCTCGCTCGTCACGGTGCTGACCAAGCGCATGGCGGAAGACCTGACCGAGTATCTGCATGAGCACGGCGTTCGCGTGCGCTACATGCATTCGGACATCGACACCATCGAGCGCATCGAGATCATCCGCGACTTGAGGCTCGGCGCCTTCGACGTGCTGGTCGGCATCAACCTGCTGCGCGAGGGCCTCGACATCCCAGAATGCGCGCTCGTCGCCATTCTCGATGCCGACAAGGAGGGCTTCCTGCGCTCGGAAACCTCGCTCATCCAGACCATCGGCCGCGCCGCGCGCAATGTCGACGGCCGCGTGATCTGCTACGCCGACCATGTCACGGGCAGCCTCGAACGGGCCATGGCCGAGACCAGCCGGCGCCGCGAGAAGCAACTTGCCTATAACGCCGAGCACGGCATCACGCCGCAGTCCATCAAGAAGAACATCGGCGACATCCTCAATTCCGTCTATGAGCGCGACCACGTCAAAGTGGATACGGGGCTGCTGCCGAAGGAAGCGGCGAGCGTCGGCCACAACCTCAAGGCCGTCATGGCCGACCTCGAAAAGCGCATGCGCGAGGCCGCGGCCAATCTCGAATTCGAGACGGCCGCGCGCCTGCGCGACGAGATCAAGCGGCTCCAGGCGACCGAGCTCGCCATCGCCGACGATCCGCTCGCCCGGCAGGAGGACGTGGAGGCCAGGGCCGGCCGCTTCGCCGGATCGCGCAAGTATGGCGCCAAAGCAAACCAGCCGCCCGGCAGCGATGGCGAGCCGGCCACGCGCGCCCGCAAACCGACCCTTGACGAGATGGGGCCGCACAACCGCGAGATCCCGCTCGGCGCGGAGGAATTCAAGCCTCGTGCCGTTGCGGACTGGGCTGGCACATCCAATGTCAAGAAAGGCGGACGCAGGCGGAGATAAAGCGCGTCACGGTGCCTCGAAGACCTGGCTTTTTTGGGATCGCACGTCTTGTCATCACAACTTGCTGATGTGAAAGAACGATCGATCAGTGTTTTCTATTGATCGGTATGATCCTATGCCGGAGAAGACCCCGATGACGATGAGGCAGCGCGTATCCACCTGTCCCCCCGGTTTCCAAATAGCGATATCCAACATATCGAGACTGATCGCCGCGACAGCACTTACCACAGTGCTTGCCGCAGCGGCGGTCACGCCGGCCTCTGCGCAAGCGCAGGTTCAGGCATCCCGCGAAAGCTGCGCCGCCCTGCAGAATCTGGTGCAGCGTCAGGGACGCGTGGTCATCGGCACCGGTCCCTATCTCTACGATACCTATGTCACCAACTGTCCGCCACGGCAGAGCCAGGTGCCGGCCTATCTCTCGACGCGCGACAATCCGCAATGCTTCGTTGGGTATAGCTGCGGCCAAGGCAACGACTGACGGCCACAAAAGGGACGACCGGCAAGAAAAAAGGCGCCGACCAAGCGGCGCCTTTTCCATTTCAGCCTTGAAGCCGGCCCGATATCAAGCCTGCTGAATGGCCGAAAGCATCCACTTGCCGCCCTTCTGGCGACGGAATGTCCAGACCTCGGTCGCCTCGGAGGGCAACTCGGCGTGGCCTTCGACGATCTTGTTCGTCTCGCGATCCAGCGTGGTATCGATCAGCGAGAAGCGCATGGCGACAGTCGCGTATTCCGCATCGCCCTCACGCCACGCCTCGGCCAGATCACCCTGCAGCAGCTTGACGTCCGAGAGACGGTTCACATGGCCCTCGGCCGCCGTGCTGGCGAGATCTTCAGCCATGAAGGCGACCACTTCCGGCGTCGCCAGGCGGCGCAGCGCGTTTAGGTCCTCATTCGAGTAGGCCGCCTGCACATCGATGAGCGTGCGTTCAAAGGCCTCGAAATCGGCCGGCTGAATATCGAGTTCGTCCACGGGGGTCGCCGGAGCGGCCGGGGCCGCGGCTCCGCCGAGGCCGCCACCAAGCCCCTTGCCAAGGCCGCCGAGTCCCCCGCCAAGACCACCAAGACCTCCGCCGAGTGCGCTGCGGTTCATGCCGTTACCCATTGGGCCGGCGCCCGCCATGGCCGGGTCTTGCCGGCGGCGGAAGAAGCGCATGGCCAGCGCGACGAGGCCGACGATGAGACCCACCTGCAGGAGAAGACCGAGGATGGAACCGAGGCCGGACAGACCGCCAAACAGGCCGCTGCCGGACAGGAGGCCGAACAGGCCAGCGCCAAGCAGACCGCCCATCAGGGCTGTGCCGAAGCCGCCGCCGAAAAGACCGGAGCGCGGCGGCGTCGCGGGGCGTGCCGCCATGCCGGGCTGCGCGGCATTCGGCTGTGATGCGCTGGGCTGGGTTGTGGAACGCTGCAGCGGAGCCGATTGGGTCGGTGCGGTCGCGGTTGGCGGTGGCGCGCTATAGGTGCGCGATCCCCTGCTGCCCATGCCACCGCCACGGCCTGCGCGTGCCTCCGCGACACTCGCCGTGACCATCAAGGCAAGCGTGGCGATGGCGACGAAACCACCGCGGCGACCCAAGGTTCTCAACAACGTCGTCCCTCCCGTCGAAATCAATTGGTGCCGGCGTCCTGAGCCACCGGCATGGTGACCTGCGAACGGCAGGCATAGCCGCCATTCGCCCGATGCATGGAAGATAAGGAACGCATCAGCCGTTGGAAAGACCTCTCCCGTATGTTTTTCATGATTTTGCGATGCTTTCGGGAAGTCTCGCCACGGCTGGCTGTAATGGACCCGCGACATCCGCGCCACTTCTCCAGAAGATCGCGTCTCCGTGGCCTCCTCTGTTCCTGGCAACACTGTCAACGCGCAGGGGAAACGCCGCCGACGGCATGGACCGGGCGACGTTGAGATTCCGTTAGGACAATGCTCGCATTCTTCAAGCCTTACAGTGACAGCGCGCGGAGTGATGCGTATGGCGCGCCGCCCCTTCATCCGCCTGCCCTCGTGGAAGTTGGGCGGATCTCTGCTGGTAGTCCTGGCTCTCGCGGGATGCGGGCTGTTCGTTATGGAAAAGCGAGCAGCCTGGCGCGGCGAGGCCGAAGCTGCATGTCTTGCGACACACAAGGACGTGCGCGCATCCGCCTATTTCGAGCAGGCTCGCGCCATTTCAGGCCCCGGTGCTTGCGGCATGGATTATCCCTTCCGCGTAAGCGCCTTCAGCGAGGGTAGCATCACCCTGAAATCCCGCGCCCTGCTCGCCTGCCCGGCGATCACGACGACAGATCGCTGGTTCGCGGAGATCGTGCAGCCGGCAGCCATGCTCTATTTCGGCCAGCCGGTCACGGGCGTGAACGCGGGCTCCTATAACTGCCGCACCATGAACAACAGGGCTGGAGCGCCTCGTTCCGAGCATTCCTACGGCAACGCGGTCGACATCATGTCGCTGTCTTTCGCCGATGGGCGCGTGATCACGGTCCTCAAGGGCTGGCGAGGCGCGCCTGAGGAACAGGAGTTCCTGCGGGAGATCTTTGTCGGCTCCTGCCGCTATTTCTCGACGGTCCTGGGACCGGGCGCCGATGCCCATCACAACGACCATTTTCACCTGGACCTGGCGCGCCACGCCAAAGGCCGGACAATCTGCAAACCCGTCATCAAATTTGCGCCGCGCATCGACCCCGACCGGCCGATGTCCTATAGCGCGCCGATGGCGGCGACCGGCATGATGCCGGGCAATACACCGGCGGCCCAACCGTCCCAGCTCGACATGCCTGCTGAGGGGGCGCTGCCCGATCACGGACCGGACGAAGAAGGCGCCGATATCCCGACATCCGGTCTGGCGCCGCCCATGGCGCTTTCATCGCCGGATCCGGCACCACGGCCGGCCGTTCCCAAGGAACCCACTTACCCGCCAGCCGCGGGCTACAATCCGGCGCCCTATCCGCCCCCGCAGCGCCAGCCGCCGCGCCGCCTGTCGTCCGACATGGACCTGCGGCCCCCCGGCATGATCGGGCGCTGAGACCGCGACATCGAGCGCAGCGCGCAGAGCGAACGACCTCTCCGCCCGCAGGCCGGATTAGGACATCAAACTGTCCAGCCCGCGCCGGAGACCGGGCTGCTCCGCGACACGTCGCGCGGCCAGAAGCGTACCGGCGACGTAAGGTGCAGCCGACGAGCCGGCATCGTGCCGGATGAGCAAGCGTTCGTCCGGCAGCCCGAAATGGGCCTCGCAAGACAGCACATAGCCCGGCAGGCGCAGGGAATGCACCTGCACGGGAACCGGCGCGCCGATGCTCGCCCCACGTGTTTCCTTGAGGCCGGAAAGATCGGCAACCGGCTTCGCCGTGCCGGCCTGGCGCGCGGCGCCAAGGGCTTCCGCGAGTTCCCGTCCCGTTCCTGAAGGGACATCGGGTTTCGAGGCGGCCGCGTAGTCGACGATTTCAATGTCGGGGACGTAGCGGGCAGCCTCCAGCGCAAAGCGCTTGAGCAAGGTGGCCGTGATGGAGAAGTTGCCGGCCGCGATGACACCAACATGCGCGCTGCGGGCGGCCGCATCAATTTCGGCGTAGTCCTCGGCGCCGAGGCCCGACGTCCCGACGACCACATGGCGGCCTGCCTCGATGGCGGCGAGCGCATTGCCCTTCACCACATGCGGCTTGGTGTAATCGATGACCACGTCGGAGGGGATGGCAAGAGCATCCTTGAGCGAGGCTGCGACAATGACACCGGCGGTCGGCTGCCCGATCGCCTCCCCCGCATCCTGTCCCGCCGCGGCCCGGCTGACCGCGCCGGCCAGCGCGAGATCCTTCGCCGCCAGAATGGCTGGAACGAGCGCCCGTCCGACCCAGCCCGTGGCGCCCGCGACCACGATACGAATGCCAGCCATATCAGCACCTTTTGTTGGACAATCACGCGCCGGAGGCACTTCTTGGGTCACTGTGGCGCGGCTGCGCTTGACCCCGCAAGCTCCATTCCGCATGGTCCAGAAAAATTGTATGGTCAAGCTGGGCCATATCGGCTGTCGGAGCTACCACGCGTCGGAGTTATCATGCGCAGGATGATCGCCGCTTCACTGATGCTCGCCGTCGCGAGCTCGTTCAGCTTTGCCGGTGAGCGTGCACCCGGCGAGCCGCACATGCCGATGGATCTGGACCCCATCAATGTCACGCGCAATCTTCCGGCCTGCGACTCGGTCGCCGTCGTCTCCGAAGTGGCCATGCGCTTCGCGAGCAAGGAATCCGAGTATTGGAACTCGGATCTTCGCCTGGCTCAGTTCGAGCGCATCCGGCAAATCGCCTTGAACCCGTGGGGCGACGATTTCGTGCCACGCCGTTTCTGCAAGGCAACGACGCTGGTCACCGACGGCGTGAAGCGCGAGGTGATCTATTCCGTCCGGGCCGGTCTCGGCGGGATCGGCTTCAGTTGGAATGTCGAGTTCTGCGTGCGCGGCATCGACCGCGGCTGGAGCTTTGCCCCCTGGTGCAAGACCGCATTGCCGTGAGCTGAATGCCGTTCGGGGCCCACACAGGAACTAATGCCGCTTGCCGGCTTCCTCCGTTCGCGACGGGAGCTCTATCGGCGCGGGCCGGAATTACCCGGCGTCTCGGCCTCTCCATCGCCGCTTATGCTGGCCTGTCGCTGGCCATGCTGGCGGCCGCCTCGGCGCAGGACGCCGGAGAGCGTAGAGGCGCGCCTCCAGGCCAATTCGACTTCTATGTTCTTGCCCTGTCCTGGTCGCCTGGCTTCTGTGAACTGAACCAGTCGCCAGGCCGATACGATCAATGCCGCAGCGGCAGCAATCTCGGCTTCGTGGTGCACGGGCTCTGGCCTCAGTATACGCAGGGCTTCCCGACGACATGCTCCGCGACGGCGACCCAGCCGACGCGCGCCGCGATCGCCACGACCGCGGGGCTCTATCCCGACGAGGGCCTCGCCCGCTATCAGTGGCGCAAGCATGGAACCTGCTCGGGTTTAAGCCCGACGGATTATTTTGCTGCCGTACGACGCGCCCGCGACGCGGTCGTTGTCCCCCCCGCGCTAACCTCCATGCAGAGCGACGCGACCTGGACACCGCTCGATCTGGAGCGCGCCTTCGTCGCTGCGAATCCCGGCCTGCGGACCGACATGATGTCCGTCGCCTGTCGCAAGGGAACTCTCAGCGAGGTGCGCATCTGTTTCACCAAGGACCTGCGCGGTTTCCAGACCTGCCCTCAGCTTGATCGCCGGGGCTGTCGCGGTGGCTCCATCACCTTGCCACAACCGCAATGAACTACCGCCACGGTTATCATGCAGGCAATTTTGCCGATGTGATGAAGCATGTGCTGCTGACGCGTATCCTCGCGCATCTCCTCAAGAAGGAGGCCGCTTTTCGGGTCATCGATACGCATGCGGGCGTTGGCCTGCATGATCTCGACAGCGAGGAGGCACAACGCACCGGAGAATGGCGCGATGGCATCGGGCGGCTGGATGAGCCCTTTGCTGATGATATCGAGGCCCTGCTCCAGCCTTACCGCCAGGCTGTCGGCGCCGTCCGCGCGACCAATCCCGCGGCCTATCCGGGATCACCGATGATCACGCGCTTGATGCTACGCCGCCAGGATCGCGCCATCGTCGTCGAGCGCCATCCGGAGGATGCGGCGCGGCTGGCCACCCTCTTCCTGCGCGACCGGCAGGTCAAAGCGTTGGAACTCGATGGATGGACCGCGCTGCATGCGATGATTCCGCCAAAGGAGCGGCGCGGGCTCGTGCTGATCGACCCGCCCTTCGAGGAGGTCGGTGAACTTGCGCGCCTTGGGCGTGAAATGCTCAAGGCCCAGACGAAATGGGAGACCGGCATCTTCGCTGGCTGGTATCCCATCAAGGATCCTGCCGATGCGGACCGATTCGCGGGCGATCTCGCAGCGGGCGCAAGAACGGGTACCCTGCGGCTCGAACTGATGATCGAGACGCGGATTGATCCGACCCGTCTCAATGGCTGCGGCCTCGTCGTTATCAACCCGCCGTGGAAGCTCGCGGAAGAAGCGGAAATCCTGCTGCCAGCCCTTGCCGAGCGCTTGGCGCGTGACGGCCGCGCCGGCTTTCGCTGTGAATGGCTGCACGAAGCATGACCGCACAGCCCTCGCATGCGGCATCGTCTTGTCAGCCCTCAGGTCAAAGTCGCCTCCCCCCGCGCGAAATCAGAGCTGGCGTCAGTCGTTACTTGGGCCTCGAATATCCGGTGTCGCCTTATCGGGGCCGAAGCGGGAAAACTTCCCGACTTGATGCCATAGACTTACCCGGCTGCATCCCGCGGCAGAGTTAGGAACACCACGATGCTGACATTGCGTTCGTCTCCGCCTTCCCCCTTTGGCCGCAAGGTCAAGATTGCCGCCAAGGTCCTGGGCCTTTGGGACCGCATTGATGTCGTGACGACGGATACCGCCGATCCCAACGACTCGATCCGTCATCAGAACCCGCTGGGCAAGATCCCAGCGCTCATTCTCGAGGACGGGCGCGTGCTGTTCGATTCACCGGTGATCCTCGAATATCTCGATCACCTTGCGGGTGGCGGACGCATCATTCCGAACGGCGCGGCGCGCTTCGACGTGCTCACGCAACAGGCCCTCGGTGATGGCCTCCTCGATGCCGCCCTTCTGCTGGTTTATGAGAGGCGTTGGCGCGAGGCCGACAAGCACGAGTCGAAATGGATCGCGCATCAGCATGGCAAGGCCGAACGCAGTCTCGCTGTCCTTGAGGCAAACCCACCGGCGGCACCAACGACGGTCCCCGATGCCGGACAGATCACGATCGCCTGCGCTTTGAGCTATCTCGATCTGCGCTTCGACGGCGCGTGGCGCGCGGAGCATCCCAAGCTCGTTGCCTGGCTCGCGGCCTTTGAAAAGGCGGTCCCTGCCTTTGCGGAGACGGCCCCGGCATAAGATTCCCGCGGCCGGCGCCTGCCTGCTCCCTCAAGGAAAAGCCTGCCCCCCGGGACAGCCGGGCGGCAGGCTTTTTCATGGGTGCGGTCAATAGGCGGCAGCTCAGCCCACGCCAGGTCGAAGCCATCGCACGGCCATAAAGAAAAAGCCGGCGGGTTGCCCCACCGGCTCGTTCTCTAAACTGGCTATCAGAATTAGAAGCCAGAGAACTTGTAGTTCAGGCCGGCGCGAACCACACCGAACTCGGTGTCGTTGCTGTTGTTGCCGGAGTAGACGTTGTTCCAGACGAAGTTGCTGTTGTTGCCGTTGTTGCCGAGGTTCACATAGAGACCCTCGATCCGGCCGGTCAGGTTGTCGGTGAAGGCGTATTCCACACCAGCACCAACGGTCCAGCCGGTCACAGTCTTGTCGCTGTTGCCGATGACGACGCCGTTGTAGTAGGTGCCGTTGCCGTTCTGGCCGCCGCCGTAGGCGAAACCACCGGTGGCGTAGACGAGGGCGCGGTCGAAGGCCACACCGAGACGGGCGCGGACGGTGCCGAACCACTCGACGCCATTGCCGCCGGCCGAAGCATAACCGTAGACAGGAGCGACAACGTAGTTGTTGTTGTTCGAGGAGTTCAGGTCAGCGTACTGGATATCGGCTTCGATACCGGCGACGAACTGGCCGAACTGGTAGTTGTAGCCGATCTGGCCACCGCCGACGAAGCCGCCGTCGCTGGAGTCGGTACCGTACACGACGCCGGTGTAGGGATCGACGTAACCCTTGTTGCTGTTGGTGTTCCAGCCGTAACCGGCGTTCACGCCGACGTAGAAGCCGGTCCACGTGAAGATCGGAACCACCACCGGCGCAACCGGGGCGACACGACGGCTCGGCAGGTCAGCCGCGAAAGCGACCGCGCCCGAAGCCATGAGACCTGCGGCGGCCACGCCAGCAAGAAGAACCTTCTTCATAACGAACTCCTGTTGCCTTCCATTGAGCGTTTGATGCGTTTCGCTCTGGACTTGCCCCCTTGTAGCGTAAAGTTCGGCTTACGTCTGTTGCAGGCTGGCAACAGCGCCCCTAATGATACGTGGCGGAAATGTGGCAAACGCCCGGCATCGAGGCGGCGATTGGTTAACAAATATTAGGAGTGGTTAACGGAGGGCCGTCAATGCCAGGGAAACAGGCAATCCGGCGTTAATGATGGGCGCTCCGGCATATCCGGAGCACTTCCGACCCCAAAAACGGGACCGGAAGTGTCGCTAAAGCCCGCCGCAAGTTCCACCTTGCATGGTTAATAAAAAGTTAACCGAGTGGGCTAACGGAGAAGGATATCCTCCGCTCAGAACTTGTAGTTCAGACCCGCACGAACGAGGCTGCCCGACCGCCCCTCAACCGCAAGCTTCTCGTCGCCCAGTGTGTAAGTCTGCTTGCTGAACTTCGTGTAGAGATATTCGCCCTTGGCAGTGATATTGTCCGTCAACGCGTACTCGACGCCGCCGCCGACGACAAAGCCCTTGCTCCAGGCGGACTTAGAGAAGCGTCCGAAGCTCTCAGGGTCCGTATCAGCGACGGATATGCTCGTTTTTTCGAGAGCGATACCAGCCGTCCCGAAGACGAGAAGCCGATCGAAGGCATATCCGAGACGCGCGCGTCCCGTTGCCATGTAATTCCGCCGGTACGAAGCTGACAGGCCAGCCTCCCCGTCATTCCCTCGTATACCTCCATTCAGCTTGTCGAAATCAGCTTCAGCGCCGACCACCCAAGAGCCAAACTGATAGTTGTAACCGACCTGGGCACCGAACATCACGTTGGCTGTTGTTTTCGCGTGCTGTCCGGTCCCCAGATCCTTCTTGTAATCCGGCAGGCCTCCCCAGCCATAACCGCCGTTGATACCCGCATAGAAGCCGGTCCAGCTGAAAGCAGGCGGTGCGGCAACAACTGGTGCGGGAGCCACCGGCGCGGACATGCGCGAGGGGAGATCGGCCGCCATGACCTGGCCCGCGAGGCCGCATGCACCAAGAACAGAAAGCGCCGCAATGCAAGACAACTTATGCATAAAATGCTCCAGAGATATAAAAAATAGCGAGTGATAGCGAATTACCCCTCACCCACCTGAATTCAATTGCAGTACCAACGGAAATATATCAATAAATAATGACATTATTGATTGATATGTAATTGAAATACAATAACAAGTTGCATTTTTACAAGTAATACAGAAAATATACATAATTATATTTGAAGTATACATAAAATATTGCAGCTGACAGTCGATGCATTCGAGACGGCGCTGAATACCCGCTCCATTTCGTCAAGACCCAGCGAACCGCGAACGAGCTCCTTGCGACCCCCGGGGACCATGCCTAAAAAGGCACGTATGCCCACGACACGCTCAGCGCTGCCTCTTTCTGTCTTCATCATCGCCCGCAACGAGGGCGATCGGATCGCGGCAACCATCCGCGCTGTCCGAGACCTGACCGACGACCTCATCGTTGTCGATTCAGGCTCGACCGACGATACGGTCATTGTCGCGCAGAGCCTGGGCGCCCGAGTCATTCACAACGAGTGGCCGGGCTACGGACCGCAAAAGCGATTCGCCGAGGAGCAATGCCGCCATCCCTGGCTCCTCAACGTCGACGCGGATGAGGTGGTGCCACCGGATCTCGCAGACGAGATCGCAGGGCTATTTGCCCATGGCGAGCCCGGCGCAGATGCCTTCAAGATCCGCATCGCCGAGATCTTCCCCGGCGAAGGCAGGCCCCATCCCCTCGCCTATGCCCTTTCGCCCGTCCGGCTCTATCGCAGCGACAAGGGGCGCTATTCGCCCTCGACTGTGCACGATCGGGTACAGCTCGCCGCCGGCGCGCGGGTCAAGCGGCTCAAGGGTACGATCCATCATTTCTCGGTGCGCTCGCTCGGCGACCAGCTCGCCAAGCTCAACAGCTACACGGACGCCCTCGCCGAGGATCTCGATGCACGGGGTGCAAAGGTCTCGACCTTGCGGCTGTTCGTGGAATTTCCCGCCGCCTTCCTCAAGGCTTATATTGGACGCCGGCATGCCATACGTGGCCTGTACGGCTTCATGACGGCGATGAACTTCGCGTTCTACCGCTACTTGCGCGTCGCCAAACATGTCGAGCGGCGCCTTGTATCGCGTGCCAGGGATGAGGGGCGCCTGTGAGGGACGAGATCGCACTGGTGACAGGAGGCGCGCGCCGCATCGGCCGCGTCATCGCGCTACGCCTCAGCCAGGCCGGCTATGCGGTTGCGGTGCATTATGGCCGGTCGCGCGCAGAAGCCGAAGCCGTTGTCGCCGAAATCAAGGCTGCGGGCGGCCGGGCGGCCGCGGTTCAGGCGGATCTCGCCGCCTCCCACACAGCCGTCGAACTCACCGCGAAAACGGTCGGAGCGCTGGGGCCGGTGACGCTTCTGGTCAATTCCGCCTCACTTTTCGAGCCGGACGCCCTGGCGACGATGACCACCGGCGGCTGGGACGAGCAGATGGCGGTCAACCTGCGCACGCCTGTGTTTCTTGCCCAGCAGATGGCGGAGCATCTCCCGCAGGACCGGCACGGCGCCGTCATCAACATTCTCGACCAGCGCGTCCGCAAACTGACGCCGGATTTCTTTTCCTACACTTTGTCGAAAGCCGGACTCGCAACCGCGACCCGCACCATGGCGCAGGCCTTGGCGCCGCGCATCCGCGTCAACGCGGTCGCGCCCGGCCCGACCCTGCCCAGCAAGCGCCAAAGCTCCGACGATTTTGCGCGCCAAGGATCCGCCGCCCTGCTCGGCCACGGACCGTCCGTCGAGGAAATCGCCGACGCGGTGCTGTTCCTGGCACAGGCCCGCAGCATCACCGGGCAGGTCCTCGCTGTGGACGGCGGCCAGCATCTCATCTGGCGAACGCCTGATACGGAAGTCAGCGAGTAGCCAGCGCGATCGCCGCGATCAGGCGGCCATAGTCACCTTCGCCGCGATGGGTAGTCCGGCGATAGCTGTAGAAGCGTTTCTCGTCGCCATAGGTGCAAAGGCTGGTGTCGAAGATCCGACCGACGCCCGCCCGGGTGAGACGCGCGACAATATAGGCCGGCAGGTCGAACATCGCGTGGCCATCCCGGGCCGACGGGGTGAAGTGGGCCGCGTTGCCGGCGTCCTGTTCCATGAAGCGCTCGCGGAACTCCGGCCCGACCTCATAGGCCTCCCGGCTGATCGTCGGCCCGAGAACGGCGGTCATTGCCTCACGGCATGCGCCGAGTTTCTCCATCGCGGCAAGCGTGGCCTCGGCCACACCGGTGAAGGCCCCCTTCCAGCCGGCATGGGCCGCGCCGACGACCCCCGCTTGCGGGTCCGCGAACAGCAGCGGGCCGCAGTCGGCGCTCGACACGCCGAGCGCGATGCCCGGAGTGGCCGTCACCATCGCGTCCGCGCGGGGCCTCTCACCGTCACGCCAGGGCGTCTCGACGGTGATGACGTCGGGAGAATGGATCTGGTAGAGCCCGAGCAGATGCGGGGCGGACACCCCGAGATAGGCCGCCATGCGCCGGCGATTCTCGCCCACCCTCACGATATCATCCGATGATCCGACGCCACCGTTGAGGCTCGCGTAAAGCCCCTCGGACACCCCACCCTGACGCGTGAAAAAGGCATGGGTAACGCCGGGCAGCCGCAGGGCCTCAACTTCGATGGCAACCGCTGCGGACCGGGAACGTGGCAACTTCTCTGGGGTCATGGGCTCAGGGGGCATGGGCTCAGGGGGCATGGGCTCAGAAGGCATGGGCTCAGGGGTAACGGGCTCAGAGATCATGGGCGCTCGCTGGCTGGCGGCAGAAGGTCGTGCTGGTTGACCCATGATCGACGCCCGCGCGCAATAAGGGAAGCCTCAAACGCCCGGTTCGATTCGGGCCGTGAAGCCGGGAAGAAGCGGCAGCGCGGGGTCGGCCAGGGCGATCACCTTGAACAACTGCCCCATCCCTTCCGGCGCAGCCGACCCGTTTTCGTTGGCCGCCTCGATGCGAGCACGCCCGCCGGGAGCGCCCTCGACAAGCCGCGCAAGCGCCTGATCGATCACCTCCGCCTCGCGGCCGACAAGGTTGCGCTTCAGAACCGCCGCCCGCTCGCTGATGCCGAGCGCGGTCAGGAATTCGCCTTGCGTCGTCGGGCCATGTTGAGCCGCACCGGCGAGACGCCCGACCTTGCCGATCAGGGCGAAGTCGACATGGGTCGTCAGGTCAGCTTCTCCCGGCGTCGCGAGCACATCGACGAAGCGATGGGCGCGCACGGCCTGCAGGGTATCCCCGAAGCCCGAGCGCGTATGCCCGTAGTCGATGGCGAGGAGCGCCCCGCCTTGGGCGACGAGGCGCTGCGCGATCTCGCCCGCCACGGCGAGGCCCGCGCGCGGCACTTCGAGCAAGGCGCCGGCCGGCCCCTCCGTGGTGATCTCGGGAGATGGCTGGGCTGAGATGCCGAAGGTCAGTTCGCCCTGGTCGTTCAACCCGACGAGACGCTCGTGCCAACCCCGCTCTGCCCGCAGGAACTGGCGAACGGGGAGCGCGTCGAAGAACTCGTTGGCGAGGATGATCGCCGGCCCGTCCGGCAGTGAATCGACCGATGCGTGCCAGACCACGTCGCCGGCTTCGGCCAGGGTCGCCTCCTGCCGCGCGCGCAGGACAGGGCTTGTCTCCACGAGATGGATCGAGAGCGCTTCACGGAAACCGGGCACGACGCGCGCCACCCTGACCGCGTCCGCCATCAGCGTGCCACGGCCGGGGCCGAGCTCCACCAGATGGATGGCTTCCGGCGCGCCCATCAATCGCCATGTCTCGGCCGCCCAGAGCCCGAGTAATTCGCCGAACATCTGCGAGATTTCCGGCGCGGTCACAAAATCACCGCCGGCGCCGAGCGGATCGCGCGTCATGTAGTAGCCATGGCGCGGATGGCCGAGACACACAGCCATGAAGGCCTCGACGCTGATCGGCCCCTGCAGCGCGATCAACTGCTTCAGCTCGCGTCCGAGCGGGGTTTCGTCTTCTGACATGGGGATGCTCAAACAGGTTGGTCCTTAGCCGGGTTGCCCTTTTCGGCCGCGATCGCCTGGGTGGGCGCGGCCTCCGCCGGCACCGGAGGCCGGCGCAGCGCCCAAACGATTAGCCACAAGCCGGCGATGAACAAGGGCAGCGAGAGCAGCATGCCCATCGTCACGCCACCTTGCAGGGCGGTGACATCGCTGCCGAACAGGAAGCCGAGCTGCGGATCGGGCTCGCGGAAGAACTCACAGGCCGCCCGCGCGATGGCATAGCCCGCGCCGAACACGCCGGCGACGAGGCCCGGCCGACGATAGCCGGCTATGCGGACCACCAGGGCGACGAGCAGAAACAGAAGGATGCCCTCGGCGAAGGCCTCGTAGAGCTGGCTCGGATGGCGCGGAACAGGGCCGCCGCTCGGGAAGATGACCGCCCAGGGCAGGTCAGGAGCGGCCCGCCCCCACAACTCGTCGTTGATGAAATTGGCGATCCGGCCGAAGAACAGGCCGATGGGCGCCACCGTGCCCGCGAGATCGAACAACGGCATCACCGGCAGCTTCCGCGCGCGGCCGAACAGGATGATCGCCGCGATGGCGCCAAACAGGCCGCCGTGGAAGGACATGCCACCACGCCAGACCGCGAAGATCTCGGCGGGCGCGTGGATGTAGTAGGAGAAATTGTAGAACAGCACATAGCCGAGCCGGCCGCCGAGAACGACGCCCAGCGCGACATAGACCAGAAGATCGTCAAGGTCGTTGCGGCTGGGGCGGCGGATATCACCCCACAGCGACGGGGCATCAACCAGCCGGCGCATGAGAAGCCAGCCCCCGATGAGGCCGACCACATAGGCGAGCGCATACCATCGGATGGCAAAGGGGCCGACCGCGAAGATCACCGGATCAATGACGGGGAAATTGATAGCAAAGGACATGAAGCCGAACTGATCCTTGTGCGAGCGGCTGGTGAACCGCATCTTATGGCGGCGCATCGTTCGCAGAACGTGGCGACACTTTCAATGACGAGACCGGGCGGTCAAGCCGTGTTATCGAGAGGCCGAAAGCAGACCGGGCGGACAGCGTGGGCGAGCGTGCCACTAGGGACACATTCGAGCCGCACAATACGCCCATGGATGCCATCGCATCGAATGAGGTTTTTATCATGACACAGACGACCGGCCGCTTCTTCGATGATGTCGCCCGTTTATTCACAGACGCCGCCGGTGTTGCAGACGGTGCTCGCCGTGAAGCGGAAGCCATCATGCGGGCGCAGATCGAACGGCTATTGCGCAACATGGACGTGGTGAGCCGTGAGGAGTTCGAGGCTGTCCGCCAGATGGCTTTGATCGCGCGCGAAGAAAACGAAAAGCTCGAAGCGCGTATCGTCGCGCTGGAGACGCGGCTTTCCGACGCAGCCGGCCCGGCAAAGACCTGAGGCGGCCGACCCCGCGGCCGCAGTTGCACCGGTCGGGCACCGCCTCAAACCCAATCACGTCTTGAGCAATGTTTTGCCAAGACTTGTGGACGGCGCCAAAGGAACTGTTGTGCAAAGGCAACGAATCCCGGAGCGTTCGTTTGTCTTTCTTGCGGTGGGACTCGTGCGGGATATAGTCAATCAGACAAGTGATTCGCTCATTCGTGGCCCCTTCTTATCGAAAGGGATCATATCGATGAGTACGCCCCGGTGGATAAACCGAGTCTCTATTCGGTCTATCCAAGCATGGTTGCGTCGCCCGTGTTCATGTTTTCCCGATGTGACCTGCACATCCGGTGCAGGCAGGCATCCTGATAGCTCAGCACAAGCCGAGGGTTCGGCATGACGCACGTCGAGTTTGAAATTAGTCGTTCTGAACATCCGCTTGACGTTGTCGAAAGGCTTGCGTCGGATCACGATTGGACATTCGACCGCGCCGAGGACGACGAAATGTCGGTTTCGGTCGCCGGCGGCTGGACTGACTATCACATCGCCTTCACCTGGATCGAGGACGTGGAGGCCGTGCATATCGGCTGCGCCTTCGATCTCAAGGTGCCGGATCGCCTGCAGACCGAGGTGCTGAAGCTCGTGGCGCTCATCAATGAGCAGCTCTGGGTCGGCCATTTCGATCTCTGGAGCCGCGAAAACGTCGTCATGTTCCGCCATTCGCTGCTGCTTGCCGGCGGCGCGGAGCCCAACCACGGCCAGTGCGAGATGCTGCTGCGGACCGCGACGGACGCCTGCGAGCGCTATTACCAGGCATTCCAGTTCGTGATGTGGGCGGGCAAAAGCGCCAAGGAGGCACTCGATAACGTGCTGTTCGAAACGGAAGGCGAGGCCTGATTTCGCTGGTGCCTTTCCCTGGCACTTGAGCTTTCGGAATCATCTCGTCATCCGGCGCGGGCCCAACGGGCGCTCTCGTCCAACGTCATGTTCGTGGTTTCCGGCCTCCTCGCCCACGCAGGGCCCCGGAATGACAGCTTGAGCCCCTCAAGACGCAGCAGAATCGCCATTAATCCCATGGCAGGAACCATCGCGTCCTGACCTTCCCGTCCCAACGCCGCGCTGGGATGACACGCGCACCGCGCCAGACCATGGTGCCGTCTTTTCTTGACGAGCCCCCTTCCGCCGCTCACAACACCCGCATCGCCAGCCACATTTCGTGACCGGCCAGCTTTTCTGGTTTGTTCGAGACGATCGGGTTCCGCCATGACAGTCGCACTTCCCGCCTCCCTTCTCCTCGTCGGCGCCGGCAAAATGGGCGGCGCCATGCTCGACGGCTGGCTGAAGATCGGCCTGCCGCTGGAGCGGATCACGGTCATCGATCCGCATCCCTCGCCAGACATGCAGGCCCTCACGGCCAAGGGCCTCGCGCTCAATCCCGCGCTGGAAGGCCTCGCCCCCCAGGCCGTGCTCGTGCTTGCGGTGAAGCCGCAGATGCTCGACGAGGCGGCCCCGGCGCTCGACAAGCTGATCGGCGAAGGCACCGTCGTCCTGTCGATCCTCGCCGGCAAGACGATCGCCAATATTCAGGAACGCTTGCCGGCGGCCCTGGCCGTGGTGCGCGCCATGCCGAACCTGCCGGCCGCGATCGGCCGGGGCGTCACAGCAGCCGTCGGCAGCGCGGGCCTGACGCCTGTCCAGCGGGACCTCGCCCAGGCGCTCCTGTCGGGTGTCGGTTCGGTCGAGTGGCTGGACGACGAAGCCCTGATCGATGCGGTCACCGCGATTTCGGGGTCGGGCCCGGCCTATGTCTTCCACCTCGCTGAATGCCTCGCCGAGGCGGGCCGCCAACTCGGCCTGCCGGCTGACGTCGCCGTGCGGCTGGCCCGCGCGACCGTCAGCGGTGCGGGAGAACTCCTCCATCAATCGGACCTGCCGGCCGGCGCCTTGCGCGAGAACGTCACCTCCAAGGGCGGGACGACCGCAGCGGCGCTCGAGGTGCTGATGGCCGCGGACGGCCTGCAGCCGCTCATCACGCGCACCGCGGGCGCCGCCAAGCGCCGCGCGGCGGAATTGTCGGGCTGAAAAGCGGATCACCATCTTTTTTGTCGCCAGGGTCCTCACTTTGGACCGCTTAGGTCATTATGTTGATCAAAGCGGCTTACTCTTGAGGAGATCCCCCGATGGCCAAGAAGCCTGTTTCCTCCACGCCCCAAGGCGAAGCAGCGTCCCAGGCGGATGCCACAGCATCCGCCCCGGCATCGGCCTCCAGCGGCTCTCCATCCGACCGGCGGGATGCCGTCATCGATGCGTTGATGCGGCTGGCCGCCGATCATCAGTGGCGCGCCATCGGCCTCGTCGATATCGCCCGGGAAGCCGGAATCAGCCTGGCAGACCTGCGTGATACCTATCCGTCGAAGGGCGCCATTCTGGCCGGCTTCACCAAGCGGATCGACCGGATCGTGCTGGACGGCACGACCGACGACCTGGCGGACGAACCTGCGCGGGAGCGCCTTCTCGACATCATGATGCGCCGATTCGACGCGCTCGCTCCTTATAAGGCGGCGTTGCGGAACATCGCGCGCAGCTTGCGGCACGAGCCCCTGGCGATTGCCGCCCTGAACAAGCTCGCGGCGAATTCCCAGCGCTTCATGCTGGCGGCCGCGGGGATCCCGACAGAAGGCACGCTGGGCGCCCTCAAGATCCAGGGCGCCGTCGCCGTCTTCGCGCGGACCTTCGAGACCTGGATAGAGGACAACGAACCCGATCTGGCCCGCACCCTCGCCCGCCTCGACCGGGAGCTGCGCAAGGGTGAGCGCGTGCTCCTCTATGCCCAGGACGTGCACCGGTTGACCGCGCCCTTGCGCGCTTTCGGCCGGGCCCTGTGTGCCCGTCGGCGTCATAGTCATCGGCACCACCGCGAGAATGAAGATTTGGGCTCGCGCGACGGCGAGGACTACGTTCCTGCGCTATAGGCGGCGGGAGCCGTGAAAGTCGTTCCAAGCTCTGCTCGACGGGCGTGGTGCAATGCGCGAGGATGAAATGGCGGACGCGCGATTCGCCATTTCAAGTTGCACAAATGACATCATCCTCGAAGCTATCCACATCTTCAAATCCCTCTACAGTCAGCTACGACGACTTTCAGAAGCTTGACATCCGAGTCGGAACAATCGTCGAAGCCGCGCCTTTTCCTGAAGCGCGCAGGCCGGCCCTCAAGCTCGTCATCGATTTCGGTGGGGATATAGGCCGCCGCAAATCTTCTGCTCAGATCACGAAAAACTACGAGCCCGCGGCGCTCGTTGGCCGCCAAGTGCTCGCTGTCGTCAATTTTCCGCCCCGTCAGATCGGTCCCATGATGTCCGAAGTGCTGACGCTCGGCGTGCCCGATGCCGACGGCGAAGTCATGCTCATCAGCCCTGATCGTGAGGTGCCGGATGGCGGGCGTCTTTACTGATGAAATATTAAGCAGCGGCCCGCTGTTCGCCAGGCTCACCCCCGTGCTATGACCGTCGAGCCATGGTGACATTTGAACTTTTGGTTGTCGCCGTTCTCATTGTGCTGAACGGCGTTCTGGCGATGTCTGAGCTCGCCGTCGTTTCGTCGCGGATCCCGCGGCTGAAAGCTCTTGCGGCGTCGGGCCGCAAGGGAGCAACCGCGGCTCTCAAGCTGGCGTCCGATCCCGGCCGCTTCCTGTCCACCGTCCAGATCGGAATCAGCCTGATCGGCGTGCTCGCGGGCGCCTTTTCCGGCGCGACCCTCGCGACTCGCCTGACAGGTGTCCTCGAAGAACACGGCGTTTCGTCCCGCTTTGCCGACCCGCTGGCCTTCGGTCTCGTCGTCGGGGCGATCACCTACCTCTCGCTCATCATCGGCGAACTCGTGCCCAAGCAGCTGGCGCTGCGCAATCCGGAGGCGATGGCTTCCACCATCGCACCGGCGATGGTGCTGCTCTCGCGGCTATGCGCCCCTCTGGCCTATGTCCTCTATATCTCGCAGGATGCCCTGCTCCGCCTTCTCGGCGCGCGGGGCGAACGCGCCTCCAACGTCACGGACGAGGAGATCAAGACCCTCGTCGCCGAGGCGGAAACCGCTGGCGTGCTCGACCCCGAGGAACGACGCATGATCGCCGGCGTCATGCGCCTCGCCGATCGTTCGATCGCCGCTATCATGACGCCACGGCCGGATGTGGATTGGGTGGACCTTGCCGATGACGAGGAAACCATCCGCCGCACCGTGCTCGACAGTCGCCGCTCGCGCCTGCCCGCCATGGACGAGGAAGGTATTCCCGTCGGTGTCATCCAGGCCAAGGACATGCTCAACGTACTGCTGTCGGGCGAACCGCTGAACGTGCGCGAACTCGTGCGTGAAGCCCCCGTCGTCATCGACACCTTCGGCGCCCTCGCCGCGCTGGAGCGCCTGCGCACGTCACAGGTGCCCATGGCGCTGGTGCATGATGAGTACGGAAATTTCGAAGGCATCGTGACCCCGGCCGATTTACTGTCGGGCATCGCGGGGAACTTCCACCAGGGCGAAAACGAAGATGAGGAGCCCGGGATCGTCGAGCGCGATGACGGCTCGTTCCTGATCGGAGGCTCACTGCCCGCCGACGAATTGGCCGACCTGCTCAACCTGCAGCTTGATCTGGACCGGGACTACCACACCGTCGCGGGCTTCGTGCTGTCAGTCCTGAAAAGCCTGCCGCAGGTGGGCGAGGCTTTTGAATGGCAGGGCTGGCGTTTTGAGATCGTGGATCTCGACGGCCCCCGCATCGACAAGGTGCTGGTCGCCCGCGCGCCCCTCACCCACCGTCGCGGCTAAAATATGCCCGCCTGGTGCGGGTTTTCTCCAGAGCGATGGACATTCAGGGATCACCGCGCCGATCATCCCGGGCCGGACGTTCGCTCGGGTCCGGAATCAAGAGCCGGTATGATTTGTGAATGGCCATCGGCCTCATGCACAAAGCGCCCTCTTGCTGAAGCGGCATGGTTTCTGGATCCCTGACAACGGCCTTGCCGTTTCAAGGCAGGCTGACTTATACCGGCAGCCTGACCAAGGCCCGGAGACCGCCGAGCGGGCTGTCGGCAAGCGTCACGTCGCCGCCATGGGAGCGGGCGATGTCGCGGACAATCGCGAGCCCGAGCCCGGTGCCGCCCTCATCCAGGTTGCGGGCCTCGTCCAGCCGGACGAAGGGCTTGAACACTTCCTCGCGTTGGTCCACCGGCACACCGGGGCCGTCATCATCCACTGTCAGGACGAGCCAGCGTCCCTCCACCACCGCCCGCACTTCCACCACGACGCTGTGGCGGAGCGCGTTGGTGATCAGATTGACGAGAAGCCGCCGGAAGGCATCGGGCCGCACGGTCACGACAAGCGGGCCGGTCACGTCGACGGTCAGTTCCTCACCCAGGCGCTCGAGATCGTTGCGGACCGACTGCAGCGTTTCGACGATATCGGTCGGCACCGCCTGTTCGCCAGTATCGCCACGGGCGAAGGCGAGATAGGCCTCCAGCATGCGGGCCATTTCGTCCACATCCGCCCGCAGGGCGTCAAGCTCCGCGCTGTCTTCGATGAAGGTCAGCGACAGCTTGAAGCGGGTGAGGATGGTGCGCAGATCATGGCTGACGCCGTTCAGCATGGTGGTGCGCTGTTCCATCGTGCGCTCGATGCGCCGGCGCATCTCGATGAAGGCCTGCCCCGCGCGGCGGATTTCGCGCGCACCGCGCGGCATGAACGTGACGTCGCGGCCCTTGCCGAAACTCTCCGCGGCATTGGCAAGGCGCAGGATCGGCTTGATCTGGTTGCGCAGGAACAGGATGGCGATCATGAGCAGCACCATCGAGGTGCCGAGCATCCACATCAGAAAGATGTGGGAGTTGGACGCATAGGCGAGGCTGCGCCGCGCGATGACCCGCATGACCTCCTTGTCGAGCTTGATGCGGATCTCGATGAGATTGGAGCGTCCGACGGTATCGATCCAGAAAGGTCGCCCGATCTGCCGGCGGATCTCATCGGAGAGGACGCCGTCGAGGATCGAGAAGAAAGGTTTGGGCCCGGGCGGCGGCAGGTCGGTACCGGGCAGGAAGTCGATGTCGAGCCCAAGCCTGTCGCTGGCGATATTGCTCAGCGTCGTCGCGTCGGCATCCTGCGGATAGCTCTCATAGACGTCGATGATAGCCGCGATATCGCTGGTCACAGCCGATGACAGGCGCCGCGTCACCAACTGCCAGTGCCGCTCCATGAACACATAGGCGACGACCGACTGCAGGATGATGAAAGGCGCGATGATGATGATGAGCGTGCGCGCATAGAGGCCTTTGGGCAGAAGACTGCCGACGCGCCGCGCGAAACGGTCGAACAGAGCGCTTGGGCTATTGATCGCCTTGGCCAGCCCGCCGTGGCTCAACCAGTTGGTCATCCGTCGACAAGCAGCCTGTAGCCGATCCCACGCACGGTCTGGAGATAGGCAGGATTTGCGGGATCACGCTCGACCTTTCGCCGCAACCTGTTCATCTGGACATCGACGGTACGCTCGCTCGCCGCGCCGCCATGGCCGGCAAGATCCTCCCGCGGCACGTGCTCGCCCGCGCGATTGGCGAGAATGGTCAGGATATCGCGCTCCCTGTCGGTGATGCGGACGATCTCGCCATTGCACCTGAGCTCGCCACGATCGAGCCGGAACAGGAAATCGCCGAAGCGCACAGCCTCACGCTGAGGTCCGGCTTCGGCCGCTTCGTTCGACAGCCGCCGCAGCACATTGCCGATGCGCAGCAGCAGTTCGCGCGGCTCGAACGGCTTCGACAGATAGTCGTCTGCGCCGATCTCAAGGCCCTCGACCCGGTCGGCCGACTCGGCCCGCGCCGTCAACATGATGATGGGCACGTCGGAGCCGTTTCTGAGCCGCCGCGCGAAGTCGAAACCGTTCTCGCCAGGCATCATGACGTCGAGAATCAGGAGATCGAAGATCATGTGACCAAGCATGCCTTCGGCCTCGGGGGGCGCCGCCCCCCGCCGCCGTCACGCGATATCCATTCTGGTTCAGGAAGCGCGCCAGGAGCTGCCGCAGACGCCGGTCATCATCGACAACAAGCAGATGCGGCGCGTCATCCACCAGTTCCAGCTGTGCGAGATCCATGCGGGTCACGATGGCCGCCCTGCTTCCTTCCAAACCAAACGCGCGACATGGGCGCTGTCATCCGGATCGATCATGGCGAACAGGAAATCGAGCACCGCCTCACGCGCCACAGCGTCGCATTTTGAAAGGGCCCGGGCAATGCGTTCCTGTTGCACCGCCGACATGGCGAGCGACAATGCCTCGCCCTTCTCCGTCAGATAAAGCAGCCGTTGGCGGCGGTCTGTCACGCCGGCGCGCTGCTCGACGAAACCATCGCGTATCAGTTCCTTGAGGACCCGGTTGAGGCTCTGCTTGGTAATGCGCAGGATATCGAGAAGTTCGGCGACATTGAGGCCCGCCTGACGCCCCACGAAGTGCAGGATGCGGTGGTGAGCCCGCCCGAACCCGTAGGAGTTGAGCATGCGGTCGGGGTCGCTCACAAAGTCGCGATAGGCAAAGAAGAAGAGCTCGATGATCTCATAGTCGGGAGGTACACGGTCTTGAGCAGCGGCCGCGCCGGCTGTCGTCCCGACATCGGCCGGCACCGCGGCATGCCGCACCTCCACCGGAGACAGGGCCGGGGCTTCTTCTTCAGCATGATTTGCGTCTGCCTCGGCAGACCGTCGAGCCGTGGTTCGCGTACGCAGGTGCGTCACCCGGCACTCCTATTTTTATGTCAGCCTTATTGACATATCTCAGGCAGATTGTTACTCGTCAAGCGTCATCCGCGAAATGAAAGAACCCTAAGGGGTCGATGCACGCTATGTTTAAGTCCCAATCATAAGCACATCGTAAGCTCGCGGGGACTTGCCAAGGAGATTTTTCAAATGTCTGCCACCCCCTTCGATCAGCGAGAAGGTTCCATCTGGTACGATGGCGCGTTGATTCCCTGGAAGGACGCCACCTTGCATGTGCTGTCGCATGGCCTGCACTATGCGTCCTGCGTATTCGAGGGTGAGCGGGCCTACGGCGGCGAGATCTTCAAGAGCCGGCAGCATTCCGAGCGTCTGCTCCAGTCTGCCAAGCTGCTCGACTTCGAGATCCCCTTCACGGCGGAAGAGATCGACGCCGCCAAGGCGCTTGTCGTCAAGACCAACGGCAAGGCTGACGCCTATGTCCGCCCGGTTGCCTGGCGCGGATCCGAGATGATGGGCGTCTCGGCCCAGCACAACAAGATCCACCTTGCCATCGCGAGCTGGGAATGGCCGAGCTATTTCGATCCGGAAGCCCGCCTCAAGGGCATCCGCCTCGACATGGCCGAGTTCCGCCGCCCGGACCCGGCGACGATCCCCTCGAAGGCAAAAGCCTCGGGCCTCTACATGATCTGCACCATCTCCAAGCATCGGGCCGAGCGCAAGGGCTACGCCGACGCGCTCATGCTGGACTGGCGCGGCCATGTGGCGGAATGCACGGGCGCCAACATCTTCTTCGTGAAGGACGGCGCGCTGCACACCCCGACGCCCGATTGCTTCCTCGATGGCATCACCCGCCGCACGGTGATCGAGCTCGCCAAGCGCCGCGGCATCGCCATCAACGAGCGCACCATCCTCCCGGAAGAGCTGGCCAGCTTCAGCGAGTGCTTCATCTGCGGCACCGCCGCGGAAGTGACACCCGTCGGCGAGATCGGGGCATATAAGTTCACGCCAGCCGCCGTCACCCAGGCGCTCGCCGAGGACTACACCCGCGAAGTGCAGCCGAAGGCCAAAGCGGCCGCCTGATAAGAACGGTTGATTTTATGCGAGAGACATTGGGCCGGTCCGCAAGGATCGGCCCTGTTTGTTTGACGCCTGGCAGCCTTCCAGGGATAGGCGATGGTCGCAATCGCGTGACCGATTAGCGCCCGCCCCGGCATAGTCAGTCCCCTCACCCCAACCCTCTCCCCGCCGGGGAGAGGGGGGACTGCCGCCGGTCTCGCATAGTCGATAAAGATCGACATTTTGACGAAAGCCAGAGCTATCAGGGCTTGGCCATGCTCCCATTTCGCTGATCGCCGGCGTCCCTTCTCCCCGGCGGGGAGAAGGACAGGATGAGGGGATTTGGTGGGGGCGCGCGCCTCACGGATGCGCGGGGGCGAGTTCCAGAAGCGTCTGTGACTTGCCGCCTGTGGGAACGAGGCCGATGCGGTCACGGCGGAGCCAGCGCCACATCAGGAGCACCGCGACGACGCTGAGCCCCGTGGCGAGGCCGGTCCAGATGCCCGCGCCCCGCCAGCCGAGCGGAAAGGCGAGAACGGCCCCGAGCGGCAGGCCGATGATCCAGTAGCCGGTCGCCGCGATCAGCATCGGCACGCGCGTGTCGTGCAGGCCGCGCAGCATGCCTATCAGTACCGCCTGCCCGCCGTCCGCCGCCTGGAACAGCGCCGCGAAGGCGAGGAACAGCACCGCGAAGCCGATCACCTGGGCATTGGCCGGATCCGCCGTATCGAGGAAGGCGCCGATCAGCACCTGCGGCAGCAGGATCATCACCGAGGCCGTCACCGCCATGAAACTCATGCAGATGACGAAGGCCATCCAGCCCGCGCGCCGGATCGCGTCCGGGTCGTGCGCGCCATAGCCGCGTCCCACGCGCACCGTCGCCGCCTGCCCTACCCCAAGCGGAACCATGAACGCGAGCGAAGCGATCTGCATCGCGATGGCATGGGCAGCCAGCTCCGACGAACTGAGCAAGCCCATCAGGAAGGCCGCCGCGTTGAATATGGTCACTTCCAGCGTGATCGTCGCGGCGATGGGCAGGCCGAGCCTCCAGAAGGCGATGAGCCGCGGCCAGTCCGCCCGCCACCAGTGGCCGAAGAGACGATAGCGGCGGAACCGGCGATCGGTCACGATCACGACGGCAAGACCGGCGAAGAGCAAGGTGCTGGAGAGGGACGTCGCAATGCCCGATCCCGGCAGTCCAAGCGCGGGAAAGCCGAATTTGCCAAACATCAGGCACAAGTTGGCCAAGGCATTGAAGACGATGGCAAAGAGACCGATGAGCAGCGGCCACAAGGGCCGTTCCAGCGCGGCGACGAAGGACCGCAGCACGAGATAGAGCAGGAACGGCAGGATGCTCCACTGCAGCGTCCGGAGATAGCCGCCCGCAGCGGCGGCCAGTTCCCTATCCTGGCCGAAGGCGAGCAGGATCGCCTCGCCATACCAGAGGATCGCCCAAGCCGGCACCGCGATGATCGCCGCCGACCAGAACCCCTGCCGCACGGTCCGCCGGACGTCCAGGACGGAATGGCGGTGGCGCCCGAGTTCGGTCGCCACCATCGGCGCCGTGGCCGTCACGAGGCCGATGCAGAAGATCAGCACCGCGAAATAGAGATTCGCCGCGAGCGCGCCTGCCGCGAGCGCTTGCGGCCCGATGCGGCCCATCATGATCACGTCGGTCGTGGTCATGGCCGTCTGGGCAACATTGGTGAGGATCAGCGGCCAGCCGAGGGCCGCCATGGCGCGCGCTTCAGCGCGCCATGCGCTCCACATGGCGGTCCTGCTCGGCATCGTCGTGCTCATGCCGCCGTTGTACGCGACATCGGCAGTTGCCGCCATATTGTGCAACCATGAGTTATTCTGATGGGTGCGACAACGCACTTTGATTATTTATGCGGCAATCATCCGAACCCTTGAGCGACCGCCGTTCAGGAATGGCCCACAGGGTCCTGTTGTCATCACCGGCCTTGTCCCGGTGATCCCGACTGGGAAGGCGCTCGACTCGTTGGGATGGCCAGGACAAGCCCGGCCATGACATGGCAGGGGGAGAGTACCGAACGTCGATGCTACCTAACGCCAGCGATCGGCGGCCTGGTCGTCGCTCGTGCGCGCCTCGACCCACGTCTTGGCGCCATCGGCGCGATGCTCCTTCTTCCAGAAGGGCGCCGACGTCTTGAGATAGTCCATCAGGAAGGAGGCTGCCTCGAAAGCGGCCTGCCGGTGAACCGATGCCGTCACGACGGCGACAATCATCTCGCCGGGGCGGATCGGGCCAAAACGATGCACGACGGCGAGGCCGACGAGCGGCCAGCGATCGGCTGCCTCCGCCGCGAGCCGGGCCATTTCCTCCTCGGCCATGCCGGGATAGTGTTCAAGCTCAAGCACCGCGAGCGCGCCATTTTCATCACGGCAGAGCCCCGTGAAAGTAACCACGGCGCCAACATCCGTCCGCCCCGCCGTCAGCGTTGCCGCGATGGCGGCGGGATCGAATGGCTCCCGCTGGACCTGCACAATAACGGAAGGATCGGCCGCGCCCATGATCAGCCGCCTGTCATGGGAGGAAAGAAGGCGATCTCGCGTGCGCCGGCCAGTGGCGCATCGTGGCGACAGTGGCGGCGGTCGATGGCGGCGCGCACGATATCCGGCTGGGCAAAGGCAAGTGCATAGCCCTCGCCCCGCGTGCGCAACCATGACACCAGATCCCCGATCGTCTTGATGTCAGGCGCGAGAACGGCAATCTCCTCGCCGTGCCCGATACGCTCGCGCAGCCACGCGAAATAAATCAGCTTCACCTCGGCCATCGGTCATGTCCTGACAAGGCCGCATCGGCCAATGACTACAGGTTATGTAGTGGCGCTCGCGGGGGCCCAAAACAAGCCCCCAACCCTGGTCCAAAAGCCCGGCGCTTGGCCCGCGCCCTACTCCTGGTCGATGAGATGCCGCAAACCGGCGCGGAAATAATCGAAGCCCGTGTAAAGCGTCAGTAGCGCGGCAACCCACAGTAACACCAAGCCGATCTGTGTCGTGCCCCCCATCACACGATCACCGGCCGGCCCGGCGATGAGGAACCCGACAGCGAGAAGCTGCAAGGTGGTCTTCCATTTGGCAACCTTCGTCACCGGCACGCTGACCCGGAGTTCCGCCAGGAACTCCCTGAGGCCCGACACGAGGATCTCACGGCAGAGAATGATGATCGCCGCCCAGAGCGACCAGCTTCGGATGGTGCCGTCCGCCACCAGCATCAGCAGGCTCGCGGCGACCAACAGCTTGTCGGCGATGGGGTCGAGCATCCGCCCGATAGCCGATTGCTGCGACCAGGCACGGGCCAGATAGCCGTCGAAATAATCGGTAATCGCCGCTGCGACGAAGATGAAGAATGCCCCCCACCGCAGAACCATGTCATGCGGCCAGAAGAGGCAGATAACCAGCGCCGGAACAGCGAGTATCCGGCCATAGGTCAGGATGTTGGGCAGGCTGAATGTACGTGCGCGTTGCATTGAGAGACCAGGCAAATCACTGCTCTGGGAAGAACCATGAGCATCTGCTGCGGTCAACGGCTTGGGAGAAATTCCATCGACCATGCTATTCAGCCCTGATTCTCATGAAAGAACTCATAAATAGTTCGTGCGGTCGCCGCATTGATACCCGGCGCCCGTTGCAGATCTTCCAGCGAAGCACGTGACACGGCCTTGGCCGTGCCGAAATGCAGGAGCAGAGCCCGCTTGCGTGAAGGGCCGATGCCCGTAATTTCGTCCAGCGGGTTCTTGGTGAAGGCGCGCTTGCGCTTCGCCCGGTGGGTGCCGATCGCGAAGCGGTGCGCCTCGTCCCGCAGGCGCTGGATGAAATAGAGCGCGGGGTCACGCGGCGCGAGCTTGAAAGGCGGCCGTCCGGACGTGACGAAGGTCTCCCGCCCCGCGTCGCGATCCGCGCCTTTGGCGACGCCGACCAGCGGCACATCTGTGATGCCGATATCGGCGAGCGCGGTCCGAGCCGCCTCCAGCTGCCCGCGTCCGCCGTCGATCAGGACAAGATCGGGCCAGACCGGGAAGCTGTCGTCATCCGGCAACTCGTCTTCAGGCTCGGCTTCACCCTCGGCTTCGAGCGTGCCCTCCATCTCTCCCGGATGGAGAGAGGCCTGGAGGGAGACGGCTGTCAGGGGAGGATCCACACTCAACCCGTCACTCTCCTCGCCGGCGAGCGTGAGCGCCATATCCTCCGACGCAATTGCGCGTGTTGACGGCAGGTCGGCTCCGTCTCGCGGCGCCTCCTTGAGGAGACGGGCAAATCGCCGGCTCAGGACTTCACGCATCATCCCGAAATCATCCCCGGGCGTCAGATCCTCGGAACGGATATTGAAGGTGCGATAATGCGTCTTCATGAACCCCTGGCGTCCGGCAACGATCATCGCGCCGACGGCATTGGTCCCCATGATATGCGAGTTGTCGTAAACCTCGATGCGACGCGGCGGCGCGGCAAGACCAAAGGCCTCGGCGAGCCCGGCCAGGAGCTTCTCCTGGGAGGCGCTATCGGCCAGCCGCCGGGCCAGAGCCTCCTTCGCGTTCTTGAGCGCGTGCTCCACGAGATCGCGCTTCTCGCCACGACGCGGGGTCGCGACTTCGACGCGACTGGCCCGCTGGGTGGACAGGGCCTCCGCCAGAAGATCCTGCTCGGGCAGGTCGTGGGAGAGCAACACGAGCCGGGGGCAAGGCTTGTCATCGTAGAACTGGGCGATGAAGGACGACAGGACCTCATCGGGCGACAATCCGGCATCGGCCCTCGGGAAATAGGCGCGATTGCCCCAGTTCTGGTAATTCCGGAAAAAGAACACCTGTACGCAGAACTGTCCGGCCTGGAGATCGATGGCGAAGACATCGGCCTCCTCCACGGACTGCGGATTCACATCCTGCGTCGCCTGCACCGCCGACAGCGCCGCGAGACGATCCCGGTAGCGGGCCGCCCGCTCGAACTCCAGTTCCTCGGACGCGTGCTGCATCTCCGCGGCGAGCGACTTCTTGACCGCGTTCGAACGCCCGGACAGGAAGGCGCGCGCCTCCGCCACCAGCCCCGCGTAGTCGCTCAGGTCAATCTCGCCAGTGCACGGCGCCGAACAGCGCTTGATCTGGAACAGCAGGCAGGGGCGGCTTCGGTTCTCATAGTAGCTGTCGGTGCAGGTGCGCAGCAGGAAGGCGCGCTGCAGGGCATTGACGGTGCGGGTGACAGCGCCGGCGCTGGCGAAAGGGCCGTAGTAGTCCCCCTTGCGGTTGCGTGCGCCACGATGCTTCACGAGCTGCGGCGCGGGGTGGTCGCCCGTCAAAAGAATATAGGGGAACGACTTGTCGTCCCGCAGCAGCACGTTGTAGCGCGGGCGCAGCTGCTTGATGAGATTGGCCTCAAGCAGCAGGGCCTCGGTTTCCGTCTGGGTGACGACGAATTCCATCGCCGCCGTCTCGGCGATCATGCGCGCGGTGCGGTTGCCGCCATGGCCGATGCCCTTGATGTAGGAGGCGATGCGCTTCTTGATATGCCGCGCCTTGCCGACATAGAGCACGTCGCCATCCGCATCGATCATGCGATAGACGCCGGGACTATTGGGAGCCGTCTGCCAGAAATCGCGAATAACCATGGCGCCGGCGCGCAGCGATGCAGGCGCCTTCTCGGCGAAGTCGAGATCGATGTTCGACGCGACATCACCGGCATCGTCGCCGGCAACGCTCTCACCCGCGGTCAGCGCGCCCGGCACGACCGGTGCCTTGTCTTCCTCGTTCGGCTCGTTGTCGCGTCCCGTCACCATGCGCATGACGTGACCCCGGCGGCGCCCGAGGTCAAGGGGAGTGCGGCGATCAACGCCACATCTCAATGCATTTCATGCTGGCTGATCCCGGGTGACGCTTTCGCGTCACAGGCGGGGTTCAGCTCCACGTAGCCTTGATAGGCAACGTTGCAAGATAAGCCGCGAGATCAGCCCTGCTCTGAAGGCGCATAACGGGAACTGCCGGCCCCACTGCTTTCAGATTTGTCTCGATGCGCGGACGGCTGTCCCTGTTGAAGTTCCAGACATAGCGCAGGAACTCGACATAGTCCCAATTCATCCTCTCCTCGCACCCGCGAGGCAGATCAGGGCGGCGTCCGCCCTTGAGGCCGCGCACCAGCACGCGCCAGAGGCAGAGGAGCCGCGGCATCTCCAGCCAGATCACCTGGTCGGCGCGCGGCAGGCGCAGGTCGAAGGTCTGGCGGGAATAGTTTCCCTCGGAAATCCAGACATCGCCCGCGATGGCAGCCGCAACCCGTGCCCGAAACGCCGCCTCGTCCGGCTGCTTCCAGCCTGGCTCCCAGAAGAGCACGTCGAGATGGACCACGGGCAAGCCGAGACGCTCTCCTATTTGCCGGGCGAGCGTCGACTTGCCGCTTCCGGCGCAGCCGAGAATGAGGATACGCCGGAATGACTGGGGCTCATCCTGCATCCGCGCTCACGTGGTGGACGAAGGCGAAGGCGTAAGCGTTGTCGCTGCCGCCCCCGCGGCCTCGAGCGCCTGTTCATGCATCGTACCACCCTGCCCCTGCACGACGACGGCATTGGAGGCGAACTCGATACCGTTATCGTGGAAGGCCTTGTGGAGGCGCTTGATCGCCTCGCGCTGGATCATGGTCTGCTTGCCGGGCTTCACCGTGAATTTGAAACGGCACAAGAGCGCGTTGGGTTCGATATCCGTGACACCCTGCATCTTGAAGGGCGCGATGAACTGATCGGCATAATCCGGCATCTCCGCCAGATCCGCGCCCACTTTCTTGGCGAGCTTGCGCGCCTTTTCCATATCGGTGTCACGCGCGAGGCGCAGGTTGAACTTGATCGTCGCATAGTCACGGCTGAAATTCGTCACCGCGCCAAGCTGACCATAGGGAATCGTATGGAACTGGCCGTTCTGGTGGCGCACCCTGACCGAGCGCAGGGTGAGCTTTTCCACCACGCCTTTATGGCTGCCGGCCTGGATGTATTCCCCGACGCGGAACGCGTCGTCCGCGACGAAGAATACGCCGGAGACGATATCCTTCACGAGGGTCTGCGAACCGAAGGAAAAGGCGAGGCCGAAGATGCCGGCGCCCGCCAGCAGTGGCGAGATATTGACGCCTAGATGCGACAGGCCGAGCAGCACCGCGGTTGCAACAACGAGCACGCCGAAGAAACCACGCACGACCGGCATGATGCTCGACAGCCGCGAGGTGGGCTGGCCCGGTATCGGGAGGACATTGTCGTGATCATGGCCATCATTCGGCGGTAGCGGCCCGGCGGTTGGGGACAGCCTCGTGGAGGACCAATAGCCCAAGAGCCCATAGGCTATGTAACCGAGGATGAGCACGGTGATCACCATGATCAGAGCGTGATCGAATCTCAGCCATTCTTCCCAGGTGAAGATGCCGAGCACATCCACCAGCCACGAGCGCGCCAGCATGACGAGCACGACAGCCGCCGCAACCGGCACCACGGTGCGCCGCACCACATGCAGAAGAGAGAATTGGTGCTTGTCGTGCGCAGTTTCGCCATTCGCCGCGCGCTCCGCGATCGCCCGCGAAAGAAGGCGCTCGATGATGAAGGTGAAGATGGCCACTTCCATCGCCCAGAATACGATGTTGTAGGCCTGGAACTTCAGCATGCTGAGGCCAATGGTCCAGAGCGCCCAGCCGACGAAAACCATGGCCTTCGTCACATTGCCGAACGTCTTACGCCATCCCCTCGCGTGCGCGAAAAAGCGTTGCAGCGCCGTTACGGCGCCGATCATGATCAGCACGCCCACAACAGTGCCGGCAGCCTGCGCCGCAACGATGGGCATGCCCGCGTCCACCATAAGAGGCAGGTATTTCGCGGCGACGAAGCCGGCCGCGAAGCATAGCCCAGCGCCGCGATACGCCATCCGGGCGCGATGGTCATCCGCCGCGGCAAGCCTGTGCGCCGGATCGGCCGGCCGCAACAAGATGAGGAACGGCAACATCCAGATGCGCCACTGCACGGCGGCAAGACCCAATCCGATGGCAAAGGCATCGAACAATGCAGGCCCTTGCAGCAGGTGGCGTCCGACAACGCCCACAACCGCAACGGTGAGCCCCAGGGCCACCATATCGAGAACGCCATGGCGCAGGATCGCGCCGGCACTTGGCCCGGCGAAGTCGATGTGCCGCATCCAGCGCATGATGAGGCCACTGAGCAGCGAGGGCAGAAAAATGACGAAGAGAACGACGGCCAGCGCCTTGCCAAGGGTCAGCAGGGGATGAGTGGCTGTGCCGAAGAGGGCGGCCGTGCCTTCCGCCAAACCGCGTGGCACCGCTGGCAAAGCCGCCAGCACGGTCGCCAGGCGGTCACTGATGTCATCGACCTTCGCCCACGCCCGCGTGAAGCTGCTGTCCAGCTCGTTGCGAAGCAGGTTGCCCGTGGCTGCCTCGGCCGGCGGTGCTCCGGCCGATGTCGCGGCGCCCGCGACGGATACAGCCATGACCATGCCCACTATAAAAACCGCCAGCACGGACATGGCTCGCCGCCACGGCCTGATGTTGAACGCCCGACTCATCGCCAATCCCTCGTGACGCAAGCTACCCCATGCCACGTCCTACCAAGCTTCCGCTTACGGGGGGAAGCCAGCAGGCGCGGACCGTCGCTCTAAGTTGCGCGTAAGTTGTTTGCACGCAAGCGTTTCTATCTCCTCCCCGCATCATCATGCGCTGGATGGTAACCAATGCCATCGACTGAACTGGACGTTGCTCCGAGCGCGGCGTAAACGTTAAGAGTCTGTTAAGCGACAATCGGCGGAACGGAGCGACGGAAACGTATGACCCAAAAGGCATTGACCTCGCTGCTGATTCCCTGCGGCATCACGGCCCTGACCCTCGCGCTCGGCGCCTGTCAGACCAACCCCACCGCAATGAATGCGCCGCCTGGAATGCCTGTCGCCCTCGAAAGCATCGAGGGGGCGCCGGATCCCGTGAAATCCGAGCTGTCGACCGCACTGGCCTCGGCCGCGGCGGCGCGTAAGGTCGAGCTTGTTTCCGGCACGGATGCTCGCTACCGGCTCAAAGGCTATCTCACCGCCTATGATCGCCAGGACGGCTCGACGGAGCTGGCGTTCGTCTGGGATGTCTTCGACGGTGACAAGCGCCGCGCCAAGCGGATCGAGGGGACGAGCTTCGCAGTCGCCGGATCGGCCACGAAGAATTCCAAGACAAATGATGCCTGGACGTCCGTCGACCAGACCGTCATCGACAAGGTCGCGTCGACCAGCATGAGCGAAGTCGCGGGCTTCCTCGCGACAGATGCGCGCTCCGGTGGCCAGACCTTCGTCAACCGCGCCGCGCCGGTGGAAACGTCTCCAGCTGTGGCTGCCGGTAGCCCGAGCACCGTGGTCGCATCCGCAGGCGACAGCATGCAAGCTTCGGCGGGTGGGCAGGAGTCGCCTGGGCAAGCCTCGTCTCCTGGGCAAGCCTCGTCGCTGGGGCAAGCCTCGTCGCCGGGGCACGCCGCCGCTGGGACGACGGCACTCGGCTTCTCCGAGTAAGGCTTCCCGCGCAGCGCGACCCGCCAGGCGTGGCAGAATTGTCCCGGCGCCGGCGCCAAGAATGGCATTAGGTCAATTTTGACGGGCGGCCGGTATTGTTCGCCAGCGCTTCGGCTGTTATGAGCCCGCGAGAATGGATTATGTCGGCAGCGTGACATGCGGCATGACAGCCATTCCGCATCGCGCCATCCTCACATACGGAAGTTCGGCCGCATGAAAGCCTCGATCAAACTTGTCGCGGGCAATGCCAATCGCCCATTGGCGGAGGCCATCTCCTCCTACCTGGAGCTCCCGCTCGGCGCTTGCCAAGTGAAGCGCTTCGCGGACATGGAGATCTTCGTCGAGATCCTGGAGAATGTACGCGGCGAGGATGTTTTCGTCGTGCAGCCGACGTCGTTCCCCGCGAACGACCATCTCATGGAACTTCTCATCATCATCGACGCGCTGCGCCGCTCTTCCGCGCGCCGCATCACGGCGGTGCTGCCCTATTTCGGTTATGCCCGGCAGGATCGCCGCGCGGCCGGCCGCACGCCGATTTCGGCCAAGCTCGTCGCCAACATGATCACCCATGCCGGCGCAGACCGCATCCTGACGGTCGACCTGCATGCGGGCCAGATCCAGGGCTTCTTCGACATTCCGACCGACAACCTCTTTGCCGCGCCGGTCATGGTGCGCGACATCAAGGAACGGCTCGAACTCGGCAATCTCATGGTCATATCGCCGGACGTCGGCGGCGTGGTGCGCGCCCGGGCGCTTGCCAAGCGGATCGATGCCCCGCTCGCCATCGTCGACAAGCGCCGTGAGCGGCCGGGCGAGTCCGAGGTCATGAACATCATCGGTAACGTCGAGGGTCGCACGTGCATCCTGGTCGACGACATCGTCGATTCCGGCGGCACGCTCTGCAATGCCGCTGAAGCATTGCTCGCTCATGGCGCCCGCGATGTCTATGCCTACTGCACGCACGGCGTGCTCTCCGGCGGCGCCGTGGCACGTATCGCTTCGTCGCAGCTGAAGGAAATGGTCATCACCGATTCCATCCTGCCGACAGAGGCGGTGAAGGTGGCGCGCAACATCCGCACCATCACCATCGCTCCGCTGCTCGGCGAGGCCATCGGCCGTACCGCTACGGAATCGAGCGTCTCCAGCCTGTTCGACTGAGTGGCGCACGCCTCCCGATTTGTCTTCCGGCGCGATCGGCGGTATAAGCCGCGCGCGCCCGCCAGACACCCTTGGAGGCACGGGCGTATCGACTTCGACGTTGAAAAACCAATGGGTGCCGTCGGCGCCCGCCGGACGACGTTCAAGGCAACCGCGCATCCTGCGCGGTTCTTTGCATTTCATCCGGTCGCAACAAGGACTAAACCATGACCTCTGTGAAGCAGATCAAGGCCGTGGCGCGCGAACGGGTCGGCAAGGGGGCCGCCCGTGCAGTTCGTCGTCAAGGCCAAGTTCCCGCCGTGATCTACGGCTCCGGGCAGCCCGCCGTCTCCATCGCGCTCGACTACAACGAGACGAAGCGGCTGATTTTCGCAGGCCACTTCCTGACCACGCTCTTCGAAATCGAACTCGACGGCGACAAGACGCGCGTCATCCCGCGCGACTACCAGCTCGATCCCGTCAAGGATACGCCTGTCCACGTCGATTTCCTGCGCGTCTCCAAGGACGCAACGATCAGCGTGGAAGTGCCCGTGCACTTCGTGAACCAGGAAGCCTCGCCCGGCCTTAAGGCTGGTGGCGTGCTCAATGTCGTTCACCACACGATCGAATTGGTCGTCCCGGCCGATGCCATTCCTGACGCCGTCGAGATCGACGTCACCGGCCTCGATATCGGCACCTCGATCCACCTGGAAGACGTCAAGCTTCCCGCTGGTGCCAAGGCTGCGACCCACGAGAGGGATTTCACCGTGGCGACCATCGCCGCCCCGGCGAAGCTCGAAGTTGCTGCTGACGCCGCGGCCGAACCGACCGCCGAGTAAGCCTCTACGTCTGGGGCTCAGCCAGCCCCGGACGTTTCCGCTACGCGGTGAGCCATTGACGTTTACGCCCAATGGCCCCCCCGATATCGCTGGCCTCGCCGATGACGGGGCCTTTTGTCTGTTTCGATCCGGGCTTGGCCCCCAAGGCCGGGTATCGCCCAACCGAGACCTGTCGCCATGCTCCTCTTCGTCGGGCTCGGCAATCCCGGGGACCGCTATCGGCTCAACCGGCATAATGTCGGCTTCCTCGCGATCGAGATGATCGCCTATATGCATAAGGCGGGGCCGTGGCGGCAACGGTTCGCCAGCCGCGTCGCGGAAGCTGAAATCGCCGGCCAGCGTGTGCTCCTGATGGAGCCCCAGACCTTCATGAACGAATCGGGGAGAGCGGTCGGCGAGGCCTCGCGCTTCCTCAAGATTCCCCTCGACAAGATCGTGGTGTTCCACGACGAGCTGGATCTGGCACCCGCAAAGCTGCGCATGAAGACCGGCGGCGGCAACGCCGGCCACAATGGTCTGCGCTCGATCACCGCGCATGTCGGCAATGACTATCGCCGCGCGCGGATCGGCATCGGCCATCCCGGCAAAGAACTCGTGCTTCCCTACGTGCTCAGCGATTTCGGTCGCGACGAGATGGCGTGGGTGGAGGACCTCACACGGATCATGGCCGACAATGCGAGCCATCTCGCCAAGGGCGAGGATCCGAGCTTTCAAAACAAGGTTCACCTCGCCATGGATGCCCGCGGCTGGGGAGACGTGAAACGCGTGGGCGAGCGCCGCGCCGCGAAGGAGTAGGTACTATGGGTTTCAAATGCGGCATCGTCGGCCTTCCCAATGTCGGCAAGTCCACGCTCTTCAACGCGCTGACGCAGACAGCCGCGGCGCAGGCGGCGAACTACCCCTTCTGCACCATCGAGCCGAACGTCGGTGACGTGGCGGTACCTGACGCGCGGCTCGACAAGCTCGCGGCTATCGCGGGCTCGAAGGAGACCATCCCGACTCGCCTGACCTTCGTCGATATCGCCGGCCTGGTGCGTGGCGCCTCGCGCGGTGAAGGCCTCGGCAACCAGTTTCTCGCGAATATCCGCGAATGCGACGCCATCGCCCATGTGGTGCGCTGCTTCGAGGATAGCGACATCACCCATGTGGAAGGCAAGATCGCGCCGATCAACGACATCGAGACCATCGAGACCGAGCTGATGCTCGCCGATCTCGAAAGCCTCGAGAAGCGCGTCCTGCCGCTCGAGAAGAAGGCCAAGTCCGGCGACAAGGATGCCAAAGAGCAGGTCGACCTGATGAACCGCTGCCTGGTCCTGCTGCGCGACGGCAAGCCGGCGCGGCTGGTGCAGGTGGCGGACAACGAGCGGAAGGCCTTTGAGATGCTCGGCCTCCTCTCCTCGAAGCCCGTGCTGTATGTCTGCAACGTCGAGGAAGCGAGCGCCGATACGGGCAACAACTTCTCGGCCGAGGTCAAGGCCCGCGCCGCCGAGGAAGGCGCCGTCGCGGTCGTCGTCTCGGCCAAGATCGAGAGCGAGATCGCCGTTCTCCCGGAAGCCGACCAGAAGGACTACCTCGAAGCCGTGGGCCTCGAGGAGCCGGGACTCAACCGCGTCATCCGCGCCGGCTACGCGCTGCTCAATCTCGTCACCTATTTCACGGTGGGTCCGAAGGAAGCGCGCGCCTGGACGATCGAGCAGGGCACCAAGGGCCCGCAGGCCGCCGGCGTCATCCACAGCGACTTCGAGAAGGGTTATATCCGCGCCGAGACGATCGCCTACGACGACTACATCACCTGCAAGGGCGAGGCAGGCGCCCGCGAGGCCGGCAAGTTCCGCCTGGAAGGCAAGGACTATGTCGTCGCTGACGGCGACGTCCTGCATTTCCGTTTCGCCAATTAAGACCGGGCAGCGGCGATGCAACTCACGCACCGCCACGATTGGTCGCTGACGCCCAGCGAGGCGATTGCCCTGCAACAGCGCATGCGCGCGGAGGTGATCGCCGACCGCCCGCTCGATCTGGATGCCGTGAGACTGGTGGCGGGCGTCGATGTCAGCGTGCGCGACAACATCTCTCAAGCGGCCGTCGTCGTCCTGCGTCTCCCCGAGCTCACCATCGTCGAGACGGTTCTCGCCGCGGCGCCAACGCCCTTCCCCTATATCCCCGGCCTTCTCAGCTTCCGTGAGGGGCCGGTGCTGGAGGAGGCCTTCGGCAAGCTGCAGCATAAGCCGGATGTATTCATCTTCGACGGCATGGGTATCGCCCATCCCCGCCGGCTCGGCATCGCGAGCCATATGGGCCTGTGGCTCGGCCTGCCCACCATCGGCTGCGGCAAGACGCGGCTATGCGGGCGGCATGCCGAGGTCGGCCCTGGCAAGGGCGACGCCGCGCCGCTGATCGACCGCGGCGAGACGATCGGCGTCGCCTTGCGGACGCGCGCGGGAACCAACCCGGTGTTCATCTCACCGGGTCATCTCTGTGACCTGCCCTCGGCCGTGGCGCTCATTCTCAGGACCACACCGAAGTTCCGCCTGCCCGAGCCGATACGCGCGGCTCACAAGGCCGCAGGGACTATTTTCCCGAAGAGTCAGTAAGATGCGCGCGGCGGCGGATTAGTACGCCGTGCGAAGTTCGGCCCAGATGTGGCTATACGCGCAGCCTGCGATCGACGCGCTGCTGCGCAGGTCAACTCTTGAAAGCAACGCAATGCCTTGCGCCCGGGAGGGAAAATACAGCATAAATATCGATATTCATATATATAATTGCAATAGGCCAATTCCCATGAATTGGAACAAATATTTCATAATAAATCTTCAACCAGAAAATCTTGTTACAAGTATTTATGCGAGAAAACTTCAAATCAGATATGACGTGTTATCGATTCGAAGCTTTTACGACGGCTGCGGCAGCTGTGGCTTCTACTCAGAGCTCGCTGGAACGACGTTTAACGCCTCTCATCTCTCGCCAACCTCGCTCGCCACCGTCGACCGCACATCAAAACTCATGATTGTGTCGCATGGCCATGAGTATGGCCTCCGCGGCATGGACGTGGCGACCTTGGGCCGCAAGCTTGTCAACGCCGGCCTCAAGGAAGTGGGACTGATTTCCTTCAAAGCATGCCTTGCCGGAAAAGAAGAGTTTCTGGAGATCCTGTCCAAAGACATCGCCGTGCGCGGAATCGATCACGGATGGCTCATAGGCTATCGAGATATGGCCCTATTGCCTTTCTCCTATTTCGGAAGCCCCTGGCACACCTGTATTAATACCGATGAGGATGTATATTTGCACTACAATCATGGATATAAATCTTCCGATCAAAATCGTATCCGCCTGGTCAAAGGCAACATCGATGTGGTTCTGCCTGGAACACGCCGTTTTTCGACCATTTCGCCACAGCATTGCAATCTTCGCCGGCGGCTGACCTGAGACAGCCTGGCGCTCTTCGGCGACGGCGTACCTGCATCAACTTCTCGCTGCCCAAGCCATGAGTTAGGGTCTGAACGGATTGAGCCGCAAAACGATATCGAAGGACGCCCATGTCGCAGCTGCATTTTGAGGATTTCCTGGTTGGCGAGCGCAGGCACCATAGCCTGCCTCCAGTCACCGCCAACGACATCCTCGCCTATGCAAGAGAATACGACGCGCAGCCCATGCACCTGGGCGAAGGCGGCGGGTTCTACAACGAGCACATCGGCTCTGGCTGGCACACGTGCTGCTTGACGATGCGGGCCATCGCGGACTGCTTCCTGACGCATTCGCGGGCGTTTGGCGCCCCCGGCATCGACAAGGTGGAGTGGCGCGCGCCGCTGCGCCCCGGCGACCAGCTCCAGGTCACGATCGAGACTCTCGACAAGCGCAAATCACGCAGCCGCCCGGAGATGGGTTTGGTCCAATTTGCCATTGAGACCACGAACCAGTCCGGTACGCTGCTGATGCGCCAGGTGAACTGGGTTATGTTCGGCACGCACGAGCCCCCGCTGGAGGAACGGCCCGCCCCCATCCCGCGCGTGGTGCCCGCCGCCGCCGCAACCACGCTGGCGGGTGAAGCGAGCATGGATCAACAACTCTATTTCGACGACCTCACGGTGGGTGACACGCAAGTGCTCGGCACCCATACATTCGGGGAATCGGATATCATCGCCTTCGCTCGGGCCTATGATCCCCAGACGTTCCACACCGACCCGGCTGCGGCCCGCGACAGCTTCTTTGGAAAGCTCTGCGCTTCCGGCTGGCATACCGGGTCCATGTGGATGAAGAAGATGGTGGAGCGCCGCGACGTCCTCTTCCGGGCGGCCATGGAGCGGGATGGCCAGGCCGCGCGCCTCGGGCCATCCCCCGGCTTCCAGGATCTCAAATGGATCAAGCCCGTGTTCGCGGGCGACACCCTTACCTATCGCTCGCGTATCAGTGGCAAACGGCTGTCAGCCTCGCGCCCCATGTGGGGAATCGTGTCCCATCACAACACGGCTCACAACCAGCATGGCGAATGCGTCTTCGCCTTCGATGGCGCGGTGTTCTGGGAAAGGGGTCCACAACACCAGGGTTGAGCGGAATGCCCTCCCAGCTTTGCTTGGTCCGATCTGCTGTACGCGGGCGTTGCGTCGCCGCGCTCCGGGTTCGCGCGCTACGCGTAGGCTCAACTGTGGATGTCGAGCGAGCGAACCATGAGATGGGATAGATACTTCCTGATCAACCTGAACGCCCTCGATGATGGTATACGCGGCGTCGCGGATGGGCTACGCAGGCGTTACCACCTCGACAAAGCGCATTGCTTCGCGCCGCACGGTCAGCTCTGGCCTTCCGCGCAAGCGCGCGGGATGGACCTCATCTATACACCGCTAAGCCATCGCCAGCCGGCTTTGCGGGAATTCGATCGCAGTTGCAAACTCATCATGATCATGAGTGGCCGCAGCATAATGACGACCCAATCGGCTTACGCCCAGGTCGCCCGCGAGCTCCACAGCTGGGCGCTGCGGGAAGTGGGACTTATCGCCTTCGCGAGTCACTTTCGGGACGCCGAACGGTATCTCATGAACATTGCGATGGAACTCAACGAGCTTCGGGTCGGCTTCGGCTGGCTCACGGCCTACCAGAACCAAACCACGAGCGGACACGCCTTCGAAGGACATCCGGGACCGCAGCCAGAAGCCGTGCTGCGAGGCAACATCAAGACGCCAGAGGCGGACCGATGGTTCTTCCCACGTTACGCCAGGGACCGGGCCCATAAGGCGTCAGCGGCCTGACATCGAAACCAACTGCCAATCCCGCCGGAGTCAGTGTCCTTCAAAACTCATCAGGGTCCGCACCGTGATTCCAAGATTGCGCAGGCGCTCCGCCCCGCCGAGCTCGGGAAGATCGATGACGAAAACGGCCGCGACGACATCCGCGCCCATATTGTTGAGCAGCTTGACCGCCCCGGTCGCGGTCCCGCCGGTGGCAATGAGATCATCGACGAGGATCACCCGGTCGCCGGGCGTGATCGCGTCGCGATGCATCTCCATTTCATCGATGCCGTACTCTAGCGAATAGGCGACGCGCACCGTCTCGTGCGGCAGCTTGCCCTTCTTGCGGATCGGCACGAAGCCGGCGGAGAGCTGGTGGGCGACCGCGCCACCGAGAATGAAGCCGCGCGCCTCGACGCCGGCGATTTTATCGATCTTGGACCCGGGCCATGGCTGCACCATCTCGTCCACCGCCCGGCGAAAGGAACGCGCGTCGCCGAGAAGAGTCGTGATATCGCGAAATACCACACCGGGCTTGGGATAGTCGGGAATGCTGCGTATCGCCGCTTTCAGGTCCGTCATCAGCCGTTCGGTCATTCACCGCTCCCTCACGCCACGCACGCGCATCTGTTCCAGATTCGACCAGACACGACCGGAGCGCAAATCCCTGGGGAGGTCAACATGGGAGGTCAACATGAGCGCTGCTCATCGCTCGCCGAATGGTCGTCACATGGGCCGTGGCATAGCCCCTGACCAGTAGACGGGCCGCCCCTCCCCCGTACGGCGGGCGAAGGCTATGCCGCAAAAAATCATGGCCGCCCCGAGGGATCCCCGAGACGGCCAGGAAAAAGCTTCACAATGGAAACAACTTCGCGCTGGAAACGGCTTCACATGGGAAGCGATTCACTTGGGAAGCAGTTTCGGATCGACGTTGGCGAGGACGTTGCAGCCTCGCCTCAACCGTGGCCTCAGGCCTTGGCTTCCTCGTCATGCGCCTTGGCCCAGATCTTCTTCTTCGTGAAGTAGAGCAAGCCGCCAAACACGATCAGGAACACCATGACCTTGAAGCCCATCTGCTTGCGGGCCTCCAAATGGGGCTCGGCCGCCCACATCATGAACGCAGCCACATCATGGCTATATTGCTCGACCGTCTCGGGCACCTGCGGCTGGCCGTTCGGCAGCTTCGGATATTCGACCTGTCCATCGTTGATCGGCTTTGCCATCGCGATGCGGTGGCCGGGGAAAAACTCGTTGTAGTGCTGCCCCGGCTGAAGCTCGAAGCCGGCGGGTGCAGGAACGTAGCCGTTGAGGATCGCGTGGATGTAGTCCGGACCCTGCTCCTGATATTGCGTAACGATATCGAACAGGAACCAAGGAAAGCCGCGCTCGTAGGTACGCGCCTTGGCGAGCAGCGAGAAGTCCGGCGGGAAGGCGCCACCGTTCGAGGCACGCGCCGCCTGCTCATTCGGGAACGGCAGCGGGAAACGGTCCGCCGGCCGGCCGGGGCGGTCGAACATGTCACCCGCGTCGTTCGGACCGTCGTGGATCTGGTATTCGGCGGCGAGCGCCTTGACCTGTGCCTCGCTGAACCCGGGGCCGCCCGGCTCGGCGAGATTTCGGAAAGCGATGAGGCCAAGCCCGTGGCAAGCCGAGCAGACCTCACGATAAACCTTGAAACCGCGCTGGAGCTGAGCCCGGTCGAAGGTACCGAAGGGTCCGGAGAAGCTCCATGATTCGCGAGGAGGCTTGGGCGCTCCCTCCGCGGCCGCAGCGGGCAGCGATGCCGCACCGGCAAGCGCGACCATGGCGGCCACCACACCGGCGATGAGAAGACCAGGCTTCGACATATCCCTTAAAATCCCTCGGCGATGGCCATTGGCCGGCCCATCGGAACCATCATTCTATCCGCCTTGCCCGACAGCGGCCCGTTGTGGCCACTGCCCGGCGGACGGGAGCCCGTCTTGCGACGCGCCATCATCCCTTCGTGCTCGGCGCGGACGCCGCAGCCTGCGCGACCACCGCACCACCGGCGCCGGCATGCTTGGCAAGCACAGCATCGGCGATGGAATTCGGCAGCGCCTTCGGCTTCTCGATGAGACCGAGCAGCGGCAGAAGAACCAGGAAGTGGATGAAATAATAAGCCGTCAGCAGACGTGAGGCGATGACGTAACCACCCTCGGGCGGCATGGCGCCGAGATAGCCAAGGCCAATCGACACCAGCACCAGAACCCAGAAGAGCTGGCGGTATATTGGCCGGTAGACCGCGGAACGCACCTTGGAGGTATCGAGCCAGGGCAGGAAGGCCAGTACCGCGATGGCACCGAACATCGCGATGACGCCGCCAAGCTTGTCTGGGATCGAGCGCAGGATCGCGTAGAACGGCAGGAAGTACCATTCCGGAACGATATGGGCGGGCGTCACCAGCGGGTTGGCGGGAATGTAGTTGTCCGCGTGGCCCATGAAGTTCGGCTGGTAGAACACGAACCAGGCGAAGAACAGCATGAAGCAGACCATGCCGAACGCGTCCTTGATGGTCGCATAGGGCGTGAAGGGCAAGGTGTCCTTCTTGACGTCCTTGATCTCGACGCCGGTCGGGTTGTTCTGGCCGACGACGTGCAATGCCCAGACGTGCAGCACGACGATGCCGACGATCATGAACGGCAGCAGGTAGTGCAGCGAGAAGAAGCGGTTGAGCGTCGGATTGTCCACCGAGAAGCCGCCCCACAGCCATGTCACGATCGGCTCGCCGACGAGCGGCAGCGCCGAGAACAGGTTGGTGATGACGGTGGCGCCCCAGAAGCTCATCTGTCCCCAAGGCAAAACATAGCCCATGAAGGCCGTCGCCATCATCAGGAGGAAGATGATCACGCCGAGAATCCACAACACCTCGCGGGGCGCCTTGTAGGACCCGTAGTACATGCCGCGGAACATGTGGATGTACACGGCGATGAAGAACATCGACGCGCCGTTGGCATGGAGGTAGCGGATCAGCCAGCCATAGTTCACGTCGCGCATGATGTGCTCGACGGATGTGAAGGCCAGCGTCACGTGAGGCGTGTAGTGCATCACCAGCACGACGCCGGTGACGATCTGCGCGACCAGCATGAACGACAGGATGCCGCCGAAGGTCCAAAGGTAGTTCAGGTTGCGCGGCACCGGATAAGCGATGAACGACGAATGGATGAGGCCGCCCAGAGGAAGGCGGCTCTCGAACCACTTCATGAATGCGCTTTTCGGAACGTAGGTCGAATGTCCGCTGCTCATGGCTCTCTCAGGTGGCTCCCGGCTTCACGCTTCTTACGGCAATCAACCGATGCGCACGGTCGTATCGGAAATGAAGGAATAGACCGGAATATGCATGTTTTCCGGCGCTGGCCCGACGCGGACGCGTCCGGCGGAATCGTACTGTGAGCCATGGCAGGGGCAGAACCAGCCATCATAGTTGCCCTGCTCACCCAGCGGCACGCAACCGAGATGGGTGCAGATGCCGACCATGATCAGCCAGGCTTCCTTGCCGGGGGCGCTGCGGTTCTTGTCTGACGCATCCGCATCGGTCGCCAGATTGGCGTTGCGGGCATCACGATCAAGGAGCTGCGCCAGGGGAACGCTCTTGGCTTCCTCGATTTCCTTCGCTGTGCGGTGGCGAATGAAAACCGGCTTGCCGCGCCACTTGACGGTGATGCTCTGTCCTTCGGCCACCTGGCCGACATCGACTTCGACCGTGCTCATTGCCAGCGTGGACGCGTCGGGGTTCATCTGGCTGATGAAAGGCCAAGCGACGCTCGCCAAACCAACGGCGCCCACGGCGCCCGTTGCGATGTAGAGAAAATCCCGCCTGGTCGGCTCAGAACTTGCTATCTCAGCCACAACGGCTCCCCAGTCCTCGATATTCCGGTTCTACCGGCGCCGGATGCCTATGTTCCAACGCCAGCAACACCCACCTTGGCCCCACGGGAGACAATGAGAACCTTAAGTCCTCAGCTCGCCATCCCGAACGAAACCTCCGGCAAGGCAGCACCGCTGCCGCCATAGCAACAAACACGGCGCGACGATGGCCGCAATGCGACCGGGAGTCGCCACCACCTTCGCCATGTGGCGGCTCTTTGGCACGGTTCTAGAAGCATGTCCATAGGCTTGGGCGGCATCGACATTCCGGGCAGACGCGGCACACAGGTCCGATTTTTACCGGCTGGCTGGTGGAAAGGAAGCCGAGGCCGGCTGTCCCTCGGAGGTCTTTGCACAGGCGGCGCTTTTTGCCACACCCGACTGTGCAATTCCGTCGCACTGCGGTGCCGAACACCGATCGACGCCGCCCCTGGAACCGGCGAGCGCCAAGCCCGACACTCTGAAACGCCAATACCGTCTATACTGCGGCTTCGCTCTCCAGCACGCCGCCGCCGCCGTCGGGCGCGAGGAAGCCGCCCGATTGCCGGTGCCACAGCCTGGCATAAAGACCGCCCCTCGCGATCAGCTCGTCATGGGTGCCGTGCTCGACGATCGCGCCACGGTCCATCACGACAAGCCGGTCGAGGGCCGCGATCGTCGACAGGCGATGTGCGATCGCAATGACCGTCTTGCCTTCCATCAGATGCGCGAGCTGGCTCTGGATTGCGGCCTCGGCTTCCGAATCGAGGGCCGAGGTCGCCTCGTCGAGCACCAGGATCGGCGCATTCTTGAGGAGAACGCGCGCAATCGCGATGCGCTGGCGCTGCCCGCCGGAAAGCTTCACACCACGCTCGCCCACATGCGAATCGAACCCGCGGCGACCGCGATGGTCCTCAAGTCCGGCAATGAAGGCCTCCGCATCCGCCAACTGGGCCGCCCGGCGGACGGCCTCTTCCGGGGCCTCCGGTTTTCCATAGCGGATATTGTCGCGGATCGACCGGTGCAGGAGAGACGTGTCCTGGCTGACGACTGCGATCTGCTGGCGCAGTGAATCTTGCGTCGCCCCGGCGATATCCTGGCCGTCGATGAGGATGCGCCCTCCCTCGAGGTCATAGAGCCGCAGAAGAAGGCTGACGAGGGTGGACTTGCCGGCACCGCTCGGCCCCACCAGCCCCACCTTTTCCCCAGGCTTAACCACAAGATTGAGATTCTCGACGACACCGGAAGTGCGGCCATAGTGGAAGCGCACGTTCTCGAAGCGGATTTCGCCGCCCGTGACCACGAGCGGTTTGGCGTCGGGCACGTCCACCACCCCGTGCGGCCGCACGATGGTTTCCATGCTCTCCTGGACGGTTCCCACATTGTCGAACAGGGTGCGCACCACCTGCATGACCCAGCCGGACATGGTGATAATGCGCAGGACGAGCGCCAGCGACGCGGCAATGGCACCCGGCGACATCTGGCCCAAGGACCAGAGATAGATGGCTGCGCTGGTCGACACCACGAACAGGAACGTGTTCAGGACCGACAGGGTCACGCTCACGCCGGTCATCAGCCGCATTTGCGTGAGCATCGTGGCGGTGTGGTCGGCGATCGCCTCGCGCACCGCCGAGCGCTCCTCCGACACGCGTGCGAAAAGCTTGACGGTCAATATGTTCGTATAAGTATCGACGACGCGCCCGACGAGATAGGAACGCCTGTCTGCCACCGCCTGGGAGCGCACCTGGGCGCGCGGCACGAAATAGATGAGCAGCGCGATATAGAGGACGACCCAGGCGACGACCGGCACCGCGAGCAGAAAGCCGATCTGCCCGAACACGGTGATCGCGGTGACCGCGTAGACCGCCACGAACCACAGGTTATCCACAACGCCGGTGGCAATTTCGCGCAACGCCGGCCCCACCTGCACGATGCGGTTGGCGAGGCGTCCGGCGAAGTCTCCCTGGAAATAGGCCAGCGAGTGGTTGATCGTATAGAGATGCGCGCGCCAGCGGATCATATTGGTGAGCTGCGGCACGACCACCTGATCGACGAGCATGTCGTTGACTGCGGTGAACAGCGGTCGCAGCACCAGGATGGCTATGCCGCCAGCGATGATGATCGCGCCATAATTCGCGAAAAACTCGGCGGGGGTCGAACCCGTCAGCCGGTCGACGAGCCAGCCGACGAGCAGGAGCAATGACGAGTCGACGATCGAGATGACCAGCGAGCTCAACAGGATGAGCACGAGCCAGAAACGCACCGGCTTCAGGTAATACCAGGCGAAACCGAAGAAGCTCTCCGGTGGCATGCGCATATCGTCGAAGGGGGCGAACACGTCGACGCGCTGCTCGCACCAGTTCAGGCATCTTTGCAACCAGCGCTGCAGCACGGCATATTCCTCGGTGGCGTCTCAAAAAGCCGGACAGGATACACGCCCTCAGCGATTCGCCCAGAAAAGAGGCGCAACCGTGATGCGCGGTAGACGCAGACAAGGCGAGAGCAGCGCGCGCACGGTGGGCTTCGGGAGACGGCTTGACGCCGGGCCCAGAAGCGCGCAGGCCCTCACCATGCGCCATGCCCCCATCGCCCTTGCCCTTTACCAGCCCGACATCCCCCAGAACACGGGCACACTGCTCAGGCTCTGTGCCTGCCTTGCCGTGGAGGCCCACATCATCGAGCCGGCGGGCTTCCCCGTGAGTGATCGCGCCTTCCGGCGGGCGGGCATGGACTATCTCGATCGTGTGACGATTGAGCGTCACGTGTCATGGACGGCCTTCGACGACTGGCGGCGCCCGACGGAGCGCCGGCTCGTACTGGCGACGACGCGAGGCGCGATGCCCTATACGCGCTTCGCCTTCGCGCCGGGTGACATCATCCTGCTCGGCCGCGAGTCAGCCGGCGTGCCTGATGCGGTGCACGCTGCGGCGGATGCCCGCATTCTCGTGCCGATGGTGGCCGATTTGCGCTCGCTCAATGTCGCCGTCACAGGCGCCATGATAGTCGGCGAGGCGCTGCGGCAAACGGACAGCTGGCCAGGCCAGTAGCTTAGACTTTGGCTAGTCGCCCGCCTGACACATCCGCATAGAACCTGCTGAAGGAGCTGCCATGGGTTCCGCCGTCACTGACATCATCGCCACAGATGCCCAGCGCGACGAGGCGCGCCAATGGTTCGAGGCCCTGCGCGACCGCATCTGCGCAAGCTTCGAAGCCCTCGAGGACAACGCGGCCGGCCCGTTCTTTCCGGAATCGACGGAGCCGGGGCGTTTCAAGCGCACGCCCTGGCAGCGTCGTGACCACACCGGTGCCGCAGGGGGCGGCGGCACCATGGCCATCATGCGCGGGCGCGTCTTCGAGAAGGTGGGCGTGCACTGTTCGACCGTACACGGTGAGTTCGCGCCGGAGTTCCGCAGCCAGATCCCGGGCACGGACGCGGACCCGCGCTTCTTCGCCACCGGCATCTCGCTGATCGCCCATCCGTGGAACCCGAACGTGCCCACGGTTCATATGAACACGCGCCTTGTCGCCACCACCAAATCCTGGTTCGGCGGCGGCGCGGATCTGACGCCGGTCCTCGATCGCCGGCGCATCCAGGAAGATCCTGACGCGATCACCTTCCACCAGGCGATGCGTGAAGCCTGCGACGCCCATGCGGCCATCGCCCCCTATCAGCGCTACAAGGACTGGTGCGACGAGTATTTCTACCTGCCGCATCGCAAGGAGCCTCGCGGCATCGGCGGCATCTTCTATGACCACCACTGGTCCGGCGATTTCGCGGCCGACATGGCCTTCACCCGCAGCGTCGGCGAGGCTTTCCTCGCGATCTACCCGCGCATCGTCACCGACAATTTTGACAAGTCCTGGACCGATGCGGACCGCGAGGAACAGTGCATTCGCCGGGGGCGCTATGTCGAATTCAACCTGCTCTACGATCGCGGCACGCTGTTCGGCCTGAAGACGGGCGGCAACGTGGATTCCATTCTGTCCTCGATGCCGCCGAGCGTACGCTGGCCGTGAGGCGCCGTTTCGCTTTCTGGGCTGGCGGACACAAGTTCCGCCATGACTGCGACGAGAACCACCCCGCGTCATCCCGGAAGCCGCAAAGCCGCTGTCCGGGATCCATGCACACTGTCGGTTGTTCACAGGAACACGCCGGTGGTCATGGTTCCCGGGCTCAAGCCTGCAACTTGCCCCGGGGATGACCAAACTATTGCCGTCCGGCCTTCAATCCGCGCTGGGCAGACAGCGGATGGTGAATTCGATCTGCCCGTCATCGAGTTCCCGCCAGTTCTCGACTTCGGTCATGTAAGCGGCCTTCGGGAAGCGCTCGAACCATTCGCGCGCCTTCTCCCGCGCCGCCTCGCGCGGCAGCGTGAAGGTCTCCCGCCGCCACGGCGAGTTGGTCGCATCGCGCTCGCGCCGCTGGACAACATCACGCCGCGCCGCGAGGCGCTGGGCGAGATCGGAAGGACGCTGAACGGTACGAGCCATGACGATGTCCGGTTACAGCCTGACGAGTACCCCGATGGGAGGCATCCGCCCGGTCATGCTACCCCTGGTCGAGGCTATGTGCGAGTCACTCTGTCCGAGTCGCTCTCGCATTCTTGCGATGATTCGCCTGACAGGTCTTTGACAGCCCGCGCAAGGAGCGCTCGTGCCGTCGCCTCATCATCCGGGCAGTCGGCATCGAGCCACTGCGCCCTCGCCCGTTCGAGCACGCGCCCGACCTCCGGCCCTTTCTCGACCCCGAGGGCAAGCACATCCCTGCCGGACAGGCGAAAAGCCGGAACCGGCTGCCCCCCGCGATAGGCATCGAGCTGAGCTGACGCTTCCGGGAAGAGCTCCGGCCTCGGCTCATGCGCCACGACGGCCAGGACGTCGCTGACCGGGCCGAGGCCCTCAGTCACCGCAAGACGCCGGATGGCGCGCGCGTCGAGGGGATCGACCACGCTTCGCAGCTTCTCCAGAAGGCGTGCGTAAGCCGCCAGCCGCTCGAACTCGCCATTGGAAAGCCGCAGGCCATGCTTCAGCCGCAGCGCATCCTCGCTTGTGGTGACAGCAAGCGCCGCCAGACGCAGTGCGCCATCAGCCGGCTGGACGCGAGCCGCCTCGCCGGCCGCTGTCCGCGCCAGGCGTCCGCGCTCGCCCACGCCCCCGATCACCATGAGGAGCAGGCCCGCGTCTGCCATGGCATCGACGGTCTCGACCGCGCGGGACGCGACCAGGAGCTTCAGAAACTCCGCGCGGACGCGTTCGCGCGAGAGGCCGTCGAGCCCTGCCCGCAAACGGACGGTCGCCGCCAGGCCGTCGGCATCGAGCGGGCCGTCGGCGTAATCGGCATGAAAGCGGAAGAAGCGGAGGATGCGGAGGTAGTCCTCGCGGATGCGCGTGTCGGGATCACCGATAAAACGGACGCGCCTTGCCGCGAGATCGGCGAGCCCCCCCGCAGGATCATGAACACGACCATCGCGACTGAGGTAAAGGGCGTTGATGGTGAAGTCCCGGCGCGCCGCATCGGCCGCGAAGCTCTTGCTGAAGGCAACCGTCGCGCGGCGTCCGTCGGTCGCCACATCCTCGCGCAGCGTCGTCACCTCATAACTGTCGTCGCCGACCAGAACCGTCACGGTGCCATGGTCGAGCCCGGTCGGGATCGTGCGCAGACCGGCCGCCGCCGCACGGCGCACGACCTCTCGGGGTGTCATGGTGGTGGCGCAGTCGATGTCGTTGATCGGCCGGCCGAGCAGCGCGTTGCGGACCGCACCACCGACAACGCGCGTTTCCTCTCCGGGAACCGAGAGTGCGTCGAACAAGAGCTGGAGAGAAGGCCGGGTGAGAAGGCTGGCTAGAGCGGGCTGCGAAAAAGTGGAGACGGTTTTTCGCATGAAGCGTGCTCCAGGCTAAGCGAATCGATCATGCCGCGGCGTTCATTCGAAATGCCCGGGAACGAGCACACCATCCTTGATATGGGTAGGGACCCAGGGGCCGGTGCTGCGCTCGGCGACCAATCCTAAGTAGACGAACGAGCCGATGACAACGACGAGGCCCACGAGCACGAGCCAGTGCACGTGGCCGTCCCACGCCTGTCGGGTGAATGGATTGCGCCGCCGCGCGCTGAGATAGAGCGCGAAGAGCGCAAAAGGTGCCAGGAACAGCACCAGTCCTTCAAACAGAGCTCTGGTCATACCCCCTCATAGAGCTTTTCGTAGAGGTTGCGGATGATTTTCGCCGTTACCCCCCAGATATGGCGCTCCCCATAGGGCATTGCATAAATTTCTCGTGGGCCGCCCGGACCCTCGCGCATCATCCTCTGGTGATTGCCGGCGTTCATCAGAAAACTGAACGGAACCTCGAAGATGTCATCGACCTCGTCCGGATTCCGCACGAGATGGAACCCCGGCTCGACCCAGGCAACGACCGGAACGATGCTGAAGCCGCTCGGCGTGCGGAGTGTGTCGAGATAGCCGAGAGGCTCCACAAAATGGCGCGCCAGACCGACCTCCTCCTCGGTTTCCCGGAGCGCGGTGGCGAGCGGCGTGGAATCCGTCGCATCGACACGGCCGCCGGGAAAGGCGATCTGCGAGGCATGGTTGCGCAGATGGGCCGACCGCTTGGTCAAGAGGACGGTCACCTCGCCGCCCCTTCCGACGACCGGAACCAGGACGGCGGCCGGGCGCGCCTCGGACAGCCGCTCGCGCGGGACAGGTTGCCCCATGAGGTTCTCCCCGGCCCGGCCTGCATTCAGCGCGGAAGGCGGTGTCGGCCACAGGCGTTCGCGGGCGAGCGCCCGAAAAGTCACGCGATCGAATGGCTCAGTCATCACGCGCTCCTGCGGACGCCGCATCCGCGGCAGGGACATCGGCAGCAGGGACATCGGCGGCTTCGACCGCTGCATCGAGGTCATCCATGGGTGTGATGGGGAAGAAGAGTGCCCCGGACGGAACCCCGAACAGCCCATCCCGCTCCTCCGCCAATTCCACGAGATCGTGAACGAGGGCGCGCGTCAGCCGTGCCCAGAGGCCGCCGCGCACGCGCAGATAGGGCCTGAGGCCACCATCGCTGTCGGTCTCGAAACGTAACGGATGGTCAGCGTCCACTGCGACGAGATCGTCGACATTCGTGCGGAAGTGAAGGACACCGGCCCCGTCGCGCGCGATTTCAACCGCGAGAAACGGCACGTCCTCGACAGTAATGCCCACACATTCGACAGGCGTGACCAAGACATAGCCATTCGGATCCTTCCGCAGGACGGAGGCAAACAGCTTCACGAGCGCCGGACGACGAATCGGGCTGCCCTGGTAGAACCAGATACCATCGGCCGCGATACGCATGTCGATCGCCCCGCAGAAAGGCGGGTCCCATCGGTCGACCGGGGCAGGCCCCCGGCCTGGCGCGACGGCGCTCAAACCCGCGAGCGGCTGATCGCCAGGTTCTTTGACCACCAGGCTCGACCTCACATCTTCTTGTGTTCCGTCCATGCGTTCAGCCCCAACTCGGCCGCAGTCTCTCGTCATTTTCACAATGTAATGTTTCGGCCAGCATATTTCCTGTCATCAGCGAAGCATGCGTGCGTCCTCGCACGGACTCCCCGCTCGCTTGCCGGGCAGATTTTGGGGGAGCAAGCTGTGCAAGGGACCGAAAGTGCCGACATTGAAAGGCAATGCGTGCCAGTCTGTATGTAGGTCGTGTCAGAGCGCGCGGACAGAGGAACGGCGCATGGCTGATAAGCATTGAAAGTTTAACCACTCGCGGCATCGTGCTTGCATCGCCCTTGATGGAAACGACGATCTCGGCCCAGATATCCGGACGGGTTTGAAGGAGACAGACGAATGACGGCAGGGACGCGCTCTGAGGCCGCAGCCGTGGCGCCCACCACCATAGACCAGGCCGTCGTCGCGGCGGCCGAAACGGCGCTTGACACCATCGGCAAGGCCAAGGCGTCCATCGGATCCGTGATTTTCGGCCAGGAACATGTGGTCGAACTCGCGCTCGTCACGATCCTCGCCGGTGGTCACGGCCTTCTCGTCGGTGTCCCCGGTCTCGCCAAGACGAAGCTGGTCGAGGCGCTCGGCACGGTGTTGGGGCTTGATGCCCAGCGTGTGCAGTTCACGCCCGATCTCATGCCGTCGGACATCCTCGGCAGCGAGATACTGGACGAATCGATCGACCACAAGCGCAGCTTTCGCTTCGTCCGGGGACCGATCTTCGCGCAGCTGCTGATGGCCGACGAGATCAACCGCGCGAGCCCCCGCACCCAGTCGGCCCTCCTGCAGGCGATGCAGGAACACCATGTGACCGTTGCCGGCGAGCGGCACGACCTGCCCCGGCCCTTCCATGTGCTGGCCACGCAAAATCCCATCGAGCAGGAAGGCACCTATCCGCTGCCGGAAGCGCAGCTCGACCGCTTCCTGCTGCAGATCGACGTGGGCTATCCCGACCGCGCGGCGGAGCGGCGCATCCTCCTTGAGACGACCTCCTCCGAAACCGTCGAGCCAACGACGGCCCTGACAGCCGACGGCCTTCTCAACATCCAGCGGCTGGTGCGGCGCCTGCCGGCCGGCGACAAGGTGGTAGACGCGATCCTCGACCTCGTGCGGTCGGCGCGCCCCGGTGACGGGCCGCCTGAGGTGACTGACCTCCTGGCATGGGGACCCGGTCCGCGCGCCAGCCAGGCGCTCATTCTCGCGGTTCGCGCCCGCGCCCTCGTCGATGGCCGGCTGGCGCCCTCCCTCGACGACGTGGCCGCGCTTGCCGAGCCTGTCCTGAAACACCGCATGGCCTTGACCTTCGCTGCGCGAGCGGATGGCGAGACTGTGACCGGGCTGGTCAAACGGCTCGTGGCGCGGCTCGGCTAGGACCTCGGCAATGGCGCGTGTGCAGGTTCTTCCGCTCAATGATCGCTCGCCAGGCCGGCGGGAGGCCGATGTTGCGATGTCGCTGGCCGAGCGCCTGCCACGCATCGTGCTGGAGGCACGCCGTGTCTCGGCCTCGGTCGCGCACGGCATTCACGGCCGGCGCCGGGCCGGCACGGGAGAGAGCTTCTGGCAGTTCCGCCCCTACACCTCGGGCGAGGCGATGGCCCGTATCGACTGGCGGCGCTCCGCGCGGGACGACCGGCTCTATGTCCGCGAAAGGGAATGGGAAGCCGCGCAAAGCGTATGGCTATGGATGGACCGCTCGGCATCCATGGGGTTCACCTCGACGCTCGCGAGCGCCTCGAAGATCGAACGCGCGCTCGTTATCGGCCTCGCCCTGGCGGATGCGCTGGTCGAGGGCGGAGAGCGCATTGGCCTGATGGGCGCGATGCCGCCCCGGGCGTCCCGGCGCATCGTGGAACTCGTCGCCGAGGCTCTTGTCGCCGACACCGCCGGACTGACGGCCGACCTGCCGCCACCGCAAGCGCTCCCCCCGCTCAACGAGGCCATCCTGATCAGCGATTTCCTGGTCGAGCCGGCGCGGCTGCGCACGACCGTCGAGACGATCGCGGCGCGCGGGGCACGCGGTCATTGCGTCATGATCATCGATCCGGTGGAGGAGACATTTCCCTTCCATGGCCAGGCTGAGCTCGAGAACCCGGAGGACGGCACTCACCTGAGGATCGGAGACGCGACCTCCTGGGGCGAGGATTACCGCAAACGCATTGCCCGGCATCGCGAAGAGGTATCCGCCGCCTTCGCCGCGCGCGGCTGGACGCTCTCGCTCCATCACACCGATCAACCGGCAAGCGGCGTGGTCCTGCGCCTCCTCAATCTTATCGCGACCAGCCGTGGCGCCGCGGCGCTGCAGCCGCAGGCCGTGGGGAGGTAGTCCATGTTCGGCTTGCCGCTGGCCTTCACCGCCCCCCTCGTCCTGGCCGCTCTCGCCACGCTGCCGGCGATCTGGCTCATGTTGCGTGTCACGCCACCGCAACCACGCCGTATCGCCTTTCCGCCGCTGGCCGTGATCACCGATATCCTGCCGAAGCAGGAAACACCGGCGCGCACGCCCTGGTGGCTGCTTCTGCTGCGGCTCCTGATCGCGGCGCTTCTCATCCTCGCCGCCGCCGGGCCGGTGTGGAACCCGCCTGCGGGCGAAGCGACGGCCAGCAGTGGGCCCGTCCTGCTCCTGGTCGACAACGATTTCGCCGCCGCCGGCGACTGGCAGGCGCGCGTTGATCTTGCCGCCGGCGTCATCGCCACGGCCTCGCGAAACGAGCGGCCGGTGGCGGTCGTCGCCCTGGGCGGCCCGCTGACATCGGACGTGACCATGGGCGAGGCCGGCCAGGCGGCCGAGCGCCTGCGTGCCATCGCGCCGCTTCCCTTTTCCAGCCGGCGCAACGAGCATCTGACGAGCATCGGCGCCTTCCTGAACGCCCAGCCCGAGGCGGAAATCGTTTGGGTCACGAGCGGCATCCGCGTCGAGGAAGACCAGTTCGTGTCCGGCCTCGCCGCCATCAAGGGCTCGCATCCCGTCACCGTCTATCGCCGCGAGGCCTCCCAGCCTTTCGCGCTGGCCGCGACCGCCAATGTCAGCGCGGGCTTCGACGTGACCGTCGTTCGGCCAACGGCGGAGGGCCGCGATCGCGGCACCTTGCGCGCGGTCGACCTCAAGGGCTTGCCGCTCGGCGAGACGCCTTTCACCTTCCCCGCCGGCGCGACGGAAGCGAGTGCCCGCTTCGCCCTGCCGGTCGAGATCCGCAATGCCATCACCCGCGTCGAGATCGTCGATGAAAACTCGGCCGGTGCGGTCTCGCTCGTCGGCGACGACGGCAAGCGCCGCAGCATCGGCCTGGTATCGGGCGCCAGCGCGGACGTCGCCCAGCCTCTTCTGGCGCCGACCTACTATGTAGCGCGCGCGCTGCAGCCCTTTGCCGAACTGCGTGAGCCGCGCGGCGGCGTGGCCGAGGCCATCGGCGCGCTCATCGAGCAGCAGGTCTCCGTGATCGTGCTGACGGACGTGGGCGTGCTCGATTCAGAGACGGTCCAACGCCTCACCCGCTATGTCGAAGACGGCGGCGTGCTCGTCCGCTTCGCCGGATCGCGCCTGGCCGCCGGCAACGACGCGCTCGTGCCGGTGAAGCTCAGGCGTGGCGGACGCAGCCTCGGTGGGTCCCTGTCCTGGGATACGCCGAAGGCCCTCGCCCCCTTCGGGCAGCAGAGCCCGTTCGCGGATCTCCCGGTGCCGACCGATGTCAGCGTGCAACGGCAGATCCTGGCCGAGCCCGACGGAAACCTCGCGGCGCGCACCTGGGCCTCGCTGTCCGACGGCACGCCGATCGTCACCGCGGAACGGCGCGGCGAGGGCGAGATCGTGTTGTTCCACGTCACGGCGGACCCCTCCTGGTCGAACCTGCCCATGTCGGGTCTGTTCGTCGAGATGCTGCGCAAGATCGTCCAGCTCGCCGGCACCCCCGCGACCGAGAGCGGCACGACCTCGAGCACCGAGACGGTCGCACCCCGGCATATTCTGAATGGTTTCGGCGTTTTCTCGGCGCCGCCCGCCACGGCCAAGCCCGTTCCCCGCGGCTACGCCGGACGCGCCACGCCCGACCACCCCGCCGGCCTGTATGGGCCCAACGAGGGGCTGCAAGCCGTGAATGTTCTCACTTCCGCCGACCGCCTCAGTCCGCTCGACATCACCCCTCTCGCCGCCGATGTCAGGCCGATTGCCCAGCCCGAGGCCATCGATCTGCGTGGCGGCCTGATCACGGCGGCGCTCATCCTGCTGGCGCTCGACACCCTGATCGCCGCCTGGATGGGCGGGCACCTCGGCCGTTTCGGCCGTCGCCGCGGCGCGGCCGCCGCCTCCATAACCGTATTCACCGTCGCGGCAGCGCTGGCGTCGATCGCGCTGATGTCCCCCGGCGTCGCGGCGGAGACGCCGCCGAAGCCGGCTGCCTCGTCCCATCCGCCGCTGCGGCAGGAGGACATCGCCTCCGCGCTTCATACCCGGCTCGCCTATGTCATCACAGGCGACCAGCAAGTGGATGCGACGAGCCGCGCGGGCCTCCTCGGCCTCACCGACGCGCTCATGGCGCGCACGACCTTCGAGCCGGCGGAGCCGATCGGCATCGACCCCAGCCGCGACGAACTCTCCTTCTATCCGCTCATTTACTGGCCGGTCGTCGCAGGCCGCCCATTGCCTCCAGATGCCGCCATGCGACGGCTCGATACCTTCATGAAGAACGGCGGCACGGTGATCTTCGACACGCGCGACGCGTTGCGCGCCAACGGCCAGACCTCGCCCGAGACGCAGCAGCTTCGCCGCATGCTGGCGAGCCTCGACATTCCCGAGCTTGAGCCGGTACCGCCGGATCACGTCCTGACCAAGGCGTTCTATCTGCTGGAAACTTTCCCTGGCCGATACGACAGAGGGACGACCTGGGTCGAGGCGCTGCCGCCGGTGGTCGACGGCGAACGGCGGCCTGCGCGCGCCGGCGATGGCGTGTCGCCCATCGTCATCACCGGCAACGACCTCGCCGCCGCCTGGGCCGTCGGTTCGGACGGGTCGCCGCTCTTTCCCGTGCTCGGCCCTGATCCGCGCCAGCGGGAAATGTCCTTTCGCAGCGGCATCAACATCGTGATGTACGCGCTGACCGGCAACTACAAGGCCGACCAGGTCCATGTCCCCGCATTGCTCGAACGGCTCGGGCAGTAGGAGCCGCGTATGCTGAGCCTGAGCTTCTCGCCGCTCGTACCGCTCGTCGTGATCTACGGCTTGGCGGCCCTCGTCGCTGTGGCCGTCGTCGTCGCCGTACTTGCCCGCGGGACGGTCGCGATCGTGCGTGCGCTGGCGCTCGCGCTGCTTCTGGCTGGCCTCGCCAATCCCGCGATCGTCCAGGAAAACCGGGAGAAGGCCAAGGATATCGCTGTCGTGGTGGTGGACCGCAGCGGCTCGCAGCAGCTCGGCGACCGCCGCGCCCAGACCGATGCCGCCGCGAGCGCCCTCGAACAGCGGCTCAGCCAGTTGCCGGATATCGAGACCCGCGTCGTCGACGTGCCCGATGGTGCAGGTGACGAGGGCACGCGCCTGTTCACCGCGCTCGGACGGGCGCTTGCCGACGTACCGGCCGAGCGGGTGGCCGGGGCCATCATGGTCACCGACGGAGTGGTCCATGACATTCCGGCCAATGCCGACCAGCTGGGGTTCAAGGCCCCCCTGCATGCCCTGATCACGGGACGGCCGGATGAGCGCGACCGGCGTGTCGCCCTCATCGAGGCGCCGCGCTTCGGCATCGTCGGCCGCGACCAGATCCTGCGTGTGCAAGCCTCGGAACGGGGCGGCAACGGCCGCATGCAGCTCACCGTCCGCCGCGACGGACAGGTGCTTCTGACACGCGAAATCCTCGCCGATGCACCCCTGTCCATCCCCGTCCGCATCGAGCATGGCGGCCCGAATATCGTCGAGGTCGAGGTGGACGCCATGCCGGGCGAGCTCACCACCGCGAACAACCGCCAGGTCGTGACGATCGAGGGCGTGCGCGACAAGCTTCGCGTGCTGCTCGTCTCGGGCGAACCGCATCCCGGAGAGCGCACCTGGCGCAACCTCCTGAAGTCCGACGCCAATGTGGACCTGGTGCATTTCACCATCCTGCGCCCACCGGAGAAGCAGGACGGCACGCCGATCAACGAGCTGTCGCTGATCGCCTTCCCGACGCGCGCGCTCTTCCAGCAACGCATCAAGGATTTCGACCTCATCATCTTCGACCGCTACGCCAACCAGAGCGTGCTGCCGTCGATGTATTACGACAACATCGTGCAGTTCGTGCAGGAGGGCGGCGCGCTCCTCGTGGCCGCAGGGCCGGAATTTGCGAGTTCAGCGAGCCTCGCCCGTACCTCGCTCGGCGCCGTGCTGCCCGCGACGCCCGACGGTCGCATCGTGGAGCGCCCCTTCCGCGCTGACGTGACTGCGGCCGGCAGCCGCCATCCGGTGACACGCGAATTGCCCGGTGGCGATAGCGAGCCGCCCAGCTGGGGCGAGTGGCTGCGCCTGCTCGGCTCCAACGTACGCGGTGGCTCCGTGGTGATGGCGGGCGCGGAGGACCGTCCTCTTCTCGTTCTCAACCGCGAGCAGAAAGGCCGTGTCGCCCTGCTGCTGTCCGACCACGTGTGGCTTTGGGCGCGCGGTTTCGAGAACGGGGGCCCGCATGTCGATCTCCTGCGCCGACTCGCCCACTGGATGATGAAGGAGCCGGAGCTGGAGGAAGAGGCGCTGCGCGCGAGCGCCCGGGGCACGACCATCAGCGTCGAGCGGCAGACCATGGCCGATCAGCCACCGCCCGTCCGCCTGTTCGCGCCGGGCGGCGAGGAACGCGAGCTCGTCATGCGTCCCGGCGCGCCTGGCCTTTTCACGTCGAGCGCGACGGTGAGCGAGCTCGGCCTCTACCGGCTGACGAGCGGTGACCTGACGGCCTTTGTCAGCGTTGGACCTGAAAACCCGCGCGAACTCGCCGATGTCTTCAGCGACACCGGCCGGCTCGAGCCGATCACGCGCGAGATGGGCGGCAGCGTACGCCGCATCGCGACCAATGGCGGCGGGATGGACATTCCCCGCGTGCTCACCGTGTCGAGCGGCTCGCGCTTCTCTGGCGGAGATTGGATCGGCCTCAGGCCAAGCGATAGCGCGATTGTCCGTGGTGTGACCGTGATGCCCCTGGGCCTCGGTTTCGCGGGGCTTGCCCTGCTCGCCGGCGTCGTTCTCGCCGCCTGGCTGGTCGAAGGCCGTCGCAGACGGAGGACGTAGAGGCCGCGATCGCGAGACGGGACACGCTCGACCGCGACCTGCTCACGGCGGCTTCAGGCCGCCGGAAGCACCATGCCCTCGATTGTCTCGATCGCATCGGACACCAGAGGGCAGAACAGAAAGCGCCTGTCGTCGACAGGTCCCGGCAGCTTGAGCCTGCCGGGAGGCACAACCTTGAAGCCGAAGCGGCTGTAATAGGGCTCGTCTCCCACCAGTATGACCAGCCGATAGCCATCGTCGCGCGCGGCATCGAGGGACAGGCGCATAAGGGCAGCGCCGATACCCCGGTCGTGGAAGGCGGGATCGACCGTCAGCGGCCCCAGCATGAGCACCTTGTCACCGGTCGTGACGCGGACCTCGGTGAGCCGCACCGAACCTACGATCAGCGTGCCGACCGATGCCGTGAAGGAAAGATTGGCGACCGGAGGCACACCCTCACGCAGCCGAAAGGCTGTCCGCGCGAAGCGCCCGGGTCCGAAGGCGCGTTCGTGCAGCTTCTCGACGGCTTGGCCGTCTTCCGGCAATTCGCGGCGCAAGTTGAGTTTGAGTTCGGTCATGGCGAGGTCTCTCGGCAACCGTCAAGGACGGGGGTAACAGCTTGGGACAGATCATGTGGCCAGCCGCGCATGTCCGCGCGGCGAGAGCCGTCAGGCACTCAGCCTTGTCGTCGTCGCTGTTCACCCACCTGGCTCACGGCCGTTACATCCCGAAAGATCTGAAACGCATGAAGTCGCGCGGCCTCTAGCATGGTGAGACGCCCGCGTCTACGCCGTATGACGAACCGCGCCCTATCATGCAAGAATGGTGGGCTCGAGCATTCCAGCAAAAGCGCGAAGCGGTTTTGCATCCGGGAATGCTTAAGATCTGAAGAGATGGAGCATTTCCGGTGAACCGGCTTCGCCGAAATGCTCTGAGAGGAGTATCTGCATGGGTATGCTGGTCGATGGCCAATGGCAGGATCGCTGGTACGATACGGCCAAGACAGGCGGCCGCTTCGAGCGCCAGGATTCGGCCTTCCGCAACTGGGTGACCGCCGACGGCGAAGCCGGTCCCTCGGGCGGCGGCGGCTTCAAGGCCGAGCCCGGCCGCTACCATCTCTATGTCTCGCTCGCCTGCCCCTGGGCGCATCGCACGCTCATCTTCCGCAAGCTCAAGAAGCTCGACGGATTGATCGGCCTGTCCATCGTCGCCCCGATCATGGCCGAGCACGGCTGGACCTTCGACGCATGGCCAGGTGTGGTGCCCGACACGATCAATCACGCCGCCTATCTCTACGAGATCTATGCCAAGGCCAAGCCCGACTATTCCGGCCGCGTCACGGTTCCGGTGCTCTGGGATAGCGAGCGGCAGACGATCGTGAGCAACGAATCGGCGGAGATCATCCGCATGTTCAACAGCGCCTTCGCCGCTTTCACCGATGTCGCCTATGACTTCTACCCGGCCGAGCTCCGCGCGGAGATCGATGCGACCAACGCCTTCGTCTATCGCGCCATCAACAACGGGGTCTATCGCGCCGGTTTCGCCACCACGCAGGAGGCCTATGAGGAAGCCTTCGCCGCCCTGTTCGAGGCCCTCGACACGGTGGAGGAGCGCCTGTCGCGCCAGCGCTATGTCGCGGGATCGCGGCTGACTGAGGCGGACTGGCGGCTGTTCACGACACTCGCGCGCTTCGACGCGGTCTATGTCGGGCATTTCCAATGCAACCTGCGCCGCATCGCCGACTATCCCAATTTATCGAATTATCTGAGGGAGCTGTATCAGGTGCCGGGTGTGGCCGAGACGGTCGATCTCGCCCATATCAAGCGCCATTACTATGGCAGCCATACCACCATCAATCCGACCCGCATCGTCCCGGTCGGGCCGGCGCTCGATTTCGCCGCCCCGCATGACAGGGAGCGCCTGCCAGCGGTCGCCAGCTTCACCTCATCACCATAGGGCCGCGGCAGGCAGCCCGGCCTTGATTTCCAGGATACGGGCTCGCGTGCCTTCGGTCGTGCCTTCCGGCAGGGAATCCAGCGGGAAAAAACCGGTCTCGAGAATTTCGGCATCGGCCTGCCGGGGCGCGCTCTGCCTGAATCTGCGCACCAGATAGATCGCGACATGATCACGATTGGGTGCGCGCCCATTCAGAAAAATCCCATGCAGCGCCGGACGGCCGATCATGAGGATGTTGCCCTCTTCCTCGAGTTCGCGCCTCAGCGCCTCGACGAGCGTCTCGCCCGGCTCGACCCCTCCGCCAGGCAAGTGCCAGCCCTTGATATAGCTGTGGCGCACGAGGAAAACCCGGTTGTCCGGATCCAGCACGACGGCGCGTACGCCAAGTGTCAGGCCGCGCGTAAAACGCCAATACAGATGCATGACATAATAAATCAAACGCAAAACGCATACGTCCCCGCGACTGGAGAGGATCCCTATCACGAACGCGCACCAGCGGGATAACGCTTAATACCGCGAGGATCCACGCAACACCGCGGCGCGGCGCTCATCCGCTCGTGTGGTGGCCGGGATGCGGAGGCGCCGAACACCACTCTCCTCGCTTCATGAAAGGCCGGGGCTTCTCAGCGTCGCGCTCGCGTTGTAAGGACACCAGGCTTGAGCACTCGCACGCCGCCCCTCCGGACACGCCCGGGGGCAAGCGGGCGAAGTTTCACGATGGCCCCCCGCAATTGATGATCTTCTCCGCGCATGCTCCTGGCTCATATCTCTGATCCACACATCGGCCCTCTGCCCTCCCCCAAGCTCAGGGAGCTGATGGGCAAGCGCTTCACCGGCTATGTCAACTGGCGGCGGGGGCGCGCGGCCATCCATGACATGCCGCTGCTCGACAGGATCATCGAGGATCTCGAGGCCCAGAAGGCTGATCATATCGCGCTGACCGGCGATATCACCAATATCGGGCTGGCCGCCGAATTTCCCGTGGCGCGGGCCTTTTTGGAGCGGCTCGGCGCACCGGAATACGTGAGCTTCGTGCCGGGCAACCACGATGCCTATGTGCGCGGCGCGCTGAAGGCGCTAATCCGCACGATCGCGCCCTGGATGCTCTCCGATGGAGCCAAGGAAGGCTCGATGCCGTCTTTTCCCTATGTGCGGCGCAGGGGTGGCGTGGCGCTCGTCGGCTTGTCCTCGGCAGTGCCGACCCTGCCCTTCGTGGCCAGCGGCACATTGGGAGAGAAGCAGCTCGCCGCCATGGGCGAGATCCTGTCCGACCTCGGCCAACAGGGTCTGTGCCGCATCGTGATGCTGCACCATCCGCCCTATTACGAAGGCGCCAAGGCTGGCCGGCAGCTCACCGATTCGGACGCCTTCCAGGCTATCATCGCCAGGACCGGCGCGGAAATGATCCTGCACGGCCATAATCATCGCACGTCACTTGTGCGCATTCGCGGGCCGGTTAAGCCGGTGCCGGTGCTCGGCGCGCCATCATGCTCGGCCGTGCGCGGCCTGTTCACCCATCGGGCCGGCTATCACCTCATCGACATCACGGAAGATGGCCAGAATTCGCGCTTCACCATCCGTACACGCGGCGTGGATGCCCCCCGCGTGCGGGCAAGGGCGCTGGACGTCGAAACGGCCACGATCGCGCAGATCGGCGAGATGGTCGTGGACTGAGACGCGGCCGGTTTCAGAAACGACCGAGCAAACGGGCGACCGGCGCCCATTCCATCAGCCAGAGCGCTCCCTGGAACAACGCCGCGCCGCCGATCAGCCCCATGATTCCGGTGAAGACAACGTCGCCCGCATCGAAACGGCGAGCAGGCTGCGTCGGCGCGTTCGCTGGCGACATCGCCGGGTTGGCGGTCTCCTCCTCCTCTGTAGCGCCAGACGGCGTCACGACGATGCGGCTTTCAGCCATCATCCGCTCGCGCTCCACAAGCCGTCGCGCCACGTAATCCGTCACCGCAGCGACGATGACCGCGACCTGCTCGCTCTGGGCCACCGTAATCCGCCCACGCCGCGTGTCGACGGAGAAACGATAGGTGTGGCGATCACGCTCCATCTCGACGAAGGCCAGCATGTCGATGTAACAGCGCGGACGCTCACCCGGCACGATCCCATGGTCGAAGATATCAATGGCCTGAGGCACTTGCGCGAAGACGGGTCCAAGCTGCGCGTGGAGCAGATCGAGCCGCGCGAACTCTCCTTCCCTGAGCCCGGCGACAATCCTGCCGCGCTGCTCATCGTCGAGCCGGGCCCGGCGGACGGCAGCCGGCAGATCCGCGGCGCCTTCATCACCGCCTGCACTCTTTCCTGGCAACTCCTCGTCCTGCTTCAACACGCTCACCATCTTCTGGCCCGCTCGCCGAGGCCTTACCATCGGACACGCACAGGCTTCCCCTGCGGAAGCCCGCTTTGTAGGCTGCGGCGACACCGCTCCCGCCGAATGTGTGACGGCAGTTGGGCTGAAACAAGAAGGGCCTCTCGATGGACGTGCCGAGCCAGAACCAACCATCCGCGACCTTGCACGAACGCGCCGCGATCGTGCGGGACGCCGCCGAGAAGATCGGCCTCACCCTCGACATCCATGTGACGACCGAGACGACACGCACCGCCGAGGAGGCGGCAGTCGTGCATGGCGTGGCGGTTGGGCAGATCGTCAAATCCCTCATCTTCGAGGGTGCGGAGACAGGCAAGCCATACCTCTTTCTCGTGTCCGGGCAGAACCGCGTCAACGAGACCGGTATCACCGCGATCCTCGGCGAGGGGCTGCGGCGCCCGAACGCCGCCCGCGTGCGCGCGCTGACCGGCTTTGCGATCGGCGGCATCCCGCCCTTCGGCCACACGACTGAAATGGCGACCTATATCGATCGGGACCTCATGGCCTTCGACGTGGTCTGGGCGGCGGCCGGCACGCCCTTCGCCAATTTTCCCATAGCGCCGCAGGATCTGGCGGAGGCGCTCAAGGCACCGCTCATCGCCGTGACGTGAGTCGCGCCCGCAAATATTGGTGGAGCGGCCGCTCGAGCCACTGGTAGACGACGACAGCCAGAACGCTCGCGGCCACGACACAGGCCGCCACGAAGCCCCAGGGGCCGAGCCACGCGCCGAGCGGACTGCGCGCGAAGACCTCGCGCAGCGCGCGGATCGCGAAGGGATGCAGCAGGTAGAGAGCGTAGGAGGCATCGCCCATCGCGACCAGGGCCCGCTCCACAGCGGGCGGGCGCTCATTCGGCCGCCCGAGCACGGCGGCCGCCACCAGCATCGCGGCGGGCCCGCCATAGCCGATGAACTGCGGCAGGGCCGTGCCATCGGCGGCCGACAGGTCGAGGTGCAGCAGGCCGAAGCCGGCGGCGACCAGCACGACCCGTGCCACGCCGCCAAGGCGCAGGCCTGTCTCGCGGATCATGGCGACGCCCATCCCGAGCACGAATTCGAGCACGATGGGATCGGACCAATAGGCAACCGGCAGCGGCCAGACGATGAACGGACGAGAAGCGACCAGTATGGCGAGGCCGAGCGAGACCGCGAGCACCGCGTGGCGGCGAGGCAAGGCGATGGCGGCCGCGAAGACGAGATAGAAGAACATCTCGAAATTGAGCGTCCAGCCCAGCGAATAGATGGGTTGCACCGCACCGCCGGCCCGCATCGTGGGGATGAAGAGATAGGACGCCACGATCTGCCAGAGGCTTGGCCAGCCACTGTTCAGCACCTGCGGCAGCACGACCGCCACGGCCAGATAAAGGGTCGTCACACCCCAATAGAGCGGCACGATGCGCACGATGCGCCGGCTCAGGAAGGTGCTCCACGCCCCCGCCGCGCCAAACAGCGGGCGGGAGGCATGCACCATGACAAAGCCGGAGATGACGAAGAAGATATCGACGCCCGACAGCCACGGCAGGAGGTGGCTTGATGTGAAGGTCAGTCCCAGCCGTTCTGCAAGCGCGCCCGCGTCGTATTGCGCGTGATGCACCACGACCATCAGCGCCGCGAGCGCGCGTAGCACCTGCACGGCAAGCAGCCTGTCGGCACGGCGCCCACCCCCGTCAGCCATCAGGACACGACCTCGATGACGTGAAAGAAGGAGCCGGAGACATGGTCGACCTTGTGCCCGGCCGGCGCGAGCCTGTTGCCATAGGCATCCCCGACCTCGGCCAACGGCGTCGGCCCCGGTGGTGACAGGATGCTGGCGTAGTGGAACTCGTGGCCCCGCGCCACCGCGCCGGCGGGCGCGAAGGGTGTCGGCGCCAGGAAGGTGGCGATGCGATAGCCGAGATTGAGCTTGCGCCTGGCAAAGCTCGTCACAAGTGGCAGCAGCCCCGTCATCGCGTGGCTGACGCCCTCGGCATCGACCAGCGCCTCGCCGAGCACCATGTAGCCGCCGCATTCGCCATGGACGGGACGGGTAGCGGCAAAAGCGGCAAGGCCTTCACGAAAACGCCCATTGGCCGCAAGCCGGCCAGCATGGAGTTCGGGATAGCCCCCTGGCAGCCAGCAGACGTCGCAATCGGCGGCGGGGGCCTCGTCGGCGAGCGGCGAGAACGGCACCAGTTCGGCGCCGGCCGCCCGCCAGCCCATCGCGATATGCGGGTAAACGAAGGAGAAAGCCGCGTCGTCGGCGATCGCGATGCGCTGGCCCGGCGGCGGCACGGCAAGGCGCGTGCCCGCAGGCGCGGCAGGGCGCTTGCTGCTCCGCGCCAATGCCCGCACGGCGGCGAGGTCGATATGCGCTTCGACGAGATCGGCGAGGCCGTCGAGCCGGGTCTCCAACTCCGCTGTCTCGCGTGCCTGCACGAGCCCGAGATGCCGCTCCGGCAATGTCACCTCGCCGCGCGGAAGAGCGCCGAGCACCGGCAGGCCGATGGCCTCGATCGCCTCACCCGCGAGACGTCTGTGGCGCTCGCTGCCGACCTTGTTCAGGATCACCCCGCCGATGGTGATGCGGGGGTCATAGCGGGCCGCACCGAGCGCCATGGCGGCGGCCGACTGCGACTGGCCGGAGACATCGAGCACCAGCAGCACGGGCCAGCCCATCAGGGCCGCGATGTCGGCGCTGGAGCCGCTTCTCCCCGCCTCGGCCGGCACGCCGTCGAACAGGCCCATCAGCCCTTCCGCCAGCACGAGGTCGGCGTCAGTGGCCTGGCCGGCGATGAGCGCGCCGAGAAGATCGGCGCCCATCGCCCAGCTGTCGAGATTGACGCCGCCGCGCCCCGCCGCCACCGCATGGAAGGCGGGGTCGATATAGTCCGGACCGCATTTCACCGGCGCGACCTTGAGCCCACGGCGGGCAAAAGCGCGCATCAGCCCCAGCGTCACGGTGGTCTTGCCGGCCCCGGAACGCGGCGCGGCGATGAGGAGGCCTGGCGCGGTCGTCGGTCCCGTCATGGCGACCCCGCCCTTGTCCCGGCGGTGAGCCCCGCCCTCAGCCCGACGATGGAGCCGATGGCGACGATCGACGGCGCCTCGATGCCGGCCCCGGCCAAAGCGTCGGCGGCCCCGGCCAGCGTTGTTTCCAGGATCTGTTCCGAGGGTAGCGTAGCGGAAGCGACGATGGCGACCGGCGTCGTCGGATCGGCCCCTCCGGCGATGAGCGCCTGCGCGATACGCGGCAGGTTCGCCACCGCCATGTAGAGGACAAGCGGCTGGCGCAGGCGGGCGAGCGTCGCCCAGTCGAGATCTTCCTCCGAGCCCGCCGCCGCATGGCCCGTGGCGAGCACCACGGCTTGATTCGTGCCGCGTGTCGTCGCGGGAATGAGAGCGCTGGCGAGCCCGCCAAGCCCAGATGTCACACCCGGTACGACGCGAAAGGGAATGCCGGCTTCCACCAGTGCCAGCGCTTCCTCACCACCGCGACCGAAGACGAATGGGTCCCCGCCCTTCAGCCGCAGGACACGCCTGCCCTCCCGGGCCAGGACGATGAGCCGCCGGGTGATGTCGGCCTGCTGCGGCGAGGGCTTGCCACCGCGCTTGCCGGCGAATTCGAGGAGCGCATCCGGCCGCGCAAGGCCGAGCACCCGCTTGTCGACAAGGGCGTCATAGACAATGGCATCCGCCGCGGCCAAGGCATTGATCGCGTGCAGTGTCAGGAGCCCGGGATCGCCCGGCCCCGCGCCCACGAGCCACACCGTGCCCGGCGCGAAAGCGGGCGTCAGCGATTGCAGGGCGACAGGCAGGGAGGCTGGACTGGCGGAGGGTGGCATCATCGCGCTGCTATAGACTGAATCGTGAGGGCGCGCACGAGGGGCGAATAATGGCGTTCGGCCCGACGCGATCAACCTCGTCGCCCTCGCCTACGACATGAAGCGCGCGATAAAGCGCGCATGAACACCCCTGGCGCCCGCGCCGGGGCGCTACCAGCGCGCCGCAGCCTGCGCTGCGGACAGCCAAAATTCCCTGCTGCCCCCCATCAGTCCGCTAAACGTGAATTTCGCAACGATCCCCGCAAGGGGAGAGATCCGGGCCCGTTTCCCGCGGGATGCCCTCAAGCCCGTCCGCCCTCGCCGAGGCGGCGGTTGAAGGCATCGTTGAGGCCATCGCCGACAAGGTTCAGCGCGAGCACCGTCAGCGCGATGCAGAGGCCTGGCATCACGGTGGTCCACCAGGCAAGCCGCATGGCCGAGCGTGATGCGGCGATCATGTAGCCCCAACTGATGAGGTTGGGATCGCCGAGGCCGAGGAAGCTCAGCGCCGATTCCGTCAGGATGGCGTTGGCGACCAGGATCGAGCCGATCACGATCACCGGCGACAGCGCATTGGGCGCAATCTCGCGGGTGATGATATGTGTCGTCGAGAACCCCTGGACGCGCGCCGCCTCCACGAATTCGGCCCGCCGCAGCACGAGGAATTCGGCGCGCACGATGCGCGCCACCTGCGGCCAGCTGATCAGCGCGATGCCGCAGATCGTGGCCGTGACGCTGGGGCGCATCAGGGCGATCAGCACCATGAGCAGGATGAAGCTCGGGATGATCTGGAAGAACTCCGTGAAACGCATGATCGCGTCATCGATCCAGCGCCCGAAATAGCCGGCAACGGCACCCAGCACCGCGCCGATGACGATGGCCAACAAGGCCGACAGGAGCCCGATCGTCAGCGAGACACGCGCGCCATAGGCAAGGCCCGCCGCAACATTGCGGCCCAGCATGTCGCTGCCAGCGATGAGATTCGGTGAACCGGGCGGCCTGAGCGGCGCGCCCGCGATGGCAAGGGGATTGCCGGGATAGATGACCGGCGCCAGCAGGGCGAAGGCCAGGATCGCCAGGAAAGCGAGGAGGCCGATGACGGCGGTGCCATTGCGGAGGAAGCGGCGAAGGGCACTCATTTGCCGAGCTCCATGCGCGGGTCGAGCACCACATAGAGGAGATCGGTCAGAAGATTGAAGAGCACCACGAGAACCGACGTGAAGATGAAGATGCCGATGAGCAGATTGTTGTCACGCGCGATGAGCGCGTCATAGGCGAGCCGCCCGATGCCGGGCCAGGAGAACACCGTCTCGACCAAGACCGTCCCGCCGATCAGGGCTGAGGTCTGCAGGCCCGCATAGGTGACGACGGGGATGAGCGCATTGCGCAGCACGTGGCGTATGAACAGGCGCGTCTCCGAGATCCCCTTGGCGCGCGCCGTGCGGACGAAATCGAGGTTGACGACCTCGAGCATCGCGGCGCGCGTCAGCCGCGCGTAGATCGCGGCGAAGAAGAGGCCGAGCGTCAGCGCCGGGAGGACGAGATGCCGCCCAATGTCGAGCGCCCGCGCCATCGGCGCCGGATCCCCGCCCATCGTCTCGATGCCGAAGGCCGGCAGCCAGCCGAGATGGACCGAGAACGTCAGAACGAGCACGAGACCCAGCCAATAGGAGGGCATGGCGTAGAAGGCCATGAGAAAGATGCGCAGGATGCCGTCGACAAGCCGGCCGGCATATTTCGCGGACACCGCGCCGACAAAAATCCCGATGACGAGCGAGACGACGATGACGACACCAGCTAGGAGAAGCGTCGCCGGCAGGCGCTCCATGATGAGATCATAGACCGGTTGCCGCTTCTGATAGGAAAAGCCGAGATCACCGACACCGACCTTGGCGAGATAGATGCCGAACTGGGTCAGCACCGGCTTGTCGAGGCCAAACTCCCTCCGGAGATCAGCCACATATTGCGGGTCGCTGTAACCGGTCTCACCGGCTATCGCCATCGCCGCATCGCCCGGCGCGAGCCGCACGAGGAAAAACGAGAGAAACACCACGCCAACGACAACCATCGCGGCTTGAACAACACGACGCGCGAGAAAGGCCGCTTTCGTGGACATTCTTTCTCCTTGTGCGAAACACAAACGGGAAAAACAGGCGCGGCCGGCAGGCTGCCTGCACAGACGACGTGAGCGGGACTTTCAAGAAGACAATCCCGCTTCGCAGAATGGGCCGTCGGACAAGCTATGCGGGCTTGGCGGCGCCGAAACCGTCGCAGGGTCCATTCGGCCCCAACACCACATCCTTGAACTTCTTGGCGTGGAAGAGCGGCTTGCGGCGCTCATACATCCACAGCATGGCGACGTCCTCGGTGAGGATCTTCTGCAACTCGCTGTAAGCGGCCTGCGCATCCTCGCGCTTCACCGACGTCGCGCCCTTCTGCAGGAGCTCATCGACCTTCGGGTTGGAATAACCTTGCGTATTCGTCTGGGGCACGCCCTTGCGGATATTGTTTGACAGGAAGAAACGCGACATGCCGATGGCAGGATCACCGAACTGCCCGTAGCTGTTCCACATCACGTCGTAGTCCCAGTCGCCATTTCGCTTGTAGAACGTGGCGACGTCCGTGGACTGCAGTTCGACGTCGAGGCCGACATCCGCAAGGGCCTGTTTCGAATATTCGCCCGCACGGCGCCACGGGCCATCCTGGTTCGGGAGCATCAGAACCGAGAACTTGTGGCGCACGCCACCCGCGCCGGGCTTCAGCCCCATGTCGTCAAGCAACGCCTTGGCCTTGGCGGGCGAATATTCGTATTGGGTCAGGGCTTTGGGATCATAATAGGGAACAGTGGAGAAGATCGGGCTGTCGGCCACGCGGCCGAGGCCGAAATTCAGCTGATCGACCAGGAAATTGCGATCCATGGCATGCATGATCGCGGCCCGGAAGCGGCGATCGTTGAACGGCGCCATGCGCTGGTTGATCTCCATCAGCGTGATCTCGCCGACGGCGTCATAAGCATTCTGCACCATGACGAGGCCAGGATTCTCACGGAAGCGCGGCACGTCGATCGGGTCGAGATCATCGCCGAAGGCCATGTCGACCGCGCCCGTCTCGAGAGCTACGGCGCGCTGCTCGGCCGAGGCAATGATGCGGAAATTGACTTCGTCGAGCCCGGGCTGGCCCTTGCGCCAGTAATTGTCATTGCGCACCAGCTTGATGAAATTACCCTTCGACCATTGGGCGAACTTGAAAGGTCCAGTACCGATCGGCGCTGTATTCGCGGGATTATTGCGATAATCAGTGCCCTCATAGATGTGAGCCGGCATCATCGGCCCCGTAGAGGCCATGAAAGCCAGAATAAAGGCGTTGAAAGGCTCTTTGAGCTTGAAAACGACTTTGTGGTCACCTTCCGCCGTTATGGATTCACAGCGATCCATCGCGGCGCGGCTGCGTGGATTGAGCTCACGCAGCATCTTCGCGCAGGTGAACACCACGTCTTTCGATGTGAACGGCTTGCCGTCATGCCATTTGACGTCCGGCTCCAGCTCGAAGGTATAGACGAGGCCGTCGGGCGAGATGTCGAAGCTGCGCGCAAGGTTCGGCTGCGGCTTCAACTGCCAGTCGAACAAAAGAAGCGACTCGTTGATGGACCCGCACACGGACTGTATGACGCTGGTGTTGAGCAGCGCGTAGTTAAGGGTCGCCGGTTCCACGTTGAGCATGGCATTCAACACGCCGCTGCGTGTCTGCGCGAACACCCATTCCGGATAACCGGCCGCGGATGCCAGTGCCGCCGCGCCTCCCACAGACTGCAGAAACCCGCGCCGCGTCGCCAAAGAACGTCGTATCGTTTCCATGATCCAAGGTTCCCTCTGCTGCTCGGACCATCCGGGACGCCCTGGATTTCAAGCCATGCGCGGACGGGCCTCTTGGTTCGAAGCTAGGGAATGGCTCCAGTTCGTGTCAAGAACAGCACGTTTCTTCACACGAAACAGAAATCAAAAACCTTGAGGTTCAACCTGCCGCTGAGGCAACCGGCGGCGCCTCCGGAATATAGCCGAGCGCGGCGGAAACCGCCGCCGCCGCCTTGCGCAGCATGGCCACCGCCTCCACCGTGATTTCCGTGCTCATGCGCCGTTCGGGCGCCGAAAGGCTGAGGGCAGCCACGGGATAGGCGTCTTCATCGAAGATCGGCACCCCGATGCACATGGACCCATCCTCGTTCTCGCCGGTCTCGATGGCATAGCCACGGCGCCTGATATCGGCGAGTTGTCGCGTGAGGGCTGCCCGGTCGGTGACAGTGTTGATCGTCTTCAAATCCAGCGGCGTCGCCAGGAAGCTCTTGCGCTCGTCCTCGGGCAGAAAGGCGAGGATGGCCTTGCCGAGCGAGGTCGAATGCATGGGATGACGATCCCCCAGCCGGGCCTGCATCCTGAGGGCGCGCTTGGCTTCCAGCATTTCGACATAGACCACGTGGCCTTCGGAGACGATGGCCAGATTGATGGTCTCGTTGAAGATGTCGAGCAGCCGCTGCATCTCCGGCATCGCCAGCGTCCTCAGGCCGTGCAGGCTCTTGTCGATACGGGCGAGGCTGCGGAAGCGGCCGCCCACGCCATAGCGATCCTTCTGCGCATCATGGCGCAGGAACGAGGCGGCCGTCAGTGTCTGGAGGTAACGGAAGACGGTGGTCTTGGGCATCTTGAGCTCCGTCGCCACCTCGGTCAACGAGACGTCATGTCCCTTCTCGGCGACCAGCTCCAGCACCTTCAGCGCCTTGAACACGGGCTGCACGATGTAATTATTCGGCGTTGCTGGCATGGTCTTCGTCCTTGTCCGACAGAGCGCATCTGCGATATCAGATTTTTCCGCCGGACGAAACCAATGTTCCTTTACAAGAAAATGGAGCTTTGGTCTGCTTGACCCACGATGCACAACCGTGGGGAAGCGCCGACCGTGTCCGCCAGTTCATCTATCTCCCGTCCGCCCCTTTCGTTCGATGGTTCTGCCCGGCAGATCAAGGACAACATGCGATGGCTGCCCGGCGGGGTCAGCAGCAACTTTCGCCTCGGCATCGCACCGACGCCGCTCGTCTTCGAACGTGGCGAGGGGCCTTATCTCTTCGACGTCGATGGCAACAGGCTGATTGATTACTATCTCGGCATGGGGCCGATGATCCTCGGCCACAGTCCGGCTGGCGTGCGCGACGCGGTGAAGGCGCAGGCCGACACGGGCATCCTCTTCGCCGGCCAGAGCGCTGTCGAAACGGAGGCCGCGCGGCTCGTCTGCGAGATGGTGCCCTGCGCCGAGCGCGTACGCTTCGGCTCCTCCGGGTCCGAGGCCGTGCAGGGCGCGCTCCGGCTGGCGCGTGCCGCAACTGGCCGCCGCATCATCCTCAAGTTCGAGGGCCACTATCATGGCTGGTTCGACAACATCCTGTGGTCGACGGCTCCGGCTCTCAACGCCGCCGGTCCCGAGGACGCGCCGGTGCCGGTCGCGGGCAGCGTCGGCCAGGAGGCCGAGGCCGCGGGCGGCATCGAGGTGATGGCGTGGAATAATCTGGAGCGGCTCGAAGCGCGGCTCGCGAAAGGCGACGTGGCCGGCGTCATCATGGAAGCGGCGATGTGCAACGCGGGCGCCATCCACCCCGGATCGGGCTATCTCGAGGGCGTGCGCGAAGCCTGCACCCGGACGGGCACGATCCTCATCTTCGACGAGGTGATCACGGGTTTCCGCCTCTCGCCCGGCGGCGCGCAGAAGCGCTTCGGCGTGACACCGGACCTCGCCACCTTCGGCAAGGCCATCGCCAACGGCTTCCCCGTGGCGGCTCTGGCTGGCCGTGCCGACCTGCTCGATCTCTTCGCGACCGGCGGCGTGGTGCATGGCGGCACCTACAATGCGCAGTGCCTCTCCATGGCGGCCACCGTCGCGACGCTGCAAGCGCTGACCCCGGAGTTGTTCGCCACGCTGGAAACCCGCGGCACCCGCCTGATGGACGGCATGCGCGATGCCCTGGCGGAGGCCGGCATACCCGCCTCGGTGGCTGGCTTTCCGCAAGTGTTCCATGTGGCTTTCGGGCTGACCGAGCCCGCACGCGACTATCGCGATCTGACCCGCGTCAATCGTCAGGCCTATGTCGCCTTCACAACGGCTCTCCTGAAACGGGGCGTGCGCGCGCTGGAGCGCGGGGCGTGGTTCCTGTCGAGCGAACATGACGAGGCGGTGATCGACGAAACGCTCGCCGCTGTCGCCGACGCGGCGCGCGACGTCAAGAGCCAGATGAGCTTGTAACGGCAGCTGACAACGATCGGGGGGGAAGTGCGATGATCCGAAATGGCGCTGGCAAAAGAATAGCCGTCGGCTGCTTCATGCAGGAAACCAATACCTTCTCGCCAACGCCGACGACAGTCGCCGATTTCGAGGCTCACTATCTCAGGCGCGGCGCCGATGTCCTGACGGGATACGGCACCGCCCGCGTCGAGGTTCCCGGCTTCCTCAGCGTTCTCGCCACGGCCGGCGCCACGCCTGTCCCCCTCCTCGCCACCCATGCGGCATCGAGCGGGGCGCTGACCCGCGACTGCTTCGAGGCCATTCTCGGCGAACTGTTGCAGCGTCTCCGGGACGCCGGCCCTCTCGACGGGATCCTGCTGGCGCTGCACGGCTCCATGGCCATCGCGGACAACGGCGATGCCGAAGGCGAGATCCTGGAGCGCGTGCGCGCGGCCCATCCAGACCTGCCCATCGGCGTATCGCTCGACCTGCACGGGCATATCACGCAACGCATGCTGCAGCCGGGCGTCTTCCTCATCGGCTATCGGGAATACCCGCATATCGACATGTTCGAGACGGGTGCGCGCGTCGCCGAACTCATGATGCAGGTGCTCGCCGGACGCCGCCGCCCGGTCATGGCCTTCGCCAAACACCCCTTGCTGCTGAGCCCTGTTCGCTGCCGGACCGATGACGGCCCGTTGACATCCATTGTCGCGGAGGCGCGCCGCGTGGAAGAGCGGGACGCCAACATCTTGCACGCCTCACTGTTCCCGGTGCAGCCGTGGCTCGACGTGCCGGACATCGGCTTCGCGGCCCTCGTCTGCGCCGACGGCGACAGCGCGGCGGCCCAGGGCGCGGCCGATCATCTCGCTGATCTTGCCTGGGCGGCGCGTGGCGCGTTCGAGCCGGAACTCACGCCGATCGACGAGGTCATCCGCATCGGGCTGAGTTCCCCCGGCCTCACGGTTGTCGGCGATGGCGGCGATGCGCCCACGAGCGGCGCACCCGCCGATGATCCCACCATCCTGAAACGGCTGCTGGCGCTTGGCGCCGACACGGCCGCGCGCATGACCTATGTCACCCTGCGCGATGCGCCCGCGGTGCAGAAAGCCTTCGCCGCCGGCCCCGGCGCGACGGTGACGCTCTCGGTCGGCCATTCCCTGTCGGCGGGCGAGCCGGTCGCGATCACCGGCATCGTGCGGAGCCTCTCCGACGGCACCTATGTCATGCGCGACGCGGGTGCCGCTGGCCTGGAAACCCACCAGGGGCCAACCGCCGTCATCCATATCGGCGCGATCAGGCTTGTCCTGCGCAGCCTGGGTGGCTTTGAATGGGACACCGGCGTCTATACAGCCTTTGGCCTCGACCTGCGCTATCCGGCGCTGGCCTTCGCCAAGTCACCCTCGCATTTCCGGGTCTCCTACGCCCCCTTCGCGGCGCGCATCCTCGTCGCCGACAGCCCCGGCGCCAGCGCCTGCAACCTGCGCCGCCTCAAGCTCGTGAACGTGACGCGCCCGCTCTATCCGCTCGACGACATGTAGACGGATCAGCGGGCGGGTCCGGACCAGCGGCCGGCGTGGCTCTCTGGGTCCCCTTCCCGGCGCTCCGCACCGCCGCGGATGACACGGCGTTGGGCCAGGTTCACTCCCCCGCGCCGCGAAAGCGCCTGATATAGTGGGCGCCATAGAGCGCACTTTCGCGGAAATCCTCCGTGCCAAGCACGGGGCCGACAAAGATCGTCGCCGTGCGCTCAAGCGGATCGGCGGCGAGAAGGCCGGCGATGGTCGCGAGTGTGCCGCGCAGGATGCGCTCCTCCGGCCAGCTGGCGCGTGCCACGACGGCAACCGGACAATCGTCCCCGTAGTGCGGCGTAAGCTCGGCCACCACCTTGTCGAGCACATGGATCGAGAGGTGAATCGCGAGCGTCGCGCCCGTCGCGGCAAAGGCCGCCAGCGTCTCGGTCTCCGGCATGGCGGTGGCGCGTCCTGAGGTGCGCGTCAGCACCACCGATTGCGCGACGCCCGGCAGCGTCAGTTCCTGTCCCAGCGCCGCCGCGGAGGCGGCGAAGGCCGGCACGCCGGGCGTGATCGTGTAAGGGATGTCGCGCTGGCGAAGCCGGCGGAGCTGTTCGCCCATGGCGCTCCAGATGGACAGATCGCCCGAGTGCAGGCGGGCGATGTCCTGCCCCGCCGCATGCGCTTCCGCGATCGTCTCGATGATCTGGTCGAGCGACAGCGGAGCGGTGTCGACGATACGCGCGCCGGGCGGGCACCAGGTCAGCACCTCGCGCGGCACCAGCGAACCGGCATAGAGACAGACCGGGCAGCGCGCCACGAGGTCTCGTCCACGCACTGTGATGAGATCGGGCGCGCCGGGCCCGGCGCCGATGAAATGGACGGTCACGGCCTCATCCTCATAGTTGCATCCTGCGCGCCAGGGCGCAGGTGACAGCGGCTGTCTTGATGCGCGGCCGGATCAGTCGCGCGCCATCGCCGGCGGCGGCAAGAGCGGCCGCTTCCGCCACACTCGGAACACCGAGCGCGCCGACCGACCGGGCCGATTGGGTGAGGCAGCGATCCCCAGCCGCATGCAGATCCATCTCCGACAGCGGCACCAGCATCAGCCCCTGCCGCTGCGCGAAAGCCTCGACAATGGCGCTGCGCTTGGCGCGGGGGATCGCGATCTCGGCAACCTCGTCCGGCGCGACGTCGGCGTCGGTCAGCGCCGCATCGAGCGCGGCATGGAAATCGGCGATCGTCGCGCGCTGGCGAAAGCCGAAGCCGGCCACCACGTTCCTCACGGTATAAGCCCTTTCACCACCCGCCATTGCACCACCGGCATGGCTGCCCGCCAGCCATGAAACCGGCCGATGGGTTCTGCCCGCTCAAGGGAGCAGCGCAGGAGGTCACCGCCATAGCGCGCCCGGGCAGCGGTGAGAGCCGCCTCGGTCTCCAGCGTCACAGCGTGAACGACGAGGCGCCCGCCTTCCGGCAGCGCCTCCCAGCAGGCTTCGATGACGCCCTTGCGGCTCGCCCCGCCGCCGATGAAGATCGCGGCCGGCGGCGGCAGGCCGGCGAGGGCCTCCGGCGCCATGCCTTCGATCACGGCGAGATCCGGCACGCCGAGACTCTCGGCATTCGCACGGATACGGGCAACGCGCTCCGCCTTGCCCTCGATGGCGATGGCCTTGAGCGAGGGATGGCGCAGCATCCATTCGATGCCGACGGAGCCGGACCCCGCGCCGACATCCCACAGGCGTTCGCCCTGGCGCGGCGCGAGCGCGGACAACGCCAGCGCCCGGATCTCGCGCTTGGTGATCTGCCCGTCATGGGCGAAGAGGTCGTCATCGAGGCCCGAGGCCAACGGGAGGACGCGCGCGCCGGGCGCGGCCACGACCTCCAGCGCGATGGTGACAAGCGCATCGCAGTCACCGCCATCGAAATCAGCGGCTGTGGACGTGCGTACCCGTTCGCGCGGGCCGCCGAGGCATTCGAGCGTGGTCATGCGCGAGGCGCCGAAGCCAAGCTCCGCGAGCATGGCCGCGAGCTTCCCCGGCGTGGTGCCATCCCAGGCCAACGCCAGAATGCGCACACCCGGCTGCAGCAACGGTCTGATCCGCGCCAGCGGCCGGCCGTGCAGGCTCATGGTGGTCACATCCTGAAGCGCCCAGCCGAGACGTGCAGCCGCGAGGCTGAAGGCCGACGGCTGCGCCACCACCACGAACTCCGCCGCCGGTACATGCTGGGCGAGCACGCTGCCGATGCCGTAGCAGAAGGGATCGCCGCTCGCGAGCACGCAGACCGGCGTACCGCGCCGTGCCAGGATCGCGGGAAAGGCGTCATGGATCGGGCTCGGCCAGGCAAGCGTCTCGCCCTTGACGAGGGAGCCGGCGAGCGCGAGATGACGTTGCCCACCCACCACCAGGCCGGCACCCGCGATCAGGCGGCGGGCGGCCTCGTTGAGACCGTCGATCCCGTCTTCGCCAAGCCCGACGATGGCGAGCCAAGGGACGGGTGACGAGGCGGGTGATGGGGCAACCGAGGAAGCCCTCGACACGGCGGGCGGAGAAAGGGTATCGCGACCGGACATGGCCTCAAGCTCCCCCATCCAGCCGGACCCCGCCGTGGCGCTCAGCCTTCTGATCCTCGGCGGCACGACCGAGGCGAGCCGGCTCGCCGCGCTCCTCGCCGAACGCGCGAATATCGCGCCGGTGCTGTCGCTGGCCGGCCGCACGCGCGAGCCTGCACCGGCCCCGATCCCGCTCCGCGTCGGCGGCTTCGGCGGCGTGGATGGCCTTGCCGCCTATCTCGCCACGGAGCGCATCGATGCCGTCATCGACGCGACCCATCCCTTCGCCGCGCGGATCTCCGCTCATGCAGCGATCGCGTGCCCCAGACAGGGCGTGCCACTCGCCCGCCTCACCCGCCCGGCCTGGAGGCCCGAACCCGGCGATCGCTGGCAGGAGGTGCCGGGCATGGCGGCGGCCGTTGCGGCGCTCGGTCCCGCGCCGCGCCGTGTCTTCCTCACCATCGGGCGGCAGGAGCTCGCCGCCTTCAACGCCGCGCCACAGCACCATTATCTCGTGCGCAGCATCGATGCACCGGACGGCTTCAACGCCCCGCAGGCGACATTCCTCGCGGCGCGCGGCCCCTTCGCGCTGGCGGACGAAGAGGCGCTGATGCGCGCTCATGCCATCGACGTGCTCGTCACCAAGAATGCCGGCGGCTCGGCCACGGCGGCCAAGCTCATAGCGGCTCGCAGTCTCGGCCTGCCCGTGGTGATGGTCGCGCGGCCGGCCAAGCCTAACGTCCCGACTTTCCATGAGCCGGAAGAGGCGCTGGCTTGGACCAAATCTCACCGCCCGGCTCCATAGCTGCGCGGTGTATAGACGAAAGGCGTGCCGGCGCGCGCAATGAGGCGGGTTTCCGAGGAGCCGACGATGACGACGGTCGCCATATCAGCCTCGATGCCGGGCGCTTCGCCAAGTGTCGTCAGGGCAATGCGCTCGTCCGGGCGGCCCACCGCGCGTGCCATGATGACAGGCGTTTCCGGCGCGCGGATGGCACCAAGCGCCGCGAAGGCCTCCCGCAGCTTGTCAGGCCGGGCGCGGGAGACGGGATTATAGAGGGCGATGACAAGATCGGCCTCCGCCGCGAGCCTGAGGCGTTTGAGGATGACCTCCCAGGGCTTGAGGTTGTCCGAGAGCGAGATCGCCGCGAAATCATGCCCGAGCGGCGCGCCGACGCGGGCGGCCGCCGCCAGCATGGCCGTCACGCCCGGCTCGACGCGGATATCGAGCGCGCGCCACGCCCCCGGGCCATGCTCGACAGCCTCGAACACGGCGGCCGCCATGGCGAAGACGCCGGGGTCCCCGCCCGACACCACCGCGACCCGATGCCCGGCGCTCGCGAGTTCCAGCGCGTGGCGGGCGCGCTCGATCTCGACGCGATTGTCGCTGGCATGCACCTCGCGCCCCGGCCTGGTCGGCAGCCGCGCCGTATAAGGGCCATAGCCGATAACATCGGTCGCGGCATCGAGCACGGCGGAAGCCGCCGGCGTGAGCCAGCGGTGGGGGCCGGGGCCGAGGCCCACCACAACGAGCCAGCCGGCCTCGTCCCCGGCCTTCTGCCCTGTCTTTTTCTCGGAGGTCGAGGCCCCCATCATGGCCGCCTGCCCTCGCCGGGCACGATCACCATGGCGAAATAGGGCGCATCGGCGTCGGTCATCGCGCCGAGCGGCATGATGCGCTCGTCCGCCATGGTGCCGCGCTCGATATAGATGGCGCGGCCGGCGATGCCGGCGGCTTCCAGCGCCCGCCGCACCTTCGGCAGGTGCCGCCCGAGCTTCATGATGACTGCCGCGTCGGTCCCCGCAAGGCGCTGGGCCAGCACCTCCTCGGGCAAGGTCCCGGGGAGCACCGTCAGGACGTCGTCCCCCCAGGTGATCGGCGCGGCCGCCCGCGTCCAGGCGCCCGACATGCCGGTAACGCCCGGCACCACCTCCAGGGGCCAGCGGCCGTAGAGCCGTCGCCACAGATGCATGAAGGATCCATAGAAGAAGGGGTCGCCCTCGCAGAGCACCGCGACACTCGCCCCGGCGGCGAGCTCGGCCGTGATCGCCGCCACGCTCTCCTCATAGAAAGCTGCGAGGCTTGCCCGGTATTCGGCCGAATCCGCCGGCATCTCCGTGGTCATCGGATAGATCAGCGGCATCTCGCGCCTGCCGGCGTCAATCAGCCCCGCCGCGATGGTGCGCGCGTGGCCGGGCCGCCCACGCTTGGCGAAGAAGGCGAGGATATCGGCGTCGGCGATCACGCGCGTGGCGCGCATGGTCATGTAGTCGGGCTCGCCGGGGCCGAGACCGACGCCATAAAGCGTGCCTGACTTGATGGGGGGCAAGCTCACTCGGCATCCCTCGCCAGTGCGTTCACGGCCGCGGCGGCCATGGCGCTGCCGCCCTTTCGCCCTTTCACGATGAGCGCGGGGACGCGGCCATCGGCCATGAGCGCCTCCTTGGATTCGGCCGCGCCGACGAAGCCGACAGGCAGACCGATGATGGCGGCGGGCTTTGAAGCTCCCTCGTCCAGCATCTCCAGCAGGCGGAACAGGGCGGTCGGCGCATTGCCGAAGACAAGGACGGCGCCATCGAGATGCGGACGCCACAATTCGAGCGCCGCAGCGCTGCGCGTATTGCCGATTTCGCGCGCGAGATCGGGCACCGAGCGATCGTCCAGCGTGCAGATCACCGCATTGTCCGCCGGCAGGCGCGCACGGGTGATGCCGTTCGCCACCATCTTGGAATCACAGAGGATGGGCGCGCCGGCGCGGAGCGCCGCCCGTGCGGTCTCGGCAAAATCTGGCGTCATGGCGATATCGTCGGCCACCTCGACCATGCCTGAGGCGTGAATGATGCGCACGGCGACCCGCTCTTCCATCGGCGAGAAGCGCGTAAGCCGCGCCTCGGAGCGGATGATGGCGAAGGATCGCCGATAGATCTCGTCACCCTCGCGAATGTAATCGCGATTGGAAGCCTGTGTTTCAGCCATCAGACGCCACGAACATTCCTGCCAATTCCCTGTCGCCCAGCGCCGCCAACGCGGCGGCGCCACCGTGCGCCCGACAATGCGCGGCGAGGCGCGCAAGCCCCGCCGCCGCCTCTGCCGCGCCGAGCGCGACGATGGGCCTAGCATGGGTCGCGCCGCCACGCACCAATTCGTAGCGGCCCCGGGCACCGACAAGCGTCAGCCCCGGTGGATGACGCCCCGTCGCCTGGGCCGCGCAGCCCTTGACACAGCCGGAAACATGGAGGCCGAAGCCGGCCCCGGCCAGATCCCGCGCCGTCGCGGCGATGCGCATCGCGTCCTCCTGGGCCGGCATCTCCCCGCTGGCGCAGGCCGGCGCGCCCGGACAGGCGATGACGGCGAGCCGCGCATCATCAGGATCCGTGATGAAGCCTGCCGCCGCAGCCTTTGTCATGAGCGCGACAGCCCGATCCGGCGCGATCCCCGGCCAATGGATCTGCCGCCACGGCCCGAGACGCAGGGCGCCGCCGTTTTCCCCCTCGGCCAGTTCCGCGAGAAGAGCAAGCTGCCGTGCTGTCATGCGCCCGAACGGCAAAGCCAGCGTAAGCACGGCCTTGTCCCGTGCCATGGGGTGGATGCCAACTGTTGCGGGTCCCCTCACCCCAACCCTCTCCCCGCTGGGGAGAGGGAGAACGGAGGCGGCTTCGGCGAAAGGCGCGTCATAGAAGCCTTGCCCCCTCTCCCCAGCGGGGAGAGGGTTGGGGTAAGGGGTAAACACCCGCACCATCGCAAGTTCATCAACGAGCGCCCGCCGCGCCGCCGCATCAAGCTGGCGCATACGACGCAAACCGGGATCCCGCGCCATTGCCGCGGCAAAGGCGAAGCCGATAGCGCGGGCGACATCCGGCAGGGCTGAAAGCGAACAGGCGCCGACCCAGTCGATCCCCGCCTGCGCATCGAAACCGACCGCCCAGACCGTTTCGCCTTCACGGACAAAGGCGCGAAAACGCACATCGGCGGCGATATCGTCCAACGCCAGCGCTCCGCCGTCATCGACGATCCAGGAAAACTTGGCCGGAAGCGGCAGCGGTCCCCCACCCCTCACCCCTCCCCGCAAGGGGGAGGGGGGCGGTTGGCGTCGTGGCTTCACGATACCGGTCGCTTCCCGTTCCGCTTCCAGCCACGCAAAGGGCAGACTTGAAATCTCGCCGGCGCCGCGCCCCTCCCCCTTGCGGGGAGGGGTAAGGGGTGGGGGTACCCGCCCTGTATCAAGGACCGCCCCCACCTCGCCCGTCAACGCCGCTTCCAGCGCCCGCGCCACCTCGCGCGCGTCGCATAAGGCCGTCGGGTCGCAATCCGAGAGCGGGCTCGCCAGCACGTTGCGGGCGGCCTCATGGGCGGGGCTCTCGTCGAGGAGACCGGCTCGCGCCAATTCAGCCTGCAGGCGATCCAGGCTTGCCTCCGTCACGCCGCGCAGCTGCAGATTGGCGCGGCTGCTCAGGTCGATCAGCCCATTGCCGTGGCGCGCGGCGAGATCCGCGATCAGTCGCGCGGTCGCCACCGGCAGATGCCCGGCGGTGAGACGCAGCCGCACGAGCAAGCCATCACCGGTCGCCATCGGACGCAGGGCTCCGGGGCACCAGCCGCGCCGGCGATCGGCCGCGGCGGACGCACTCATTCCGCGGCCTCCGGCAGGGCGCCGAGGGCGGCCGCGAGCCGCCCATAGACCGAATTGCGGCGGGGCTGCCACAGGCCGCGCTTCAGGGCATCGGCGAACCGCGCGGCGATGGCGCGGGCAGCGGCGGGATTGGCAGATGTGATCGTCGACCACACGGCCTCATCGGCGACATAGGCGTCGAACACCAGCTCGAAGGGCCCATGGCCGACCGCATTTGAGGTCGCCGCGAAGGCATAGAGCGCATCGACCCCCTGCGCGAGCTCGGCGACGCCGCGATAGCCATGGCGCAGTTGTCCCGCGATCCAGCGCGGATTGGCGAGGCGGCTGCGGGCTATGCGGGCGATCTCCTCGGCCATCAAGCGCGCGCGCGGCGCATCCGGCCGGCTGGTGTCGAGATGGATGAGAGCGGGGGTCGCGCCGAGCGCCTCGGCCGCCGCCGCGAAGCCGCCGACGAAATCGGCGACGTCCTCGGTATCGAGCGCGTCGCGCTCGCAGTCGTCGCGGGCATGCACCAGCGCGTCGGCGGTCCTCACGCGCTCCCTGAAAGCTTCCGGCGCCGGCCGCGCCGTCCCATCGGCGCCGATGGCATAGGCGCCTGCCGCGAGATAGCTGTCGCCGAGAGCCTCACGCCCCGACCAGTCGCCATCCAGCACCTGCGCGGACACGCCCGCGCCGTAGGTGCCCGGCGCGCCGGAGAAAATGCGGTCGAGCGGCTCACCGCGCCGCCGCGCCGCCGCGAGCGGGTTGAGATCGTCCTCCTCGTCGAGCGCCGCAATCGCCTTGACCGCCTGGTCGAACAGGGTGATCTGCTGGGCGAAGGCATCCCGGAACAGGCCGGAAATACGCAAGGTCACATCGATGCGCGGCCGGTCCATGCGCGGCCCGGGCACGATCTCGACGCCGGTGACACGGTTCGAGGCATGATCCCAGCGCGGGCGCGCGCCCATCAGCACCAGCGCCTCGGCAAGGTCGTCGCCGCCGGTGCGCAGCGTCATCGAGGCCCAGAGGTCCATGACGAGCGCGCGCGGCCAGTCGCCATGATCCTGGAGATAGCGTCGCAGCACTTCCGCCGCCGCCCGCTCGCCAATGCTGAGTGCCGTGCGCGTCGGGATGGCGCGCGGATCAAGTCCCGTGAGATTGCGGCCCGTCGGCAGCACGTCGAGTCGGCCGCGCGTCGGCGCTCCCGCCGGTCCCGGCGGCACGAAGCGCCCGCCGAGCGCCGCCAGCAGCGCGGCTTTTTCCGCTCGCGGAGAGGCCGCGATACGCAGGCGCGCTTCCGCTGCGGCGTCTCCCATCAAGACTGCCATCGCCTCGCCGGCGGCGTGTGGAGGGGCCTCGCCCAACACATGCAGCCCGTCGCGGATGGCGAATTCCTTGAGGTCGCACAGCCAGGCATCGAGCACGGTGATCAGCGTGTCGTCATCGCTGGCTTCGGCGCCGCATTCGGCGGCGAGGCCCGTCTCGCGCGCCTTGTCGACGATGGCGGATTTCAGGAGCCGCTGGCGCTTGGCGTCGAGGCCGTCGGCGGCCGCGTATTCGTCAACCAGCGCCTCGAGCTCGGCCGACGCGCCATGGAGCCCCGCCTCGCTGATGGGCGGCGTAAGATGGCCGATGGTCACCGCCCCTATCCGCCGGCGCGCCACCGCCGCCTCGCCGGGATTATTGACGATGAAGGGATAGATCACCGGCAGCGCGCCCGTCAGCACCTGCGGCGCGCAGACGGGCGACAGCGCGGCGGTCTTGCCGGGCAGCCATTCGAGCGTACCATGGGTGCCGAGATGGACGATGGCATCGACCTCCTCGCCGCCGCCTGCCCGACTGAGCGCAAGCCAGGCATAGAAGGCGCAATAGGCGTGGCGCGGCGGCAGCGCCGGGTCATGATAACTCGCCTTGCGGTCGGCGTCTCGCCCGCGCTCCGGCTGGAGCGCCAGCACCACATGGCCGGCCCTCAGGACAGGGAAGGAGAACGCGCCGTCCCCAACCGCCGGGTCGTCCTCCGGCTCGCCCCAGGCGCCCATCACCGCCTCGCGGAAGGCTGGCGGCGTCGCCGCGAGCCAGTCCCGGTAGCGTGACAGGCTGAGCCTTGCACGCTCGTGGCCGGCCTCCAGCCGCGGCAGGATCGCCTCCGCCGGAACCGTATTATCAGCCGCATAGCCCGCTTCCGCCAGCCACGACAGCAGGTTGGCGGCGCTGCGGCCGGTATCGAGACCCACCGCATAGCCGGTGCGCCCACCGCGCGAGGGATAGTCGGCGACGATCACCGCGATGCGCCGCGCCACAGGAGGCGTTGCGGCAAGCTGCGCCCATCCCGCCGCGCGCTCCGCGACGAGGGCGATCTGGGCCGGATCGGGCTCATGGCGCACGACGGCGAATTCGAGCGCGGGATTGGCCGGCGCCTCGGCCTTGAAGGAAATCGCGGTCGTCGTGAGCCGCCCATCGATCTCCGGCAGGGCGACATTCATGGCGAAATCGGCGGCTCCGAGGCCGCGCGGGCTCTCGTCCCATGCCGCGCGCGGCGCCCCGGCCAGGATCACCTGCAGCACCGGGCAGTCGGCGCGATCGAGCACGCTGCCGCCCTCGTTGCGCTGCGCCGAGAAGGCTGTCGTGTTCAGGATCACCACCGGCCTGTGACGGTCGATCGCCGCCTCCACGATCGCGATCGCCTCGGGATCCTTCAGGCTGGAGACGAAGAGCGCGACGGGGGTGAGGCCCCGTTCCACGAGGGCCGCCGCAAGCGCCGTGATCGGCGCCGTGTCGCCCGCAAGATAGACCGAGCGGTAGAACAGGATGAGCGCCGTCGGAGAGGCCTGCGCACCGTCGTCCGAAAAAGGCTCCGTGATCCCTCCCCTCCAGGGGAGGGTGGCCTTGCCCCCGGCAAGATCGGGTGGGGTCGATACGCGATTGTCTTGACGCGAGTGGAGGCCGGGGCCCCACCCGGCGCCTGCGGCGCCCCCCTCCCCAGGAGGGGAGGGATCGGCGGCAGCGCTTCCAATGCCCTCTCTCGGGCGCTGCGTTCCCGTGTCATCCCCTTCACCGGAGCCTAGCGGGGCAAGACCGGCTCCACTCCCTCTCCCCGGCGGGGAGAGGGTCGGGGTGAGGGGGAGCGACATCGGAGAAGCGGAAGCCACCCCCTCACTCGGACGCTGCGCGCCCGACCTCTCCCCGCCGGGGAGAGGTGAAACGGGCGCTTTCAGGGGAAAGTCCCCCGCTGCCGGCACGGGGCACGGGGGTACGATAGAAAGGTTTGCGCCGAGCGCATTGGCCATCAGCGAAAGTGCGGCGCCGAGATTGTCCACGCCGCCGGCGCGGAAACAGGCGTCCAGCGCGTCATAGAGGTCGCGGGCGGCGCGCGACAGGGCGGCGAGGCGCTCGTCCGGACGGTCGTCACCGGCGAGCGCCACCAGAATCGCCCCGCGCCTGATGCAACTCGCGGCGATCTCGTTGAGGCCGTAGTCGAGATAATCGAGCCCGCCGAGGCAGCGCATCACGACGATCCGCGCCTTGTCGATGACCTCCTCCACATAGAGATCGACGGACAGGGGATGGCGCAGACGCTGGAGATTGGCGAGCCGGAGCGTCGGAAGGGATTTGCCGGCGCGCTCATGGGCCGTGGCGAGCGCGGCAAGATCCGTGTCGGTAAAGGAGAGGATCACCATCTCCGCCGGTGTCTGGCCGAGATCGACCGGCGTTTCCGCCTGGTCGAGCCCGACAGCCGTAACCGGCAGGAGATGCATCGCGCCCTCCCCTCAGCCGAGGATGGCAGCCGTCACGGCCTCGCGGTCGAAACCCTTCTGGCCAATGACGACGAGCCGGCCGCCCCGCGCCTCGGTGGCCGCGAAGGGGCGCTCGAACTGCTGCTGGAAACGCGCGCCGACCCCCTGCACGAGCAGACGTAGGGGCTTCCCGGCAATGGCGAGGAAGCCCTTGATGCGCAGGATGTCATGCGCTTCAGCCGCCGCCTTGAGCCGCGCGATCACCGCCTCCGCGTCCCCCTGCTCGGGGATTTCGACGACGAAGCTATCGAAGTCGTCGTGATCGTGCTCCCCTTCCGCATCGTGATGGGAGGGCCGCGCGTCGAGGTCGCTTTCGGCCGCAGCACCGAGGCCAAGCAGCACCTTGGGATCGACCACGCCCTCGCGGGTGGTGACGACCTTCACGGCGCGCGGCACGGTTTCCGCGATCTCGGCCCGCACCCGCGCCTCGTCATCGCCGCTCAGCAGGTCGGCCTTGTTGAGGATGACGAGATCGGCAGAGAGGAGCTGATCCTCGAATACTTCCTCAAGGGGGTTGTCGTGATCGAGCGAGGGGTCGGCCGCGCGCTGGCGGGCGAGCGCTTCCGGATTATCCGCAAAGCGCCCGGCGGCGGTGGCGGCGCCGTCAACGACGGTGATCACGCCATCGACGGTGACGCGCGAGGCGATGGCCGGCCAGTTGAAAGCTTTGACCAGCGGCTTCGGCAGGGCGAGCCCCGAGGTCTCGATGAGGATGTGCTCCGGCGGCTCGGCCTTGGCGAGCAAGCCCTCCAGCGCCGGGATGAAATCATCCGCGACCGTGCAGCAGAGACACCCGTTGGCGAGTTCGACGATATTGTCCTCGGGGCAGGACTCGACGCCGCAGCCCTTCAGGATCTCGCCGTCGATGCCGACATCGCCAAATTCATTGACGATGACGGCGAGCCGGCGCCCGTCCGCGTTAGTCAGCACGTGGCGCAGGAGGCTCGTCTTGCCGGCCCCGAGGAAGCCGGTGACGATGGTGCAGGGAACCTTGGCCGTGGCCGCCACAGGAGAGGTCATGAGGTCGTTTCCATCTTGCAGACGAGCGGCGGAACGCGCGCGACCACACCCTTGCGGATCGGCAGCGGGCGCTCACGCCAGGGAATGATACCATCCGCCGCCACCGTATACTGGCGGGCGGCCAGGACGAGATCGTCGAGATGTATGTCGGCGTCGAGATCGCCGATCACATAGGTCCATTTGCCGGGGGCGGCGAAGGCCACCGTACAGGGCCGGCGGCAGACCGACAGGCATTCCACGGGCGTGACCGTGACATCGGCATCGCCGGCAAGCCGGTCAGCCAGCGTCTGCGCCAGGCCGCGCCCTGGTTCGTCATAGGGCCCCTCCGTCGCGCCACCCTGCCGTCGCCGGCAGGTGACGCAGACCATCAGCGTGGTCGGCGCGACGGTTCGAGGCGCGTTCATGCGGCGCGCCGGGCGAGACGCGGCCAGAAGAAGCCAACGGCGACCGCGACCGCTGCCCACAGGGCAGCGTGCACAACGAGCGAAGCCGCGGCGAAATGGCCGGCAAGCTCTGCTGGCGCGCCGCTGGCATAGGCCTCCGGATGTGGCGCGCCAACGACATGCGGCGCGATCAACAGCACGAAGCCGATGATCTTCGCCCAGACGGCCGGCGTGCGGATGAGAAGCCACAACGCAACCGCGGTCGCGACGGCGGTGGAGACCCACCAGATCTGGCGCGCGACGAGCGGCCCGGCGGCGCTGCCCGGCAACTCGGGGGCGAGCCCCAACGCTGGCGCGAGACCGGTTGCGACGAAGGCAGCCGCCGCAAAGGCGAGCGCGTGCTTGACGTCGATCGGCTCGCCCGCCACCAGGAGGACGGATAGCAAGATCAAGGCAAAGCCGATCGCGGTGACGATGGTGGTCAGCCCGGTGAAGGCCGAGCGCTCCAGGCCATCGGCCGGGCTCCAGCCCTCGGCGTGGTCGCTGCCCTCCCCGGCTGGCTCATGCGCCTGAACGGCACTATGCGCCAGAACGACATGGGCGCCGAACAGGCCGGCGGCCATGCTGCCAAGCGCGGCCGTGCCCTCGGGCTTCTCAAATTTCTCGCCAGCCAGGATCAGCGGAGTCGTGGTGAAATGCTGCAGGACCGCGATCGCAAGTCCCGCAACAAGGCCGGCCACCAGGGCAACGGCCAGCACACGATTGAACATGCTGCGATCAGTGGCAGGGAAAGCTCAGCGCATGGCGCGTGTCATGAGCGGCATTGTGGACGGCCTCGGGATGCGCGAAGCCCGTCACGAACACCAGGACGACGCCCATGGCGAAGGCAACGAGGGCAACCTTCAGGACCTCAGCGCGAGATCCCAATCCCGCTACAGCAACATTTGACACCGCGACCTCCTTCACTGCCCCACCCGGCAGTTCCATGGCTTCCATCGCGAGGGCAGGTCTCCTGGCTTGCGGATCATTGAAGCGAACCGCCTTCCCAGATCGCCGCCGGGAGGGCGGAAGATCCAGTGGCTGTCATGGTTCGCGCCTCAACCGCTCACAGTTGCGGGGGCAGCTCCGGCCTTGGGGTTACGCACCCCGCACCGGTATTCCCTTTTGACCTCTCACGAGGACCGTCGCTTGCCGCAGCTAGACGCCTACTCCAGCCAAAAGTCAACGCGGGGACCTTATTCCACAAGCCTGTCACGGTGGAACAGCGTCGGAAACAGGCGGGTCCACATCGCCGCGATGGCAATGGTACCGAGGCCGCCGATCGCGACCGCCGGAACAGCGCCAATGAGGGCCGCGAGCGTGCCGGACTCGAATTCGCCGAGCTGGTTCGAGGCACCGATGAAGACCGTGTTCACGGCAGCAACCCGGCCACGCATGGTGTCTGGCGTATCGGCCTGGACGAGCGTCTGGCGAACGAACACACTGATCATGTCCGCGGCGCCCAGGATGACCAGCGCACCCAGCGACAGATAGAAGTTCGTCGACAAGCCGAAAACGATGGTCGCCAACCCGAACAGGATGACGGCACCGAACATGCGCTTGCCGGCGTTGCGTGCGATCGGGCGATGCGCCAGCAACAGCGCCATCGCAGCCGCTCCCACCGCTGGCGCACTCCGCAGAAGCCCGAGGCCCGCCGGACCTATATGCAGGATATCGCTGGCATAGATGGGCAGGAGCGCTGTCGCGCCGCCGAGCAGCACGCCGAAGAGATCGAGCGTGATGGCGCCGAAGAGCACCGGCTTGCCGCGGATGAAGGTCAATCCGGCAATGAGCGTCGACCAGTTGACCTTCGGCGGTGGAACCTTCTCCGCCCGCAGACGGATCAGCGTGACGGCAACGGCTGCCGCCAGGAAGAGCAGGGCCGCGCCCCCAAAAGCGACATGGGCGCCCGCGATATACATGAGGCCGCCGATTGCCGGGCCGGCGATGACCGCGACCTGGCCGATCGACGAACTCCAGGCGATGGCCTGCCCGAACAGCGACCGGGGCACGAGGTTCGGGACGAAGGCCTGGCTGGCCGGCTGATAGAAGGCCCGCGCCACCCCCATCAGGACTACAAGCGCATAGAGCGGCCAAACCTCCGGCGGCTGCCAGATGGCGAAGAGGGCGAGACCGACACAGATGAGCGTGTTCAACGCGAAACAGGCCATCATGATGAGCCGGCGGTCGACCCGATCGGCCACATGGCCGGTCACCAGCACGAGGCTGATCACAGGGAGGAAGGCGGCAAGGCCCACGAGCCCGAGCGCCATCGCGCTTCCCGTCAGGTCATAGACCAGCCAGCCGACGGCGATATCGGTGATCTGCTGCGCGATCGAGACGCAGAAGCGCGCGCTGAGGAAAAGAGAGAAATCCCTCTCCCGGAAGATGCGCCAACTGGAGGACGCCATGGACGGTGTGCGGCTCCCCTCAGGCTGGCGTGCCGGTGATGCGATCGATCTCGGCCAGGTCCTCCGCCGTGAGACGCCAGCCGGCGGCCTCGATATTGGCCTCCACCTGTTCCGGCTTGGTGGCACCGGCGATCACGCTCGCGACCAGCGGCCGCGCCACCAGCCAACTGAAAGCGAGCTCGAGCAGGCTATGGCCGCGCGCCTCGGCGAAGCCGCGCAGGCCCTCGACGACGTCCCAGTTCCGATCGTTGAAATAGCGATCGGCATAGCGCTGCTCAGCGAAGCGCGTGCCGGCGGGCGCGGCCTCGCCACGCTTGTACTTGCCCGTGAGCAGGCCGCTCGCCAGCGGGAAGAACGGCAGCAGGCCGAAGCCATAGCGGGACGCGGCCGGCACCAGTTCCCGCTCGATGCCGCGTTCCACGAGGCTGTACTCGTCCTGAACGGAGGCGAAGCCGTTGATGCCGAGCTCACGCGCCGCGAAATGCGCCTCGACAACCTGCCAGCCCGGCAGGTTGGAGCAGCCGATATAGCGAACCTTGCCGTCGCGGATGAGATCGTCGAGGGCGCGCAAGGTTTCCTCGATCGGCGTCAGCGGATCGGGGCGATGCAACTGATAAAGGTCGAGCCAGTCCGTCTTGAGGCGCTTCAGGCTGGCCTCGACGGCGGACATGACATAGCGGCGCGATCCGCCCTTGAGCACATCCACATCGTCCATCGCCATGCCGAATTTGGTGGCGAGGACGATGTCCTTGCGGCGCGGCCCAAGGACTTCCCCGAGCTGGTTTTCTGACCCGCCGCGGTTGCCATAGATGTCGGCCGTGTCGAACAGGGTGATGCCCGCGTCGATCGCCTTGTGCACGACGCGGCGCGTGGCCTCCACATCGAGCCGGCCGCCGAAGTTATTGCAGCCTAGGCCCACCACCGAGACGCGCAGGCCCGACCGGCCGAGATTGCGGAATTCCATGGCATTTCCCCGCGATTGACCCGAAGCCCTTGATCACACGCGCCTTGGCGATGCCCAGGGTCCTTGCCCGCGATTGTGACGGAACACGCTCTGAAGTGTTATGCAAATTGCGAATACGAGCTCACGCGGCTACCGCACGGCGCAGCTTGCCACTCATCATCCACATCACGGTCAGCATCACCGCCACGCCGGCGACCATTCCGGAGAGGCGATTGACCGGGGCCAGGATGCTGTCGGGCGGGCCAGCTCCCGTCACGAGCGTGATCATGAAGGCAATACCGATCTGCGTGCCGACATAGGCGTGCTTATGCGGGCTGAGGTGCAGACGAGACGCCAGGAAGATGCCTGACACGAGCGCGACGGCCCACCACAGGAAATCGGCGGCATCGATCAGGATGACGATGAGGCCGAGGCAGCCGCCGAGGATGCATCCCACCATCCGCTGCGCACCGCGCAGGCGTGATGCGCCGAGATCCTGGCTCACTACGACGAGGCTCGTCACGATGACCTGCGGCAGGCTCGGCAGATCGAACCAGTTCCAGAGGAGCGCGATGACGACCGCCGCGATGCCGGCGGACAAGCCCTGCTCCAACGCGGCCTCGCGAGTGACGGCCACCGGTGCCGGTTGAAGGCTGATGGGTCCGCTGGCCGAGAAGCCCCAGGCGAGCACGGTCGCGACCATGACGCCGATGGAGATCTCGTAGAAGCGCGTCCAGGCAAAGATGTAGAGGCTCGTCGGATCGCTCATGCTGCTCGTGACGAGCAGCATCACGCTCGCGGCCCCGAGAATCCACGCATAGCCGAAGCGGCTGCGAAAACGCCCATAGGTGCCGATCGCGGAGGCCAGGAACAACGCCGCCGCCTGCGCGAAGGGCAACCCCTCCATCGCGACGGCCGCGAAATAGCCGACGACACAGCCGACGGCAGTTCCGACAAGCCTGAGCACAGCCTTCGTCACGAGCGCTGATGTGTCGATATTGGAGACGATGAAGGCCGTGATGGTCGCCCAGAAGGGTTGTTCCAGCCCCGCCGCGATGGCGGCCAGCGTCGCGATCAGGCATGCAGCGGCTGTCACGAGACTTTGGCGGGAGATCGCGTCCATCCGCCCGCCCCTCAGAAGATGACGAGAACGCGCGCGTCGGCACCCAGGTAGAAGCCGAGATCCGCTGGCCAGGTTTCGAGCGCGATATCGACGGGGAAGCGACGTGGCAGGCGCACCCAGTCAGTCGTCGGATCGACATAAGGCAGTGTGAGCGGCGCGGTCGGCGAACGCGCAACGCCCGGCGCCACGCTGGTCACCCGACCGGCGTGCACGACCCATGGCTGGGAGCCCAGCGTGAGCCACACCCGCTGACCTGGCCGCAGACGCGCCAGATGCCGCTCCGACAGGTTCGCCACGACCCGTCGCCTGTTGTCGGTGACGACAGTCAGCACCTGGTTGCCGACCTGGAGATAGTCCCCGACACGCGCCGTGAAGGGGGCGACGCGCCCGGCATCCGGCGCGATCACCGCCGTCTTGCTGAGCTGATAGCGCGCACGATTGAGGGTGGCCTGCGCCTGCTGCACGCTCGCGGCATTCACGGCAATCGTCTGGCGGGCCACATCCACATCGGCGCCGGCCGCGGCCGCGCGCGCCGTCGCGATCGCAAGGTCACGAGTCGCGTCATCGATGGCCTGGCCGGAGGCGAACTCGGAGCGCGCGAGGCTGCTGACCCGGTTATAGGTCTCCCGCGCCGCCGTCTCGCTCGCCTGGGCGGAGGCGAGGTCCGCCTGGGATGCGGTCAAACGGTCCCGCGAGAGAGCAAGTGTTGCCTCGGCATTGGCGAACGCCGCCGTACTCTCGTCCACGGCGAGCTGATACGGCGTTGGGTCGATCGTGAAAAGCGGGGCACCCTTGGCGACGACCTGGTTTTCATGCACGTCCAGCCGGGCGATCGGTCCCTCGATTTCTGCCGAGAGGGTCACGGTGTCGCTGTTGACATAGGCATCGCCCGTATAGGCGAAGAAAACGACCGATAGCTCATAGAGCAGAAACAAGGCGAGACAGCCGCCCAGCACCGTCGATGCCGGCCTCTTCATCAACCAATCGATCATCGGTGAACCTGCTCAAGATCAGCAGTTTCGCTTATGTCATCGCGTCGTTCGGTAAGCAATGCATTGGCCGCACGTGCAGCATCCGATCACGACGGCGATGCGATGAGGCCACAGTCGCCCCGGAACACCGTGCGGTCCAGGTGAGGGTCTCCGGCTCAACGCACCAGGATGGCGCGAAAATCGTTGACGTTCGTGAGTGTCGGACCCGTCACGACGAGCCGATCAAGGGCGGAGAAAGCCGAATAGGCATCGTTATTGGCAAGATGCGCCACGAGATCGATCCCTCCGGCGCTGGCCTCGGCGATCAGATCCGCATCGACGATAGCCCCGGCATTGTCCTCGGAGCCGTCGATACCGTCAGTATCGCAGGCGATCGCCGCGACACCGGGCACCGACTGGGAGGCCAGCGCGAAGGCCAGCAGGAACTCGGCATTGCGCCCGCCCCGGCCCTTACCGCGCACGGTCACCGTGGTCTCGCCGCCCGAGAGCAGCACGCAGGGACGCTTTGCCGGCTCATCATGTTCGGCGACCGACCTTGCGATACCGGCGAGCACCGTCGCCACCTCGCGCGCCTCTCCCTCCAGCGCATCGCCGAGAATGAGCGGCGTCAGGCCGAATTCCCTCGCCTTCGCCGCCGCCGCCTCCAGGGCCATATAGGGCGTCGCCAACATATGCATGGGCGCCGGCGCCGGCACATCCTTGATCACATTGGCACGGATAGCGGCTTCGATAGGCGCGGGAACGGCGATCTCGTAACGCTTCAGGATCGCGAGCGCGGCTTCCGCGTCCGAAGCCTCCGGCACGGTTGGGCCTGAACCGATGCTACGCGGCTCGTCCCCCGGAACGTCCGAGATAAGATAGGTAACGAGCCGGGCCGGCGCGGCGGCAGCGGCCAACCGCCCGCCCTTGATGGCGGAGAGCGCCTTGCGCACCTGGTTCATCGCGCCGATGGGCGCGCCTGATTTCAGCAGGGCCTTGTTGACAGCCTGCTTGTCGGCCAGCGTCACCCCTTCTGCCGGCAGGGTGAGCAAGGCCGAGGCACCACCGGACATCAGGCAGATCACGAGATCGTCCGGACCAGCGGACTGCGCCAGCGCCAGGATGCGGGCCGCCGCCGCCATGCCCGCCTCGTCCGGCACCGGATGAGCGGCCTCGACCACTTCGATAGTGCGCGTCGCCATGCCGTGGCCGTAGCGCGTGACGACGAGGCCCTCGCAAGCGCCCGGCCATTCCGCCTCGAAGGCCGCCGCCATCCGCGCGGCCCCCTTGCCGGCGCCGATGACGATGGTGCGTCCCTTGGGAGCCTCGGGCAGACGTCCAGCGAATTTGCCGTCGGGGTAAGCCGCCGCGAGCGCGGCATCGAACAACGCCCTCAAGATCGCCTTGTCGTCCAAAGTACCCTCCACCCTATCCGTTCCGTCGATCCGCCGACCTTTTCGCCCACATGGACCGCAAGTGCACATGGACCGCAAGTGACATCGATCGCAACTGCCGTGGCAGGGCAAGCCTTTTTGCGCTGACCGGGGCACGCCGGATGCACGGCTGGGCCGGTCGCCGCGCTTAATATTTTAAGCAAGCGCCCCATGGGACGCCGGCCACCTCACAGATAAGGCGGGGTGCAGGCGCTCACGACTTCGCAAGGCTCCTTGCCGATATTGCGGAAGCGATGGGGAATGCGGCTGTCGAACAGATAAGCCTCGCCAGCCTTCAGACGCCGGACCTGATCGCCGACGGTCAGCTCGATCTCGCCGGAGATGACCACGCCGCCCTCACGCGAGGGATGCTCCAGCATCGTCGGTCCGGTGTCGGCACCTGGCTCGTAGCGCTCGTGCAGAATCTGCAGGTCATGCGCGCGGGCGTCGCCGACCTGGCGGAAAGCCATGCGCCCGGCCGCCCCGCGCCCGCGCGGGACGACACGGGAGGTGAGATCGGTCAGCTCGCTCGCCGCGAAGAAGATCTTGTCGTTGGTGGCCTGATCCTCGTTGAAAAACTCCGACATGGTGGTGGGAATGCCACCGAGAATCTTGCGCAGCGACGCCACGGACGGGCTGTTGCGGTTGCGCTCGATCATCGAGATCAACCCATGCGTCACACCCGCGCGTTCCGCGAGATCACGCTGCGACAGCCCCGCCGCGGCCCTCAGCTCGCGCAGCCGCGCACCGACGTCAAACTCCATCCATCCAGCTCCGACATGTTGCGGACTATTTTATCCATATTGCTTAAAATTCTGCGCAAGATTATCGTCCGCTCGACCGATAGGCTGACCTTCGCGCAGGGACGCGGGTGGCGCATTTTCTGGGAGACGATGGCGATGAATGCAACAACTCAGTTGGCGGAGCGGCACAAGAACGCCGTGGCACGCGGCGTGGCCACCAAGTCGATCTATGTGGCGCGCGCTCAAAATGCGGAGTTGTGGGACGTCGACGGCAAGCGCTACATCGATTTCGCGGCCGGCATCGCGGTGGTCAACACCGGCCACTGCCACCCCCGGGTCATCGCCGCCGTCACCGAGCAGGCTCAGGTCTTCACGCATACCTGTTTCCATGTCGCTCCCTATGAGAGCTACGTCAGCCTCGCCGAGCGGCTCAACGCGCTGGCACCCGGGGATTTCGCGAAGAAGACCATGCTCGTCACCACCGGTGCCGAAGCCGTCGAGAACGCCGTCAAGATCGCCCGCAACGCCACCGGCCGCCCGGCCGTCATCGCCTTCGGCGGCGCGTTCCACGGCCGCACGCTGCTCGGCATGGCGCTCACCGGCAAGGTCGTGCCCTACAAGAAGGGCTTCGGCCCGTTCCCGGCCGACGTCTTCCACGCGCCCTTCCCGAAGACCTACCACGGCATCGACACGGCGCAGGCCATCGCCGGGCTGAAGAGCCTGTTCCTGACGGATGTCGACCCGGCGCGGGTCGCCGCCATCATCGTCGAGCCGGTGCAAGGCGAAGGCGGCTTCTATGTCGCGCCCTTCGATTTCCTGCGCGAGGTCCGCAAGGTCTGCGACGAGCATGGCATCCTCATGATCATCGATGAGATCCAGACCGGTATTGCCCGCACGGGCAAGCTCTTCGCGGCCGAGCACGCGGGCGTCGCGGCCGACATCGTGACCATGGCCAAGGGCCTCGCCGGCGGCTTCCCGCTGTCGGCCGTCACAGGCCGCGCCGAGATCATGGACGCGGCTGCCCCCGGCGGGCTTGGCGGCACTTATGGCGGCAGCCCCATCGGCGTCGCCGCCGCCCATGCGGTACTCGACGTGGTCGAGGAGGAGAACCTGACCGGCCGCGCGGCCGAGATCGGCGAGATCATGCGCGACCACCTGACCGCGATGGCAAAGCGCAATGAATTCGCTTGCATCGGCGACGTGCGCGGTCTCGGCGCCATGACGGCGTTCGAGATTGTGAAGGACCGGGCGACGCGCGCGCCCGACGCGGCCTTGACGAGCGCGCTCATCACCCGCGCGCAGGACAAGGGCCTCATCCTCCTGTCCTGCGGGCCGGATGCCAATGTCGTGCGCTTGCTTGCACCGCTCACCACGCCCGTGGCACAGGTAAAGGAAGGTCTCGCCATTCTGGAGGCCGCCCTCGCCGAACTCGTGACCGAGAGCCAGAACTGATGAACGGTGCCGATCTTCTCTGCGATACCCTCCTGGCCCACGACGTCGACGTCTGCTTCGCCAATCCGGGCACGTCCGAGATGCATTTCGTGGCGGCGCTCGATGCCAAGCCGCGCATGCGTTGCGTGCTGGGCCTGTTCGAAGGTGTCGTGACGGCGGCAGCCGATGGTTATGCGCGCATGGCGGACAAGCCCGCGGCGACGCTTCTGCATACCGGGCCCGGCCTCGCCAACAGCCTCGCCAACATGCACAACGCCCGCCGCGCGAAGACGCCGATGATCAATGTCGTCGGCGACCATGCGAGCTACCATCTGCAGCACGACGCGCCGCTGACCAGCGACATCGAGAGTCTGGCGCGACCCATGTCCAACTGGGTGCGCCGGATCATCAGCGCGGAGACGATCGACGAAGATGCGGCGGCGGCCTGGCGCGCTGCCGTTTCGCTGCCGGGTGTGTCCACGCTCATCCTGCCCGGCGACATGGCCTGGGGGACGGTCACGCCCCGGGCCATCAAGCGCGCCGAACGGCCCAAGCCGCCGGGGATCGACGAGCGGACGGTGAAGGCCGCGGCTGCCGCGCTTCGCTCCGGCAAGCGCGTGGCCTTGCTCCTCGGCGGTCGCGCGCTTCGCGCGGAGCCGCTCAGCGTGGCTGACGCGATCGCCCAGACGGCGAACGCACGCGTGATGTCACCGACCTCGAACGCGCGTGCCCAGCGCGGCCGCGGCCGCGTGCCCTTCGAGCGGGTGCCCTACGCGGTCGATGTCGCCGTGGAGGCGCTCAAGGACGTCGATGTGATGATCATGGTCGGCGCCACGGTGCCGGTCGCTTTCTTCGCTTATCCCGGAAAGCCGGGCCGCGTGGTGCGCAACGACTGCGAGCTGATTACGCTCGCCGAGGCGGGACAAGATCTCACCGCCGCGCTGGAATGGCTCGCCGACGAAGTGGGAGCGCCGCGCAAGGTCCAGTTGCGACCTGCGCCCGACGCCGAAGCCCTGACCGCCGCGGTGCCTTCCGGCCCGCTGACGGCCGATGCCATCGCGCGCGTCGTGATGCAGCGCGTCCCGGAGAACGCCATCCTTTGCGACGAAGCCGTCACGTCAGGCGCCTTCCATAACTACGCGCATCTGGCTGCCCCCCACGACATGCTCGCGCTCACCGGCGGTTCCATTGGCGTCGGCCTGCCGCTGGCCACCGGCGCGGCCGTCGCCTGCCCCGACCGCAAGGTCATCGGCCTGCAGGCCGACGGCAGCGGCATGTATACCGTCCAGGCCTTGTGGACGCAGGCGCGCGAGAGACTCGACGTCATCTCGATCATCTTCTCGAACCGCGCCTACGCGATCCTGCAAGGCGAAATGCGTAATGTCGGCGTTAAGGAATTCGGCCGCAATGCCGAGCGCATGCTTGCCTTTGATGATCCGGCGCTCGATTGGGTCAGCATAGCCAAGGGCATGGGCGTGGAAGGCGCCCGCGTCACCACGACCGATGAGCTGGCGAAGGTCTTCGACGCTGCCCTCACGCGGCGTGGGCCGTTCCTTATCGAAGCGGTCATGCCGTAAGCCGACCGCTTCCATTTGCACATTACAGTCGCCCAAATGGCAGAAGGCGCGACGCATGTCTCCCTCTCCCGGCGGGGAGAAGGCTGGGGTGATGGGGAAACCCTCTACGATGACAGACCGCAAACCCTCACCCTGCCCCTCTCCCACCGGGAGAGGGAACGCAAGTGATCACCCCACCATCCGATGACAGCGGCGTTGAGCGTACCGCCAGGCGCGACAGGCCCCCCTCTTCCCGGCGGGGAGAGGGTTGGGGTGAGGGGGTTGCCCTGTCCGCAGCGGGCTGCGCCTCACCTGCGCCTGCGGTGCGATCTCTACACCCGGGAGAGGTGAACGATCGTCAACGCGCCCGGTCTTTCGATCGGGCGCGATTTTTTGTATCCCTCCCTCGTCTGCCCTATGCTATTGCTTTAAACCTAAAGCATTGGCGTGGTCACACATGGCCGCACCAAAAATGCATCGATCCAGAGAACGAGGGGAAGAGCCATGAAGGCCATCATCGTCGGCGGGGGTATCGGCGGCCTGACCACGGCCTTGATGCTGCATGCCCGCGGCCTTGCGTGTGAAATCTACGAGCAGGCGGCGAGCATCCAGGAACTCGGTGTCGGCATCAATGTCCTGCCCCACGCCATTCGTGAATTGGCCGCGCTTGGCCTTCTTGAGCGCCTCGACGCTGTCGCCATCCGCACCTATGAGCTGTTCTACCTCAACCGGCAGGGCCAGGAGGTATGGCACGAACCGCGCGGGCTCGACGCTGGCCACGACGTGCCGCAGTTCTCCATCCATCGCGGCCGGTTGCAATCGGTTATCCTGGACGCCGTGATCGAGCGGCTTGGCGCGGACAAGGTGCATACGGGTCGTCGGCTCGCATCCTTCACCCAGGATGAGGGCGGAGTGAGTGCTGAATTCACCGACCATGCCGGCAATCCCGTCGAGACGGCACGCGGCGAGATCCTTGTCGGCGCGGACGGGATCCACTCGGTCGTGCGCCGGACGCTGTTCCCCGACGAGGGCGGGCCGGTCTGGAACGGCCTCGTGCTCTGGCGCGGCGCCCGTGACTGGCCGCGCTTCCTCACAGGCCGGTCGATGATCATCGCCGGCGGCCTCGAATCCAAGATGGTGGTCTACCCCATCGCCGAAGGCTCGACACCGGACACGGTCTTCACCAACTGGGCGGTTATCGGCAAGCTCGGGGATGGCACGAGCCTGCCGGCCCGCGAGAACTGGTCACGTCCGGGCCATTGGGACGATCTGACGCCGAACACCGCCGGGATCAGCATCCCCCATGTCGACGTTCACGCCCTGATGCGCGCGACCGAGACCTTCTGGGAATATCCCTTGAGTGATCGCAACCCCTTGCCGCGCTGGTCACATGGCCGCGTCACCCTCCTCGGCGACGCCGCCCACCCCATGTATCCCGTTGGCTCGAACGGCGCCTCGCAGGCCATCCTCGATGCGCGCGCGCTGGGTGACGCGCTGGTTCGCGCCGAACATCCCATGCAGGCACTGGCCGCCTACGACGCCGAGCGCCTGCCGAAAACGGCCGAGATCGTGCATTCCAACCGTAAAGGCGGGCCGGAAGGCGTGATCGACGCGGTGGAAAAGCTGGCGCCCGATGGCTTCACGGACATCGATGAGGTGCTGAGCCACGCCGAGCGCGAAGCCATCGTCCGCGGCTATGCCCAGCGCGCCGGCTTCGCGGCGGACAAGGGCAAGGCGGCTTAGCGTCCGGCTCGCACGACAGGCCCCCTCTCCCCGGCGGGGAGAGGGCTGGGGTGAGGGGGAAACCCTCCATATCGACAACAGTCCACAAACTCTCACCCTGTCCCTCTCCCGCCGGGAGAGGGAACGCTACCGACTATCGGCAGCGCCAAAGGATCCTGGCAGGTGTTACCCCGCCCACAAACCTATTCGCCCACCATCTCGATGACGGCGGCATTGAGCGCGCTGCCCGGCACGGCCAGGCCATCGAAGACGTTGAAATGATGGGTGTCCGGCACCGCGAAGGATCGCGGTGAGAGATCGGCCCAGCCAGCCGCCATGTCGCGGGACTGGCGATGGAAAGCTTCCGGCTCACGGCCACCGACCGCGAAAGCGACCTTGGCCGGCGTGACCCAAGGCTGGCCGAGCAAGGTGAGACGCTCCGCCTCCGCGGCATCGAGCCTCAGCGCCTCATTCATGGAGGTATTGAGGAGCGGCAGAAGCTCGAACACGCCGGAGATGGAGACGATCCCGGCGATCGGCTTCTCCGGCAATCCCCACGCCGTCCAGTCCGTCATGAGATGGAGCGCGGCGAGATAGCCGCCGGCCGAGTGGCCGGTGACGACAATGCTGCGGCGCTCGTCGTCGTTCAGCACGTCCCTGTAGAGCTTCGCGAAAGCACTGAGCGCCGACTCACGGATATGGGCGAGCGTCACATCCGGGCAGAGCGGATAATTCAACAGCGCGACCGACAGGCCCTGATCGAGGAAGGCATCCGCGACCCAGCTCGTTTCGAGTTTCGACAAGGCGCGCCAGTAGCCACCGTGGATGAAAACCACGGTCCCCCGTGCATGCGGTGCCCGGAAAAGGTCGAATACCTCACGCGGATGCGATCCATAGGCGATATCGGCCAGCGGTGGATGCCGCTCGCGCGTGGCCTTGGAGCGCGCGATCCAGTCAGCAAGGATGCGCGGCAGTTCGGGGACCGTGACGCGCGGGTTATACTCGCGCTCGTACCAGTCTCGATCTTGCGCTCCAATGCCTGCCGTCATGCCCTGCCCCGTTTTATGGAATCGCCCGCCCTCTAGGCTGACCCGACATACAAGGATAGCCCGGGAACCATGAACACCGGCGCATTCCCATGAATCACCGACGGTGTGCATGGATTCCGGGCAGCCGATTTGCGGCTTCCCGGATGACCCCGCGTTTCCCGCCCCGAACCAGAAGCACTGAAGGACATGCTTTAAGGATCAGGCCGTTCCCTTGCCGGTGAAAGCCTCTTCCTCGGCTCGCACGCGCAGCGCGTAGCGCTGCAACTTGCCGCTCGAGGTCTTCGGCAATTCGTCCACGAAGACGATCTCGCGCGGGTATTTGTAAGGCGCGATCTCGGCTTTGACATGCTCCTGCAGGCGCTTGATCATCTCCGCATCGCGCGGTTCGCCCTCGCGCAGCACCACATAGGCCTTGACGATGCGACCGCGCTGCTCGCAGGGCGCCCCCACGACGCCGCATTCGACGACGGCCGCGTGGGTAAGAAGCCCCGCCTCGACCTCCGGACCGGCGATGTTGTAGCCCGACGAGACGATCATGTCGTCGGAGCGCGCCTGGTACCAGAAGTAGCCGTCCTCATCCATGACATAGGTATCGCCGGTCATGTTCCAGCCGTTCTGGACGAATTTGAGCTGGCGTTCGTCGGCGAGATAACGGCAGCCGGTGGGGCCGCGCACCGCGAGGCGTCCCGGGGTGCCGGGCGGCACCTCGTGGCCCTCGTCGTCCACCACCTTGGCCTCGAAGCCCGGGACGGGCTTGCCGGTCGAGCCCGGGCGGATCTCCTCCTCGCGGGCGCTGATGAAGATATGCAGCATCTCCGTGCCGCCGATGCCGTCGATAAGTTTGAGGCCGGTGGCGGCCAACCAGGCATCGAAGGTGCTCTTCGGCAAGGCTTCGCCCGCCGAGACGCATTTGCGCAGGGAGGAGATGTCGAACTGATCGAGCTTCGGGATCATCGCGCGATAGGCCGTTGGCGCCGTGAAGCAGATCGTCACCTTAAATTTCTCGATAGCCGGCAGCAGATCGTCCGGCCCGGCTTTCTCCAGCACGACGAATGAGGCGCCGATGCGCATGGGAAAGAGCACGATCCCGCCGAGCCCGAAGGTAAAGCCGAGTGGAGCCGAACCGATGAAGCGATCGGTCTCAACCGGCCGCAGCACGTTGCGTGAGAAGCCGTCGCAGATCGCCAGCATATCCCGGTGGAAATGCATGGTGCCTTTCGGAACGCCGGTCGTGCCTGATGTGAAGGCGATGAGGCAAACATCGTCGGCGGCTGTATCCACCGCCGTGAACGCAGGGCTCGCCTCGGCGATCAGGCTCTCGAGCGAATCAGCCTTGCCCGATCCCCAATAGACGATGCGCTTCAGCGCGGAGGTCCGGCTCGCGGCCTTTTCCATCTCGTCGGCGAGCTTATGGTCACAGAGCGCAAGCGCGATCTCCGCCTTGTCGATGGGATAGATGAGTTCCTTGGCGCGCAGGAGCGGCATGGTGGCGACGACCACGCCGCCCGCCTTCAGAACGGCGAGATAGGTCGCGACCATCATCGTGTTGTTGGCGGAGCGCAATAAAACGCGGCCACCGGGCACAAGGCCGAGGTCATCGACCAGTACGTTGCAGATCCGATTCACACGCTCATAAAGTTGGCGGTAGGTCAGCGCCTCGTCGAGACCGAACATGCAGGGCGCATCACCATGCCCCTCGGCAATCCAGCGATCGAGAAACGCGACGCAACAGTTGAGGCGTTCGGGATATTGGAACTCTGGTCGGTCGAAGATCATCTCCGGCCACAACTCACGCGCCGGCAGGTTGTCACGCGCAAAGGTGTCCACATGCGCCGTGTGTGCCATCGTCATCTCCCTCGTGTGCGGCCCCTCCCCTTATCGCGGGACCGCACGCTCCATCCGGTCGAAAGGCCGGCGCCCGAAAAGGGCTGCCTCACAAGGATTTGTGCGGCCGGACCAACCGTTGGCGTCGGGCGGCGCGCAAGGCCCTTGCGGCCTCCATGCAATTTATTTTAATCTTGAACTATCGTCTGGCAAGGGCTTTCATGCGGCTTTCATTCCAAAGCATTGCTCGACGAGCGACCCGTTCGGAGAGATGATAAGCTCTGCACGGCAAAGTGAGCGCCTCAAGCAGCGCACCACCCAGGGGAACAGAAGTTGGGGAGATCTAGGATATGAAGGATTGCGTAACACGCTTTGGTCTCGGCGCAATCGCTGCGGCGACATTGCTTGCCGGGCAGGCCTTCACGCAGGCCGCCGTGGCGGCGGACAAGGTTAAGGTCGGTGTTATCGTTTCACTCTCCGGCCCCTCCGCAGTTCTCGGGCAGCAGGCGCGTGACGGGTTCGAACTCGCCGTCAAGGAACTCGGCGGTAAGCTCGGTGGATTGCCGGTCGAGGTGATCGTCGTCGATGACGAACTGAAGCCGGATGTCGCCGTCACCCGCGTCAAGGGGATGCTCGAACGTGATCAGGTCGATTTCGTTGTCGGGCCGATCTTCTCCAACGTCCTGATGGCGATCTCGAAGCCGGTGACGGACGCGAAGACCTTCCTGATCAGCCCGAATGCTGGCCCGTCGGTGCTCGCCGGCAAGAGCTGCAACCCGTATTTCTTCGTCACATCCTATCAGAACGATCAGGTCCACCAGATTTCGGGCAAGGTGGCGCAGGATCGCGGCTACAAGAAAGTCTATCTGCTGGCGCCGAACTACCAGGCCGGCAAGGACGCGATCGCCGGCTTCAAGCGCGACTTCAAGGGTGAGGTCGTGGCGGAATCCTATGTCCCGCTCAACACGCTCGACTTCCAGTCGGAGCTCGCCAATATCGCCGCGCTGCAGCCCGACGCCATCTACACCTTCATGCCCGGCGGCATGGGCGTGAACCTGGTGCGGCAATATCAGCAGGCCGGCCTGACGATCCCGGTTCTCTCCGCCTTCACGGTCGACGAATCGACACTTCCCGCCCAGAAGGATGCGGCTGTCGGCATGTTCGCGGGCTCGAACTGGGCGCCGAACCTCGACACCCCGGAGAACAAGGCCTTCGTCGCGGCTTATGAGAAGGCTTACAACTCGGTTCCGGGCAGCTACGCCTTCCAGGCCTATGACGCGGCCAAGCTCATCGACAGCGCGGTCAAGGCCACGAAGGGCGACCTTGCCAACAAGGATGCGCTGCGCGCCGCGCTCCTGAAGGCGGATTTCAAGTCGCTGCGCGGTAACTTCAAGTTCAGCGCCAACGGCTATCCGATCCAGGACTTCTACCTGACGAAGGTCGCCAAGCGGCCGGACGGCAAGTTCCAGACGGAAATCGTGGAGAAGGTCTTCACGAACTATGCCGACCCCTATGCGAAGGAATGCTCGCTGACCAATTGAGGTCAGCGCTGCGGGGACAGGTCATTCCGGGATGGCGCAGGCTAACCCCGGAATGGATGGACGCCGCTGATGCGGGACTTGCCACCAGCATATCCATGGATCGGGGAACCGCCGCCACTGATCCCTCCCCTTCGGGGGAGGGTGGCCTCGCGTCAGCGAGGTCGGGTGGGGGACAACGAGGCCAGGGCGACGCTCCGTGACCAGACTGGTTGGCGTTTTTCGGCGAGGTCGGCGGCATGTCGACCCCACCCGACGCCTGCGGCGCCACCCTCCCCTGAAGGGGAGGGATCGACGCGTCGCGGCTGACTTGATGACACGGGACAAAAAGGGGGTTTGGAATTTCTACCTGTCCCAAGGGCAACCCTTCTGTCGGGGATTTGCTCGATGCAAGAATCGAAGAGCAAATTTATCGACTTGGATTGTTGCATCGGATGTCGTGCAAGTCGGATTCGCTCTAGCCGGAGGCCTGGATCCCAGGCCTCACGTTTCGCCCTATCCCGGGATGACCGGAGGCGGATGCCATTCATTACTGCCCACCATGAGCGCCAGATGCCGCTGAGCCTTTTCCTCGTCCAGATGCTGAATGGCCTGCAGTTCGGGCTCATTCTCTTTCTCATCGCCGCGGGCCTGACGCTCGTCTTCGGCGTGATGGACTTCATCAACCTTGCCCACGGCGTCCAATACATGGTCGGCGCCTATCTCGCCGCCATGTTCACCGCGCTGACGGGGAATTTCCTGTTCGGGCTCCTGCTCGCGCTGCCGACGGCGCTCGCCTTTGGCCTGCTGCTCGAAGTGCTCGTCTTCCGCAAATTATACGATCGTGATCACCTCGATCAGGTGCTGGCGACCTTCGGCGTGATCATCACGCTGAATGAGGCGGTGAAGATCCTCTGGGGCGCGGCTCCGCTGAGCGTGCCGGTGCCGGACATCCTGTCGGGGTCGATCCCGCTGATCGGCGGGCTGCGCTACCCTGTCTACCGCATTGCCATCATCATCGCGGGGCTCGCGGTCGGCTTGTTGCTTTATCTCCTGGTCAACCGCACCAAGGTCGGCATGCTCGTGCGCGCCGGCGCCTCGAACGCGCCCATGGTGTCGGCACTTGGCATCAACATCCGCCTCCTCTTCACCTTCGTCTTTGGCTTCGGCGCCATGCTTGCGGGCTTCGCGGGGGCGATGGTCACCCCCATCCTCTCGGTCGAGCCGGGCATGGGCGACAACGTGCTGATCCTTGCCTTCGTCGTCATCGTCATCGGCGGTATCGGCTCGGTGCGTGGCGCCTTCCTGGCCGCGCTCCTGATCGGCGTCGTCGACACGCTCGGCCGCTTCATGGCCCCGATGCTGCTGCGCGCCATCCTTGATCCATCCACGGCAAGCCAGACCGGCCGGGCGATTGCCCCGATGCTGATTTACGTGCTGATGGCCGTGACCCTGTGCATCCGACCCGCCGGCCTTTTCCCGGCCAAACGTTGAGAGTGACGCGCGTGAGAGGCCTCCCCATGCCGAGAGATCCGCGATGACGGATGCCGCCCGTCCGGTCCAGCAAGCCGCGCCGGCAGACGCGCCCCCGAGCCTGCGGCGGCTCGTGATGCCGGTCATCGTCTTCGGGGGCCTGGCTATCGCACCCTGGCTCGCGCAGTTCGGCACGGAGAGCTTCCTCCTGTCGCTCCTGACGCGCGTGATGGTGCTGGGTCTCGCCGCGCTCTCGCTCGACCTCCTGATCGGCTATGCCGGCCTTGTCAGCTTCGGCCACGCCGCCTTCATCGGCATCGGCGCTTATTCGGTCGGCATACTTGCCAGCCACGGCATCAACGGCATTGGCCTGCAGGTCATCGCCGCGCTCGCGGTCTCGGCCATTTTCGCGGCGATCACCGGCGCCATCTCGCTGAGGACGCGCGGCGTCTATTTCATCATGATCACGCTGGCCTTCGGGCAGATGCTGTTCTTCCTGGCGACATCATTGGCGGCCTATGGCGGCGACGATGGCATGAATCTGCCGAGCCGCAGCCTGTTCTTCGGCTTTGACCCGCTCGACAACGACCGCGTGCTCTACTACACGGCCTTCGCGACGCTCGGTGTGGTCTATCTCGCCTGCCGCATGCTCGTCGCCTCCCGTTTCGGGCGCGTCCTGCGGGGCGCCCGACAGAACCCGGTGCGCATGCAGGCCATCGGCTTCTCGCCCTATCGCTACCAGCTCGTGCTCTATGTCATCGCGGGCATGATCGCGGCGCTGGCCGGCGTGCTTCTCGCCAACACCAGCGAGTTCGTGAGCCCGGCGACCATGAGCTGGCAGCGCTCCGGCGACCTGATCTTCATGGTGGTACTCGGCGGCATGGGTTCCCTGCATGGGGCGATCGCCGGCGCCATCGTCTTTCTTCTGGCGGAAGAGGTGCTCGCGGGGTTTACGGAGCATTGGCACATCATCTTCGGCCCACTCCTGATCCTGTGCGTGCTCTATATCCGGGGCGGCATCACGCCCCTCATCGAGAGGACGCGGCCGTGAACCAGCCCATGACCGGCCCCCTTCTTGTCCTCGACCATCTCGCGAAGAACTATGGGGCCCTGAAGGTCACCGACGACGTGTCCTTGAATGTCGGCGCCAATGAGCTCCACGCCATCATCGGCCCGAACGGCGCCGGCAAGACGACGCTGATCCACCAGATCTCGGGCCTCGCCCGCCCCGATACGGGGCGCATCCTCTTCGCGGGCGAAGACATCACGCAGCGGACCATGGCGGAACGCACCGCGGGAGGCCTCGCCCGGTCCTTCCAGATCACCTCCATCCTGCCGGATTTCTCGGTGCTGGAGAATGTCGCGCTCGCGGTCCAGGGGCGCTCGGGGTCGAGCTTCCGTTTCTTCCGCAATGCCGGCAAGGAGGAGGAACTGAACGCCCCCGCGCGGGTCATCCTCAACCAGTTCGGCCTGCTGCCGCGCGCGGCCGTGCCGGCGGGCCTCCTCTCCTATGGCGAGAAGCGGCAACTCGAACTCGCCATCGCGCTCGCGACGCGCCCTCGCCTGCTGCTGCTGGACGAGCCGCTGGCCGGCACGAGCCATGAGGAATCGGCGCGCATCATCGCGACGCTCAAGAGCCTGAAGGGCACGCTCGGCATCCTCCTGATCGAGCATGACATGGACGCGGTCTTCCAGCTGGCCGATCGCATTTCCGTACTCGTCTACGGCCGCGTCATCGCCACGGGATCGGCCGATGAGGTGCGCAACAATGCAGAGGTACGCTCGGCCTATCTCGGCGAGGAGGCAGCCTGATGCTCAGCGTGCGTGATCTCCAGGCGGCCTACGGGCCTGCCAAGGTCCTTTTCGACATCTCCTTCGAGATCGGCGCCGGCGAGGTCGTCACGCTGCTTGGCCGCAACGGCATGGGCAAGACGACGACGATCAAGACCATTATCGGCCTGTTGCCCGCGACCGGCGGCTCGGTGAGCTTCAACGACAAGCCGCTGGCGGGGCAGCCGGCCTATCGGGTCGCCCGCCAGGGCATTGGCCTTGTGCCGGAGGGCCGGCAGATCTTCCCCAATCTCACGGTGGAAGAAAACCTGGTCGCGACGGCCTCGCCCGGACCGGACCGCAGCAAGGCGCCGCGCTGGTCGCTGCCCGATATCTACGCGCTTTTTCCACGCCTCAAGGAGCGGCGCGGCAATCTCGGCAACCAGCTCTCAGGCGGTGAGCAGCAGATGCTCGCCATCGGCCGCGCGTTGATGACGAACCCCCGCCTTCTCATGCTCGACGAGGCCACCGAGGGGCTCGCGCCGCTGATCCGGGAAGAGATCTGGAACTGCCTGCGCCAGCTCAAGAACGAGCATCAGGCGATCCTCGTCGTGGACAAGAATGTCGATGCCTTGACCACTTTCGCGGATCGCCATGTGGTCATCGAAAAGGGCGCGGTGGTTTGGACCGGCACGAGCAGCGCGCTGAAGTCTGATCCCAGCGTGAAGGACCGCTTTCTCCATGTATGAAGTCCCGGCGGACGCCGCCGATCCAATCCGGACATCACAGCCGCTATAGTGAGAAACAAGACGCGCAGTGTTCAACGGGCCCCACGAGAGAGATGGGCCCATCTGAAACGGAAAGGTGAACCCCATGTCGATTGCAGAGACCGCAGGTATTCGCAAGGCCAACGACGGCCTGGACGGCATCACCTGGAATATCCTTGGCCAGACTTATGTGCCGAAAACACGGACGGATGACAGCTTTTCCTGGCATGCGACCTTCCCGCCCGGCACCTTCGTGCCGCCGCATATCCATCCCGACCAGGATGAATATATCTATATGCTTGAAGGCGAATTGACCTTCTGGCTGGAAGGCGTCGAGAACAAGGCCGGCCCCGGCGATCTCGCCCGCCTGCCGCGCGACAAGGCCCACGGCATCTTCAACAAGAGTGACCAGACGGCCAAATGCCTGTTCTGGGTGAGCCCGACGCAAAAGCTGTTCGAGCTGTTCACCGCCATCCACGGCGTTCCCGACCCGGCCGAGGTCGTGCGCCGGGCCGCCCTTCACAACGTCCACTTCCTGCCGCCGGAAGCGTAAGGCGGACGTCAGCCGCGCGGTGAATCGCTAGCGTCCCCTCTCCCGAGTGGGAGAGGGACAGGGTGAGGGTCCAGGATCAGCGCTGATTCCCCTCACCCCAACCCTCTCCCGCCGGGGAGAGGGAGAACCGCCGGCCGGACATTGCCCCCTCAGATCAGTTCGCCTTCCATATAGCGGCGGCACTGGCTCATTTCGGCGGCGAGAAAATCCATCAGCGCACGCACGCGGGCGTTGTGGCGCAGATCCGGGTGGGTGAGCAGCCACAGCTGCGCCTCGAACTGCTTGTCCGGCGGCTGCAGCCGCACCAGCGACGGGCGCGCATCGGCGATGAAACAAGGCAGATGGCCGATGCCCAAACCTGCCTCGATCGCCTCGGCGAGCCCGAGCACCGTATTGACCTTGTAGCCGACATTCTCCGGCGCGATATGGGTCCGCACGAAGCGCACCACATTGAGCGAGCCGAGATTGTCGCCAAGCGAGACCCAGGTCCTGTTGCACAGCGTCGCAAGATCGGCGTTGCGCTGGGTCTCCGGGTCCGGGAAATCGCTCGCCCGGCCATAGAGCGCCCAGGCGACATTGGCGATGCGGCGCCCGACGAGATTCTCGGGCGGCTTGTCGGTCGCGCGGATGGCGACATCGGCATCCCGCTTGGAGAGATTGAGCGCCTGATTTGTCAGCACGATATCGAGCTGGATCGTGGGGTAGGCCTCGCGGAACCGGGCGAACAGGGATGTCAGCAGATGCACCAGGAGGGAGTCGTTGGTGGTGACGCGCAGCTCACCGGCCGGCGCCAGCTCCCGCCCGACAAGCTTGCGGGTCACCGCCGTGATGTCGGCATCGACCCGCTCCGCGACCGCGACGATCTCTTCTCCCGCAGGCGTCAGCGCATAGCCCGCCCGGTGGCGCTCGAACAGCTTGACGCCGAGCGCCTCCTCGATCTGGCCGAGACGCCGGAACACGGTCGAATGGTTCACGCCCATCTGCGCGGCGGCAGCCGGCAACCCGCGCGCATCGGCGATCGCCTTGATCAGACGGAAGTCGTCCCAGGCAAGATGCTTGAAAGGCTCAACCATGACGCGGATCCCAATGCCACAACCATCGGCCAGGCTGGCCAAGGGCTCCAGAGCTTAGCGGCAAACTCAGGTCGAGAAAAGCAGAACAGACATTGCATAAACGCAATGGAAACACCCTAGCGCTTCGAGCGATTGGCGCTATCTCTAGACACATCGAAGGCGGCAATGACCGCCCGGCACCGAGCTTCCGGATGCGTGTCCGTCGAAGCTCCCCGAAGGAGTGTACGATCGATGGTCCAGAATGGCATTCACCACGTCACCGCTATCGCCGGTCCCGCACGTCGCAATTTCCATTTCTACACGGAAGTCCTCGGCCTGCGTTTCGTGAAGCGCACCGTGAACTTCGATGATCCCGGCACCTACCACTTCTATTTCGGGGACGAGGCAGGGTCACCCGGCACCATCCTCACCTTCTTCCCGTGGGAGCATGTGGCACCCGGCCGCCTCGGCGTCGGCGAGACGCAGGAGACGGTGTTCCGCGTGCCGGAGGGGTCCATCGGGTACTGGACGCACCGCTTCGTCGAGAAGGGCGTGGTGCACCAGGCCCCGGAGAAACGCTTCGGTGAAACGGTGCTGGCGTTCAAGGATCCGGACGGTATGCGGCTTTCCCTCGTCGGCGTTGCGGGCATCGAAGCCGAACCCGCATGGGGCGGCAGCGACGTTCCCGCGGAGAACGCTATCCGCGGCTTTCACAGTGTCAGCCTGCTGATCAAGGACGCGGCGCCGACAGGCGCGATCCTGACGGACGTTCTCGGCTTCAGCGAAGTCGGCCGTGAGGGCGCGCTCATCCGCTACAAGGCGGGCGACACCGCGATCGGCGGTATCGTCGACCTGCGCGCCGCCGGCGAGTTCCTGCCGGCGCGCATGGGGGGCGGGTCGGTTCACCATGTCGCCTTCCGCGCGGCTGACGATGCCGCGCAGGAGGCGATGGTCAGGAAGCTGCGGGAGAACCACGGCATCCAGACCACGGAGCAGAAGGACCGCAATTACTTCCGGTCCGTCTATTTCCGCGAGCCCGGCCATGTACTCTTCGAGATCGCGACCGATGATCCGGGCTTCGCGGCCGACGAGCCGCTGGCCTCGCTCGGCCAGGCCCTGAAGCTTCCGTCCTTCCTCGAGCACCGCCGCGCGGAGATCGAGGCTGTGCTCCCCGAGCTCGGCTAATCCCGGGCCAGCGAAGACAAGACGCCTGTCCTGCGCCCTCGCGGCGCGGGACAGCGCTTAACCTGATTTGCAAGGAGGCCGTCATGAGCGCCGCTTTGTCGTTTATCCACCGCTTCGAGCCCGCCACGAAGGCCGGCCTCGCTCCACTCCTGTTGCTGCATGGAACCGGGGGTGACGAGAACGACCTCCTGTCGCTCGGCCACCTGCTGTCCCCTGGCGCCGCGCTCCTGTCGCCGCGCGGCAAGGTCTCAGAGGGGGGAGCGCCGCGCTTTTTCCGACGTCTCACGGAAGGGGTCTTCGACGAGGACGACGTGCGCCGCCGCGCCGACGAACTCGCGGGCTTCATTCGCGAGGCGCGAGCCGCCTACGACCTTCCAGCGCCGATAGCGATCGGCTTTTCCAATGGCGCGAATATCGCGGCGGCCCTGCTCTATCGCCAGCCGGATGCACTGGCTGGCGCGGTGCTGCTGCGCGCCATGGTCCCTCTGCCGGAGGCGCCGGTGCGGGATCTTGCCGGGCGGGACGTACTCATCCTGTCCGGGTCGATGGATCCGATCGCGCAGGAGGAAAATGCCAAGCGTCTGGCCGCCACGCTCGCTGAGGGCGGCGGGCGGGTGACACATCGCATCCTCCCGGCGGGCCACGGCTTGTCCCAGGCTGATGTCAACATCAGCAAGGAGTGGCTCGGCGCGCTGAAGCAGCCTGCTTAGAGCATGCAGCGTTTGGACGGAAACCACCTTGTCGTTCCGGGCGCGGCGCTCGCGCCGCCCCGGGATGACGCGGTGGTTCGGCGTGAAATCAGCGCGCTCTAACCAGCGTTGGCGTGATGCTGGGCGATCATGAAGGCGATCTGGGCGATGATCGTCGCGCCGCCCAACACCAGGGCGGCAGCCAGCGCGGGATGCGAGCCGACACCGGCCAGCCCCGCGCAAAGCGCGCCCACCGACATCTGCGCGAAGCCGTAGAGTCCCGATGCCGAACCCACCACCTTCGGGTTGACGCTGACCGCTTGCGTGAGAGCGGTCGGCGCCGCAAAGCCGGCGCCAAACAGGAAGAGGAACATAAGCCCGACGACCCAAGACACGGTGAGATGCCCGCTTACGACGACACCGAGGAACATGAAGGCCGCCGCGAGGCTCACGAGATTGCCACCGATCAAAAGCGATCGGATCGGCACGCGCATGATCAGACGGCTGACGGCGATGCTGCCGATCCAGATGCCGGTGACAAGGATCGCAAGATAAATCCCCACCTCATACGCAGGCCGGCCCAGTTCGTTGATGAAGATGAAGGGGGCCACACCGATGAAGGCGTACATGGACGTCGTGGCACAGCCACCGCCTATGGCATAGCCGAGGAAGGCAGGCGATGTGAGAAGGCTGCGATAGTTGCGCGCCAGCGTCGCCACGGAATTGTCGCCGCCGGACCGCCGCGTCTCCGGCAGAAGCCACACCGTGAACATGATGTTCATCGCGCCGAAAAGGGCGAGCAGCACAAAGATGAAGCGCCAGCCAACGGTGGACGACACCACGCTGCCTATCAGCGGTGCGATCGCCGGCCCGACGGTGATGAACAGATTCACGATTGCCAGGCTTCGGACGGAATCCTGGGGGCTGGAGATATCGCGGATAATAGCGCGGCTGAGTACCATGCCGACACAACCGCCCATCGCCTGGAACAGACGCGCCGCAATCAGCCCATGCGCGCTCGGCGCCAGGGCGGCGGCGATGCCGGCCATGACATAGATGGACAGTCCCGCAATGAGCGTCGGCCGTCGGCCGAAACGGTCGGCGATCGGGCCATAGATCAGCTGCCCGACAGCCAGCCCGAGGATATACAGGCTGATCGTTAGCTGCATCGCACCAATGCCGGCGCCGAGATCCTGCGCCACCTGCGGCAAAGCCGGCACGAAGATATGCATCGCGAGCGTCGCGCTGAAGGTCAGCGAGGCGAGAAGCCATAAAGGCACCCTCGGACGCGGCCCGTCCACCATGCCAGCCGCAGCGTCCTTCATCGGGGCGTTCACGCGGCGATCTCTTCAGCTGCGGGGGAAAGAACCGTCGCGATATGATCGAGAACCCGCATGGTGATCGCGAGGTCCTCGGGAGCAACATTAGCCAGCGCCACCTCGCGCACGCCCCGCGCGAACACCTCCACGCGCTGCACCGTCGCCTGGCCAAGCGCGGTCAGCACGATGGCCTTGGTACGACGGTCCCGCCCCTCACGGCGCTCGACCAGGCCAGCCCGCTGCAACGAATCGAGCAGTCGGACGACGGACGAACGATCGAGCGACAGGGATGCGGCCAGATCCTTCTGATACATGGGATGGGTTGCGCGGGCGATGCGCAGCAGGGGAAGCCAGGTCGCCTCTGTCAAATCGAAGGGTTGCAGATGGCGATCCACGGCGCGACGCCACTGGCGCGCCGCATGGGCGAGTAGTGGTCCAAGGCGGTTGCGCTCATGGTGGGGGAGAACAGACATGACAGCCTCGGAACCAGACGCCGCACCAATAGATGACATATCATCAATTGCGGCACAAATTCCCGGGGCAGAACGCTGACCCGCGCTGAAAGCATGGGCGAGACGCAACGTCGTTGAGCGCCGTCAAGGCCCGGGAGGAAACCCGGATGCGAATTGCGCTACTGCCAGAGCCCGAATTTCGCCCATTGCGCTTCGGGGATCATGGGTCCGATCTTGTAGTCGAACGCCGTGATCTTCATGTGATCCGGGTTCGCCTCACAGCTGAAGCTGTAGCGATACCAGTGGCCGGCGCTTCGGAAAGCCCCGCCATTGCCCGTAAGCCGGTCACCATTGCGCTGGGTGGGGCTGATAGCGTCGGCGAGGGCCCGGTCCGGACGGAAGGCATTTGCATCGTGACGGATACGCGCCATTGCCTCCACGTCGCAGAGCTGTGTGAAACGCTCGGCCGGATCGAGCTTGCGGAGACTGGCTTCCAGCCGGGGATCGACAGCATAGGCGGGAGCGACCATGAGACCGAAAACAAACAAGGTCGCCGACAGCTTCAACATCAATCCCACGTCCTCATCATCAAATCACGCTGGCGCAAGTAACCCGGGATCCTATTCGTCGGTGGCCGCGATGCGGCTTGGCAGCAGATCACCGGTGCGCTCAAGTACAGGATAGGCAGCAGCGGCGACTATATGCGAATTGATCAACTTGATATCCCGCAGGAGATCAAGATGCAGTGAGCTCGTCTCGGCCGTGTCCAGACGACCCGTGCGAAGACGCGCAAAATGCGCCTCGGTTGCAGCATTCTCCGCATCACGAAACGCCACTTTTTCCTCCGCGAGAAGTCGGGCGGCGCGGGCGTCTTCCGTCATGAAAAGCGATGCGGCCGTCCGCAGGTTGGCGATGAGCCTGTCGACCAAAGCCAGCAGCTCACCCTGCCCCTCCTTGGAAAAGGTGAGCCCGCGCTTGAGACGCTTTGAGGCATGAGGCAGCAGGTTACGGTCGATGACATCGCCGGCCTGTTCGAGATTCATCGTAAATGCGAGCACCTCGTTCAGGCGCCGATGGTCGGCATCACTCAACTCCTCAGGATCGATCGAGGTCAGATAGGACTTGATCGCGGTATTGAGGTTGTCGAGGATATCATCGAGGCGCTTGGTCTCGCTGATTATCTTGCGATCATCCTTGGCAAGAGCATCGCGCGCGCCGCGCAACATCTTCTCCAGCATGTCGGCCAGCCGCAATGCCTCGCGGGAGGCACTGCCCAAGGCAACGATCGGCGTCTCCTTGGCCGCATTGTCGAGATAGATCGGCTGCGCTGGATCGTTCGCCTTCGCGCGCTCCGGCAAGATCTTCTCGAGGAACCGGCTGTAGGGACCGAGGAACGGGAAAAACGCTGCGGCGATCACGAGATTGAAGAAGGTATGGAAATCAGCGACCATGCGCCCCGCGTCACCGTCGAGGCGGACCATCAAGCTTGAGATCGGATCGATCAGGGCGAGCGCGACAACGCCGCCGACGATCCGGTTGAGCAGATTTCCGATCGGCAGCCGCTTGGCGGCCGGGTCGTCACTCGTCGTCCCCTCGAGTACGGGATTGACCGCCGTCCCGATATTGGCGCCGATGACGAAGGCGATGGCGGCTTCCGGCGGAATGACGCCATTGGTGGCCAGGGACATGATCAGCAGCACGACCGCCACGCTGGAATGAAACGCCCAGGTGACGATGATCCCCAGCAGAACGTCGATGATCGGCAGGGTCGACACCGCGCCCAGCAAGACCTTGAGGCCAGGCGCATTTTCAAAGGGCGCCATCAGCGTCAGCATCTGATGCAGGGCGATCAGGATGAGCCCGAGCCCGATGAAGACACGCCCGAGATCATGCAGCCGCGTGCTGGAATCGCGCCGGAACATCACGACGCCGAACAGGATCAGCCCTGGCGCGAAGGCGGCAACGTCGAAGGACAAGACCTGGACGATCAGCGTGGTGCCGACATTGGCCCCGAGCATGACCGCGAGCGCGGGCATGAGGCGGACCAGGCCGTCGGCCGCAAAGCCCGTCACCATAAGACCGGTTGCCGTACTGCTTTGCAGAACCGCCGTAACGCCTAAACCGGCGAGAAAGGCGGACAACCGGTTGCGCAGCGCCGAGCCGAGGAACGTCCGCAGATGCGGTCCGAAAGCGCGCTGCACCCCGGTCTGCACCATATGGGTGCCCCAGAGCAGCAAAGCGACGTAGCCGGCCAAGTTAATCAGTGCGAAAGAAATGGCCATGGAGGGACCGTGCTTTCCTCAGCGCATCTTGTTCTATTGGCATGATGCCCAGGTGGCACTGACACCTGATGCCGAGACTCTGCTCAACCTCGCCCGAAGACGTCCGCATCCTAAAAAACAGGAAGCGGCTTGGGCAAGATGCGGCAAAGCCCAAATGAGCGCGTCGGCGCTGACCTTTGGCATAAGCGGCCTAATGATAGCCGGCATTGCATCGGGAGCAAGCCGGCTACGCTTTTCCGAGGACACGCTGAACAGCTTGCGAGCCGAAAAACGGAGCGCGAGGGCGCCGCCGGACCAGCCCGATGGGTGCCCTCACTTGAGGCCGCGGTAACGGCCGTGCCAGTAGAGCAGCGGGTCGACATCCGTGCCGGCGAGCCTGACAGCACAAACCTGGCCGATCAGGATTGCATGGGTATGGCGCTCGATTGCCTCTTCGAGCTTGCAATCGATGGCGACCAGCGCCCCATCGAGAAGAGGCGCACCCGTGGCGGCGGTGATCCAGGTCGCCCCGGCGAACCGATCCTGGCCCTTCGTCCCATGGCGGCCGGCAAACCGATCCGCGATCTCCTCCTGGCCCTCGGCGAGGATGTTGACGCCGAAGGCCTGGTATTTCTTCATCGTAGGCCAGGACGAGGCGTTTTTGTTGATAAAGGCGGTGACACGCGGCGGTTCCATGGAAAAGGAAGACACGGACGTGGCGGTAAAACCATTACGGTCGTCACCTTCACCAACCGTCAGCACGGAGACCGCACCTGCCAATGTTCGCATGGCGGAGCGAAACTCGGCCGAGATCTCTGTCATGTCAGTTCCATCATTCATTCCGTCGTCCCCGTCGCAAGCCTTACTGCAGCAATATTTTGGCGAAACACAGCACAGTTTCCGGTATTCCAATCGGCCCGCATGCCGCCCTTGCGACATCCCCGACGGGGGCAGCCACAATCCCTAGCATTTGTCGATCGTTGCCAGTGGCATGGGCAATCGTCAAGCTGGCCGCTGGGTCACGCACCCTGCGCCAATCGAATGCGTCAGACTTCGCTGTCGGCTCCGCAATCGACACCGCCCCGGTGAGAACACCCGGCATTTCAACGCAAGCCCCAACGAAAAGACCCCGGATCAGCGAAGATCCGGGGTCTGAGCTATGCCCGGCCGAACAATCAGGCGGCAAGCGCTGTCTTGGGTTCCCACTCGGCGCCCCAGATCTGGACGAAGTGCCCGGGTGAGACCTCCCGATACTCGCGGATTGGCGGGACGAAATCGGCCGCACGCACCGGGCTCTTGATCTCGTCGTTCGAGACCGGGTGCTTCTGGCCGCGCCGCGCCGGATCCGGGATCGGCACAGCCGCCATCAGCTTCTTCGTATACGGATGCTGCGCGTTGCCGAACACCGCGACGCGCGGGCCGATCTCGACGATCTCGCCGAGATACATGACCGCCACGCGATGGCTGACACGCTCGACGACGGCCATATCATGCGAAATGAAGAGATAGGCGAGGCCCATGCTCTCCTGCAGATCGAGCATCAGGTTTACCACCTGCGCCTTGATCGACACGTCGAGCGCCGACACGGCTTCGTCCGCGATGATCAGCTTGGGCTTGAGCGCCAAGGCGCGCGCGATGCAGATGCGCTGGCGCTGACCGCCCGAGAACTCGTGCGGATAGCGGCTCGCCATGTCGGCGGTGAGGCCCACGCGATGCAGCAGGTCCGCAGTCATCTCGCGCGCCTGAGCCTTCGAGGCGATGCCGTGGGTCAGGATGGGCTCGGCGATGGCCGCACCGACCGTTGCGCGCGGGTTGAGGCTCGCGAACGGGTCCTGGAAGATCATCTGCATGTTCTTGCGCATTTCACGCAATTTCTCACGCTTCAGATCGAGCACGTTCTGGCCGTCGACCATCACCGTGCCGGAATTGGGCTCGACAAGCCGCACGATCGACCGGCCCGTGGTGGACTTGCCGCAGCCAGACTCACCGACGAGCGCCAGTGTCTCGCCGGCCTTGACGTTGAAGGATACGTTCTCGACCGCATGCACGCGGCCCGAGACGCCACCGAACAGGCCGGAGTGGATATCAAAGCGCGTGATGAGGTTCTTGACCTCGAGCACCGGCCGGTCCTTCTCCTTGACCGTGTCAGGCGTCTCCACCGGCACGTCGGACTCACCCGTGGTCTTGTCGACGACGGGGAAGCGCATCGGCCGCGAGCGGCCCTCCATCGAGCCGAGCCGTGGCACGGCCGACAGCAGCGCGCGTGTATAGGGCGCCTTCGGAGCGCTGAAGATCGTCGCCGTGTCGCCCGACTCGACGGCCTCACCCTTGTACATCACCACGGTGCGGTCCGCGATCTCCGCCACCACGCCCATGTCATGGGTGATGAAGAGCACGGACATGCCCTCCTCGTCCTGCAGGATCTTGATGAGGTCGAGGATCTGCGCCTGGATGGTCACGTCGAGCGCCGTCGTCGGCTCGTCGGCGATGAGGAGCTTCGGCTTGCAGGCAAGCGCCATCGCGATCATCACGCGCTGCCGCATGCCGCCCGAGAAACGGTGTGGATATTCATCGAAGCGGGACTTGGCGGCGGGGATGCGCACCTTCTCCAGAAGGCGGATCGTCTCGGCCTTGGCCTCGCTATGCGACATGCCGCGGTGCAGCATCAGCGCTTCGGCAATCTGGTAACCGATCGTCAGCACCGGATTGAGCGACGTCATCGGCTCCTGGAAGATCATCGCGATGTCGTTGCCGCGAATCTTGCGCATCTCATGCTCGGGCAGCGTCAGCAGGTCGCGGTCGCCAAGCCGGATGGACCCCTCGACGCGGCCGCTGGAGGCCGAAATCAGGCGCATGATCGACAGCGCCGTCACACTCTTGCCAGAGCCTGATTCACCAACGATGGCAACGGTTTCGCGCGGCGCAACGTCGAAGGAAATATTGCGCACCACGGGACGAAGCTGACCTTCGACAAGGAACGATGTGGTCAAATTCGCGACGGAGATGACGGGCTTAACCCCGGCCTTGTTCACACTATCACTCACGACGTCACCCCGTTTGCGGTCAATACCTTCACGTGCCCCTCCGGCAAGCGAAACTCTTTTCATTGGAGACTTCAGCCTTGAGGTGAAGCCAGCGATTTCATTCAGGCCCGCAAGAGCCTGTTCAAATGTGGCATACAATGCAGGACATTGTCACCTGCCTCGTCAAGACCAAGCAATAACGCGGGGCAGTGCGCTAAGGCGCGGCTTCTTCCAGCTCGATCAAGGTCCCGTTGAAATCCTTGGGGTGCAGGAACAGCACCGGCAGGCCGTGGGCACCCGTTTTGGGCTCGCCGCTGCCGAGCACCCGTGCGCCCATGGCGACGAGATGATCGCGCGCCGCGAGAATGTCATCCACCTCGTAGCAGAGATGATGAATCCCGCCGGACGGGCTCTTCGCCAGAAAGGAGGCGATCGGCGAGCTTTCGTCGAGCGGTTCCATCAGTTCGATCTTGGTATTCGGCAAATTCACGAAGACGAGCCGCACCCCGTGGGCGGGCAAGGTCTGCGCCGGCGTGACATTGGCACCGAGGCTGTCGCGATAAAGGGCGGCCGCGGCCTCGAGATCCGGCACGGCGATGGCCACATGGTTCAAGCGTCCGATCATGGCGGTCTTCTTGCCTTTCATGACAGCCCGTTTGCCTGTCAGAGATAGTCTGCGGGGTCCTTCTGGCGATAGCCGAGATGGTTGCTCAGCCTGTCGAGCACCGCAAGGGCCGCATCGGTGATCGGCGTGCCCGGCGGGAAGATGGCGATGGCACCCGCGTCATAGAGAGCATCATAGTCCTGCGGGGGGATGACGCCGCCAACGACGATGAGGATGTCGGAACGCCCACGCCTGTCGAGCTCGGCCTTCAGCGCCGGCACGAGCGTGAGATGCCCCGCGGCGAGCGACGATACGCCGACCACATGCACATCCCGCTCGATCGCCTGGTCGGCGGCCTCCTCCGGCGTCGCGAACAACGGCCCGATCACCACGTCGAAGCCGAGATCGGCGAAGCCGGTGGCGATCACCTTCTGGCCGCGGTCGTGTCCATCCTGCCCCATCTTGGCGATGAGGATGCGCGGCGGGCTACCCGCCTCTTCCGTGAAATCGCGGACGAGGCGATTGACGCGCACGAGCCTGTCATCATCGGCGCCGAACGCCGTCTTGTAGACGCCGGAGTTGATCTTCACCTCGGCCTTGTGCCGACCCCAGGCCTTTTCCAGAGCCGAGGATATCTCGCCCACCGTCGCCTTCTCGCGCGCCGCATCCACGCCAAGCGCGAGCAGATTGCCTGAACCCGAGCGGGCGGCCTCGGCCAGCGCGGCAAGCGCCGCCTCGACACGGCCGCTGTCTCGCTCGGCGCGCAGGCGCTCGAGCTTCTCGATCTGGCGGGCGCGGACGGCCGAATTGTCGACCTTGAGAACGTCGATCGGCGGCTCGTTGTCGACGCGGAAGCGGTTGACGCCGACGACGACCTGCTGGCCGGCATCGATGCGGGCCTGGGTCTTGGCCGCCGCCTCCTCGATACGCAGCTTGGGAATGCCGGCCTCGATGGCTTTCGCCATGCCGCCGAGCTTCTCCACCTCCTCGATATGCTCCCACGCCTTGGCGGCGAGATCGGCCGTCAGGCGCTCGACATAATAGGAGCCGCCCCAAGGATCGATGATGCGCGTGGTGCCCGACTCCTGCTGAATAAAGAGCTGGGTGTTGCGGGCGATGCGAGCCGAGAAATCCGTCGGCAGCGCCAGCGCCTCGTCGAGCGCATTGGTGTGCAGCGACTGGGTATGGCCCTGGGTCGCCGCCATGGCCTCGATCGCCGTGCGGGTGACGTTGTTGAACACGTCCTGCGCGGTCAGGGACCAGCCGGAGGTCTGGCAGTGGGTCCTGAGCGCCAGCGACTTGTCGGACTGCGGATTGAACCGTTTGACGAGCCGCGACCACAAGAGCCGCCCTGCCCGCATCTTGGCGACTTCCATGAAGAAGTTCATGCCGATCGCCCAGAAGAACGACAGGCGCGGCGCGAAGCTGTCGATCGGCAGCCCCGCCGCCATGCCGGCACGGATGTAATCGAGACCATCGGCCAGTGTATAGGCGAGTTCGAGATCCGCCGTCGCGCCGGCCTCCTGCATATGATAGCCGGAGATCGAGATGGAGTTGAACTTCGGCATATGCTGCGACGTATAGGCAAATATGTCGGAGATGATGCGCATCGACCCGGCCGGCGGGTAGATATAAGTATTGCGCACCATGAATTCTTTGAGAATATCGTTTTGGATGGTGCCGGAGAGCTTGTCCGGCGACACGCCCTGCTCTTCGGCGGCAACAATATAAAGCGCCAGGATCGGCAGCACCGCGCCATTCATCGTCATCGACACGCTCATCTTGTCGAGCGGGATGCCGGAAAACAGCGTGCGCATGTCATAGATGGAATCGATCGCCACGCCGGCCATGCCGACGTCGCCGGCGACGCGCGGATGGTCGCTGTCATAGCCGCGGTGGGTGGCGAGATCGAAGGCCACCGACAGGCCCTTCTGGCCGGCCGCCAGGTTGCGGCGGTAGAAGGCGTTGGAATCCTCGGCCGTGGAGAAGCCGGCATATTGCCGGATCGTCCAGGGCTGGTTGACATACATGGTGGGGTAAGGACCACGCACGAAGGGCACGATCCCCGGCAGGCTCTCGACGAAATCGAGCCCCGCCCGGTCCGCCTCGCCATAGAGTGGCTTGACGGCGATCTCCTCCGGCGTCTCCCAGACGTCACCCGGCACACGGGCGTCGGGCGCCGCCGTGAAGGCCGGCTTCACCGTTGTGAAATCGGGGACCCGGCTCATTCTCCGCCCTCCGTCACCGGCTCGGCTTCCTGTGCATCGAGCCGGGCTATCGTCCGGCCGAGAAAATCGACCACATCCATACCCGCCACAAGGAAGTCGCCGACACCCGCCTCGCGCCGCGCCGTCTCACGCGTCCCGCCGGCACCGGCGAGCATTACCAGGTCGCAGCCAGCCGCCGTGAGACCGCGGGCCGCTTCCTCGGCCAAAGTCTCGCCCAGTTCAGCTGCATCGGCGGCGAGGCTGTCGTAGCGATCATCAGAGGAACAGATGCACGCAACGCGCGCGCCGGAGGTGCGATAGGCGGCAATGAGCGCCTCGAAGGAAGCGAAGCCCTCGCTGCCCGTGGTCCTGAGCCCGCCTGTCTCGAAGACACCCCGCGCGAAGCCCCCGCGCGCGGCGAAATCGGCCGGCTTGCCGAGTGTCGCGAGGAAAACCGTATAGCCACGCGCCATGGCATGGTCGCGCAGGCGCTCGATGGGCTCCGACACCCGTGCCGCCTTCATGGCGGGGAAATCCGCTCCCGCTTCCGGCTCCGATGCCACCGCCGGCATCAGTACCGCGACCAGCGTCTCGTCGAGATTGGGGAAGGCGGTCGTGCCGGTCAGCGACTGCTTGCGCCGCGCGATCGCCTTGGCCCGCGCCTCTCGCGCCGTGGCGACCTCCGCCTGCCAGGCGCCGCTCACCAGCAACGCTGCCAGCCCGCCGCCGGCCTCGATACGCTGGAAGTCGCCCCAAGCCCTGTCGCAAAGCGCGGCTGTCAAAGCCTCGAAGCCGCCGGCACCGGACGCCGGGTCTGCGACGCGCCAGATATTGCTTTCCTCGGCGAGGATGATCTGGGTGTTGCGCGCCATGCGTCGGGCGAATTCGTCGGCAAGGCCAAGGGGCGCGGTATGCGGCAGCACGGTGATGACATCCGCCCCGCCGACCGCTGCCGAGAAGACGGCCATGGTATTGCGCAGCATGTTGACGAAGGGATCGTGCCGCGTCGTCATCCGCCACGCCGTTTCCGCCGCAAGCTCGATCGGCTCAGGCGCGAGCCCCGAGGCGCGCTCGACCGCGGCCCAGAGACGCCGCAGCGCACGCAGCTTCGCCACCGTGAGAAATTCGTCGGCATCGGCGACCAGCGTGAAGCTGATGGCGCGCCGCGCCTCATCCAGCGGCATGCCCGCCGCCTCCAGCGCACGCAAGTAGGCGACGCCCGAGGCAAGCACCGCCGCCAGTTCCTGCGCCTCGGTGGCACCGGCCTCATGATGCACGCGTCCGTCCGCGCGCAGCACCGCGCCGGGGAAGCCCGCCGCGCGCACGGACGCGACGAGGGCCGCCGCGTCGGTGGCGAGGTCCGGCCAAGGCTTGGGGGCCGTTCCCTTCGAGGCCATGTCGCCGATGGGATCGATACCCCAATCGATGGTGAGCCCGCCGGCATCGAGGCCGCGCCTGGCAACGACGGCGCCGAGCGCCGCGAATACCGCCTGCCCCCCAAAAGGGGGTGGCTCGACGCGCAGGCGGATCAGGTCGAGATGCACGTCATCGAGGGCGGCCTGAATCCCGGGCACAGGCAAGCCGAACCCCCGCGCCGTACGAGCGCCTTCGCAGACGAGCGTCAGCGCGTCAGCCCCGCCGGTGAGATCAGCCAGCGCCAGGCGGTTCGCCTCCGCGCCATCCGAGTGGTCCACCGGCTGGCAAACCGCCCAGCGTCCGGGTGCCGCCCGCAAAGCCCGGGGAGCGCCGCTCGCCTTGGCGTAAAGGGGATCGATCGCGATGCCATCCGCCGTGCGGCCGACCAGCGCGCGCTCGAAATCGGCGCCCTTGAGCACCTTGTCCACCAGCGCGCGCCACTGCTCCACGCCGGGAATATCCGGACTGTGGGCTTGAGCCGAAGCGGCAGCGGGCTCGCGATGGGCGATCATGACGTTCCTCCGCGTGCCTCAGGCAAATTCAAGGATGACGGCATCGACGGCGAGGCTCTGCCCTTCCTTGGCGAGGACCCGCGCGACGGTGCCGTCCCGGTCGGCCTTCAGCACGTTTTCCATTTTCATCGCCTCGACGATGGCCAGCGTCTCGCCGGCGCGCACCTCCTGCCCGGCCGTGACCGCGATGAGCTTGACGAGCCCCGGCATCGGGCAAAGCAACTGCTTGCCGCTATCGGCGATAACCTTCACCGGCATCAGCGCCGCGAGTTCCGCCTCGCGCGGGGTCTCGACCCGCACGTCGGCGATGGCGCCGGCATGGCTGAGCCTGACGCCATTGGGGATGGCGACCACCTGCATGGCGAGCGCGGCGCCATCGATGGCGCCGTGCCAGACCGGCTCGCCGGGACGCCAGGACGAGGCGACCACGATGCGCCGGCCGTCCTCCGCGACGAGGGCAAGGCTCTCGCCACCGTCACCACCCACCGTCAGAATGAAGCGCTCGTCCCCCACTCGCGCGATGCGCTGGCGCGAGAAGGTCACCGGCCGCGCGGTCGGCATCTGCCCGGAAATCCGGCGCTTGCGTGTGTTCAGGAGATGGTCAATCGCCGTCGCCACCGCCGCGATGCGCAGAGCCGTCTCACCGGCTGGCACCGCATTGCTGAACCCCTCCGGGAACTCCTCGGCGATGAAGCCGGTCGAGAGTTGCCCCTCCCGCCAGCGCGGATGGTGCATCAGCGCCGACAGGAACGGGATGTTGTGGCGGATGCCTTCGATCGCGAAGGCGTCGAGCGCTGTCGCCTGCGCCTCGATGGCGGCGGCGCGCGTCGGCGCATGGGTCACGAGCTTGGCGATCATCGGGTCGTAATAGATCGAGATCTCGCCGCCCTCGTAGACGCCGGTATCGTTGCGCAGGGTCACGCCATCGCTGACACCCTCGGCGGGCGGGCGATAGGTGACGAGCCGGCCGGTCGAGGGCAGGAAGTTGCGCGTCGGGTCCTCCGCGTAGATGCGGCTCTCGATCGCCCAGCCGTTGAGCTTCACGTCCTTCTGGGCCAGCCGCAGCGGCTCGCCGGCCGCCACGCGGATCATCTCCTCGACGAGATCGACACCGGTGACGAGTTCCGTCACCGGATGCTCCACCTGCAGGCGCGTGTTCATCTCGAGGAAGTAGAAGGAGCGATCCTGGCCGGCGACGAACTCCACCGTGCCGGCGGAATCGTAGCCGACGGCTTGCGCCAGGGCGACGGCCTGCTCACCCATGGCCCGGCGGGTCTCTTCATCGAGCAGCGGCGACGGCGCCTCCTCCAGCACCTTCTGGTTGCGGCGCTGGATGGAGCATTCACGCTCCCCGAGATAGATGACATGGCCGTGTTTGTCGCCCAGCACCTGGATCTCGACATGGCGCGGATCGGTGATGAACTTCTCCACGAAGACGCGGTCGTCGCCGAAGGACGACGCGGCCTCGGATTTCGCGCGCGCGAAGCCCTCGGCAACCTCGTCAGCAGAATAGGCGATGCGCATGCCCTTGCCGCCACCGCCGGCGGAAGCCTTGATCATCACGGGGAAACCGATCTCTCCGGCAATCGCCACCGCATGCTCGGGGCTCTCGATCACACCGAGATAGCCCGGCACCGTCGAGACATTCGCGGCAGCCGCCACCTTCTTCGACTCGATCTTGTCGCCCATCGCGGCGATCGCCGCCGGATTGGGGCCGATGAAGACGATGCCGGCCGCAGCCAGCGCCTCGGGAAAAGCTGCCCGCTCGGAGAGGAAGCCGTAGCCGGGATGGACTGCCTCGGCGCCGGTCTGCTTGCAGGCCGCGATGATCTTGTCGATCACGAGATAGCTCTCGGCGGCAGGCGCCGGGCCGATGGCGACGGCCTCGTCGGCCATGGCCACATGCAGCGCATCGCGATCGGCGTCGGAATAGACGGCGACCGTCTTGATGCCCATGCGCCGCGCCGTCTTGATGATGCGGCAGGCGATCTCGCCGCGATTGGCGATCAGAATTTTCGAGAACACCGGGCGCTTCCTCACAAGGGTATATTATCGTGCTTCCGCCAGGGCGTCTCCGCGCGCTTGGAGGCGAGCATGGCGAGCGCGCGGGCGACCCGCCGGCGGGTGGAATGCGGCTTGATCACCTCGTCGATATAGCCGCGCTCGGCCGCCACGAAGGGCGACATGAAGCGCTCCTCGTAGCCTTTCGTGTGGGCGGCGATGGCGTCCGCATCACCGGCATCCTGCCGGAAAATGATTTCCACGGCGCCCTTGGCGCCCATCACAGCGATCTGGGCCGTCGGCCAGGCATAATTGACATCGCCGCCGACATGCTTGGAGGCCATGACGTCATAGGCGCCGCCGAAGGCCTTGCGGGTGATCACCGTGACGAGCGGCACGGTCGCCTCCGAATAGGCATAGAGCAGCTTGGCGCCATGCTTGATGAGCCCGCCATATTCCTGCGCCGTGCCGGGCAGGAAGCCGGGCACGTCGACGAAGGTGACGATCGGGATCTCGAAGGCATCGCAGAAACGCACGAAGCGCGCCGCCTTGCGGGAGGCGTCGGAATCGAGCACGCCGGCCAGCACCATCGGCTGGTTGGCGACGATGCCGATGGTCCGCCCCTCGATGCGCCCGAAGCCCACCACGATATTGCCGGCGAAGGCCTGCTGGACCTCGAAGAAATCCCGCTCGTCCACGACCTTCAGGATCAGTTCCTTGATGTCGTAGGGCACGTTGGGATTGTCGGGCACGAGCGTGTCGAGCGATGTCTCGACACGATCCGGCTCGTCGAGGCTCGGCCAGTGCGGCGCGCCCTCGGTGTTGTTGGCCGGCAGAAAATCCATCAGCCTGCGTATCTGCAGCAGCGCCTCGACGTCGTTGTCGAAGGCACCGTCGGCGACCGACGAGCGCGACGTGTGAACCTTCGCACCGCCGAGCTCTTCCGAAGTGACCGTCTCGTTGGTGACCGTCTTCACCACCTCGGGACCGGTGACGAACATGTAGGAGGTGTCGCGCACCATGAAGATGAAATCGGTCATGGCCGGCGAATAGACATCCCCGCCCGCGCAGGGGCCCATGATCACCGAGATCTGCGGGATGACGCCGGAGGCCACCACGTTGCGCTTGAAGACCTCGCCGTAGCCGCCGAGGGCCGCCACACCCTCCTGGATGCGCGCGCCGCCGGCATCGAACAGGCCGATGATCGGGCAGCGCATCTTCACGGCCATGTCCTGGATCTTGACGATCTTGGCGGCATGGGTCTCGGAGAGGGAGCCGCCGAAGACGGTGAAGTCCTTGGAAAACAAGAAGACCTTGCGCCCGTTGATGGTGCCCCAGCCGGTCACGACGCCATCGCCCGGGATCTTCTGCTTCTCCATGCCGAAATCCGTCGAGCGGTGTTCGACGAACATGTCGAACTCCTCGAAGGATCCCTCATCGAGCAGAAGATCGATGCGTTCGCGCGCCGTCAGCTTGCCACGGGCGTGCTGCGCCTTGACCCGGCGCTCGCCGCCTCCCTGCCGCGCCTGCTCGCGCCGTTCTTCCAGTCGTTCCAATATGTCGCGCATTGTCCGCCCATGACCGCGAAATGGCATGGCGCAAATTAGAACACAGGCGCCAATAATCTAGAAGGGATATTGTCTCTCAAAGGCTTTTCGTGCAAAATTGTAAAAATGTGAATTTTACAAATTAGCCATTTGCGAAGTCCCCATGTCACGAAAATTGTTTGCCGGAGATGCGGTGCGCAGCCTGCGCGAGGCACGCGGCTGGACACAGATCGAGCTCGCCAAGCGCATCGGCGTCTCGCCGAGCTACATGAGCCAGATCGAAGCCAACCAGCGCAGCCTGTCCGGCACGGTCGTGGTCGAACTCGCGCGCGTGCTGCGTGTGAATGTCTCCGTCTTCTCGGATAACGACAGCGACCGGCTCGTCGGCACGCTCCGCGAACTCCTGAGCGACCCCGCCTTCGGCCCGCCGGACATCACGCTGCGCGAGTTGAAGGCACTGTCGCTGCATGCCCCGCGGGTGGGGCGCGCGCTCGTTGATCTGCATGCCCTCTATCGACGCCTCGAAGAGCGGCATCGCGCGCTCGACGAAGCTCTCACGACATCGGGCGGGTCGAGCGGCGCTCACGTTCAGCAATCTGCTTTCGACGAAGTCCGCGATTACTTCCATTTCATTGGCAATTACGTCGATAGTCTTGATCATGCCGCCGAAAAACTCGCCCGGCAATGGGGCGGCGCGCCGGGCGGCACCGCCAATGCGCTGGCGGAGCATCTGGAGACGGAGTTCAACCTCACCATAGAGCGGGAGACGCCGACCGATGGCTCGCATTTCGTGAGCCGGCTCGACAAGGAGCGCGGACGTATCGTCCTCAATGATACGCTGCCCCGCGCGACGCAATCCTTCGCGCTGGCCCGACATCTCGCCTTTCTGGCTTATGACGAGGCGATCGACGAACGCGTCGCGTCCGCGGCCTTTCACAGCCCGGACGCCGGCAAGGTCTGCGCGGCAGCGCTCGCCAATTACTTTGCCGGCGCACTCGTCATGCCTTACAGCCATATCCTCGAGGAAGCGCGCCGCATGCGGCACGACATCGAGCGGCTGGCGACGACCTTCAGCGTCAGCATGGAGCAGGTCTGCCATCGCCTCTCCACCCTGCAGCGGCCAGGACTGGAAGGTATCCCGACGTATTTCCTCAGGGTGGACCGCGCCGGCAACATCACCAAGCGCCACAGCGCCACCCGCTTCCAGTTCGCCCGCTACGGCGGCGCCTGTCCCATCTGGAACATCCACGAGGCGTTCGAGACGCCCGATCGCTTCCTCGTTCAGGCGGCCGAGATGCCGGACGGCGCGCGTTATCTCTCCATCGCGCGGGCCATCACCAAGGGCGAAGCGCGTTTCGATGCCCTGCGCCTGCGCTATTCCATCGGCTTCGGCTGCGAGCTCGCCTATGCGAGCGAGTTCGTCTATTCCGACGCGGTGGACCTGCGCAACCCGTCACCGCTCGTCAAGATCGGCGTGAGTTGCCGGCTCTGCGAGCGCGCCGATTGCTACCAGCGCGCCGTACCGCCGATCGACCGGCGGATCGCCATGGATGCAAGCCGCCGCAACATCATTCCCTACCAGGTGGAGTAGCTTTGGCGGTGGACCGCGCGATCCCGCACGAACGCGGTCGCCCCGGCGCCTGATCGGGGCGCGATTCACGGATTGGCCTAGGCGTCCCCTACAGATTTCGATAAGCTGAGCCTCCGCCTGAGCCCTGCTCCTGCGGCCAATTTATTCCTTTGTCCAGCAGCGAACGGGGTGAGCGAGATGGCAAAGGGCAGTGCAAGCGACGACGTGGCGGGGGCGCTCGCGTCTCGCCGAAAGTCTCCGGGCAGACCAACAGCTCCCCGTAAGCGAGAGGACATTCCCGTCGAACGATCTGAAGCCGCACCCGGCGACAGCGGCCTCGAAGGGCTGTCGCCAGCCGCCATTCTGGACGCGCTACCCGAGGCGATCTACATCACCGATGCGGCTGGATGGATCACATTCTACAACAAGGCTGCGACCGACTTGTGGGGCGTGCAGCCAGAGCCCGGGCAAAGCCGCTACTGCGGATCGGCAAGGCTTTATACCCAGCAGGGCGTGGTGCTGCCGCACGATCAGTCCCCACTGGCAGTCGCCCTCCACGAGCGGCGCGCCAATCGCGGCCGCGAGATGGTCATCGAACGGCCCGATGGCTCGCGCATACCCGTGCTCGCCTTTCCGACGCCGCTCTTCGACGAAGCCGGGGTCCTGACCGGGGCGGTCAACATGCTGGCGGACCTCAGCCATCGTAAGATTGCCGACGAGAATGCCCACCGTTATGCCGCGATCGTCGAGTCATCAGACGATGCCATCCTCGCCAAGAACCTGGACGGCACGATCGTCAGCTGGAATCGCGGTGCGGAGCGCCTGTTCGGCTACACCGCGCATGAGACCATCGGCCGGTCGGTGCTGATGCTCATACCGCTCGATCGGCAGAACGAGGAGCCGCGGATCCTGGCGCGTATCCGTGCCGGCGAGCGCATCGACCATTTCGAGACCGTCCGGCGGCGCAAGGACGGAAGCCTGGTCGAAATCTCCTTGACCATCTCGCCTGTCAAGGATGCCTCCGGCCACATCATCGGCGCATCCAAGATCGCGCGGGACATCACGGAACGCCGCCGCGCGGAGGAGCAGCAGCACCTGCTGATCCGCGAGATGGACCATCGCGTGAAGAACCTTTTCGCGCTGGCCTGCGGCCTCGTTTCCCTGAGCGCCCGCTCGGCCACAAACGCCAAGGACCTGTCCACGGATCTTCTCGAGCGGCTGACATCCCTCGCCCGGGCTCACGCGCTCACGGTTCCGCAGACATCGCAGGCAAGCGAGCGCACCTCGCAGGTCACGACGCTTCACGCCCTCATATCGACGATCCTCGCCCCTTATGACCTGTCAGAGACATCCGACAAGCCGCGGACGGCAGTCTATGGCGACGACATCACGATCGGTGGCGGCGCGGTCACCAGCTTCGCGCTGCTGCTGCATGAATTCGCAACCAATGCGGCGAAATATGGCGCCCTATCGACGCCCAAGGGATCGGTCACGATCGATTGCGCCGCCGACGAAACCGAGTTGCGCTTGACGTGGACGGAACGCGGCGGGCCGCCCATCGACCGCCAGAAGGACAACAATGGTTTTGGCTTTGTTCTGACCAATGCGACCGTCAAGGGACAGCTTGGAGGAGAGATCGAGCGTGATTGGCAACGGGAGGGCCTTTCGATCCGCCTCACCATCGCGCGCGAACGGCTGAGCGCCTAGGTCAAGGGTCAGGTCGCCGGCATTGGACACAACAGCGTCGCGCAGAAAAGGGTAAGTTCCTGTGGCTCACAGAGCTGGCAGCGCCAATCTTCCCCTCCATGGGGGCCGCGTTCCGCCATGGCTCGGCCAACGCATGACCAGGCTTGGGGCGCTGATTTCCGAGGCCATCGTCCAGCATTATGGACGAGACGAATTGCTGCGCCGGCTGGCTCATCCCTTCTGGTTCCAGTCCTTCGGCGCCGTCATGGGCATGGACTGGCATTCCTCCGGCATCACCACGAGTGTCATCGGCGCGCTGAAGCGTGGCCTCACGCCCATGGCCGGGGAACTGGGCATCCATGTCTGCGGCGGACGTGGCGCCCATTCCCGCAAAACGCCCGATGAACTGGTCGCGATCGGCGAGCGGGTCGGATTCGACGGCGCGGGCCTCGCGCAGACAAGCCGGCTCGTCGCCAAGGTCGACAGCGCGGCGGTGCAGGATGGCTTCGACCTCTACCTGCATGGCTTCATCGTCACCGATGAAGGATCGTGGGTCATCGTTCAGCAGGGCATGAACGGCGACCGCCGGCAGGCCCGCCGCTATCACTGGCAATCGGAAGGGCTCGAGAGCTTTCTCGATTCCCCCCATGCCGCAATCGAAGGCCGCGAACAGGGCAAGATCATCAATCTTGCCGACAGGCGCGCGGCGCCGTCACGGCGCGACCAGCTCGCCCTGTTGAGCCAGGCCGGCCCGGATGCCATCCTGCGTGAACTGGCCCGCCTCGGCGGCGCGACATCCCCGAAAGCGCCTTCCCCCTCGGCCGAGCAGCCACTGCTGCCCCATCTCGACATGCCGGCCCACCACGATGTCAGGCCGGCTGACGTCGTCATGCGGCGCCTGCACGGCACCCTGGCAGCGGCGGCCGATCGCGGCCCCAAGGATTTCAACGAGCTCCTGCTGGTGCCGGGTGTGGGGCAGCGCACGGTGAAAGCGCTCGCGACGGTCGCCGAGGTCGTGCACGGTGCGCCTTGCCGCTTTTCTGATCCCGCCCGTTTTTCCTTCGCGCATGGCGGCAAGGACAGGCACCCCTTCCCCGTTCCGCTGAAGGTCTATGACGAGACCATCAAAGTCATGAAATCCGCCGTGGAGAAGGGACGCCTCGGCCGCGACGAGGAGCTGGCCGCCCTCAAGCGCCTCGACGACCAGGCCCGACAGATGGAACGCTACGCGACCGGTCCCGACTTCGGAACAATCGTTCGCAAGGAGTTCGATGAAGCGCCGCTGTTCGGAGGCCGCAGCGTCTTCGGCTGGGAGAAAGACATCAAGAGTAGAAAGACCGGCGCCTGAAAACAGCTCGAGTGCCGGCCACCAGCGGCCGTTCAGATCGGCGTGACATGGCGCCGCTCATGGTCGAGCAGCCATCTCTTGCGCATCAGTCCTCCGCTGTAACCGACAAGACTGCCATCCGCGCCGGTGAGGCGATGGCAGGGAACGATGATGCAAAAGGGATTGGCGCCATTGGCATGGCCCACGGCGCGCACCGCGGTCGGGCGCCCGATGGCTTCCGCCATGCCGGCATAGCTCAGCGTCGATCCAGGCGGCACTGTCCGCAACGCAGCCCAGACGGTGGACTGGAAATCAGTGCCTCGCGGCGCGAGCGCGATGCTGTCGATCGCACGGATATCGCCTGCGAAATAATCCGCCAGCCTGCGTTTCAAGGCGGCCGGGACCGCGCCGCGTTCCATCTCCGGCGACGCGGCTCCTCGGCCCCTGCGAAGCAGCGCCAGCAAACGCGCCTCGCAATCGGCAAAATCAGCGGCATGGAGCAAACCCCGCCGGTCGCCCAGGAGCAGGACACCGCCGAGTGGCGTTTCGACGGTCTCCAGGATCAAGGCTGTGGAAGCGATGCTAGCGCGCATCATGGAAGATGATGCCGACGGTGTGCCGCTGGCCGGAGCGAACACGGCTGACCCCATGGCGCATCTTGACACGATAGGTGCCACGCGTGCCCGCCACCGGCCGATCGTTCACCGCGAAGATGACCGCATCGCCCTGGCGCAGCGGCACCACCTCCGCCCGGCTCTGCAAGCGCGGCCGCTGTTCCGTCAGGACGAATTCACCACCCGTGAAATCGCGCCCCGGCTCCGAGAGGAGGATGGCGACCTGCAGCGGGAAGGCGAGATCCCCGTAAAGATCCTGATGCAGGCAATTGTAATCCCCCGGACCATACTGCAGCAGCAACGGCGTCGGTCGTGTCTGCCCCGCCTCATGGCATTGTCTCAGGAAATCAGCATGTTCCAGCGGATAGCGCTGCGCTGTCCCGAGCCTGTCATTCCAGTGATTGGCCACCTTCGCCAGATGGGGATAGAGCTCATGACGAAGCTCAGCCAGTACAGGCGGAAGCGGATATTTGAAGTAACGGTATTCGCCCTTGCCAAAACCATGGCGGGCCATGTGAATATGGCTGCGAAAATGCGTCTCCTCTGAGTAGAGGGCGGCAATGTCGCGGCACAATCCCGCCGGGAGAAGCGCCGCGAGGGTCGCGCATCCCCAGGCATCAAGCGTGACGGCGATCTCCTCCCAGTCGAAGCGGGCAATGTCGGGATCGTCGGTCGTCGCATGGCGATGCCGCTGCGCGATCTTGACAGGCGCGGTCATTGCACGCCCTCCTTCGCGAGAAGCGCACGTTTGCGCGCGACGCCCCACCGATAGCCGGAGAGCGCGCCGTCATTGCGCACGACGCGGTGGCAGGGAATGGCGACGGCAATCGTATTCGCGCCGCAAGCCTGCGCGACGGCGCGAACCGCCTTGGGCGCCCCGATCCGCTCCGCAATCGCGGCATAGCTTACTGTCTGGCCAACCGGGATGGTGCGCAAGGCATCCCAGACGCGCTGCTGGAACGCGGTGCCACGGACATCGAGCGGCAGGTCGAGCCCGAGCGCCGGCGCCTCGACGAAGCCGACCACCCTGGCGACCATGGCCTCGAAGGCTGCATCTGCCCCGATCAGATCGGCCTTGGGGAAGCGATCCTGCAGCTCGCGGACCAGATGCTCCGGATCGTCGCCCAATGTAATGGCGCAAACCCCCTTCTCGGTCGCGGCCACGAGGATCGAACCGAGCGAGCATGCGCCGACGGCGAAGCGTATGGTTGTCCCCTCGCCTCCGCTGCGGAAACGCGTCGGCGTCATACCCAGCGCTTCATTGGACGTCTCATAGAAGCGGCTGTTGGATGCAAATCCGGCGTCATAGATCGCCGCGGTTATGCTGGTCTGCTTGTCCCCAAGCTCATCACGCATCCGGCGCATGCGCGCCGCCGCGCCATAGGCCCTTGGCGTGACGCCCGTAATGGCCCTGAACTGCCTATGCAGATGCGAAGGGCTGAGGCCGACCGCAGCCGCGAGCCTCTCAAGCCTCAGCGGGCTGTCCGCCGCCTCGATGAGCCGGCAGGCCCTCGCCACCAGGGCGGCATCCCGTTCCCCCCGCGGAGCGTCGTCAGGCCGGCATCGGAGGCAGGGCCGATAGCCCGCCGCTGCCGCCTCCTTACCGCTCGCGAAAAACGTGACATGGGCCGGCCTCGCTGTGCGTGCGGGACAGGACGGCCGGCAATACACACCCGTGGTTTTCACGGCATAGACAAAGCCGCCATCGGCTGACGCATCGCGTGTGACCACCGCCTGCCACCGTGGATCAGATTGGGTTGCCATTTGGAGGTCCAAGCTTACGGGATCCAAACCTTCTAGCATGACGACACCTCATATGCTGCTTCGACCGGATCGAACCCGCCGTGATCGCCAAAATCTGATCACCAAAGCGGGCGCCGTCGAACGGATTGTGCGATGCCGTGAAGCCTACTCCTGCTGCAGGAGGCTGAAACTCCGTTGCTTGCTCTGGAATTCCGATCATTCGGACCGCCCGAGGTCGAGCTACCCCTCAACATCAAAGGCTCGCTGAAATTGCGCCTCCGTCTGCGGGAAGGCCCGACAGCAAGGACAGCTAACGCTCGCAGCCAAATGCGACGATCGTCAGAGCGAGGACCACACCAAGGGCGATGGACAACGCCGATATCAGAGACGTGGTAGAGAGCGTCCACGCGCCTGTGATCGCACCAACGACGAAGGATATCCAGGAGAGCGCCAGCAAGCCGATCTCAGGGCGCCACTCCCGCGCCCGTGCCGCCCGTGTCGCCGCCTGCCCCAACGCGACCAGCACTCCCGTAACGAATGTCTTGCCGACGTCCGCCCCGACGATCGTACGGTGGAGGGCGTTCTGCATGCCCATCGCCATCACCAGCGGCATCAGGCTGGCGAAGCCCGCTCCAGCCAAGGTCAGCGCCAGGCCGGTCGCGACAAACGCCGTTTCCACCGTGAGGATCACGCGGGTTCTGGCGGTGGGCATGCTATCGGCGAGAAATGTTCCGATCACCACGCCGGCGACGAAACATCCGATCACGCCGAAGATGGCCGAGACCATGGAGAAGTTGCCCGCTGCGAGGCTGACGCCGAGACTGGTGCTGTTCCCGCTCATGAATGAGAGGAAGAGACCCGCGAGATGGATGTAACCCACCGCGTCCACATAGCCGGCGAAGGCCGTCAAGGCAGTGATCATGGCGAGTGAAGGCCACTTTCCCCCATGGATCGGCGCATCCGGACCCGGGGTCCGGTCCGGCATTCTCTCGCTCATTCACCTGCTCCTGTGATCGCGTCGCTTTCTAGCTAGCGAAACAGGAGCCGGGTTCCAACATGCATGGGCGGCCTTGCCCCTGAACAATGGCGGCAGGACTAAAGAATAAACGGCACCGATGCATCGCGGGAGCTTACGCAAGCGGCTGGCTCAAGCCCCCGCACCGCCCCCCTTCTTCGATCGCAACCTTCCGCTATGGAAGGACGTCGGGGGCGCGTTTCTATCCCGACTTAAAGCGCCGCAGACTTCGGCGATGTTGCCACACTTTCCCTACGGCGGCTTGAACCTGATCAGGGGATGGAGAGCGGTTGATGAGGGGCATTGCGGGAGCGGAGGCATCTGCGCGGGTGCGGAGGAATCTGCCCCTCCCCTCTCCGGACATCCACGCGCGATCGGGCTATAGCTGCCCTTGCCATGCAATATCGCGAGCTGCGAAACGACCTCTCGCTGTGGCGTGTGCGGAATCAAAAAAGCCGCCCCTTGCGAGACGGCTGAACTTCTTCTGCTTAAGGGATCAAACCTGGTTGCGGGGACACGCAACCACCGATTCCGACATTCGCTTGAGGTGCCGATTTAATGACCTTAGCGGCATGTCTGGTTTCGACACTGCTATGATTGCTTTCGGCGCCGCGCAGTGGCCTCCGGGTTATCAGTCGCGTGCCAAGGCTTCGATCGGGTCCAGCTTTGCCGCATTGCGGGCAGGGAGGAAGCCAAAGACGATTCCTATCAGCGTCGAGCAGGTGAAGGCCATTATGATGGATCCGGAGGAAAAGATCATCTTGAAGTCGGGACTCAGCAGATTGAAAAGAGCGCTGATCCCGAGGGCGAGCATGACGCCCATGGAGCCGCCGACAAGGCACACCAGAATTGCCTCGATCATGAACTGGGAGAGGATATCGCTACGCCGCGCGCCGACGGCCACACGAACCCCGATCTCCTTGGTCCGTTCGGTTACGGACACCAGCATGATATTCATCACGCCGATGCCGCCGACAATCAGCGAGATCACCGCGACGGACGAAATCAGCAGCGTCAGGGTTCGCGTGGTCGTCTCGATAGTCTCGCGAATGGTCGCCGAGTTGGTGAGGAAGAAGTCTTTCGCGCCGTGCCGACGCTCGATAAGGCGGGACACTGCCGCCTCGACATTGCCCGGATCGACAACGTCGCTGATGCGCACCGTTATGCCATCGACGTTCTGTCGACCCAGTATGCGGCCCATGACAGTCGTATAGGGCGCATAGACGGTCAATGTATCGACCGCCGGGCCGAAGGAGTTCTCCTGTTTTGTCACGCCTACGACCCTCGCCGGCATTGTGCCCAGAAGGATGACCTGTCCCAACGGGTTCACCCGGTCGGGAAACAGGTCTCGCGCGGCGTTGGCATCGATCACCACATTCTGGCTGTAGCCTGTCACGTCCCGGGCGTCGAACAGATGTCCTTGCGCTAATTCAAGGCCCCTCGCGCGAAAAAAGTCCGCGCCGACCCCGGTGACCGCCGCGTTGACGGCCACGGCGGCGCGCTTGACAGTCACGCCGGTCGAGACGGTTGGCGTCACGCTGTCGACATAGGGCTGGTTGGCCAGCGCTTGGGCGTCGGCGGGCACAAGGGTCCGTATCTTGCCCGCTTCCAGATCACCGATGCCTTTCCCAGGCCGCACCTCGATCGTGTTGGTGCCGAGCGAACTGATACTGTTAAGGATCTGTTGCTGCGAGCCAGCTCCCAGGGCCGAGATAGCCGCCACCGACGCGATGCCGATGATGATGCCGAGCATAGTCAGAAGCGAGCGCATCTTGTGCGCCCAGATCGCGACCACGGCCATGCGGAAGGCTTCGGTCAGCCGATCGACCGCACCGCGCCAACCGGCGTTCGGCGCCCGGTCGCGGATGGGACGGGCCGATGCGGAGGACCTAGATACATTGCGCTCGTCTGAAATGATAACGCCGTCGCTGATCTCTACGACCCGATCCGCGTGTTCGGCGATCTTCTTGTCGTGCGTGACCAGGATGATGGTATGCCCCTCGTCGTGAAGCTCGCGCAGGATCTTCATGACCTCGGCGCCGCTGTGCGTATCCAGGGCCCCGGTCGGTTCGTCGGCCAGAATGATCTCGCCGCCATTCATCAGGGCGCGGGCGATCGACACCCGCTGCTGCTGACCGCCCGACAGTTTGCCAGGGATATTGCCGGTCCGCTCGGCAAGGCCCAGACGGGTCAACAAGGAAATAGCTCGCTCGTGCCGATCGGATCGGCTGCGCCCGGCATAGATGGCTGGCACCTCGACGTTGCTGGCCGCGCTGAGGTCGCCAAGCAGATGATAGCGCTGGAAGATGAAACCAAACCGCTCACGGCGCAGCGCCGCCAGTTCGTCCACATCCATCTTCGACGTCTCGCGCCCGTCGATCCAGTAGCTGCCGGTCGTCGGACGATCGAGGCAGCCAAGGATGTTCATCAGGGTCGACTTGCCGGAGCCGGATGCGCCGATAATGGCCATCATCTCGCCGGCCTCGATGTCGAGGTCGACGTCTTTAAGCACCCGCACCATCTCGTCGCCTGCGCGAAAAGCGCGGGATACCCCACGTACGCGGATCAATGGTTCCGTCATGGCGCGCCCTAGCGTTTAGTTGCGGTCAGCTGAGACTGGCCGTCTGCACGTTCGTCAGTGGACGCGCCAAGAACGATTATCTCACCGGCCTGGAGCCCTTGCAGGATTTGAATGTCCGCACCGTTGTCGATGCCGACCTGCACCTCTCGCATCTGGACCTCACCCGTGGCGTCGAGCACGCGAACACGCCCCTTCTCGCCGGCCCGGGGGGCGCCTTCCACTGCACTCAGCGGAACCAGTACGGCGCCGCTGACGCTGCTCAAAACGATGGACACCTGCGCTGTCATCGAGGGCCGCAGGACCCCATCCGCATTCGCCACGTCGATCAAGCCGGTGTAATAGACAGCGCTGTTGGTCGAGGCACTTGCGCTAGCGACGGCGCCGCCCTCGTTGGCGATGGAGGCAGGGGCTGGCTCCACCTGGCGCAACTCCCCATGGAAACGGCGCTTCGGGTCGCCGAGAATGCTGAACCAGACCGGCAGGCCTCGCCGTACACGCACGACGTCGGCCTCGGAGATATCCGCCCGCACCTTCATTTTGTCCAATCGGGCGATCATGACGATGGTCGGCGCGGTCTGCAGGGCATTTACGGTTTGACCTTCGTCGGTGACGATGGCCACCACGGTGCCTGCGATCGGGGCGGTGATGCGCGTATAGCCCAACTCTACACTTGCGGACTCCACCGCGACCTGGGCCTGGGTGATCTGAGCGTCCAGCGACTTGACCTCCGCCCGCGCAATATCGAGCGTGGCGACGGTAGCGTCATACTGGGCGCGTGGTGTCGTACCGCCTGCCAGCATCTCACGCTGGCGCTCGAAATCCATCTCCGCTTTCACCAGTCCGGCCACACGTGCGGCACGGACGGCGCGGATGTTGGCCAGTGCGGCCTCCCGGTCCCGCAGTGTGTTGCGCCGGGTCTGGGGATCAATCTCGGCCACCAGTTGGCCTGCCTTGACGACGTCACCAATCTCCACCGCCAGCCGTTCGACGCGACCCGAGGCTTGGGCACCGACGCGCACCAGCTCGAACGGTTCGAGAACCCCGGTCGCCAGCACGACCTCCTCGATCTCACCCGCTCGCGCCTGCGCGGTCACCAGTTCAGGCTTCTCAGGCGGACGCAGAAACAGGTGCCAGACCACCAGCAGACCAACAATGGTCGCCGCCAGCAGGATCAGGCGCTTGCGGGTAATGTGTCGTGTCATCAAGTCTTTATCCGCACTATTGAAACTTCGGACTTTCTCGATCACGGAAATTACCCAAACATTACGGACAACGGTCGTCACGGCCGGCAGTTGGTCAGCAACATCACATTAGTTGTGGGTTGTTCGCGCCTGATTTGCTTGCGCACACGACGAAGTCGACCGATCGACAAAGAGTGCGTGCAGTGGGGGAGCAGATTGACGAATGCGCGCTCCAGAGCTTCGGCGTCACCGGGAACGAACAGGCCCTCCGCATCGCTGTCGAACGAAATCTCATAGCCTTCGGCGATAGCCAGGGGAGCAAGGTCGGCGACCACCTTCGACACGATGGTGTTGAGATCGACAGGTGCATTCTGCTGAGGCTTCTGTCGGTACTTCTCGGTGTCGAGAAGCTGGTTCGCGATCGCTGTGAGTCGCTTGATGGATGTCTGCAGGTGTGTCTTGTCAGCACCCGGGGAAAGGGTATCGATTCTCACCTGCAGGACGGCGATCGGCGTCCGAAGTTCATGGGCTGCATTGACGAAGAAGCGCTCCGTCGCCTCAAAGCCATTATCGAGACGACGCAGCGCCCTGTTGATATCGCGCACGAGGCGAAGCACTTCACTGGGCAAGCCACGCTCTTCTACCAGGGCGCCACGTGTGTCCAGATCGATCCTGTCGAGACGCCTGGTCAGATCGCTGAAGGACCGCAACGCCCAGCGTGTGACAAAGGGGACGCCGATGAGGGAAATGGCGACGAGGATGAGCGCCGGCACACCGATGGCAAGGTTCCCCCAACGTTCGGCGATCCCGGGCAAGCTTGGCAGGATGTCGGAGACGCCGAAGGCAAGCAGTAGCCTTGCGGCTGCTGCGGTCTCACCTGTTTCAAGCATCACCTGAAAAGCGCCATCCCGCTGTACCACATCGAGAGCCTTCCGGTTTTGAAACTGCACGGTAGGATAGGCCGCCACCTGCCCGCGCATCGTGTCGAGCATGGTTTTCGGATCGCTACCGTCCTGAGCAAAGAAGCCGTGAGAGGCGGCTGCGAAGCGGTTGCGCGGCGCGCCGGTGTCGAGCACGAGCACAGATCGTCGGGCGCGCCCGAGGTAAAGCGCCGCCGACAGGCCCGCGAAACTCCCCCCGATAATAATCGCGTCGTAAAACATGCGGTTCTCCCTTCAAGAGTATGATGACCGCCCCGTTCGAACTGGACACGGGCACGCCAACACACGCATCATCAGAAGATACATAAACGCACTATCTTCATGTATCAATAAAAGATACGAAAAATGTCGTATTTCATTTATGCTTTGTGGTTCGTACCGTCACCTCGAGATGTAGAAAGGTTAAGCGATGAACAGGGATACCCGGCTGTCGGACGTTCTCCATGTCCTGCTGCACATGGAGCAGGCGGGTGCCCCGCTCACATCTAAGGTTCTGGCGCGCAGTATGGGGACAAACCCAGCAGTCTTCCGGCGCACTATGGCAGGGTTGCGCGAAGCAGGCCTCGTGCACTCATGCAAGGGGCATGGCGGGGGGTGGCAGTTGGCGCGGCCGCTCTGTCAGATCACACTTCTGGACGTCTACGAGGCGCTCGGACGACCCAATCTTTTTGCCATCGGCAATCGCAGCGAACAAGGGCTTTGCCTGGTGGAAAGGAACGTCAATACCGTGATGGCGGACACCATGGCCGAGGCTGCGGCGCTGTTCGACAAGCGCTTCGGCGAATTGACGCTGGACCGTATCGCCCCCGCCCAACCCGTGCCGGTATCTGTGCATACCGAAGCATGAGACTGGCGTCTGGTGCCACCCAAGCACCTCGGCTGCCAAACACCACCGGTTACTCTGTATAGTGCGATAGCGCCGCCGAACGCCACGTCACTCCAAACGGTGTTGTTGAAGCCGACGATCCGCAAGTCGGACGCGGTTGGATACCTGAGCGACTTCGTGAAGGAATGGCCCTGCAGCCAAATCGATGCCTTCATGCCGTGGCACTACGAGGCTTGGGCATACGACCAGCAGAAACGATTAATCAAGCCGGATGCCGAGATCGCACCAGGCCTCAGGACAATGGCCCTGCCAGGGCCCGCGCCGGGTCACATAGGGTTGCGGGTGGATAGCGGGAATGAAGGCCTCTTATTCTGGGAAGACGTGGTGATTGCCCCGACATACCAATTTGCCAATCATGATTGGGTTTTTGCGCTGGACACCGATCAGAGAGCGGCCGCGGCCACGCGCAAGAAAATACTGGACGAGGTGGCGACGGACAGGGTGATGGTCGCTGGTGCGCATTTGGACTTTCCGGGGTTCGGATACGTCGATCGCGCCGAACAAGGATACCGCTTCGTTTCCGCTCCTTGGGACTATCGGATATAAGAATATGCTTTAGCCCCATGCGGCTAGAAAGCCGAGAGGCATCGATGTCGACATGCATTCAAGGACGAAAATGCATACGAACATTGCCAGCATTATCATTGAAAGAAATCGTCATCTATCTTTCTTGTCCCCTGCCCCGCCGCGCCTTTGCAAAGCCGCGATCCGTAGCAATGAACCGCTCCAGCATCGGCACGATCAGCCGGACGGGATCGGCAGTCTGCTGACCGTTCTCACGGGCCAGCACCTCGGCATAGGCGGCCAGATCACGATGGAGCGATCCGGGCAGCTCCACAGTCACTTTGACAGGTTTGTCCTCGACGAGAGGGCCAAGTTTCAGCTTTGTCATGGTCAGTTCCTGTAAGGTTCGAGTACGAGATCTCGGGTGACAATGACCCTGACGGGATAGCCAGGCCGGATGGTCAGCGTTGGGGCAACCTGCAACTGGCGCTGGACGATCTGCTGTCCGGCTTGATTGATGGTGTCCTGCGCCCCGTCGCGGATGGCGCGGATCAAGCGGTCTTCGTCGTCTGTCGCCAATTCCGTGCCGATGCCGAGCAGAGTGGACAGGCCCGCCGCTTTCATCAGATCCCACCAGTGGTAATCGACGCCATCCTCCAGACCGGCATAGCCAGATGCGTCAGCACCTGGCTGGCGCTCCAGAACGATGGAGCGGCCATTGGGCAGGATCAGGCGGTTCCAGACCAGCAGCACGCGGCGCTGCCCGAACTGCACACTGGCGTCATACTGGCCGATGATGCGTGTTCCTTGCGGTATCAACAGCAGCGCGCCGGTCGGGCTGTCATAGACATTTTCCGTGACCTGCGCGGTGATCTGGCCAGGCAGATCGGAACGGATGCCGGTAATCATAGCAGCCGGGATAACGGCCCCCGCCTGAAGGATAAAGGGCGACGCAGGCGCCATGATCCGATCCATGGCGACGGGCTGACGGTCCACCGGCCCGTTCAGGAATGCCGTGTGTCGGTCCTGCGTTGCGGGCTGACCGCCAAGGTCAAGCCCCGCAAGGCCCGGCATAGTGGAGCCAGGTGTCGTCGCTGATCGCTGCCCCGACTGGAAGAATACGGTGCTCAGACGTGCGGCTTCTTCCTCGGCGAGACGGCGCTCTTCGGCAGGATCACGAGTCGGTGTTGCCATAGCCGGCGGCGTAATGGGCTGCCCCCTGTTCTGCGCGTCGAGGATCGGGCCACCGAGGTCGCCCGGCAAAGCTGGTCCCAAGACGGGGCCGGTATAATCACGCGGCAGCCCCACCAGCCCGTCCGCTGTGGGGCGGTTCTCGGTTGAATAGAGTTCCTCGCCATTTCCACTCATGTCGCGGGTCTGGAGCGCATAGATCAATGCACAGCCAATGCCGAAGAGCGCGACAGCTCCAACGCCGGCCAGCATCTTCCGCGACAGGCGGGTAACACGCGGCGGCTCGGCGCGCAGGCGCATAGGAGGCGCGTTGGTGGTCGTTTCGTCGCTCATGACGGATTCTCCCCGGTCTTCGCGGGCTGGGCCGCCTGCCTTTGTTCAACGCGGACAATCCTGACGGCCTGCTGGCGATCGCCGCTGCCAAGGCGCAGTTCGGCAGCCCCGAACAAGCGATCCACGATCAGGATGTTCTGGTGAATGCGGCTGTTGACGATCTGCGTTTCGCCCTCGGAGCCTATAACAAAGATTGGCGGCATCTCGCCCTGCACGATGCCGCGCGGGAAGACGACATAGACACGGCGGCCATCGTCGAAGACGGAGATGGGCCGCCAGGGTGGCGTGTCTCCGGTCAGTCCGTAACGATAGTTGCGGGCCGTCTCGACAGGGATGATGGGGGATGCCGGGACGATGACGCGCTGACCGGCAGGTAGCGCGGGATAAGCCCAGGCCACCGCGGGCATATAGAGCGCCGCGCGGGCGCGAAGCTCAATGAGATAGACGCGGTGATCCGTACTGATGACAAGATTGGTGGAAATATCCTCACGGGTGGGCTTGACGAGGATATGGACGCGGCGGCCTGTACCCGATCCGCTTTCGGTATCACCAATGATCCATCGGACCGTATCGCCTGCCGCAATCGGTCCTGCGCCAGTCAAGCTTTCGCCGGGTTCCAGCGCGATTGTCGTGATCTGCCCCGGTGCGGCATAGACCTGATAGAGCGCACCTTCCGACCAGGGGTAGATCTGGATCGCGTTGTAGTAGCCTTCACGCCGCGGTTCGACACGGGCGGCAGCATTGGCATTTTCGACGCGGCCAGTTGGTGTTCCGGCAACGGTCCCTCCGCGCGCCACAGTCCATGCCGGGGGCGTGTGCAAAGGCCGAGGCCGGTCATCGGCAACGGCTGCTGGCACGACAGGAAGCGCTGGCACATCGGCATCATAGCTGAACTGCGGGGTGCGGTTGGTTGCGCAGCCGGCCAGCATGGTGGCGGACAGCAACAAAGCCGCCAAAGCGGGTTTACGGAAAACCGGCAAGCCGGAATTACGAACCATTGTGCGGGTCATTGGCTCATCTCCCGCGACCATGAAATTGCATTGACGTAGATGCCGAGCGGATTGGCGCGCAGGCGTTCGGCGTCGCGCGGAGTCTGGATCACGATGGTCAGGATCGCCGTCCAGCGTTCGGTCGTCGAAAGCTGGCCGTTTTCATAATGGCGCTCGGTCCAGGCGACGCGGAAGCTGTCATTCGAGGCGCGGATAACGCTGGAAACCTCGACCGCAATCTGCTGCCTGCCAACCTTGGTGAACGGGTCGTTGGACCGCGCATAATCATTGAGGGTTGTCGCACCCCGGTCCGTGGTAAACTCATAGGCACGCAGCCAGTTCTGCCGCACGATGATGGCGTCGGACGGGATCGAGCGCGTCTGCTCGATGAAGCGGCCAAGGTGGAAAGCGATCTGGGGATCGGTGGGGCGGTATTCAGCCACGGCTGGCGCAACGGCCTGCGACTGGCCAAGATTATCGACCTGCACCACCCAGGGCACGACCGTCCCGCGCGCCGATTGCCAGACAAGGGCGGAGGCGAAACCGGCCGAGAGGATCAGCGAGCCGAACGCCATGATGCGCCAGTTCTTTGCCTGCACGCGGGCTGAACCGATACGCTCGTCCCAGGCCTGGGCTGCTTTCTGATAGGGCGTCTCGGGTTCGGGCGATTTGCCGTAATGGGCAGATGGACGTTTGAAGATGTTCATGAGCGGTCACTTTCAGAAAGATTGATGGAGGAGCCGCCGCCATGGCTGTCACCGGAGCGCACGGCATGGGCGGCTATCGACGTGCTGTGACTGAGTGTCTGCTTGCGCTGCATCTGCTTTGCCCATGCCGGAGAGTCACCAGCTTGCGCGGCCGGTGACGGGGCAGCGCTCGCGGCCTCGTTGGCGCCTCCGACTGTTCCTGCCGACGAAGAGCCGCCGGTGACGCCAAGACCGGCACGCGCGCCATCAGAAAAGCTGGACTTGATGCTTTCGGAGGCTTTGGAAGCGGCGCGTTTCAGGGGTGATGCGGCGGCCGAGCCTGCCGCACGGGCAACACCGCCCAGACCGGAGGCGACACCGGCAGTGCCGGACTGGCCAAGCGAACCGACACTGTAGGCGGCGCTCGCCGCACCTGCGGCGGCGGCACCACCCCGCACGGCAGCCGCTCCACCAGAGAGCGCTGCTGCTCCTCCCTTCGCGGCCATGCCTGCGGCGGCACCCCCGGCAAGCATCATGCCGCCTGCGGCAAGGCCGGTTCCAACAGCAGCGCCTGCCCCAAGCTGCGGGCCACCAGACACCAGACCGGAAGCAATGCCGGGACCAAATATGCCAAGGCCGAGAAGGGAAAGTGCGGCCAGCACGATCGCCATGGCATCGTCGATGGTCGGCGTCACGCCGCCGAAGCCTGCGGTGAATTGCGAGAACTGCGTCGATCCGATGCCGATGATGACGGCCAGGACCAGCACCTTGATGCCGGAGGAAACGACATTGCCGAGAATGCGCTCGGCCATGAAGGCGGTCTTGCCGAAGAGGCCGAAAGGGATCAGCACAAAACCGGCCAGCGTGGTCAGCTTGAACTCGATCAGCGTGACGAAGAGCTGCACGGCAAGGATGAAGAAGGCCAAGAGCACCAACACCCAGGCAAACATCAGGCAGGCGATCTGGATAAAGTTCTCGAAAAACGACCAGTAGCCCATCATATCGGAGATGGATTCGAGCAACGGGCGACCGGCATCAAGGCCGGTCTGCGCCACCTTGCCGGGACGCAGCAGATCGGCAGCAGAAAAGCTGGTGCCTGACCCTTTCAGGCCCAGACCGGCAAAACTGTTGAAGATGATCTGGGCGAGATTGTTCCAGTTGCCGATCAGATAGGCGAAGACGCCAACAAACAGCGTCTTCTTGACCGATCGGGCGATGATGTCGTCGTCCGCGCCCCAGCTCCAGAACAGCGCCGCCAGCGTTACGTCGATAACGATCAGCGTGGTGGCGATGAAGGCGACTTCACCTCCAAGCAGACCGAAGCCACTGTCGATATAGCTGGTGAAGACGCCTAGAAACGAGTCGATCACGCCGGTGCCACCCATGGTTCACTCTCCCCCGTTCTGATGCGGGGCGGCGGGCACCGGCGTCCGGCCGAGAAAGCGGTCGCGGTTCTCGGCCCAGGTGGCGAGGCAACCGGGATCACTCACGGCGGCCTCGCCTAACTGCTGGCAACGGCGCAAGCTCTGGCGCAGCGGATCGGCAGAGGGCTGAAGCGATGGAGCCGGTCGGTTCTGCGCCGGATCATCCTCGCGGGTGATTTCGATCACCGTGGCGGTGATGGCGATGGCAACGAATATGATCGCGCCCAGCCGGGCCAGCATCTTGCCGTCCATGTCGCGCCCCTCCTGTTCGGTCAGTTGTTGCCGTTGCCGAACATCCGGGCATTGCCCGGCTGGTAGCCCGATCCCGGAGTCAGGAAGCGCTCACGCTGAACACGGCCCTGTTCGGCGGCTGTCGCCCGCTCGGCCTCGATCAGGGCTTCCGAACGCCCATTGGCCGACATCAAGGCGATCAGATCGGAAAGCTGCTGCGACTGGAGGGCGAGAAGCTGGTTGCCAGCCTGCGTGGCTTGCAGTGCGCCGGTGGCGTTCTGGCTCTGCCTTACCAGCGCGGACATCTCGGAACGGTTGGTGTCGATATTGCCGACGACGCCGGCCTGCACGCGCATGGCATCTTGCAAACCGCCGACAGTGTTCTGCCAGCGCGAACGGGCATCTTCGACAAGCTGAGTGTCGGTAGCCGACAGCGAGACATTGCCGTATTTTTGGCTGAACATCTGATCGACGTTCTGCACGTCGAAAGCGATGTTCTGCGCTTCAGCCAGAAGCTGCTGCGTGCGCTGCACATTCTGCTGCAAGGTCTGGAGCGAAGAATAGGGCAGGCTGGTGAGGTTACGCGCCTGATTGATGAGCATCTGCGCTTCGTTCTGAAGCGAGGTGATCTGGTTGTTGATCTGCTCCAATGTTCGCGCGGCCGTCAGCAGGTTCTGCGCATAGTTGGTCGGGTCATAGACGATGCGGCCGAAACCGAATTGCGCATGGGCCGAACTGGTCAGTATGGGCGAGAGCGCAAGCGGCGCGGCGAGCAATGTTGCCGCCATGAGCATGGCCCGCGAACGGGAAAGACGGATAGTCATGGTCAGGATTCCTTTTCGCTCTGGGGGATGAGATTGGTGAGATCGGGGATCAGATCGGCCGCCCATTCGACACCGCGATCGCGCAGCCAGGCGGAGAGAAAGCCGTCCTGCCCATGCTCGGCGACAAGATCGGCGATGCGGGTGTGATCGGTTTTTGATGATGCGGCGCAAAGCGCGAGCCCGACTTCGGAAAGGCCCAACTCGAACAGACGGTTGCCGCGCCGCGATTGGCAGTAATAGTCCCGCTTGGGCGTGGCCCGTGCGAGGATCTCGATCTGCCGATCATTGAGGCCGAAGCGCCGGTAGATCGCGGTGATCTGAGGCTCGATCGCACGTTCATTCGGCAGCAGAAGCCGTGTCGGGCAGCTTTCGATGATTGCGGGCGCGACATTGCTGCCGTCGATGTCGGACAGACTTTGCGTGGCGAAGATGACGGAAGCGTTCTTCTTGCGAAGCGTCTTCAGCCATTCACGCAGTTGATTGGCGAAGCCCTCATCATCTAGCGCCAGCCAGCCTTCGTCGATGATGAGCAGTGTTGGGCGACCATCGAGCCGGTCGCCGATCCTATGAAACAGATAGGCCAGCACAGCAGGCGCTGCGCCCGTGCCGACCAGTCCCTCCATCTCGAAGGCTTGCACATCGGCATGACCGAGATGTTCTGCCTCGGCATCGAGCAACCGGCCATAGGCGCCCCCAATGCAATATGGCCGCAACGCCTGCTTGAGGTCATTGGATTGTAAGAGGACCGCGAGGCCGGTGATGGTGCGCTCGCTAACGGGTGCGGATGCCAGCGAAGTCAGCGCCGTCCAGACATGCTCTTTCACCTCTGGCGTGATAGCCATGCCTTCACGCATCAGGATTGCAGCGATCCAGTCAGCGGCCCATGATCGCTCATAAGCGTCATCGATCCGTGCGAGCGGTTGCAGGGAGACAGAAACCTCCGATCCCTCGGTCAAACCGCCGCCGAGGTCATGCCAGTCGCCACCCACTGCGAGCGCGGATACGCGGATCGATCCTCCGAAATCGAAGGCGAAGATCTGGTTGCGTTCGTAGCGACGAAATTGCAGTGCCATCAGCGCCAGCAGCACAGACTTGCCTGCGCCGGTCGGGCCGACGACGAGGGTATGGCCCACGTCACCGACATGAAGAGAAAGCCGGAACGGCGTGGAACCTTCGGTCTTGCCGTACAGCAAGGGGGGCGCTCCGAGGTGTTCGTTCCGTTCCGGCCCCGCCCACACGGCCGATAGCGGGATCATGTGGGCAAGGTTGAGCGTCGAGATCGGTGGCTGCCGGACATTGGCGTAGGCATGTCCGGGGATCGAGCCGAGCCAGGCATCGACGGCATTGACGGTTTCGGGCATGGCCGTGAAGTCACGGCCCTGTATGATCTTCTCGGCGAGACGCAGCTTTTCATCAGCGATCCGCGGATCGGCGTCCCAGACTGTGACGGTCGCCGTGACATAGGCCATGCCCGCGACGTCAGCGCCAAGTTCCTGCAAGGCCATGTCGGCATCGAGCGCTTTGTTGGACGCATCGGTGTCCACCAGCGCCGATTGTTCGTTGGTTATCACCTCCTTGAGGATCGCGGCGATGGACTTGCGCTTGGCGAACCACTGGCGGCGGATTTTGGTCAGCAGCTTCGTTGCATCCGTCTTGTCCATCAGGATGGCGCGGGTGGACCAGCGATATGGGAACGCCAGCCGGTTCATCTCGTCGAGCAGGCCGGGCGTAGTCACTGTCGGGAAGCCGATGATGGTCAGGACGCGCAGATGCTGATCGCCCAGGCGGGGCTCAAGCCCGCCGGTCAGGGGCTGGTCGGCCAGCAGCGCATCGAGGTGCATGGGCACTTCGGGTACACGGACACGATGACGGTTGGTCGAGATGGTGGCATGCAGATAGGTGAGCGTGCCAGCGTCATCCAACCAGCGGCATTCCGGCATGAAGCCGTCCAGCAAGGCCAGCACACGGTCGGTGCGGTCGATGAAGCCGCGCATCAGCTCATGTGGATTGACGCCGGATTGCTCACGACCTTCATAGAGCCAGGTTTCGGCACGGGCCGCGTCCTCGGCGGGTGGAAGCCAGAGGAAGGTCAGGAAATAGCCGGACACGAAATGCGTGCCCACTTCCTCGAACCCGGCCTTGCGCTCGGCATCGACCAGAGCAGAGGCCGCATCGGGAAACTGGCTCGCGGGATAGGTCGCAGCCTCAGAACGCTGCGCCTCGACGAAGATCGACCAGCCCGAACCCAGACGGCGCACTGCGTTGTTGATGCGACCGGCGACCGCAACCAGTTCGGCGGCGACGGCGGAATCCAGATCCGGCCCGCGAAACTTCGCGGTCCTCTGGAAACTGCCGTCCTTGTTCAGCACGACACCGGGACCAACCAGGGCTGCCCATGGCAGATAGTCGGAAAGCCGTGCGGAGGTGCGGCGATATTCAGTGAGGTTCATCATGCTCGCGCCCTCACACCGACAAATGACCGGGGATGCGCAGATGCCTGCGCCCGACCTCGACGAAGAGCGGATCGCGTTTAGCTGCCCATACCGCGAGGAAGTGTCCAACCGCCCAGATGGCGATACCAACCAGCCAGAGACGAAGGCCGAGGCCGACTGCCCCGGCCAGCGTGCCGTTGACGATGGCGATGGAGCGCGGCGCGCCGCCGAGCAGGATATGCTCGGTCAGCGCCCGATGGACCGGGATCGTGAATCCCGGCACCGCGTCGAGCTGTTCGAGGCCGCCCGCCATCAGATGAGCGCCCCGCCGCCGAACGAAAAGAACGACAGGAAGAACGAACTGGCGGCGAAGGCGATGCTGAGGCCGAAGACGATCTGGATCAGGCGGCGGAAACCGCCCGAAGTATCGCCGAAGGCCAGTGCAAGGCCGGTGGCGATGATGACGATCACCGCGATGATCTTGGCGACCGGCCCTTCGATCGATTGGAGGATCGACTGAAGCGGTGCCTCCCAGGGCATCGACGAACCGGAGGCGTGTGCGGCAGGCGCCAGCATCAGACTGATGGAAACAGTGGCAGCGGCGGTTGCCATGATGCGGCAGCCGCGCGAAATCGTGCGGATCATGAAGGGTCTCCTTTCGAGGTGGTAGCGGGGGTAATGGCGTAGTCGCCGTCCGGCCCCAGCCCATCGACGCGGGCGAGTTCGACCAGCCGGCGCGACGATCCGCGCCCGGCAAGGACAGCAACAAGGTCGATGGTCTCGGCGATCAGCGCGCGCGGGACAGTGATGACAGCTTCCTGGATGAGCTGTTCGAGGCGGCGCAACGCACCGATGCCGGAACCGGCATGGATGGTGCCGATGCCGCCGGGATGTCCCGTTCCCCAGGCTTTGAGCAGATCGAGAGCTTCGGAGCCGCGCACCTCGCCGACGGGAATACGATCAGGCCGCAGGCGAAGGCTGGAGCGAACCAGATCGGAAAGCGTGGCGACGCCATCCTTGGTCCTCATGGCCACAAGGTTGGGCGCGGCGCATTGCAACTCGCGCGTGTCCTCGATGATGACGACGCGATCCGAGGTCTTTGCCACTTCGGCGAGCAAAGCGTTGGTCAGTGTGGTTTTGCCGGTGGAGGTGCCACCGGCGACGAGGATGTTGGCCCGTGTGGCGACGTTCAGACGCAGCACTTCGGCCTGAAGACTGGTCATTATCCCGGCGGTCACATAGTCATCAAGCGTGAACACGGCGACGGCAGGCTTGCGGATGGCGAAGGCAGGTGCGGCGACAACGGGCGGTAATAGTCCCTCGAACCGCTCGCCGGTTTCGGGTAGCTCCGCCGATACACGCGGGTTGCGGGCATGAACCTCCGCGCCGACATGATGGGCGACCAGCCGGACGATCCGCTCGCCATCGACCGCGGACAGCTTCTCCCCCGTATCGGCCAACCCTTCGGACAGCCGATCCACCCAGATGCGGCCATCCGGGTTCAGCATCACCTCGACCACACCGGGATCTTCCAGAAACCGGGCGATCGATGCCCCAAGCGCGGTGCGCAGCATCCGCGCGCCGCGTGCGATCGCCTCCGGTTCTCGATGTGATGCGGTCATAGCGGCCCCGTTCATGACGGGGCGCGCAAAAGACGGACCCCGGGTCGGGGTCGATTAAAAGAACCTGAATTCAGGCTGTTTCAACAGATATTTACGTGCATGGAGCCATAGGCGGCTATCGGCGGCAAATAGGATTGATCACGAAATATCTGGTTCGGATCTGTATGATGCCCGACTGGACAGAATACGTAACTCAACTTTCTCGGACCAGCGACGAAGAGGCTGAGAGGCTGCAGCAAATTCCGCGCCTAAATCTGTAAGCGAGTAGATCACTGTTACCGGAACGGTAGCAATGACTTCTCGATGAATCAGCCCATTCCGCTCCAGAGTGCGCAGAGTCTGAGTCAGCGTCTTCTGCGAGACAGTGCCAATTGTTCGTCGCAAAGTATTGAAACGAAGAGGTCCCTCACATAAGGCGCCAACAGCCATCAGCGCCCATTTTCCTGAAACTGCTTCAAGGACAGTCGCAAGACCACAGCCACTTGGTTGCAAAACTTGAGAGGGTGGTTTCTCCGTGGTTCCCATGTTGCCAGTTGGTTCCTTCTTACATCGCCGTGTGTGGGTTGCTAAGTATCCTTAAGAAACTAAACACCCAGGATATGCCACATGCAAGCCGTTCATGTCGATCTACAGGAAAACCGACGTCATCTCATTCTATCGGAAGCTCCCCCGCCGGCGCGCAAGGCAGGCGAGATACTCGTTTCGGTAAATGCTATCTCGTTAAACCATGGTGAAATCCATACCGCTCTCAATGATTCTCCGGCGGGCTGGCGTCCCGGTTGGGAATACGCAGGCATCGTATTGGAGTCCGATACAGACAGCCGATTTCTGCCCGGGGACAGGGTGTTTGGACTAATGCTGGAGGGAGCATGGGCAGAACAGATTGCAGCACCCGAACAGTTAGCTGCCGCAGTTCCGGACAACGTTGAATTCGAGACGGTTGTTTCATTGCCTGTGGCGGGAATGACTGCAATGTTAGCCCTTTCCAAAAAACAATTGGGGCCAGGGAACAGAGTCTTGGTCACGGCGGCCACGGGTGCCGTGGGACGGTTAGCAATTCAACTCGCGAGCGAAGCAAATGCACATGTAACCGCTCTTATAAGAAGCCCGTCAGATGACACCCTGGTTCGATCTCTCGGTGCGCGGGACATCGTGCTACTGGAAGATGGAATTTCTTCGAAGCAACCTTTCGATCTCATACTGGAAGGCGTTGGAGGTACGCTACTGGCCGAGGCCCTCGTGAATCTGACATCGGAGGGAATTTGCGTTCTGTTCGGCAACGCAGCACATGACGATGTCACGACTTTTCGACCCGACGCCTTTAGACTACGCCCCGGAACTGCATATGGCGGCACAATGCTGTACGGTTTTTTCCTGGGTAACGAACTAGGACGCATCGACACCACATCGGTGTTGAGTATTCTGGCTGAGAAAGTTGGGAGCGGCCGACTGAATCCGAGCATTGCGATTGTCGAGGATTGGCGCAACACCGATGCAGTCGCGCGCGCCGTTCTTGGCAAAGAGATAGTAGGAAGGGCGGTCCTTCGTGTTCCCCAAGGCATTCGATAGCGCGGTCTCTATACCCATCATCTCGCTGAAGTGGTGTCGACTTGATCATCTGGATTAGTATTACCTTCTTGAGAGAACGCTTCTGCAGCGAATTTTTGTGGCACATCTCTTGATAGTTCCTTGAGAAATCTGTCCCCGTTCGCCAGTCTGCGACCGAGGTTCTGCATGAAGCCCTCGAACCGCTCATTCCCCTTAATCCGTGCGGATTGCTTGGCGCTGTCGGGCAACGGCGGGGCCATCGTCAGCCAGAAATGGACGAACAAGGATAGGGTCTCGCCGAGCACGGCGAGATCTTCGTCCAGCGTGTCGATTTGTCGGCCGATCTTGTCGAGGCGGCGCGACATGGCCGCTTCCAGCCGATCCGACGTGTCGCCCGACAAGAACGACGCGACGGCTGCCTCGACAATGGCGGACTTCGATATCTGCCGGCGCAGTGACAGCGCCTCGACCTGTTTGAGCAGTTCTGGGTCGAAATAGACATTCATGCGGGTGCGCGTCGTCATGGGCGGCCTCTCAAAGTTCTATACCGTCATCGGGGGTCATCGAGGCCTGCCGGGCGATCATCCGCATCCGCGAGCGCAGTGCGCGGGCCTTGGCGGAGTCCACATCCGGCTCTTCGTCCAGAAAGTCGAACTCTTGGGCGGGCGTTGGTGGCGGCGGGATGATCTCCTCATGCTCGGGCAATTCGGGCTCGCGGCGGATGCCGGCATTGTCGGCATCGCCCTCCGCGCCACTGGCAGGGGTCATCGCTGGCCTGTCCGCCGCTAGGATAACGCGGCTCGTCCAGTCATCGGTTGCCGGCTTAGTCGCCGGAACAGATGGCAGCTCGGGCGGCGGCAGGACGCGTTCCTGCAATCGCGCATCCTCGAAATAGCGGGCCTTCTTCGCCCGAATCGGCGGCGTTCCCGCGACCATGACGATCTCGTCGGCGGACGGAAGCTGCATGATCTCGCCGGGGGTCAAGAGCGGCCGCGCTGTTTCCTGCCGCGACACCATCAGATGCCCCAACCACGGAGCCAACCGATGTCCTGCATAGTTGGTGGAATCGCGCATTTCGGTCGCGGTGCCGAGGGAATCCGATACCCGTTTGGCGGTGCGCTCGTCATTGGTGGCGAAGGCGACGCGCACGTGACAGTTGTCGAGAATGCTGTTGTTCGGCCCGTAGGCGCGCTCAATCTGGTTGAGAGACTGCGCGATCAGGAAGGATTTGAGGCCGTAGCCTGCCATGAAAGCGAGCGCGGTTTCAAAAAAGTCGAGCCTCCCCAATGCCGGAAACTCGTCCAGCATCATGAGCAGGCGATGCCGCTTGCCGGATAGCGTCAGTTCCTCGGTCAGTCTTCGGCCGATCTGGTTGAGGATGAGCCGGATCAGCGGCTTGGTCCGGTTGATGTCGGACGGCGGCACGACAAGGTAGAGTGTGACCGGCCGGCGGCTGTCGACCAGATCAGCAATCCGCCAGTCGCAACGGTCTGTGACGCGCGCCACGACCGGATCGCGGTAGAGGCCGAGGAACGACATGGCGGTGGACAGCACGCCCGACCGTTCGTTCTCGCTCTTGTTCAGCAACTCGCGCGCCGAAGACGCGATGACGGGATGCACGCCGGCATCGCCCAGATGCGGCGTGTCCATCATCGCGCGCAAGGTCGCCTCGACGGGACGACGGGGATCGGACAGGAAGTTGGCGACGCCGGACAGGGTTTTGTCCTTCTCGGCATAGAGGACGTGGAGTATCGCGCCGACCAGAAGCGAGTGAGAGGTCTTTTCCCAATGGTTTCGCTTGTCGAGACTGCCTTCGGGATCGACCAATATGTCCGCGATATTCTGCACGTCGCGGACTTCCCATTCGCCCTGCCGCACCTCCAGCAACGGGTTGTAGGCGGAGGACTTCGCATTGGTCGGGTCGAACAACAGGACGCGACCGTGGCGAGAACGAAAGCCCGCGGTCAGCGTCCAGTTCTCCCCCTTGATGTCGTGGACGATGCAGCTTTCCGGCCAGGTCAGCAGCGTTGGCACTACAAGGCCGACGCCTTTGCCTGACCTCGTGGGAGCAAAACATAAGACGTGCTCCGGCCCATCATGGCGAAGATAGTCGCGATCATATCGGCCGAGCAGGACGCCATCCGGGCCGACCAACCGGGCGCTGCGGATTTCCTTGTCCTCGGCCCATCGCGCCGAACCATAAGTGGCGACGTTGCGGGCCTCGCGTGCCCGGATGATCGACATGAGGATGGCGGCGGCAATGGCGAGGATACCGCCTGACGTGGCAATCGCCGCGCCCTCCATGAAGATCGCGGGCGCATAGGCGTCGAAGGAAAACCACCACCAGAAGAAGGCGGGCGGATGGTAGAACGGCCAACCGGCCAGATCAAACCACGGGCTTCCGAGCTGCGGCTGAAAGCCAAGCCGGAACGCCACCCATTGCGTCGCGGCCCATGTCATCACCATGACAATGGTTAATACGACAGCAATCTGCCCCCAGAGTATTCGGCCTCCGCGCATACAGGCTCCAATCGGCAAGAGAGACGGAGCTGATCAGAGAATAGGCAATCATCGGTTCTGCAACAGCAAAGGCATTACCAAAGGGATGTAGGATACTATCGGCGGCAAATAGGACGGGCTGTCGCAGTATTCTTCCGGCACTCTTCTGGTGATTGGTTGCTATCGGGTCACTGGAAATGATCAGAGCATATTCTTCGCCAGCGCGAGCAACTTGAGAAGAGCGGGCGCGCGATTGGACGGCGACCAGATTGCGGAAAATGGGATGGTTTCAGGCTCGTCCCGGATCGGTCGGAAAGCAACATTCGCCGTGCTGTCCGCCGCACCTTCCTTGGCGAAAATCGAGATGCCGTGCCCATTCGCTATCATGGACAGCAGCGTGCTGCGCTCAACATCTAATCGTTGGATTGTTGGCGTCAGCCATTTGCCGGCGGCCCGAGCCACGATCAGGTCGTGAACCTGTGGCCCAGTGCCGCTATAACAAACTAGGAACGTTTCATCCACAAGCTGATCCCAATCGACAACTGGTTGTGACGCCAAGCTATGTTCTACCGGCATCGCGGCCATCAGGCGGTCGCGCCAGATCACGCGAGAACTGAGATCAGGTGTCTCATGCATACAAGCACCGAAGGCCTTATCAAGCCTGCCTTCGCGGATCATGAATTGAGCCTCTCTCGCCGTTCCCTCGGCAACTTGCAGCCGGATACCGGGATGGTCGATGTGGAAGCGCTCCAATAGCCGGTCGAGAAAACAGCCTGGGGTGAGCGCATGCACGCCGATGCGAAGTTCTCCGGCCTCGCCGCGCGCCTGCATCCCGGCGATCTTGATGGCGCGGTCGAGGATGCCCATGGCCTCGCCAACCTGATCGACGAAGCAGCGTCCGGCTTCCGTCAGGCGGACGCCGCGCGTGTTGCGGTCGAAGAGAACGATGCCAAGGTCTTCCTCCAGCGCCTTTATCCGAGCGCTAACGCTCGACTGGCTGACGCCGAGCGCCAAGGCGGCGCGGTGAAAGCTGAGATATTCAGCGACAGTAAGCGTCTGAACAAGGACAGCCATGGGGAAACGACCACTCCGCAAAGAGGACAGGGGGATCGCTTCGCCGACATGTTCTTTTTGCCTTCGCCGCCGCATACACGTCTCCTACTCATCGATCATCGGCAAGCTCGCCGCCGCTTGCGAAAGGTGACCAGCTTCTCCGTAGGGTCATCGACAAAGCGTTGCTGAGTATGGTCGCATCGACCGACCTCCCTGCGGATAGGTAAGAGCGAGCCTCACAATTGACCACTATAACTCGCTCACTTTGCTCAGCGCCCTGTTGAGGGCCTCGCGGCCGCTGCCAGCAAGCCAAGACCTCAATGAAAGCAGCTCTGGATTGAGTTTCCGCATAGCGGTCAGATCGACATACTCCGCAAGCGGTCCATCCTCCAAGCTCGACGCCATATGTGCGAGATCAATATTGGCTGCTAGGACTTCATCTGGAAATCGGGAATACGTGATGGTTCTGCCGGCAACTTCGGTAAAGGCGGCTTCTAACTCGTGGCCTGTAACTCTGTCGCTCGCAATCTTTAGCGTCACGCCAGCAAACAGCGGTTTGTCCGCAAACATCGCTGCAACAATTTTTCCGATGTCTTCCACGGCAGTGAGTTGTATCGAGTGATCGGGGCGTATCAGGGAGATCAGCCGTCCTCCATCCAGTCCGAAGCCGGGTCGCACGAGCATCTCCATGAAAATCATTGGCCGGACAATGGTTGCCGTGATTGACAAGGCGCGAATATGTGCTTCGATCCGCGGCTTCGCATCGAACCGCGGAACGCCAGTCAACCTGTCACCAACACTTGCACCCGAGGAATAGATGAAGTGTTCGATGCGGCTTTGCGCTGCCAAATCAGCAATTGAAGTTCCATAGTGAACCTCTTCTTCCGCCGACAGGTTAGCTGGCAGCACACTGAAGACGCCATGGACATCTCTCATCGCGGAAGCGATCACGTCCGTGTCCGCGAGCGACCCATGCACAAGCTCGGCACCTGCATCTCGCAACGCAACGGACGCGAGATCTGAAGGATCGAGCACAAGAACACGAACAGGCCAGCGGGCCTTCAACAATGCTTTGGCAACTGATCCGCCCTGCCGGCCAGTGGCGCCGAAAACCAAGATTGGACGTCGATCGTTTATCATGGGATACCCTCGTGTTGAACAAGAGCTATCCATATATACAATTCCGAACAGGTCGGAAGACCGCACATTTCTTAGCGTCAGGCACAAAGATGTGCGTTTTGGAGGAGATGATGGTCAGTAAGACAAGTAACCAGGCGGATGATAGTCGCCACTTCCAGCCATACCCATCCAACGGGATTTGTGGAAAGCTTGGAGACAAATGGACGGCTCAAGTAATCTGGCATCTTTCGCTCGCTAGCGGACGAACACTTCGTTTCTCAGCGCTTCAGTCAGAGATTGAAGGGATCACACATCGTATGTTGACTCTTACCCTGAGGAATCTTGAGCGAGATGGCTTGGTGATACGGCACTATTTCCCCGAAGTGCCGCCACGCGTTGAGTATCAATTGACCGATATGGGCTCGGAGTTGTTGCAGGTGCTTGAAGGCGTTAACTCTTGGATATGGAAAAATCTTCCCCGAATTGAGGAATGTAGGCGCGTCTATGATGACGACAACCAGTAACTTTATCGATGGCAACCAAGCGATATGTTGAACGTCGAGCAAATCTGCGATTCACAAATTCGTAAGGACAGTTGCGACTACAATGACAAGCTCTTGTGCCGTCCAAGCTGCCACGAAACTGATCCGTTCAGAACCATGCCCATGACTTCACGCCCTAGCTGGCGGTCCATCACTGGCCGCCACGGAACAAGGGTGAACTCGTGGCTCTTTTCGACGATGGCGAACTTGCCGCTCGATAGATGCGCGGTGCCGGTGAACTTGCCACTGACAGTCTCGCCATCGGTAGCCGCACGGAACGGCAACCCTTTGCTCCCGGCCATTTCCGCACCGGCGCGGGCCAATTCCCGTTCGCGCAGAGCGGCGAGCAGGTTGCGCCGATAGAGAATGCGTCCATTCTGCTGCCGCGTGGCATCGCCCTGTGCGATATGATGCTCGCGGCGCTGGTCCATAGCCTCGCGCACCTGCTGGCCAAACCCTGCCGGGGTAATATCCGAAGCGTCCGACATAACCAGTCGCCGGTCCAGCCAGGTCGCACCATCGGCGCCTATCTGCTTTTCGAGGTCGAAAGTCGAGACCACACGGATGCTGGCCTGACGGTTGCGACCGGCATCATAGGCGGTGGCGCGGTTCTCGAAGTCATCGGGGATGCGCCACTGGTCAGCGTCGATCCGCTCAGCGATCCCGGCGCGGCGCAGCGCCTCCAGTCGCCGGACATGGGCGTCGACATAGCCTTCGTAATCACCGCCAGGCACACGTCCCTCGAACTTCATCTGTTCCAGATGGCGGCTCGGTCGGTAGATACCATTCTCCGAGATCACAGCGATGGTGCGATCAGAGGGACGTTGTGCCGTGTCGGTGGGACCGACTTCCACGATACTGCCGATCCGTGCGTCTTCGACGCGGGCCGGATCAATGCCGGGAAGATGGTGTGTTCGCCCGTCGATGCCGTCCACCACGAGCGTCAGGTTCTCGCCCATCTCGTCAGTGAGATATTTGTCCACGACGCGGCCGGTGATGGGTGCCGCGGGTGCTGCATCGTGAAGCTGGAAGGTCATCGGATCACGGTCCTGCCCATCAGCCTTCAGCGCCTTGTGCATGTTGCGGATGATGTCACCGCGCTCGCCGAGTTCACGCAGCGCCGGTTCCATCTTCGCGCCAAGCTCCCAGACCCCCTGCGCGTGTTCGGTGGCCAGCCCCATCTTTTCCAGTTTGGCGAGGCGGCGCAGACGAAGTGTGCGGTTAAACTGGCGGCGCGGATATTCGGGTTCATGGCGCAGGTCGATGAACCGTTCGTCGGCTTCCTTGGTCATGGCGCGGTCGAGGCGCGTGAAGCGGTCCTGATCGACTTCGGCAGAGAGCTTGCGGCTCTGCTCGATCTCGGTCACGGGACCGAGTTCAAGCGTGGTCAGTTCGCTTGCCCGCTCACGAATACCATTGGCGAGATAATCGCCATTGATGACCAGGTTCTCGCCCAGATCGTCCTTCCCCCGAACAATGACATGGACATGGGGATGGCCGGTATTGTGGTGATTGACCGCCACCCAATCGAGTTTCGTGCCAAGGTCGGCCTCGATACGGCTCATCAGATCGCGGGTGTGTTCGGTGAGGTCGGAAAGATCGGCGGCATCTTCGGGCGAAACGATGAAGCGGAACTGGTGGCGATCATCCTTGCCGCGATCAAGGAAGGCATCTCCATCGGCGCGGTCTTCGGTGGTGGAATAAAGCTGGCCGCGCTCGCCGTCGCGTGACGTGCCGTCGCGCTGGATATAGCGCAGATGGGCGGCCGCCTTGCCGTTCTTCCCCGCGCTCTGGACGTACCGGGTCTTGACGACGACGCGGCGCACTTCGGCCGTACTGTGCCGCCACCCGCCCGACAGGGTTCGGGCGCGGACAAAGGCCGCACCACGGCCACGTTTGATGCCCGGACCTTTGCCAGCCCGCGACGCCTTCCCGCTCTTTCCGGCTGAGCCAGATGAAGACGACAAGGACGTCCGAGATGCGAATGATGATGATCTGCCGAGGCTGTTGCTATGCTGACGCGCCAGCTTCTTTGCCTGCGTCAGAAAGCTCTTCGCCTTGCCCACCTTCGACGCGTCGGATTTGATCCGACCTGGCCTGGGGCGAAAGCGGTTCTCGTCGTCGCCGCTCATGAGCGCATTCCATGCCGTTCAGGCAAGCAAACGGCAGATATTCGGCTAGAGTGCCGGTCAAAACCCAGTAAGGCCAAGGCTTTGCGCCATATCGCGGCACGCGAGACCCAAAAGCAGGGTGCCGTGCGCCGCGCCCCAAAAACAGTGTGCAGACAAGGGCTTGCCGAGAAACCGGCCCGACAGGGTGCCGGTTTCCTTTATCTTGCCCTCCGCCTTCCCTGCCCTTTTTGCCCTTCCTGCCGGGAATGCAGCCAGGCGACCCCTTGCCTGACTGCACGCCGGAAGCGGACCGAAGGCGCGTGGAGACGCCATGCTCATGGCGCATCTCCATTGCTCGCGCGGGCCACGAACATGCCACCGTCCTGCGGCTCCTGATCGACGGAAACGTGCATCGGAACGGCTGCGCGGACGTCGTTCGACGGATGATTGGCCGCCGCCAAATTGCCGCTGGATTGCGCAACGAAGAGCGGAGCTTCGCGCCAATCCGGCGGTGGCGGCGGCGCGATCGTCGGCACATCAGGCGCAGTCGCACTGAAGAGAACAGGAGCGAGTGTAGCGACATAAGCGCGTGTTTCTGCGGGTAAAGTGCGGCCCGTCGCCAGATGCTCGTCATAGCGACCGGGACCGGCATTGTACGCGGCAAGCATGGCCGCGACATTGCCATAGCGGTCCCACATCTCGCGCAGATACGCTGTACCTGCGAGGATGTTGTCGCGCGGATCGTAAGGATCACGCCCGAGACCATGGCGGCTGCGCAGGCCCGCCCAGGTATCGGGCATGACCTGCATCAGTCCCATTGCACCCGCCGATGAGATGGCCCGCACATCGCCCGCGCTTTCCATACGCAGCACGGCCCGAATCCAGTGCTCTGGAATGCCGAAACGCTGTGACGCCTCGGCAATGAAAGCAGCATGGGGATGGGCGGTAACAGGCACGGGTTGCGGCGTGACCTGCGCAATCGCTGGCGTCAATCCGCTGCCAGCCGACAGCAGGGCCGTGAAGAGAAGAAGGACGCGGGATCGCATGATCTTAGTCCCGATCTTCGCGGGGTCGCGGGCGGCTCCAGTGCAGCGACCATGACGAGCCTGTGTCGTCATCGCGGAACAGGTTGGCGCGGATCGGCTGCGGCAAGGCGGGATCGTCGAGCAGCACCGAGAGATATTCGCCGGCCTTTTCGCCGGTGCGTTTCCATGCAGCACCGACTTCCGGCCCGTCATGTTCAATGTAATGGACGCGATAGTCCGGTGCATTCTCCGCATCGGAATGTTCAGCGGGCACGATGATGAGATCGCGCTTTATGGTGAGTGTGACGAGCTGGCCGGAAAAGCCCGTTTCATCGCGCGTGAACAATCCGATCTGTGGCATGAAAAATCTCCTGTCGTTGAGGTTTCGGCGTGGGTTCAATGCGTGGCCGCCCGCCATTCGTAGCGGCTATCGCCTTCCCCATCGGTCCAGAGCGGGAGCGCCCGGCCGATGACGGAACTGGCGGGAACAGGTCCTAAGTAACGGCCGTCGAGGCTGTCCCGGATGTCCCAATTCATGAGGAAGAGTTCACCGTCACCGATGGTGTGGCAGCCCTGCCAGACCGGCAGATCGCGGCCCATGCGGTCGCGCTCCAACGCATCCCCCATCTCGACGTTATCGACGGTAATGGTCATCCCGCTGCGGCAGACGCGCTGTCCCGGCAGGCCGAGGACACGCTTCAGCAGCGGCACGCCACGTCCGATATAGCCGCGTTCGACCATGAACCGCTCCAGCGGCTCAGGCGGCATGATGGCGACCAGTTCAGGAACTTCGAGCGCATCGGCGGGAGCAACTGTGTAGAAGCCGATGGGTGCGCTGGCAGTCGCATTCCAGATCAGCCGGGTTGGCAGATCGGCAACAGCCGTGGCGACAAGCGTTCCGACAGCCAGCATGGTCACAGCGAGGATATGACGGCGGCTCATGGTGCGATCCTCCGGCGGCTGGCCCATGCAGCATGGCGCTCCGGGGTGTAGGGGTTGGGTTCCTGACCAGCACTCAAACGGTTGTGGACGTGCCGCCAATGGTCCGGCGCAACATCCGCCGGATCGACGCCAAGCGCGTCCACGGCATCAATCAGGGTCAGCACCCGCTGGACTTGGCGCCAGCCGTCGATACGCAGCAGGATCTCGCCGCCAGGACGAACGAAGGGCACGGTCTGGTACGGTTCGCCGCGACCAACGGCGCGCAAGATGTCGAGCCGCGAGACGATGGTGCCGTAATCGTTGGAGGCCCAGCGAATGAAAGCGAAAATGCTGTCGGGCGCAAAACCGACTAGGCTGCGACGGCGGTCGATGATCTGCTCAAAGCTCTTGCGGCCGAAGCGTATCCAGCGCTCGACCTTCTTCTTCTGGAAGGTCAGTTCGACCAATGTGGTGAACGGTGCAGGCCCGTCCGCCTGCGGATGTTCATGAGCGGTGCGCACGGTTTTGCCGGTCATGGCTGATCTCCTTCGGTGGGTGGAAACTCGCGGACCAGCAGCTCGCGCAGCATCACGGCGACGGTGACGCCACGCCGGAAAGCGGCAACCTTGATGCGCCCGCGCAGTTCGGGCGTGATGTCGATGGTCAGACGGGCGGTGAACGCCTCCGTCGGCGTCTTGCCGGTTGACGGCGCCTCGGCGGCTCTGACCCAGCTATCGGGATTGCCCGGACGCGATGCGAAGCCGGATTTGACGGGCGTCCGTGTCATGGCACGATCCTCCCGTTACCGAGGCCATCGATCTCGGCCACCAGCGCTGTGACCTCCTGTGCGGCTCGTTCGCCGCCATCAGTCTCGGAGACCAGTCGCCCGGTCTGTGCGGCTTCGGCGAAGGCGACACGCTGGCCGACCGTTGTGGCCAGCAAGGGCGGATCATGGTCCGCCAGTGTCTCGGCCGTTTCGCGGGCGATGACGGTGCGCGCACCGCATCGGTTCAGCAGAAAACGGGCGGCCAGTTGCGGGCGATAGATGCGTGCTTCGTTCAGAAGCGCCAGCATCTCGGCTGATGCCCAGCCGTCGAAAGGAGATGGCTGCACCGGGATCAGCACTAGGTCGGCTGCAAGCAGCGCTGAGCGCATCAGACCAGCGACACGAGGCGGACCATCAATGACGACATGATCGGCGTCACGCGCAAGCTCCGGCGCTTCCCGATGCAGCGTATCACGGGCAAGGCCGATGACGGTGAACAGCCTTGGCAGCCCTTCATGGCTGCGCCGCTCCGACCAGTCGAGTGCGGAGCCTTGCGGGTCGGCATCGATCAGGATGACGCGCTTGCCTTGCGCAGCCCAGGCTCCGGCGAGATGCAGCGCCAGCGTTGTCTTGCCCACGCCGCCTTTCTGATTTAGGAGCGCGACGATCATGGCGTACCCCGCCCAGGTCGGCGGGAAGTGGCACTGGCACCGAGCCTCTCATGCGCGCGCGTCAAAGAAGAAAAGTTAGATTCTATGTTAGATTCTAAGTTAGAAGCCGTATTCTGCTTTTCATTCCAAAGACTTAACTGGGGTTCGTGCGCCTGATGTGCCGATAGTGCTGCGCCTGATGTACCGATACCCTTTGCGCCTGATGTACCGACGGCATCCACATGTTTATCCACAGGCACTGTGGTTAAGTTTTCAGGGCGGATTCGCAGCAGTTCACGGCGATCTTCGCGCAGGATCTTGAGCCTGTAGCCGGGCAGCGGCTGGCGGGCCGCAATGCGGCGCAGGTCCAGCGCAAAGTCCGACGGGCGGGCCATGCTGCCGGATTTCCGGTAGAGGTGCGCAACCTCGAACAGCCAGCCATGCAGCTGATGTCCGGCATGTTTACGGGCAACACGGTAGAGCCAGCGCTCGATACCGCCGGTCAGCCGGAAATAATCCGGGTCGATGGTCAGGACCAGCGAACGGTCAAGGACACTGTTGTAGAACCACTCGGGTAGGACAAACTCCATGCCCTCGACACGGCCGTCGCGCGTGGTCATCTCTTCCCATTCGTTGATCCAGGAGAACTGGCGGCGGCGCCAATGCTTGCCGTTACGGATCGTCGTGGCGACGACCGTGGATTGCAGCCGTGCAAGCGCTGCCTTCAGCAGCAGATATTGCCGGTTTCCGGTGTCGCGGCCGATGGCGCGCAGCAGATGATAGGGCGTGAAGCGGAAGAAGCGGGATGTCTTGATGCCGTTGTTTTCGGCGGCGACGATCTGGCTCGCAGCCCAGATCAGTACATCGGCATCCCAGATCGTCGCCATCCCATGTTCAGGCATCCCGAACACCTGCACCTCGACATCGGCGGTCTTGTAAAGGATCGGCTTCGTGCGCGGCGTCTTCGCCAGCGAGAAGAAAGGCCGTTCCATCAGATCGCGCTGATCGCGCGGACTGGCATCGCCGGTTGCGACCACGAAGGGATCGAGGTGGCTGCGCTCGCTGCCGCCTTCTCGCCGCTGTGCGTCAGGGTGATCGACGCGCCGCATTCAGAGCTTGCTCCGCTCTTCAGGCGTCAGGGGGCGCGCCGGAAAGACCGTGCCGGCACCCTCGTCACTGGTGGATTTGCGCGTGCCGATGTCGGCCCAGGACTGAAGATCCTCGACCGTATAGAGGACGCGGCCGCCGATTTTGCGATAGGTCGGGCCGGTCCCGTAGGTCCGGTGTTTTTCCAGCGTGCGAAGAGAAATGCCAAGGAAACGCGCAGCTTCCTGAGTGCGCAGCATGCGCGGTGGCATTTCCGTGTTGCGGCGCTCGGCCATGAGATCACCTCCGGTTCGTCAGGTTGATGCGGCTGCCGGAGACGGCGGCGCGCTATGGCGAACCATGGGAAGTGATCGGCGGCGTGTAGCGTGCCGCATTTGCGCCTATACGCAGACGGCACCCCCGAAAGGGGCTATGTCAGCGCGAAAAGGCGTGAGATTTCAGCAACTCATGGAGGCCGATGCGGATTCGCCCAAGACATCCGCACGCAGTTCGGCTATGAATACAGATGGAGCAGACGCACTGCTCCGGGGGCGTAGTAACCCCTGACTAGCGGTTGGTGTCGGCCGTGACGGCACCATACTCCTTGACCCTATGGTCGGGGAGCCTGTGGCGTATGCAACAGGCTTTCCAGCTAAAGGCCATGGGGCCGTCTAGTCACGGTTACTAACTCCCCGATCACCAGGAGTCAGAGAGTTTTATTGCGGGGGCGAACCGCAGAAACTCTTCTGAAAGAAGGGGAATGACCGTGAAAGCACCCGTCGAACTTGATCCCGATGTGGATGATCTAGCGCCGTCCGGCAATGTCATGACCGCCTATGACGAGCAGCATTTCGTGACCTATCTGCGCCTTCTCGACGCCAAGGCCGAGGATGCGGACTGGAAGGAAGTGGCGCGAATTGTTCTGCACCGCGATCCGGCATCAGATGAGATGCTAACCCGGCGATGCTGGCAGAGCCATCTGGAACGCGCCCAATGGCTGTCGCGGGAAGGTTACAGGCAAATACTGGAACAGGCTGCGGCAAACAGGAATCGGTGAGATTGCCTCAGTCGCCTTTTGATCGTGGAATCGGCTTGACCGGATAATGCAAAAGCAGCCGATAGCCTCCGCGCATCATCCTGATGCCGTGGGCAACAAGACGACGTGCCTTGTTCTTGCGCGGATCAGTCTCGAAATCTTCTTTGTTGCCACGGAAGCCGAGCAGGACTTCGGCAACGGCGCGATAGCTTTCGCCATGCAGCCGTGCATCCAGCGCCCGCAGCGACAGAAGGTGCCATTGGCGAAGCTGCGCTGGCATAGCGCGAATATCCGGCCCCGGAGAGCGGCCTGTCAGGCACCGCCCGAGGCGGCGGGCCGCATGGGCGCGTAGTTCCATGAACTCGTCCATGGGCAGGATTGCAGCATAGAAAGCTGCCGCATCGATTGCGCCCCGTGGCAGCCAGAATTGATGCTCCATCCCACCGACACGCCAGATTGCGTGCCAGCCATCCGGCGCGCGGCGCAGGATCAGGCCATCGAGATGTGCGAGAGCGACAAGCCGCCCGCCATCCGGATCGTTCTGCTCGACCGGAGACAGGATAATGGCCTGCGGATTGAAATGCGGCGACCAGAAAGGCGGTGCGCCGTCAGGCTGCGCGTCGGGGTCGTGTGCGAAATCGCACCCCCCAGCGGGAAGCAAAGGCGTCAACCTCTTCTCCTGCGGGTTCTCTCCTCTGCGTGAGTCTCTCGACGTCACGGCGATAGTCTTCGTTGCGACGAAGATATTCCCAGGCGAAACCGGCGGGCGGAAGGTCTTTAATGCGTTTATAGGCCGCCGGATTACGCCAATCTATGCTCTGCATGGCGCGTCCTCCCAAAGCCGGACGGCGCAAGGCCACGTCCGACCTGAAAAGGCTGCGGTATTGAATGGTTTTGCGGTAGCGTGTCTAACGCGATAAGTGGATCGCCTAACCCGATCAATCAATTCGACAATCTTTCGTTAGCACTGTCGCGCATCACATGGGAGACACCCTGACGACATTCCCGCGTCAGTGATCGAAGCCGAATGGCGGAAACGCGCGACTGCGTGGTTGCGGCGCGCTCGACAAGCGCGGCCCGCTGGGCGACAAGGCGGTCGCCCATTACGGGCAGTTCGGCGCACACGCCCGTAGCGAGGGACTGATCGTGGTGACGAACAATATGAAGGAGTTCGTCCGCATACCCGGCGTGCGGGTGGAGAGCCGGGTGTAGCGGTTGCGGTGGGCGTGACGGCTTTCCTGCGGGCATGAGAAAGGCCCCGACCTTGGGGTCGGAGCCTATGTGCCGCGCCTTAGTCGCCGCGCCGACCGTTGGGGCGAGACCAGATGAGGGAGAAGGTTTCACCTTCTTCGTCATCGAAGAGGTTGGCGTAGATCGGGGCGTTGAAGCTCGGATCGTCCAGCTTGAGGCCCAGATAGTCGCGGCCCTCGTTGGAGCGCTTGGACCAGGCGGCGCCGATTTCGGCGCGGCCGACTAGGACCCGGTGGCTGGGGGCGTTCTCGCCAGTGGCGCGCAGGTCGGGAACGATGCGCACGCCCTTGGCCTGGACGCTGAGGGTGACGATGTCGCCGGTGAATTCGTTCGAGCCGGTCTTCTTGAAGGTGCCGATGGTTGCCATTTTAAGTCTCCGTTTTCCGTTTCCGAGCCCGCACCATTGCGGCCTCGATGGCGATCGACCGGCCGGAGACGAACGCTGGCGCACCCCAAAGGGGCTGGACAGCACAGGAGAAACTTTCTTGTTCCGCGTGGAATGGCGGCTCTGCCGTCAGGGGAAGAAAGTTGTGACGACGCTGTTGCGCTAAAGCGGTCGAAGCGCATCGCGCTGTTCTTCGGCCAGATCAGGCCATTGAAGAGGCAGTTTGGAGCGGTTGAGACACGGGGCTGAACGGAGACGTGGCAACCTTGAGGCTCCATCATGATGACCAGACCGGTAACACCGGCCTTTTTTGTCACCCCGCCATCTCATGTCATGCGCATTTTTGTGCCTGGCCTGTTCTGCCGGCATTGCCTCCAAACCGGGTTCTGGTCAGACCACAAACGCTGCTGCGGACCGTTCTGCGCTCCTATGGGCCGCGTCTGTGCCTCATGCTGACCCCATGCTTGCTAGCCATCCATACCCAAGCTATTGATAACCATGGAAGATGTTCTGTAAACTAGCGGCCTGTTAGCGATGGATCACCTCGCCATTAAAAGCCGCAGCAGTTCCGCGTGGAGATCAAATTCTTGAGGTCGAGGTGACTTAGGCGATGCGGAAGGCATGACCTCTGACACAAAAGGCCATTGCTAAATTCAGCCAAAATGGCCAAAAGTAAGCGGCCATAGGCTGGGAGTGGGAGAATGCGAACCCTAAGCGCGAAGGACGCAAAGTACGAGTTCGGGCGGCTTATTGATCTTGCCCGAGCCGAGCCGGTGGCCGTGACCAAGCATGGTCGGGCCGTCGTCGTGGTAATTGCAGTCGAGGAGTACGAGCGGTTAAAGGACATTGAAGTGGTCAAAGAGAATAACCACTCAGGCAAGAATAGTGGGACTGCACGATGATTCGGAATATTCACAAAGCTCAAATTTTTCCGATTTTTATTTTGCGAAACAATGTACGTATACAATTTTGAGGCAGGAAAATCTTCCTATGAAAATTATATAGCAGCCAATGAGTATCGTGATGACTACGAACAGACCCGAACGCGATATTGAGGATGCCCTGCTCGCGAAACTCAAGGAGCTTAAATACGAGTATCGATCCGATATTCGTGATCGCGCTACTTTGGAGGCGAATTTTAGGAACAAATTCGAAGCGCTAAATCGCGTCAAGCTCACCGATGGCGAGTTTCAGCGACTGCTCGATGAAATCGTCACGCCGGATGTATTTACGGCGGCGCGAATTCTGCGCGAGCGGAACAGTTTCATCCGCGATGACGGCACGCCGCTGAACTACACGCTCGTCAACATCAAGGACTGGTGCAAGAATTCCTTCGAGGTGATTAACCAGCTCCGCATCAATACGGACAACAGCCACCATCGCTATGACATCGTTCTCCTGATTAACGGCGTACCGGTCGTTCAGATCGAACTGAAGACGCTTGGCATAAGCCCGCGTCGCGCCATGGAGCAGATCGTCGAGTACAAGAACGATCCAGGGAATGGCTACACCAAAACAATCCTGTGTTTTCTTCAGCTCTTCATCGTTAGCAACCGCGATAGGACGTTCTACTTCGCGAACAACAATGCCCGGCATTTCGCCTTCAATGCCGAAGAGCGCTTTTTGCCGGTCTATGAGTTCGCGGATGTCGACAACAAGAAAATTGTCCACCTCGACAGCTTTGCCGAATCGTTCCTTGTCAAGTGCACGCTCGGCCAGACGATCAGCCGCTACATGGTTCTGGTTGCAAGCGAGCAGAAGCTGCTGATGATGCGGCCATATCAGGTTTACGCGGTGAAGGCGATCGTCGACTCCATCGCGCAGGATTGCGGCAACGGCTACGTCTGGCACACGACGGGCAGTGGAAAGACGCTCACCTCCTTCAAAGCCTCAACGCTGTTGAAGGACAATCCCGACATAGAGAAGTGCCTCTTCGTCGTGGACCGCAAGGATCTCGATCGCCAGACTCGCGAGGAGTTCAACAAGTTCCAGGAAGGCTGCGTCGAGGAGAACACCAACACGGCGTCCCTCGTTCGGCGCCTTCTGTCGGACGATTACGCTGACAAAGTCATCGTCTGTACGATTCAGAAGCTGGGGTTGGCACTGGACGGTAAGCGATGTCTGGGCCCCACCTTACGTTCGCATGTCTGAGGGGCGACACTGACGATCCCTGATTTGGGATCGTTTTGTGTCGATGTTTGACCCTATGCTTGAGCCGCCGCGGCCTGTGCGGCGCCTGGAAGTGATCACCGGAGCCGGCGGGCGCCGACGCTGGTCGGCGGATGAGAAGGCGCGGATCCTGGAAGAGGCGATGGCGCCCGGCGCGGTGGTGTCCGAAGTGGCGCGCCGTCACGGCATGTCGCCCCAGCACCTGTTCACCTGGCGTCGTCAGGCCAAGCGCGAGGCGGGCGATCATCCGCTGGCCTTTACCCCGGTTGTTGTCGCCCCTGACACGCCGCAGCCCAGACGGGCCACCTGCTGTGAGGCGGTGATCGAGATTGTCGTGGAGGGCGCCGTCATTCGTGTGCCGTCGGGCGTCGACGGAGCGACGCTGGCCACAGTTCTGCAAGTGCTCAGGAGCGTCTGATGATCGGGCCGACCGGCGCCGTCCGCGTTCTCGTGGCGACCAAGCCCGTTGACTTCCGCAAAGGAGCCGAGGGTCTCGCCGCGCTGGTGCGCGAGACCATGGGGGCGGATCCATTCTCCGGGGCTGTTTACGTCTTCCGGGCCAAGCGGACGGATCGCATCAAGCTGGTGTTCTGGGACGGCAGCGGCGTGGTTCTCGTGGCCAAGCGGTTGGAGGACGGCGAGTTCCGCTGGCCCAAGGTGCAGGACGGCGCCCTTCACCTGTCGGCGGCGCAACTCTCGGCCCTGCTCGAAGGTTTGGACTGGCGTCGCGTGCACGAGGCGCGCCAGACCACAGTGCCGTCAGCGGCGAGTTGAGCAGGGGCTGCATCAAATTCCTCGCGTGCCGGCGCGAAGCATGATTCACTGCGCTTCGTGACCACCGCATCTCCCGCTTTGCCCGACGATCCCGACCTGCTCAAGGCGATGCTCCTGGCCGAGCGAGCCGAGAGCGAGCGGCTGCGCCAGATCATCAAGGAGCTGCAGCGTCATCGCTTCGGCCGCCGGGCCGAGACCCTGCCGGAAGATCAGCTGCTGCTCGCGCTCGAAGAGGTCGAACAGGTCGAAGCCGCTGACCATGCGCAGAGCGAGATGGAACAACCGGACCGGCGGGCGGCCCGCGCGGCGCATCGCCGCCGCAACCGCGGCTCCCTGCCGGCGCACCTGCCGCGGATCGAGAGCCTCGTGGAGATCGGCGATCAGTCCTGTCCCTGCTGTTCCGGACCTCTGCACCGGATTGGCGAGGATGTCTCCGAGCGGCTCGACATCGTGCCGGCGCAGTTCCGGGTGCTGGTGACGCGGCGGCCCAAATACGCCTGCCGCCGCTGTGAGGACGTGGTGGTGCAGGCGCCGGCTCCGGCGCGCCTGATCGAGGGCGGATTGCCCACCGAAGCGACCGTGGCGCATGTGCTCGTGTCGAAGTATGCCGATCATCTGCCGCTCTACCGGCAGGCTCAGATCTACGCCCGTCAGGGAGTCAGCCTGGATCGCTCGACCTTGGCCGATTGGGTCGGCCGCGCCGCCTTTCTGCTGCGGCCTGTGCACGAGCGATTGTTCGAGAAGCTCAAGGCCTCCACGAAACTGTTCGCCGATGAGACCACCGCGCCCGTGCTGGATCCCGGCCGCGGGCGGACCAAAACGGGTCAGCTCTTTGCCTATGCGCGGGATGATCGGCCCTGGGGCGGCACCGACCCGCCCGGGGTCGTCTACGTGTACGCGCCGGATCGCAAGGCCGAGCGGCCGATCGCGCATCTGGCAGGCTTTGCGGGCGTGCTGCAGGTGGACGGCTATGGCGGCTACAAGGTACTGGCCGGGCGCAACCAGGTGACCCTCGCGTTCTGCTGGTCACACGTGCGTCGCCGCTTTTACGAGTTGGCCGCGGCTGGACCGGCGCCGATTGCGAGTGAGGCGCTCACGCGCATCGCCGAGTTGTACAGGATTGAGAGCGGGATCCGCGGACGCTCGCCCGAGGAGCGGCGCACGGCCCGGCAGGAGTGCAGTCAGCCGGTGCTGGATGAGCTTGAGCCGTGGCTGCGCTCCAAACTCGCGCTCATCAGCCAGAAGTCGAAACTGGCTGAGGCCATCCGCTACGCGCTCTCGCGCTGGGAGGGGCTGACGCGGTTTGTCGATGACGGGCGCATCGAGATCGACTCCAACGTGGTCGAGCGCGCGATCCGGCCGCTTGCCCTCACTCGCAAGAACGCGCTGTTTGCCGGATCCGACGGTGGCGCGGAGCATTGGGCGGTGATCGCATCGCTGATCGAGACCTGCAAGCTAATCGGGGTCGAGCCCTATGGCTACCTGGCGGATGTGATCTCCCGCATTGTCCAGGGACATCCCAACAGCCGCCTCGATGAGCTCCTGCCTTGGGCCTATCCGGCTGCGCAAGATCTCAGGGCCGTGGCCTGAAGACATCGCTTACACTGGACGAGAACAGCAAGCGTAACAAGCAGAAGAAGAAGGACGGCAAGAAGAGCTTCAAGGAGCAGCTCGAACCCCTCCGCGACAAGCGAATTGCTTTCATCTTCGACGAATGCCATCGCTCGCAGTTCGGTGAGAACCACAAGGCCATCAAAGAATTCTTTCCACGCGCCCAGCTCTTCGGCTTCACGGGTACACCCATCTTCGATCAGAACGCGGCCCAGCAGAAGATCGAAGACACTCAGGCCAGCATGAAGACGACAGAAGACCTCTTCCAGCAGCGTCTTCACACCTACACGATCACCCACGCCATCGAGGACGGCAACGTCCTTCGCTTCCACGTCGACTATTACAAGCCGCAGGGCAAGACAGTGCCCAAGCCGGGCGAGCCGCTGGCCAAGCGGGCGGTCGTCGATGCGATCCTCTCGAAACACGACGCGGCCACCGGTCAGCGCCGTTTCAACGCCTTGCTCGCAACCTCGTCGATCAATGACGCCATTGAGTATCACACTCTCTTCAAAGCGATCCAGGCAGAAAAGCTGGCAACGGATCCCAGCTTCCAGCCTCTGAACATCGCATGCGTTTTCTCTCCGCCCGCCGAAGGCGATCCTGATGTTAAACAAATTCAGGAAGACCTTCCGCAAGAGAAGGAAGACAATGCGGTGGAACCAGAAAAGAAAAAGGAGGCCCTGAAAGCCATCCTAGCCGATTACAACGCCTACTACGGCACCAACCACAAAATCGGCGAATTCGACCAGTACTATCAGGACGTACAGAAGCGCATCAAGGATCAGCAATGGCCGGATGCCGACCTCAAAAAGGCCTACCCCAACCAGCCACACCACAAGATCGACATCACGATTGTCGTCGACATGCTGCTGACCGGCTTTGACTCCAAGTTCTTAAACACCCTCTATGTGGACAAGAACCTGAAGCATCACGGGCTGATCCAGGCCTTCTCGCGCACAAACCGGGTGCTGAACGCCACCAAGCCCTATGGCAACATTCTCGACTTCCGCCACCAGCAAAGCGCGGTCGATGCCGCCATCGCGCTATTCTCGGGCGAAGCCGCGGCTGAAAAGGCCCGCGAAATCTGGTTGGTCGACAAGGCCCCGGTGGTCATCCAGAAACTGGAGAACGCAGTCCAGAAGCTTGATACCTTCATGAAATCGCAGGGCCTCGACTGCGCCCCCGAAGCGGTGCCCAACCTCAAGGGCGACGCAGCCCGTGCGGCCTTTATCGAACACTTCAAGGAGGTCCAGCGGCTCAAGACCCAACTTGACCAGTACACCGACCTAACCGAAGAGAACCGAAAAACCATCGAACAGGTTCTGCCACGCGACAACCTGCTCGGCTTCCGCGGCGCCTATCTGGAAACCGCGCAGCGCCTCCGCGCCCAGCAGGGCACAGCCGCGGAGAAGCCCAGCCAGGAAGCCGACCAACTGGATTTCGAATTCGTTCTCTTCGCCTCGGCCGTCATCGACTATGACTACATCATGGGCCTGATCGCCCGCTATTCCGAGGCGACGCCCGGCAAGCAGAAGATGAGCCGCGAGGAGCTGATCGGCCTGATCCAGTCTGACGCCAAGTTCATGGACGAACGCGAGGATAAGCGCTTATGAGCAGTAAGGTGACATCCTCATCGGCAGCTGGAGGCGGGTCTGTGTTGGAGCCCGTGCTGCGTTTTCCAGAGTATTCCGGCCAACCAGTGCAGAACCTGCACCTGGCGGACGCCACGACAGAAAGCACCGAGAGAAACGGTTCTGGCCAAGGCACGGCACAAATCATGGGGGTGTCCAAGGTCGAAGGCATCGTGCCCATGGAGGAACGCATCGTCGCCGCTGACACAGCACGTTACAAGTTTGTTCGGAAGGACTGGTTCGCTTACAACCCGATGCGGCTTAACATCGGCTCGATCGCCCGCTGGCAAGGTGACGACGACATTCTGGTCAGCCCTGACTATGTTGTTTTCAAATGCAAGAGCGGCGGCCCGCACAGGCTCGATCCTGCTTATCTCGATCACTTCCGGCGCTCCGACGCATGGGAGGACTTTGTTTCGGAAAAGGGCGACGGAAGCGTTCGCGTTCGCATCTATTACAAGGACCTAGCGCGCCTACAACTGGCACTTCCTGTTGTTGCCCCTCAAAGACCGGACACGTCCTCCGCAGTTGAACGGTCTGCGATGAACTCTCGGGGTGAACGGTATCCCAGCGCCTTGTGCGGGTGAAGCCGGTTGTAGTGATCGAACCATGCCGGCAGCTGACGCATGACGATTTCGGCTGATGGCATCGGATTGACCCTGGCGTAGTCGCGCTTGATGGTTCGCACGAAGGCCTCGGCCATCCCGTTGGATTGTGGGCTCTGAACCGGCGTCGTCAGAGGTTCGAAGCCGATCTCGCGAGCAAAGCGCCGGGTTTCACCGGCGATGTAGCCCGAGCCGTTGTCGGTCAGCCATTCGATCACGTCGGGCAGGCGATTGACCGGGCCGAAGCGGGTTTCGACGGCCACCGTCATCAGGTCGCGGACATCCTCCCCTTTGATGCCCTCGGTCGTTGCGACGAAGCTGATCGCCTCGCGGTCGCAGCAGTCGAGCGCGAAGGCGACGCGGACCTTTTCGCCGTTGTCGCAGCCGAGTTCGAAGCCGTCCGAGCACCAGCGCAGGTTGGATCGATCGACGGCGATACGGCCATCGTGACGACGCGCCTCGACACCGCCGGCATGACGCTGCAGGAGCAGACCATGGGCCTTCATGACGCGGTAGACTCGCTTGTGATTGGGCGCGGGCCGGCAGTTAGCCTGTGCCGCGCGGCGTAGCAGCGCCCAGACGCGGCGATAGCCATAGCTCGGCATCTCGGCGACGATGGTCTGGATCGCCACGACCATCTCGTCGTCGGGCAGAGCAGGCCGCCCCGGACGAGGCTTGCCGAGGGGAGCCTTGGCACGAGCGGCGATGTTCGACCGGGTTACGCCCAGCACCTCGCAGACGGCCTTCATCGCGAACCGTCCTTGGGCCACGACAGCGAGCGCAACAGATGTTTTTTTGGGCCCGCCGTGGCGTCGAGCGCTTCCTTTAGGATCTCGGCCTCGAGCGTCTTCTTGCCGAGAAGCCGATGCAGTTCGCGGATTTGGTTTTGCAGCATCCGATACTCGGACACCGGAACGACCTCTTCCTCGGACCGCGTCGCCGTCAGCGCACCCTGGTTCGCCAGCCGACGCCAGGAGAACAACTGGTTGGGCGCGATCCCATGCCTCCGGGCAACCAGGCTCACGCTCATGCCCGGCTCGTAGGTCTCTGCGACAATCGCCAGTTTCTCAGCAGGCGCCCACCGACGCCGCCGCTCGGGTCCCGAAAGGACCTCACTCTTCGATACCGAACCAGTCATAGACACGACATTACTCCTACCCCTTACGGAAGTGGGAGGCCGTGTCCGGTCAATTAGGGGGCGGCTTCACTTCCGTCCTTCCCCGAACAAAAAAAAGATTGCCGACTGTCTGGATTCGGCGGATGCGTTGATTGCAGCACAGGCACGGAAAGTGGAGGCTCTGAAGGTCCACAAGAAGGGCCTGATGCAGCAACTTTTCCCCCAGGAAGGCGAAACACAACCCCGCCTCAGGTTCCCCGAGTTCGAGGGGGTGGGTGAGTGGGAAGAGGTCCGGCTAAACTCGTTAGGCGACCTTGTTTCAGGCCTGACCTACAGCCCTAGCGACGTTCGGGAAGAGGGACTCTTGGTTCTCAGGTCGTCTAACATCCAAGGCGGGAAGATTGATCTGACTGATTGTGTCTACGTTGACCCGAACATAAAGGGCGCGAACCTCTCTCAACCGAATGACATTTTCGTATGCGTTCGAAATGGTTCAACAGCTCTGATTGGCAAAACGGCACTTATTCCAAACGAAATGCCGCTCTGCACACATGGGGCTTTCATGACCGTTTTCCGCTCGCATACTCCGAAGTTCGTCTTTCAGCTTTTCCAGACGTCAAGATACCAAAAGCAGGTCGCTGGCGACCTTGGAGCGACAATCAATTCCATCAACGGTGCGCAGTTCTTGCGCTACAAGTTCCTTGTTCCAAAGCCGCCTGAGCAGCAGCGCATCGCTGAGTGCCTGACCTCCTTGGACAACCTCATCGCTGCCGCGACCCGAAAGCTCGACATGCTCAAAACCCACAAGAGGGGGCTGATGCAGCAGCTTTTCCCCCAAGTCGGTGAAGGTAACGCATGAGCACCTACAAGAACCTGAAGACTTTGGTAGCGCGGCTGCGCGACGATCTGAACAACCCGACCGGGGCAGCGTCGCTGGTCTTGATCTATGCCTATAACCGCACCGGCAAGACCCGCCTGTCGATGGAGTTCAAGGACGCAGGCAAGCGCAAGAACAAGAAGAACCCGACCGGCACGCCCGACACGCTCTATTTCAACGCCTTTACCGAGGATCTGTTCGTCTGGGAGAACGACCTCGAATCTGACAGCGTCCGCCGCCTGCAACTGAACGAGAAGTCGTCCTTCTTCAATGCAATGACGGAACTCGCGCTGGACGAGACCATCGCCCGCTACCTGTCCCGTTACGCCGACTTCGAGTTCGACTTCTCCTATAAGGAGGTTCAGCAGGGCAAGGAAACCATTTCAAAGCCGGATTTCGTCAGCTTCCGCAAGAGTGGCGAGGCCAACATCAAGGTGTCGCGGGGCGAACAGAACATCTTCATCTGGTGCATTTTCATGGCCATCTGCGAACGGATGCTGGATGGGCATGAATCCTATCAGGGGAAGAAGTACCTCTATATCGACGATCCGATCTCGTCGCTGGACGACAACAACGCGATTTCCGTCGCCTGCGACCTGGCCAAGCTCCTCCGCCGGGCGGCCACACGGAAAGACGCTGAGGGCAAGCCTTCCCCGATCAAGGTGATCTTCTCTTCGCACCATGCGCTGTTCTTCAACGTCATGTGCAATGAAGTAAGTCGGAAGATTGATGACGCCCCTTCGGTCGATCATCGGCGCTATTTCCTGCACCGGCCAAGCGGCGACGGGACCTATACGCTTGAGGCGACGGAAGACACGCCCTTTTTTCACCATGTGGCGACGCTCGCCGAATTGCAGCGCGCGGCTGATCCGAAGAAGGGCAAGCTCTACACCTTCCACTTCAACGCCCTGCGCAGCGTCATGGAAAAGACGGCATCATTCTTCGGTCATCCGAGCATCGCCTTTTGCCTGAAGGCTCTCGACACCGATGCAGACAGAGCGCTGTTCAATCGTGCCCTGAACCTTTTGAGCCACGGGGCCTACGCCATTCATGAACCCACGGAGATGGGCGAGGACAACAAGGAACTGTTTCGCCGCATACTACGCGAGTTTGTCACGCGGTTCGAGTTCCACCTGCCAGGCGCCGCTTCGGCACCGCACCCCGCCCCGGCGCCCGCGCCCGTTCCCCAGGAAGCACCAGCACAATGAATGACCAAATCCAAAAGCAACTGGGCAAGACGCTCTGGAACATCGCCGACACGCTGCGCGGGGCGATGAACGCGGACGATTTCCGCGATTACATGCTGTCCTTCCTGTTCCTGCGTTATCTGTCGGACAACTACGAGATGGCCGCCAGAAAGGAGCTTGGACGCGACTACCCGGATCCCGATACGATCGGCAATGGCGGGCGCTCGCCGCTTTCCGTGTGGTACGCGCAAAACTCCGACGATATTTCGGCTTTTGAAAAGCAGATGCGCCTCAAGGCGCATTACGTCATCAAACCGGAACACCTCTGGACTAGCATCGCCCATATGGCGCGCACCCAGAGCGACGAGCTGCTGAACACACTGCAGGCAGGCTTCAAATATATCGAGAACGAGTCTTTCCAGAGCACGTTCGGTGGGCTTTTTTCGGAAATCAATCTTGGCTCTGAAAAGCTCGGCCGGACATACGCTGATCGCAACGGCAAACTATGCGCCATCATCACCGAAATCGCCAATGGGCTCGCCCATTTTTCAACCAATGTCGATGCACTGGGTGATGCTTACGAATATCTGATCGGCCAGTTTGCCGCCGGTTCAGGAAAGAAGGCAGGGGAGTTCTATACCCCACAGCAGGTGTCTGACATCCTTTCCGCGATCGTGACGTTGGACAGCCAGGAACCCGCAACGGGAAAGAAGGAGCGCCTCGCCAGCGTGCTCGATTTCGCGTGCGGCTCCGGCTCGCTGTTGCTGAACGTGCGAAAGCGTATGGGACCGCATGGCATCGGGAAAATCTATGGGCAAGAAAAGAACATTACCACATATAACCTTGCTCGCATGAACATGCTGTTGCACGGCGTGAAAGACACAGAATTCGAAATCTACCATGGCGACACGCTGAGCAATGACTGGGACATCCTGCGAGAGCTGAACCCTGCCAAGAAACCCTTGTTTGATGCGATCGTGGCCAACCCGCCTTTCAGCCTTCGTTGGGAGCCTACTGAAGCGATGGGCGACGACGTGCGGTTCAAGAACCATGGGCTCGCGCCCAAATCCGCCGCAGACTTCGCCTTTCTATTGCACGGTTTCCACTACTTGAAGGATGAGGGCGTGATGGCCATCATCTTGCCGCACGGCGTTCTTTTCCGGGGTGGAGCAGAAGAGCGCATCCGCACAAAGCTGCTGCAGGATGGTCACATCGACACGGTGATCGGACTGCCCGCAAACCTCTTCTATTCGACTGGGATCCCGGTGTGCATCCTCGTGCTGAAGAAGTGCAAGAAGCCGGATGATGTGCTCTTCATTAACGCGGCCGAGCACTATGAAAAAGGCAAGCGACAGAACCGACTGCGTGAAGGGTTAGATGGCAAGCCGAATGACATTCAGAAGATCATCGAGACGTACCAGTTCCGCAGGGAAGAGGACCGCTACTCCAAGCGCGTGAGCATGGAGCGCATCGCTGAGGAAGGCTTCAACCTCAACATCTCCCGATACATCAGCACCGCTGTGGCTGAGGCTGAAATCAAACTGGATGCGACGCAGCAGGAGTTGGTCTCGATCGAAGACCAAATTCGGGAAGCAACGTCGAACCACAACTCGTTTCTGAGAGAATTGGGGCTTCCAATTCTTCCTGGGACTGAATGAGATATGCCGCTCTGGATTTCCGCACCGTCAGAGCGGCAGGAGTACAGTAAGACAGGGTCGTTACAGGAGCTATGGCGGAAAGTGGGTGATGCTGGATTGAGAAAGGCGGCGTATCGAGGCGGGTGTCGAGCCTGCCAGAACCTCTTCGAGAGAGCGATACGCCATGAACGCATCTACCAATGTTTTACGCCTGCGTCAGCCCAATGAGATTGACGATCCCCTGACGGATATTCTGCGAACCGGTGCCCGCAAGTTGCTGGCTCAAGCCATCGAGATCGAAGCCGAGGCTTATCTCGCCAGCATGCGCGATCTGAAGCTGCCGGATGGACGCGAACGCCTGGTCCGGCACGGCCATGGGCCGGAACGGACCATTCAGACCGGCATCGGCCCGGTGGAGGTCAGCCGCGTCAAGATCCGCGATCGTGGTGCTGAGGGAGAGGACCGCATCCGCTTTTCCTCGGCGATCCTGCCGAAATGGGCGCGCCGCACCAAAAGCCTGGATGCGCTGCTGCCGATCCTCTACCTGCGCGGGCTCTCGACCGGCGACTTCCAGGAGGCGCTCTCAGCCTTGCTCGGCAAGGATGCTCCGAACCTCTCGCCCTCCGCCATTACCCGACTGACGGGCGAATGGCAGGCCGAGTACGAGCATTGGCAGGCGCGGGACCTGTCGGCCCGCCGATACGTCTACGTCTGGGCCGACGGCGTCTATCTCCAGGCCCGGATGGAGGATCAGGCCGAATGCATGCTGGTGCTGATCGGCGCCACGCCGGAGGGCAAGAAGGAACTGGTCGGCTTCCAGGCCGGGGTGCGCGAGAGCGCCCAGAGCTGGCGCGAGCTTCTCGTCGAGATCAAGCGAAGGGGCCTGTCCATCCCACCCCGGATCGCCGTCGGGGATGGGGCACTGGGCTTCTGGAAAGCGCTCGACGAGCTCTTTCCCGGCACGCATCATCAGCGCTGCTGGCTGCACAAGACCGCCAACGTGCTCAACAAGGTGCCGAAATCCGTGCAACCGGGCCTGAAGGCGGCCCTGCGGGAGATCTATCTCGCGCCCACCCGCGCGCAGGCCGAGGTGGCCGTCGATCTGTTTGCCGAGGCCTACCAGGCGCGCTATCCCAAGGCAGTGGAGTGCGTGCGCAAGGACCAGCGGGCGCTGCTGGCGTTCTATGACTGGCCGGCGGAACACTGGATCCATCTGCGCACGACGAACCCAATTGAGAGTGTGTTCGCTACGGTCCGACACCGTACGGTGCGTACCAAGGGCTCGCTGTCGCCGACCACCGCCCGGCTGATGGTGTTCAAGCTGGTGATGGCGGCCGCGAAGAGCTGGCGGAGATTGATGGGCGAAAACCAGTTGCCCAAGGTGATCGCCGGTGTCAGGTTTAAGGACGGCAGCGAGGTCATTCCGATGCCGACAAACAGCGCCGCCTGATCGGCCCGTCACCCAATATCCATCATAGCTCTCGTTACAGCGATGCTGCCCCATTGGATCGAACGACCGCTTTAGGGCAAACGCCTATGCCCGCTGCGACTATACTCGACCGTCCGCAATAGGCTGCTCAGGTACTCGCCGCGGGCGCATGAGTGACTGATTCGGAGCGCGGCACCAGTGATGCGAGCGGCGGCAATTGGCCAAAGCGTTCAGCTGCACCTGCGAAGAGTTGCGCCATGCTTCGATTTGCCTAGGTGATATTGGTGGGGCTCAAAGCAACAACTTCAAGTATTTCATGCACGAGTAACAATCTCGTCTATCGGGCCGGGTGCAGCCATGCCTGCCACACGCAGGAACGCCGTCACGCCCACCGCAATCGCCCCGATCACCGAGAAGATGATCTGCCATGTCTCAGACGGCATCATGTGCTTGACGATACCGAGCGTGGCATAGAACCCGGCCATGCCCGCCGGAGCGACGAAGGCCAGAGCAATCAGCAGACGCGCCCATATCGGGCGAACCAGTATAAGCAGGCCCTGACCGACTGCCAGTGTCAGACCGGCGGCGAGAAGACCAACAACGATGCCGCCGAGCCAGCCAGCACCAGTGCCATAGGCCCAGCTGCCCGCATTCAGGCCGATGAAGAACGGCAGAGCAAAGACGGCGAGATTGAACAGCAGCCAACACATGGTGCCAATGGCTGCGGTGGAAACGAGGATTCCGAGAATGATCATGGTGGTGTCTCCGTGCAAAAGATTGGACGGTTGCGCCTTCCACCACCACCATGGCGCACTGCGACATATAGCATGAATCTGCCTGTCTGTGCGACATGGAATGATCGGCGGACGCTATCGCCATGCGCATGATGACGTGGGAAGGCAGCGCTCACGCGCTGCCGGTCCCGAAGCGATAGACCGGGATGCCCATCTTGCGGGCCTTGTCGGCCAGATTGTCCTGAATGCCCGTGCCGGGGAAGATGATGACCCCGATCGGCATGATGCCGAGCATCTGGTCGTTGCGCTTGAACGGTGCTGCCTTGGCGTGTTTTGCCCAGTCGGGTTTGAACGCGAGCTGTGCGACCTTGCGGTTATTGGCCCAGGTGGCCGCGATGCGTTCCGCGCCCTTGGGCGATCCGCCGTGCATCAGCACCATGTCCGGATGCTTGGCATGGACCTGATCGAGCTTGGCCCAGATTGTGCGATGATCGGTGGTGTCACCACCCGAGAAGGCGATCTTCGGTCCGGCGGGCAGCAGCACCTCGTTGTCGGCCCGGCGTTTTGCGGCGATGAAGTCGCGGCTGTCGATCATGGCTGAGGTCATCTGGCGATGGTTGACCCGTGAGCCGGAGCGTTGCGACCAGGGCGATCCAGTGGTGCGCAGATAGATGTCCGCGGCGGTTTCACGGAAGGTCTCCATGCTGTCGCGGCGCTCGATCAGGCTTTGGCCCGCGCCGATCAGGGTTTCAAGCTGGACGGATTTGACCTCGCTACCGTCCTGTTCGCGCTGAAGGCGCTTCTGTGCCTGCTCGTTATCGTCGAGTTTGGTCTCGATCCGCTCGACAGCGCGGTGGAAGGTGTTGACGGTGGACCAGAGGATCTCGTCGAGGTCGAAATCGAGGCTGGTGTCGGCCATGGTGGAAATCAGGGCGTCGAAGATGTCGGAGACTGCGCCCTGGATGACGTGATCTTCGGGTGTAAGCCGGGGATCGGCTTAGTCTTCGGAGGGGCGGTAGCCGTAAAGTTCGAGTTCTTCGATGGCGTGGCCGGTCGGGGACGTGCTGTGATCGGGTTCGAAATCGTCGTGCGCGTACATGGGATGCTTCCGTCAGTTGGACCGCGACCGTCGCGGCCTTCATGGCGACGAAAGCCCACGGGCGCGTCGGTCTGGCAGCGCGAGCCTCTGGCGAGTGCCTTGATGGCAAAGCCCGGCTGATTTGTTTCGCGCTGTAAAGGCGGGCTTGCCCGCCGACGGAAATCAGTCGGGCGTCGCCATTGCCTGACCGGGGCGTTTGTGGGCCGATCGCCCTCTCGGAAGGCCAAGGCGCGGTCCTCTGCTGATGACAGGATGCAGCCTATGCGCATGACAGGATCGGAACGGCCCGATCACGGCCCCGTACCGGCTATGCCATTGAAGCTATGAAGCGGCTGACATCCTGGGGAGCGATTTGCACCCGGATCTCTGCCCGAACGGCATCCAGCCCGCGAGTTGTAAGATCTTCGTTGAAGTCCCCAATCATGGGCGAGAGCGTGATAGCCTCGATCCCGACCCCGTGCGCCCGGTCCACCAGGCTATTGCGGGCGCTGTCACCTGCCGGATCGTTGTCGCGGACGATATAGAGCCTGCGCAGGTGCGGTGGAAACAGGATGGCCGCGAGGTGTCCGGCCGAGAGTGCGGAAACCATCGGCATGGTGGGCAGAGCCTGACGCAGCGACAGGATGGTTTCGATACCTTCCCCCGCTGCCATGACATCCTGCGCATCACCGAAACGAACCGCATGTCTGAGCAGGTCGCCCATTGCCTTCCTCGGCGGATCGACAGGCGCCTTGCCGGAACCGTCCGGGGCCAGCCATGTGCGGTGTGCGCCGGTGATCCTGCCATCGAGATCGGTGACGGCGGCGATCATGGCGGGCCAGGCTTGCGTCGGGCCATCGTCCTCGGGCCGCCAGTAGCAGTTGGGATAGAAACGCAGATTTGCGGTCTGGCGTAAATCCGTAATGCCGCGTCCGCGTAAATACGCTTCTGCGGTACTGCCGATCAGCGGCTGCGTCATGCGCCAGAGGCGGCGTGCGGCCTCGGATGATCCCGATGGTGCTGGCGTTCGGGACTGACGGGATGGTGGCTGCGGTTCAGGATGCGGCAGGCTGAGGAAGCGCCGGGCCTCATCGGCAACATCTGCGAAGTCGATCAGACCGAGCGAATCCCGGATCACGTCCAGCAGATCGCCATATTCACCCGTGGCCGTGTCCTGCCATTTACCGGCAATGCCTTTCACGCTGTCGTGCAGCCGGACGAACATCGAGCGGCCAGACGTGTTTCGGACATCGCCAACCTGCCAGTAATTGCCCTGTTTGCGGCCATTGGAGAGATAATGGCGGCACACCGCCTCGGCCTGCCGGCCGAGACGCTGCGCCAGTTCGGAAGCGTTGAGGCGCGCCATTATGCGGCCTCCCGCTCGCCGATGCGCTCAACGGGGAAGCGTTCAAGCAGCTTGCCGATGATCTCCGGCCCCGTTGTATCGACGGGTACGAAGAAGTGCAGTTTCCACGAGATGATCTCGCTGAAGAGGCCGTAAGCCCGAAGCCGGTCGCGCATTGCATCGGTAAAGCCGGTCAGTTCGATCCGGCGGGCGCCCATGACCCGGACGCGGCGCAATTGCAGCCCCTCGGCGAGATCAAGGATCGTGCGACCTTCGATCAGCGCGGCATAGGCGGCATCCGGTGTCAGGCTGCTGGTGACGCCACTGGTCGAGGCATTGGCAGCCCATGCCGGCGATACCCGGCGACCGATGATGCGTTCGCCCTCGTCGGTCTGGAGCCGATAGACGCGGGAGGAGTCCTGCGGCAGGCGTTTCCAGATTGGCAGAAGCAGCCCTGTCACCATATGCAGGATGCTGTCGGTGAACTCCGGCACCTCTGCCAGTTCGGCCTTCCAGGCCACGGTGAAGGCGGCACGGTCGGCCTCGATCCAGTGGGTCTCGCCCATCGCCCGCACCGGAATGTTCATCGCCTCCATGGGCCGGATCAGCCGCACACGCCGTTCGATCTCGCCATCATCCAGCATGACGCTGGTGGTTGGGATCTGCACGGCGGCGCGACCGGATCGCTCGTTGATGAGCAATCTTGCGCGGGGGTCATCCAATTCCGCCAAGGCGGTATCGAGTGTGACCGGCTGATTGCGCTTGCGCTCGGTGAGCGTGAGGAGCCGGGTTTCCGCGCCGGTGCCCGGATGGGTGTGGATCACCTGCCGGTCGGTGACGATGAAGCTTTCCGCCTTCAGCGTTTCCAGCCCCATGTCATAGGTGCCGGATGCAATCGCCCCATCGATCCGCGCCTGCAGAAGCTGCTCGAAGGCCGAGAACAGGATGCCCTGCAATTCGATGGTCAGCGCCAATAAGCGGTTGAGGAAGGTGGTGATCGGCGGCAGGTCGTCCTTCACACCATTGCTGTCCATCAGCTTCAGGCCTGTAGCGGTTTGGAACCGTTCGAGCGAGCAACCCTCGACCTTGCCGCGCACGATCAGCAGATAAAGCTGGCGCAGTGCATCGCGGGCATAGGCGGATTCCAGATTGTCCTCGGGACGGAACAGCCCCTGACCGCCGGTCTGGCGCTGGCCGCGAGTGATCGCGCCCAGCGTGTCGAGGCGGCGGGCGATGGTGCTGAGAAACCGCTTCTCCGCTTTCACATCGGTGGCAATCGGCCGGAACAGCGGTGGCTGCGCCTGATTGGTCCGGTTGGTGCGGCCCAGCCCCTGAATGGCGGCATCGGCCTTCCAGCCCGGCTCCAGCAGATAATGCACGCGCAGCCGCTGGTTTTTCGCCGAGAGTTCGGCGTGATAGCTGCGCCCCGTGCCACCGGCATCAGAGAAGACCAAAATACGCTTCTGGTCATCCATGAAGGCCGACGTCTCGGCAAGGTTGGCGGACGGTGCACGGTTCTCGACCGCAAGACGGGCCGATGCCCCCTCGCCCTTGCGCACGATGCGGCGTGAGCGGCCCGTGACCTCCGCCACCATATCCGTGCCGTAACGCTGGACGATCTGGTCAAGCGCACCGGGGACAGGCGGAAGCGAACCCAGCTGCTCCAGCATCTCGTCGCGCCGCGCTACAGCTTCGCGGCATTCAACCGGCTGACCATCGCGGAAGACGGGTCGTGACGACAGATTGCCCTCGCCATCGCTGAACGGCTCATAGAGCTGTACCGGGAAGGAATGCTGCAAATACGAACCGACATATTCCCTGGGCGTGACATCGACAGAAATATCGCTCCGTTCCTCCGTCGGGATCTCGGACAGCCGCCGTTCCATCAGAGCTTCCCCGGTCGAGACGATCTGGATGACGGCCGCATGGCCCGCCTCCAGATCGGCATCGATGGATCGGATCAGGGTCGGGGTTTTCATGGAGGTCAGCAGATGGCCGAAGAAGCGCTGCTTGGTGCTCTCAAAGGCCGAACGGGCGGCGGATTTGGCCTGCCGGTTCAGCGTTCCCTCGCTGGCGGTGATGTTGGCGGCTTGCATGGCCGCGTCGAGATTATTGTGAATGACGGCAAAAGCCCCAGCATAAGCATCATAGATGCGGCGCTGTTCGTCCGTGAGTTGGTGCTCGATCAGTTCATATTCGACGCCATCATAGGAAAGCGAGCGGGCGGTGTAGAGGCCGAGGGACCGCAGATCGCGCGCCAGCACCTCCATCGCCGCGACGCCGCCGGCTTCGATCGCCTCAACGAACTCGGCACGGGTGGCAAACGGAAAATCCTCGCCACCCCAGAGGCCGAGGCGCTGCGCATAGGCGAGATTGTGGACGGTGGTGGCGCCGGTTGCAGAGACATAGACCACACGGGCGTCGGGCAGCGCGTGTTGGAGCCGAAGGCCCGCACGTCCCTGCTGCGAGGCGGCGACATCGCCGCGCTCTCCCTTGCCGCCACCGGCATTCTGCATGGAATGGCTCTCGTCGAAGATAATGGCTCCATCGAAATCGGACCCCAACCATTCGACGATCTGCTTGACGCGAGAAACCTTGTCGCCCCGGTCGTCGGAGCGTAGCGTGGTATAGGTGGTGAAAAGGATGCCTTCCGACAGCGTGATCTTTGCGCCTTGAGGGAAGCGTGACAGAGGCGTGACAAGCAGCCGTTCCATGCCGAGCGCCGACCAGTCGCGCTGCGCGTCCTCGATCAGCTTGTCGGATTTGGAGATCCAGATCGCCTTGCGCCGACCGCGCAGCCAGTTGTCGAGAATGATGGCAGCGGACTGGCGGCCCTTGCCAGCGCCGGTTCCGTCACCGAGCATGAAGCCCCGGCGAAAGCGGATTGATCCGGTAGCATCCTCGGGCGCGGCGCTCACATTGTCGAAATGCTCGTCCACGGTCCATGCGCCGGCGAGATGATCGGCATGGGCTTCCCCGGCATAGATCACAGTTTCAAGCTGAGCGTCCGACAGACGCGCGCAGATGTCAGCGGGCAGCATGGGCCGGTAGGAGGGCTTCGGCGGTGCGACCGAGGCCATGGCGGCGGATTGCACCAGCTTGGTCGGATGCGGCTGCGCGCAAGCAATGCGCAGCGATTGCAGCGCATATTCCTCATAGATGGCGTCGGACAGGCGAGCGCCTTCCGGTGGCGTCCAGTCCACGGTCTCGTAGGCAAGTTCGACGCCCTCGGGATCATTGGCGGGAGCAGCGGCAGGCCGCGCAGTTGTCGCCCGGGCCAGATAGCCCCGCACGGTTTTCGGCGCGGCGGTCGGAGCGGGCACAGCGATCCTCGGCAACGATACCGGCGAACGCTGCGGGACACGTGCCTCGATCCATTCGATCAGCGTGGCAACATCAGGCGCGATCCCCGGTGAGACCGGAAAACTCGCCGGATCGTCAGCGGGCAGTTTGTCGATAACGGTCAGCCGCGTGTCGATCGTGGTGCCGTGCTTTGCATAGACCGCGCCATCGGCGGCGGCGGTGAACACCACACGGCCACGCGCCTGCAAGCGGATGAATGCGTCCCGCCATGCCGGATCTTCGGGGCCAAAGCCTGCGCCGGTGATAGTCACCAGCCGACCGCCGGGGGCCAGACGGGCCAGCGCCGAGGCAACATGGCGGTAGGCCGCATCAGCGACACGCCCGCTGACATTGGCCATAACCGAGAATGGCGGGTTCATCAGCACCACGGACGGGACGGCATCCGGGGCCAGATGGTCGTCGATCTGGGCGGCGTCGAACCGGGCGACGGCAAAGGCCGGAAAGAGCGAAGACAGAAGATCGGCGCGGGTATCGGCGAGTTCATTGAGGATCAGCGAACCGCCGATGGTCTGCGCCAGGATCGCCAGAAGGCCGGTGCCTGCCGATGGCTCAAGCACCCTGTCATCAGGCGTGATTGCGGCAGCCGTCAGAGCAGCAAGACCAAGCGGGATCGGCGTCGAAAACTGCTGGAAGTTCTGGCTTTCCTCGGAACGCCGGGTCTGCGTCGGCAATAGTCCGGCGATCTTTGTCAGCACGGAAATCCGTGCAGCCGGAGACGCAGCTTTACGGAAAAGCGCCTTTCCGTATTTGCGCAGGAAGAGAACGGTAGCGACTTCGCAGGCCTCGTAAGCCAGCTTCCAGTCCCAGGCGCCAGTAGCGTCGGACGCGCCGAATGCCGTTTCCATTGCGCCGCGCAAGGTAGCGGCATCGATGCGCTGACCGCGTTCGAGATAGGGGAGCAAAAGATTGGCCGCAGCCAGGATCGCCGGCGCAGCCGCCAGCGGCGTGACGGGATCAGTCACGGGGAAAACCATGTTCATGTCGAGAACCTCAGGAGAGCGGGAAGGACAAGCCCGGACAGCGCTCTCTCTCGACCACCCGGACCTGACCCTTTTCGGCCCACCTCTCACTCTCAAAGTGCAGCATGAGAAAAGCGCCCCGACCGAACGGCGAGGCGCTTGTCTATGTCTTCCCGGGATCATCCGAAGCGGCGACCGGCTTCGGTGAAAGTGTATTCATTGGCGGCGATGGTTTCATCGACCACTTCGTCCGAGGACAGAAAATCATATTCGCGTTCAAGCTGGCGGTAGAGCCAGCGGGCCAGATCGCGCAGCGCCTCGATGATCGTCTCCTCGGTATCGGCGGTCATGTCCTGCCAGATCGGGCTGTTTCGCTCGACCGAGATCGACATGCAGTATTCTTGATAATAATGGCCGCGATGGCTGGCATCGGCACGAAGCTGATAGAAGTTGCGGCGCTGGACCGCCTGAAGGGCGTCGGCGATGCGGTGCAGTTCGGTGTCCTGCGGTGCGTATTCCCGGATCAGGCGCGGCGCATGTTTGCGATAGGAATACCAGGATTCAAAGCAGGCGCCGTCCCCCTGCGACCAGAAGCCCCGGAACCAGATGCAGGGGTCTTGCCGTGTGCCGCCGCCCATCAACCGGACGGTTCGGGTCTTGAGGTTCAGCCCGAGGATTTCGGCGATGCGCTGGAAATCCTCATAGACGGCATTGTACCAGTCATAGTCGAAGCCGCCCTCACGATACCAGGCACGGGCCTTGTCCTTAGCCGCATCGGACAATTCGTCGAGGCGATAGACGGTGGTTTCGATAAGCTCAGGCATAAGGATCTCTCCCTTCGAGAACCGAGGAAAGCCAGCCATCAGTGTCGATCCAGTCCACCGTCTCGCCGATTGCGAGATCGAGGACATGTGCCCCGCCGCCGAACCCATTCAGGCGGGATCGAGAGCAACTGTTTGCCCATTGCAGTCCCCATAATCCGATCAGGCCAAAGGTGGCCGCGCAGTGCATGACGAACCGGATGACATGCTCGGGATCGCCGGTAACGTCATCACGCATCCAGAGCTGCGTGCCGTCATGTTCAGGCTGAATCGAGAGCAGAAAGCCGTTGGCGGGTTCATGTTCGGCACTGCTTCCGTCCGACAAGGCATTATAGAGATCGACGGCACGGACGGCATTCTCATGCGTCCCAACATCGAGCAGGCAGGAAAAGTGGGTGTGGTAATCGGCCATATCAGCCTCCTGAAACAAGAAAGCCCGGCATGGCACCGAGCGGAATGACGGGGATGGGTAACGGTCACGCGGCCTGTGGCAGGCGGAGCAGATCAGCCGCGGCATCGCGCCAGAAGGGATCGACCAACCGTGCCTCCAGCGAAGCGGCTCGGTAACGCAGCCGTCTCGCATCGCCGGCGTCCAAAGCTCGGAATGCCATACCGCGCAGGCGGCTGGCTTCGGTCACGATCCTGCGTGCCTCGGCATCGGATGCGACTGGCTGTTGCCAGAGAATAATGCCGGCGCGGATTTCGCCGGCGAGGACCAGGCGCTGATCTTGGTCCTGAATGAGCATGATGCGCGGCTGAAAATACGGAAAGCTGTCTGGCCCCGTACAAATATCACCGCGCGTCACGCGCAAGGCTGCGGCCTGGATGGCCTCTTCCGGTGACGGGCATTCCCCAAGCGGGATCACGCGGTCGAAACTGTTCGCCGCGTCACTGGCGTCATAACTGGCGACGCCGAGGCACGAGAGGCGCAGCGGAAGCTTTTGCGCCTGAGAAAGCGCGGGCAGAACATCGGCAGCCAGAATCTGACCGATGGAGCGGAAGGTTTCGGAACGGGCAAGGGTCATTGGAATCACTCCATGACGGGTGCCGGTGAGCCTCTCTCTCCGACCCTTAACCCGTCACGGCCGAACGGCCCGCACTCTTCCTCTCTGACCGGGCTTGTTCCCGGTTCAGCCGCCGGCGATGGGCGACCATCGCAAGGCTGAAGGCCCGATCGCGGGTGTCGCGTTCGGGCCGTCGGGGATGAGGCGCTTTCGCGCCTTACTCCCACGGGTCCAGCTCCAGCTTCACCATGTCGTCGTCGCCGTCGAACTCGGCGGCGGGGCAAGCGGCGTGGGTGCCGTCTCCGGCCTGGAACACAACGATCGAAACCATCAGCGTGGTGGCGAGGCTGGCGGCGAAGGCAGTGGCATCTGCATAGGACATGGGTTCCGGCTCCTGTCTTTGGAGGCGGGGGACCATCCCCCGCGCGACAGGCGCCCGAAGTGTCTGACCGGATCTGCAATCACCCGAGGGCGTTCGGACTTTTTCCGAATCCCCGAGGGCGGCACGCGCGCGCAAGCCGACCCCTTTGGGGTTGAATGTCAAAGAGACGGATCGGACCAAGGTTTGCGAATGGAAGCGGGGGATGATGCTGTGCATCTGACAGGTGCCGGAGACCCGTCGCAGATGCTCTGCCGCGCCAGTCTTGCTGTCACGATGGCATCAGGATCGTGTTCCCTTCGGGCCGAGAACGGAAAACACGCGGTTTGCCCTGGTAAAGGCAAGAGATTCATGGTGAAGCTGGAGCTGGGAGCTATGAAGCAACGAAGAGAACCCGAAGCTGCCGTTCGCGTACACTTGCACTGGAGAAGGGGCCGCGCCCTAGGAAGATAGAGGATGCAGAAGCAGCCCATCTTCCTTCTCGACGTAACATTCGATGTTGCTACGGATCTTTTCGAAAACCTGCGGAAGGTATTCGAAAAGATCATCCATCTTCAAATCATGGGCAAGGAAGCCGTGGTAGTTGCTGAGGTAGGAGACGATTTCTGATCTTTCATCCGCTGGCATCGTCACCAACGGATCAGACATCCCGTAATCCCAAAAATTCGTGAGGTGGATGAACTTCGAACTGTATTCGTATGTTAAGGATACCCACGAGTGATTGTCCTTTGCGTAAGTATGAAATTCGACATCGCGGATATCTGTCAATTTTCCTTTGGCGGTGCGTCGCTGCCAGCGTGCCCCCGAGAGGAAATCCCGGCACAGTTCATCACGATCTGTAAGCGGAACAGAGAAGGTCAAATAATCGACCCGCATGAGGTTATCGATTTCCTGACGGATGATTGCGGCGCAGGCACCGTAGAGTCCTTGGGCGTAGAGCATTCCGAAGGCCTGATTGTGCTCGCGCGAGCGCTTCTCGACGAGGCGCATATACGCCCTAAGGTTCTCGTGCATTACGTCCCGCCTTTCTCAACTCGATCCAGAGTAGCAAAGCTGGCCACCTGAGCTTGTAATGACATTATTGGCTCAAGCTGCCCCAAGGCGCAATGGCAGCTAAGTCCCGATAACTTCGAAAGAAAAAGCCCGATCACAAGGACCGGGCGAGTTGCGGAAACGGAGGGTGATAAACGGGGCGACCGAAGCCGCCCCGCATGAGCGCTATTCTGCCGCGACCATATGCTGTTCTTCCTCATCGTCAGCCGGATCGTCTTCGCCATCGCCTGAGAGGAAATCGGGCAGATCGTCGGCTTCCGCCGCAGCGCCCGATGCCGGATCGACTTCGATACCTTCGTCCACCATGCGCAGCGGCTCAGGCAGCCAACCGGTATCGGCCAGCAGGCGTTCGGCTTCCTTGGCCATGTCGCCCTTCTTGAGGTGCGCGATCAGATCGGCAGCCCGGTCTCCGGCCCCTTCGCGCACGGCTTCGAGGATGCGCGGCTTGGTTACGCGGCCGAGATAGTTGCCAACGGTCGGTCTCCAGCCCACGGCCACCATGTCGAGGCCGGTCGAACGGGCCAGCCGGTCAGCCTGCGACAGGCGGATGTCCAGCCCGTGCTGGCTGACGCCCGTGCCGCTATAGGGGTTGGGCTTCTCATAGAGCGCGTTGACACCGAAGCTGACGCAATGGGCGAGCAACTCCATGCGCGAACCATCATCCAGATCGCTCAGCCAATCCCAGAGGGCGTCATCGTCTGCCGGGACATGATCGCCCCAGCGTTCGTGCCGGTCAGCGATAGTCTTGGCCGAAGCGCTGTCGCGCAGATCCTCGGCCTGCGCTGGCAGATGAACCTCTCGGACCTGGGCTTCCAGGCAACCGCGACCGGAATGCGGCATGAAGCAATCCATGACCAGCCGGTGCAGCAGCGCCGTCATGGCGACATGAGGATTGCCAGCGACGGCGTCACGAAGCGCCAGGGTCCGATGCGCGGTCAGCTCGCTGACCAGCCGGTCGGGCAGCGGTTTGACGGTATCGGCCTCGTCTTCCTCCTCCGGCTCAGGGGACTGGCCGCCGAGCGTGATGACCGCCCGATAGGCCGGGCTATCGGGGTCACGCGCGGTCGCCCCGGCATCGGGGTCATCCGTGCTGTCCGGTTCGGCAACCGCCTCATCCTCGGGACGAACATAGCCGCGCTCCACCAGCAAGGAGCCATCGGCGTCGATGCTGATGAATACACCTGCCTTGCCGATCTGTTCCGGCTCGAAGGTCATCGGACGGCGTTCGAAGGTTTCCAGCGCCTGTTCGATCTCACCGAGGCGGGCGTCGATCTCGTCAGGCAGCTCATCAGCCTCGCCATATTCGGCTTCAAGCCGGTCATATTCGTCCCGCAATGCCTCGCGCGTGGCGCGTTCCCCTTCGCTCAGATCGACCGTGATGCCGACAATCTGGCGAAGGCCATGATCGTGACCGTAGGGAAAGGTGATGGCGACCTCGATCCATTTCCAGCCCTCGGCGGCGATGGCTTCGGCTTCCGCCTTCAGCTTTTCGCCCACCAGCCGGTCGAGCAACACCGGATCTTGCAGCCAGCCGCCATCGTCCTGCTGGAAGAGATCGCGCAGCACGCATCCGCCAGCGTCCTCATAGGTGTCGATACCGACGAAGACCGCCCGCTTGTCGGCGGCGCGGACCGTGGTTTCGGTCAGCAAGCGCCGGATGTGGTAAGGTTCCTTCTGCCAGCCATCCTTGATCGCTTCCCAGACCTGCTCCTGACGGGCATGGTCAGAACTGACGCTGAAGACCATGAGCTGTTCCAGCGTCATGCCGTCCTCGGCATAGACGTCGAGCAATGCCGGTGAGACGGAAACCAGACGCAGGCGCTGCTTCACCACCTTGGCATCCACAAAGAAGGCGGCGGCGATGGCTTCCTCGGTCATGCCCTTTTCGCGCATGGCCTGGAAGGCGCGGAACTGATCGAGCGGATGCAGCGGCGCACGCTCGATGTTCTCAGCGAGTGAAACCTCGTCGATCAGCACATCGGCGCTGGCCTCCGACACCACGCACGGGACCGGCGCGATTTTGGCGAGGCGCTTCTGCTTGACCAGCAGTTCCAGCGCGCGGAACCGGCGACCGCCGGCAGGCACCTCAAACATGCCGGTTTCCTTGCCCTCGGCATCCACCACCGGGCGGACATGCAGGGACTGGATCAGGCCGCGACGGGCGATGGACTCGGCCAGTTCCTCGACCGAGATCCCGGCTTTGACGCGCCGGACGTTGGACTGGCTGAGAACCAGCTTGTTGAAGGGAATGTCGCGTGAGGACGACAGGGTGATCTTCTGAACGGCAGTGGCCATGTCAGTTACTCCATGACGGACGCCGGTGAGCCTCTCTCTCCGGCTATCAGCCCGTCACGAAGCGAAGCGCCGCACTCTTCCTCTGAAGAGAGCGACGCCAGCCGCAGAACCTGAAACCCGGAAATCAGGCACTCCGGTTTTCCGTATCGGCGGATGTACGGGAAAAGCCCGCACCGACGCGGTAGAGCAGACGCTCGGCGGCGCGGATGCTGCCGGTCTCACGGGCGGCCTCGGCCCAGACCGAGATCGGGAAATCCCCGGTGAACAGCAGATCGCGCTCGATGCCCATGCCGAAGGGCAGCCGGACTGACTGCATCTCGCCAAGGCTCCATGACCCCAGTTCGGGAGAACCGAGATCGGCCAGGCCGAACATGATGTCGCCATCGTCATCCAGTTCGGTGGCGAGCCAAACGCCCGCGCCGAGGGGGTTGAAGAACTTCACGACCGGGATGTGATCCTGATCGCGCTGACGACCATTCGCCAGCAGGCGGTCGCGCTGTGTGCCGGTCAGGAGGATCATGCCGCAGCCCTCCGATCGGTTTCGGTTACGCTGGCATCCGGCTCCACGGTGTCTTCGACCGGCAGATGCGACAGCAGCCAGTCCGCCGCCTTACTGGCCTGCGAGGCCGCGCGGAGAATGGCGCGGGAATCCTCGCGCATGACCTCCAACCACGACCCAATGTAATCGGCATGGCGGACGGTCGGCACGATCCCGAGCGCCGCGCAGCTGAAAGCCGCGGTTTGCTCGGCAATCATTTCCTCGAAGGCGTATTTCTTCGAGCCGAACGAACCGGTCAGATCGCGGTTGAGACGGCTGTGATGGCCGCTGGCGTGCCCCAGTTCGTGCAGGGCCGTCCGGTGCCAGTTGATCGGCTCGAAATAGGCTTGCGGAGGCGGCACCTGCACATAGTCGAGCGATGGCATATAGAAGGCGCGATTACCACCGATACGGAAGTCGATGCCGGTGGCCCCGATCAGCGCCTCGACCCGAGGTTCGATCGTGCCCGGCGGGGGTGGCGGCGCGACTGCCGTGATGTCATCGGGCAGGCCATCGCATTGTGCGGCATTGAAGACCGTGAACCGCTTCAGGAATGGAATGGATTGCGCATCCTCACCCGTCTCGCGGGCCCGGCGCTTTTCGTCCTCGGGGGTGAAGCGGTCGGCATAAACGACGGTGGTGCCGCGCTCGCCCTTGCGGACATTGCCGCCAAGCGAAAGCGCCTGGCGAAAGGTGAGCCACGCCTGACCGGGAAAACCATGCTGGATGACAGCGCCCCAGAGGATGAGAATATTGATGCCTGAATAGGACCGGCCGGTTGAAGCATTTCTCGGCAGGCCCAGCGGGGCGGTATCGGGCGACGCTCCCCAGGGCTGGACCCAGGGAATACGCCCTTGCTCCAGCTCGGCGATGATCTTGTTGGTGATGTCGTCGTAAAGGTTGCCACGCGCGCCACTGTCCACGCGGCTGCGATCATGTCTGGCCATCGGGATGATCTCCGCGACGGGCGCCGGAAGCCTCTCTTCCAGCCCTCAACCCGTCACGGAAAACCCGTCCACACTCTCACTCTCAGGGGGCGTTGCGGGGTCTCCCCGCAGAAGGGGGTGCGTCGGCAACGCCAGTGCCGACCAGGGGGAATGCTTTCCCCGCTTAGATTAGTTTACTCCCAAAATCAGTTACCTGCCAAAGGCTCATACCCAATTGGTATCCAGCCACTCGCGAAGGTGCTCGATGCGCCAGGCCAAAAGCGTCCTCGTGTCCTTGTCCCAGCGACGAAGCAGGCCAGTGACCACCGCATCGTCAGGTGTCCACTGGCCTCCGCTATTCGTCACCTCCAGATAGCGTGTGTTCCAGACCAACGATCCGCTGAATCCTTGGGCATCCTCGAATTTCATTTCCTTTGCGGCCTCCTGCGAGGTTTGGCTAGTCAGGCTTGTATTCTCGGGCTCCCAGAACAATTCGAATATCTGGTCGTCGCCGCTATTCTTCTTTTCCTGTGTGGCGTACCCAGTTCCATTCGTCTGATGCACATCGAATGCGTACTGGGCGTTTTCCCCCGAGATCCCCCGGAAAAATAGGATCTCGGCCTGTTGCGATGGCACGTGACGCGGGGCAAAGCGTTCTATAGGGACGACTTGTGCCTGATGAGAGCACGCGTTCCAGGCCGAGTCACTGATGGCAGCAAAGGCCGCATCGATCGGGTGTTTTTCCATCGCCCATGGCCCTTGATGCTCAAAGACATCGTCGCTGCCGTAGAATCGGTAATGCATCGGTTGTTCTTGGGCGACATGCTCACAACTGAGCACCATGCGGCGAGCATCGCGCAATACGTATGATCCCGTCCCCACAAGGCGGACATTCCACTCGTTTGCTGTTCCAAGTGGCGTAACGAACGGTCGGGTATGCATAAGCATATCGTTCGTAACCTTTTCGCAGATCGTTTTCCATTGTTGCGGCGTCATCGTGGATAATCCTCTCATTACAAACACTTTCGGCGTGCTTCAGGTACTGAAAAAAGCAAAATACTGCCAAAAAACCTTATGGGCGTACCCGCCGATGATGGTGTCGATCGTTATTTAAGGTCACTTACCTTAGCCTAGTCGCTATTTAAGCCAAAGGCCAATTGCTTAAATAGCGTAGCACCCGCATAGTGAGGTATGTCCGAATCAGCATTCAGCTTCCGGCTAGGCCGCTTTGTCGAGACCCCTGTTGCGGGAGAAATCGTGCGCGCCTTCGTGCCGCCCTCACTGCCGCCCGAGCCGCCGATCGACGTGCTGGCCCTTCTAGAGCGGCTAGGCCTAGCCGAACGCGCGTTGGGTCGTCTGGACGGGATCACGATGTTGCTCCCGCGTCAGGAGCTGTTCCTCTACATGTATGTAAGGAAGGAAGCTGTCCTCTCGTCCCAGATCGAAGGAACGCAGTCCACCCTTTCGGACCTGCTCCGCTTCGAAACCGAGGCGCAAGCCGGCCAGCCGATCGACGACATCCGTGAAGTGTCGAACTACGTCGATGCGATGATGTATGGGCTGGAGCGTCTGGAAGACCTGCCGCTGTCACTGCGTCTGATCCGCGAGATGCATGAGCGACTGCTGCAAAGCGGGCGTGGCGGCACGAAAAATCCCGGCGAGTTTCGGCGGTCTCAGAACTGGATCGGTGGTTCACGTCCAGGCAACGCATTGTTCGTGCCGCCACCGCCGACCGAGATGGATGCTTGTCTCGATGCGCTTGAGCGCTTCATGCACGAGGACGGCTCGCGTCTGCCCGCACTGATCAAGGCCGGGCTGCTGCATGTCCAATTCGAGACCATCCACCCGTTCCTGGATGGAAACGGCAGGATCGGTCGCTTGTTGGTGACGCTGTACCTGTGTGTCAACGGTGTGCTGCGCAAGCCGCTGCTCTATCTGAGCCTTTACCTTAAAACGCATCGCGCCGACTATTACCGCCTGCTTCAGGAGGTGCGCGAGCACGGGGCATGGGAAGCCTGGCTCGATTTCTTCCTTGCCGGTGTTGCGGATACTGCCAATCAAGCATTCGAAGCAGCAACCCGGATTGTCGATCTGTTCAAGGAAGACCGCGAGCGGATCACGACAGAGAGCGACCGGGCAGGCTCCGCGCTCCGTATCCACGATCTGTTTCAGCAAAACCCGTTCCTGACGGCCAACCAACTCGTTCAGCAAACAGGGCTCTCAGCCCCCACTGTCAATGCGGCGCTCGCTGATCTGGAACGGTTCGGCATCGTCGAAGAAATCACCGGACGCAAACGGGGGCGCGTGTTCAGTTACCGGCGTTATCTTGCCATCTTGAGCGAGGGAACCGACCCGCTCCCCACGACGGCCTGAAAGGGGAGCCTGTGCCGATAAAAACTATCTCCGCTGCACAATTCGCGACAGCGTTCGATCTCAGGCCAAGTCTTGTGGCGTGGTTCCTCGGCGCAGGCGCATCGGCCGCCTCTGGCATTCCGACCGGCTACGCCATGATCCGCGATTTCAAGGCACAAATCTTTTGCCGCGAAACAAACCTCTCAAAGCGCGAGATCGATACCGCTGACCCGATCTGGATCGACAGGATCGATGCCTTTTTCCGCCAAAACTCGCTGTTGCCGCCTGACGGTGATCCTACAGAGTATGCCAAGGCCTTCGAAGCGGTCTATCCAGAGGCTCGGCATCGCCGACAGTATATAGACGATGCGATCTCCAAGGGCACTCCCTGTTTTGGACATAAGGTGCTTGGCAGTCTTATGGCTGCTGGCAAGGTTGATAGCGTTTTCACCACGAACTTCGATCCGCTTATCGAGGAGTCGGCGCATTCGGCAAATGCGATCCTCCCGATAGACGGCCAGAACCGCCCGACTGTGGCGGCGATCGATTCCGCCGACCGTGCCATGCGGTGCCTCAATGAATCGGACTGGCCGTTGGTCGCTAAGCTCCACGGTGATTATCAGTCGATCGCGATTAAGAATACGGGATCGGAACTGGAGGAACAGGACGCACGGATGCGGCATGTGCTGGTGGAATCCGGCAAGCGCTTCGGAATGATCTTCGTCGGCTATAGCGGACGCGACAGTTCGATCATGGAGGCGCTGAACACGGTTCTCGATGCGCCTTCGCCATTTCCGAACGGACTGTACTGGCTCACCTCGTCACCTTCGCGTTTACTGCCCGTAGTGATCGAATTCCTAGAGCGGGCCGGAGCGGCTGGCGTGGATGTGGCCGTCATTGAGTGCGCGACCTTCGACGAACTGGCTGCCGATATCATCAAGGTAACCGATTTACCCAAGCCGCTTCTTGATCGGGTGATGGAAGGGCGACCTACGCCGCGTCTCGTACCCGTTCAGATTCCAAATGCCAAAGCCCGCGCATTCCCCGTGCTGCGCTATTCGGCAATTCTGCTCCAATCGATGCCGACCGCGGCCAGGCGCATCAGGTTGAGCCAACCGACAACATCGGCAGAGGTGCGCGGGATCTTCAAGGCGAAGGGATGTCGGGCGACGGCGGCCGCTTTGGGACGTGAGCTGGCGGTGTTCGGGCGTGACCAGGAAATCCTGGATGCCTTGGCTCCGCTTGGCCCATCGCTTGCTGGAACGATCGACCTAGATCCGGTCGCCGATAGCTGGGCGACGGGATTGCTCTACGACACGCTCGTGCGATCTCTCGCCCGACAGCGCCCGCTCATCCCACGCTACAGGCGTTCGGGCCATTCGCTCGTCGTTGGAACACCGCGCGACGGCGATGATCCTGATCGAACGCGGCGTCAGCAACAAACCCTATCCCGGCTGCGCGATGCCTACGGCACCAATCTGTTTGGCACAGTGCCCAAGCTTGGCTTCCCGTTTCAGGAAGGTGTCCACCTCAAGCTGGAACAGGTCGATGGAAAGTGGTGGTGCGGCTTCGAGCCTTACACGTTCGTCCAGTTGCCCCGACAAGACACTTCCCAAACGGACGGTGAGGAGGGACTGGCCGCAGAAGAAGCTCCCGCTGAAATGGGCATCCAAGCCGAGCGACGAGGTGATCCTGCTGGTGACTGGCGCCGGGAACGATGGGCTCCGCGCTATAATAGAAATTGGGCCAGCATTATTGGGGCCTGGGCCCAGCTTCTGACCGAGACGGGCGGCACGTATCGGAGCGCTTTCGGACTCGAAAATGGCACTGGCATTGATGCCGTGTTCAAGGTGTCACCCGTCACAGGGTTTAGTCGACCGTCGCATCACCATACCTACTTCGACAGGAGCAAATGATGGCAAACCCAGCCCTCACCGAGCTGCCGCCATTCACGCTCTTGGATGAGCCGGACCTGTCGTTTTCGCCATCCGACGTCACCCAGGTAGATGTCCATCCATTGCGCGGCCTCCTGAACTTCGGGCCGTATTCGAAAGGATCGTTTAGCGGATACACTCCCCGCATTCGAATCGCGACGGTTGGCCCGGAGAGCGCTTTCCATCGTCGTGGCGATCTGATGAAGCTGTTGCGCGGCGTGCATCGGCCTTCCGACAGATCAGAATATGTGCCGGAATATCCCGGTTTCGAGCGCCTGTTCCGCGTGTCACTCGATCCCGCGCCAGCGAACGCGCACATCAAGTGGCCTGAACACCTCGACCAGTTACCGGGTGACGGCAACGCGCAGCATCGCCTATACCTTGCAATGGATGCCGCTCTCCGCCGCCTCGACGCCGTTCGCAACGAGTTCGACGTTGTGCTGGTCCACTTCCCCGACAACTGGGACACGGCGACACGCGGAAAATTCTTTGACGCACACGACGTGCTGAAGGCTCTGGGCGCCAAGTATAATATCCCGACTCAGGTTCTGAACGATCGCGTCTTCAACTTCAGCTTTAAGGCCTCGCTCGCTTGGCGTCTTTCAACCGCACTGTATGTGAAGGCTGCGGGCACGCCATGGAAGCTCGCGCCGCTGAAGGGTGTGCCGGCGGACACCGCCTACATCGGGTTGGCTTATGCCCTGCGCGGTGACCAACAAGACGCGCATTATGTGACGTGCTGCTCGCAGGTCTTCGACATGGACGGTGGCGGCATGCAGTTCGTCGCGTTCGAGGCGCGAGACCCGGTGGCCGACGTGGCCGAAGCCCGCCGGAACCCCTTTCTAAGTCGCGACGACATGCGCGCGGTCCTCGCCCGTAGCCTGGAACTCTATCAGGGGCGCAATGGCGGCAACCTACCAAAACGCATGGTCATTCACAAAACGACCGCGTTCAAGGAAGCTGAAATCGAGGGCGCGTTCGATGCGCTTACCGGCGTAGCGGAAATAGAGTGCGTCGAGGTCAGTTCGGCATCGTGCTGGCGCGGCGTCTGGCTCATCAAGTCGGGCGTAGAGAAACCGCCGTCAAAACCTTCGGGGTTTCCCGTGCCGCGCGGGACGATGGTGATCCGCACGGGCAATTCTGCCTTGGTATGGGTGGCGGGCAATGCTCCCGAGGTCTCAACCAAAGGCGATTACTATCAGGGCAAGAAGAGCATCCCCCGGCCGCTGCAACTGATCCGTCATGCGGGCAGCGGGCCACTTGAACTCACAGCCCATGAGGCGTTGGCCCTCACGAAGATGGATTGGAATAACGACGCGCTCTACGACCCAGTGCCGGTTAGCATTCGCTATTCGCAGAAACTGGCTCGCACGATAGCGAACGTCCCGGACCTACCTCGGAATGTTTATCCTTATCGGTTGTTCATGTGATGAGGTTTCTGCAAATTAGAAATGAGCCGAATCGATTGTATTGCTGAGAACTAATTATGAAATATGACTTAAATTATACTTCGTAAGGGACGCGCGCATTCTGCATTGCAAAGATGGCTTCGTATCGACGCCATATTATTTATCGGCCTTGGGGGAGGCATACCGTGACGACACCGAGCTATCTGAACTGGCTGGTCGATACTGGAGAGCGTCAAGCAACGGCGTGTGGCCGTGAAATCGAGATATGGGAACTAAATCCGCAAGATGACACTGAAATCCTTTCAAACTGGGCTCGGCATTTCCGTAGCCACTACATAGCCGATGCCGATTTACCGTTCATGACTGGCGGAACGGGACTCGGCCATCCCGATTATCTAAGGACCATTCTCTTCCCCGATGCGAAGGTGGCACCCGGACCGAGCCTCCGATCGGGAGATTTTGGCGAGATCGTCGTCGCCGACTTCATCGAATATTTCCTAGGATATTGGTGTCCACGCGAGCTGCGCTACCAGGATCGCTGGAACCGAAATGACTCGACAAAGGGTTGCGATGTTATCGGGTTCAAGTTCGCGAACGAGGACAACCCCGATCCGGCCGACGAGCCTTTTATCTTCGAGTCCAAATCTGGCATGTCTGCGTCCGGCGCGAACCGGCTCCAGGATGCGATCGATGACAGCGTAAGGGACAGACTTCGCGAGGGCATGAGCCTCAATGCGATTAAACGCCGCTTCTTCGATCGGGGCGAAATGGGCGATGCCCGAAAGGTCGAGCGCTTTCAAAACGAGGCCGACCGACCCTTTCGCCGGATCAACGGAGCGGCCGCCATTCTCGACGAGGCCGTCTTTGCCGAGACCGACATGGCGGCGACCAACGGTGCGGCTCATTTTAACCAAGAGAATTTGCGCCTTCTGGTTATCCGCGGACCGTCATTGATGAAACTCGTACATGCGCTTTACGAGAGGGCAGCAGATGAGGCCTGAGGCGACCGCGCTCACCATCCTATCCACCGCGCGAGCACGAGCAAAGATGCACGAATTCCGCGTCGCGCCAGCGGACTTCAATGCGTTGCCGCGCGACCCGTCGCTACTCTTCTCATTGGCAATCGGCATCTTGGGAGATGTTGCGGCCGCCGTCGCAGATACGCTCGATGTTGCAGGAGTGGCACCGGCCGCGCTTCCTCAACCGCCCGGCTGGGATGAGTTGGATGAGGATCCGCAAAATGTGCTACGCTTTTCCTCAGTTTTCTTCGATGCATATTTGAACGCGCAGCTCGATGCCAACTTAGACACCGAGTTTTCACTCCTGTGCGCAGCGGCATACTACATCGCCGGGAATGTCGGCAGCGCGACGGTAATCATTCGGCACATGACGGAGCCGGGCCTCGACCTCGCGGGCGGGCTTGGTCATCTCGTCTACAGCATCCTCAAGAACAGCTTCGTTCCGGCCGAGGCGGCCCATGCTCATCAAGCGGCGACGACTGAGCTTCTCCAGGCGCTAGCCGGCTATTTCAGCTTCGAGGCCGGGGCGGATGGCATTGCCGAAGCGTGCCGCAGAATCCGCGAGTATTTCCACCGATCCGGCTCACCGCGCGAATTGCTCTACGCCGACATTGCTGGCGCTTTGTGTGCGCTCAAGCTTAGAAATTCTGCCCGGACAATCCTGCCAACAGCATCAGGCTTGGCGCCGGACGCGTGGCGCCAAGCGCTCGCGAAGTCGCATTTTCCGATCGAACTCTGGCCTGCTCAGCAGCGGATCGCGGATGCTGGCGTGTTCGCTGGACGTTCTGTGGTCTGTCCGTCGTCAGATGATTTGAGACTGTTTCGGCGTCTCAGGAACGGAGGTTCTGGCTCATCTGGGTTTGAGGTTATGCGGCCTGCAGCTGGTGCTGCAAGCGTCTGTGCTGGATTGTCTGGCGCTTGATCCTTTCGCGTTCGGTGAGGATGGCCTGCCCGCGGTTGAAGTAGACATCGGCGGGCGTCAGGTTGCCGAGGCTCTCGTGAGACCGGGCATGGTTGTAATGCTCAACGAAGGCCGCGACCTGCCGTTCAAGGTCACCGGGCAGATAGTAGTTTTCCAGCAGGATGCGGTTCTTCAGGGTCTGGTGCCAGCGCTCGATCTTGCCCTGCGTCTGGGGATGATAGGGCGCGCCGCGAACGTGTTTCATGCCTTTGCCGTCGAGCCAGGTAGCGAGGTCGGCCGAGATGTATGAGGCGCCGTTATCGCTCAACAGTCTCGGCCGATGTGCGACCGTGATCTGGTCGAGCCCCGATGCCGCCAGCGCCAGATCGAGCGTGGCGGTGACGTCGTCAGTGCGCATCGTGGCGCAGAGCTTCCAGGCGACGATGAAGCGTGAGAAGTCGTCGAGCACGGTCGAGAGATAATACCAGCCCCATCCGGTGATCTTCAGGTAGGTGAAGTCGGTCTGCCAGAGCTGGTTGGGCGCCGTCGTCTTGTCTTTGAACTCGGACGCCGCCTTGATGACGATGTAGGCCGGGCTGGTGATCAGGTCATGCGCCTTCAGCAGCCGATACACCGATGCTTCCGAGACGAAGTAGCGTTTCTCGTCGGTGAAGCGCACCGCCAGCTCGCGTGGGCTCAGCTCCGTTTCGCGCAGCGCCAGCTCGACGATCTCGGCCCGGATTGGGTCGGGAATCCGGTTCCAGACGCGGTCGGGCCGTGAGCGATGATCGGCGAGCGCCTCGACCCCGCCGGAGAGATAGCGATCATACCAGCGATAGAAGGTCGCCCTGGGGATGCCGAGTTTTCCCAATGTGCGCCTTGCCGGCAGATGCGAGGCTTCGACCAGGCGGATGATCTCCGCCTTCTCGGATGCGGGATACCTCATGTGTCGTCCTCCCCATCCGCCAGCATGCTTTTTTTGAGCAGGCGGTTTTCCAGGGTCAGATCGGCCACGGCCTCCTTCAGGGCCTGCGCCTCGCGACGCAGTTCCTTCACCTCGTCCGACGTCGCGGCGCGGGCCGTGTCACCGGCGAGACGGCGCTTGCCGGCGTCGAGGAACTCCTTCGACCAGCCGTAATACATCGACGAGGCGATCCCCTCGCGCCGGCACAGCTCGGCAATGCTCTCCTCGCCGCGCACGCCTTCCAGCACGATGCGGATCTTCTCTTCGGCAGAGAACTGCCGCCGCGTCGCTCGGCGGATATCCTTCACGACCTGCTCTGCCGGTTCTTTCTCCGGACCCGATTTCTGTCTCATCTGCGCTCCATGATGGCTGCGATGATCCAGAAATCCTCCCTTCCCGAAAACCCCTAAACTGTCTCAAGAGCGCTGACGGCAGACATGCGGGTACGTCCGACGGGCGCCGCATAAAGACGGACCAATCCGAGCGTGACATTCCGCTGGTCGGCGCGGCGCTCCTTGCGATGCGGGCACAGCCGGAGGGCTTTCCGCGCTATCGCGACAGGGTGCCTCGCTCTCGGCGCAACCGATCGGCGTCCCCGCCAACAAGCGGGGATTCGATTGAAAGAGACCGGATCGCGCGCCCGCGCTTTTCGGCCGCCCCGCGCATCGGATGGGGCGGCGCATCGAAGCTCGAACGCGTCACACGGCGATGCGATGAGGATTCGCAAGTCCCATCTTCTGGCGGAAGTTCCCCGGTGCGTACTCTTCGTGAAAGAGCCCACGCCGTTGCAACTCGGGAACGAGCACATCCACGATGTCTTCAAGACCTTCGGGGAAGAACGGAGGAATGACGCTGAATCCGTCGGCACCTTCGTTTCGGAACCACTCCTCGAGCACGTCCGCGATGTGCTTCGCGTCGCCGTGAACGGTCCAATGCCCGCGCGCGCCGGCCGCGACATGCATGTAGAGCTGTCGAATCGTCATGTTTTCGCGCCGGGCGAGATCCAGCAGCATCGCCAAACGGCTGTGCTTGCCGCCGCCGACGGGAATGTCCGGAACAGGACCATCGAGGGGATAGACCTTCAGGTCGACCTCTCCCAGGAGGTGGCCGAGCAGCGCCAAACCGACATCCGGATGGATGAGCATCTGGATCTTGTCGAATTTCTCCTTCGCCTCGGCCATCGTGCGCCCGATGATCGGGACGACCCCGGGGATCACCTTCACCTGCTCAGGCGGCCGTCCGACATCGGCCACGCGCGCCTTCACATCGCGGTAGAAGGCCTGCGCCTCCTTCAACGATTGCTGGGCGGTGAAAACGACGTCCGCGATCCGGGCGCCAACGGAGCGCCCCGTGTCCGACGAGCCCGACTGCACGATCACCGGATGGCCCTGCGGCGGGCGCTGAACCGTCAGAGGTCCCTTGACCGAGAAGAAATCACCCTTGTGATCGATGGTCCGGACTTTGCTGTTGTCGTAGAAAAGCGCGCTTTCCTTGTCCGCGACCACCGCGTCGTCGCCCCAGCTGTCCCACAGGTCGCAAGCAACCTTGACGCATTCCAGCGCGCGCCTGTAGCGCTCTTCGAGCGGGATCTGCGCCATATGCGCGAAGTTGTTCGCTTCATCCGGGTTGACCGACGTGATGACGTTCCAGCCCGCGCGTCCTCCACTGATTTTATCGAGCGATGCGAATTTGCGGGCGAGGTGGAACGGCTCGTTGTACGTCGTTGTCGCGCTGGCGATCAGCCCCACATTCTTCGTCGTGACCGAGACGGCGCTGAGCAGGATGATCGGATCATAGTCGTTCAGCGGCGCGAGACGCTGGAGCACGTCCGGATCGTTCGCATACATCATTGCCAGGCTATCGGCGAAAAAGAGGAAGTCGAGCTTCCCGCGTTCCGCGATAGCAGCCATACGGGCATAATGGGCGAAGCTGTTCTCCGCCGGGGCCACGCTCGGATATCGCCACCCGGCAAGATGCAGCCCCGTGGAATTGATGACGGTGCCGAGAATCATTCGCCTGCTGCTGTCCGGCATTGGTGACACTCCTCAGATGCTGCTTCGATCATGCTCGCTGGAAGCTGCAATCCTCCAACCAGAGATCCGTGCGATGCGCGAGAGGCCTGAGCTCCGCCGCGCAGGTGAACGGTTCCGGCAATGACGCAACTGTCAAGCAGAAAGGCGCGAACCGACCAAGCGGACCGCACCGCATTCCCCAACCCGACTGCCATCGGCGACCATCGAACCAAAGATTGCTAACTTTCTTAGCTAATCAAATTATACAACCCAGAGCGATAGTCAATTGGAACGTGAGGTGGCGGAAGCCGCCGAACGATGCGTCTCCCCTGCCCGCCCCGCGGCGCTTGCGGTGCGAAGGAACGGCTCGACCGCATCCACAAAAAGATCGGGAGCGAGATCGATCGCCTGATGCTGCTGTCCGGCAAGACTGGTAACCCGGCTGTTCGGCATCGTCTCGCCGAGCATCATGATCGCGGATTTGAACGCCGGCTGACTGTCCGCGCCCATGATAAGCAGCGTCTCATGGGCGACCGCCGCCCGCAGTTCCTCCGGCGCGAACCGGAAGTGTTGCACGGTTCGAAGTTCACGGGCGATGGTCGGCACCACGTCGAGCCGCGACGGCCAGTTGGGGAGCGCCTGCACAGCCGCGACCTGTTGCTCGGACAATCCGAGAACGCCGGACAAAAAGGCGACCAGCCCGCCCGCGAGATCCCCTTTGCTCACCCGCTCGTCGATGAGATCCGCAGTGGGATTCTCGGGCCGGACGGAGCCGAGGGGCGGCTCGTAAAGGACGAGGCGGTCGATGGAAGCCGTCATGCGGCAGGCACCGATGGCGCAGATCGCGCCATAGGAGTGGCCCAGCACGTCGACGCGCCCGCCGATGTGCTCGACCACGCGCGCGACGTCCTCGAACTCGCGCTCGATGTGATAGGCGTTTCTGTCGCCGCTGTCGCCGCGCCCCCTCCGGTCCATGGTGATCACCTCGCGGTCGGCCGCGAGCCGCGCCAGGACCGGCTGCCAACGGCCGCGCTTCGAGGAAGTTCCGTGAACGAGCAGAAGCGGCGCGCCTCGCCCGGTGCGTTCGATGGCGATCGCCGCCCCATCGGCGCTGCGCACCAGCTGCACTGGATTGTCCGCAAGCATCAGCATCTCCATTCCTCAGAATTGTCTCGGCGCGCGCATGGCGGCTCACTTCGGGCGGGCGGCTAAAACGAAGTCCGCCCGTCTACCAGTAGTAATTCGGCAGCCGCCATTCCGCCTCGCGCTGGTCGAGTTCGGCAAGTCTCCGGAAGCGGCCGCGATAGAATACAAGCCCCTCCGCATCGTGCGGATGGACGCCGAAGCGGAGCACCTGACCTACGAAGATCACGTGATCTCCGCCATCATATTGCGCGTATGGGGCGCATTCGAAGTGCGCGAGCGATCCATCGAGGAGCGGCGCGCCGGCGATGCCAAGGCGGTAGCCCACATTCCGCCATTTGTCGGACAGCGATCTTGCGAACTGCCGTGAGACATCCTCCTGCTCCGTGCTCAGGATATTGATCGCGTAGCCTTCCGCTTCCGCGAGAACGGGGAGGCTCTTTGCCTTCCGGTCGATGCTGAACAGGATCAGAGGCGGATCGAGGGAGACGGAGTTGAAGGAGTTCAAGGTCATTCCGACAAGCTCGCCTGTCGGACCGCAGGCCGTCGTCACCGCGATTCCCGTCGCAAAGCTCCCAAGCGCCCGCCGGAATCCGAGCGCATCGAAAGCCTCTTCGGCAGCAAGCGGCTGACCCATACCGATCTCCTTAAGCTAGGCGATGTTCTCCGCCGACATCTGCTTCGACAGGAAAGCCGCCATCTGCTTCATGCACATGTCCGCGAGAGCCCCAGGGAAGAGCATGAACACATGCGCGCCGTCCTGGAACACGTCGATCTCGGCGGCACCGCCCGCGGCGGCCCAGCGGCTCGCCATGAGCTGCGAATCGTCGAGGAACGGGTCGAGCGTGCCAACCGAGAACAAAGCGGGCGGCATCCCCGAGAGGTCGGCGAGGATCGGCGAAACTTCCGGAAGGTCTGGCGACTGCCCCTGAAGGAAATTGGTAAGAAAGATCCTGATGTCGCGAGTATTGAGCACGAGCTTGTCCGTGCCCCAATTGCGCGCGCTCGCCGACAGCCGCAGGTCAAAGCTTCCAGAGCAGAGATTGGCTGCGAGAAACGGGCTGTTGCCGGGAAAGCGGTCGCGCAGCCTCAGGAGCGATGTGACGGCGAGATGCGCGCCGGCGGACTCGCCGCCGACGGCGAACTTGTTCGTTCCGAATTCTGTTTTTCCGTTCTCGACGAGCCACAGCGCCGCCGTCTCGCAATCGTCGATGCCCTGCGGATAGGCATTCTCCGGAGCCAGGCGGTAGTCGACGCTGATCACCGTCATTCCGGTGTCTTTCCGGATGCGCTCGAGAAACGTATCCTGCGCATCCGCCCCGCCGAGCACGAAGCCGCCGCCGTGCATGTGCAGATAGACGCCGGTAGGAGAGCCGACGTCGAAGACCCTCAGCGGGATCGGTCCATGTTTACCGGGGATGCTGATCGTCCTGGCATCCGGCGATGACGGGCCGACGGGAAACGGGCCCTGGCCGCGTTTGCGCCGTTCTCTGATCTCGTTCGGTGAGAACAGCCACTGATCGGGGGCCGCCGCCAAGGCCTGCCGGATCTGCGCATTGAGCGCCAGCGTTTCCTTCGGATCGGGTGCAGTGAATACATTGCTGATTGGAAACGAAAAGCCGCTCATGTCCCCACTCCTCTTGATAACTTGAGAACGGCGGGCGCTGCAGGCCGCCGTCACGCCGATCAGGCCGCTACCTCGTCGATCCATTTGATTGCGTTCGATACTTGAACCATCGTAGCGCAGGCGCCGAGGAGAAACAGAGCGCATTGACGCACCGATTCGACGGACATGCCGTCCTCGATGAGACGGCAGGCGTGGATCTTCACGGCCTCCTCGTAGCCCAGCGTGATGAAGCCGCTCAGGAGGATCAGCTCGCCGGTCCGATAATCGATCGGCCCTTCATTGAGCGCCGCCCGCAAGTTTTTGAAGCCCTGAGCCGTCGCCGGATCGGCATTGGCGATCCGGCCGATCGGATGGGGCATGTCGGTCGATTTCATTGTTAATCCTCCCTGAGAGCCGAGTTTCAAGCCGAACGCAGAAACTCCGCTGTCCGCGTCTTTTCCGGGCTCGTGAACATCTTCTGCGGCGTCCCCTCTTCGACGATGCGCCCGCGCTCCATGAACACGATGCGATCGGAAACTTCCTTTGCAAAACGCATCTCGTGGGTGACGATGATCATCGTCATGCCTTCGGAGGCGAGCCGGCGCACGACATCGAGCACCTCGGCGACCCTTTCCGGGTCGAGGGCCGAAGTAATCTCATCGAAGAGCATGATGCGCGGCTGCATCGCGAGCGCGCGCACGATGGCGACCCGCTGCTTCTGGCCGCCTGAGAGGTGGCCTGGATATGCATTCGCCTTGTCGACGAGACCGACCCAGTCGAGGAGCTCGAGCGCCCGCTCTTCGGCCTCCTTGCGCGGGATGCCGCGAACCTTGCGCAAGGCGATCGTCACGTTGTCGAGAGCGTTCAGGTGCGGAAACAGGTTGAAGTGCTGAAACACGAAGCCGATTTCGGCGCGGCGCTTGGCGAGCTCGGTCTTCGACGACGTGATCAGACGCGTGCCGCCCCGCGCTTCGATGAGGACGCGGCCGTCGACCTCGATACGCCCCTCCTCGATGGGCGTCAGCAGGTTGATCGAACGCAGAAGGGTGGTTTTTCCGGACCCGCTCGGCCCGACGAGGCTGCAGACCTCGCCCTGAGGAATCGCCAGGCTGACGCCGTCGACGGCCTTGATCCCTGCGAACGAGATCTGAATTCCCGTCAACCGGACCACATGGGAACCGTGCGATTGGCGATCGGGCGAGGTGCTGTGTGCGGCGGGGATCACGTGCGTGTCCAACATCTCTCATCCTATTCAGGAATGGCCAGTCGGCGTTCGAGCCGTCGCGTCGCCTGGGAAGCGAGGAAGCACAGGACGAAGTACCAGAGCGCCACGACCGTGTAAGCTTCGAGCGGCCGGGCGAACTGCGTCGAGATCATGTCTCCGCGACCGAGAATGTCGACCACGCCGATATAGACCACAAGCGACGACTCCTTGATCAGGACGATGAACTGGTTGAGGAACGGGGCGAGCATCTTGCGGAGCACCTGCGGCAGGATGATGTAGCACAGCGCTCCGATCGGCCGGAACCCGAGAACCGAAGCAGCTTCTTGCTGCCCGACCGGGAGACCGAGGATGCCGCCCCGGATGATCTCGGAAAAGAACGCTCCCGTGTTGAGGCCGAGAGCGATGATGCCGGCGACGACCGGCGGCAGATTGATTCCGGTCGCGATCGGCAGAACATAGTAGATCCAGACGACCTGGACTAGGACCGGGACGTTCCTGAACACCTCAACATACACGCCGAGCGCGGTCGTCACGATCTTCACCGGGGACGTGCGCAGAATGCCGAACGGGACGCCGATCAGGATTCCCAGGATCAGGGACCCGATCGAGATCAACAAGCTCATCGGAATCCCGGCGCCGATGAACGGAATGGCCAACGCCAGAACGTCCCAGTTGAAGATATACATAACGGACCTATCGTCTCGGCTTATTTTCGGGCCGCCAAAAATGGCGATCAGCAGCCGCTCGCATGAACGACTGCTGATCGGTTACGTGTCACTCGGCTTTGATCGTGTCGACCCCCTTGACGCCGGATTCGGCAAGCAGACGCGACACGGTCCCATCCTTGATGAGGCTTCGGACCGCCTCGTTGAATTTCGCCTCCGCTTCCGGCTCGCCCTTCTTAAAGAGGATCGCGCCCGTCGAGATGTCGAACCGGCCGTCGAGCACGCGGAGCTCGTTCTGGCTGTCGGCGATCAGGGACAGAACGTCTCTCTGGTTGACGTAGCCGCCAACCTTCTGCGTCGCGACGGCAAGGATGGCCGATCCCACATCCTTGATCCTGACGATCTCCGCCTTGACCTCGCCCTTCTTTTCGAGGGCGGAGGTGACTTCATCCCCAGCCGATCCGGTGGTCACCGCGACGGTGTTCCCCTTTTGGTTGAGATCGTTCCAGCTCTTGGCCGCGCTCGCCTTGTCCACGATCGCCGTGAAGTCCGAGCTGTAGATCGGAATCGTGAAATCTACAATCGTCCGCCGCGCCGGCGTGATCGTCAAAATCGTCGCCTGGTATTTTCCTGCCGCGATCCCTGCAGGAACCGTCGCCCAGGAGCCGTCCTGGACGAACACGGCCTCGGCGCCGAGCCGCTTCGAGAACGCCTTGGCAAGCTCGACCAGAATGCCCGTCATCTCGCCGGTTTTGACATCCTTGTAGATGAACGGCTTCCATTCGGCCCAGCCGAAGGAGATCGTCTTCGTCTCCTGGATCTTGCTCATCAGCTCGCCAGCCGCAGCGCCGCTCGGTGCCCCGTATCCGAATGTCACTGCCGCCAGCGCAATGAGTGCTGCCAACGAATTTCTACGCACCTTCCAGTTCAACTTCACTGCAGCCTCCATCTTTCGGCCCGCGGTCCGACGGTTCGCCACGCGCTCCACCCTCTGGTATTTTGCAACGCCGGCTCATGCCGAATTAGAGAAGTACGATAGCTATATTACAAAGTCAAGGAAAGGCGAAAGCACCGCGAACTGCGCGTTATTGCTGACGCTTGGTGCCGGTCCACGGCCGGACTTCTCGCCGCCACGCCCTCGCAATCCGCGCCCGGCGCCCGTAAGCCGGTGCATGAAGGATCCAGTCCGGCGACGTGGCGATCCGCGCCCGACCTCGAAGACCGGCGAACAGCCGGGAAGTCATCAGGACGGCCTCTTCAACCCGCAACCGGCTCCGCTATCCTGCTCGCCTCGGTCATTGAGGGATGGGCGCGCGCTTTACGATCTTCTTCGATCCGCTGCGGGAGTCGTGCCGCAAGTTGCCGGCGACGGCGCACCGGATTAAGCTCGGCAACACCGGATCTGCTGCTTGACGAGATCGATCGCGACAGTACCGAAGGGCGCACGTCCGGTTCATAGCGATGGGCCGCAGCCGAGCGCAGCCGTCCGAGGTCCAACCCGGGGACTCTCCGCGCCCGCGATCGGCCTTTTCGCCTTGACGGGCCGAGCCTGATAGCTTTGTATCAAAGGCGTTGTTGCTTGGGCGATAAAGCGACCGCGAGCCCGCGCAAGCTCCATGGCGGCAACGGGCGCCGGTATATCCGTCGAGCTTTTGTTTCGTACCGCTCCAAAGCGAGCGGCGCGTGTTTGACTTCGAGGCGAACGAGACCAGAATGAGCAGGACCGGGATCACCTTCACCCTCCATCATCGCGGCCAAACGAGCCGCGAGACGATCGCTGTGGAGCAGGCCGTCATCGCGGGCTGGACCGGTCGCGATCCGATTGCGAGGGAAAAGCACATTGCCGAGCTCGAGGCCCTCGGCGTCCGCCGCCCCGCCTCCACACCAATTTATTATCGCGTCGCGGCGCGACGCCTCACGACGGCCGACCGAATCGAAGTAAGCGGCGGCGAGTCGAGCGGAGAAGTGGAATTCGCGCTGCTGCGCAGAGCGGGGCGCGTCTTCGTGGGCGTGGGTTCCGATCACACCGATCGCAAGGTCGAGACGTACAATATCACCGCCTCCAAACAGATGTGCGACAAGCCGATCGCCGCCGATCTCTGGGATTACGAGGACGTCCGGAACCACTGGGACAGCCTGATTCTTCGCTCCTGGGCCTGGTTCGACGGCGTTCGGACGCTGTATCAGGAGGGACCGGTCACTGCCATGCTGCCGCCGGAGGAGATCGTCGGGGGATTTTCGGGTGGGACCGCTCTGCCGGAAAATACGGTCATGTTCTGCGGGACGCTCGCCGCGCATCGCGGGATTCGGCCGTCGCAGAAATTCGAATACGAAGTCGAGGATCCGGTTCTCGACCGGCGCATCCGCCACTGCTACGAGGTAATCGAGTTGCCCGTAGTGGGATAGGCGTCGCGTTCGCGCTTCTTTCGGCATTCGCGTTGCCGCCGAGCGGGCCGCGATCGATCCTCGTTCGGCGCTTTTTGTTCAGACTATCGGGAGGTGCAATGCAGATCGATGCCGGCAAGTTCTGGCGCTGCCTTGGCGAGCGCGCCATCTCAGCAACCATCGTGACCGTTGCGGGCAAGGACGGGCCGTCGGGCTTTCTCGGCCTTTCCGCGACTCATGTGAGCGCCGACCCTCCGACCATGGTCGTCTCCATCGATAAGCGCACGAGCGCCCTTGCGGACGTGCTTTCGAACAGGCATTTCGCGGTCAACTTCCTGCCGGGCGAGGCGGAGACGACCGCTGAAGCGTTCGGCTGCAAGACGGCACTCAAAGGAGCCGACCGGTTTCGTGTGGGCGAGTGGGGAACGCTCACCACAGGCGCTCCGATTCTGGCCTCGGCCCTCGGAGCCTTCGACTGCGAGGTCGAGGACACGATCGACCGCGGAGGCGTCGTCATCGTCATCGACCGTGTCGTGGACGCCATCTCCAAAGGAACGGGCGATCCCCTGATTTTTTCCGCGGAAAGAGCTTTTCTCCCAAGCTCTGAGGCCGCAGCGTCGCCGAACAATTTGGGGCCGGGGTGACCGGTCGGGTCAGCGCGCGGGCTGCGGTGCGGACTCGTCGAAATAGTGGATCTCCAGGAGGAGGCAGCCGCCGACCGATTTGAACGGTCCATGAAACGCGCCGGGTGGGCGGCAGGCATAGGTATGAGGGGAAAACGGCGTTCCTCCGTTCCCGTTCTCGTCGTTGCCCACCGTGAGATCGCCGTAGAACAGGAACACCTCCTCCCAGTACTCGTGCACGAAGGGCTTCGTTGTATAGACGCCGGGTGCGAAACGGAGGAGTCGGGTCCGGCTCCCCTGCTTTTTCTCCTCGTCGAGGCTGCCTGAGAGAATCTTCTGCTGGATGCCCGCCGGATAGCCGGGCGGCGTCTCCCAGCCGGAATTCATGTCCAGGGTGTAGAATTCATCGTGCTGCTTCTGGATCGGCATGGTCTGACTCCCCTGATGCTGCGCGGCTAGGCGACGGCACGTTTGTTCGTTGTGAGTTGCTGAAGTTCGTCGGTGAGTTCGTAGCTGCCGAGCATGCGGTCGAGCAGGCCGGTCGCCGCCTTCCAGTCGTAGGTGCGATAGGAGTGCCCCCTCGTGACGAAGCTCGCTCCGGCGTAGAACATCTCGTATTGGGTGTGGCGCGAGGCGAATTCGGAGCCGACGGCATCCCAGGCCAGTTTATAGAACTTCACCCGCTCGACCGCACTCGCGGCGGGGGATTGCTGCGTCTTCTCGATCAGCCCGGCGATCTCCGAGTTTTCGAAGTCCTCGATGGAGGACGGCAGCATGATCATGCCGCCCCCGGCGAGTTCGCGTAGCGTGGTGTTGACCTTTCCATAGAGCTGCTGCGTGAGAGTCTGGGCGGAATAGAGTGTGTGCCGGTCGGGCACGAAATAACGCCCGCGCTGCGTTCCCTTCGCCTCCATGGCGGCGACGAACGCATCCACCATGCCCGCCTCGGCTGCAAGCTGACCAAGCGCTTCACGCACCTGCGGGAATGCCGTGGTGCCGTTCATCTCCGCGATGCGATGCCCGATCCCGAGCAGGAACCGCATCTTCACCGAGAGCCGGATCATCGCCTGGTAGTTCTGATAAACATGGGCCGGAGTCGCATGGAACTGTTTCTGACACATCTCGATGCTGCCATCGATGAAGACCCGGTCCCACGGGACCTTCACATCGTCGAAATAGAGCACGGCGTCGTTTTCGTCGAAGCGGCTTGCCAGCGGATTGTCGAACACATGGGGCGCGCTCTCCTCGTAGGATTTGCGCGAAAGGATCTTCAGCCCCTTGGTGTTCATCGGAATCGCGAAGGAGATAGCGTGTTTCTCGTCGCCGGGCTGCAGCGGCTGAATGCAGGTCACGAAGACTTCGTTCGCCATGATGGCGCCGGTGGCCAGCATCTTGGCGCCGCGCACGGTGATGCCCTCCGCGTCCCGGTCGACGATTCCGGTCGCGAGATAATCGTCCTTCTGCTGGCTAGCGCTCTTCGATCGATCCGCCTGCGGGTTGATGATCACATAGGTAAGGTAAAGGTCGTTGTCGCGGGCGTAGCGGTAGTAGTCGGCGAGCGCCTTTGCCCGCGCCGGGTCATAGGCCTCGAACACCTCCAGGCCCATATACATGCCCGAGATACAGGAGGCGACATGGTCCGGCGCCCGCCCCATGAAGCCGCCGTGCAGCTCGCCCCAAGACTCCAACGCCCTGCGGCGAATTCGCAATTCGTCATAGCTTTCAGGAAGTTGCCAGATCCGGCTCGCACGGCGGCCGGAATCCGTGGCGAAGGTCATCAGCTCCTCGTTTTCGCCCGCCGCATGGAAGTCGAAGAGGCGGCCGATCGACTTGACCGCGTTGCGGTAGGCCGCATGCACCGTCACATCGTCGACGCGCTTCCCGTTGATGAACACCGCACGCCCGTCACGAAGGGATTCCACATGCCGCTTTCCGTCCTTGATCATCGCGAAAGGCTCCCTTCAACAATCTGAAATTTCATGGAACCCCCTCTCCGGAAACCAGTCCTGAAAGTTTGGCCGAGGTGGGCTGGCGCAGGCGCCCGCCCAATGCAGGCGCTCCTTCGACCGACGTTCCCGCCGCTTCCCGCAAGTCGCGTTGCTCTGCCGGAAAACTGGCGCTCGAAAGCGGTCTGGAGGACCAATCACCCACTCCCGCCAGTAAGGAAACATTCTTTTGTAGATAGCTTATTTACAAAGCTAGCTAAAAGGTGTCAACCGCTTGCTCCATATGCCGCAAGGGTAAGCTCGACCCGCCAGCATCGAGAAGAGCACGCTCGCGCTGCAAAAACGAACCGCCGCAGGGCGAAACCAACATGATTCGAAACAGCAGAGCTTGCAGCAACCGCGAAAGAGGCGATATTGGCTTTCCGACATAGCTTCCTCTTCAACGCGCGGGACCAGAATGTCCGTAAGATCGAAACGTCAGGACGGATGGCCGTCTCCCGGCCGTACGAAGAAGCTGACGGTCTCTCGGCCAGAGCTCCTGTTGGACGGCTCGGACACCGCGTTCCGCGAGCTCCTCCATGACACCCTCGCCTTCTCCGCGCGCATTCAGGACATCCGGAACCGATTCGGCCAGATCATCGGAGTTTCTGGGGCCGCCTACACGATCCTGATTTCGGTTGTCTATCTCGGGGACGAGGAGGGGGTCGGAATCAACCAGATCGCCGAGCACCTGCATCTCAGCGGGGCCTTCGTGACCATCGAGGTGAACAAACTCGTCGCATCGGGTCTCGTGCGCAAGAAGATCAACCCAGCGGATCGCCGGCGCGTCCAACTCACCGTGACACGCAAGGCACGCAAGCTCCTCGAGGATCTCACCGCGGTGCAACAGCCCACCAACGACATGCTGTTCTCCGATTTGAGCGCGCAGGATTTCCATTTCATGCGCCAGCTCGTCGCGCGGCTCGTCAATTCGGGCGATCGGGCCCTGAGCCTGCTCAACTATCTTGCGAGCCAGCGAGCTTCGCAGGAGGCAGCCTCCTAGCCTGAAGCCCGGCGAGAACTCGACCGCGCCCACCGCGATCGGCTTCCTTCAATCGGCGCGATGAGGGTCCTGGAACTTGACCTGATAGAGGGCCTTGCGGCCGTCCTGCACCAGGGTGGCGATGAGGTTGCGAAGATCCGCCGCCTGTTTCGGGTCCAGCGATCCGAAAATCGTGTCGTTCGTGGCCCGCCGAAGCGGCGCGACCTGCCGGACGAGGTCAATCCCGGCTTTGCTCAAGACGAGCCAGCTGCTCCGCCGGTCCTCTCCGTTCGGATGGCGCTCGACGATCCCGCGCTTGATGAGCTTGCCGACTTCCGCGGTCACGAAGGGGCTCGATACGTGGAGTCGCTCGGCAATGCCGCCGACCGTCGTCCTCCCCGCTTCACCGATCGCAACGATGATCGAGTATTGCGGAGCCGAGACGCCGATTCGCTCGGCAAATGCCTCTCGCGCCTGCAGCATCATCGTTGAGAAAGCGATGAAATTGTATATCATGGCTCTGAATTCGTCGTCGGAGCCGTGCTGAAGGAAGGGCTCGAGCGAGGTGCTCGCGGGCGGAAAATCGTGCCCGCGGCCCCGCCGATCGAACTCCTCCTCTGACGCCTTCGCTCGCCCTGCCGCACCGCTGACCATTGGCATTCCCTCCTTGCCTCCTTGAGGATCTCACCGCCCCTTAATCCATCTGCAGCTTACGCGAAAGGCATGGATTAGCAACTTGACATAGTTAGTTTACTTATATAATTTTGGAAGCTGCTGCGTTCCCGGATGACACCAAACACAGGAGCTGCCCGCATGCTTCGAAGCGGCAAGGAATACCTGGACAGTATCCGGGACGGACGGACCATCTACGTGGGACGGGAGCGCATCGAGGATGTCACGGTCCACCCGGCTTTCCGCGATGCGGCGGGAACCTACGCCGCGCTTTTCGACTTCAAGGCCGCGCCCGAGAATCGCGACGTCATGTCGTTCGAGGAGAATGGCGACCGGTTCAGCATGTACTACCTTCAGCCGCGTTCGCTTGAAGATCTGCGGCGGCGGAGCAAGGCGCATCGGAAGATCGCGGATTTCTGCTTCGGACTGATGGGCCGCACGCCGGACGCGGTGGCAGGCAACGTCTCGGGTCTCGCGATGAACAGCGCCTATATCGACAAGGAGGCGGGCGGGAACGGCGCCAATGTCCGGCGGATCTACGAGCATATGCGGTCGAACGACATCTTCGCGACCTATGCGATCGTTCCTCCGCCGGCCGCACGGAACAAGGATTACTACCAGTCAAGCGGAGTCCAGCAGCCCGCCCTGCGAGTGACCGGGGAGACCGACAGGGGCGTGATTCTCAACGGCATGAAGATGCTTGCCACGAGCGCTGCCTACGCGAACGAGGTTCTCATCGGCAACGTGATGCCGCTCGCGCCCGACCAGAAGAAGGAATCCATCACCTGCGTGATTCCGTTGAACCTTCCAGGATTGTCCCTGTGGGCGCGCCGCCCGTTCAATCGATCCGACATGATCGAATTCGACAATCCGCTGACGAAGCGCTTCGACGAATCGGACTGCATGCTGCTGTTTCGCGACGTCGAGGTGCCCTGGGAGCGCGTGATCGTCCACGACAATCCCGAGCTGTCGCGGAACATCTACATCAACACGCCGGCCCATGTGATGGCCAACCACCAATGCACGGTCAGGTTCGCGAGCAAGCTGCGCTTCCTGATCGGAGTCGCGAGTCTCGTGACCAAGGCGACCGGCGCGCGTGACATTCCCTCCGTGAAGGAGATCCTCGGCCGGCTCGGAGCCTACGAGGCGGGATTCTCTGCGATGATCGACGGTCAACTGGAGGCGTATCAGCCTGTCAACGACGGATACGTCCTCTTCAATCGCCGCTATCTCTACGCCGCCCTTCATTGGGCGATGGAGAACCATTCGCAAATCATCGACACGTTGCGGGAGCTGATGGGGGGCGGTCACTTCCAGTTTCCCGCGAGCATCGACATCATGGAGGACCCTGAGCTCAAGGAGACCTTTGAGACCTTCTGGGCTGCGGGTCAGCACGGGGCCGTCGACCGGATGAAGCTCTTCAAGCTCGCATGGGATCTGGTCGGTTCCGATCACGCGAGCCGCGCCACGTCTTACGAGAAATTCTTCGTCGGGCCGGCCTTCGCGGTGAGAAACTACAATTTCATCTATACGCCATGGGACGAGCTGCACGCCATCGCCGAGGGTCTGATGGGACGCTATGGCCCGCCAGAAGCGGAGGCCGGATCCACCACCGCGTGAGCGGGTGGCCATTTTTCTGAGGGAGAAGATCGTGGCGGGCAATGCGCATTCGAACGACGTTCGTCTGGTCTATCCGGGCGAGGGCGACGATTACTGGCAGCCGGTGCCGGCCAACGGCCATATCTCCGTGCACATCGCGCCGAAATTCGTCCACATGGATAACCCGATTGCCGTCGGCACTCAGACGGTCGCGCCCGGTTGTTATGTGCGCGAACACGCGCATGACCGGCACGAGGAGATCATTCACTGCATCAGCGGTTCGGGCAAGGTTCTCATCGAGAATGAGGAGCACCGGCTCGTCGCGGGCCTCACGATCTTCTTGGGCAAGAGCCGGCGCCACAAATTCGTGAATGACAGCGACGCGCCGCTCACGTTCCTCTGGATCATGACGCCGAACGGCTTGGAGGATTTCTTCCAGGCAATCGGACGCCCGAAAAGGCCGGGCGAACCCGCCCCGGAGCCATTCCCGCGGCCGGAGAACGTCCTCGAAATCGAGCAGCGCACTGTGTTCGCCGCGCCGCCGCTGAGCCGCGAAAGCTGACCGATGCCGCTCGTCCGCACAGCCGACGGCTGCCGGCTTCACGTCGAAGTCGAAGGAGAAGGCGAACCGGTTGTGCTGATTTCCGGCATCAATGGGAGGGCGGATTTCTGGAACCGTGTGCGCGCGCCGTTGAGCGAGCGCTATCGGCTCGTCACCTTCGACCAGCGGGGGATCGGCCGCTCCGAACGCGCGGCTGAGCCCTTCACCATCGAGTTGATGGCTGCGGACGTTCTGGCGATTCTCGACGATCTTGGACTCGAGCGGGCGCATGTAATCGGCCATTCGACCGGCGGGGCCATCGCTCAGACGCTGGCGATCGATGCACCGTCCCGCATCGATCGGCTTGTCCTGAGCGGCACATGGGCGCGAGCAGATTTCCGCTTCCAGCTCCTGTTCGGCACGCGCCTGTCGGTCCTCGAACGGGCGGGCCAGGGGCCGTATGCCGCGCTCGGACAACTCCTGGCCTATCCGCCGGACTGGATCAACGCCAACGAGCTGGCGATTTTCGCCAAGCTCGCCGAAGCGGACCGGGATGAGCACGAGCCCGTCGATGTAGTCGCCGAGCGGATCCGGATGCTGCTCGCTTTCGACCGGCTGTCCGCGCTGAAGGAGATCTCGGCGCGAACGCTCGTCCTCTCCGCCCGGGACGATCTCATTGTCCCGTTCACGCACGCGCAAACGCTTGCTCGGGAGATCGCGGGGTCGCGTCTCGCGGAAACGCAGGGCGGCCACTTTTTTCCCGCGCTCGACGCCCCCGCATTCGCCCGCACCGTGCGGGAGTTCCTCGAGGAGGCCTGATGTCGTCGGAACCCGCTCGCATCGCACTCATCGGGCTCGGCGCAATCGGCCGGACCCTGGCGGCACGGCTGACGCAGCAGGGCGAGGACTTCGCGCTCGCCGCCCTCCTCCGCCGCCCCGCTCCAGGGGCGGCTCTTGCGCATATTACGCCGTTTCTCAGCCTTGAGGCGCTGATCGCCTGGAGGCCCCGGCTCGTGGTCGAATGCGCCGGCCACGAGGCTGTCCGCGAGATCGTGCCGCCCATTCTGTCCCGTGGCATTCCTGTGGTCATCGCGTCGGTGGGGGCGCTGGCGGATGGCGGCATTTTGGCTCAGGTCCGGAACTGCGCCCGCGCTGGGGGTGTGAAGGCCGGGATCGTCTCGGGAGCGGTGGGGGGCCTTGATGCCCTCGCAGCGGCCCGCTATGCGGGCCTCGAAAGCGTGACCTATGTCGGGCGCAAGCCGCCGCGCGCCTGGGAAGGCACCCCGGCAGCCGATTTGGTTGATCTGGATAAAGTTTCGGAGCCGGTCGCGTTCTTCGAGGGCTGCGCCGGAGAGGCTGCAACCGCCTATCCGAAGAACGCAAATGTCACCGCCGCCATAGCGCTGGCGGGCGTCGGGTTCGAGCGCACGCGGGTAAAGCTCCTCGCCGACCCGACACTGTCCGCGAATGCGCATGAAATCGTTGCGGAAGGCGCGTTCGGTTCCTTCCGCATCCGTCTGGAGAACGCCGCTCTCCCCGAAAACCCGCGCAGCTCCCTCCTGTCGGCCCTCTCCCTCGAGCACGCCGTGAGGCGGTCCATTGAGCCGATCGATCTCTAGACCCGAACGGGTCGCGTATCACAGCCATTCCCGGTCCTGTTCAACAATGACGCCAACCGATCCTGGAGACTGCCGAATGCCCGCTTACCGTTCCCGCACGACCACCCACGGCCGCAACATGGCGGGCGCACGCGGCCTCTGGCGCGCCACCGGCATGAAGGACAGCGACTTCGGCAAGCCGATCGTCGCCGTTGTGAATTCCTTCACGCAGTTCGTTCCCGGCCACGTCCACCTGAAGGACCTGGGCCAGCTCGTCGCCGCCGAGATCGAAAATGCCGGCGGCGTGGCGAAGGAGTTCAACACCATCGCCGTCGATGACGGCATCGCCATGGGGCATGACGGGATGCTGTATTCGCTCCCCTCCCGGGAGCTGATCGCCGATTCCGTCGAATAGGCGCCCAGTCGGCAATCAGCTGCTCCATTTCCGGACTGATGGCCTGCTTTGACCAGAGTCGATCGAAGTCGACACGTCCACCGCTGCGATGGGACAGGCCTGCAACGACATAGGCGGTGATCTGGGCGCCGTAGGCCGGAAATTTCATGCTCCGGATCTTCTTCTCCGCTGCCCTATAGAGCACGGCGATAGCGATGAGCCGTTTGAACCAAGCCTGATCAGGCGGCGGCGGCGGCTCATCTTTGAGGCGCTGCATGAAGCCCTGAAAATTCTTCTGCCCGCCAAGGCACACCTTGTCCGGTAGACCGAGCCAGGCACCGAGATAACGAGCAACATCTAGCTTGCTGAGGCGCCGCTGCTTGGGCGTCTGTTGGCGGAAGGACTTCTGATCGGTCTTGCGGAATGCAGCCTTCTGTTCTGCCGCAAGCTAAGATCCTCGCGCACGCTCGTAGAACCAGCGCCCCTTGCCATCATCGAGCCATGTCGTGTTTGCTAGCGTCTCGATCTGCTGATGGAAGGGATCGTTTGCAGAGAAGTCGGCGAGCTGAACGGTATTCTGGCGATTAGCAGCACGCGAGATCGAGGAGACCATCTCACTGAGGTCGGCGCCCCCGACCTTGATGATTTTCACCGGAACCGAAACCTGATCGAGCTTCAAACTGTCCTTGCGCCTTGCGCGATGGAGAGACGCTGTCGTCTGGCCTCCATTGACGATCTGGAGACCCTTCAGGGAACGAATTTCCAGACCTCCGGCGTCACTGGAAACCACATCGAGGTCGTCCACAGTTGCGACGATGCCGTTGTTGAACGCCAGGAACATTGAAGGTTGATCGGCAATGGTACGTCTCAATTCCGCATTGACGCTCTTGCGCCCCTGAAGCCCGAGAAACGCGCGGACATTGAGCTCCAGAAGCCGAACACCGTATCGCTCATACACCCGAGAGAGGATGTCGCCAGGCATTACGGCGAGATAAGCATCGTACTCGCCATTCAACAGCCTGCTAAAACAGGAGCCTTGGCAAGAAGAGCACGATGTCCGGAAAGACTGTGATCACAGCAATGAAAAGCAGAATTGTTATCCAATAAGGCGATGCAGCCCACGCAGCCTGACCGAGAGAAACCTCGCCTTTTGTGATAGCTGAAAGGACAAAAAGATTTGACCCTACCGGCGGCGTCAACATCGCTAACTCGATCATGATTGTGACCACGATCCCAAACCAAACTGGATCAAAACCGAGCGAAATCATCAGCGGAAAGGCTATAGGCAAGGTCATAATCATCATCGAAAGCCCCTCGAAAAAACAACCGAGGATTAGATAAACAATGACGATTAAAATCAGGATTGTGTATTTTCCCAAGTTCACGCTTTGGAGCATTTCTAGAAGCTGGGTCGGCAGCGCAAGCGTCGCAACAGCCTGCGCCAGAATTATCGCCCCCATGATGACAAAGCTAACGGCGGCAAACGTTCCAATCGATGCGACACAACACTTCCATAGCCCTTTCCACGTCAAATCGCCAATTACGAACCCGATTAGGATCGTAGTGAACGCCCCAATCGCGGCCGCTTCGGTCGCCGTGGCAAACCCCAGGGCTATCGAACCCAACACAGACAATATGATGATCGGTATCGGCCACATCCCGATTATATCAGCGATGATCTGCTTAACCGGCACCGGCTGACTATCAACAGGCGCAATATCCGGCTGGGCTCGGCATAAGAAGTAGATCGTCACCATAAAAAATAGACTGAGAAGCACACCGGGTATGATACCGGCGATAAAAAGCTTACCAATTGAGGTGTCTGTCAGCGCGCCAAAAACCAACAGCGACATACTTGGAGGAATGAGCAGCCCCAGTGTGCCGCCCGCAGCAAGAGAACCAACAACAGCAGGTTTGTTATATCCCAGTCTGCTTAATTCGGGATATGCAACCGAGCCAACTGCGGCGGCCACAGCCATTGAGGAGCCAGACATCGCACCGAAGATGGCGCAAACGGCAATATTGGTGTGAAGGAGGCCACCCTTAACGCGACGAAACAGCGGCGCGATTGCACTGTACGACCGCTTTGACAGATTGCTTTCCATCAAAACGTCGCCCATCAGTATGAAGAGGGGGATGGCGGAAATTGTAAACTCGGTCAGAAAATTCCAAACAGCATCCACAGCAACTCTGGTCGCCCCGCCAGCAAAGAAATAGAGCAGCAGCCACCCGATGAGCCCCAGTGCTGCCCCGAGCTTTGCGCCACTTGAGATGACAACCGCCAGACCGAAGATCAAAACCGACCAAGCCATCTTTACTTACCTCTTGACCTAATCAGTTCGATGACTTGAAAAACGGTTATCAGCGCCACCAAAACAATTGAGACAAGCATAACCCCAATCCACGGCCATATCGGTATTTGCGAGGCTTCGATTCTAAGACTTAATTTGTAGGAAAAAATCATTTGGTCCCAAAGATCTCGGCCAAATAAGAAAAAAAAGAGCGAGACGACACCGTAGCCGAAGAGGGTCCATATAAAGGCTGTTCGCTTTGGAAGAATATCCGTTAATGCCGTTACCCTAATGTCTTGCTTTTCTAACGCGATCAGTGGCAAGGCAAGAAATGTAGCACCAAGCACGCAGAGACCAACAACGTCCTCGGTAAATCGAAATGGCGCCGATAAGCCATAACGCATGATTACACTAACCGTGACGAGGGTGAGAATTCCGATACCTAGAATGGCTGCAAGACCGTTCATAACACGCGCAACTGCCAACGTAGCATGCTCGAAATTACCCATTGTTTTTCTGCCCTCTCTAACCCAATCCACCCTGCGCAGGCTGGCCGATCCTCAGACCAGCCTACGTGAGACCTCATGATGCAGCCGACTGTGATTGGTGATTACTTCGCGTCCATGGTTTTAAGGATTCTTGAGCGCCAATCGACAGCCTTTGGTCCAGCTTGGTCGGCGACTTGTTGCCACGTTTTGCGCGCTGCGGCCGCAAACGCAGCTTGGTCATCAGACGAGAAGTCAGGAAGGATATTCACACCGGCAGATTTGAGCTTAGCGACAGCCGTGTCCTCGGCAGCCGGATCCCATTCCGTCTTCGCTGACTCCTGCTCCAAACGCTCACTGGCCTCCCGCACCACTTTTTTCAGATCATCTGGGAGCGTATCCCACTTACTCTTCGAGATGGACACGACGAAGGGCATGGTTGCTGCGGGGAACAGATACGATGATTGCTTAGTGACTTCTTGCAGCGAAACCGTGTGCGCAAGCTGATTTCCATAGATCGTGCAATCAACCACCCCAGTCTGCAACGCTACATACATCTCATTCTGTGGAATGATCTGAGCAGACACGCCAAGCGCACTAAACGTCTCGACAAGATCCTTTGAATAAACGCGCAGTTTCTTTGTCCTTAGTTGAGCGATGGTGTTTATAGGCTCATTCCGACAGAACAGCGACATTTTCCAAATCGGAACGCGCATATAGGCAAGGGGTACAAGGTTCCACTTCTCGAGGAATTCCGCATACACTTGCTTCAAGACGGGCAACGCCTTTAGATGATCTTCGCGGCTTTGCACGACGCCTTGAATGTACGCCGCGTTTAATTCGGGGGAATCCCGTCCGAGATAAGTGGACACGACGAGCCCCAGATCGGCCGCTCCGGATGTAAGCCAACGAAGCGCATCGGCGTCTTTTAGCCCGAGAGCACCGCCATTATAGGCCGTCACCTTCAGCTTCCCATCCGATTTAGCAGTAATCTCGGCGGCGTATCCTTTAAGCAATTTTGTTTCTGTTCGAGTTTCGGCAAAGTTATTATTAAGCTTCCATTCGAGCGAAGCCGCTGCCACAGGCGACAATAACCAAAGAGCAGAGACCGCGAGCGCTGATATAGTCTTTTTCAACTTTCTGTCCTCCATGAGTTGCAGACAACTTGTAGCTTCATGCGTTTACCGAGATGCGGTTGAGGAATGAAAGGACGTGAGAGTTGAACACCTCGGGCTGTTCCATATTCAGCATGTGTGCAGCTCGGGGGATTATGCGTAACTCCGCCCCGGGGATCTGATCTGCCATGTGTTTGCAGAACTCAGGGGTAGAGGGACGATCACTATCGCCAGCCACGACGAGTGTCGGCACATGAATGGCTTCGAGTTTGGCCGGTTTCATATAAGCGTGGATTCCCTCGATAGCTTTGACATAGCTAAGCTTGTGAAGCGATGACATACTTGCTTTCACCCGTTCCCTAACGGCTGCTGAGGTGTCTGGCCTAACCAGCGTGTTTGTTACGTCTTCTGCAATGTCGATGGGTTCAGCACCTGCAAGCAGCCTCTCAGAGCGCCGCCTTCTAAATTCCGACCATTCCTCGGGACTCATAAAGTCACTGCGATGGAAAGTTGCACAAAGCGAAAGGCTCAAAACACGCTCAGGATGTTTCTCGTAGAAATCGAGAATCAAGCGACCGCCCATCGAGAGACCGACCAGATGCGCTCTTTTATGGCCTGTCGCCTCGAGCACCCGGATTAGATCCGACGCTACGTCATCCAGACGAAACGGACCTTCATAATCTTCGCTCGCGCCATACCCTCGTGTATCGAATGCGATGGCATGGAATTTTTTTCCGAACTCCGGTAACTGATCGCGCCAGTTTGTCCGATTTCCACCTATCGCATGTGAAAAGACGACCGCTTCACCGCTGCCGCAATGATCATAAGCTATCGCCGGTGCCCCTTCGGTATACCCAGTCTTTATTTGATTATTGTTTCCCATTCAGCCCACCATTCTCAATTCGAAGAAGATGAATTCTGGTACATTCTCATCGTTCGCCAACACCGGTTTAGCTCTTTTCACGCATCGTACATAATACGCTCAATTTTTTTGTACCAAGTATGCAAGGGGTCACGGAGAGCAAGATGGACATCAAAATGATTATATCCTTCGAGTGAAGTCAATGTGCATAACTTTTGCATACTTGTCATCAAATCATAGAACTCCATCGACGTTCTTTTCACTCGATCAAAATCTAATTCTCCAATGATAATATGAAATGGTATTGCTGCATTTTGAGCAAAACAGATTGGACTTGCTGCCGTGTCGTCCTGAGAGTGATTTAGTAAGTATTTGTACACGCGCTCTTCGCCACTTCCCGGGGCTGGATTAGGATACCGAAGATCGAACGAAGCACTCAGTGGCAGGCAGGCAAGCACGCCGGACATCGCCTCTGGTCTGGAAAGTGCACAGAGACTGGCAAGATGGGCGCCGGCCGAGTGCCCGCCAATGACCAACCGATTGGGATCGCCTCCAAACTGGCCAATATTTGCTCTGACCCACTCTAAAGCACGCTCAACGTCAGCGAGTGGAGCGGGGAAGCGCGACCCCGGTGCCAGCCTGTATGTCGGGGCTACGAGTATAGCAGGCAGGCGTTGGATCGCAGGCGCCATGAAGCCGGACCACCAGAGATACCCAGCTGTCCAGGCACCCCCGTGAAAAAACACAAGCACCGGAAGATCTTTTTGTCCTTCCTCGGCAAAGATATCGAGAACGTTTGCCGGGTCGGGGCCATAACAAACGCGAATGGGCGGGCCGTGGAACCGAACGGCATCAAGGCTTGCGGCTGTTGCCGCCCGTGCATATTCGATTGCTCCGCCTGACCCCAGAACCGTTTGGGGAAGAAAATCTTCGGGTGTCACATAGCGGTCAAGACCGAGACGGCTTAAGGGCGCAATGTTTGAAAGCGGTTGGTTGAGCTTGTCCATAGCCCCAACGTTAAGGAGCTCAATGCCATCGGCATATCGGGCAGAAGTATGAGAAGTGATATGAGATGCTCCGCAAGGCGCTTGACATTTGGAAGAGTGCAGATGGATCATTGCCAGGTTAGGGATGCCATGGGAATATATACACATCGGAAAATGCAGGTCGCTCAGCGCATTTCTGCGCTTCTTCCCATTTCGCGCTGTTGCATCTATGACATCAACGATGACTTAACGCCGTATGGGCACATCGTGCAGAATGGGGAGACCCAATGGGTGCTTCCCTATCACGCAAAGTTCCATAAGATTGATCCGTTCTCACCCGAAAAAATCTTAGCAAAGCGTGGGCGCCGGTTCTATGGGACAGAATATGGCGACGAGCTGGCTCGCCTCCTAAAAACCGATTATTACCATGGCTTCATGAAGCCTATGTGCCAAATGCACAAGGTCGACCTTCTTCTCAAAGGTAGTCACAAGGATCCAATCGCAGGCATCCGGATTAGCCGGACACAGTCCCTCGGAGCCTTTTCTTCAGCAGAACGGCACTTGTTCGAGAAGCTCATCGATCTCCTCGACCTTTTGGTAAGCGACACCCAAGTTTCACCTGCAAAGAGAGCAGGCTTGACCGCACGCGAGCAAGATATTGCAAGGCTCATAATAAATGGACACACTAATAAAGAAATCGGGCTCATTCTCAGTTTGCAACTACCTACCGTAAAAACACATATTATGAATATTTTTAAGAAAGTCGGCGTTAGAAATAGGGCGGAATTTGTTGGTTTTATGATTTCCCAATGACCGTGTTGCACGGATCGGCCTGGCCGGCCCCCGCGAGATGGTCCGCTTTGATTGTTAGTGCATGATGGGTTGTGGCGCTGGATGTGTCGCAATCTTTTGTTTCCTGCTGGCGGATTAAGGTTCACCGGGTCGCGGACGACGGGGGAACAGGTGTTCAAAGGCAGGCATTTCGATCGTTCGGTGATTTTGCTGTGCGTGCGCTGGTATCTTGCCTACGGACTGAGCCTCCGCAATCTCGAAGAGATGATGGCCGAGCGCGGCATCACTGTCGATCACGCCACCATCCACCGCTGGGTCATCCGTTATTCTCCGGAACTCCTTCAGCGCTTCAATCTGCGGAAACGTGCCGTGGGCCGGAAATGGCATGTCGATGAAACTTACATCAAAGTGCGCGGGAAATGGATGTATCTCTACCGTGCGATCGACAGCATGGGCGACACGGTCGAATTCTGGTTCAGCGAGCATCGCGACCTGCCGGCGGCGAAACGCTTCCTGACACGGGCGCTCAAGCGGCATGGTCGTCCCGATCGCATTGTCATTGATGGCAGCCAGACCAACCGCGAAGCCATTGTATCCTGCGACACGACGAACCGTCTGCAGGATAGCTCAAGACACCGGCTGAACCCAATCCGTATCCGGCAGAGTCCCTATATGAACAACCGCATCGAGCAGGATCACCGTGCGATCAAGCGACGAATGCACCCGATGCTCGGTTTCAAATCGATGGATAGCGCCCGCATCATTCTCGACGGCATCGAGATGGTGCACATGATGCGCAAACGACAGGCGAGCTTTGCCTGCTATCCGAAACCATCTGAGGGCTGAGAAAGTCCGCTAAGGAAAGCCCGATCGGGTTCGGTGATTAACGCAAAGTTTTCAAACCACGTCATCAAATGATCGGTAGGATCCAACTATCACAATGTTCGGCCCCAAGACTGGAGCCGATCGCTCATGAAGGCCGAGTCGCTAATCCTGGTTGATATCCAATGCATGTCCATTTTTTCGAAAACAAGGCCAATAGTGCAGATGAACACAAACGCACTATCGGGACCTCGGTGATGCTCTTAGAGGCGTCATCCTTTTGCGGGCAGAGTCAAGGTTTGGGACGCCCTGCCAAGGCCTTCTTCATTCGGACGAGCTTTCGTTTCAAAGCGGCTCTCGAGTAGACGGCGCATTCCCTCTGGCATTGCAGCCTTTGAGGTATTCCCGTTGCCGGTTGTAGCAGCCGATGCACAGGTTCTTGCCTATCAGCCGCATATCGCGTCGCTGACACCTTGCGCACGTTGATGTTCGCCATCGGTATGCGCTGCGCAGAGCGCCTCCAAAAGGAAAGGACATGACCACTACTACTATTGAAACCAACAATCTGACCGGCGTCGCGCTGGATTGGGCGGTCGCGCTTTGCGAGGGTTACGACTTTCAGCTTGATGACGAGGTAAGCGGGCCATGGCTGATCCCGCAGCCGGGCTACCTGCACGACGAGAAGCCGCTTAAAAGCTACAGTCCATCATCCGACCCAGCCCAAGGCTGGCCGATCATCGAGCGCCAGGGCATTGCGCTGCGCCAGAACAGCAACGGCAAATGGTACGCCATGGCTCGAGCCGACGCGGGCGACGGGCAAGGCATGCAATGGCCCGAGTTCACCGCACAGGGAGGTGAGCGCTACGGCGTCCTTTCCTACCAAGTACGCAAGCGTCGCCAGCGCTTTGACGGCGAGACGTCCCTGATCGCAGGCCTGCGCTGCCATGTTGCCTCGGAGATTGGCGGTCGCATCACGGTTCCGAACGAGCTGCTTGCATGACACCAAGCAGCATACATCAGGCCGTCTACGTGAAATTGCGCACGATGGAAGTTTCAGACGCCGACGCCGAGCAGATCGCCCGGGCGGCCTATTTAGAAGCGGTAAAAATCAACTGCGCCAAGGCGCAAAAGGAAAGGAATGGAAACCACACAACAGATCATCCAGGAGATTGAGGACAAATATGATCGAGGCACGGCATCTGCCGTCGTCATCATATCCAAGATGCGCATATTTATAGAGTTCGCGGAGAGAGTAGCGAAGCCGGATATGGCTCGCGATGTTGCTTTCGCCGGTGGCGCCGTGATCGGCAAAACAGTGGGCGAAATGCACGACATCATCAACCTGATCAAGGTCGATAGCCCGGAAGAATTTTACGCGCTGGTTCAACGCCACATCGACGCAACACTCGGAGAACTCCAAGTGGCCGGCACACCCACCACCCACTAACACCACCGCCCGGCGCCTATGCCGGGCATCAATCCCACTGTTACAAAATAATTATTGCTATTCGCGCTCAGGAACAAAGAAGTCGCGTAGAATTCATTTTCAGTAACCGCAGCCAGTCGGCCACTGGTACTTTTCAGGAGCAGTAATTATGTTGAAGAAAACACTTATATCGGCGGCGTTGCTTGCCGCATCCATGGGACTAGCCATTGCAGCGCCAGGCAATAACGGCGGCGGCAACGGCGGTTGTGGCAACGGCCAGACCACAAACGGCTGCGGCGGTGGTGGTGCGGTTGTTGGTGGAGCCACAGCAGGCGGCCTGATCATCGGCGGCTTTGCACACGGCTATAACGGCGCAGCTTCCGGCACGGCCAAGTCGGCATCCGAAGGATCAGCCGTTGCAGTTGGGCAGGTTGTAGGCAACGGCTACAGCTTCCAGAACTCGGCATCCATTTCAGGCGGCACGGCCACCGTTGGCGGCGTCATCACCCCGAGCGCTGCCACTATCGGCACGTCGACCACGCAGTACGCGAACATCGCCACCACCGGCATGACGGACCAAGCCGCGCTGAACGCCGAAGGGCTGATTCAGAACGGGTCTATCGCCCACGGCCAATCCACTAACAGCGCCAAAGGCACGTCCAGCTTTGAAACCGTAGGCATTGGCGGTCTTGCTGCAATCGGCGGCATCGCAGGCATCACCAACTTCTAAACCCACGCGGGGCTTCGGCCCCTGCATCTTCCAATTCATGGGGGGAAATCATGAAACTTGCACTTACCACGGCCTTGCTGGCCGCGATCTTTACCTTTCCAGCTACAGCGCAGACGACGGCATCCAGCCAGAGCCAGAACACGGCCACCGGCACGGCGCAGAACGCAGGCGTGCACCAAGGCATCGCGTTTAACAGCGACGCATCGGGCGAGCAGAAGATTAAGAACGTCCCGTCGCTTGGCGGAAACGGGTTCTTTGGCTCCTTCAGCCCAGACAACTGCATGGTATCGGGCGGCGGCACGGCGGTCATTGCCGGATTCGGCGGCAGCGTCGTAACGCCGATCCGGGATCCGCAATGCTCGCTGCTTCGCACGTTCGAGCGCACCCAGCAGGCAGCGGCTACGGTCGCAGCAGCCGACCCGGCGCTTGCGTACCGTCTGCGCCAGGCGGCCACCGACATGCTTTGCATGGTATCGGACGAGGCACGCGCAGCGCTTGCGCATCAAGGCCTTTGTTCGGACCTGACCCAAGCGGCGGCGGCCACCATTGCCCCAGCAGCCAGCGTCCAGCACACAATCATCCGCCAGCGCATCAACGCGGACGGCACTTTATCCACCATTCAGTGAGACTTTATGACCGAATACGAGCTGCACACGCAGGGCGCGAAGCATAACTTTGAGCCGCCCTATGACGGGATGGATCCGGCGCGCAACCGGGCGCACGAGCCAACACCTCCACCGCATACGGAAGGGACAGCGCAAAAGTTCTCTAAAATGGAAGGCCACGAGCTCGACTATTGGGTGGCGCGCGCCTTGGGCTTCCGGTTCTATCTTGAGCAGCGCGGCGAGTACCGCCTTGCCGTGCGGCAATGCCCGGATGCCGAGTGTCCGTGGCACAACCGTTACAAGAACGATTCAGAGCGCTACACCGAGGTTTTCACGTTCGCCGATATCCAGTGCGGGTTTTTCGGCGACGGCGTCCCGCCATTTTCCAGCGAATGGCAGCACGGCGGGCCGATCATTTATCGCAACAACATCGGCATTTCACCACCCAATTCCATGGTGCACCGCCACGGCGGCCCCCTGAGCGGATGGGGTGAGTCCGGGCAATGGAGCGCATGCACTTGGCACAACGGCGTCATCGGCCGCCGCGCCTACGCCTGGCACGACACCGAGCCGCTTGTCGCAGCGATGCGCTGCTTTCTTGTCAGTAAATACGGGGAGCATACGCCATGAAGGGCCGTACCCAATGGACACCCAGAAGCGTTGAGCCAGTAAGAAACGGCGTCTACGAGTGCGTCGTCAGGATATCGAGAGCCGTTCCGCCCATGATCTGGATGCTTGAGTGGGACGGCAAGGGTTTTCTCGTTGAAATCCCAATGATCGTTTTGCGTTGGCGAGGCATGACCAAGAAGGCGCACGACGAAGAACTGCGTCGCATTGGGGGAAAGCCATGCGCTACCTGACCGCCCCATTCCGCTATTTTGCCTTCTTCCTGATCGGCGTCGCCTACATGATCTGCCTGATCGCCAAAGAGCTTTCTATACCGGTGCGCAAGTGGTGGCGCCGGACATGGCCGTAACCATCAAACACACCACCCAATAAAGGGGAAATGCATGAGCGTAACAATTAAGACTGAAGCTATAGCCAGAGCAATTAAGCTGCTTTGTGCAGCACAAGCTCAATTCCACATAAAGGCCGATACCGGTGAAGAATACGGCGAAGCCATAAAAGGAGGACGGGCGCTCAGAGGCGTCCCTCGAACGAATTTAGGCCCAAGAAATAGCCCGAAGATCAGAGCTGAAATAGGTGACATGAAGGCTGGTGAGGTACGAACTTTGACGCCACTGGAAGGCGACACAGCAGCTCGTCTACGAGCCAACATTGTGTCGTCAGCAAGTAACTGGTGGGGCAAAGGCAGCGTCATAGCGGTGAGAACCCAAGACGACAAGGTGGAAGTTCTTCGCGTCGAGTAAGCCGACGCCTAATGCCAACACAAGGAAAGGAAATGACCCAAGAAATCAATCTACCGCCGCTGCCTGATGTAACGCCCGGAAAGTACGGGTTCCATGCGTCAGATATGCACGACTATGCCCGCGCCGCCATCGCCCTTGACCGGCAGGGGCGGGGCGAGCCTGTGGCTTTCTCGTATGACCTTGCTACAACGCGGTCAGGAGATGGTGAATACATACATTGGTCACCACGACTTTCGTATTCTATGCCGAATGTTCCCGACGGTGGCATTCGTAATTTGCAGTGGCTATATGCATCCCTACAACCCGCCGAGCCGGTGAGTATGCGGCTGCTTATCCAGGCTAAAGAGTTTCTTGAGGGCCTCTACGACGAAGGTCCGGACAGTGCAGGATGGAAGTCCGACGCGCTAAACGTCCTGATCGCTGAAATTGAAGCAGCTATTAAGACATCACAGCCAGCCGAGCCGGTGCGTCAGTATTACTACCAGGTATCAGGGTGCGAAGCTGATTCGACCACCCATCCGAACTGTATATGCTGGCACGACAAAGGCACTGGGCCATATAAAGACATGGCAGAGGGTGATCGACCGTATAACGCAAAGTTCACATGGAGAGATAAGCCACAAACTACTTCTAGCGTAGCGCCCACGCTCCACAACGCCGATAGCGTAGCGCAAAACGGGAATCAGGCTCCACAACCCGTCGAGCCGGTGAAGGTGCCGAGTGACGAAGTTCAGCGAGACACCATCGGCGAAACGTGGATGGGCATGCGTGTCGCGGCTTGGCAGTGGAAAGAACAGACCCCCTTAGGCGAGGCGACGCGGCACACCACCCATTGGTCTACCGGCCCAAAGGATGCAGAACGCCTTTATCGTGAAAACGACATTCGCGCCCTTCTCGCCCGCTACGGCCAGCCCGCACAGCCAGAGTGTGGATGCTGCGGCAAGATTGGTGGCTGCGATCCTGATTGCGATGCTGCACAGCCTGCCGCGAGCGCGGAGCCTTTGTGCTGGACTGTTCTGGGCACCACGTACCCGCGTAATTGGACTCACTTCGGCCAAGACGGAGCTATGGCGGAAAGTGGGTGATGCTGGATTGAGAAAGGCGGCGTATCGAGGCGGGTGTCGAGCCTGCCAGAACCTCTTCGAGAGAGCGATACGCCATGAACGCATCTACCAATGTTTTACGCCTGCGTCAGCCCAATGAGATTGACGATCCCCTGACGGATATTCTGCGAACCGGTGCCCGCAAGTTGCTGGCTCAAGCCATCGAGATCGAAGCCGAGGCTTATCTCGCCAGCATGCGCGATCTGAAGCTGCCGGATGGACGCGAACGCCTGGTCCGGCACGGCCATGGGCCGGAACGGACCATTCAGACCGGCATCGGCCCGGTGGAGGTCAGCCGCGTCAAGATCCGCGATCGTGGTGCTGAGGGAGAGGACCGCATCCGCTTTTCCTCGGCGATCCTGCCGAAATGGGCGCGCCGCACCAAAAGCCTGGATGCGCTGCTGCCGATCCTCTACCTGCGCGGGCTCTCGACCGGCGACTTCCAGGAGGCGCTCTCAGCCTTGCTCGGCAAGGATGCTCCGAACCTCTCGCCCTCCGCCATTACCCGACTGACGGGCGAATGGCAGGCCGAGTACGAGCATTGGCAGGCGCGGGACCTGTCGGCCCGCCGATACGTCTACGTCTGGGCCGACGGCGTCTATCTCCAGGCCCGGATGGAGGATCAGGCCGAATGCATGCTGGTGCTGATCGGCGCCACGCCGGAGGGCAAGAAGGAACTGGTCGGCTTCCAGGCCGGGGTGCGCGAGAGCGCCCAGAGCTGGCGCGAGCTTCTCGTCGAGATCAAGCGAAGGGGCCTGTCCATCCCACCCCGGATCGCCGTCGGGGATGGGGCACTGGGCTTCTGGAAAGCGCTCGACGAGCTCTTTCCCGGCACGCATCATCAGCGCTGCTGGCTGCACAAGACCGCCAACGTGCTCAACAAGGTGCCGAAATCCGTGCAACCGGGCCTGAAGGCGGCCCTGCGGGAGATCTATCTCGCGCCCACCCGCGCGCAGGCCGAGGTGGCCGTCGATCTGTTTGCCGAGGCCTACCAGGCGCGCTATCCCAAGGCAGTGGAGTGCGTGCGCAAGGACCAGCGGGCGCTGCTGGCGTTCTATGACTGGCCGGCGGAACACTGGATCCATCTGCGCACGACGAACCCAATTGAGAGTGTGTTCGCTACGGTCCGACACCGTACGGTGCGTACCAAGGGCTCGCTGTCGCCGACCACCGCCCGGCTGATGGTGTTCAAGCTGGTGATGGCGGCCGCGAAGAGCTGGCGGAGATTGATGGGCGAAAACCAGTTGCCCAAGGTGATCGCCGGTGTCAGGTTTAAGGACGGCAGCGAGGTCATTCCGATGCCGACAAACAGCGCCGCCTGATCGGCCCGTCACCCAATATCCATCATAGCTCGCCAAGACGCTGAACGGAGCGCAAAGCTGGACGCTAGGAATCTTGGCGATGAAAGCAGGGCTGTACCTCTTTATCCCGCCCCCGTTGCCGCCCAGCCGAGCGTGCCGGACGAAATCTACCTCGGATGCGCCCGCATGGGCTTGGCAGGAGCAAGCGACGAGGAAGTGCTGAACTACGTGCGGATCGCCTCCTGTGTGGTGACACGATGAAAGAAGCCCGCATTTTCCAGCTTGCCGACCTGCACCTTGGCCCAGGCAAGTACAACAAAGGCCGGATCGTCGCCTTTGCCCGCGACTGTGAGGCCGAAGGTATCCGCTACGCGAGCCGCGTCGCCCGCGAAATTTACGAGAAGGGACAGGCCGGAGCCCCGGTTCAACCCGAACAAGGAAAGGAATGAAAACACCAAAAGGCCAGATCGAACGCACAGGAACCATCAATTTTGGCGATGCCTACCTGTCCATATGGGAAGAAGGCGAATCCCCAGCCGGACGGCGCAGCGGCCTGTCCGGCGAGTGGGAGAAAAAATTCAAGCGCGACGTCTTCACGCGCATCGTGCAGACCTTGAACCGCTTGGGCTGGGACTGCGCACCGCCGCCGATTAAGCCGCATGACGTCAAGCACTATGGTGGAACGGTTGCCAGGTGGGCCTCACAGCGCCGTCGAGATTGCCGCAAGGGCGATCTATTCGGCGAACTGGAGATATCCGGGCGCACCATTAAACTCGAGATGTGGCAGTCGGTAAACACACCGACCAGACCAGACCATGGCGGCCGATACGAGCCAAACAAAGAAGCGGTCATGCCCTACTTGCTGCGCCTGGAAATGGAGCGCACGCGTCGCCGGATCCGCGACTACCTGTGCAATGTCTTCAGCGGGTACGAGTTCAGGCCGCCGAAAGCCGAGATCGGCCCGGATGGCATCACCGCGCTGGAATGGATCGAGCAAAATTACCGGGAAAGCTGCCACTATAACCCCAAGCTGGGCAGGCCAAGTGGCGACGAGTACGGCTACAACAACAAGTCCGCCGATGGCGGTCACGTCGAGCACGGCGCCAGGGTCTGGTTCACCGACTGGCACGGGCGCATTCTTGAGGGCGTCGCTTACTACAACATCAACAATATGTGGTGGGTCGTAACCGGCAAGTATGACCGGCGCAACGTCGCCAGCTTCGAAATCTACACGAAGCAACCAGACAACCTGCGCACCAAGCGCAACGGCAAGGTTCGCCGCAAGCGCCTCGAAGCCGAGATAGCCAAGGCCGTCGGCACCATGGACTTCGAGCGGGCCGCCATCCTGCGCGATATCCTGTTCCCGGGAAACCCGGCGCTGTTCGTCGTCTGGCACAAGGGCCATTGCCTGTACCACTGCGCCAACTTCCAGGGCTACACGCACGACAAGGACAAGGCCGGCAGGTTCACCGCCCGCGAGGTCAAAGGCTGGAACCAAGAACCCAACGAAGTACGGTCTCTTGCCGCTTAACCAAAGCCCGGCCACGCCGGGCCTTTCCACGACACTATGAAGCCAACCATCAAAACCGATATCATGAATCATCTGATCAGCCACGGACCGCAGAAGGCCGAGGTTATTACGCGCAGCATCGGATGCACCCGCAGCGCGACCACCAAGGCCCTGCGCGTCCTGCGCGACGCCTGCATGATCTACGTATCTGACTACGAAGAACCGGCCGAGAGCAGCGGCCAGCATGCGCCCGTCTACGCGGTCGGATGCCGGGAGGACGCCGAGCCCAAGGCCGTGCTGACCTCGGCAGAGCGCAGTCGGCGCTATCGGGAGAAGCGCCAATGAACCGCACGCCGACCAACATGCTCAAGCGTGAAATTGACTTGATGATGAAGCCGCTGGTCACGGCCTCGATCGCGTTCCGCGTCGGCACCGCCGACTCCAGCCACTACCACGACATGGCCGCTGCGTTCATGATCGCCATGCGCTGCGCAGAGACGATATCTCGGCACAATCACCTGAAGGCCGAGCTGCAGCCAGCAGGCCGCGCCATGTGCGCGATCTTTGATCGGGAGGGATGGAAGGCCGAACCGAGCGAAATGGCGGCCATAGAGGAAGGTGTGGAGATTTACCGGGCCATCCTGATGGCGACCCCGCGCAAGATGTTGAGCCGCGCGATCAGAACGGCGGTTTAGAGCCGCTCGACCTTGTTAATTTGCCCTGAGTATTCCCCAGCGGCACGGGCCAGCAGCGTTGGCCCTTTTCCTGCCAGGCCCTTGCGCACCGCGTCTGGGTCTTCCCCATAGGCGTCCTCAATCAGCTCTTTGAGCGTTACGTCTTGGACGATGGTGTCGTAGACGCAGCCAGCGTTACGGCCCAGGCCTTTGCCATCCAGCCTGATCGGCGAACCTGTTACCCCGAGGATTCGTGCCTTTGGGAAGGCGGCAAAAACCTTCATGTACGAGTTGGCCGCCGACAGGTGCGCCTCGTCGACTACGATAATGTCGAAGTAGTCGCCGCGCTTTGCCATGGCCGCCAGCCGGCGCACGATGGTCTGCACGGACGCGACCTGCACCCGGCGGTGCGGGTTTGGCGTAAAGCCCGCCATGATGATGCCGTGCTGCACGCCGTAGTCGCGCAGCTTGCGGCTGGCCTGTTTGATCAGGGTATCGCGGTGCGCCAGAATCAGGATGCGCTTGCCGCGATTGGCGGCATTTTTAGAGATGTAGCTGAACATGACCGTCTTGCCTGATCCCGTGCCCGCTACCATCAGCACGGCCATATGGGAGCGCAGGGCCACCCGGACCTTGTCGACAAGCCGGTCCTGATAGTCCCGGAGAACGACTGTTATTGCGGTATCTGGTGCCAGCGCAGCTGGCGGCGTGATCATGTTCATGAGGTCAAGAGCGCGGCGTCAGGAGTGGTCCGCGCAAAGCAAGGTTGAGCTTCAGGAGTGAAGGCGATTGAACAGCCTTCGCAGGGCAAATGACCGGGCTATCGACACCACGGTGAACAGCGCACCGATCAGCATGTTGTCGGCGACCGATATGTGCACGCCGAACAACGGAAAGATCAGCATCTGCGCGCCGACAGCGACGCCGTAACCTACGGCCACATTCGCGACGGACTCGACCAGCGAGCCAAGGCGTGACTGCGCCATTACTGCGCGGCCTTGCCGGCGATCAGGCGGTCCAGTTCGGCTTCCAGAACATCGACCTTGGCGACAGACTGCGGAGCGCGTTCGCGCCAGCGGTCGGGCGTAGCACGCGCCACCCCGGTCTTTCGGCACAGGTCCGTCATTGTGAACCCGTTGGCTTCGGCGCGTTTTTCAATCGCCTCCAGACGGGCCTGGAACACTTCAGTAAATGTAGTCATTGCGGTTTCCGAAAAATGTTTTTGCAATGATACCTGAAGATAAAAATTCTTGCTCAAGTATTAAAATGTATTCGCGGTAACTCCAAAGCAAAAGATCGTGGTATTATTGCGGCTACTTCGATTGTTTGCCAAAAACATTTTAGAGGAATTGCCGTTGAGCCAACCATGACAGATGCCACGACCTTATATAACGATGCCGGAACGGGGGTTTTCACAGAAGATCCCGGACTGCACGGCTACGTTGACCTGACAAACGAGCAGTATCATTCCGGGCCGGGCATATCGAAATCCCAGCTCGACGCGGTAGCGATCAGCCCGCTCAATTATTGGGATCAGTACATCAACCCAGAACGCGAACCGCGTGAGTACAAGCACGCTTTCGCTGTTGGCGACGGCACGCACAAGCTGGTGCTTGAACCCGGCACCTTCGAAGAAACCTACGCGGTCGACTTCGATAAGCACGCTTTCCCAGACGCGCTGGACACAATAGCCGAGCTTAAAAAGGAACTCGGCACGCTTGAACTGCAGATATCAGGCAGCAAGCCGGAGCTGGCCGACCGCCTGATCAACGAGGGCGGGTTTCCGCCAGAGCGGATCATGCTGCATCTGCAGCGCCAACATCAAGCGACCATGACCGGTCGCATTCCCATTCCGGCCCGCGACTACAAGAACATGTTGAGCATGCTGCGCGCCGTCGACCGCGACCCGATCGCCGGTCCATTGCTGCGCGGCGCCACGACCGAGCAGTCGTTTTTCTGGCGCGACGACGTTGGCATCCTTCGAAAGTGCCGCACGGACGCGATCAGCGCCGATGGCGTCGTCATCCCCGACCTGAAAACCACCGACGATGTATCCGCATCCGCCTTCGGCTGGACGATCTACCAGCGCCGCTACCACGTCCAAGCCGCGTTCTATCTGGACATATTGCGCGGCCTGTACGGCAGCGACGCGCCCAGAGTCTTTGCCTTTGTGGCCGCGCAGAAAACGCGCCCCTACGACGTGGCCGTCCACTACCTGACCGAGGAACACATTCAGGCGGGGCGGCTGCTGTACCAGCGCGATCTGGCCCTGCTGACCGACTGCATGGCGCGGGATTATTGGCCCGGCGTTGCACGCGGCCAACTCATTGAGGCCCAGCTGCCGCAGCGGGCCATGGATATTCTCTACGAGGCAAACTGAATGAATGCCTCAAGTCAAACTCGTATGAGAAATGCAGCTCCCGCCGATCGCATCCTTGCTTTCTCTGAGGCGGTCCCTTTTTCCGGGTGCTGGATATGGACGCGGTCGTTAAGTCCTACCGGATACGGGCAGTGCTGGAACGGCCAATGGATGGAGGGCGCGCACAGGTGTTCGTGGCGCGCTTTCCGTGGGGAAATTCCAGATGGTTTAGACGTCCTGCACCATTGCGACGTGCGGTGCTGCGTTAATCCACATCATCTTTATGTCGGAACCCATCAGCAAAACATGGACGACATGATGAACCGTGGCCGGCATCGATCCTTGCCTGGCGAACTGAACGGTTTTGTTCGTCTTACGGATCGTGCCATTGCGACTATCTACGAAATTTATTCCGCTGGTGGGCATACCCAAAAACAAATTGCAGAACGTTTTGGCTGCTCCCAGCAACTCGTGAGCCGCATCACAAGAGGCGAGCACCGATCAGATTCCGCCCGCATCGACCACGACCTGCGGAGGGCTGCGGCATGAGCAACCTTTCCGCAGCATCGCTGCCATGCGCGTCGGCACCAGACCGCAACAAGACCGACTTTTACCCGACCCCGTGGGAAGTGACCCGGGCGATCGCCAATTTCCTGTTCCTTGACGGCGTGCGCGTCTGGGAACCTGCCTGCGGCGAAGGCCACATGTCGCGCGAGCTTGAGCGGTGCGGCGCGATAGTCACCAGCACCACGCTGCACGATCAGGGCTATGGGCAGACCGGCGTCGACTTCCTGACTGCAGAGCCGCCAGCCGGCTGCGAATGGATTATCACGAACCCACCGTTCGCCTTGGCGCAGCAGTTCATTGAACGCGCCATCGCCCTTGGCCTGCCGAGCGCCTTCCTGCTCAAAAGCCAGTATTGGCACAGCTCGCGTCGCCTGGCGCTGTTCGAACGCCATTTCCCCTACGCGGTCCTGCCGCTGACATGGCGCCCGGACTTCCACTTTGGCGCAAAGGGCGGCTCGCCCACGATGGAATGCCTCTGGACGGTATTTCACCCGCAGCCATCGAACGTCACGCGCTACGTGCCGCTGCGCCGACCGACCGACACCAACGACCTTTTTTCCAACCAACCAACGGACAGACCCCTATGCATATGACATTCAATTCCAACCCGGGCGCCCCCGTGCGCTACGAGGTTGAGCACCGCGACAGGTGCATCCTGATCTACGGCGATATACCGATTGACGCCCTACCCCGCAATGGGCAGCGCTGGTCGAGCAATGGGACGAACTCACTGCGCTCATGGGCGAAGAAATACCAACGTGGGGCTCACGCAGAGCAACCGGCAGCGCCCCCAAAACCTACGCCCTCATGAAACAACTCACTGGCCGATAAGGCTCTACTACCCATGAAAATACATCATATCCGCATCAGCAATATTCTCGGCGTCGATCAGCTCGAATTCGAGGCCGGCCAGTTCAACGAAATTTCCGGCCAGAACGGCACGGGCAAGACCAGCGTGCTGGAGGCGATCAAGTCGGTCACCCAGACCGGCCACGACGCGACGCTCCTGCGCAAGGGCGCGGAGAACCGATCGAGTCGCGCGTGCGCAAGATGGCGCAGGCCTTTGCCAAGTTTGGCGTCTCCATCGAAATGCTGGAGCGCCATCTCAATCACAAACTTGACGAGACGACGACCGATGAACTCGTCGACATGCGCGGCATGATCAACTCGCTCAAGGAGGGCATCCCAGCGTCGGAGCTGTTCGCCAAGTCCGACGACGAGCAGCCGGCCGACACGTCCGCCGCCGACGCCATCAAGACAGCGGCCAAGAAGGGCGCCGAGAGTCCCAAGCGCCAGCCCCAGCAGGCAGCGGCCAAGGCCGAGCAGGCGAAGGAAGAAAAGGCCGAGAAGGCCGAGCCGGAACAGAAGCAGCCACCTGCCGACGAGAAGGCCGAGCCTGCCGAGCAGCCCAAGCAGCAAGAGAGCAAGGCCGTGCAAAAACAGAGCAAGGCTGCGAAAGACCCGGAACCCGCATCCGAGCCAGAACCGACGTCAGCGGCCAAGCAGGAAAGCGCGCCGCAGCAAGAGCCCGGTGATGATAACGAGGTGGACCTGTTTTGACCGACACCAAGCACAAACAATTTCTGACCCCTGCCGAACTATCCGAGCGGTACGACGGCAGGATCAGTGTCCGCACTCTTGCCAACTGGAGGCAGACCGGAAACGGCCCTGCCTACACCAAGGTTGGCGGAGCAATTTTGTATAACCTCGCCAAGGTTGAGGAATGGGAAAACCGGAACACGGTCCAGTCCACCAGCGAGTATTCTCGACAGGAAGCAAAATGAACAAAATCGACCTTAGCCGTGAAGTCGCTGCAATCACCGGGCTGTCCGCTACGCAGGCAGACAGCGCTGTTGACGCGCTGAGCCTCGCGCTGCGCCGCGAGTTTATAGCCACCGGCAACACCTACGTGCCAGGCATCGGCCGTCTGACCACTGCCGAGCGCGGCGAGCGCCAGGGACGCAATCCACGCACGGGCGAGCCGGTCACTATACCGAAGCGCAAGGTGGTCAAGTTCAAGGCAAAACCCGACCTTGTCGACGCTATCCAGTAAAAAGCAACAGGGCGGCCTCGGTCGCCCTTTTCCGTTGAAGGCAACATTTTGAAATCATCCAAGTGGGATCGCCGCTTCATGGGCATGGCCGAGCTTGTCGGCTCGTGGAGCAAGGACAGCAGCACCCAGGTAGGCGCCGTAATCGCTCATGCCGACAACCGCGTCGTATCGGTAGGCTACAACGGCCCGCCAAGAGGCGTCGAGGACGACCCGAGCATCCACCGGGACCGGAAGCTGCGCCGCACCATTCACGCTGAGAAGAACGCCATCCTATTCGCCAGAGGCGGGTCCACTGGCGCGACGCTCTATTGCACCCATCACCCATGCGCACAGTGCGCGGCGATGATCGTACAAGCCGGGATAGCACGCGTCGTCATACCGCCCAGCCAGCCGGAATTCATGAACCGCTGGGCGAGCGACATTCAGGAGGCTGCGTGGATATTGAACGAGGCCGGCGTGCCGTTGGATAAGGTCGAGCCGGAGTGGCGTCGCTTAGAAGAAAGTGTGGTGGGTGATGTAGGGATCGAACCTACGACCCGCTGATTACGTACCGCTACGGCTTTCGCCGCCCCTTTCGGGTTTGCAGTCTGGACTATCCCATCACCATGACCCCCGGAGGGGGGTTTTAGGCGGGCGCCGTCTAGTCTCTACACCTTCCTCGTTTCCGAGGCTTGGCTCGGGATTGCCACTGGCCGAAGCCGAGAGGGTTCCCCGAATTTGACGCCTGTTCACCTTACCGTTTCCGGCAAGGGCTCCCATCGAGAGTCAGCTGCTCTACCAACTGAGCTAATCACCCTTTTACACTTTCAAACGCTACCGTACCCGGTAACGCCTTTTTCCTTCCTTGCGCCCTATGTGCGCCCTAACTGTTTCCTTTATTTACAAAACCCTTGGTTTTCAAGGCCTTCAGGGTATTGACAAAAAGTTTAAGAGTCAGACGCCGCGCCCACCTGATGAATGAGGTCCCTCGTCTGCGCTCGCCAACATGGAGGCGTGTCGGCAAGACTGGTTGTCCCGACACCGTGAGGCAGCCTTCCCTCGACTGCTGCTCTCATGATGTCCGGCGACAGGAAAGCAAGATTCAGCGTCATCCGCACCGATCGTTCACTGCAACCTTCCCGTCTCGCGATCTGCCTTGTGTCGGTTACGCTGCCTGTCGTCAGTTCGTCCACCCGCGTCACCGAGCCTGCCTCCTCTTTGCGTCCCTGAGCCAGAACACAGGACGTGTAGTAGCGATATCGCGCGCCTCCCTTCTTGGTCGTCGTCGGGGTCATGCGGTTGCCGCGGTCGTCAAAGATGCGCCCGGTCAGCAAGGACCCGGCGATTCGGTGTGAGCCGGCGTTTCTGGCTTTCGCGTCTAGCTCCTGCTGGACCCCATCGAAGAGAGCCTGAGGCATGACGGGATCGTGCACTCCAGGATAATACCGGCCCTTGTGGATCACCTCGCCGACGTAGACCCGGTTCCGGAGCAGATAGGCCAGCGGGCCCTTGGTGAAGGGGATTCCACCGCGCAACGTGCCATCCCGCCTCCGACTGATCTTGGTGCGAATGCCCTCCTCGCGAAGTGACCGGGCGAGCTTCGTGAGGCAGCCGAATTCGACATACCTTTCGAAGATGAGCCGGACCTGATCGGCCTCGTCGAGATGGATAACGAGCTTTTTGTCCCGGACCTCGTACCCGAGCGGGACTGGCCCGCCCACGCGCTCAGGACAAGAACATGCATGCGTC